>ONBB01000003.1 GCA_900315935.1 uncultured Bacteroidales bacterium
TTCATGCCATACCACTCTTCCCGTGGGCTTGTGCCCACGGCTAAAATCTGTCGCCCCTACGGGGCTGCGATTTGCCCGACCAAACGCGGGTTGGGGGGGCGAATGATGATTCGCCCCTACAGTCCCGATGGGGGGGATTCGTATACTCTGTAGGGGCGAATAATGATTCGCCCCTACGTGGAATTCGGTGGACACACGCCCCCGACCGCCGGCGGCGGCCACCCCCTCTAACTTAGAGGGGGTGCTGGAGGATGCTATCATTATTCCTCCCCTAAGTTAGGGGAGGTGCCCGAAGGGCGGAGGAGTGTGTTGTGGTGGCGTTGGAGTGTTGAGAGGGGTTCCTGACACACGCCCCCGGCCGCCGCCGGCGGCCACCCCCTCTAAGCTAGAGGGGGAGTCGAAGAATGCTATCCTTATTCCTCCCCTAAGTTAGGGGAGGTGCCCGAAGGGCGGAGGAGTGTGTTGTGGTGGCGTTGGTGTATTGAGAGGGGTTTCTGACACACGCCCCCGACCGCCTGCGGCGGCCACCCCCTCTAACTTAGAGGAGGAGCTGGAGGATGCTATCCTTATTCCTCCCTTAAGTTAGGGGAGGTGCCCGAAGGGCGGAGGAGTGTGTTGTGGTGGCGTTGGGGTATTGAGAGGGGTTCCTGACACACGCCCCCGACCGCCTGGCGGCGGCCACCCCCTCTAGCTTAGAGGGGGAGTTTTTGGAATACCATCTCTATTCCACCCGAGGAGGGGGGACTAAAAGTTGGACCCTGGCCAAAGATAGCCAGGGTCCGGGAAGTGGAGAAAAATAAGAATGTTCACTCGTTGACGGCAAGGAGCCCTAGTTCTTGCGCACAGCACGTATGGGATAACCAACACTGCGGGTGGCATAGGAGTTGGCATAGGCGGATAAGTCTTCAAACCAAACACTCCTCGCAGTGCGGGGGTCTTCTGTGCCAAGCGAAGAAGTCCAGAAGAGAGCATAGGTGCCGGTATATACCAGTCCATTGGTAGAGATTTGGCCGGCGAAGGGGATGAAGATGGAGCTGCCGTTGGTTTTGCTCGTGAGCCTGCACCCTGCCACGCCGTTCAGGGTCTCGCTCGTCAGGGTGGTATTGTCGATAAGCTCTTTCCATTCAGAGCCAAGCGGCATGCGTGCCTTGCCTCCGAGGACTGCCGTGGCGACATCGTCGACGGGCTCCAGCGTGATGAGGGTGTCGAAATAGCCGTTGTAGCCTCTATCGGAACGGCTGCAGTACTTGGTAAGATGGAGGAGCGAATCAATGCAGTGGACGTAGTTGTACTTGTTGTACGAGCTCTTTGTGGTGGTCTCGCCCCAGGCATAGTAGTCGCCGAATTGTTCGGGGCTTGCGGCGCCCAGGTTGCACTCGGCCCATAGCAGCCCGCTGGGCAGGCCCATGTCGACCCATCCGGCAGGGAGGAGCTCGAACTCGGCGCTGTAGCTGGCATCGCCAGCCACGGTGATGTAGCGTGGATTGTCGGTGTTGCCGTCGTTCCATTGTTTGAACAGGTATCCGAGGGTGTGGGTTGCGTTGATGCGGACAACGCGGTCCGCCGGGTAGTCGCCGCCGCCCTCCACGGTTCCCATCGCGGCCTGGCCGTCAGCCACCGCCACGGTGATGGTATGGATCCGGGGCACTTCGAACTCGGCGGTGTAGCTGGCATCGGCATGCACGGTAACAGTGCGGGGATTCTCGGTGCTGCCGTCGTTCCACTGTTTGAACCGGTGGCCGACGGAGGGGATTGCGCGCAGGCTGGCCAAGGCGTCTGCCAGATAGGCGCCGCCGCCCGACGTGGTTCCCATGGCGTCGTTGTTGGACGCCACGGTCAGCGTGAAGTATCTCGCGTCGTTGCCGATGACAACACGAGTGTTGCCGGATGTCTTGCCCAAGTTGCCGCCGCCGTAGACGTTGCCCTCGACGTGGGTGGTGCCCATGATATTGACTTGGGTGTTGCCATTGGTGGTTGACGCGGAGCCATAGCCGGCGCCGAAGACGCTGCCTTTGATGCGCCCGTTCCAGGTTCTCACGCTTATGGGGTGGCCGGCGTTGCTGTAGGCGCCGAGGCAGCTGCCGCCGTATACGCTGCTGTGGACAAGCGGGTTGTCGATATGCCATCTGTGGCTGGTGTCCTTACCGACGACCACATCGACACTGCCAGTAACCTCGGTGTTCTCGCCGTAGCCGGCGCCGAAGACATTGCCCAGGGAGTCGTGGCAGCCCGAGAGGCCCACGGTGCCGCCCAGCACCTTGACGCTGATATCGCCGGTAACGAGCCCCTTGATATTGGAGCCGCCGTAGATGCCGCCCAGCACGGTGCCGTCCTTCATCGTGATGTCGACATGGCCGTGGGGGAGCTTGTTCTTGTTGCCGCCGCCGAAGACCTTGCCGTGGATGGTGCCGCCGGTGATGTAGATGGTGGCGGTGCCGCCCTCCTTGACGTTGCCAAAGTTGCCGCCGCCGAAGACATGGCGGTCGATGACAGCGTGGTCGGCCACCACGACGGTGGAGTTGTTCACCACGCCGCGCGAGCGAATGGCGTTGGTGCGCTGGTCACTGTAGTTGAAGCCGCAGCCGCTGGCGAAGATGCAGCCCTTCTGGGCGCCGAGGATGGTGTCGCCCTCCATGGAGACATGGAAGTAGCCGCCGACATAGACATGGGTGTTGCCCAGCAGGTCGCCGGAGCAGATGGAGCCTGGGTCGAGGTCATTCACGGCGTATTGATTGCGGATGTAGGTGGCGTTGGCGCCGGCGGCGATGTAGCCCTTGAGGGTGCCGCCGGTGCAGATGATGAGGGGGTCGCCGCCACCGCGGATGTGCTGCGCCGCACCGCCGATGAAGCCGTCGCTGACCCCGCCTTTGAAGCGGATATAGGTGTCGGGGTAGCCGTCGTCGGGGCGGCGATCGGCATCGTAGCCCGTGCGGCCGCCGAGGATGTCGGCCAGCTCGCCGCCCTCCACGATCAGCGTACGGTGGCCGAGGTAGTGCTGGTTGAGCGTTCCGGTGGCCTGAGTGCCGACGTAGATCGAACGGGTGGTGCTGTAGTAGGCAAGGGCTTTATTCTGCGAGCGCCTGACGCTGTGAGTGCCGCTCTTGAAAATTATATTGAGCACCTTGCGGTTGCGGTTGGCGGCCGTGTTGGGATAGTGGTATACCTCATAGCTGCCCCCCTGTATTCCATGTGTGAGGGTCAGTTGCGTATTGTCGCCGATGGCGCGGTCGTAGTCGCTGCCGAAGATGCAGGTGGTCTCGATCAGCGAATTGTTGGCGTCGCTGTTGTAGCCGCCACCCACGATTTCAGTCGTGGCGAGGTGGCCGCTCTCGAAGCGGAGGACGGGAGCCTGGTCGCCAGTGAGGTCGTCGTTGCAGGCCGCCTTTCTCAACCCGGCGAACCAGTAGCCCGGATCGCTAGAGGCAAACTGGACGCCGCGCCCGAAGGTTACGCTGTTGCCGCCGGCAGCAAATGTACGATTGTAGCAATGCATCTTGACGTATTCCAGCTTCAGCGGATGGGAGAGGGTGTAATTCCCGCTTGTATGCAGATTGGGCATCGTGTTCGGCAGGGTGCCGCCGAAGGGTGCGATTCCGTCGTTGGTGCCGTTGGGGAAGACGGCAGTGAAGGTGGCAGGCGCACTGCCGGGAGACATGGTGTAGCCTGTGGTGTTCTCGTAGTGGTAGAGAACAAAATTGAGCTCGGTTGACCTGCCTGGCAGGCTGCTGGTGCTGTTGAAGGCGGCCAGGCCGTTGTAGAGGATGTAGGCGCGTGTCCACACGGCCTCGAACTCGACGGCCATCGAGAGCTCGTTGTTGGCGTTGGTCTGGCTGTTGTTGGTGGGCTGGTACCAGAGCAGCTGGTCGGCCTTGACCAGGTCGCCCACGGCCAGGGGCGTGCCGCCGCTCTCTTCGGTGTAGATGCTGCCGCCGGAGTGGGGTTCGGCCTGCAGCGCGACGGCCGAGCCGACGGCGCCATAGGTGGGGCGCACGTAGAAAGGGTTGGCGATGGCGCGCTCGGCGAAGCGCGTCTCCGACGGGAAGGGCCAGCTGCGCTCCAGGGTCTTGAGGTAGACGAAGCGGTTGGCTGCGCGCTCGGCGGCGGTGGCGGCACCCACGCCGACGGTCTGGCCGTTCTGGCCGGGGGTCATGTCGACAAACTTGTCGGTCAGCGCGGCCGGCTGTTCGACGGACATGTCGCCCACGGTGCCGTTGCCGTTGAATATCTTGCCGTATCCGTTGTATATAATCTGCACATTGCGGGGGTAGAGGCTGGTGATGGGGCTCTCCGGGTCGCTGTAGAGGGTCCAGTTGTGGTCCTCGAGGTCGTTGAGGAGCACGGTGCTTCCGCTGTTATACAACCCGTTCGGGTAATTGGCCTTGGCCGAGGCGTAGATGTCGGCCGTGCCGGCGGCGTAGGGGGTGAACGTTTGGGCCTGGCATGCATGGCCAATGGCCAGGGCTATCAGCGCGGAGAGGATTATGCTTTTTTTCATTTTTCTATGTATACCGGGTCTTCATTTTTCTTCGTAAATTGTTGTTTCATACTTGTTTAACGAAAAAATGTTCAAACGAAAACCAGTGCAAAATTATGAAAAAAAAAAAAAAATGTCAAAATAAATCATGTAAAATACATCCAAAAGGGGCAAAAAAGAAAACTGCCGCTGGCAAGTTGATTTGCCAGCGGCAGTTGTTGTTGCGGCTGTGGCTATTTCTCGCGGATCACATCGCCGTGGTCGCGGACAATCATGCGGTACCACTCCTCGCGGTACTTGGGCATGTTGGGCATGGCGCTCTGGCCGGTCTCGGTGCGCTCGAAGCGGCCATCCTTCTCCTTCTTGACGTTGCCGTCGAGGTATTTGACCAGCAGATACTTGTCCAGGTCGTTCCACTCCTTCATCATGCGGGCGGCCTGGCGGTTGCAGAAGTCGTTGAGCTGACGCTCGAGGGCTTCGCCGGTGCTTTCCTTGGCGCGGTTGTCGAATTTCTCGACATCGCTGACGAAGGTCTTCTCGAGTCTGGACTGCACCTTCTGCAGGTCGACAATCATGTCGCTGTAGCGGCTGTAGGCGAAGTTGGTAACGCGGTTGAAGAGCCAGAAGGCAGCGGTCTCGCTGTAGGTCATCATGTCGCCGTTGCCCTCGCGGAAGCAGAGGGGTATGTCGGTGATGCCGCAGTACATGGGGCAGTAGACGGTGGAGTAGGTGTCGTCGACGCCGAACCAGAGTATGCCTCCCACCTTGGCGGGCAGCCAGCCGCGGCACTGGGCCACGAACGAGAAGCCCGTCTGCTGGGTGGAGGTGGCGCGCTCGTGGATGTAGCTCTTGCCGTCGACCTCGAAGCCCATGGGACGCCAGCGGTAGGGGCACTGGAAGGGGCCGGCGCCGAGGTCCTTGGTCATGTCCATGGCGGTGCCCTCATAGTGGTCGCGCATGAGGTTCATCACCTCGATGACATCCACCTTGTGGTCGGGCTTGATCCAGAGGGGCAGGCGCTCGGCGGTGGCGTCACCCATGGCATACTTTTCATATTTCTGCATGCCAGAGGCCACGCGGTTGAACATGGCGTAGACGCGGGCGTCGCAGCCGCGCATGGCGCTGAAGGTCAGCGGGGCGTAGGTGTCGCAGAAGGAGAAGTCGGCGTCCTTGCCGTTGTACCAGCCACAGGCGCGGGCGTAGGTGATGACCTCGCTGCTGTAGACGCACTCCACTTCGGGCTCGAAGAGGTAGTCGAGGTGGGCGCTGGAGATGACCTTGTGCAGTCCTTTGCCCTTGGCCTTCTGGAATTTGCCGGTCTCCTGGGGGAACTGGGTGATGCGAGCCTGGTTGGCGTGGCCGCTGACGTAGCCGTCGGGCACGCGGCGGGCCACCCACACGGCGCCGTCGGTGTATTTGTATTTCAGCTTCTTGGCCAACTCGGGCTTGACGGTGCCGGGGCGCTTGCCGATGAGTTCGAGGATCCACACCTCGTTGGGGTCGGCGATGGAGAAGCTCTCGCCGGAGCTGTGGTAGGGGTAGTCCTTCATGAAGCCAGCGAGCACCTGGATGGCCTCGCGGGCGTTGCGGGCGCGCTGGAGGGTGAGGTAGATGAGCGAGCCATAGTCGATGCCGCCCTCAATCTCGCCGTGCAGCTCCTCGCGGCCGCCGTAGGTGGTCTCGCTAATGGCCAGCTGGTACTCGTTCATGTTGCCCACCACGCTGTAGGTCTGCGCCGCCTGCGGGATTTTCATCAGGGGCTTGCCGCTGTCCCAGTCGATGACCTGGATCATCGTGCCGGCGGGATAGGCGGCGGCCTTGCGGTAGTAGAGCTCGCCGTAGAGCGTGTGGCTGTCGGCGGCATAGGTGATCATGGTGCTGCCGTCCTTGGTGGCGCCACGGGTGAAGAGGAAATTGGTGCATGCCTCGGCCGTCTGGCCCAGCAGCATCGCAGCGCCCAGCAGGGCAGCGGCTACAAATCGGGTGGATTTCTTCATGGGTATTGTTTTATTATTGTTTTCTCATTTATGATTTCACGTCTGCGCACTGAATTTTACGAAATACACTGTTCATTTCGATCGGAGGACGCCCCATTCAGGTTCAATCAGCTCGGCCACAAATCGTTGTGCGTGTGCGGTGAGCTCCTGCACTGTGTAGGAGCCAGTGCTGTCGACCTCGAAGCTTATCCTTTTTTTATCCATCGGTCGGTATGTTTTTTGCGGTGCAAAGATACGAAATGTTTCCGAGGTGGCAAAAAAAAAATTTGGACGGCACGATGAGGTCGCGGACAGGAAGGTGCATATTATATCACAGATATAATATAATCAGCCCGTTAGGGTGATTGGGGAAAAGATAGCGTAATTCTAGGGTAATTCTAGGGTGGGTAGGATACAACTGGATGAATACTAGGCGAATACTAGCGCAATGCTGGCGGAATAACCGCATTTTTTGGCAAAAAAATGGCTTGTAAATGTCTGTCTGACAGGAAGAAATATTTTTTCGGGTGCAGTGCGCGGAGAGGCGCACAATAATTGCGTCGAAAAGGCGTTAGGTGGGGAGTGATTTTAAAAAGACAGATTATGAAAATGAACAAGACATTGCTCGCCATGGCGGCCACGGTGCTGCTGGCTGCCTGCGGCGGCGGAAATAAGTACACGATCAGCGGCACGATCGATGACGATGCTTTCGACGGAAAGAAGGTCTACCTGACGCCGTACTTCAATTATGGTGGGGAGGTGGTGGACAGTGCCGTGGTGGAGGGGCGCCGTTTTGTGTTCCAGGGCACGGTGGACACTCCGTATGTGGCTGAGATACAAACACAGCGTGTCGATGATAACAGCTTGCGTATTTCCTTTGTTTTGGAGCCTGGTGATATAACGCTCGTCATTACGCACCACGACGAGACCGACAGTGTGGCAGGCACACCGGCGAACGAGGCGATGCACCGCGTCAACCGCGGGGAGGGTGATATCTTGGCCAGGACCATCAACAATCCAGATGATACGCTGCTAGCAAGAAAACGCCAAATAGACAGCCTTTACAGCACTACAACCGTTACAGATAGCGGCATTTTTGTAGACATGAGACTCCCCAAAGGCATTACTCTTGATGAATATGACAGACTGGAGAAGCATGCGGATGAAATTGATGGTAAGTTTTTCGACGAGTCGAGGATATTCTACTGGCAGGTATACAATGAGAACAAGGCCAGTGCTGTGGGCGAATATGCGATGAAGAACCTCTTGATGCTGGAGGGAAGGATGGAAGGGCTGGCATTTGTCGACAGTGTGTACCGCGAAGCGCCCCCCGCGATTCAGAAATTGCTTGAAGACGCTCTTTCAGAAGCCCAATTGCGGGATAAAACCTCGGCCGGCAAACCCTACATCGACCTCGGCGGCGTGGTGAAAACGTTCGAAAACGGCCAGTGGAAAGAGCGCGACGGGAGCCTCAAAAGCCTCATCGACGGCAAGTTGGCGCTCATCGACTTCTGGGCCTCGTGGTGCGGCCCCTGCTGCGAGGAGATTGAGAAGACATTGCTCGCCATCGACCGCAAGTACCGCCCGCAGGGGCTGGTGGTGGTCGGCATCGACGTGTGGGACAAGCCCGAGGCGCACGCCAGAGCGGCGGCCCAGCTGGGCATCACCTATCCGCAACTGCTCGACACCACCCCCGACACGCGCAACGAGGAGCGCTTCACGAAGTACTATGGCATCAACGGCATCCCCGAAATCCTCCTCATCGCACCCGACGGCACCATCCTCGCGCGCGGCATCCGCGGCGAGGAAATCGAGCCCGCCGTGCTGAAGGCGCTCCAGGAGATGAAGAAATAACGGCCAGTGGGATATTTTTCGTATCTTTGCAAACGGAAAATAGACACAGACAATATATATGGAATTCAAACTCAATACGATAGAGGAAGCCATCGAGGACATCAGGGATGGCAAGTTTGTGATCGTGGTCGACGACGAGGACCGCGAGAACGAAGGCGACTTCATCATCGCCGCCGAGAAAATCACCCCCGAGCACGTCAACTTCATGCTGCGCTACGGCCGCGGCGTGCTCTGCGCCCCCATCACCGAGGAGCGCTGCCACGAGCTGAACCTCGACATGCAGGTGCACGACAACACCTCGATGCTGGGCACGCCGTTCACCGTGACGGTGGACAACCTCGAGGACGGCTGCACCACGGGCGTGAGCATGCACGACCGCGCCAGCACCATCCGCGCCCTGGCCGACCCCAAGACGCGCCCCGAGCAGCTGGGCCGCCCCGGCCACATCAACCCCCTGCGCGCCCGCAACGGCGGCGTGCTCGTGCGCGCCGGCCACACCGAGGCATCGGTCGACCTGGCCCGCCTGGCCGGCCTGCAGCCCGCCGCCGCACTCATCGAAATCATCAACGAGGACGGCACCATGGCACGCATGCCGCAGCTGCAGGAGGTGGCACGCCAGCATGGGCTGAAAATCGTTACCATCAAAGACCTCATCGCCTACCGCGTGGCACACGAGACCCTCGTGCGCCGCGAGCAGGAGGTGTTCCTACCCACCCAGTGGGGCAACTTCCAGCTCATCGCCTACACCCAGCTCGACAACGGCAACACCCACATGGTGCTCCGCAAAGGCGAGTGGGAGGAAGGCGAGCCCGTGCTGGTGCGCGTCCACAGCAGCTGCGCCACGGGCGACATCTTCGGCTCCTGCAAGTGCGACTGCGGCGACCAGCTGCACCACGCCATGCAGATGATCGAGAAGGAGGGCAAGGGCCTCATCGCCTACATGAGCCAGGAGGGCCGCGGCATCGGCCTGGTCAACAAGCTCAAGGCATACCACCTGCAAGAACAGGGGCTCGACACCGTCGAAGCCAACCTCCAGCTCGGCTTCAAGGCCGACGAGCGCGACTACGGCATCGGCGCCCAGATACTGCGCCAGGAGAAGGTAACCAAGATGCGCCTCATCACCAACAACCCCGTCAAGCGCACCGGCCTCGAAGGCTACGGCCTCGAGGTAACCGACATAGTGCCCATCGTCGAGGTGCCCAACAAGTACAACGAGCGCTACCTCAAAACCAAGCAGGACCGCATGGGGCACGCCCTGCACATGGGATAAAACATGTAGGGGCGAATCATCATTCGCCCCCCTCTGTATATCGGGCGAATAATGATTCGCCCCTACGAAGCTTCACACCAAAAGTCCCCAGCGGGGACGATGGAATTTAGCCGTGGGTGCAAACCCACGGCAGGGATGCCAAACACAAACATGGAGCCCCAGCGGGGCGACAGAATCTCCACGAGAATCATTCACCACACTGGAAACGAACACTTTAAATTCATACCCCGTACACTGCAACGTGAACAATGTACCATAAGCTTCCATATCCTTCCAGTGCCTTTGTATTCCCCTACCGTTCCCCTACCATTCCCCTACCGTCTCCCTGCCATCCGGCAGGGGATTTTTGTTAAATTTATACAAAACGGACTGCGATTGGGAAAATAGTCGTACCTTTGCACCGTGATTCAAACCACCCCCACCATGACAAAAAAGAGCATATTCGCAATCGCATTCTGGGTCGTGGCCACCTGTGCCATGGCCTGTACCAACCTGATTGTCTCCAAGGGCGCCTCGGCCGACGGGAGCACCTTCATCACCTACGCCGCCGACAGCCACACGCGCTACGGCCAGCTGCGCTACCTCCCCGCCGCCGACCACGCCGCGGGCGAGACCGTCCGGCTGTACAACTACGGCTCGCTCAAGTTCCAAATCGAGCTGCCCCAGCCGGCGCACACCTACCAGGTTACAGGCTTCATCAACGAGCACCAGCTGGCCATCGGCGAGACCACCTGGGGCGGCCGCAAGGAGCTCGAAGCAGGCAACAAGGAGGGCATCGACTACGGCAACCTCATCCTCCTGGCCCTGCAGCGCGCTCGCAACTGCCGCGAGGCCATACAGGTGATGCACGACCTCACCGCCACCTACGGCTATGCCGACGGCGGCGAGACCTTCTCGCTGGCTGACCCCGACGAGGTGTGGATATACGAGATAGTGAGCAAGGGCGATGAGCGGGGAGCCGTGTGGGTGGCACGCCGCGTGCCCGACGGCTACGTCAGCGGCCACGCCAACCAGGCGCGCATCACCACCTTCCCGTGGGAGGGGAAAAAGGTCAGGAACAGCATCAGCAGCAAGAACCTCAAACGGCTGTACGACAAGGAGGTGGAGTGCGTGTACAGCCACGATGCGGCCGACTTCGCCCGCCGCCAGGGCTGGTACAGCGGCAAGGATGCCGACTTTAGCTTTGCCGACACCTACAACCCACTCACCTTCAGCGGTCTCCGCGCCTGCGAGGCCCGCGTCTATGCCATGTTCAACCGCTGTGCCGACGGGATGAAAAAATATGAGGCTTTCGCCATGGGCGACAAGGATGCCGAGCGGCTGCCCCTGTGGGTCGTGCCCAACCGCAAGCTGGACGTGCAGGACTGCATGGCCCTGATGCGCGACCACTACGAGGGCACCCCCATGGATATGACCGGCGACCCCGGCGCAGGCCCCTTCCACTGCCCCTACCGCTGGCGGCCGATGGAGTTCACGCTGGACGGCAAGACCTATGTGCACGAGCGCGCCATCTCGACCCAACAGACGGGCTTCTCGTTCGTGGCGCAGTGCCGCTCGTGGCTGCCATCGAAGCTGGGCGGCGTGCTGTGGTTCGGCGTCGACGACACCTACTCCACCTGCTACACACCCATCTACTGCGGCATCACCCAGGTACCCCACTGCTTCGCCGAGGGCAACGGCAGCATGAGCCAGTACAGCGAGACGGCGGCCTTCTGGCTCTTCAACCGCGTGAGCAACTTCTGCTACCTGCGCTACGACTCGATGATTGCCGATGTGGTGAAGGTGCAGCAGGAGCTGGAGACCGACTTCGTGCGCGACGAGCAGGCACATGCCCGCCGCTGGGCACAGATGGATGTGGACGAGCGCCGCCTGGTGGGCGAGCTCAACCGCTTCAGCAACGACCGTGCCGAACGCATGATGCGCCGCTGGCGCCAGCTGGACCAGCTGCTACTGATGAAATACATCGACGGAAACATCAAGCACGTCAAAGAGGGCAAGATAGAAACCACGCCTACCGGTGTGGTGCGGTTCCCCCAGCAGCCACCCTACCCCGAATGGTTCCTCCGCCAAATCATAGAGGCCCACGGCGAGGTGCTGCAGGAGCGATAGTCAAGGATAGATGGTAAGCCGATACCCATCGAACTGGGTATTGTACTGGTAGAGGGGGCAGCCCGTAACGCTGCCCTCCAGAGGGTTGCCGTATTCGGTCTCGAACCGCGAATGGCAGGTGGGGCACTCCAGCACCGAGCCGCCCCAGTCGCCGTCGGCCAGCAGGCGCACCTCGTGGTCGTTGGGACAGGCGCAGTCGAAAGCCACGAAGTCGGTATAGGTGGTGCGGCGCACGAAGATGCCTTTGTAGCCCCGGTTGATGGTGAGGCTGCCGCCCACCGACGTGAGGGCGGCGAAGTCGGGCATGGTGATGTCAATGCTGCCACCCTCGCCGAAAGGCGTGTTGCAGCGGTCGGGCACGCAGGCCGCCACCAGCAATGACAGGGCTATAATCCAGAGCGGTTTCATTTGGCAGGATAGTCGCCGTATAGGGTCTTCAAAACCACCGTGCCCACCAGGCGGAGGGTCTCGGCGCTGACAGATTGCAGGTCATCCTGCGTCGTATGCCAGTGCTCGAAGAAACTGCCCGAGGGGTTGTTCTGCACGATGTCCACCATCGGGATACCGGCCAGGCGGTTGACATAGAAGTGGTCGTCGAGGATGGGGTCGGTATTCTTCGAAAGGAAGATGTTGCCGTGGCCGAGGGCGGCGGCTACGCTCCATATCTTGTCGGTGAGGCCGGGGGCAAAGGTGCGGCTCACCTCCTCCTTGGTGAAGCGTGGCTGGTGGGTGCCCACCATGTCGAGCAGTATGCCGTAGACGGCTGTGTAGTAGGGCACGTGGCGGTTGCGGGCCCAATGCTGTGAACCCTTGCACCAGGCATCCTCGTCGTGCTCATCGGCCCAGGAGGGTACACCCTGGTCTTCGACATCGAAGAAGATGAAGTCCACGCCCACCGACGGCGGCATCTGGCTCATCACGCGGGCCATCTCCATGAGGACTGCAATGCCAGAGGCACCGTCGTTGGCTCCGGGGACGGGCTGGCGCTGCTTCCCTTTGTCGCGGTCGTGGTCGGCCCAGAGGCGGCTGTCCCAATGGGCGCCGAGCAGCAGACGGCGTTCCGCCTGCGGATTGAGCGAGGCGATGATGTTGCGCCCCGGCACCGTGGAGCCGTCCCACAGCGTGGCGTTGAAGGGTTGTTCTATCACCGTGTCGCACCACTGGCGCATCTTCTGCACCAGATAGTCGCCACATTGCTGCCAGCCGCGGCTGCCAGGCGTGCGGTGGCCAAAGGCCAGCTGCGCCTCGACATAGGCATAGGCCGAGTCGGCGCTGAATTCCGGCGTGGCCACCTGGGTGTAGTCCACCCCTGTGGGTTGCGGTGCCGGCGTGGGATTATGTTTGCAGCCTGCCAGCGTGAGCAGGCAGGCTGCCATGAAAACAAGCTTTTTCAATTCTCAGTTCTTAATTTCCATTTACTTGATGCGCTCGGCATATTCGCCGGTGCGGGTGTCGACCTTGATGCGCTCGCCTTCCTTGATGAAGAGGGGCACGCGAACCTGCACGCCGGGCTCCACGGTGGCGTCCTTCATGGCGTTGGTGGCGGTGTTGCCGGCGAAACCGGGCTCGGTGTAGGTAACCACCGTCTCGATGAACGGGGGCAGTTCGCAAGTCATCGGGGTCTCGGTGTCGGCCTCGACGGTGATTTCCACATACTGGCCGTCCTTGAGGAACTGCGGGGCATTGATGATGGCCTCGGGGATGTAGATCTGCTCATAGGTCTCGGTGTGCATGAAGACGTGCATGTCGCCCTCCTTGTAGAGGTAGGTGTAGGGACGACGCTCCACGCGCACGATGTCAATCTTGGCACCACTGGGGAAGGTGTTCTCCAGCACGCGGCCGGTCTTCACGCTGCGCATCTTGGTACGCACGAAAGCGGCACCCTTGCCAGGCTTCACGTGGAGGAATTCGACGATGGTGTAGATGTCGTTGTTGAAATTGATGCAAAGTCCGTTCTTGATATCTGCGGTTGTTGCCATAAAATGAATGATGTTTATTATTTATTGTTGTTGTTTTTCTTTTTTTCCTCGGCCAGCAGCTGTGTGAGGCGGCGCAAGTCGGCCTGCAGTTGGTCAATCTCCTCGTCGGCCGACTTGGCACGGTGGCGCTCCATCAACCACCGCATGGCCACAGCCATGGTTACCAACACCATAGTCATCGACAGGCGCATCTGGTTGTCTTTCAGCATGAAGAAAACTACCGTAGCTCCCAGAATCAATATATAGGAGGCTATCTCGTATAGGCGTATGGCTGTTTTGTGGCTCATATTGGCGTAAAGTTTTGAAGTGCAAAGATACGCACTTTTTTTGACATGGTGAATATTTTTTTCTGCCTAGAGTACGTTGCCCAGCTGTTCCTTGATTTTTTCCAGCTCGTCCTTCATCTCGACCACAAGCTTTTGTATCTCGGCGTGGTTGGCCTTCGAGCCGGTGGTGTTGATTTCTCGACCCATCTCCTGCGCCACGAAACCCAGCTTCTTGCCGCAGCTCTCCTCTTCGGCCATCGTCTGGCGGAAGTAGTCGATATGCTTCTTCAAGCGCACCTTTTCCTCGGTGATGTCGAGTTTTTCCAGGTAGTAGATCAGTTCCTGCTCAAAGCGGTTGCTGTCCACATCCTTGACCGCGGCCTCGGCCATGAAGCGTTTGATGCGCTCCTTGGCGGCCTCGATGCGCTCGCCTTCCAGGGCGGGTATCTCGTTCATCTTGGCTTCGATGAGGTCCACATGCTTGTGGAAGTCCTGTTCGAGCACAGCCCCTTCGTGGCTGCGGAACTCGTCGGTAATGGCGATGGCCTTGCGGAGGTCGGCCAGGGTCTGCTGCCACTCCTCGTCGCTCACTTCGTCGTCGCCACCGGTACTGTTCCAGATGTCGGGCATAGCGACCAGACTGTTGAGCAGATATTTGTCCGTGGCACCAGAGGCCAGCGCAATGCGGCGCAGCGATTCGAAGCGCGTGGTGAGCAGCTCTTCGTTGAACGTCGCCGCCGAGGCGGTGCTCTCTTCGCTCAGGATGCATTCCACCTTGCCACGCTCCAGCTGGCCTAGCAGCGACCGTATCTCCAACTCCTTGGCGCGATAGCGGGCCGGCACCTTCACTATCAGATCCAGCTGCTTGCTGTTGAGGGTCTTGATTTCGATGTTCAGTTTGCGTTCGCCATAGGTGGATTGCACCTTGGCATACCCTGTCATTGATTTCATATAGTGGTATTTATTTGTTTTCTTCCAGTTTTTCGAACCCGGGCGTGGCATAGGTTGCCAGCGTTCCCCCATCGTCGTAGATAAACATCACAGCCTCGGTACCGGGTCCGTCGGGATGGTCGGCGATGAACTGTTTGGCGCGCTCGAGGCCCATCACCATATATGCCGTGGCCATGGCATCGGCCAACCAGCAGTCCCGCTCCACCACCGATACACTGAGCAGCGAGTGGGTTACCGGGCGCCCGGTGGCAGGGTCGATGGTGTGGGAGTAGCGCACACCGTCTTTTTCGTAGTACTTGCGGTAGCTGCCCGAGGTTACCACGGCCTTGTCGCTCAAGGCTATGGCCGTCTGTACGATGGGTTCGCTGTAGCGGTCCTCGGCGGGCTTCTCGATGCCCACACGCCAGGGTTGCCCACGGCCCTTGTCGCCGCGCGCCACCACCTCGCCGCCAATGTCGATGAGGTAGTTCTCTATCCCCAGGCTGTCAAAGAAGGCCGCAACCAAGTCCGACGAGTACCCCTGGGCGATGGCGTTGAAATCGAGTTCCGTCTCGGGGCACTGTTTTTTTATCTGCAACCCCTCTACAGCCACCTCGCATCGTGCCGCCCGCAAGAGGCTGTCGAGGGTGGATTGGGCCAACTCCTCGCGCTGGCGGAAACTGAATCCCCACGCCTGCACGAGCCTGCCGATGCGCACATCGAATGCGCCCCCGGTGTAGCGGCGTATGCTGTCCGAGTGGTCGAGAAGGGCGGCAAAGCGGGGCGTGATGTCGGTGGTGAGATTGGCGTTGACGCGACGCAGGAGCGACGTGTCGACCCACAGCGAGGCCATTTGGTCGAAGTCGTTCAGCAACGAATCGACTTGCGTTTGCAGGTTGCGCCGCTGCGGGTCGCGATAGAGGATGCTGTAGTAGGTGCCCTGCGCCTTGCCCGCAAGGTGAGTGGGTGCCTGCTGTCGGCATCCGGCAAGGAGCAGGACGGAGAAGACTATCAAAAAGCGTCCGGCACCACAGTGCCGAACGCTTCTGTTTTTACAATATATATTCATTATTTGTTGACAATGAATTTGCGGGTTACCTGCTCGCCGTTGGCAGCGGTGATGCGGAGGGTGTAGGTGCCCGAAGCGAGGCTGCCGAGGTCGAGGGTGGTGCGGTTGCCATCCACGGTGTTGTTCACCACCTGCTGGCCGATGGCATTGAAGATGACGATGTCCTTCATGCTCTCTGCGCTCTCGATGTTGATGTAGCGGGTGGCAGGGTTGGGATAGATGTTGACGGCGACGGCGTCGGTCTCGTCGATACCGACATTGTAGGTGATGGTAATCCAGTTGTGGGCCACGCAGCCATTGTTGCTGGTGCTCTCGAGGTGGATGTCCACATTGTCATTGATGCCGGTTACGTGGAGGGTGTTGCTGGTTTCAGACTGGGCCACGCCGTTCTTGTACCATTTGTATCTCACGGGCTCGTCGCACACGGCGGTGAGGGTGGTCTCATCGGTGGAGTCCTTTTCGAGCATCCAGTCGCCCTCGATGGTTACATGGGGCGTGTAGTTGATGGTGAGGTTAAGGTGAGCAACGATGCGGCAGCCGTCAGCGGTAGTGGTGTCGGGCAGCACCATTTCGGCACGGGTCGATCTGTTGTAGGTCTCGTCGTTGTAACCACGCCAGGTCCAGAAGTCGCAGGTGTCGACAACAATGGTGTCGTGGGCGCGCTTGTTGACGGTGAGCTTGACATGGCCGTACATATCGTAGCAGCTACGCATGGTGCGGCGGCTGTTGACGAGGATACTGTCGGCAGATTCGGTCCAGACAAGGTTGATGTTGTTGAATGTGAAACGGAACTCATCGCATACGATAGTGTCGATATCGACGCCGCTCTGGCGCTGTTCGGGCTCCTTGATTTTGACGATGACGGCGTGGTGCGTTACGCAGCGGGTGGAGAAGTGGGTCGAGTAAAGTTCACGGCCGTTCTGGTCGACACTGTGGGTACCCGTCTCGGTGAAGACGGCGGTATCCTTGGCACCGGCGACACCGGCACGGGAGTCGAAAAGGTAGGTGTAGCTGGCGCAGACGCTGTCGACATTGATGGTGTCGTAAACATCGTGGAAGGTGATGAAAAGGTGCTTGTTGGTGGTGCAGCCATCAGCCAGCGAGGTGTGGATGCGCTCGGTGTCCCCGCCATCTCTGTAGATAGTGTCGCGGTCGTTGCCGTTACGCCAGATGTAGCGGTCGCCACAGTAGTCGACAGTGGTGGTGTCATCCTGGACGAAAGAGAAGCCAGTGATGCGGATAGCCACCAGGCTGTCGCAGCCTCCGGCAACCGTCTGCTCGATGGCCAACAGCGTGGTGTCGAGGAAGGCGGAGTCAGTGGGGAGATAGGTACGTCCGTGCCACACCAGGTTGCAGCCACCCTCCACGTTGCGCACCACCACGCTGGCGGTATCGCGGTACGACGGATGGATGGTGATGGCGGTAACAAGATAAGCCGGGCAGGCACCGCTGGAGTCGACCTCAGTAACAAAGGTGCTGGTGCGGATCGTATCATCTTCAAGGACATAGAAGTCGCAAGCCGAAACGTGGACAGTGTCGTAGGTGCTGCCGGAGAAAGCCGTAACCTTGACGCTGACAACGCTGTCGCAGCCGTGGACGGAAGGCATGGTGTAGTAATACACCGAATCGGGAACCTTCACCTCAATGCCATTCCACTGCATGGAGCAACCCTCGACCATGGCGAGCACCTCTGTGTCAGCGGTGTCGGCCTGGTGAATGGTAATATTGAGGTTACCGATGGTGAGGCCGCAGGCTTCGGTGGAGATGGTGGTATCGACGGCAGAGACAGATGTCTTGATGGTGTCGCCCCACGAGGTAACAAAGAAGCCGCAAGCGGATTCTGCAACCGCCTCGATAGTGTCGGTGCCGGTAAGGATGATTTCAATCTTCACCACATTGTCGCACTGGCCGACAGCGGTGGCACGAATCGTGTCAAGGTAGATGCCGGGCGTGTTCCAGGTCTTGTTGTTCCACTCAACGGAGCATCCGCCGCTGTGGGGGGTAGCGGTGGCGGTGTCGATGCTGGGGGCGGTAACGGTCAAATCGAGCACATGCAGAACCGAATCGTCCTGTAGATAGGTAACGATGGTGTCGTGCGTGTATACGACGCCGTCAATCCAAGTGTAGCTTCCGCATGCGGTGATGGTGGTGTCCTCAATCTGGACATTGGCGGGCCGCTGTCCAAAGGCCATGGGAAGGCATGCGATTGTCAGTAACAGGCTGAATAATGCTTTTTTCATCTTGTTAGTGTGTATTATTTTTTATTATTATTCCTTATTTGTTTTCGGTGCAGTTCGTCCGCATGTTTTTGTGCCTCAACTCCTTGTGCGCCTACCAACGGCACATTTGGGAGCTAGAACAACATGCAAAGATAACACTTTTTTTTGGATTGGACATCCTTTTGCGCAAAAATATTTTTTTTAGCATTTTTTAGGGATTCCTCCCCACCCTCTTTTCCCCTCCCCTTCCATCCCCTTGGAGAGGAAGAAGAGGGGAAGAAGAGGGTCCATTTTAAACGCTGGTTATCAGCATAATAAAAACGGCCGAAAATCGGCCGTTTTCCAGTTTTTCTTCAAAAAAATGTGCAGTTTTTGTATTCTTGCTATCAACCTGATTGCCAACACTTAACGAACCAACACCAATTCGGCCACATTTTCCACGTGGTGGGTGTGTGGGAACATATCGACGGGCTGTATGCGGCGCACCTCGTAGCGGGCCGACAGCAACTGCAAGTCGCGCGCCTGGGTGGCGGGGTTGCAACTCACGTACACTATCTTCCTCGGTGCGGTTTCGAGCAGCTGTGCCACCACCCTTTCGTGCATACCCGCACGCGGGGGGTCGGTTACCACCACGTCGGGTCGTCCGTTTTCCGCGATGAACTGCTGCGTTAGCACTTGCGCCATGTCGCCGGCATAGAAGGAAGTGTTCTCGAAACCGTTGAGTTTCGCGTTCACCTTGGCATCGGCAATGGCCTCCTCCACGTACTCGATACCGACCACCCGGCGGCACATCGAGGCCAGAAACAGCGCAATAGTGCCCGTGCCGGTGTAGAGGTCATAGAGTGTATCACTGGATTGTAATTCAGCCAGTTCCGCCACGTAGCTGTAGAGTCGCTGCGCCTGGGCAGAATTGGTCTGATAGAACGACTTGGGGTTGATGATGAACCGCAGCGCCGGCCTGCCGGCATAGCCTTCCATCCGTTCCTCGATGTGGTCGGTACCCAGATAGGTATGCACCTCGAGGTCGGAGTATGAGTCGTTCATTTTCGTGTTGATAATATACTGAAGTGATGTGATTTGCGGGAATCTTTCGTGCAGTATGTCCAGCATCGGCAGCAGCTGCGTGGTGTCGTCCTTGGCGATGATGACAATCACCATCCAATGCTCCGTACTGGTGTTGCGGATGACCAGGTTGCGCAGGTAGCCTGTATGGTTGCGTATATCATAGAATTCCAACCCATTGGCCTCGGCATACTGCTGCACCGCCAGCCTGATTTCGTTGCTGGGTTCGGCCTGCAGGGCGCAGTGCTCGATGGGAAGCACCTTGTCGAATATCTGCGGTATGTGGAAGCCCAATCCGCCGTTCGGGTGCGTGGTCTCGCCATTGGCCAATTGTTCGGCCGTCCGCCAGGCGCGGTTCGAGAAGGTGAACTCCAGCTTGTTGCGGTAGTAACTTGTCTGCTCCGACCCGCAAATGGGACGCATGCCGGAGCAGTCGACTGCCCCCAGGCGCTCCAGGTTGTCGCGCACCTGCCGTTGCTTGGCCTCCAACTGCGCTTCATACCTCATAGTCTGCCACTTGCATCCGCCGCAAATACCAAAGTGCGGACACAGCGGTTCGGTGCGCAGTTCGGAGTAGGCGTGGAATTTCACCGCCCGCCCCTCGGCGTAGTTCTTCTTCTTTTTATATAGTTGTATGTCCACCACGTCGCCCGGCACCACGAATGGCACAAACACCACCATTCCATCCACCTTGGCCACAGCCATGCCTTCGGCCCCGGCGTCGGTGATGGTTACCTCGGTCAGCAGCGGCAACACCTTGTTCCTTCTTCCCATTTGCTTGTCTATTAGGGTTATAAAACGAAAAAAAGAAGTATCGTCTATACTTCTTTTCTCTTTGCAATGCCTAAACAGGCTCCATTTGCAATGGAGCGGCTTACATTTCGTCGGAGACGGTCAGTCTCTTTCTGCCTTTTCTGCGACGTGCGGCCAGCACTTTTCTACCGTTGGCGGTGGACATTCTCTTGCGGAAACCGTGCTTGTTCGCTCTTTTTCTCGTTGAAGGTTGGAATGTTCTTTTCATCTTTTTTACTCAATTTTGGAAGTGCAAAAGTACACATTTTTTTCAACATGGCAATGAAAAATTATTCCCGGCAAAAATATTTTTCTCACAACAATCTGATTCAGTGTGCACTATGTTGCAAAAATAAATTCTTCCAGTGCTGTTTAAAAAATTATTTGTACCTTTGCATTTCCGTTTCCGAATGTAAAAAGATGTTAAAATTGATTAACAAGTATACTTATAGATATGGATAAAAACGAGTTTGTCAACAAGGTATCACGTCCGCAAGAATTTTCCCCGCAGGACCGCGGATGGCTCAAGGCCCAGCTCTCTCGCTACCCTTTCTCCTCCGTTGTGCGCACTATGGCATTGCTGGCTGACCACGCCTATGGCTACGACACGGCAGACGATCGCCGTGCCACCGCACTCTCTCTTTGCAATGCGACCCTGCTCGATGCCATGCTCTCGTCCTCCACCAAAATCTCCAACCCCATCGTAAAAGAGTCCGCACCTGCCCCTTCCATGCCAGCCCAAGTGCGTGAAGCAGCGGCGGAGACGGATATCCTAAACGAAATCAACACATTCCATGAGGTTTCGTTCAAGACTGCCCCCAAAAGCGTAATTTTGTCCAATTTCCTGCAAAACAACCCTGCGGAGGAGGAAAAAACACCCCCACAACCCGCCTATGTCTCTCCGTTGGACGAGAAAAAAAGCCTGCGTTCCGACGTGTCGCTAGGTACTGAAACTCTTGCAGTTATCCTCGAACAACAGGGAAAACTGGACAAAGCCCTCGCGATTTATAAGAATTTGTTGGCGCGTAATCCCGAAAAAAGTAGTATTTTTGCACCCCGAATTAAAAAATTAGAACAACTCATCAACAGCAAATAACAGCAAGAACATGTATACAATTATTGTTATCCTGATTATCGTCGTGGCCATACTGTTGGCCGGTGTAGTGCTCATTCAGAACTCCAAAGGTGGTGGACTGGCCGCCAACTTCCAGGCACCCCAGCAGGTGCTCGGTGCCCGTCAGACAGCCGACTTCCTTGAGAAAGCCACCTGGTGGCTCGCCGGCATCATGGTTGCGCTTTGCCTCATCGCCACCATGAGCGTCCATCGCGGCAGCACCGAAGACCCGATGCAGACCGAGGTAACCGTGAGCGACTTCAGCCCCGTGCAGCAGCAGGCTCCCGCCGCCACCATGCCGGTAGAGGCTCCCGCCTCGGAGGCCGAATAAGCCACCGTTCCAAGCCATGGAGACGCATGGCGTAGAGCAGAGGGTACAGAACCTCATACTATCCCGCTTTCCGCACAATCCCACCAGCGGACAGCGGGATGCTTGTGCCGCCATGTCGCGGTTCCTATACGACAGCGACCCACGGTCGCTCTTTTTGCTCAAGGGATATGCCGGAACAGGAAAGACATCGCTGGTGTCCGCCCTGATACAGACCCTGCCAGCCCTACGGGTGAACACGATACTGCTTGCCCCAACGGGACGTGCCGCCAAGGTGATTGCCGGCTACTCGGGGCGTCCTGCCTACACCATCCACAAGAAAATATATATGACCGCCACCGACGCCTCGGGGGTGGTGCGAACGGTTCGCGGCATCAACAAGCATTCCTATACATTATTTATAGTAGACGAAGCGTCGATGATCGGCATCGAACCCGGTGCCACACGCCACAGCCTGCTGGAAGACCTAGTGGAGTACGTCTACAGCGGCAGCCACTGCCGGCTGATGCTCATCGGCGACACAGCACAGCTTCCGCCCGTAGGCCAAAGCGAAAGTCCGGCCCTTGACGAGCGATTCCTGTCGGCATCGTTCAGCCTGAACCTCATCTCGTGCGAGCTGACCGAGGTGGTGCGCCAGCAGCAGCTTTCAGGTATCCTGATCAATGCCACGGCATTGCGGTCGCAAATCGCCCGAATGCAGGAAGGCGACGAAGCACAGATGCCTCTATTTCAAACCGATGGATATGAAGACGTGGTGCGCCTGCAGGGCGAAGATTTGATGGAGACGCTCTATCGTGAGTATGGCGACTTCTCGCTGGAGCAGGTGGTTGTGGTGTGCCGCTCGAACAAGCGGGCCAACCTTTTCAACCAGGGCGTGCGCGGCAGCGTGCTCTTCCGCGAGGAGGAGGTCAACGCAGGCGACTACCTTATGGTGGTGAAGAACAACTACTACTGGCTCGACGAGGAGAGCAACATTGGATTCATCGCCAACGGGGACATCGTCGAAGTGCTAAGTGTGAGGAATGTGCAGGAGTTGTATGGCTTCCGTTTCGCCGATGCCACGCTGCGTTTCGTGGACTATCCCGACGAGGAGCCGCGCGACTGCAAGTTACTGCTTTCGACGCTCTACAGCGAGTCGCCATCGCTCACCGGCGAGGAGTCAGAGCGCTTTTTCGAGGCGGTGATGGAGGACTATGCCGACCTGCCCCACAAGGCCGACCGACTGCGCGAGCTGCGCCAGAACCCTTATTACAATGCGTTGCAGGTAAAGTTCGCCTATGCGCTGACATGCCACAAGACACAGGGTGGCCAGTGGCGCACGGTTATCGTGGACCAAGGCTACTTGGGCGAGGGGCCTGTGGACAGGGACTACCTGCGGTGGCTTTACACCGCGTTCACACGCGCGACGGATCGCGTGTATCTTCTTAACTTTGATTCCCGGTTTTTTGCTGCAGAAGCCTAGCCTTTAGCGCTGCTGTGCCGAGAGGACGGGGTTGGCGTACATCTGCATGAAGATGGTGCGGTGCTCGTCGGAGGGGAGGCGGTTCATGCGTTGCAGGAAGAGGTTCTTGACGTTGCTGTCATAGTGCTGTCGATAGCGCGAGGTGCCAGCCAGGAGGTCGGCGGCCAGGTAGTTGGTGGGCATGAGGTGGTAGAGGCGCTGTATGCGGCGGTCGAGCAGTGCAGCCAAGTGGTCGGCCAGGTCGGCACCCTCGGCAGGCTGCAGCTCACTGACCGACAGCGGCTTGCCTATGGATAGGTGGATATGCCCCTTGGGGCCGATGATGCCTGTAACGACGCTGTTGGTATCCTCGCCTTCAGCCTTGTGGTACTCGCCGTGGTTGCGGGTGAAGAGTTCGTGTGCTTTCATCGAGTCGCAGGGGTCCCATTCGTAGGAGATGGCCAGCGGCACGATGTGCAGGTCGGCGATGGCCTGCTGCGGGGGTTTGTTACTGCCGAGGGTGAGCATCTTAATGATAGCTGGAGCGGTGGTGTCGAGGCCGTCCTTGCTGCGACCGTTCTTCTGGGCTATCCACACGCTCTGGCGCTGCTCGACGACAAGGTGGTGTATGTACTGCGAGAGGTGCTGCAGACTGCGGTAGAAGGCCATGGGGTTGCCGCCGCGCTCCATCTGGATGAGCTTGTTGCTGAGGAAGAGGTCGCGCATCAGGGGCGAGTCGATGAGGTTGTTGCCGAAGACGATATACGAGGTGTCGCGGCCGCGGCGTATAAACTCCATCTGGAGCAGGAAGGCATCGAGGGTGATGTCGCGGTGGTTGGAGATGTAGAGATAGGGGCGGTCGCGCTTGATGTAGTCGAAGCCCGAGCAGGTAAAACCGTCGGAGGTGGTCTCTACCACACGGCGGATGGCATCATACATGAATGTGGTCTGCAACTCTTTTACACTCTGCACCTTGCGCAGTTGCTCGAGGCTTTCCTCGACGGGCTTGGGCGGATAGATGAAGCGCAGAATCTGGTGTATGAGCTCCCACTGCTCGATGCGGGGCAAGGCGGCACGCAATTCGGCGTCGTTATAGGGGCGTATGTCGTCGAAGTTTGGGGTGTCCATTTAGAATACGTTGTCTATAAGGTAGTCGATTTCGGTCTTGGGGTCGGCGTCTTCATAGAGGATGCGGTAGACGGCCTCGACGATGGGGATATCGTCTGTGCGGCCAACCATGAGGGCCAGTTCGTGGTAGTTCTGTGCCGAGAAGTAGCCTTCGGGCACGGTACCCATTTTGGCGAAGATATCGTCCAGCTTGACACCCTGGGCAATCATCTCGCCCAGGCGGCGGTTGCGGCTGTGGTGCGACCAGCAGGTAACCATCAAATCACCCAGGTAGCAGTTGTCGGCCAGGTTGCGATGGATGGCCGGGTAGACCTTGATTAGGTTGCCCAGCTCGCGCATGGCAGCGCTGACCATCACGGCATTGAGGTTGTCGCCGTAGCCAAGCCCTTGGCAGATGCCGGCGGCAATGGCGTAGATATTCTTGGTGAGACCTACGCGTTCCACAGCCAGGATGTCGGACGTGTGGGTGGTATGCAGGTAGTCGCAGCGCATCATCTGCTCCACCTCGATGGCCAGCGTGGGGCTGTTCGAAGCCATGGTGAGGAAGGTGGGCATCTTGCGGCTGGCCTCCTCGGCATGGGTGGGGCCTGTGATGACGCAGATGTCGTTGCGTTTGACCTTGAGCGTGTTCTCAAGGTAGACACTGACGCTGGTGCGCCGCTTGGGCAGCACACCCTTGATGGCTGAGATAATCTTCTTGCCCTTATAGGCCGATTTGGGCAGCTGCTCGAGCGTGTCGGCGATGTAGGCCGAAGGTACGACAAGGAAAAGGTAGTCGCTGTCGGCCACCACCTGAGCCAAGTCGCCACTGACATTCAGCCGCTTGCGGTCGAACTGCACCGAGGGCAGGTACTTGGGGTTGCGACCTTTGGCCTGCAGTCCTTCGCGAACCTCGTCGCTCCGCACCCACCAATTGACCTTCCGGTCCTCCTGCTCCAACAATATTTTGACAATTGCAGTGGCCCATGTGCCACTTCCAATTACTCCTATCATATTTTATACTAATTACTTACCGCGTAGCAGCGCGGCAATTTGTAATTGCAAAGATACGAAGTTCATTTAGAATTTATAACATTCTTTTGTTAAGATTTGTTAATTGCCGTCAGAAATGGGGGTAAATGGAGGCAAAAGACACCCCTCGTCGCAGAAAATATTTTCGGGACAGAGACGTTAATCCGAACATTGATAATGAAAATTATGCAGGCAATGTAGTTTTTTGCCTTCTTTTTACGCCCTTATAGATGTGAGTAAGAACGACCCATTCGACGCTCTGCTTCACCGGTACCGGGGACTGCTTTTCACGCTCGGCAGACGGTACCAACGGCGAGGCACAACACTGGAGGATCTCATGCAGGAGGCTTCGGTGGCGCTGTGGGTGTACCGTGATCGGCTGTTTGCGTTGCCGGTGGGACCGCGACAGGCGGCGTTAGTGTGGCGGATTGCACGCAACGCCATCATCGACGACCTGCGGCGCACACCGCTTAACGATCCGCTGCCGGAGGGGTACGAGCAGGAGGAGGACGACCGCAGCAAAATGCAGGAGCTGCACGAGCGCATAGCGATGCTGCCGGAGCCCGACCGTTCGGTGGTAGCGATGCAACTCGAGGGCTACAGCTACGACGAAATTGCCAAGGCCCTGGGGATGACGGTCAAGAACGTGAGTGTGAGACTGGTAAGAATAAAAGAAAAAATAAGAAAGGAATGGACATGATGACAGAACAAGAATTCGACCGCCTGTGGCAACGCGCTGAGGCGGCCCCACATGCCGCACGACTGATGGACGGTTATCCCGCCTGGCGGCGCAACCAGCGCCTGGCACTGGTCGGGGTGGCAACGGTTGCGGCGGCAGTGGCTGTGGCATGGCCACTAATGGGTTCACCCCGGGCGGCAGACGACAGCTATCTGTATGCCTACTGCAACCGGCCAGAAAAGACGAACCAGTATTGGGTCGAGATGGCCGATGCCTTGCTGATGGAGGCAGGCGAACCTCAAAAAGCAATCTGAATATGAAAAAAATATTATTACTATTATTTCCGTTGGCGCTGCTGGCCGGGTGTTCACGCCAAGAGGCACCCCTTGCGGATGCACTCTACCACCACTATGCGGCACGCCAGGATATGACGGTGGCTCAGGTGGGCGGTTTCAAGCTCTGCGACACGGTGCGTGTCGACGTGGTGATGCTGCAGGCCGAGGTGGAACAGTCATGGCTGCAACTAACGGAGGAATTCAACATCCGCGGCGAGGAGGGGATGGTGAGCTGGCTTGGCGACATCGACAACCCCGCCCTGCGTACCAAGTGGACAGGTGAACCCGTGATGCGTGTCATCGCCTTGCCCGACAAGCGCACCATCGGCTTCTACCGCATCGAGACCGAGGCGCAATACGATGCCCTGATAGATTACCAATTGGAAAAAACTAAAAACAAAGATTGAAAATGAAAAACGCATTTAGACTTACCCTGCTAGCGGCGGCGATGGCCGTCAACTTTGTGGCCTGCGAGAGACCCGACGAGGACAAACTGGACAGTGGCGCAAATAACGAGCGTGTCATCCTTTACGCCGTGGACGGAAACGAGACCCGCCGCACACTGACGACCGAGTCGGAGTGGGATGCTGTGCTGGAGCAGCTATGCAACCTGGCGCAGAACGGCAAACACGTTACCTTCTACAATATAAACCAGACAGCCCACAGGCAGAGCGCCGCCAAAGAGAGAAGTACCATCAACACCGCCAGCCGCGAGGAGCTAAAGGAATGGATGAAGAAAATGGAGAAAAAAGGCCTCACGGTGCGGGTCTCCTTCGACGACGAGAGCGGCACGTGGCACGGCGAAGCCTATACCACGCTGCCGGCTGAGAACACCCTGGGCAACATACTGGGGGCGTGGCATCTGAACTGCATGGTGGTGTCACAACTGGATGCCGATGACCGCGTGGTGAACAGCGACCTGTACGAGCCAGACACAGACGGCGGCGCCATGTATTACACCTTCTCCAACGACGGGACGCTGACAGTAATGGTGCATGGCATCGATGGAACCACGGGCACCGACAACGGCATCTGGACCCTCTCCGAGGCCGGCATCCTCAGCAGCGAGATGCTCCCGAACGGTGTGGACTGGAACGTCAACTGGATTACCCCAAACACGATGATACTCTCACGCAAAGAGACAGGTACCGAGAATGGAAACATCAACTACCAAATTCAATTTGAATCAGTTGGCACTGTCGAGTGAAAAATATTTCACATCCGATGTAGTTTTCCGACCACATTTTACGACCTTATAAGCGAGAACAAATCAAAAAAGTCTAACAAATAAAAATCAA
Source organism: uncultured Bacteroidales bacterium (assembly GCA_900315935.1). Classification (GTDB taxonomy): domain Bacteria; phylum Bacteroidota; class Bacteroidia; order Bacteroidales; family P3; genus Colimorpha. The sequence continues at coordinate 27,335 of ONBB01000003.1, forward strand.
ACAAAATGAAAAAGAACATCATTATCGCTGCTGCCGCAGCCTTGGCCCTCACCTTCACCGCCTGCCAGAAAGAAGACGTCATCGTCCCCGGCGAGAGCCCCGTTACCAACGCCCGCGTGAAGACCACCTCCGACCTGCACAACACCAACTGGACCTACACCGTAACCTACTCCGATTTCCTCACCGGCTTGATGGGTTCCGACCTGTGCGACGTGGAGAACCTCGAGGACGAAAGCATGAGCTTCGGCCTGAACTTCGACGGCACCTACGCCCACTTCTCGTTCCCCGAGAACGTCATGGCCTTCGGTGGTGCTGAAGGCGAATTGGCCCAGATCTCCAGCGTCTCCTACGCCTATGCCTACGACGGCACCACCCACACCGGCTACCTCGATGGTGTGGCCGACGACGAGGAGGCACCTGCCCAGCTGCAGTTCACCTACGACGATGCCACCGACGCCATCACCTTCGTCCTGCCGATGGTCTACGCCGAGGACGGCACCCCAGTCAACCTCACCCTGGTATTCCAGCGTAACGAATAGCATTTACATAAGAGTTTTTTTACAGAAAGCGCCAGCCTCACCGCTGGCGCTTTTTGCTTTCGTCCTGACGAGAGGAAGTGTACGATTGCCAAAATAATTTCCCCCATAGGGCGTTATATGGAATATGAACGGAAAACAGACCCTATTGGCAATGCTGATGCTAGCGTGCAGCACCACGGCACACGGGCAAGGCGCACTGTTGCTGAGCGAGCTGCTGTACCAACCGCGGAGCGGCGAGGCGGAGTATGTAGAGCTGCACAACCCCACAAATGAAGCCATCGACTTGGCGGAGTATCAGATTATCCGCTGGATAGGCGACTCCCTGGGCACGCGCTATCCCCTACCCCACCACATGGTGGGTGCAAAGGACTACGTGGTGCTGACCAAGGATGCGGCATCGGTGGAGACACAATACGAAGGTGTACACCTGGCCAAGGTTGTGGAATGCAGTCTCCCCACCTATCCCAACGACGGCGGCACGGTGGTACTGGCCAACGGAACTGGCGAGGTGGTAGAGCGTCTGGACTACACGCCCGAGATGCACAGCTCCCTGCTGCGGAATAAAGCAGGGGTGGGCCTGGAGCGGTGCAGCTTCAGCCGCCCATGCAACGAGCCATCGAACTGGTTTTCTGCCGCCTCAACCGTAGGCTACGGCACCCCTACCCTTCCCAACTCGCAGAGCATGGAGCATATAGCCGAAGAGGCTGCCTTCGTCTTTTCGTCCGAACTGCTGTCGCCCGACGGGGACGGCTATCAGGACGAGCTGACCATTGACTACACACTAGAGAACGGCGAGCTGCACGCCAGCGTCGACATCTACGACGACGCCGGGCGCCCTGTGAGGAAACTGCTCAACAATGGGTTGCTGGGTACGAACGGGATGCTGACGTGGGACGGGCACGGAGAGAACGGCAGACGGCTGCAACATGGACGTTACATACTGACAATCAACCTCTACAACCTTCAAGGAACGCGGCAGACGGTGCGGCGGACGGTGGCTATTGTTGCTCCCTAGCCAAGCGCGGCAGGGCGGCAGTGGTCTGGTAGAGCTGCTGCAGCGAAGCCTCAACGAAGCGGAGGTGCGCATCGGAGTCGGGCTGGAGGGTACGGCTGACACAGTCGTAGACCCATGAACCTTCAGGTTCAATGAGCGTTACACCATTCTTGTCGGCATGCAGTGCGAACTGGTGTCGCCGACCAAACGACCGGCCAAAGACATTGCGGCTGAAGTAGAAAGCAGCGACATCGACCCCCATCTGCGCGAGTAGGGTGGCCGCTAGATCGCTCTGGTTCATCAGCCTGTCGCACTCGCCATATTTGGCCAACGCACCACCCACCCAGAGAATAGGGATATGGGAGACGCGGAGGTCGGCGGTGGAGTGGACACCGGGATAGGTGATGCCGTGGTCGGGCAGGATGACCACCAAGAGGCTGTCCCAAAGGGGCATGGCCTTGAGCTGGTCGATGAAGGCGCCGAGGCACGAATCGGTGTAGGCGAAAGAATTCCAGCGCGGATGCCGGAGGCGCTGCATGGGCACCTCCCAGGGCTCGTGGCTGCTGAGGGTAAGGGCGGTGGAGAAGAAGGGGCGATCGCTGGGAACCAGCACCTCGGGTCGGAGCAGGAAGTGGTCATGGACTCCCCAGGCGCTGGTGTTCTGGCTGGCGGGGAAATAGTGGCTGCCACGGACGGTAGAGAAACCCGTCTCGCTGAAGTAGAGGCGCATGTTGGCATAGTCCACATCGCCGCCGTATGTGAGGCTGGTGGCATAGCCCTCAGCACGGAGCGACGAGGCAAGGGATGGCAGTTTGCTGCAGATATTGGTGCGCTTGATGAGGGAGAGGGTGGGCATGCCGGGCCAGCCGCTGAGAACGGAAAGGATACCGCGGTCAGTGCGGAAGCTGTTGGCGTAGCAGTTGGAGAACCAAACGCCCTCATTGCGCAGGGCCTGCAGGCACGGTGCCACACTGTCGCTTCCCACCATGGCCATACCGGCACCTTCCCAGATGACCAACAGAACATTGGGGCGCTGTACGGAGAGGAGGGTGTCCGCGAGGGACGGGTCAGGGGCGTAGGCATCGCCCAGGACACTCTCGAGCTCGGGCTCGGAGAAACGGTCAAACTCCTTCTCCAAATCCTGTACCTTGAACATCGAATGGAAGATATTGAAGGCGGGGTTGAGGGCGGCATGGTTGCAGAACTGGTGGGAGGAGAAGTAGGCGTAGGAGGGGTTGGCGGTAGACTGGGTAACGCCGCCGCGCATACCGAGGAAGATAAGTCCGGCCAACGGCAGGATAAGCAGTGCACCGAAGCGCGACCCAGGGGCGGCGAGCCGAGCCGGAGTGGCGTGGCGCTGGCGACGGAAGTAGTGGTAAGCCACCACACCCATAAGGACAAAGGCCGCCACGGCTTGCCACACGGGCAGACTGGCCAGCATGTCCTTGGGTTTGGCAACATACATCAACTCGTTGGCATCGAGCTTGGCACCCCAGAAGAAGTAAAGAATGGTATCGGCCAAGAAGGCGACTGCAATGAGGACGGCAGTGAGCCAGTAGTAAGGCAGCAACACCTTGCGCAGGGGGAACTGGCGGAAGAAGTAGCTGACCAGCACCACAAGGGTGGGAACGATGGAGAGGTAGCAGGCGGTGGTTATATCCAGCCGCAAGCCATGCCACAGCACAGCCATGCAACTCCAAAACGGAGCCCCGTCAGCCAAACCCATGTTGACCAGCATAAAGACAACCTTCTGGGTAACGAAGATGAGCAGCCAGGTGATGAAATAACGGATTAGATAACGGATGCGCATATTTGTAAGTTACTCATTTAGAGTGCCGAGGGGGGGTATCAGTATCTAATTTGCAGTAAATAGAGTTATTAGAAAGGAACTCCGGGACAATGGCCTTCATCTTGGCTACAATCTGCATGTCGTCCATGCCTTCAAGGATACGCCAGAGGTCGTTGTACTCGCGGTCAATAGCCTCGAGCGGGTAACGACGCACCTGCGCACGCATAATCTTCGGATGGGGCGTGGGAATGGTGTTCTCCTTGGTCGCCAATAGTTCCTCGTAGAGTTTCTCGCCGGGGCGCAGACCAATCTCCTTGATTTCGATGCCTTGCATACCCGAAAGCTGTATCATCTTGCGGGCCATGTCGTAGATGCGGACCGGCTTGCCCATGTCAAAGACAAAGATGTCGCCACCCTCACCCATGGCACCAGCCTCGAGGACGAGGTTGCAGGCCTCGGGAATGGTCATGAAGTAACGGATGATGTCCTTGTGGGTAACTGTAAGCGGACCACCGGCGGCAAGCTGCTTCTTGAACAGAGGGATGACCGAGCCGTTGGAGCCGAGCACGTTGCCGAAACGGGTGGTAACGAAATGCGTCTGCGCGGAGGAACGGCTCTGGGTGTAGATTTCGGCCATGCGCTTGGTGGCGCCCATGACGTTGGTGGGGTTGACGGCCTTGTCGGTAGAGACCATGACGAACTTCTGGACACCGTACTGCACCGAGAGGTCGGCGAGGTTGCGGGTGCCGAAGACGTTGACGTAGACGGCCTCGTAGGGGTTCTCCTCCATGAAGGGCACGTGCTTGTAGGCGGCGGCGTGGTAGACCAGCTGGGGATGGAACTGCCGGAAGACCTCCTCAATGCGGGGACGATCCTTGACGTTGGCGATGACAAACTCCATGCGGTCTAGCTGATCGGCATAGGTGTTGCGGAGTTCGAACTGGAGGTCGTACATGGGACTCTCTGCCTGGTCGAGCATGACGACCTTGGCGGGCTTGTACTGCATCAGCTGGCGGCAGATTTCGGAGCCTATGGAACCGGCGGCACCGGTAACAAGGATGGTCTTGTCGACCACCTCGCGCACGATGTTGACGTTGTCCAACTGTATGCTTTCGCGTTCGAGGAGATCCTCAATCTTGATGTCCTGAATCTGGTTGGCCGAGAAAGAGCCGTTGAGCCAAGTGGAGGCGTGGGGCACGGCACGGACAGTGAGGCCGAGGTCGAGGGCCTTGTTAGTGATGGCCTGCTTATGGAGCAGCCGTATGGAGGGGATGGCAATGATGAGCTGCTTGACTTTTTTCTGCTCAACGAAATTGGAGGTGAGCACCGTGCGGGCACGCATGACGGGCACGCCGTTGAGCTCCTGGTTGACCTTCGACATGTCGTCGTCGATGAAAGCCACAACGCGGTAGTCGACATTAGGCTCTTGCTTGAGAGCGTTATAGGCGATGATACCGGCGGCACCGGCACCGTAGATGACCATGTTGACTGCCTGGCGGCGACGACGGAAATGACGGTTGTAGACGTACTGCATGAAGAGGCGCGAGGCGACGAGCAGCACAGCCAGTATGGCATAGAGCATCAGCGACTCGCGATAGGAGAGCAGGTAGCCATTGTGAATGATAGGCGGACGGAACTGGTAATTAATGATATTGACCAGCCAGCAGACCACTACCGACCCCGCCGTAGCGAGGATAATCTTGTAGACGTCGGACATGCCGGCGTGGCGGATGATACCCCTGTAAGTGCCCGTGACAAAGTAGAAGATAGTGGTGAGCATCAGCGAGATGACGAACTTGACAATCATGCCGCGGACATAAAGGTCGTGGAATAAATCGACACGGAAGACTTCCATCAAAAAGAACGCTGCCACGAAGAGCATCACGTCCATCAGGAGGATATAGCCCTGTGGGATGGTGGAGTGGCGGTACTTTCTGACGAAGTAGAAGGATATCTTCTTTAACATGGTTCAGATACTTATATCGTTGATTACATCATATCGAAGCAAGGAGCGTCTCGGACACATGCGCCACCTCGGCATCCGTCATATAAGGGTGCATGGGCAACGAAAGGACAGTGGCCGAGAGTCGGGCGGCATTGGGGCAAGGCCCTTGTATACCAGCCACCGAGGCAAAGGCTGTCTGGGCACTCATGGGTTTGGGGTAGTAGACCATCGAGGGGATGCCCTCGGCCTGCAGTGTCTGCTTGACAGTGTCGCGCTGGGGGAGCTGGATAGTATACTGAGCCCAGGAGGAGCCGAAGCCCTGGGGGATAGCAGGGGTAATGACCTTGCCTTCAAGGCGCTCGTTGTAGAGGTTGGCCACACGGTTCACAGCATCGAGCTCATAGTCCTCGAAGGCTTTGAGCTTCACCTGAAGGATGGCAGCCTGGAGGGTGTCGAGGCGCGAATTGAGGCCGATGCGGACGTTGTCGTACTTGTCCGAACCCTTGCCGTGGACACGGAAGGAGCGCAGCAAGGCGGCCCACTCGTCATTGTCGGTGAACACAGCGCCGCCATCACCATAGCATCCCAGCGGCTTGGCAGGGAAGAACGAGGTAGTGGCGATGTCACCAAAGGAGCAGGCACGGCGGTTGCCGATGCTTCCACCGAAGCCCTGGGCGGCATCCTCGAGGATAAGGAGGCCATGCTGGTTAGCAAACTGGCGCAGCGCCATGAAGTCGGCAGGCAGACCGAAGAGGTCGACCGCCACAACGGCACGGGGTGTCAGATGCGAGGGCAGGGCGGCATACTTGGCCTCGAGGTCGGAGAGCGATATATTGTAGGTGTCCATCTCCACGTCGACAAAGATGGGCGTGGCGCCGGCATGGGCGATGACCTCGGCCGAGGCAAAGAAGGTGAAGTCGGGGACAAAGACGGCATCGCCTTCACCCACGCCCCAAGCCATGAGGGCCAGGGAGAGGGCATCGGTGCCGTTGGCGCAGGAGACGCAATGTTTGACACCCACGTAGTCGGCCAACTGCTGCTCGAGGGCAGCCACCTGGGGCCCCATGATATAGGCACCCGAGGAGGCCACCTGAAGCATGGCGCTGTCGATGGCGGGCCGCAGGGCCTCGTACTGGCGGTGTAAGTCGCGGAACTGCATCACTTTTGGTATAGTTTATTGTCTTTCAATTCATATTCACGGCCACAATCGCAGCGAAGGCTTTCGCCTAATTTCTGTCCACATTCGCACACCCAACCTATGCGCCGGGCGGGGACGCCGGCCATGAGGGCATAGTCGTCGACATCCTTCGTAACCACCGCACCGGCGGCAATCAAGGCCGAGCGACCGACGGTGTGGCCGCAGACCACGGTGCAGTTGGCGCCCAACGAGGCGCCTTCCTTAATCAGCGTTCTGGCATAGACGCCGTGGACGGGGAAGTGGGCGCGGGGCGTAACCACGTTGGTGAAGACGCACGAAGGGCCGCAGAATACGTTATCTTCAATCTCAACACCCTCGTACACAGATACATTGTTCTGTATGCGGACGCCGTTGCCTATCCTGACGTTGGGGCCGATGTTGACATTCTGGCCGAGCGAGCAGTTGTCGCCCAGGGTGGCGCCGGACTGGACATGGCAGAAATGCCACACCTTGGTGCCGTTGCCGAGGGTGGCACCGTCGTCGACGTAGGCGCTTTCGTGTATGAACGGGGGCTTTACCATCCGAAGGGGTGATTTACAAGGGGAAGCTTTGCCATGGGGTGGTAGTCGCCGGTGAGGCCGACGGGCTGGGCATGGCGAATGTCGTAGACGGTCTGTATGCACTCCTTGGCCTCGGCAATGCGGAAGCCACGGCCGGCCAGCACCTCCTCATAGGAGCGGGTGTGGAGGTCGGTGAAGCCCTGGCTGAATTCGAACTCGTCGCCGTCAACGGTGATGGAGCGGAAAGTGGTCTTGCCAGCCGCACGGGCCTCGTTGGGCAACGTGTCGGAGTTGATAGAGAGGAAGTAGCGCACACGGGCCTGCGGCATCTCGAGGTAGCCGGCCACGCGGTCGTGGGTCGACACATGGACGACACTCTTCTGCACGGGGCCAAATACCCACGAGAGCATGTCGTAGAAGTGGACGCCTATGTTGGTGGCCAGGCCGCCGCTCTTTTGAAGGTTTCCTTTCCACGAGGCATAGTACCAGTAGCCGCGCGAGGTGATGTAGGAGAGGTCCACGTCGTAGACCTTATCCTTGGGGCCTTCCTCTATCTTTTTCTTGAGGGCGATAACCGAGGGGTGGAGGCGGAGCTGGAAGATGGTGTATGCCTTGTGGCCGGTCTCCTGCTCGATGCGCTCGAGACCGTCGATATTCCACGGCGAAAGGACGACAGGTTTCTCACAAATGACGTCGGCGCCAAGGCGGAGGCCGTAGCGGGTGTGGGCGTCGTGGAGGTAGTTGGGCGAGCAGACCGAGACGTAGTCAATCCGGGTGCCGGTGGAGATGACATGGTTGTTGTGGCGGTCGAAGAGCTCGTGCTCGGTGAAGAACGAGGTGCGGGGGAAATAGCTGTCCATGATTCCCACGGAGTCGTTCTTGTCGTAGGCGGAGATAAGCTCGTTACCCGTCTCCTTGATGGCTTTGAGGTGGCGCGGGGCGATGTAGCCGCCGACGCCTATAATGGCAAAATTTTTCATTGTTCGAACTTCAGTTTGTATCAGGTTCTCTAGGGGAATGGTAGGGGTTCTCTAGGGGAATACTTCGGCAGTGGAAGCATTTGGAAGCTTATGGTACATTAGACGTTTTTCAGGTTGGCCAGGCACCGGGCGAGGCTGTCGGTCCAATAAGGTACAGTGGCGTGGAAGGTCTGTTTGAACTTGGTTTTGTCGAGCACCGAGTAGGCCGGACGCTTCACCGGTGAGGGGAACTCGTCGCTGTGGCAGGGGCGGATGTCGCACTCGGTGTGGCCGCTCTGGCGGGCAATCTCCTTGGTGAAGTCGAACCACGAGCAGACACCCTCGTTGCTGTAGTGGTAGATGCCGGGGTGGTCGCGATAGGTGCCGTCTTCTATAATATTGAATATTGCGCGCGCGAGGTCGCCGGCGTAGGTGGGGGTACCCGCCTGGTCGAAGACCACGTTGAGCTGCGGCTTGGTGGCGGTGAGGTTGAGCATGGTGAGGAGGAAGTTCTTGCCGTACTCGCTGTAGAGCCACGCGGTGCGAAACACCAGGCTGCGGCACTGCGTAGCGGCCTGCTCGCCGGCCAGCTTGGTGCGGCCGTAGGCGCCGGTGGGGTTCGAGGGCTGGTCCTCGCGGCAGGGGGTGTTGTTCTGCGTGCCGCCGAAGACATAGTCGGTGGAGACGTGGATGAGGGTGCCGTCGACGCGCTGCATGGCCTGGGCCAGATAGGAAACCGCCTCGGCGTTGATTTTCAGAGCGATGTCCTCCTCGCTCTCGGCGCGGTCCACATTGGTGTAGGCAGCGCAGTTGACAACGAGCTGGATATCGTGCCCGGCCACGAAGGCGTCGACGGCCTCACGCGAGGTGATATCAAGCTCGGCCACATCGGTGAAAAACCACTGGTGGGCCGACTGGGGTGCCAGCAGGCGGAAGTGGGTGCCGAGCTGGCCGTTGGAGCCTGTAAGCAGAATATTCATAGGGGTCAGAATGGTGAGGTGAATTCGGCCAGGCGCGGATTGCGGCTGTCCTTTTCCGAGAGGGTGGCCTCGGCGGCGGGCAGGCGCCAGTCGATGGCCAGCTGCGGGTCGTCCCACGCCAGGGCGCCTTCGGCTTCGGGATGGTAGAACTCGTCGCATTTGTACTGGAACAGAGCCTCCTCGGAAAGGACGGCAAAACCATGGGCAAAACCCTTGGGAATAAAGAACTGGCGATGGTTGTCGCCGGTGAGGAGCACAGCCACGTGGCGCCCGTAGGTGGGCGAGCCGGTGCGGATGTCGACGGCCACGTCGAGCACCTCGCCACGAATGACACGCACCAGCTTCGACTGGGCGAAAGGCGGCTTCTGGAAGTGGAGGCCGCGCACCACGCCGTAGCGCGACTTGGACTCGTTGTCCTGCACGAAGCGGATGCCGGGGCAGACCATCTCCTCGAAGTTGCGGGCGCTGAAGCTCTCAAAAAAATAGCCTCGGTCGTCGCCGAAAAGGCGCGGCTCTATGATTTTGAGCCCTTCGATCTCGGTATTGATAACGTTCATGTCTTACTGTTCTATCATTTTGAGCAGGTACTGCCCATATTGGTTCTTCTCCATCGGCTTGGCGATGCGGCGTATGTCGTCGGCGGTGAGCCAGCCCTGTTCGTAAGCGATGCTCTCGAGGCAGGCGATTTTGAGCCCCTGGCGCTTCTCGATGACCTCGATAAAGGTGGAGGCTTCGGAGAGCGAGTCGTGGGTGCCGGTGTCGAGCCAGGCGAAGCCGCGCCCCATAAGCTGCACGTTGAGCTCGCCATCCTTCAGGAACTCCTGGTTGACGGTGGTGATTTCCAGCTCGCCACGGGCGGAGGGCTTGATGCTCTTGGCCACACGCACCACCTTGTTGGGGTAGAAGTAGAGACCCACGACGGCATAGTTGGACTTGGGCTCCTTGGGTTTCTCCTCGATGGAGAGCACTCGGCCGGTTCCGTCGAACTCGGCCACACCGTAGCGCTCGGGGTCGGCCACCCAGTAGCCAAAGACGGTAGCCTTCTGCTCCTGCTCGGCCGTGGCCACGGCTTTGCGCAGCATCTGGCTGAGGCCGCTGCCGTGGAAGATATTGTCGCCAAGGACGAGGCAGGCGCTGTCGTCGCCGATGAACTCCTCGCCGATGATGAAAGCCTGGGCCAGGCCGTCGGGCGAGGGCTGCTCGGCGTAGGTGAAACGGACACCGAAGTCGCTGCCATCGCCCAGCAGGCGCTGGAAACCGGGCAGGTCGTGCGGCGTGGAGATAATCAATATGTCGCGTATGCCAGCCAGCATCAGCACCGAAATGGGATAGTAGACCATCGGTTTGTCATAGATGGGCAGCAGCTGCTTGCTGACACCTTTGGTGATGGGGTAGAGACGGGTGCCGGAGCCTCCGGCAAGGACGATTCCTTTCATTTCCCTAGTATTATTCATTATTACTTTTCACTGCCAGCTTCGCTCTCCTCGCCATAGCCGTAGCCATAACCATAGCCGTAACCGTAGCCGTAACCATAGCCATAACCGTAGCCATAACCATAGCCATAACCACCGTAACGCTTCTTGATGAGAGGCACGTCAGTTAGGATGACAGCCATGTTCTTGAAGCGCTCCTTATCAGCCATTTCCTGGATAAAGGGCAGGGAATTCTTGTTGAGGTAGCCCACACGCATGACGTAGGTGGTGAGGTCGGCCACGCGGTTGATGATAGCGGCGTCAGCCACAATTTGGGCAGGCGTGGAGTCGAAGATGATATAGTCATAGTGCTTGCGCAGGTAGGCCACGAGGCGGTCGAGCTTGTCGCCCATCAGCAGCTGGGTGGCGTTGGGCGGTGTCTTTTCGCAGACGATATAGTCGAGACGGTCGGAAGTCTCACTGTGCATGATATACTTCTCAAAGTCGTCTTCCTGGTCAAGCAGATAGTGGATGAGGCCCATGCGGTTGTGCCGGTCGATGGTCTTGGAGAGGCTGCGCTTGCGGAGGTCGAAGTCGGCCAGCAAGGTACGCTTGCCGACGTATGCCAGCGAGAGAGCCAAGTTCAGGGCTGTGTAGGACTTACCCTCGCCAGGCACGGTGGAGACCGTCTGAATCACCTTCTGTCCATCCTTGAGGAAGAATGGTATGTTGGAATGCAACAGGCGGAACGCCTCGGTAACCACATCGGTACCGTTGGCAGTAACGATAATCTCGTCGTTCACACGTGCAGCAGGCTTCTCGGGTATCTCGCCCAGCACAGGCAACGATGTGGCTTTCTCGACATCCACCTTGGAACGCAGCTTGATATCGAAGAAGCTGATGGCAAACATAATAAGTGCCGGCAAGGCCAAACCAATAACAATGGCTACAAGGGCAACCATCATCAGGCGCGGCGCAGTGAGCTTCACGATAGCGGGTTCGACCACCTTGGCATTGGCAATGGTAACAGCCAGGTTCATAGCGGTTTCCTCACGCTTGGAAAGGAGGTAGAGATAGAGTTCCTCCTTGATTTTCTGCTGACGCTGCACCTCGGTAACGGCCTTCGACTGGGTGGGCACGGATGCAATCTGGCCGCGAGCCCTGGCCTCCTGGCCGCGGGCTTCCTGCAGACGTACACGGGTGGCGTTGATGAGGTTGGAAATGGAGGAGTTGATAGCGGCCAACTCGTCGTCCATGCGCTGCTTGAGACTTTTCACATCGGGGTGATTAGGACCTGCGGTGGTCCTGTAGCGCTTGTAGTTAGTCACATTGTTGTTGTAGGATGCAATCATGCCTTGAATGCCAATGTCGCTGATACCGACGTTGACAGGGATGAGTTCCTCTTTGTTGATGGGGTCGGAAACGTAGTTCTTGATGTAATTGATGAGCTGCAACTCGGTCTCCAGCTTGACCACCTCTTCCGAGAAACGCTGGGTGGTCTGCAACAATTGGCCGGAGGCACCCGTCATCTCACCCAGACCGGAGGCGCGCTTGATATTCTCCACCTGGGCATCGACATCGCCAAGTTCGCCCGAAATGAGGGAAATACGCTCGGTAATGAAAGCCTCGGTTTTCTGAGCCACCTTGTTCTTATCCTCCACTGCATCGTCGTTATAGACGGCGATGAGGGTATCGACTATCTCGTTGGCGCGTTTGCGGTTGGGGTCATTGTAGGAGATGGAAATGACAGAGGCCATCTTGTCGACACGACTGATGGTGAGATGCTTGACCATCTCGCGAGCCAACGGCATGATGGGGCGGACGCTGAGGTTAAGGCGTACATTCTCGAAGGCATCGCTGTAATGGGATGTCTTCTCCACCTTGAACGAGAGGGTGTCGTCGAACTGGACCGGCTGGCTGTAGTATGCCTCGGCGATGACTTCCTCACCAAACTTACGGGCACGGAACTCATATTTATTATTGGCCAGGGGTGTTACCCTAACACCAAAGGCGAGGTCGCGGTTCTCGCTGTCGCTGTCCTGCACGGTGAGAGCCAACGGAGCATCTCGGTAGTAGGTAACCTTCTTGAAGAGGTCATTGCGGGTGCAGGGGTAGTTGAGGTTAAGACGGGTTACAACCTGGCTCATCAACCACGAAGAGCGCAACATGTGCATTTCGTTCTCAAGCGAAAGGTTGGTGTTGTCCATACCCATGCTGTTGAGAATTTGGTCCATGTTGCGGGCCGAATACTTGATTTGGTTGCCGTTGTCGCGCACCATGATGGTGCCCGAAGCGGTGTAGGTCTTGGGCTGTGCCTTATAGTAGAAGGCTGCAGCCACCAGGCACACCAGTACCGAAATGACGAACCAGTACCAGTTGTTGAGCACCATAAAGATGATGTCGCGAACGGAGATCATGTTCTCATTCTGACCCTCGGCACCTGCACCGGGTCCGATTTGATGTTGGTTGTTGTTATATTGTTCCATCTTGGGATAATGTTATACGTTGGGATTGCTATTTGATGCGCTGGGCAAGGATGTAGTAGTACCAAGCCGAGAGGAGCATCGAGACAACAGAGAGACCCGTGGATATGTAGGTCATGACCATGGGGTCGCGGTCGGCGGAACGTTTACGCTTGACATTGGGCTCCACGTAGACGACATCGTTCTGGTGGAGGTAGTAAAAGGGCGAGTTGAAGACCTCCTTGGATGTGAGGTCCACCTCCCCGACGATGCGCTGACCGTTCTCTTCGCGAATGACGGTAACATTGTCGCGAAGGCCATAAATGGTGAGGTCGCCCACCATGCTGATAGCCTCGAGGATGGTGAGGCGCTCGCCAGAAACCTCAATCTGGCCGGGACGGGCCACCTCGCCAAGGACACTGACCCTGAAGTTGAGCAACTTGACCGTTACCACAGCATCAAGGACGTGCCCCTCGCTGACAAGGCGACGGCCTATCTCCGACGCCAACTCGGCATGGGTCTTGCCCAACACATGGATAATTCCCAGAACAGGGAAAGTAATGTCGCCATCGTTGTTGACCAAGTAGCCTGTAACAGCCGATGAACCGGGGTTCATCACGGTACCGTTGCTGACAGCCACCTTGTTGGTCTCCTGGTTGAAACGGACTGTGGCTTCAGGGGTACGGCTTTCGACATAGATGTAGAGCAGGTCGTTGGTCTGGATACCCTTCGAGAACTGGCCGCCCTGCGCCATGGGAGTGTCGCGAGGGGCGTCCTTGATGTAGGCAAGTTCCAGCGGTGAGCCGCACGATACCAGCAGCATCACACCCGACACTGCAGCCAGCACATACTTTAGTAGCTTATTTTTCATATATTATACTTTATTATATTTAACTTAACAAATTAAATATCAACATCGTATGGACAAACCACACGTGGATACGATTTTGCAAATATACATATTTTTCTGAATATCGAAAAAATATTCATCATGATACCACCGAAAAACACCTCCGCAACGGAGCAAAAAACGAATGAAAAATGGCCGTGTATTTCTGTTCCAAAAACCAAAAATCAAGGCTAAAACAGAAAAACACAACTGGCTGAAATACAACCACCAAGAGCCACCCTCTTCTTCCCCTCTTCTTCCTCTCTTCCGCCTCGGTTGGGGAGGGGTGCGGAAGGGGGGGGGAAACAAGCTCCGGATGCGGCCGCGGAAAGAGGGGGGCGAGGGACGGTTTTGCTGTGTCAATTTTATTTTGTAATTTTGCAGCCCGAATATGCCTTTCGTGAAGGACATACTACGCCACCGAAGCCTCTCCATCGTAGGGCTCGAGAAGAACACTGGGAAGACGGTGTGCCTCAACTATATCCTGCAAAGGTTCAACGAGTTGCACACTCATGTAGGCGTTACCTCTATCGGGGTGGACGGCGAGCAGGTGGATTCCGTCTTCGCCACCGCCAAACCCGAAATAACACTCTACGAGGGCACCCATTTCATCACCTCGGAAAAGCACTACCTTGTGCGCCAAGCCGTATCGGAAATCGTGGCGGTGGACAGCCAACGCACCTCGCTCGGGCCACTGGTAACGGCGCGCGTGCTGGCGCCCGGCAAGGTGCTGCTCTCCGGCGCCGCCACCACGGGAGCCCTGCGCGAACAAATCAAAGCATTTGATTCCATGGGTGTTAGGCTATCAATAGTGGACGGGGCTCTCTCTCGCCTGAGCCTCGCTTCGCCCACCGTAACCGAGGCCATGATCCTGGCCACCGGCGCCGCCGTGTCGCCCAATGTCAAACAACTGATTTCCAAGACCAAACACCTACACCGCCTGGTAAACCTCGAGGAGGTGGACATCTCACTGCAGAATAAATTAAACCACATAGAATCAGGCATCTGGGCAGTCAGCGACGACGGCACCCTGCACGACCTGGGTATCCAATCGGTGTTCCTGCTCGACAGCGGCAACGAAGACCTGCTGCGCCACGGCACCACACTCTTCGTGGCAGGTGCCGTGAGCGACCGCCTGCTGAAGCAACTGGCACAAAAGAAGAGCGCTATCACATTGATAGCAAAGGACTTCACAAAGATATTCGCCACCCAGGAAGCATACACGGAGTTCTGCCGCCGCGGGCACCGCCTAATGGTGCTGAAGCGGTCGAAACTGATAGCCGTTACGCTAAACCCCACCTCTCCGCAAGGCTATCTACTTGATTCCAAGAGCACTTGCGAGGCATTGAGCGAGGCGCTGCAAACCCCAGTATACGACGTAAAGCAGATTGAACGATGAAAATAAAGGAGCTGATAAAACAGGATGCAGGATTTCAATATATCGTTGACAGCATGGAACTTATGTCATCAGCTGGACGACGCACCATGCTCAACTGCGAGTTCTGCACCGACGCCAACGACCTCGAAGGCGAATGGAACCGTCTGCAGGCTGCTATTGATGCCACACAAAACACTGATACCAAGCGTAGTTACACAGACCTGCGCCACTGCCTGATGCAACTGCACGACCTGCAGGGCACCCTCGCCGCACTGGCTAGCCACACCACGCTGAACGAGGTGGAACTGTTTGAAATCAAAAGCCTTAGCCACATAAGCACCGCAGCCACCCACGCCATCGAAGCGATGGGGCTCTCCCCCACCCTGCCACTGCCCGACACCCGCGAGGTGTTCGCCCTGCTGGATCCCGACCATACGGGCATCGCAAACTTTTATATATATGACAGTTACGACGAGCGACTGGCACCGTTGCGGCGCGAACTGAAAGCCCTGCAGGAGCGCGACGGCGACGCCGGACGTATCAGTCAGCTGCTGGCCGAGCAAAGCGACATACAGAACCGCGTATGCACCACCCTCTCCGACCAACTGCACCCCTGGGCATCTGCGCTCACAACCACCTTGGAACAAATGGCTTACGCCGATTTCCTGCTGGCCAAGGCCGAACTCGCCCTGCGATGGAACCTGACACGTCCGCGGATAGCCGAAAG
Source organism: uncultured Bacteroidales bacterium (assembly GCA_900315935.1). GTDB lineage: Bacteria > Bacteroidota > Bacteroidia > Bacteroidales > P3 > Colimorpha. The sequence continues at coordinate 43,107 of ONBB01000003.1, forward strand.
CATACGCTACCAAGGTCTATGGAATCCTCGGTTGAAACACCGCAACGAAGAACTCGGGCTACGCTATCAGCCTGTAGACATAGCACTTACGCGCGGTGTATGCCTCATCACGGGAGCCAACATGGCCGGCAAGACAGTGCTGCTCAAAAGCGTAGGCACGGCGCAGGCGATGGCGCAGTGCGGATTCTATATACCGGCAGAAAGCGCTGATACCATGATATTTGAATCCATCGCAACCTCTATCGGAGACGACCAGGACGAGATGAACGGCCTCTCGAGCTACGCATCGGAGATTATCAAGATCAGCGACATTGTGCGCCGCAGCCGCGAGGAGCGGATGCTGGTGCTCATCGACGAACCGGCGCGCACCACCAACCCCGTGGAGGGCAAGGCGCTGGTGCAATCCATCATAACCCTCATGGAACCAATGACATCCACCACACTCATCACCACCCACTACGGCCAATTGGGCAGCCCTTGCAGAAAGTTACGCGTGAAAGGATTCGTAGAGGGGATGGAGAACGTGCCGCTGACGCCGCAGAACATCAACCGCTTCATCGACTACTCGCTGACCGACGACACCTCGGAGGAGGTGCCCCACGAGGCACTCCGCATCGCCACCATACTAGGCTGCGACAGCGAACTGATCACACTGGCCGGCAAGAAACTGGAAAACCCCGATTGCCAAAAAATAGAACAAACATAACAAAAAACCAAAAATCTTATGAGTTCAACATTTTACATCATTCTGGTTATAGCCATCATCGCTATTCTCGTGCTGCTCATCTCCTACATCAAGGCACCTCCCTCGGTGGCCTACATCGTGTCGGGCCTCAACCGCAAGCCCCGCATCTACATCGGTAAAGGTGGCCTGCGCGTGCCCCTTCTCGAACGCCTCGACAAGGTGTTCCTCGGCCAAGTAACAGCCGATATCAAAACGAGCCGCTCCGTACCGACCAACGACTTCATCAATGTCAACGTCGATGCCGTGGCCAAAATCCAGGTCATTCCCGACATCGAGGGAGTGCGCCTCGCCGCCAAGAACTTCCTCAACATGAGCGGTGCCGACATCTCAAAGCAGGTGCAGGACTCCCTCGAGGGTAATATGCGCGAAGTCATCGGCTCCCTCTCCCTCCGCGACATCAACATCAACCGCGACAAATTCTCGGACGAGATTATGAACAAAGCGCAGAAAGACATGGAGGCCCTCGGCCTGCGCATCATCTCGTGCAACATCCAAAACGTTACCGACGACAAGAACCTCATCGAAGACCTCGGTGCCGACAACACCTGGACCATCCGCAAGCAGGCCAAAATCAACAAGGCCAACGCTGAGCGCGACATCGCCAAGGCCGAGGCCGATGCACAGAAGGAGGCCAACGATGCCCAAGTCGACAGCCAGACCCAGATAGCCATCCGTCAGAACGAACTTGCCGTGAAGAAAAGCGAGCTGAATATCATCGAACAAACCAAAAAGGCCGATGCCGACGCCGCCTACGAGATCCAGCGCCAAGAACAGCAGAAGACCATCAACACCAAGACTGTTGATGCCAAAATTGAACAGACCATGCGCGAACAGGTGCTCACCGCCGAGCGCGTCAAGATCCGCGAGAACGAACTTCAGGCCGAGGTAATGAAACAATCGGATGCCGACAAGTACAAGATTGAGTTAAAGGCCGCTGCCGACCTCGAGCAGAGCAAACGCGAAGCCGAAGCCAAAGCCTACCTCGCCGAGCAGGAAGCCCGCGCCCAGATTGCTCTGGCCGAGGCCAAAAAGCAGGCCATGATGCTCGAGGCAGAGGGCATCAAGGCCAACGGTGAAGCCGAGGCATACAAGATACAGAAAGCCGGCGAGGCCGAGGCTATCGCCATTGAGAAAAAGGGTCTCGCCGAGGCCGAAGCCATGCAGAAGAAGGCCGAAGCCTATGAACGTTACGGCCAGGCCGCCATCCTCGACATGATGGTGAGGATTATCCCCGAGGTGGCGCAGCATGTCTCTGAACCCATCGCCGCCATCAAGAACATGAACGTCTATGGCACCAGTGGAGCCGATGCCGCTGGCATCAGCGGAGCCGTGCCCGCCGTCATCAAGCAGAGCTTCGACGTCATCGAAAGTGCCACCGGCGTGAACATGACCGACATTGTCCGTGCCAACACCATCGAGGCCAAGGTGAACCGCAACATCAACCTTGACACAGACAATCAGCTGGAAATCAAAAAATAACGTACATAGCACTGACAGGCAAGACGAGAAAGAATATAAAGGAGACAAACTTCTAACAGCGGACTGTGGTCTTGGAAGGGAGATGGCAATGCTGTCCCCCTTCTTTTTTTTGTACATCAGTAAGTCCGGTGCATTTTTGGTGCATTTTTCTGACATAAAAAAGTCTCATAAGTTTGTTGCAATAACTTATGAGACTTTTGAAGCGGAAAGGAGGGGATTCGAACCCCTGAAGCGCTGTTAACGCTTACTCGCTTTCCAGGCGGGCCTCTTCAACCACTCGAGCACCTTTCCGTGGGGGTGATTTTGTGTCAAAATCGGGTGCAAAAATACAACTATTTTTTGATATGACAAAAAAAATGTAACTTTGCAAATTGAAAACAGCGCATATAAACCTCAAAACATATTAATAATGAAAAAGTTAATAATTTTTGGAATGGCACTAACCATGTTAGCCGCCGTGGGCTGCAAAAACCAGAAAGCAGCCGGCGAAAAATCGGAAATTCAGCAAAAAGTGGATGAGTATGCCGTGTTCGAACTGAAGTCGGACCTCATCAACACCCTCAGCGCCAACGAGAAAGAGCTCGTAAAAATCTTCATCGAGATTGGCGACGTGATGGACGAAATCTACTGGGACCAATACTTCGGCAAGGAGAACCGCGCCTCGCTGGACACGTTGACCGACCCCGCCATGCGCGCCTTTGCGAACATACAGTACGGCGCCTGGGACCGCCTGAACGACGAGAAACCCTTCCTGCCGGGCTACGGCGAGCGCCCGCACGGGGCCAACTTCTACCCTGCCGACATGACGGAGGAGGAGTTCGCCGCCCTTGACGACCCGCGCAAGGACGACCAGTACAGCCTCATCCGCCGCGATGCCGAGGGCAAGCTCTATGTGCTGCCCTACCACGAGGCATACAAGGAGCAGCTGGCCAAGGTGGACGCCCTGCTGGAGAAAGCCATCGCCCTGGCCGAGAACGCCGGCCTGAAGAAGTACCTCGAGGCACGCCGCGAAGCCTTCAAGACCGACGACTACTTTGTTAGCGACATGGTGTGGATGGACATGAAGGACAGCAAGCTGGACTTCGTGGTCGGCCCCATCGAGAACTACGACGACGCCCTGCACGGCCTGAAGTGCAGCCACGAGGCGTTCGTGCTGGTCAAGGACGAGCAGTGGAGCAACGACCTGAGCAAGTTTGCCGCCATGCTGCCCGAGATGCAGCGCCTGCTGCCCTGCGACGAGAAGTATAAGAAAGAGGTGCCGGGCACGGACTGCGACATCAACGTGTACGACGTGGTCTACTACGCCGGCGACTGCAACGCGGGCTCGAAGACCATCGCCATCAACCTGCCCAACGACGAGCGTGTGCAGCTGGCCAAAGGCAGCCGCCGCCTGCAGCTGAAGAACGCCATGCAGGCCAAGTTCGACAACATCATGACCCCGATAGCCAAGCTGATGGTATGCGACGAGCAGGTGGACAAGGTTACCTTCAACGCCTTCTTTGGCAACACCTGCTACCACGAGGTGGCCCACGGCCTGGGCATCAAGAACACCGTTACCGGCCGCGGCCCCTGCCGCCAGGCCCTCGGCGCCCAGTACAGCGCATGGGAGGAGGCCAAGGCTGACGTCTGCGGACTGTTCCTGACCGAGCAGCTCATCGAGCGCGGCGAAATCACCAACAGCACCATCGAGGAGAACTACATCACCTTCATCGCCGGCATACTGCGCTCGGTACGCTTCGGCGCCACCGAGGCCCACGGCCTGGCCAACGTGATGTGCTACAACTACTTCCAAGAGCACGGCGCCTTCAGCCGCAACGCCGAGGGCAAGTATGTCATCGACATCGAGAAGGCCCGCCAGGCCGCCCGCGAGTGGGCCGCCATCATCATCGCCATGGAAGGCGAGGGCGACATAGCCGCCGCCAAGGCATACAGCGACCGCAACGGCAAGATCGGTGCCGAACTCCAGAAGGACCTCGACGCCATCCGCGACGCCAACATCCCGCGCGACATCGTGTACAAGCAGGGTGCCTCGGTGCTGGGTCTCTAACTCACCGACACCCCACCGAAAGCCGGAAACAGCGAGTTTCCGGCTTTTTTCATACATAACACTGACTACGAGCAAGTTGTGGAGACGCGCAACTTTTTGCAAAAAATGGGAAAACGAGGGCAAAACCGCAGGTTTTCCAGAGGCTGATTTTCAACGTTTTAAAGGCACTCTCTTCTTCCCCTCTTCTTCCTCTCCAAGGCATCGAAAAGCACCCTGGGGGGAGGTGGCAAAAAGGAGGGGTCGAAAAGGGCAAAAATGGGTGGCGATTTAAAATAATTTCCACTTTTTATAAAAAAGTTGTATCTTTGCAGAATAGTTCTCCTGCGAAAGGACTGCCTTTCGCATTGGGAATGATAGGGTTACGGCTCCGTTCCTGGATAGGAACGCCCGCAAATCGGAACCGACCGACCGACGAACCTGCCAGCACTCCGACCGCCGAGACGGGGAGGAGAAGATTTTGACTAAAGAAGTACAAATGGAAGTAATGAATCAATCGAACGTACTCTCCGGGAGCAATGCCGCCACGCCACAGAACGATGGCGCAGGCTGGTACGCCATACGGGTGCTCTTCAACCGGTGGGCCACGCTGCTGGTCGAGTTGGAGGAGCGAGGATGGGAGAGTTTCAGGCCCAGCGAGGTGATTGCGTCGCTGCTGTTTGTACGCTGCACCGAGATGGAAATCACCGACCTGGCCGCCCGGCACCACGAGCGGATGATGGTCTACCGCCTGCCGGGCAGCCGCAAGCCAGCCCGGATAGGCGACAGGGAGATGGAGGTGTTCCGATTTGTGGTAACGGCTGGCCGTCAAGGGCTTACGCTGCTTGGCGACGACCGTCCGGAATATCACATGGGCGACCGTGTGGTGGTAACCCAAGGCCCCTTCAAGGGTGCCGAAGGGCATATCAAGCGCATCAAACGCGACCGCCGGCTGGTGGTTACGATACCGGGAGTGGTGGCTGTGGCCACGGCCTATATCCACCCCGACTTTCTGAAGAAAATAGACTGAGGGATGAAGACCCCGCTGTTTCACCTGCAATACGAGATAGAGCACGACGAGGCATATACCGAGAACGGTGCCGACAACGGAGCCAAGCTGTCCATCGACGACATCGACGACGAGGAGGTGAAGCGGCTGCTGGAGGAGACCGCCGACCTGAGCCAGAAGGAACTGCTCAAATGGCTGAATATCCATCAGGAGAAATACCCTTCGACGGCAATCATCCCGCTGACTACCATCACCCCCGAGGCGCTGAGCTACCGCATCGGCGACCGCAGGCCCAAGTTGCTGTACCTCACCCGCCCGCTGCATACGATTGAGAACCTCAACCAGTTTCTCTACGTCGCCAACGAGCACCTGGACATGGGCTCCTACATCTGCTGCCACTCGATGACAGCGTCGCTCAAGCGGACAATGCTCGAGCAGAAATACCCCTGGGGGATACGGTCTGTGGTGGTAGGCATGAACTACCTGTGGCACCGCGTGTGCCCCAAGCTGCGGCTGACCAACAAGTTCTATTACGCACTGACCCACGGCAAGAACCGCACTTTCCCGCGGGTGGAGGTGCTCGGCAGGCTCTACCGGGCTGGCTTCGAGGTGATTGACGAGCAATTCCGCTACGGCGAATTTTTCGTAGTGGCCCACAAGGTGAAGGCACCCGTGAACGACACGCCGCCCACCGGCTCGCCCATCATCCACCTGCGACGCATCGGACTGAACGGCAAGGAGATACAGGTGCACAAGTTCCGCACCATGTACACCTACTCGGAATACATCCAGTCCTACGTCTATGAATACCAACACCTGGACAAAGGCGGCAAATTCAAGGAGGACTACCGTGTGAACTTCTGGGGCACGTTCCTGCGCAAGGTGTGGCTCGACGAGCTGCCGATGGTGTGGAACATGCTGCAGGGCGACATGAAGCTGGTGGGCGTGCGGCCGTTGAGCAAGCACTACTTCAGCCTTTACACCCCCGAGATGCAGCAACTGCGCACACGGACCAAACCCGGGCTGCTGCCGCCGTTCTACTACGACCGCAAGTCGCCCGAAACCATCGAGGAGGTGCAGGAGAGCGAACGCCGCTACCTGGAAGCCTACCTCAAAGCCCCGCGGCGCACCGACTGGCGCTACTTCTGGGGCATCGTTGGCAACATCATCTTTCACCATAAACAATCACACTAAACAAACACAATGGCTAAAAACAACAACGAAGGCTGGACCACAGTCATCAGGCCCAAAGAGAGCCTTTGGAAACTGAACCTGAAGGAATTGTGGGACTACCGAGACCTGTGCAGTCTCTTCATCCGCCGCGACATCACCACGGCCTTCAAACAGACCGTCCTCGGCCCCCTGTGGTTCATCATACAACCCACCATGACCGTGCTGCTCTATGCGGTGGTCTTCGGCAACATTGCAAAAATCTCCACCGACGGCCTTCCCCAACCACTGTTCTACCTGGCTGGTATCAGCCTTTGGGGCTACTTCAGCGGATGCCTCGGCCGCGCCCGAAGCACCTTCACCGGCAACGTAAACCTTTTCGGCAAAGTCTACTTCCCCAGGCTCATAGTACCCATCTCGGGCCTCGTGTCGGGTCTGCTCACCTTCGGCATCCAGATACTGCTTTTCGGCATCGTCTACTGCATCTACGTATTCGGAAACCTGCCAGGCTCCGAACATCTCAATATCAACGTCTACGCTTTCCTTTTCCCCCTGCACGTAGTGATGCTGGCCGGGCTGGGACTTGGCTTTGGCATCATCTTCTCGAGCTTCAGCACCAAGTATCGCGACATCGGCATACTGCTCAACTACGTTACCAGCCTCTGGATGTACGCCACACCCATCATCTACCCATTGAGCACTGTAACCGACCCGAGGCTGAAAATCGCCATGCAGATCAACCCTGTAACCAGCATTTTCGAAGGTTTCAAATACGGATTCCTCGGTGCTGGAGAATTCAGCTGGAATTGGCTGGCCTACAGCTTTATCGTGATGGTTGTGCTGCTGCTGGGCGGCATCCTGATCTTCAACCAGAAGGAGCGCAACTTCATGGACACCGTCTGATGGACGAACGCGATGCCATATTCGGTCTACTGCGCAGCGCACTCAACGACGGCAAGGCAGAACTGCCCCGACAGATTGACTGGCACCGCCTCTTCACCCTCCTGCAGCAAAACCACGTGGCCGCCCTTGCCAGCGAGGCATTTGAGTACCTTGCACAAGAGCAGAAGCCACCGCGTAGCGTGCTGATACCCTGCTGCTCCGAACGCGAAAAAGCCGCCGCCTGGTACCGTCATCAACTGGAGGTGCAGCAAGAGATAACCGCCTTGATGCAACAGCACGGTATCGAGATCCTCGTACTGAAAGGTACTCGTCTGGCACAACTCTACCCCCTGCCCGAACTACGCGAATTCAGCGACCTCGACCTCTACTTCTACGACCAGCACGATGAAGCCGACGCACTGGCAGAGAAACACTTGGGCGTAACCGTCAGCAACGACGCCCACCACCACTCCAAATACGACTACCGCGGCGTAACTATCGAAAGCCACTACGACTTCATCAACACCCACTATCCACCAAGTAACCGCCGCTACGAAGCACTGCTGAAAACCGAAGCCCCCTCGCCCACCTTCGAGCTGCTCTTCCTCCTGCGCCACATGGCGGGACACTTCGCCGCCAGCCGCATCACCCTGCGCGACCTTGTCGACTGGCATCTCCTCTCCACCGCACACCGCACCGCTGCCGACTGGGACAAAGTGCGAAACGGCATCAAAGAATCAGGCATGGTGGACTTCGCGGAAGCACTCAACACCATTGTCCACAATCGCTTCGGCACCGACAACCCGCTGCCACACGATGCCGACAGCACCCTTGTCGAACGCATCGAGAACGATATCATCTACGGCAACCTGGCCGAACACAAGGAAGAAACCCTGCGCCGCCTGGCCTGGAAACTGCGCCGCTACCGCACCAACCGTTGGAAACACCGGCTTGTATATCAACATGACCCCGCTTGGCGACTCTTCCTCGCCAGCCTCACCGCCCACGCTGCCAAACCCCGCAGCATACTGCACAAAATGTAACCTCTCATGAAGAAAGCACTCATCACCGGCATCACCGGTCAGGACGGAAGCTACCTGGCAGAATTCCTGTTAGAAAAAGACTACGACGTGCACGGCATCATCCGTCGCAGCAGCGTAGACTACCGCGAACGCATCGCACATCTGGAAGGACATGAACGCTTCCATCTCCACTACGGCGACTTGGCCGATTCGATGGGCATACAGCAAGTCATCAATCTGGTACGCCCGGACGAGATTTACAACCTGGCCGCCCAAAGCCATGTGCAGGTCAGTTTCGACGTGCCGGAATACACCGCCAATGTCGATGCCACCGGCACGTTACGCATCCTCGAGGCCGTGCGCCTTTGCGGCCTGGCACAGAACTGCCGCATCTACCACGCCAGCACCTCCGAACTCTACGGGCGCGTGGAGGCGGTGCCGCAAAACGAAGAGACTCCGTTCCACCCCTACAGTCCCTACGCTGTGGCCAAACTCTACAGTTACTGGATTATCAAAGAGTATCGCGAAGCCTACAATATGTTCTGCTGCAACGGAATCCTCTTCAACCACGAGAGCGAGCGGCGCGGCGAAAACTTCGTAACCCGCAAAATCACCCTCGCCGCCGCACGCATCAAACAAGGCAAGCAGCAAAAACTGCTGTTGGGCAACTTGGACTCGCTGCGCGACTGGGGCTATGCCAAAGACTATGTAGAATGCATGTGGCTGATGCTCCAACAGCCAGAGCCCGACGACTTTGTGGTGGCTACGGGCGAACAGCACTCGGTGCGCGAATTCTGCCAGCTGGCCTTCCGCGAGGCCGGCATCGAACTCCGCTTCGAGGGCAGCGGCATTGGAGAGAAAGGCATCGATGTCGCCACCGGACGCGTGCTGATTGAGGTCAGCCCCGATTTCTACCGCCCCACCGATGTGGTCAACCTCCTCGGAGACCCCTCCAAAGCCAAGGCAAAGCTGGGCTGGAACCCCTCGAAGACACCTTTCACCGAACTTGTCCGCCTCATGGTCGGCCACGACATGCGCAAGGTGGCCGCCGACGATGCCGCCTACCGCGTGAAAGTCAACCTGGAAGAATATCTGGAGAAAGGCATTGTAAAATAACCACTTACCACAGCACCCTACCATATCCTTCCAAATCCTACCACGGCCGAAGTATTCCCCTACCATTCCCCTACCATTCCCCTACCGTTCCCCTACCATTCCCACATAGAAACATACCTATGCTGAAAGAATCCAAAATATTTGTAGCTGGCCATCGCGGCATGGTGGGATCCGCCATTGTGCGCGAACTGCAGCGATTAGGCCACACCAATATTGTTACCCGCACCCACACCGAACTTGACCTCACACGCCAAGCCGATGTCGAACGCTTCTTCTCCGAGGAAAAACCCGAATACGTCTTCCTGGCTGCAGCCAAGGTGGGAGGAATCGGAGCCAACAGCGCCGCACTGGCCGACTTCATGTACCTCAACATGACCCTTGAAATGAACACCATACACGCCGCCTGGGAGAATGGGGTGAAGAAATTGCTCTTCCTCGGCTCCAGCTGCATCTATCCCCGCCTCGCACCGCAGCCCATGCGCGAAAACTGCCTGCTCACCTCGTCCCTCGAACCCACCAACGAAGCCTATGCCCTGGCCAAAATCAGCGGCCTGAAATACTGCGAATACCTCAACCGGCAGTACGGCACCGACTACATATCCGTCATGCCAACCAACCTCTACGGCCCCAACGACAATTACCACCCCGAACACAGCCATGTGCTGCCCGCCATGATACGCCGTTTCCACGAAGCCAAGCAACAGGGGCTTCCCGAAGTTACCTGCTGGGGCGACGGCAGCGCACTGCGCGAATTCCTTTATGTGGACGACCTGGCCGAGCTCTGCGTATTCCTCATGCAAAACTATTCCGGCAACGAGACCGTCAACGCCGGTACCGGAAAAGAAATCACCATCAAAGCCCTCGCCGAGACCATAGCTGACATTGTGGGCTACCGCGGCCAAATCCACTGGGACACCACCAAACCCAACGGCACACCGCGCAAGTTACTCGACGTGAGCAAGGCAGCCTCCTTGGGCTGGACCTACAAAACCGAATTAAACGATGGCATCCGCCTCGCATACAACGACTTCCTAAACCATACAGAATGGCAACAGCAATAGAATTCAACCACGTAAGCAAACTCTACCGCCTCGGACTTGTCTCCACCGGCACCTTCCGCGAAGACATCAAACGCTGGTGGATTACCAGTGTGCAGCACAAAGAAGACCCCTATCTCACCATTGGCGAAACCAACGACCGCGGCACCAGAGGCGAAAGCCAGTTCGTCTGGGCTCTGCGCGACATCGACTTCAAGGTGGAACAGGGCGATGTCGTGGGCATCATCGGCAAGAACGGTGCCGGTAAAAGCACGCTGCTGAAACTCCTCTCCCGCATCACCTCGCCCACCACCGGCGACATACGAGCCAAGGGACGTATCGCCTCACTGCTCGAGGTGGGCACCGGTTTCCACCCCGAGATGACCGGCCGCGAGAACATCTACCTCAACGGCGCCATCCTCGGCATGACCAAAGCCGAGATTGGCCGCAAGCTTGATGAAATCATCGACTTCAGCGGCTGCGAGCGCTATATTGACACTCCCGTCAAGCGATACTCGAGCGGTATGCGCGTCCGCCTCGGCTTTGCCGTCGCCGCCCACCTCGACCCCGACATCCTCGTCGTCGACGAAGTCCTCGCCGTCGGCGACGCCGAATTCCAGAAGAAGGCCATCGGAAAGATGAAAGAGGTCAGCCAAGATGGAGGCCGAACCGTCTTGTTTGTCAGCCATAATATGGCTAGCGTGCGTTCACTCTGCAAAACAGGAATATTACTAGAGAATGGACTAGTCAAATATACTGGAGATATCGGCGACACCATAGACACTTATCTTGTTTCAACTCGAGAAAAGAACAAACAATCAATCAATAATCCCTCGGATCGCCCAGGGACACACGAGGCCTATATAGATTCTGTTTCTTTGAGTTTCAATGGGTTCGAGTCAGAGACAATTTCCATTGGCAAACCCGTCGAATTCACCCTCACTATTGAATCCAAGGAGGATCTACATGACGTATTCTTCGGTTTAAGCATCTGGAACATGAGCGAAGTGCTTATATCGCATGTGAGTACAAAATTTGTTCATTCCGAAACATTTAATCTTCATCGAGGAACTAACATTGTTCGCTGTGTATACCCGACACTTCCTATCCAAGTAGGAAGCTACTACATAAACGTTGCCATCTATCATAATACCCGAGCGTATATCGACCAAATTGAACGTGCACTGACTTTTTCAGTAGTGGAGGACGACTTTTATAACACAGGAAAGCTCCCTGGGACAAATCAAGGTTTGGTTATGCTAGAGAATCGTTGGGAAGTCATTAAATAACTATGGACAAAGTCGTTAAGTTTATCAATGTACATGTGAAGATGTCAAACTGCACACTTCGCTGTCATTATTGCTATGTAACCATCCACAAGACATTCGGCCACCCCATTCCACAATTACAATACTCACCCTCCTTTATTCGTCAGGCACTGAACAAAAAAAGACTCGGGGGATGTTGCCACCTTAATTTCTGTGCCGATGGAGAGACACTACTGCTTCCTGATTTAATTGACATTGTTCGAGAATTGTTGGAAGAAGGGCATTACATTTCTATTGTAACGAACGCCACTTTGACAAAGAAAATCGAGCAAATCACCGCACTTCCTGAACACCTGAAAAGGCACTTATTTGTGAAAGCGAGCTACCACTATTTGGAATTGTCCAATCGCAATCTTATAAACACCTTTTTTGAAAATGTAAACGCCTTACACAAGAGTGGCATTTCTATTACAATTGAAATTACACCAAATGACGAATTAATACCTTTCGTTGATGAGGCAGTAAAAATATGTTATGACCATACTGGCGCAGCACCCCATTTTACACTAGCGCGAGATGAACACTTCAAAGAACTACCTCTGCTTACAAAACTGTCTCGCGAAGAATATCGCAAAACATGGGGTAAATTCAACTCTACTCTTTTTGACTTCAAAGAAAGCATTTTTGGTGTACCAGTAAAACGATTTTGTTATGCCGGCGAATGGTTCCTATGTCTTGACCTCCTTTCCGGAGACATGTCCAAGTGTTACGGAACTCCCACCATACAAAACATTTACACAGACCCTGAAGAACCGCTGAAACTCGAAGCTATTGGGAAAGGATGTCCAAGAGCACATTGTTTTAATGGGCATTCACTGATTCCAATGGGTGTTGTTCCTAGCATCAAATCACCCACCTACGCAGAAGAACGGGACCGAATAACAACTGATGGAAGACACTGGCTTTATCCGGACATTGCAGCTATATTTTCTCAACGCTTGTATGATAACAACTCGCAACTTCCGTGGTACAGACGGGCTTATATCAACCATACGTCAGTTCTAAAACCATTGAAACGGTTATTTTCTAAATGAAGGGAATACGAAAGTTGGGGCTAATTACACTTTTCTCATCCTTATTATTGGGGGGATGTGTTATTTTATGGCTGATCCCTATTGATTGGGTGATTAGCAGACCTCGTAGTTATCCGGTGCAGTACCCAACAGCCCATTTTTCCAATGATGATGTGAAAGAAACAGATGATTGGAGTACGAATGCTGAAAACAGACGATCGAATTACTATCTTTCTTCTGCAAAAAGCAATGAGATTGAGAAATCCGATATTCTTTATGATGGTCTTCGCAACATTACGTTTGTCAAAATGATATTCGGATTGAGCATATTAAAGACAGGTTTTCCATGGTTCAAAATGCTATTAATTAGCACATTATCCAGTCCCCAGACTTGATGATAGTGTTCACACATGAGAGGTTGATGGAATGTAATACAGAAGTCATCGATTCCGTATTTGCTGCTCTTCGTGAGATGGGCTATCGTTTTGCATTCCCCTATTGAGGTATATTCCATACTATGAATAGAGACGATTTATATCATATAACGAGAACGCAAATACAGAAATATATCACCGAAAACTACGTTTTTCTAGATTTGCCCTACTATTCTAATGTGGGAGATGTCCTCATCTGGGAAGCGACGCTCCAACTTCTAAAGAAAGTCAGCCATCGCTGTGTTTATTCCTGTAGTGTTGAGACTTACAGGAAACCAAAAATCAAAAAAAACACGATTCTGCTTTTTTCAGGGGGGGGGAATTTTGGGGATTTGTGGGAGAAACACCAGCAGTTTCGCCACAAGGTGATGGAGGATTTCCCAGAAAATCCAATTGTGCAGTTACCGCAAAGCGTTTGGTTTGAGGACAAGGAGAAGATGTCGCTTGATATCGAATATTACGCAAGGCACAAAGCCCCTGTTGTCATTTGCCTTCGGGACAAACAGTCTTTTGACATAATAAGCAGCAATTATAAAAACGTTACACCTGTGCTAATGCCCGATATGGTGTTGGCTTTGGATATCAACAAAGTCTTGAAAAGAAACAGGATTAAAACCGAGAAGGGCAAAGGCGTTCTGTATTTTAGACGTGACGATAAGGAATTTGTTGAGCAGACTATAGACATTTCTTATGATGCCGAAGGAGACTGGCCCTGCAGAAGAAATGAGATAAAGTGGGTTCGGAAACATAAGGAACTCATGGATAGCCTTGAGAAAAAGAAAGTGCCAGAAAAAATGCGATTAAGGATTTGTCATCTGTATCATCGTTACATTATCAAGGATGCTTATATGCGTAATGGTATAAGGTTTTTGATGCCCTATAGAACGATTTATGCTTCAAGATTGCATGCTGCTATTCTTGGTTGGCTGTTGGGCAAAGAAGTGTTTGTCATTGATAATTCTTACCATAAGTGTTCGGGTGTGTATGATTTGTGGATGAATGATTGGACAAATGTAAAGATGACACAGTAACATATTTTTAAATCATACCCCAAAACAATCATTCCGAATCATGCTATTAGTGAGCATCATCATCCCCATATACAATGTAGAACAATACGTTGAACGTTGCCTAAAATCTGTTATGGCACAAACGTATACCAACATAGAGTGCCTCTTGGTTGATGACTGCACACCAGATAACAGCATCATCCTCTGCGAACAATTGATTACCCAATACACTGGATCCATCCAATTCAAAATACTGCATCATGACCGCAACCGGGGGCTTTCGGCCGCGCGAAACACTGGCACCAAATCAGCAACTGGGACCTACCTATATTATCTTGATAGCGATGACGAGATAACACCTGACTGCATACAAATATTGATAAACGAAACTCTTACAGAACCCGCTGCCGAAATGATTTGTGCGGATTGCATAGAACCATACGAAGGACCGAGAAGATGCTATCATATAAAAGAACGTACTCATCTCACAAGCAACAGTGACATTAGGTATAGACTCTTTTGCCAAGAACAAACAATCCCTGTAATGGCATGGAACAAATTAATACGCTCCTCTTTTCTCGAAGAAAACGGTATCAGCTTTGAAGAGGGCATACTACACGAAGACCTTCTATGGATATATGATGTCGCCATGAAATTGAAAGACATTGTATTGATTCCCGAACAGACACACATTTATCACCTCAATAACCAATCCATTGTACAGAACTCAAATATCAAGAAGAGATCTCAATCAATGGTGAAAATCATTACCTCTATCATAAAAAAATTAGATGGGCCTTTCTACGAACTTGCTGTTTATAAATATTTGCTGCGACTATTCGTGTTTTACAAACATACAGCATACTACACCTATCAACCTGCGGTAAATGTTTTTTGCAAAAAACTATGGAAGATTGGGGATAGGCGTTCCGCTATTGCAACACGATTATTCTTTGTTTTTAACAAAACACATCGCTTAACCCGCACCGAACAACGATTAACAAATCGCCTTGCTAAGCAATATTACCATTATCATAGAAATAACACAGTTTCCACATTTCAAACTAACGTATGAAGATCTATCAAGCCCTACCTACTCTTGCTAGCAAGAACCCATATGTGGAAACCTTGATACAAGAGATTGACCAACAATACGCGGATTGTGTATGGGGATATGGAATAAACACATTTTGGTCAGATGAGATTTTTTCTTATGATATTGTACACATCCACTGGCCAACATTACTTTTGAAGGGGGAATACTCATCATCTGAACTTAATCATCAACTTGAAAATATTCGAGACAGGAATATAAAAATTGTCTCTACTTGCCACAATTTAGTTGCTCACTATTGCCATGACAGCGACATTAATAATAGTTACAACGTTGTATACTCCAACAGCGACATGATACTGCATTTAGGCTTATACAGCCTAAATATATTCAAGTCAAAATATCCAAATACCCAAAACGTACTTTTGCCTCACCATACATACGACAATCTTTATACATTATTTCCATCAAAAAAAGATTGCTGCAAAAAACTAAAACTCTCAGAAAATGCGAAATATATACTCTGTTTTGGGGCTTTCCGTGATGATGAGGAACGATCTCTCGTCATGAACGTATCCAAACACATCATCTTTCATCGCACCTATATTATTGCCCCTGCTTACAAAACAATTACTGGTCGGAATAGATACATTCGGGCCATTAAAAAATATTGGTTAAAATATATACACCACATAATAATAACGGGCACATCCAATCATCCTGTTCCCGTTGACATGACCCCATATTATTTCGGAATATCTGATATCGTTTTTATACAACGAAAAGAGACACTGAATTCTGGGAATATTCCCCTTGCTTTTCATTACGCCAAAACGGTTGTAGGTCCTTCTATCGGAAATATCAAAGAACTTCTAGATACCACTAAAAATCCTACATTTAACGCCAACGACCTAAACTCCGTATATAAGGCTGTGAAAGAAGGGATGACTATATCGCGAGAAAAACATGGAGAAAAAAACAAAGAATTCGCACAAAACCACCTATCCGTCAATCAAATAGCCTCTTCCCTACACAAATACTATGAACAAATTTTGACCCTCTGACCCTGTCCTCCATACTATCATTGTGATATAACACACAAATATATGAACCATTTGGCACCCTTCTCCGTACTTATCGCCAACTACAATAATGGCAAATATCTTCAAGATGCCATTAACAGCGTTCTAGCACAAACCTACACCCACTGGGAAATTGTCATCGTAGACGATGGGTCTACCGATAACTCTAAAGAGATTATCTCTAAATATAGTTCCGACAATCGATTTGTCATCCACTACAATGAACGCAACATGGGTTGTGGGTACACCAAAAGGAAATGCGTTGAATTAGCAAACGGGGAAATCTGCGGTTTCCTTGACGCTGACGATGTATTGTTTCCCGACGCATTGGAACACCACCTCCACTCGCATCATGAACACCCAAACAATTCGTGCATACTTTCCAGATACTATATCTGCGACGAACATTTAAACTCCATATCCCCTTTAAGAAGACTTGAGATACCTACAGATAAAGACTACTTTACAAATCGCGACTACAAACCAGAGCACTTCGTATCATTTAAAAGAGCAATGTACAACCAGACTTCTGGTATTGACCCAAACCTTCCAGCTGCCGTTGATCAAGATTTGTATTTTAAACTTGAGGAAATAGCACCAATTTTTGTCTTGGACAAATTCACCTACAAATACCGCACCACACCCAAACAAATCTCAAAAGGAGAAAGAAGGCTTAAGACGCTATACTGGAATTTGTACGTAAGACACCAAACTTGTATTAGACGCCATCTTGACCCAAGCGAATATCCCATTTTAGATTTTGTAAACGAAGTTTCCAACCTCGAACAGAATCTAAATTATTACAAGACAAACTACAATTCCGTAGTCTCATCCAAGGCATATCACCTTGGAAAATGTGTATTAAGACCATTCTCCTGGGTGCGAGACTTTATAAGGACACTTCATAACTAGTTCATCCACATGCCATCTACCCCTGCACAACTTAATACATATAAGAGTTCTGTTGCACTCTGCACTTATAATGGCGCTAGATATATCCAGGAACAAGTCGAATCCATTCTACGACAAACCCTACCCGTCGATGAGATTGTTATATGTGATGACGGAAGTACTGACAACACACTGCAAATCGTAGAATCCCTTCAGACAAAAACGCCGACCAATATTCGTATATTTCGCAATGAAACCAACCTCGGAATTTGCGCCAATTTTCAGAAAGCAGTAAATTTATGTAATGGCGATATCATATTCTTGTCTGATCAGGATGACATCTGGTTGCCTCAAAAAACACAAATGATTACAGAATGGTTCTCAAAGAACCCTTGTAAAAATGTCGTTTTTTCCGACGCATACCTAATTAACGAAAGCGGCGAGTTGATTTCCAAGGACACCTTGTTTGAACGAATTGGTTTTGCAAAAAAATACAGGGAATATTTTGATGACGGATGCGAACTCTCCGTTTTCTACTATTGTAATCATGCCACTGGTGCAACGATGGCTTTGCGCAAACAATATCAATTTGCACAGTATTGTTCCCCTCACATTTTGCATGACGAGGTCATTGCACTTCTCTCCATTCAAGAATCTTCTCTCGGCTATATAAGCGAACCTTTAGTCAACTACCGAATTCATAGTACCCAAGGCATGAGTATACCCGCAAGCATTGAGGATTCAGAAAAACGATTCAACGAGGAGCACATACTCAATCCCACGCTCCACTCGACTCGTACATCTCGGTGGTCATTCCCCTTGTCCGATAACACTCAATCTTATAAAGAATTTCTCCATATCCGTATAAAAAACAAGCTCTCCGCTGTAGGATTCCTACTTCCACTTTTCCGTATAAAGCAATATAAACTACTATACAACAACCGATACACTTCTTTCATGCACTATGATATGGTGGCCTCTGCAAAGCACACATTATTTCGCATTGGACGCAAGTTTCATTTACCCTCTTATCAAAAATGAAGATTTACGCCATCATAGTCACCTACAACGGCATGCATTGGTACGACCGATGCCTGGGCAGCCTACGGGAGTCGGAAACACTCGTGGATACGATTGTCATTGACAACGCCTCCTCCGATGGCAGCGTGACCTACATCAAGGAGCATTACCCCGAGGTGCACCTCATCGAATCCAAAGAGAACCTCGGCTTCGCCAAAGCCAACAACATCGGCATGCGTAAGGCACTCGACGACGGAGCCGACTACGTCTTCCTGCTGAATCAGGATGCCTGGGTGGAGAGGAACACATTGACGGAACTGATTAAAAGTTTCCGCGATAATGATTCGGTAGGTATCGCTGCCCCCATACATCTGAATGGAAGCTATTCCGGTCTTGATCTGAACTTTGCGCTTTACATGGGTTCAAAATTCACCTCTGACGCCTTCATGCAAACAATAAATCCCTACTACACGGTCCCCTTTATCAATGCTGCAGCTTGGTTGATCTGCAAAGAGTGTTTAGAAACTGTCGGCGGCTTCGACACATCTCTCTTTCGGCATTATGGTGAGGATGACAACTACTGCCAACGGTTGGAATACCACAACCTGCAAATCGTGGTCAATACGCGTTGTACCATCTGTCATGACCGTGAGGAGAGAAAGAACGAAGGCGGGAAAAATCTCGCCAACCAAGTGCCATTCTACGAAGAACGAATCTACTTGGGGAACATCAATTTCGAATGGAACATCCCAAACAAGATTAAAGACTTAAAACGGAAGAAACTATTGAAATTCATCCGTGGGAAATATAAGGCATGCAAAACCATTGAAGAACAGATTGGGTACCTCCACCTGATTGAAACCTCACGCCAAAAGAACAAACTCCGTGGACTACATTGGTTATAATTGCTCTAGCTCAACCATTAGGTTATATCGGATACAGAATAATAATGTAGCTTCACATCAAATCAGCAATCAATGCCCCAACATCCGCTTTTTTCTGTCCTCATTGCCAACTACAATAACGGTAAATATCTGCAAGAGGACAGCAATAGCATCTCTGCACATATCTAAAGATTACCGTTCTATCTCACACAGCCTTGGACATCAACAAGAACATACAATATAGCATAATTATTCCTCATAGAAACCGACCCCATCTATTATTGCGCTTGCTTGGATCCATCCCACCTCGCGATGACATACAAGTCATCGTTGTTGATGACAACAGTGAATCCTCCATTGCAAACGCCGATTTCTTTCGGAAAATTGAAAGTCAAGGAATTGTTGTAATCCGGCTAGAAAAATGTCGTGGTGCTGGTCATGCGCGCAACCTTGGACTGCAACATGCAAAAGGCACGTGGGTGCTATTTGCCGACTGCGACGATTACTTTATAACAATACCTTTTTCAACACTACTCGCCACTCCCAAGCCCAACAATTGTGAAGTTTTAGTGTGGAATGCTGAATTTATTTCAGACAAAGAAACACACCAGTATCAAACTGACCTGGCTCCTTTCGTCTGTCACACTGATACTGACTCTTTATATCTAAATCATCTACCTGTATGGACCAAAATGATACGGCAGGATATCATAGAGAAAACTCCTATACGATTTGAGGAAACAATGCATGCGAACGACGTAATGTTTGCTGCCATATTATCTCAGGAAATAACTTGCTACCATACCACAGCCACAAGTATCTACGTATATGACACTACCTCATCCCATCTGACCAAAAGCAGGGCCCTGAAAAGCATTCTTACCAGAACAAATGCCGAACTGCGTGCATTATGCTACCTAAAGAAAAAAGGCAAATTTATATGGCATGGCCCTTATTGGCTTGGTGAGCTCTGCCGCAAAAATTACCACATTTATCTGTTTTTCATTCTCCGTTGCCTCATCCACCTTGGTGTCCAGCACACTAAATACATGTATACTTTTTCATGTCGGTCTGTCGGAGTGTCACCGACCCCTTACAAAACATTCATTAAACGAAAAGGCCGGTGGATTAATAAATAATTTTTCATGGAGAAATACAAAGTATCTGTCATAATTCCAGCATACAATTGTGAAAACTTTCTGGCACAGACACTTGATTCTGTACTGGCTCAAACTTATACAAATTGGGAATGCATAATTGTTGACGACGGCTCAACCGACGGGACGCTGTCCATTGCCCGGGATTTTGCTCTATCCGATTCACGCATCCTCTGCTTTCACCAAGAAAACAAAGGCCCCTCCGCAGCACGCAATGAGGCGATTCTGCATTCGTCAGGAGATTTTATCTTACCTCTTGACGCTGACGACATCATTCTTCCAAGTTACATCGAGAAGGCCATTTCACATTTTAAGGCATTTCCCGAAACAAAACTGGTCTACAGCAAAGCTGAATATTTCGGAGTTCAAAACGGGATATGGAACCTTCCCTCCTATAGTTTTCCAACTCTACTCTTTCGCAACTGTATCTTTTGTTCCGCCATGTATCGTCGCAGCGACTATGACGCCACTTCAGGATACAACGAGTCGATGCGAGCGGGGCTTGAAGACTGGGATTTCTGGATAGCACTGCTGAATCCAGACGATATTGTGCATTGTATTGACGAATTTCTATTCCGGTATCGTACACACTTTACGTCAAGGTCAAGCAATGCAGACAACCAGTTTGCAAATCTGTATAAACAAATATGTACGTCTCACGAAGAAAAATTCAAGCCGTACCTTCCCGACGTCTTATATCAGTTTCAAGATTGTCTGCAAACTTTCAGCGCAAGGGTTTTGGCGACAGAGTCTGCTTTGAAGAAAATAGAATCTTCTATGGATTACAAAGTTGGGAAATCACTCTTAAAGCCATTTCATGCAATAAAAAAAATAATACGCCGTAGAAAATAGCCCTTGCTCTAATAAAACACTCCACTTTACAAAAACAACAGCCGTTAATTTAATCCCTGTTGCAAAATGTCCACCTCCCCCCCCCCTCTCGTCAGCGCCTTGTGCGTGGTGTACAACCAGGCGCCTTATCTGCGGCAGTGCCTCGACGGGCTGGTCGCGCAGGAGACGACGTTCCCCTACGAGATCATCATCCACGACGACGCGTCGACCGACGGCTCGCAGGACATCATACGCGAGTATGCCGACCGCTACCCCGACCGCATCCGCACCATCCTCCAGAAGGAAAACCAGTTTTCGCAGAAGAAGGAGATCTGGTCTACTTTCCTCATCCCCGAGGCACGCGGCAAATACATCACCTTCTGCGAGGGCGACGACTGGTGGTGCGACCCGCACAAGCTGCAGCGTCAGGCCGACTTCATGGAGCAAAATCCCGACGTGAGCATCTGCTACCACCAGTTCCGCGAGTACGACCAGAACAAACAGGACTTCGAACCCCACGACAACCCCGCCCCAAAGGAGGGTCTCACCGTCAAAGAACTGTTTTGGGGTGGCTACATGCACACCACGACATTCATGATTCGTGTCAACGCCGATGCTGAACAACTTCGGCGCGACATTGGATGGGTAAAGTGCATGGACATTGTAACCGTGTACCTATACATGGACCGCGGACGCATAGCCGGCCTCCCGGGCTACATGTCGGTCTTCCGGAAGAACACAGGTATTTGGAGTACCAGCACCTGGTATCGGAACCTGATTGAAAACCTTATCATGAATGCCAGCATTCGCAGCGTTGTCAAAGACCAACGTCTACGTGACGAGCTAGACAAGTGGAACGACGAATTCCGTTTCGTTCTTTTCCGCACCATGCACGAGTGGGACGGCAACCGCAACTCAAAGGCATACAAACTCGGGAAAACCATACTCATGCCTCTCAACAAAATCAAAAGAATACTCTCGCCCAAACGCTCCAGATGAAAGTACTCCACATAGCCACCATGGACCACGGCGGCGCCGGCATCGCCGCCCGTCGCATTCACGAAGCCCTGTTGCAGATGGGCGTGGGGAGCCACATCCTGTGCCGCTTCAAGCACTCGTCGGCCGCCGACATCACCGCGGCGCAGCCCGACATGAACCTCTACCGCCCGCCCAGCAACAAGCTGCTGCGCAAGTGGCAGCAGCTGCAGCGCCGCCGCGGCAACTGCCTCACCGAGGTGGAACGCTACGAGCGGCAGATGGCTGTGCTCGACCGCCAGCATGGCGCCGCATTCACGCTGCCCATCTCCAACTTCGACCTCGCGCGGCATCCGCTTGTGCAGGAGGCCGACGTGCTGCACCTGCACTGGGTGGAGAACTTTGTGGACTACCCCTCTTTTTTTACGCGCGTGCGCAAGCCCATCGTCTGGACTTTCCACGACGAGAGCGTAGCATTCGGCGGATTCCACTACACCGACGAGGCTCGTCGGCTGGCCGAACCTTACGCAGCACTCGAAAAGCCGCTGGCGGAACTGAAACGCCATGCACTCCAGACCGACAATGTCGACCTGCACATGGTGGCCTTGTCGCGTATGATGGAACGCTTCTACCACGAACACGCCCTGGCACCGCATTTCCCCGTTGAGATCATCCACAACGGTCTCCGCCCTGACGACTTTACACTCCTCGACCGCAATTTCTGCCGCGATGTGCTTGGATTGCCACAGGAGGGACATGTGGTCTGCTTCTGTGCCAGCGATATAAACGACAAATACAAGGGATTGAATCTCCTTATCCAGGCGCTCGAGCAGTTGCAATCGCCCGACCTCACCCTGTTGTGTGTCGGCAATGGGGCACTGCCCAAAAGCAATGTCCGCACTGTCGGCACCGGTCCCATCGCCAATTCCCGACTGCTTTCCCTGGCCTATTCGGCGGCCGACATCTTCGCCATGACATCGCTGCAGGAATCGTTCTCGCAAACCTCCATCGAGGCCATGGCCTGCGGCTGTCCGGTGGTGGCATTTCCCTGCGGCATCGTCGATGAACTCATCACCGAGCGCAACGGCGTGCGCTGCCCCGACTTCACCGCCGACGCCCTCGCCGAAGGCATCCGAACCGCCCTCGGCCGCCAGTACGACCGCGAGGCCATCCGCCGCGACGCTGTCGACCGCTTCAACATCAGCCGCATTGCCGGCCAATACCTAGACCTCTACAACCGATGCGTATCGTAGCCCTTTTCTGCCAGATGGGGAACCAGATGTTCCAGTATGCCTTTGCCCGCGCGCGCCGCGGCATCGCCCTGCCGTGGGCCAGCAGCTATGAATACGGCTTCAAGCTGGGCTACTTCCGCCTCGACCCCTTGACGCGCTACGTCTACTCCCACCCCTGGGCCGAGCGCACCTACCGCCGTGTGTGCCAGAAACTTATCAAGTGGTTCATGCCCAACAAGGTGGGCGACCGCGACGGCTACATAACCATCGACCCCGAGACCACGCAAGGCTACCACGAGGGCTTCTTCCAGGGCGATGTGTACTTCAAGAACGCCCTGCCGAAGATACGCAAGGCATTCGAAATCAAGCCCCAATACCGCAAGGCATTCGACGGGAAATACAGCCAGTTCTTCGCCACGCACAAGGTGGTGGCCGTGCACCTGCGGCGCACCGACTACACCGAGGTGGAGTTCGAGGGACTGGGCGGCCGCGACGTGAGCCTGCCGCTCGACTACTACCACAAGGCTTTGGCACTGATTCCCAACCTGGAGCAGTACGAAGTGCTCTTCGTCAGCGACGACATCGAGAGCGTGCGCCGCGACTTCGAGGGGCCGGCCAACTACCACTTCGAGAGCAACTCGCCCATTGTCGACTTCCAAATCATCCAGCATGCCGACGTAGCAGTCATCTCGAACAGCACCTTCGCATGGTGGGCCGCCTACCTGTCGAAGACCCCCTCGCCGCGCACCATCGCCCCCAAACACTGGATCGGGCACAAAGTGGGCAAAACATTCCCCGCCGGCATAGAAACCGCTCGTTTTGAATGGATTGAGGTGCCCCCAAAAAACTAACCCTACCATAAGCTACCATAAGCTACCAGAGCCTTTGTATTCCCCTAGAGATCCCCTACCATTCCCCTAGAGAACCCCAATGGAAAAACCCCTCGTTTCGGTCATCATCCCCTGCTATAGGAAAGCGCAGTACCTGGCCGCCACCCTCGAATCGATGCAGAAGCAGACCTACCCCTCGGTGGAAATCCTCGTGGTCGACGACGGCTCGCCCGACAACACGCGCGAGGTGGTGGAGCCCTACCTGGCCCAAATGCCCAACCTGCGCTACATCCACCAGGAGAATGCCGGCGTGAGTGTGGCCCGGAACCACGGCATCCGCTCGTCCAGCGGCCGCTATGTCATGGCCCTCGACGCCGACGATGCCATCGAGCCCACCTACATCGAGCGCTGCGCCGACTACCTCTCGGCCCATCCCGAGGTGAAGCTCGTCTACACCCTTGCCGACACTTTCGGCATACGCACCGGCAACTGGGACCTGCCCGACTACAGCTTCGACGCCCTGCTGTGGACCAACATGGTGCACTACTGCGCCATGTACCGCCGCGAGGACTTCGACCGCACCGAGGGCTACAACCCCAACATGGTCAAGGGGTTCGAGGACTGGGACTTCTGGCTCTACTTCCTCTGCCCCGAAGACCGTGTGCACTGCATACAGGAACGCCTCTTCCACTGGCGCGTGCTCGAGGTGTCGCGCTCACTTGACGCCGACAACAACATGCAGACCCTCCTCCGACAGCTCTACCACAACCACGAGGAACTCTACCGCCCTTACCTGCAGGACATTGTATACTTCCGCGAAATGTGGTCGCACTACCAGTGGCGTTACCAGAAAGCCGAGGAAGTGCGCCACTCCAAAGCCTACCGCCTAGGCAAGCTCCTCCTGAAACCCGCCTCCCTGTTCAGAAAGAAATCCCGCTGAGAATGCTCCACTCCTGGCTACAACGACACCACATCGTCCTCCAAAAAGGACAGAACTTCCACATCATCACCCAGTTGATGTGGAACTACCTACTGATGCTTAAACTGCGGATCCACAAGAAAATCCGTGGCATCAAGCAGCCCATCGTCCACTACTACTGCGTCTGCTGGAACGAGGAGCGCATGCTGCCCTTCGTATTCGACTACTACAGCCGCTTCGCTTCGCATTTCACCATCTACGACAACTACTCCACCGACGGTTCCGAGGCCCTCGTCAACGCACGCCCCGATGCCGAGATGCGCAAGTTCGGCATCAAGGGTGTCTTCGACGACAGCGAGAACCAGCGCGTGAAAAACCACTGCTGGAAGCAGTCGCGCGGCAAGGCCGACTGGGTGGTTGTCTGCGACACCGACGAGTTTGTCCACCACCCCGACCTGCAGAACCACCTCGCCACCCTGCTCAAACAGGGGGTGAGTTTCCCCGACGTGGTAGGATTTGAGATGTACAGCCTCACCTACCCCACGCCCGAACAGGGGCTGATTACCGACCAGGTGCGGCGCGGCTACGCCACCGACTACATGAACAAGCACCTCATTTTCGACCCCCACCGCATCGTGGAGACCCAGTTCACCCCCGGATGCCACGCCGCATCGCCTCTGGGCATCGTGCGCCACAGTACTGAACCGCTCAAACTGCTGCACTACAAATACCTCGGCAAAGCCGAGGTCATCGCCCGCAACCGACAGCTGGGCAAGAAACTTTCCGATGCCAACAAGGAGAAAGAGATGGGGTTCCACTATCTGCTCACCGAGGAACGCATGGAGCAGGAGTTCGACCGCCACTACGCAGAAACCATAGAAGTCATCTAGATATGCTGTCAATCATCATCTGTTCGCGCGACGGCCACCTGCCACAGGTGCAGGCGGAGAACATAGCCGCCACGGTGGGTTGCGAATATGAGCTGGTCGTTATCGACAACTCCGACAACCGATACACCCTCTTTTCGGCCTACAACGAAGGGGTGCGGCGCGCCAAAGGCGAGGTGCTCTGCTTCCGCCACGACGACATTATGCACCGCAGCGAGGGCTGGGGCCGTGTGGCAGTGGAGCTGTTGCAGGATGAAACCATCGGCCTCGTCGGCGTAGGCGGCTGCCATTTCCTGCCCTCGGCGCCGGCCTACTGGAGCCAGTCGCCCTACCTGTCCATCTACAATATCGACAACGACAACGGCACCCTGCGCGAGAAGGAGGTGAACTTCTACTACCGCGACGGCGTGGCCGACGTGGTGGCCGTGGACGGACAGCTGTTCTTCATTCCTAAACGCCTGTTTGAACAAATCAGTTTCGACGAGCAGACCTACGAGGCGTGGCACGGCTACGACATGGACATCAGCATGCAGGTGCAGAGCCTCGGCCTGCGGGCGGTGGTTACACGCCGCATGCTCAACGAGCACCGCTGGAGCGAAAGCAAGTGGAACGACCCCGCCACTATGGAGCCACTCTACCGCGCCACGGTGCGGTTCCACAATAAATGGCAGGCCAGCCTGCCGATAGCGCGCGGCATCGACAAGCCACAGTTCGAGCTGGACCAGCTGAATGAACTCTGGCGTGCCGCGGCAAACTACCAGAATATCCGCCGATCCAAGCCCTACAAGCTGGGGCAGAAGCTGTTAAGCCCACTGAAAATACTCAAGTGATTTCAGTCATTGTACCCAACTACAACCATGCACCCTACCTGCAGCAGCGGATAGAGAGCATCCTGGGCCAGACCTATACGGACCTGGAACTGATACTGTTGGACGACTGCTCGACCGACGACAGCCGTGAAGTGATGGAGCAATACCGCCAGCACCCCAAGGTGAGCCACATAATATATAATGAGAAGAACGGCGGCATCCCCTTCCGACAGTGGGACAAGGGCATCGAACTGGCCCGCGGCGAGTGGGTGTGGGTGGCGGAGAGCGACGACTACTGCGAACCCAACTTCCTGGAATGCCTCCTGAATGCCACCGTCAACGTGCCCGACTGCACGCTGGCATTCACCACCACCTGCTGGGTAAGCGAAGGCGGCGAGCGACTGTTCCACAACGGAAACAGCAACAAGACAACGGTATACGACAGCCACGACTTCGTCAAACACAAGATGGCCTGCGCCAATGGCATTGCCAATGTCAGCGAGTGCATCTTCCGCCGTAGTGCCTATCGCCCCTCCGAGACAGCACGTTACGAACACATGCACCTCTGCGGCGACTGGTTTTTTTATATCCTTCTGGCCGAGAGCGGCAGGGTGGTCATGGCGGAAACCCCGCTGAACTACTACCGCCAGCATGCCAGCAACGTGTCGAATACAGCCGAAAACCAGGGACTTACCTTCCTGGAGGGCACCGAGGTGCTGGACTATATGGTGGCGAACTGCGGCCTGAAACGGGGCGACTACGCCAAGGGCTGGGGCAAACTGTGGGCCACCTACAAACGGCAGTACAAGTACACCCCTGATGTGCAAAAGGCCGTCCGCAAGCGGTTGGCAACCAAATACCCCGAGATATACGCTTACTATCTGATATACAGAGCAAAGCATCTTTTGACAAAAAACTGAGAATTTTTGGGAAAACCAGGGAAAATAGCGCCTACACAACAAGCTGATTCTCTGTGCATAAGAAGCACCCTCTTCTTCCCCTCTTCTTCCTCTCTTAGGCAATAATAACACCATGGCAAAGGTAACGGTTCTGATGCCGACATACAATGTCGAAAAGTACGTCCGCGAGGCTATCGAAAGTGTCCTGCGGCAGACATACTCCGACTTCGAACTGCTGGTGATGGACGACTGCTCGACCGACGGCACGCTCGACGTGGTGCGCACCATCGATGACCCGCGCATCCGTATCGAGCGCAACCACAGCAACTTGGGTCTTGCCGACAACCTCAACCGCGGCCTCAGCCTCATCACTACCGAGCTGGTGGCACGCATGGACGGCGACGACATCGCGGAGCCCTTCTGGCTCGAGCGCGAGGTGGAAGTGCTTGACAATCACCCCGAAATAGGCATCGTCAGCGGCGGCTTCGAGCGCTTCGGCACGCAGCAGTCGCTCGTGCGCTTTCCCGAACGGCACGAGGACGGGCTGGCCAACATGCTGTTCGAGTGCACGGTCATCGTGCCCACCTACCGCATGACCCTTTACCGCGACCACGGCCTTCGCTACAGCTCCGAGGCATTCCCAGCCGAGGACTACCGCTTCTGGGCTGAATGCCTGCGTGTTACAAAGTTATATAACATTCAGGAAACCCTCTTCCACTACCGCATGCACCCCACGCAAATATGCACCGAAAAGCGCGTGGTGCAGCAGGAGAAGGTGGCGCAGGTAAGGCGCTATATGCTTGAGTGGCTGAGCGATAGGTTCAGCGAGGAGGAGAAGCGGTACTACGTTCAGCAGTTCACACGTAAAGAAATAGATACGCGCGCGGACTTGATGCAGCGTAAAGCATTCGCGCAGAAGATGATAGATGCGAACCGCAGCGTAGGCCACTTCAAAGAGGCCGCCCTGCGCCGCCGGCTGGACAAGCACCTGACACTGAGTCTATACGACACCGTCGTGAACCGCTATTTCGCTGACGGATACACCATTGGCAGATACATAAAGTACCTCCGCAGCGGCCTCGCCCTGAAGACCGGCCGCAAATACGAAACCAAATTCCTGCTGAAGAGCCTGCTGGGTAAAAGGGTATGATTTTCAATCGCATACACCGAAAAATATACAAACTGACCCACCCTGTGGAGGGTGAGATATGGATGTTGCACCGTGTGGCGGAGGAGCGCAGCCGAGACCTCGAACAGCGCGAGCTGGAGGTAACGCCCGTGTGGCTAGAGGCGGAGATAAACGACTACAAACAAAAGGGTTACCGATTCGTATCGCTGGACGAGCTGCCCTGCCGCGGGCCGTGGGTGGTCATCACCTTCGACGACGGCTACCGCGACAACTACACGCTGGCCTACCCGATGCTGAAACGCCTCGGCGTGCCGTTCACCATATACATCACCACCGCACTGATAGACAACCAGATGGAGGCGTGGTGGTACCCAGGCCAGTCGCTGGGGATGAGCCGCGAGGAACTGCACGCACTGGCCGCCGAACCCCTCTGCACCTTGGGTGCCCACACGGTACACCACCCCAAGCTCGACACGCTGACCCGAGAACAGCAACAGGCTGAAATAGCGCAATCCAAGCAACAACTTGAAGAGATAATCGGGCGCGAGGTAAAGCATTTCTCCTTCCCCCACGGGGCACACAATCAGGACACCATTGACATCTGCAAGGCATTGGGATTTAACACGATTGTGAAATCATGGGGCGGCCCCCTGCGACGCGGCGAATGGCCGGCAGTGCTGCCCCGAATCGACAAACAACAGCCATGAACAAAACCGAAAGAATCAAGATATACACACGGTCGATGAACCGTGTACTCTACCATAAGTCGATGGCACTCTGCACGTTGCCATTTCCGAAGGAGCGACTGGTGGGCACCACGGCCGACGGCTACCTGATGCAGGTAATCAACGACCCCGAGGCCGACTGGGCCGTCAACATCGACGAGGACGCCTTTATTTCCGACATCGAGGCACTCAAAAGGCTACTCGACTACTGCCAGCAGAACGGATACGAGAACTGCGGCATGCCCGACGGCGGCGTGGTGCACCTGCGCGACGCCAACCCCTTGGTAACCAATCCATACTTCAACATATTCAACACCAGGACATTGCGCGAGAAGATAAGCAGTCTGGATCTCAATGAGCAGCCACGCGAAGAGTGCTTCACGCAGAGGGAGCTGCTGGTGGACGACCACAACTTCGGCAATGTGGGCGAAGAGCCTTACTATCCGCTGCTTATCTGGATGGGCAACCACTGCAAGACACTCTACCTCAACGCCACCACGCACCCCGATGGCGAGTCGACAATACTGCAGAACCATCTGGGCGAACCTTTCTTGATACATACCTGGTACTCACGCTGCTACAACAACGACCGCTTCCACACGCGGCGCATCAACCGCGCCTTCAAAGAGGCCCTCGCCAAACAGGGCGGCCAGTACAGCAGCCCGATGGCCGACAGAATGGAATGCGCCATTACCCGGACACGCAACGCACTGATGAAGTGCCTGGTAGCAACAAAAAAGACTATCACAAGACGATGAGACAGGGGCTGCTGGTTACCGCCTACCACGACATGAAACAGTTGGAGCGCCTGTTGAGACGCTTCGATGCTGACTTCGAGGTGTTTGTGCACCTGGACAAGAAGTGCCGCGAAGACATTTCGGCACTGACGGCGCGGCCGCACACACACCTATACCAGCGCTACAGCGTGGAGTGGGGAGACTATAACCACCTGAAAGCCATCATCATGCTGATGGAAGAAGCCTATGCACAGAGCGACCTCGAATACTTCCACCTTATCACCGGCAGCGACTATCCAGCCCTGCCGCTGGCACAATTCAAGGCATTCTGCGAGCAGCACAAGGCAGACAACTACCTGGAACACTTCGCATTGCCACACGACGACTGGGGATCGGAGGGCGGACTGAACCGCATCCAATACTGGTGGCTGCGCCCCAACGCCCACCGCACCGCCGGCGCCTGGCTGACACGCAAACTGAACAGCCTGCAACGGAGGCTGGATCTGACACGCAGTTTCAACCACTTTGGCGGAAAACTCTACGGAGGCGGCACCTATTGGAGCATGAGCCGCAAGGCCATCGGCGTGGCACTGGACTATATGCAACGGCACCCCGACTACCTGCGCCGCTTCCGACACACGAGCATCGCCGAGGAAATTTGCCTGCCAACGCTATGGTGCAACAGCGACATCCAGCTGACGAACAACCACATGCGCTACATAGACTGGGGCACTGACGGCGCCAATCCACAGGTGCTGACCGAGAAGGACTTCGACAAAATAAAGTCTTCCGGCGCATTATTCGCACGGAAAATGGAGCGTGGAACCTCGGACAAACTGCTACAAATGATTGACAACCAATGAAACAGCGAGTAGCCATCGTAATACCCATCATAGCCCCGAGCGTGAAAGGCGACGAGCTGCAATCGCTGCGCCAATGCCTCAACACGCTGGGCAAGAGGGATATATACTACCTGTGCAGCAACGAACTGGACACCACCCTCTACGAACGCCTGAACAATGAGGCAGGGGTGCCCTTCCGCAAGAGGACTTTCGGCGGCGAATGGTTCAACGGCGTAAACGCCTACAACAGGCTCTGCTTCAGCTCTATGCTCTACGAAACCTTCGCCGAATACGAATATATGCTCATCTACCAGCTGGACGCCTACGTGTTTGAGGACCGGCTGGACGAGTGGTGCCAGCGGGGCTACGACTATGTGGGCGGCCCCTGGCTGTGCCACTGGAGCCGCGAAGTGGAGAACCTGGACCACTGGGAGGTGGGCAACGGAGGCTTCAGCCTGCGGAAAGTCGACACCTTCCTGCGGGTGCTGACCAGCCCGCGCCTGCTGCGCAAGCCGCTAAAAGGCACCGGACGGCTGGCCAAGGAGAACCGCAAGCGACTGAACAGCAACCCACTGCTTATCGTATGGATGGCCTTCCGCGCACTGACAGGCTACCACAACACGCTGAACTACCTCATCAGCCGCAACTGCCAGGAGGACAAAGCCTTCGCGCAGTGCAAGTACAACCGCCTGATGCGGATTCCGACGGCCAAGGAGGCGCTGGGGTTCAGCTTCGACATGCGGCCGGCCACCTGCTACAAAATGAACGGCAACCGCCTGCCGATGGGCTGCCACATGTGGTTCAAATATGACAACGAAACCTTCTGGTACCCCCAAATCTACCCGAACACAAACAGCTGAAAAAAAGCAATCTGAAAGCACCCTCTTCTTCCCCTCTTCTTCCTCTCTAAACCCTCGGAAAAGGACATGAAAAAATTCTCGATTGTAGTACCCATATACAACGTGGAGGCATACCTCGACGACTGCCTGCGAAGCCTGCAGGCGCAGACCTATACGGACTACGAAGTCATCTGCGTCAACGACGGCTCGACGGATGGCAGCCGCCGACTGCTGGCCGAGTGGGCCGGGCGCTATCCGCAGATGCGCATCGTGGACCGCGAAAACGGCGGCCTCAGCGCGGCGCGCAACAGCGGAACCGATGTGGCTGAAGGAGAATACATTGTGTATGTGGACAGCGACGACTGGGTGAGCACCGACATGCTGGAGAGACTGGCCTCGGCGGCCGATGGAGCCGATATGCTGTGCTACGCCTGCCAACGCACTGACAATCAAGCCCACGACACCCTTCCGGCGGAGGAAAGCCACGGATGGGACTACTACTGCCGCCACGCGCTGGAGGCACGCATCGTACCCTTCGTCTGCGTGTGGCAACGGGCCTACCGTCGAGAGTTCCTGGAAAAGAACCAGTTGCGTTTCCGCGAAGGCATCCTGCACGAGGACAACCAGTTCACGCCCCGCGCCTGCCTGGTGGCCGAACGCGTGAGGGTGCTGCCCGATGTACTATATTATTACCGCGTGCGCGAAGGAAGCATCATGACCACCCGCGGGCTGCGCAGCAAGGAGAGTTTCGTGCTGATCGGCAACGAGCTCTCGGAGCTGTTTGGCAAAGTGGAAGGTATAAACAAAACCACCGTCTATCAGGCACTTACGCATATCTACCAAATGGCCTTCAGCGACAACACGGCCGAAGAGGACCGCCACCTGCTGAAGATGTTGGACTGGACGGCCTACCGCCGCACAAGCCGCACCAAGGCAAGGCACCGCCGCAACTACCTGGCCTTGAGGATTTCTCCGAAACTGTTCCGCCTCATCAATAGAATCAGATGAAACTCGCCACCGTCGTTGTCGTATACAACCCCAAGCCCGAAGTGTTGACCAACATTGCAAGCTACGCCGCACAAAGCGATGTGCTGTATGTGTGGGACAATACACCTGGAGGAAGCCCTCTGCTGGAGCAACTTACGGTGGGCAGAGTGATGCATCACGAGCATAGGAACATGGGGCTACCCTACCCATACAACCGCGCCATGGAAGCGGCACTGAATGAGGGTTGCACGCACCTTATGACCATGGATCAAGACTCTCGTTTCGAGGAATTTGAAAACTATTATGACCAACTTGCAAAAAGCATCGACGAAAAGATAGCTATCTTCACGCCACCCATAAACCA
This sequence comes from uncultured Bacteroidales bacterium, assembly GCA_900315935.1. GTDB lineage: Bacteria > Bacteroidota > Bacteroidia > Bacteroidales > P3 > Colimorpha. The sequence goes on from ONBB01000003.1 coordinate 76,468, forward strand.
CGACCGAAACTCCTGCGGCGAACGGTATCAAAACTCCTGCCAGTCTGGCAGCGTGTACCCGTTGCACATCCTACAATCCGTCGGAGGCTTCCGCGAGGATCTTTTCATCGGCATGGTCGACGCTGAAATCAGCCTCAAAGTGCAGGAACGCGGATACAAAATCTATCAGCTGGTGGGCTGCAATCTGGTGCACGAGGTGGGATCGGGCCGCACGGTGCATTTCCTTGGGAAAAGCGTTGAAGTAACTGACTACAGTCCCCTGCGGCACTACTACGACAGCCGCAACCGCATACTCTTGTGGCACGAGTTCCCTTACGACGTAGACGCCCGCTACCGCCGCCAACTGCTGGTCAACCGGGTGAAACTGATATTCAAAATCGCACTGTTCGAGAAAGATAAATGGGCCAAAATCAAGGCCATCGTGAGGGGTACGGTGAATGGATTGCGCAACAAAGTAACGCCTTATGAATAGATTCTCGGTAATCATGCCGCTCTACAACAAGGCGCCCTATGTGGGGAAGGCCGTGGAGAGCGTGCTGGCACAGACCTGCGGCGAGTGGGAACTGGTGGTGGTGGACGACGGGTCGAAGGACGGCAGCGGCGACATCGTGCTGAAATACAACGACCCACGCATCCGACTGCACCGGCAGGAGAACGCCGGCGTGAGCGTGGCCCGCAACACCGGCGTGGCGATGGGCACGGCACCCTATGTCTGTTTCCTCGACGCCGACGACTGGTGGGAGCCCACCTTCCTCGCGGAGATGAGCGGACTGATTGACAGGCATCCCGACGCCGGCATCTACGGCACGGCCTATTACATGGTCAAGAACAGCCAGCAACGTCCGGCACCCATCGGCTTCGATGAGGGGTTCACCGAGGGCGAGATCAACTACTGCCAGGTGTACAGCCGCACACTGTGCATGCCGCTGTGGACCGGCGCGGTGTGCATGCCGAAGAGGGTCTTCGAGGCCGAAGGCGGCTTCAAGCCGGGCCTGAAGCTGGGCGAAGACTTTGTGCTGTGGGTGCATACGGCGCTGAAGCACAAGGTAGTGATGCTCAACCGACAGTTGAGCAACTACAACCAGGACGTGGATATCACATGGCGCGGCACCCACCGCGTGCACCCGCCGGAGCACCACATGCTGTGGCACGTGGACGACCTGGAACCCTACGAGCAGTCGAACCCCGACTACAAGTTGATGATAGACAGCCTGCGCACCTACAGCATGCAATTCTACATCACCGACCGCCGCTACCGCAAGCAGGCGCGCGAGATGCTGAAAAAAGTGGACTGGAGCCGCCAGCCCAAACGGATGCAACGCCTGTACCGCATGCCGGCATGGCTGATTACGGCGAGGTACCGCCTGATGACCCTCGGGTCGAAAATCAAGCAGCAAATCCTACACACCCACTAGGGGAATGGTAGGGGATCTCTAGGGGAATACTTCGACTGTGGAAGGATATGGTAGCTTAAGTAACCCTTACCAGGAAAAAAGATACATGCAGTTCAGCTATTCGATTGTAATACGGACACTTGGCAACACCGGCGAGAAATACCGCCGCATGCTGGAGGCCATCAGCCGCCAGACAGTGGCGCCGGAGGAAATCCTCGTCGTCATCCCTCACGGCTACGAACTGGACCACCAGCTCGGCACCGAGCGCGTGGTGCGGTCGGAAAAGGGCATGGTAACCCAGCGTGTGGTTGGCATCAGCGAGGCCAAGGGCGACTACCTGCTGGTGGTGGACGACGACCTCGACTTCCCGGCCGACTTCGCCGAGAAGCTGCACAACACGCTGCAGGCCAGACAACTGGACTGCGTGCTGTCCTTCTGCCGAGGCTGGCAGACACCCACCAGCCACGAAAGCGCCCCCTCCAAACCACAAAAACCATCTATAAAACAGCAATTTAAGAGCAACATACGCAACTTCCGCAGCGCATTCACCGGCCAAGCCTTCTACACCAACCGGCGGTCGGAATACTTCGATGTAACCACCACCACGGCCGGCCACCGCACCTACCTGCGCGACGAACAGGGCCTTTGCTCGACAGGCTCGTTCCAGTGCTTCTTCATCAAAAACGAGACTGCCAAACGTGTGCGGATGGAGGATGAACTCTGGCTGGAGCAGGGGCGCATTACCAAATACGCCTCCTTCGACGACGGCGTTTTCTACTATAAGCTCTACCTGCAAGGTGGCCGCATTGCCTACGCACAGGACACTGGCTACCTGCACCTCGACGCCGCCGCTGGCCGACAGGCCAACAACCCCGTGGAAGCCAAGCGCATACGCATCTACGCCATGGCTCGCAACCGCATCATCTTCTGGCACCGGCACATCTGGGGCAGCCACAAGGGCATCAAGTCATTGGCTGGCGGACTCTATTTTATGCTGAATTACTTCATTTACAACGTACTGACCAACATCACACCCAAATACTGGCCCGTTATCGGTGCTTTGACGCAAGGCTATCGGGACGCATTCCAATTCATCAGAAACAAATGATACCCAAGAAGATACACTACTGCTGGTTTGGCCGCGGCGAGATGCCGCAGGCAGCCAAAGACTGCATGGCCAGCTGGAAGAAATACATGCCCGACTGGGAATACAAACTGTGGAACGAGGACAACTTCGACGTGCACTGCAACGCCTACTGCTCCGAAGCCTACAAGGCTGGAAAATACGCCTTTGTGAGCGATGTGGCGCGGCTCAAAGCGCTGCACGACGATGGTGGACTCTACCTCGACACCGACGTGGAGGTGTTCCGCTCGTTCGAGCCCCTGCTGCACCACCACGCCTTCGCCGGATTCGAAGGCTGCAAGCGGGTGCTGGTAGCCACCTGCGTGATGGCTTCCGAGCCTGGCACCGAGTGGGTTAAGGAACAACTGTCCTACTACAACGACCGCCACTTCATCCTGCCCGACGGCAGCCAGGACCACACCACCAACGTGCTATACATGACCACGCGAATGCGCGAAAACGGCTTTGTGCAGAACGGCAAGGAGCAGGATTACAAAGACCTGCACGTCTTCCCCGTGGACTACTTCAGCCCGCGACACACCACGGGTGAGTACATACGCACCGAAAACACCTACAGCGACCACCTCGGCATGGGTTCGTGGACCGACCGCAACGGGCTGATACACAAGTTTGCCGCCCTGGTGGGACCCAACAACATGACACGTATCATCAAACTCAAACGCAAACTGCTGGGATGAGCAACATTATCTATAAAGCACTGCGATACAGCGGTGCAGCCTGGCTTTGGCGCGAAACCGTGCAGCGCGGCAAGGTAACCATCCTGCTCTTCCACGACATGGAGGCCGACGATGCCGAGCGCAACTTCACCTACCTCAAGCGCCATTACAACATCATCAGCCTGCAGGAGTACCTGCAAGCCGTGCAAACGAAATCGAGGCTGCCACGCAAGGCACTGGTAATCACCTTTGACGACGGACACGCAAGCAACTACGCCCTGCTACCGGTCCTTCAGCGGCTGGAGATACCCATAACCATCTTCCTCTGCTCCGAAATCGTTGGTACACAACGCCATTTCTGGTTCCGCCACAGTGAGGAGATGAAGCCGCAGGTGGAATCCCTCAAACGCCTGACCAACCAAGAGCGACTGCGCCGCCTGCAGACCTACGGTTTCGGACAAGAAACTGAATACAGCGACCGTCAAGCGCTGAACGACAAGGAAATAAAGGAGATGACAAGCGTGGTGGACTTCCAGTCGCACACCTGCTTCCACCCCATCCTGCCACAGTGCAACGAGACAGAGGCACGACACGAAATCATTGACTCGAAACACCATTTGGAAGAACGCTATGGACTGGAAATCAATACCCTCTCCTACCCCAACGGAGACTACTCGATGCGCGACATCCAGATGGCCCAAGAGGCCGGATACACCTGCGGTATCACCGTTGATTCGGGCTACAACAGCCTCCGCAGCGACCTCTTCCAGCTGAAACGCTTTTCCGTCAACGATGCCCACACCACCGAAGAGCTGATGGTGAAGGCTTGCGGCCTCTACGCACTGATTAAGCACAAGTTGCACAAACCCTCCTACGGATTCAAACCCTCGCTGCAATGAAGATAGCCCTTATGTGCGGCCCCTCGCTGGACGAATTCCAGCAGCAGGCGCTGACTCCCATTCTGAACGACAGCACGATAGAGATTGTGGCGGCACTGATTGACTGCCGTCCCAAGCCGTCGGCCAAAAAGAGATTCATGAAGAACCTCAAGCGCGGCCGCGGCGGCTACATGCTGGTGATGCTCGCCAAGAGCCGTTTTGCCAAGCAGAAGCCGTCGGCAAACACCAAGGAATTCCTCTCCGCCAAAGGCGTTGCCTGCATCGAGACCACACAACCCTACTCCGAAGAAAACGCGCAGAAAGTGAGCGCATTGCAACCCGAGGCGATGGTGATGCTGGGCGGCTTCGGCATCGTGAAGGAGCCACTGCTCTCCCTGGCCCCCCAGGGCATACTCTCCTACCACCACGGCAACATGCGCAAATACCGTGGCCAACCCGTTGGCTTCTGGGAGCTGTACAATGGTGAGAAAGAGATGGGAGTTACCGTGCAGCGCCTGGCCGCCGGCATCGACAAGGGCACTCCCATCGTGGAGAAGACCATCCCCATCAAGAAAGGCGACCGGCAGAACACCCTGTGCGACAGGGCACTGAAAGAGAGCACCGACATGATGCACAAGGCATTGCATCTCATCGGACAACCCGACTACCAGCCCGGCTCGATTGACCAATACGGCCCCATATACACCCTGCCCAACCTGCGGCAATATATTGTCTTACAAATCAAACTCTTGTTCCGTTAAACATGGTTCCTTTTCTTCCCAAACAGATATCAGACAAAGGCATCTACCTCTACCTCGGTTCACTGGCAGCGGTAACGCTTATCTACTTCAAGCACGCCATGCCGTGGGAGTTCATGCTCATCGGCGTAATGTGGGTGGTGGGATTCTTTACCCTGGCCAACAAATTCACCAAAGAGTGGCAAGCCATCCCAGAGAAGAGATTCATCACCAACCTGTTTGTGTATTCCCTGGTGTTGCGTGTGGCATGGCTCACTTTCAGCTACTTTTTCTACACTGCAAAGACGGGTATGCCCTTCGAGTTCCTTTCGCGCGACGCCATGATGTATTATTGGGTGAGTCTCGAGCGCCGCACCATGTCATTCATCGACCTGTGGAACATATCTTTCGTGCACACACCCTCCGTCTCCGACTCGGGATATATCTTTTATCTGTCCCTCCTAGCCAAGATTACAGGTGAAAGCATCTATATACCCCGACTGATACACAGCATATTGAGTTCAATCTCCGTCGTACAGATCTACCTTCTGGCCAAACGCAACATAGGCGAAGAGGGAGCCCGCATTGCCGGCATATTTGCATGCCTCTTCCCCAACCTGATCTACCACTGCGGACTGCACATGAAAGAGACTGTGATGATATTCATTATCACTCTTTTCCTGGAACGAACCGACTATGTGCTACGCAACAAGAAATACATGATACCCAACATCATCCTGATTACCAGCCTCATTATCTCGATGTTCACTTTCCGCACGGTGCTAGGCGGAGCGGCCATCTTCGCGGTTGCGTCTGCACTGCTGTTCTCCAAGAGCAAGGTGGTGGGAAAAGCGAGGCGCTGGCTGATGATAGGCTATGCTGCCCTGGCCATCACAACCTTGGCGGGCGGCATCATCATGGCCGAGGTGGAAGAAACATGGATGAATCGTTCCGAAAACCTGGAGCACAAGCGTATGGTACAGACCATGCGCGGCAACCAGTGGGCCCAGTACGCCACCGCAACGGTGATGGCTCCTATGATATTCGTGCTACCGTTCCCAACGATGGTACATATCTTCGAGCAGGAGAACCAGATGGTATTCAGCGGCGGCAACTATGTCCGAAATTTCTTGGGATGCTTCGTCCTGATAGGTCTGTTCTCAGCCATATTCATCACCAAAAGATGGCGGGAATTCGCCCTGATAGGCTCCTTTGCCGTGGCCTATCTGGGCATCATAGCGACGAGTGGATTCAACAACTCGGAACGATTCCTGCTACCAGGTCTGCCTTGTCTGCTGATAATTGCAGCCTATGGTGTAACCCAGCTCAACGCTAAAAACTTCCGATTTGTCAAAATTTGGTACTATGTCGTGCCTGCCATGGCGTTGGGGTGGGCTTACTTCAAACTAGGTACTCGCGGAATGCTATAAACCATGAGCAAAATACTCTTAATCAGCAATTACCGCCCAGGCGTAGGCGGTATTTCGGGGCAGGTCGAAATCCTGCAGCGCAAGCTCCGCGAGGAGGGGCATGTGGTTGATATCTTCAATACAAAAGCCCCTATACTCCAGCGGCTCAAGCTCTTCGGAAAGCTCCGCAAGGTGGGCAAAGCATACGATGTGTTCCACATCCATTGTTGCTCCGACTGGGGCTTCCTGCCGGCGGTGGTGGGTGTCAGCGTGGGTCGCAGGCTGGGCAAGCGTGTGGTGCTGACCTACCACGGCGGCGGCGGCGAGAAATTTTTCGAGCGGCACCCCAAGCTGGTGCGCCACTACCTGACCCGCACCGACCAGAACATCGTCCTCTCCGGCTTCCTCGCCGGGGTGTTCGACCGCTTCCAACTGCCCTATACCATAATCCCAAACATCGTAGAGCTCGATTCCAGACTCTTCCGCCAGCGCGAGACATTCAAACCCAACTACATCTGTACCCGCGCCCACGAAGAACTCTACAATATCCCCTGTATACTGCACGCTTTCAGAAAGCTGCAAAAGACAATGCCGAAGGCAACCCTCACGCTGGTGGGCGACGGTTCGCTGCACGGCGAACTGGTGCAAATGGCTGACAGCATGGGATTAAAGAACGTAACCTTCACCGGCCGCGTGGACAACAGCGAGATTTACCGGTTGCTGGACCGCGCCGACATCCTGCTTTCCGCGCCCAAGGTGGACAACATGCCCGTCTCGCTTCTCGAGGCGATGAATGCCGGCCTGCTGGTCATCTCCAGCCGTGTGGGCGGCGTGCCGTTCATCATCGACGACGGCCGTACCGGCATCCTTTTCGAGAGCGACAACAGCGACGACCTGGCCGAGAAGATGCGCATCGCCATTGACAACCAAGAGGATAGCAAATCCATCACCACACAGGCACGACACGCTGTCGACGCCTACCGCTGGGAGAGAATCAAGAACCAAATATACGAAGCCTATGGGATTCCTTCATGAACACATCATTCTGCCGTTGAGCGACTTGGCCAAGGGCGAACGGGTGCACCGCCACCTCAAGCTGCTGGCCAAACTGGAACACGCCTCGGCCGAGGAAATGGCTGATTTTCAATTGCATCGCCTGCAACTGCTGATGCACCACATCGCCCATAAGGTGCCCTTCTACCGCGAGTGGTTCGCCGGCAACCACCTGTCTCCCAACGACATAAAAAAGCTCGAAGACCTGCGCCGCCTGCCCGTGGTGGACAAAGCTTTCATGCGCAGCCACAACATCGAGCGTTTTTGCGCGGAACTCTACCCCGAATCGAAGCGCATGGAGGCCCGCTCCAGCGGCTCCACAGGCGAGCCTTTCTCCTTCTATATCAGCAAGGAAGCCTACTCGGTGAACATGGCCGCCAAGCTCCGCACCTGGTACCAAGCCGGCTACCGCCTCGGCGACCCCTACATGAAGATCGCCAACGGCGCGCGCCACGGACGGCTGAAGACGCTGCAAGACCGCGTAAACCGTTGTGTATATGTGCCTTTTTACTCGATGGGCGACGACACCCTGGCCGCCATCCTCGACCAAATCGAGCGCACACGCCCCTCGTTCATCCGCTCCTACCCCATGCCGCTCTACCTGCTGGCGCAGTACCGCAACAGCCATCCCGGCTACCGCTTCACGCCGCGCCACGTGATGACCACCGGCTCCCTGCTCCCCGATGCCTATCGTGCTGAAATCGAGCGCGCTTTCGGCTGCGACGTCATCGATTCCTACAGTTGCGAAGGCACGCCCAACACCTACGAGACCACCGCCCACGACGGCTACCATGTAACCGAAGCCTACGGCATCATCGAGGTGCTGGACGACGAGGGCAACCCTGTCAGCGACGGCATCGGCCGCGTGGTCAGCACAGACCTCTGGAACATGGCCACTCCCTTCGTGCGCTACGACACGCAGGACCTCGTCGAGGTGCGCGGTGGCCGCATCCAGCGCATCATGGGGCGCGAGTGCGAGACGCTCATAGTGGCTGGCGGACAGCGATATATGGTACACAACTTCGTCGGCTTCTTCCAAGAGGACGACCGTCCCACCAAGCGGTCGGTTACAGCCTACCAAGTGGTCAAGCGCAAGGACGGCTCCATCACCTTCCGACTGGTGGTCAACGAGCAGTACACCAGCGACATAGAACGCTACATCATCGACTTCTGGTACGAGCGCCTCAACGTGCCCGTCAACGTGGAACTGGTCGACGAAATCCCCCTGATGAAAAACAACAAACGCCTCACCATCATAGACGAATAGCCCATGCCCAGCCCGGAAATACTTCAATACCACGGCATTGACTCAACGCCCAAGAAACTCCGCTACACCCTCGTCCAGCTCTGGCGCTTCACCCTCTCGCGCCTGGCTTTCTTCGTGCCGTTCAAAGGGTGGCGCGCCACGATGTACCGCTGGAGCGGCGTGAACATCGGCCGCCGTGTCTACATCGGCCACGACATGCTCTTCGACCGCGCCTTCCCCGAGCAAATCACCATCGGCGACGACACCGCCATCGGCGACCGCTGCACCATCACCGCCCACGGATGCATCCCTACGCAAACCCCTCTGAAAGAGATATATCCGCTCACCGTCAAGCCGGTCAACATCGGCAGCCGCGTGTGGATTATGCCCAACGTAACCATCATCTATGGCGTAACCGTGGGCGACGAGGCCGTCATCGCCACCGGCTCGGTGGTTACGCGCGACGTGCCTCCCCGCACCCTCGTGGCCGGCATCCCAGCCAAGGTAATCAAGCAGTTCTGAAGATCCCCTAGAGAGGAAGAAGAGGGGAAGAACATGATGCTATTACAACCCTCGTAATCACCTACTTATACATCCTCCATTTTCGCCCGTTCCGCCCACTTTTGACCAAAAATTGCACATCTGCCTAAACCGCTGACTCCATGAAAGTTCTATTCCAACTGGGCCATCCCGCCCACTTTCACCTTTTCCGCTACACCATCGACGCCCTCAACCGCGACGGACACCAGACCTATATCCTCATCCGCAAGAAGGACATCCTCGAAGACCTGCTGCGCGAGGCAGGGTTGCCCTACGTCAACATCCTCCCCAGCGGCCGCAAGTCCTCCTTCACGCTGATGCTCCGCCTGTGGCGCGTCTTCTGGTTCACGCTGCGCCATGGGGTCGACGTGCTGGCGGGCTCCACGCCCGAAGTGGCCCAGGTGGCCTGGCTGCTGCGCCGCCGATCGGTCATCATGGCCGAGGACGACGCCGAGATTGTGCCACCGTTCATCCGTGCCGTCAAGCCCTTCGCCGACCAGTACCTCTCGCCCGTCAGCTGCAATAACGGTCCGCTGGAGCCCAAGACCACCCACTATGCTGGTTTCCATAAGCTTGCATACCTCCATCCCACCCGTTTCACCCCCGACCCCACGGTGGTCGATCGCTACTTCCCCCACGATGAGCCCTACTTCCTCTTGCGCTTTGCGCAACTGACTGCCTATCACGATGTTGATGCGCATGCCACCGGCATCACGGCCGAAATCGCCGATCGCCTTATCAAGCTCCTTGAGCCCCATGGGAAAGTCTACATCACCTCCGAGCGCCCGCTGGAGCCGCAACTCGAACCCTATCGGCTGAAAATCAACCCTCTCGACATACACCATATCATGTACTTCGCCACCATCTACCTCGGCGACAGTCAGAGTATGGCCGTCGAGGCCGCCATGCTCGGCACCCCTTCCATCCGTTTCAACGACTTCGCCGGCCGCATCGGCGTGCTGGAAGAGTTGGAGCACACCTACCACCTCACCACCGGCATCCCCACATCACAGCCGGACACACTGTATCGCACTGTGCAACAGCTGCTTGACACCCCCAACCTACGCCAGGAATACCAAACGCGTCGCCAGCGTATGCTCGCCGACAAGATTGACGTTACCGCTTTCTTTACCGAATTCATAGAGAACTTAAAATGAGAGACTTCACCCCGGAGACCTACCGCGCACTGCTCCATGCCCTCAAGCGCCATGGCCGGTTCACGCTTCGCCACGATGTGGACCTCTATCCACTTCGTTCCCTGCACATTGCGGAAATCGAGGCCAGCGAAGGGCTACAGGCCACCTACTACTTCCGCACCGTGCCCGAAAGCTATGACGAAGGCATTATCCGCCAGATTGTAGCCCTCGGACATGACGCCGGCTACCACTACGAATGCCTCACCACCTGCCAGGGCAACATCAATGCCGCGCTCGCCGACTTCCAGCTGAACCTGGCCAAACTGCGTTCCGTAGTGCCCATCGCCAAGGCTTGCGCCCACGGCAGCCCCCGCTCGCCCCACAACAGTATGGACCTCTGGCAACACCAAGACTATCATACATTTGGCATCGAACACGAGTCGATGCTCGACACCGACTTCTCCACCACCTTCTACCTCACCGACACCGGCCGCCGATGGGACGGCTACCGCGTCAGTGTACGCGACAAAGTGCCTCAATACCAAGACCAATGGTCGCGTGAAGGGTTGGTCTTCCACACCACCGATGATTTAATTCGCGCCCTCAACAGCGCGCAGCACCCCATCCACACCCGCCCCTTGCTCATCAACACCCATCCCCAGCGCTGGATACCCTTCGGCGCCGCATGGGTGAAAGAAGCCGCTGTACAGCGTGCAAAAAACATTGTGAAACAATCCCTTATCGCTATCCGAAACCGTAAATAATGAAACGCATACTCACCATCGTCGGCGCCCGCCCCCAATTCATCAAGGCCGCCGCTATCTCGCATGTTATCAGGGACAAATACTCCGACAGCATCAGCGAAGACATCCTCCACACCGGGCAGCACTACGATGACGCCATGTCGGGCCGATTCTTCACTGAGCTTGACATACCACATCCCAAGTACAACCTCGGCGTAGGCTCGGGTTCCCACGGGCGGCAGACCGCCCTGATGCTCAGCGGCATAGAAGAGATTCTGCTCAACAACCGATACGATGGCCTGCTCATCTACGGCGACACCAACTCCACCCTCGCCGGCGCCTTGGCCGCATCCAAATTGCAAGTGCCTGTCTACCACGTAGAAGCGGGTCTCCGTTCCTTCAATCGAGCCATGCCGGAGGAGGTCAACCGCATTGTGGCCGACCATGTATCAACGCTCCTCTTCGCCCCCACCCAGACCGCCATACAGAACCTTCACAACGAAGGCTTTGCCGAATCCCAAGCCATCTTCAGCGGCGACGTCATGCTCGACAATGTGCGCCACTACTCCCCCATCGCCCTCCAAGCAACCATTCCCGCCATACCCGACCGCCCCTTCATTCTCGCCACCGTACACCGCGACTTCAATACCGACAACGAAGAGCGCCTAAAAACCATACTGTCAACACTCTGCGACCTCTCCTCCAACTACCATTCCGACATCCTACTCCCTCTTCACCCCAGGACACGCCATCGTATTGATTCCATGAACCTTGGCTCGCTTTTAGAGCATATCCGCGTGGTGCAACCCCTCTCCTACCTGGAGACCCTCGCCGCACTGAACCGCTCGTGGCTCGTCCTCACCGACAGCGGCGGCCTTCAGAAAGAGGCATACTTTTGCGGCCGTACCTGTGTCATCCTGCGCCCCGAGACGGAGTGGACTGAAATTGTTGAAGCGGGTGCCGCCATACTGGCCGACGCCGATGCCGATCGCATCGCATCCGCCGTGGCATCGCTCAAAGAAATCCATCCCACGCCGCCCACACAATTCGGCGACGGCAATGCCGCCGACATAATTATCCAAAAAATCCTCGTTTAGCAAGCCAAAAAAGCATTTTTCAGACACGAACTACCACTGATTACACCCCCAAAATAGTGGCTTGTATAAAATATTTACGCACACAACATCATGATAATCAGCGTGTAGTAAATTTTTAACATTATTATTTACGCACATACGAGAATATTTTAGTACTTTTGCATTTTATTTAAGCCACCTAAACACCAGTTTTAGGCAATAAAATAAACACGGGAATGAACAAACGCAACCACCTGAAAATCCTCTCACTGACACTGCTTTTTGCAGCGTTGGCAGCCTCGTGTGTCAGCCCCAAGCGCATCAACTACCTGCAGAACATGACCCATGGCTCGCAGATTGAGATTGAGAACCGTTTCGAGGCCAGGATTGCCCCTTACGACAAGCTCTCCATCAAGGTGAGCACCTCCGGTGTGCGCCAGGAGCTCACCACCCCCTTCCAGACCTTGGCTGGCGACAACATGGTGGACATCAACGGCGATGTCCTCCTTCCCGTGCTGGGCAAAATCCATGTTGCCGGCCTCACCCGCCTGCAACTGCAGGACACCCTCGCCAACATCCTCCAACGCGATGGCTATGTGGATGACCCCATCGTCATTGTCCACTTCACCAACTTCAAAATCTTCTTCCTTGGCGGCGACGGCCGTGGCCGTGTCATCAACATCCGCGACGAAAAAGCCCCCTTCCTCGAAGTGCTTGCCCAGATGGGCGGTCTCGACAACTACACCCGCCGCGACCGCATCGGTGTTATGCGTGAAATCAACGGCAAAATGGTGATGCGCTACCTCGACCCCCGCTCCACCGACGTCTTCAAGGATCCCTTCTACATGCTCCAGCAGAATGACTTCATCATCGTCGACGCATTCAACGCCACCACAGCCTTGCAGCAATTCAACTTCTGGCTAGGCTTCATCGGCACCTTCACCTCTGTTGCCTCCTTGATTACCTCTATCGCAGTCTTCCGCTCCATTAAGAATTAACACTCCCGACACGCAATGGCAGAAAACAACGAAACCTCGTTCTTGGAAGAGAAAAAAGTCCAGAAGATACACGTCAAAGACATCCTCTTCACCATCCTGCGCAACCTGCACTGGCTGGTGATTTGTGGTGCCGTGGGCGCTGCCATCGCCGGTTACCAAGTGCGCCAACAGAACCGCATCTACAGCAGCAGCGCACGCATCCTCATTGTCAAGACCACCACCGCCAGCAGCACCGACAACGGCGGCACCCTGCGCGAGGCTTCCATCAAGAACATGTTCTACCGCGGCCCGCTCTACAACAGCAATGTCAACAACGAAATGAACATCTTCAAGTCCAAGACCGCCATGCTCGAGGTGGCTCGCGACCTGAAACTCAATACCTACTACACTACCAGGAGCCGCTTTGCCAAGCGCACCAAAGATCTCTATGGCGAATCGCCCTTCACCATCGACTTCATCGACAATGACGAAGACGGCCAGTGCACGTTCACTGCCATCGCCAAGGATGACAGCGGGCTCGAGATTATCCTCCCCGACGCAGACCCCCTCAAGGTCGCATTCGAGGACACTGTGGCCCTGCCTTTTGGCCGTATCGTGGCACACAAGACCTGGTTCCTCACACCCGACTACTACAATGTCCCCGTCACCGTAACCCACACCAGCGTCAACGCCGCTGCCGATAGATATCGCAATGCCTTGTTTGTAGGCCGAGCCGACCCGGAGAACACCATCCTCAACATTGTACTGAACGACGTCTCGCCCATTCGCGCAGCCGAGGTTATCAACAAGGCTATCGAGGTCTACAACAATGATGCCGTCAACGACAAAAAGCGCATCATCGCGTACACGCACGACTTTATTAATGAGCGTATCCGCATGCTGCAGAACGACCTTGGTGCCCATGAAAACGCCCTGGCCAGCTTCAAGCGCGAGAACCGCCTGCTCAACATCTCCAATCTCGGCCAGAGCTACCTGCAGTCGAGCATCCAGTCGTCGGAGGAAATTGAGCGCCTCAAACAGCAGCTCTCCCAAGCCCGCTACCTGGCGCACCTCAATGCTACCGGCGACGGCTCAACCCTCATCCCCCAGACCGTCGGCATCAACGACCCGAACATCACCCGAATGATCAACCAGCACAACCAGATAGTACTCGACCTGCAGAAATACCAGACCCCCAACAGCCCGATTGTCAAGGGAAAACTCAGCGACCTTAACGACCTGCGCAACAGCATGAACACCCTGCTCGACGGCTACATCGGCATGCTGCAAGAGCGTATCGCCGAGACCCAGATTGTGGCCTCGACCGCCACCTCCAAGATGAGCCAGGTACCCGGTCAGCAGATATATATAGAGAATATCGAGCGCGTACAAAAGATTAAAGAGAGCCTCTACCTCAACCTGCTCAGCCGCCGCGAGGAGCTGCTCATCAGCCAACCCTCCATCGAACCCAACGGCAAGATTCTCGACCCTGCACGTGTCAACCGCACGGCCGTCTCTCCCGACGAGTCGAAACAAACCATGACCGGCCTCCTCATCGGCCTGGCCATCCCCGTGGGCATCTTCTTCCTGCGCATGCTGCTCGACACCAAGGTCAAGTTCCACAGCGACGTGGCCAAAGCCACCGCCATCCCCTTCCTCTGCGAGATTCCCTCACGCGAGAAGGACGACGACCGCGACTTGGTCATCTCCAACCACGACCACGACACCATGTCGGAGTCGTTCCGGCTGCTACGCACCAAGCTCGACTTCCTCGGCCAGAACGAGAACCAAAGCGGCCGAGTCATCATGGTTACCTCGATACTGCCTGGCATGGGCAAATCGTTCATCTCGTCCAACATGGCCGCCAGCATCGGCCTGACGGGCAAGAAGGTCATCCTTGTCGACCTCGACCTGCGCCGCGGCACCATGACACGCACCTTCTACTCGCGCAAACATGCCGGCCTCTCCAACTATCTCGCCGGCCGCGTGGACAACTGGCAGGACATCATCAAATCCGACATCGTCAGCAAGGGGCTCGACTCCATCTTTACGGGCCAGATACCGCCCAACCCCACCGAGCTGCTCAGCAACGGCCGCTTCGAGCGCCTCATCGCCTCCTTGCGTGAACGCTACGACTACATCATCCTCGACACTGCCCCCACGGGTCTCGTGGTCGACACCGATGTCATCAAGACCCTCGTCGACAACACCATCTTCGTCGTCCGTGCCGGCAAGTTCGACAAGCGCCTCCTCGGCACCCTGGACGAGATGTACAAGGACCAGGCATTCCCCAACCTCGCCATCGTGCTCAACGACGTGAAATACAAGAAACTCATGCCCTACGAGAAGAAGTACGGCTACGGTTATGGTTACGGCTATGGCTACGGTTACGGCTACGGTTATGGTTATGGTTACGGCTATGGTTACGGCTATGGCTACGGTTACGGCTACGGTTATGGTTATGGTTACGGCTATGGTTACGGCTATGGCTACGGTGAAGATGAGAAAGACCAAGCCGACGACAACGACGACAACGACAACGAATTCAAAGCATAAGCCACCCTTGGAACGAATAACTCTTAAGTAAAGAATAACAATAAAATAATCAAAAAAATGAAAAGAGCAATTACGATCTTACTGCTACTAATTGCAACCGCCAGCCTTTCCGCTCAGACCTATCATCCGAGCAAGAAGTGGATGCGCCTTGGTGTTGACCGCGACACGCTGGCCTACATCATCGCCTCCCCGTTCGACAACTGGTACATCACCGGCGGCGTAGGTCTCCAGACCTTCATCGGCAACGAGGTGGAAGCCGACGCCCGTCACAACAAGCTCAACAACAATGCCCGCATCGAAATCGGTAAGTGGGTCATCCCCGATGTCGCCATTTCGCTGCGCTACTCTATGATGAGCATTGACGGCCAGACCCGCTATAGCTTGAATCCCTTCGTTGACTGGACGGGCTACACTACCCAAGTCGATGACCTCGGTCGTTCCGTCTATCCCTACCAGCCGTTCCACGTCCACGCCATGTACCTCATGGGCTTCGTCACGCTTGACTGGACCAACTTCCTGCGCGGCTACGAGCGCGGCAAGCGCACCTGGATCCACGTCTACACCCCCATCGGTTTCGGTGGCTCGATGCTCTACGGCAAACAAGTCAACCCGCGCAATAGCGAATACCAACTCGGCGACTTCCGTCGCAACTTTGAGCTCTGCTTCGCCACCGGTATCGGTGCCAACCTGTTCGTCGCTCCCTGGCTCAGCATCGGTCTCTCGGCCGAAATCTTCGGCTCCGAGTCCACCTGGGACTGGTCGTCCTACGACAACTCTCGCTACGCCAAGAACATCTTCGACCTTGTCCCGTCGCTCAACCTGAATGTTACCTATAACATCCTGCGCGACTTCAACCAGTACAACCCCGAGACCAAAGGCCACGACCAGGTGCGCGACTGGGGCTTCGAGACCTACGGCTCGCACAGCGACCTGCGCAACATCCACGACCGCATCGCCGACCTCAACCGTCAGAAAGACGCCCTGCAGGACCTCGCCGACGACCTCGACGGCAAGCATGCCGACGAGCTGCGCCGCATCAACGACGAACTGGCCCGCCTGCAGCAGGAGCTCGAAGACGAGAAGAAGAAACCCGGCTACCGCACCCCCACCAACCTGCTGAGCGAACTCATCCAGGTCAACGAGGCCCTCAACCTGCCCGCCACCATCATCTACTTCCAGCTCGACAAGTATGACATCGACTACAACGCCCGCAAGCGCCTCCAGCAGTTCGCACGTGAGATGAACGCCCTCGACGACACCCTCGAGTTCTACCTCATCGGCGCCGCCGACTCGCTCACCGGCTCCATCCCCCACAACAAGTGGCTCTCCGAGAAACGCTGCGGCGTTACCTACAACATGCTGACCCGCGACTTCGAAGTCGACGGCAACCAGCTCATCGTCATCCCCCTCGGCGGTATCACCGAGTACGAGCCCCAGGAGAACAACCGTATGGCTATGCTGATTCTCCGCACGCCCGTAACCGAGGAGATTGTCGACCGCTGGACCAAGAAGCGCCCGCAAGTGGAGGGTCGACGCTAACGCCGACAGCAGTAACTCCATCTGATACAAGGGACAAGCCCACCGGGCTGGTCCCTTTTTCGTTTTCCTGCATGGCGACACCGGCTACGGTCTCTTCCATCGGCGGCACATAGGCCGAGCGCGAGGCTTGCCCGCAAGCGTCGACACAGAAGCCATAGACCACCAGCCCACGGCCTGCCCACTCGTCCGGCAGCGCCATGCGCAACCTGCCGTCCCTGCGCTCGGCCGGAGCCGACAGCAACCCCTGACCCAGGTCGGGGCAATAGACATAGGCATACACCCTGTCCTGCGCCCGACCGATACCACGGCCAAAGCGGACATCGAGCACCCCGTCGTCGTCCACCGCATAGCCCTCGAACGAGGCCGAGCCTGCACTGCCGCAGGCAAACACCAGCCGCTCGTAGTCCACCCTGCCGTCAAGCGCGAAACAATCCTTGTTGCGCTTCACAAACAGGTTGCCCTCCGTCATCTGCTCGCGGGCTGCCGCCTCGCGCAGTCCCAGCAGCAGCGCGCCACGCGCCACCGAAGCGAAACGCACCATCTGCACAAACCAGCTGCGCTCCTCCTGCTGCCGTTCGGTATTCGGATAGCGCACCGCTCGCCGATAGCCCCGCACCACCGGCAGACCCTTCCATCGGTACCCCACAACGGTACCCACCTTCCCGGTAAAAGGCCCGAGAATGCCTTGTTCTAACTTTGCCATAAAACTGCAATTTAAATGAAACAAAAAACCGTATATATATAAAATAAGGCCATTTTTGGGAAATGACATTTTTTAACTAAAC
Source organism: uncultured Bacteroidales bacterium (assembly GCA_900315935.1). Classification (GTDB taxonomy): domain Bacteria; phylum Bacteroidota; class Bacteroidia; order Bacteroidales; family P3; genus Colimorpha. Next base: position 94,337 of record ONBB01000003.1, read on the forward strand.
TTTAACATTTCACACCCTCCCCTCCCACTCTCTGTCCATATAAGAAGAGGGGAAGAAGAGGGTGTCGGCAAATCGCTGTGCGACAGCGTATAAAAAAGCCGCGCCAGTTCCCTGACGCGGCTCTGATTTGTCGTTAGGAAACCTATTTCAGACCCAGTTTCTTTTTCACCTGGGGCATGATGTCGTCGCTGTCCTGCGAGTAGAGCACGGCGGCGGTGCCGGCATCGAGGATATAGGTGTAGCCGCCTTCGCGGGCCACGTCCTCGATGGCCTTCTTGGCGCGGTCGATGATGGGCTTCAGCAGGGTCTGTTCGCGCTCCTGCAGCTGCTTCTGGGCGTTCTCCTGAAACTCTTGGATGCGGGCGCCCATGTCCTGGATTTCGCGCTGCTTGGTGTTGCGGATCAGCTCGGTCCAGCCGGCCTGGTTCTCCATGTAGTCGTTGTAGCGCTTCTCCATTTCGGCCTGCATCGACTTGAGGGTGGTCTCAAGTTCCTGCACCTCGGCCTGCAGCACCGTCTGTGCCGAGTCGCGGCCGGGCATGATCTGCATCAGGTCGTTCGAGTTGATGTGTCCGAGTTTGATGTTCTTCTGGGCCACGGCCGTGCCGCCAAAGGCGAACAGGCAGGCCACGATTGCAATGAGAGTTTTTTTCATTCTTTAGGTATTTTTGTTATTTTCTTGCGTTGTTATTTTGTCCGCGCGCCGGCATGTTTCTTGCATTCTGGCGGCGATCCGGGCTGCGCATCTCGGGGTTGGCCGGGCGCTTGGCCTTGGTTTCGGGCTCGGGTTCGGGCGTGGCGCCGGGCTTGTGCCCCAGCAGCTCGAGCACCTCGTTGCTGATGTCGTACTTCTTGTTGGCGAACAGCACCGTGGGGCTGCCGGCCTTGTCGAACACAAAGGCGTAGTTCTTCTCGTTGGCCACGCGCTCAATCATGGCGTATACGCGGTCCTGCACGGGTTTGAGCAGCTCGGCGCGCTTCTTGTCCAGGTCGCCGCCGGCACCGAATCGCTGCTGCTGCAGGTCGCGGATGGCCTGTGCCTTGGCCTTGATTTCCTCCTGGCGGCGTTTCTTCAGGTTGTCGGGCAGCAGGTAGCTCTCCTGCTCGTACTCGGCCTGCATCTGGTCCAGCTCGGCCTGTTTCTCCACCAACTCGGCCTGCCAGCCCTCGACGTACTTGTCCAGCCGCTTCTGCGCGTTGGCGTAGTCAGGGATGTTCTTGAGCACGTAGTCGGTGTTGACGCAGGCGTACTTCTGCGCCGCCGCCGGCAGTGCCAGCAGCAACAGCAGGGACGCTATGATGATTCGTGAGGCTTTCATGGCTAGTCGAGGCTTTGTCCGATTGAGAAGTGGAACTGGCTGCCGCCGTAGGCACCGTCGAAGCCGTAACCCCAGTCGACACCAATCAGACCCAGCATCGGCAGGTAGAAGCGCGCGCCGAGGCCGGCCGAGTTGTACATCTTGAAGGGTTGGAACTGCGACAGGTCGGTCCAGCAGTTGCCGCCCTCAATGTAAGCCTGCAGCCAGATGGTGGCCTGGGGGCTCTCCACGATGGGGTGGCGCAGCTCGATGGTGAAACGGTCGAAGACAGAGCCGCCGGCTGCCGGGCTGAGCGAGTTGTTCTCGTAGCCGCGCAGGGGTATCACCTCGCGGCCGTCCATGACCCACGACGAGAGACCGTCGCCGCCGAGGTAGTAGCGTCCGAAGGGGGCCTGGCCGATGTCGTCGTTGTAGTGGCCCATCCATCCGAAGCGGAAGCGGGTGCTGAGCACCAGGTCGCCCACCAGGTTGAGGAACCACGAACCGCGCAGGTTCACCTTGTAGTACTCCACCCAGCGGTATTTCTCCTGCGGCGAGGCGTTCTTGTAGTCCTTGCCGTTGAGGAGCGAATAGGGCGGAGTGAGGAAGGTACTCAACGAGAGTTCCGAGCCGTTGCGGGTGTAGATGGGCGAGTCGTAGGAGTTGCGCGTAAGCGAGAACGAGTAGGATATGTCGTTGGCGGTGCCGTCGGTGAAGAGGGTGTTGAGGCTGTTGTAGTTATAGAGCACATAGTGCTTGTAGGAGAGGCCGTGGGACATGTAGAAATAGTCGTCGGGCCACTTGAGGCGTTTCGAGAAGGTGAGGCCGGCGCCGGTAATCTGCAGGCTGTAGTATTTGTCGCTGCTGCTACTCCAGTAGAGGCCATTGCTCATGAAGGTGTGGTACACCTGTCCCGAGAGCGACTGCGCGCGCTTGCCGCCGAGCCAGGGCTCGGTGAACGAGGCGTTCAGGGAGTAGTACGAGCTGCCGTTGGTGGTGGCGTTGAACGAGAGCTTCTGTCCGTCGCCGGCGGGCAGGGGCGCCCATGCCTCGGCGTTGAACAGGTTGCGCGCACTGAAGTTGTTCAGCGTCAGACCCACCTGGCCTATGAACATGCCGCCGCCGTAGCCGCCCTGTAGGTTGATGGTGCTGGTGTTGCCCTCCTTGACCTTGTAGACGATGTCCACCGTGGCGTCCTCGGGGTTGGGGCGCGGTTCGGGGATGACGCTCTCTTCCTCGAAGAAGCGGAGCGTCAGCAGTTCGCGGCGGCTGCGCAGCAAGGCGTCGCGGCTGAAGAGGTCGCCGGGGCGCGTGTACAGCTCGCGCATGATGATTTTGTCGTTGGTAATCGTGTTGCCTTCAATCCACACATTGCGTATGCGGGCCTGCTTGCCCTCATTGATGCGCACCTCGATGTCGATGCTGTCGCCCACCACCGCCACCTCGACCGGCGTTACCTTGAAGAAAAGGTACCCGTTGTCCATGTACAGGCTCGAAATGTCGGTGCCCGAGGGGTTGTACTGCAGGTTCTGGTCCAGCAACTGGCGGTTGTAGGGGTCGCCCTTGCTGATGCGCAGCGAGCGCCGCAGCACGTCGTCGCTGTACACCGTGTTGCCCGAGAAGGTGATGTTGCGGAAGTAGAACTTCTGCCCCTCGTGCACCTGCACCCGCACCTTCACGCGCTCCTGGTCGGCCTTCTTGCTCGGCGCGTCCCACACCGTGTCGCTCACGATGCGCGCGTCGCGGTAGCCCTGCTCGTTGTAGTAGGCCACCACCTGGTCCAGGTCCTCGCGGAAGTCGCTCTCGATGTAGCGGCTCTTCTTCCAGAACACCTTCTTCCAGAACCGCAGCTTCTTGCGGAAGTGCACATCCCTGGTCTTCTGCATCTTGGAGGCTAGCGTCAGGTCGCTCACCTCGCGGTTGCCCTCGAACATCAGCGAGTCAACCTTGACCTTCTTGCCACGCTTGACATTGAAAGTAACCGTCAGGCGGCCCGTCGAGTCGTCGGCCTCGGTCGTGGGCGTAACTTCCACACGCGTAAAGCCTTTGCCGATGTAGTAGCCCTTGATTTTGTTGGTCGTCGTGCGCAGCAGGTTTTCCGTTACCACCTCGCCCGTTACGAGCTTGATTTCCTCGAGCAGCTTCTTGTTCTCGCCCTTCTTCACACCCGTGAAGGCAAACTTCTCCAGGCGCGGGCGCTCCTTGAGCACTATCTTGAGGAACGCGATGTTGCCCTGGATGCGGGTAACGCGGATCTGCACATCCTCGAACATGCCCTGCTTCCACAGGTTCTCGATGGCGCCGGAAATCTTGTCGCCCGGTATCTTCACACGGTCGCCCACCTGCAGGCCGGCCACCAGTTGCACCACGCGGGTGTCGAAATTCTCGGCGCCCTCGTAGGTGATACCTCCGATTTCGTATGTCTTGGGGGTCAGATAGTCAAAGTCGTATTCCTCTTCTCCGCCCACAACCACCTGGGCTTCAGCCGCCAACGGCCTTGCAAGCAGGAGGGCTGCCAGCAGCAGCAGTATCTTTGTTTGTTTCATGCAGTTTACTTCTTAACCCTACAATAACTCGTTTTCGCGCGTATTATTATATGCCGCCGCAATTTTTTTTTCTACCCGTCGCCGCCCCCTCCCCTGCCGCTCCCTAGGCAAGGAAGAAGAGGGGAAGAAGAGGGTACCCGTAAAGCACTGGTTGTTACCCTGTTGCGTATGGCCTATTTTTGGCCTATCAAGCCTTTTTCGCCTCCACCTGTGCACCGGTTTTCCCGAAGCGCCGCTGGCGGCTCTGGTACTCGGCCACGGCGGCGTAGAAGTCCTCGTGGCGGAAATCGGGCCAGAGCTGCTCGCTGAAGTAGAACTCGGTGTAGGCCATCTGCCACAGGAGGAAGTTCGACACGCGCACCTCGCCGCCGGTGCGTATCAGCAGGTCGGGGTCGGGGTACTCACGCGTGGTCAGGTATTGCCGCAGCGTCTCCTCGGTGATGGCCTCGGGACTCAGCCCCTGCCGGCATATCTCCTTCAGCGCTTCGGCAATCTCCCACCGCGAGCTGTAGCTCAGGGCCAGGACGAGTGTCATCGCCGTGTTGCCGGCGGTCTCGGCCATGCACTGCTCGAGCATCGTCCGCGACCGCTCGGGTATGCGCTGCAGGTCGCCTATCATGCTGAGGCGCACATTGTTGTCCATCAGCGTCTTGGTCTCCTCCTGCACGGCTTTGATGAGCAGTTCCATCAGCCCGTCCACCTCGGCCTGGGGGCGGTTCCAGTTCTCGGTGCTGAAGGTGTATAGGGTTAGGTACTTCACACCCGTCTGCACCGCGGCCTCCACCGCCTGGCGCACCGCCGTGAAGGCGTTCTGGTGGCCGAATATGCGTTCGTGCTGCTGCTTCATCGCCCAGCGGCCGTTGCCGTCCATGATGATGGCCACATGCTGCGGAACCCGCTCTTTGTCAATCTGGTCCAGTGTTGTCATATCTGTTTTGTGTTATTTATTCCTGCAACGCTTGGAGCGCATCCAGCCGAACATAGTCTCCATGCTGATGCCTATCGAGAGGGAAAGGTAGCTGTACATGTCGTCCAGCGAGTCGTCGCCGCGCTTGATGCCCGGTGCGTTCTCGAATCCGTACACCACCTCGCCGCTGCGGTCGGCCAACTGGGCCGCCAGGGCGCCGTCGCTGTCGCCGGCCATCAAGGCTGCCGAGCCTACATAGGTGGTGCTGACATCGTCCAGGTAGTCGGTCCAGGTCTTGCGGAATCCGTATTCCGCCGCCAGGGAGAAATGCTTGCCGAGACGCCACTTCACGCCCACGCCGAAGGGCACGCACACCTGCGTCAGGCGGTAGGGGCGCCGGTTGGCTATGTTGGGGTTGTACTGTCCCTCGGTGCCCAGCGGCTGCAAGGCCACCCAGCGCACCGCGCCGTCGGCCTCGGTTATGGGTGCCTTCGGGTTGTAATGGAACACCGCCACGCCGCCGAACAGGTAGGGTGTCCAGGGTCTTTCCTTGGGGCCGTTGCCGAAGGCGGCAAAGTTGAACTCGCCCAGCAGCCCCACCTCCAGTATGTCGGAGCGGAAGCGCAGGTTGCGCAGCTCGATGCAGTCCTTGTCGCCACTGCTCACGCGCCCATACGATGCCTGCAGGCGCAGGGACCAGCGGTTGTCCAGCCGCACCTTCCAGCCCAACGTGCCGGCACCCTGCGGCAAGGTCAAGGCGCTCTGGTTGTTGAGGTCGCCGATGTAGAACATACCGCCGCCGCCCAGCGTCAATTCGCTGCGGCCCAGCAGGTCCTGCCGCTGTCCCCAGAGGAGGGCGGGCAGCAGCACAAGCGTCGCTATGGCCAGTCGCCGCCTCACCCTATTCCCATTTCAGTGTATTGCAGATGCCTTCCACCTGCATCAGGTAGTCGCGCTTGTTGAACCGCGGCGCGTAGACGTAGCCGATGAGGTCGATGATGTCCTTGCCGTCGGGCGAAAGCATGGAGTAGCTCACGAAGGGGCCACCCATGCGGTCGGTGGTCTCCATCAGGCGCCACAGGCCGTGGGTCTGGATGCAGTAGGAGGTGCCCTTGTAGTCCACCTTCTCGGTCTCGAACGCCACCCTGCGCTCGGTGCCCATGTAGCCGTCCTCCGAGGGCGACGGCACATGGCGCCGCATGATGGTGTCGATGCGGTTGTGGATGCGCTCATACGAGAGCTGCTCCTGGTTCTTGTAGGGCGTTACATTGATCAGCACGCCGAGGCTGATGTCCTTGGTCTCCTTGCGTATCCATGCGAAGCCGTCGTCCTCGGTGGCCCACGAGAAGTCCTCGCTGAAGGTCATGCCGAAGCCGAATTTCTCGCGCACGCGCTGCATCAGTTGCACGTTGCGCACGTTGTGGAAGGCGCGCTCGATGCGCAGGTGCTCGGCGTCGTAAATGGCACGGATGATATTGGGCTCGTAGCGGCGCAGCAGGCGCTGCAGCGAGGTGTCGCTCTTGGCCATCACCTCCACCACCACCTGCGGCGTGGCCCAGCGGTCGCGGCTGATGTAGACCTTGTCGGGCTGCTCCGACCCCACCTCGCACAGCACTATGTTCCTGTGCTTCTGGAACATCTGCGTGTTGCGCAGCGATGAGACGGGGATGTTCACCACGTCGAACCTGGGCTCCGGCTGCGGCAGGCATCCCTGGGGTTGCTTGAAGATAGAGTCCAGCAGGGCGCGGGCGGCACCGCTGTACTGGCCCTGGTTGGCGGCCAGCAGCACCTCGAGGGTCTTGCCCGACGAGCTCTTCATGCTCAATGCCTCGGCCTGACGGCCGCCGCAGGCGGCCACGAGCAGCGCTCCGGCCACAATCATTGCTATCCGTTTCATATTCATGTATTTTCCTTTCTCCATTGGTGGAAATCCTTGATGGCCTCCTCGATCGGGGTGGCCGGCATGCCCAACTCGTCGGCGGCCAGGCTGCCGTCGTAGAACTCATGCACCAACAGTTGCTTCACGTTGCTTGTGCTCAGCTCTGTCTTCAGCCCCACGGCGCGCAGCGCGTCGCCCACCCAGCCAGCCGCGCGCACCAGCCAGTCCGGCGGCACGATAACCCACTGGCCATAGCCATAGATTTTGGCCTGCAGTTTATATAAATCCCTGATTGTTATACATCCACGGCGGTTGGCCGCAATGTAGCGCCGCCCGTGGGTGCCGCGCGTCAGGGCGCTCACCACGGCCTGCGCCACATCCTGCACATGCACGAATGCCTTGCCGCCCCACGGGGCGATCATAACGGGCTTCCGGTAGCCCGCCAGCAGCATGCGGCCGCTCGAGGGCTTCACGTCCCAGGGGCCCAGCAGGTAGCCCGGGTTGATGACTATGATATGCCTGTCGTCCAGCCTTTTGGCCGCCTCCAGTATGATGTCCTCACCCTCGCGCTTGCTGCTGGCATAGTAGCTGCTAAGGAAGGGCTCCCACATCGGGATTCGCTCGTGGGCATACTTGTGTACGATGCCGTAGCCGATGGTGTTCACCGTCGAGGTGTGCACCAGCGTGCCGATGCCCTCCTCCTCCACCAGCCGCACCAGCAGGCGGCAGAGGTCGCGGTTGACGGGCAGGTAGTCGTCGTAGCGCCGCAGCGACATGTCGGTCGTGCCGGCGCAGTTGATCACGGCGTCGCAGCCCGCAGCGGCCTCCCACAGCACCTCATAGTCCAGCGGCGAGCCCTCGCGCACTTCACACAAATCCTTCAATTTCAGTCCTTCGGCGCAGCGCACAAGCGCCCTCACCTGGTGGCCTTCGTCCACCAGCCGCAGCAGCACATTGTGCCCCAGCAGTCCCGTCGCACCTAGCAGCAGTACCTTCATACGCCCACCATAACGCGGGTTCGCTTGTTTTATTGTATGAAATCAATACAAAAAGCCAAACATCCAAAGAGGCACGCGCTCCCCATTTCCGTACTCAATATCATCAGCCACGATGTAGGCCGACTCTACATTTTCCACCTGTTGCATGCCTTTTCCTGCCCCCCCTATCTCAAAAGTATAGTTTCCATCAACAACAAAATCGCCAGCCTTGGCCACCTCGACGACATGTCCCTGCCTCAACTGGTTGGCGAAAAAGGTCTCGCGCAAGGTCCCCCTGTTGGGCTGTCCACCAATCAAAGCATAAGCAAGATTCGTATTGTCCAGGTAGAGCTTGTCTGGTTTCTGTAGACGGGCCACTCCGGAAGCATCCTTGTGCAGACTGAATGTGATGCGACTTTCGTGTAACGCATTAAGATATGCAAGCATTGCATTGCGTGATACACCTATACGCTCTCCCAACTTGGTAACGTTAGGGGTGAATGGTGCCGATTCAGCTATCACATAGAGCAGTTGCTTGATTTTAGGTACATAGGCCATATCGAGACCTCGCAACTGCGGCAACTCTACCTCAAGTATCATATTCACCACCTCGCCCAATCGTGTGTTAAACATCGTGGGCTGCTCCTTGTAGAATGGGTAGTAGCCGTGGCGCAGGTAGGCATCGAAATGCTGCAGCACTTTCACTTTCCCCATCACCTCCATGGCTATCTCCACATGGTCAGCCAGCAACTGCGGAAACTCCACCTTGGGCAGCCTTACCTGCTCGTTCCAATTGAGGTACTCGCGAAACGAGAACCCCTGCATCTCGTAGACCACGGCTCGACGGCTGAGGTCGGCTCTCGAGTTGAGTATCTCCAATAGGGACGATCCCGTGAAAACCACTTTCAAATCCGGCAAATCGTCGTAGATATTCTTCAATTCCTGGCTCCAGTTGGGATATTTGTGTACCTCGTCGAGGTATAGGAACCGGCCTCCACGCTGCGCGAAACCGACAGCCAATTCATAGATACTATGTGCGTTGAACCATATATTGTCTGCGCTAGCATAGAGTACCGACCCGTCCACCTTGTGGTGCAACTTGATATGCTGTAGCAGCATAGTAGTTTTCCCCACTCCACGGGGCCCTCTTATACCCACCAACGGCAACTCCCAGTCAATTTCTCGCTCCAATCCCCTCACAAACCGGGTACCAGTTCTTGCATATTTTGCTGAAAAAGAATTAAATAACACATCCATAAGCATATACTTTTACACTGCAAATATACAAAAAATTGTTCACTGCAGTGAACAATTTTTCATTTTTTTGTTGTCTAAAGTGAACGATTATTAATAAATTTAATTTAGAATCCGCTTAATGGAGTAAGCAAATTTCATGTTTTTTTGCTTATTCCATTAAGCAAATTTGGCATGTTGGGTGTAAAAAAGCGTCAGTCGTCGACGACGAAGGACAAGCCCAGCGACAGCTTGTCCAGTGTGCAGCGGTATCCTTGGGAGAAGGGGTGGCCGAGGAGGCCTTTCTGATAGGTGGCGTGGAACATGACCCCATCCAGGTGCAGGCTCAGGCCCAGGTTGAGCGAGAGGTTGAAGCGGTTGATGAAGCCCTCGCCGTAGTCCACCTCCTGGCTGGGCATGTAGGAGTCGTCCCAATCGGTAACTTTGGCCAAGCAGCTGAAGTCGGCTCCAAGGCCAGCGCGCAGGTGCAGCGCGCTCTCCCTTCCGAAGGGCAGGTAGAGCACCATCTCCAGCGGCACATGCAGGTTGAACTCATAGTAGTTGTCGTAGTAGCCGCTGGGTGCGTTCTCCCATTTGTCGAAGAGCATCTCTAGGTAGAAGCCCGAGTTCATGCCGATGATTTCTTTCTTCTCCATCGGGTTGAAGTGCATGCCTATCTGGAACCCCTTGCTCCAACCCTCTTCGCCGAATACGTCGGCGTAGCCCGTCTCGCCGCTGACGGCGTCGCGCGCGTAGATGGCGCGCTGGATGTAGGCGAAGTGGACGCCGTAGTCCACCCCGTCGTAGTACCACGGCCACCGGCCGTACTTGCTGCTTGATGTAGTGGAGACCATGGTGGTGTTCTTTTGCGGTGTACCTTCCTGTTCATTGATGTGTTTTTCGGCCTCAACCAAATAAGTTTCTATAGAAGATTGCACGTAATCCGATAGTTCATTTTTTTTTGCCTTGGCTGCATTGAACCATTTTACTGCCTGCTTGTAATCCTTCCTCACTCCAACGCCATAGTAGTAGCAGACGCCGAGCATGTATTGCCCCCTGGCATACCCTTGGTTCGCTGACTGGGTGTACCAGTACACCGCCTGCTCGTAGTCCTTTTCAACGCCATTGCCTTGGTGATAGCAACCGCCGAGTTCGTCCTGCGCCTCGGCGTCCCCCATGTTCGCTGCCTGCGTGTAGAGTTCGACGGCTTTCTGCAGGTTCTTGGTCACCCCATTGCGCCCGTAGCGGTAGTTTTCAGCCTGGGTAAGTAGCTCCGCTGCCGAGACTTGGGGCTTGGCTACAGAGGTGGTCGTGGTTGACGTTGATTGCGTAGTGGAGGTCGTGGTTGGCGTAGTGGTGCGTGGTGCAGTGGTGCTGGTGGGGTCGGCGGGCTTTTGGGGAGTGCAATCCGACGTTGCAATAAGGAACATATTTAGAAAGTTTCCATCTGACAACTCGTCTCGCTTCTTTTCTGCCTGCAAAAACCAGTATCGTGCCGCGCCACAATCCTTCTCCACGCCCTCGCCCCTATAGTAGCGGATGCCGAGGTTGTACTGCGCATTGGCAAACCCCTGGTTGGCCGCCTTGGTGTACCAGTACACCGCCTGCTTGTAGTCCTGCGCCACGCCCTTGCCGTGATCGTAGCAGACGCCGAGGAAGAACTGCGCCGCGACATCCCCCTGGTTTGCCGCCTTGGTCCACCAGTACACCGCCTGCTTGTCGTCCTGCGCCACACCCTTGCCTTTATCGTAGCAGACGCCGAGGTTGTACTGCGCCGCGGCATACCCCTGGTTGGCCGCCTTGGTGTACCAGTACACCGCCTGCTTGTAATCCTGCGCCACACCTATGCCATAATGGTAGCAGACGCCGAGGTTGTACTGCGCCACTTTATTTCCACGCTCAGCGGCGGTGCGGTAGTCGGAGGCTTTCTGCCCCCAGAGGGGTGCGGCGAGGAGGGCGAGGAGGATCAGGAGTAACGTTTTCTTCATATTCATATTATATATATTGCCGCCCGCCGCACCCCACGGGCAGATACAATAAAAGAAGCGTGGCGCTGATATACCACGTCTCCTAATAGAGGTCGTAGGATTACCTTAGAGTGAAGATGCAGCCAAACAGCCCACGCATAAACAGCGCGAACCGTCACACTTGCCTGCACTCTTTTAGAAAGTTCCTACGTTTCTATTAGCAGAACGAGCATAACGCTTCGTTATTTAATTCACTTTCGGCAGCGGCCACCAGCGGGCCGAAACCAAGTGCAAAAGTACGAACTTTTTCCCACACGGCCAAATATTTTTTTGCCAATCCAATTATTTGTATTACTTTTGCAATCAGAAGTAATCATTAATAATACAACTATGGCAACCGCAATCGAAAGAAAATCACCAATTCAAGAGAGCGAGAGCAACGAAGCTTGCTTCGCTGCCGAGCCGAAGAATTGTGTGCGAAAGCAAGCCTCTTTCCGTCTCCGTGCCGATTTGCTGGAACGGCTGAAGCGCAACGCAACCCGCGAGAACCGCACCCTCAACAACTATGTGGAAAGCGTGCTGCTCGACATCGTCTACCACGAACCCAACGCCGAGACCCGCGCCGCCATCGAGGAGGCAATGAATCGCAAAGAGTACCCGGCAGGAGAGCTCTACTATAGCGTAGAAGAACTCTTTAAAGCTTTAGATGCCGAATGAAGATACTTTTTCCTTCCAGCCGCTACAAAAAAGACTATAAGCGATACCGTAACAATCCCAGGAAAAAGGCCGCTTTGCAAGTCGTGCTTGACATGCTGGCCAACGAGCAGCCTATCCCCAAGGAGTACAGGCCCCATATGCTGCAGGGCAACTACAAAGGCTGCATGGAGTGCCACATCGAGGGCGACTTCCTGCTGATATGGGTGGACGAGGAGCGCAACATCATCGAGCTGGTCCGCCTCGGCTCCCACGCCGAACTGTTCGGATGACACCCCACTCCTCCCCCACCCCGAAGAGAGGAAGAAGAGGGGAAGAAGAGGGTGCCTCTTATTACCTAATAATCACCCACTTGCAAACCTGCCATTTCGGGCGTTTTCCGGCGTTTTGGGAGCAAAAATATGGGGCAGTTGCACAATAAATCGGCCGTTGTTCTGTTATAGCGTCATAATATTAGTACACGCTATGCGCACGACAAAACGGACAGTACTGGCCGCCCTGGCTCTGGCCCTGGGCAGCCTGCAGGCTGCGGCCCAGGCCGACCGCAGCTTCGAGATAGCCAAGAACCTGGAGATTTTCTCCTCGGTCTACAAGCAGTTGAACCTGAACTACGTGGACGATGTGGACCCCGGCAAGACCATCAAGGTGGCCATCGACGCCATGCTCTCGTCGCTCGACCCCTACACCAACTACTACCCCGAGAGCGATATCGAGGATGTCAAGCTGCAGCTGCTGGGCGAGTACGGCGGCGTGGGGGCGCTGATCATGCAGCGCGGCGACAGCATCATCGTCTCCGAGCCCTACAAGGGGCTGCCGGCCGACGAGGCGGGCATCAAGGCCGGCGACCTCATCCTGGAGGTCAACGGCGAGAGCACCCGCGGCAAGAAGACCGCCGACGTCAGCAGCGCCATGCGCGGCCAGGCCGGCACACAGGTAACGCTCAAGCTGGAACGTGCCGGCAAGGTGTTCGAAAAAGCGCTGACCCGCCGCGAAATCAAGCTGCCCAACGTGCCCTACTACGGCTACGTGCAGGGCGACTACGGATACATCAAGCTCGACGAGTTCACCGCCGACGCCGCCAAGAACGTGAAGGAAGCCTTCCTCAAGCTCAGGCAGGACAAGCCCGGCATGAAGGGCATCATACTGGACCTGCGCGGCAACGGCGGCGGATTGATGAACGAGGCGGTCGACATCGTCAACCTCTGGGTACCGCAGGGCACCCTCGTCGTCGAGACCAAAGGCAAGGTGGCCTCCAAGAACATGAAGTCATACACCCGCATGCAGCCCGTCGACACCAAGATACCGGTGGCGGTGATCATAGACAACACCTCGGCCTCGGCCTCCGAAATCGTCAGCGGCGCCCTGCAAGACCTCGACCGCGCCGTGGTCATCGGACAGCGCAGCTATGGCAAGGGGCTGGTGCAGAACATACTGCCCATGCCGTACAACAGCCAGATGAAGGTAACGGTGAGCAAGTACTACATCCCCAGCGGCCGCTGCATACAGGCCATCGACTACAGCCACCGCGATGAGCAGGGGCGCGCCGTCAAGGTGCCCGACTCGCTCAAGACCGCCTACAAGACCAAGAGCGGCCGGACGGTGTACGACGGTTTCGGCATCGAGCCCGACGTGGAGGTAGAGCCCGACTACATGTCGAACCTCGGCATGGCACTGGCACAGAAGATGCTCATCTTCGACTACGCCACCGACTACTATCGCAGCCACAAGGAACTGCCGCCGGCCTCGGAGTTCGAAATCTCGGACGAGCTCTACGCCGACTTCTGCGCCTACCTCAAACGCCGCGGGTTGACCTACAACACCATTACCGAACACGTCATCAAACAGCTGCGCGACGTGGCCAAGCAGGAGAAATATGCCGACGCCATCGAGACGCAGCTCAAAGCGATGGAGCAGCAGCTGGAGCGCGAAAAGGAAGGCGACCTGCAGAAACACCGCTCCGAGGTGTGCGATATGCTCAAGGCCGAGCTGCTCAACCGCTACTACTATGACCACGGACGCATCCAGGGCGCGCTGAAGGGCGACAAGGTGGTGAACCGCGCCGTGGAAGAGCTACGCACTAAAAACTGACATTCAAGAGGTGCTGGGTGCCACGGCACATAGAACCATTTACCTGGTGCTGCTCACGCTGCTGGGCGGCACCATGGTGTGCTCCACGTGGGCAGCCAACCTGGTATGGGTGCTGATGGCGGCCAACTGGGTGCTCGAAGGGCGCTGGCACGAGAAGTGGCAGCGGGCCCGCCGCAGCCGCCTGCTGCACGGCGTGCTGGCGGTAGTGGGGCTGTATGCCCTGTCGGGCCTTTGGAGCGACAACCGGGGCGAGTGGCTGAGTCAGCTGGAGCTGGTGCTGCCACTGCTGGCGGTGCCTGCGGTGGTGCTCACCACACGGCCGCCTTCCGGACAGGCACGGCGCACCATCCTGTGGCTCTACACCGGGACGGTGGTCGTGGTGTCGCTCATCGGCACCGTGCGGTTGCTGACAATCGACGGCCTGCCCTACCGCCAGGCGGTACCCTACATTTCCCACATACGCTTTGCACTGAACTGCTGCCTGGCCACAGTGGTCTGTCTTACAGAGTGCGGCCGCAGCCGCTGGCGCTACGGCGCATGGCTGCTGGCGGCATGGCTGCTGGCCTACGTGCTCCTGATGCGCTCCTACACAGCGGTGGGCATCCTGGCGGCCTTGGGTCTGCTGCTTGCGTTGCGCAGCGCACATCGGTGGCGCTGGACGGCGGCGTGGGGGCTCTGCATGCTGGGCGGCATCGGATTTCTGCTGGCGGAGGTGCACGGCTACTACCGCCTTGTGCCCCTGGCCACCGGGCCACTGAAGGCATATACCGCCGGCGGACGGCCCTACCACCACGAGCAAGACGGCTTCATCGAGAGCGGAAATTATGTGAACAACTACCTATGCCTCGAGGAGATGCGAGCGGAATGGACGCGGCGCGGCGGCGGCGACCTTGGCACACCCACGCCCGAGGGCTACACCTGCGAGGCCAACCTCATACGCTATCTCAACGCCCTCGGGCTGACCAAGGACAGCGTCGGTGTGGCATCCTTAAGCCGGCAGCAGCTGGAGGAGGTGGCACGCGGTGTGCCCAACCCCGTCTACGCGCACGGGAACCCGCTGCGCCGCATGGTGCACGTCATGCTGTTCGAATACGAAAACTACCGCTGCTACAACGCGGTGGCCGGTTTCACCATGCTGCAGCGGCTAGAGTTGTGGAAGACCGGCTGGCGCGTCTTCCTGCAGCACCCCTGGGTGGGCACCGGCAGCGGCGACCTGGCCGACGCCATGGAGCGCGAACTGCAGGCCACAAACTCGCCACTGCAAGGCCACGGCATGTACCCACACAACCAATACCTCACCTGGCTCGCCATGTTCGGCCTGCTGGGAGCTGCCCTGCTCATCTTCCTGTTTGCCCGGGCGCTGCCTGCACTCCGTGGGCAGTCTACCCTGACGCTGGCCTGGGCCCTGACCCTGACCCTCTCCTGCCTGACCGAAAGCACGCTGGGCACCCTGGCCGGCTGCCTGCTCTGCTGTTGGTTCATGGCCTTCCGCACCATCGGACACCACCGGTAACTCCCAGGGGGACGGTAGGGGAATGGTAGGGGAACGGTAGGGGAATACAAAGGCACTGGAAGGATATGGAAGCTTATGGTACAATAAAAGCTGCAAGAGGTATGGACACTGGCACCAGCATGCTGTTTATCAACAGAATACAGAAAACCATAAAGCCTTGACTAAAAAAAATGGGCTGCAACCGGGTGGCTGCAGCCCATTGGGTAGAAATTGTCCTTTTTTTTAACTCTCCTTGGCGGCGCTCATGGCGGGGGCACTGCCAACGACGAGGTTCTGGTACTCGCGCAGGCCGGTGCCGGCGGGGATGAGGTGGCCGACGATGACGTTCTCCTTCATGCCGACCAGCGTGTCGACCTTGGCGTTGATGGCGGCCTCGGTGAGCACCTTGGTGGTCTCCTGGAAGGAGGCGGCGGAGATGAACGACTTGGTCTGCAGCGAGGCGCGGGTGATGCCCTGGAGCACCTGCTTGCAGGTGGCGGGGCGGGCGTCGCGCACTGTAACCAGACGCTTGTCCTGACGGCGGAGCGAGGAGTTCTCGTCGCGCAGTTCGCGGGCGGTAACAATCTGACCCACGGAGAGGTTCTCGCTGTCGCCGGCGTCCTCGACGACCTTCATACCGAAGATGCGGTCGTTGATGTCGCTGAAGTCGAGTTTGTTGACCAGGTCGCCTTCGAGGAAGCGGGTGTCGCCCGGGTCTTCGATTTCGACCTTGCGCATCATCTGACGGACGATGACCTCGAAGTGCTTGTCGTTGATTTTCACACCCTGCAGGCGGTAGACCTCCTGGACCTCGTTGACGATATATTCCTGCACCTTCATGGGGCCCTTGATGGCGAGGATGTCGCTGGGCGTGATGGCACCGTCGGAGAGCGGGGTGCCGGCCTTGACGTAGTCGCTGTCCTGGGCCAGGATTTGCTTGGAGGTGGGGATGAGGTAGGAGCGCTGCTCACCGGTCTTGGAGGTGATGGTTACCTCGCGGTTGCCGCGCTTGAGTTTCTTGGCGATGGAGACGATACCGTCCACCTCGGCCACGATGGCGGGGTCGGAGGGGTTGCGGGCCTCGAAGAGCTCGGTAACGCGGGGCAGACCGCCCGTGATATCGCCGGCCTTGCCGAAGGAGCGCGGAATCTTGACCATGATGTCGCCAGCCTTGAGTTTCTGACCCTGCTCGACACCGATGTGGGCGCCCACGGGAAGGTCGTACACCTTGAGGATGTTGCCCTCGGAATCGACCACGTTGAGGGTGGGGTTCTTGGTGCGCTGACGGCTCTCGATGACCACCTTGTCCTGCAGGCCGGTCTGGGCATCGCTCTCGACGCGGTAGGTAACGTTCTCAATGACATTCTCGAACGAGACCTTACCGGCCACGTCGGAGATGATGACGGCATTGTAGGGATCCCACTCGGCGATGAGTTCGCCCTTCTGCATCATGTCGCCCGAAGCCTTGTAGAGCTTGGCGCCATAGGGCAGGAGCGAGGAGAAGAGGGTGATGTCGGTCTTGGGGTCGACGATGCGCATCTCAGCCGAGCGACCCATGACGACATGGTAGCTGTTGCCCTCGGCGTCGCTGTAGGGGATGGAGCGGAGCTCGTCGATGACGAGGCGGCCCTCATGCTTGGCCTGGAGGCTGGAGGTGGTACCGATGTTGCCACCGGCCACACCGCCGACGTGGAAGGTACGGAGGGTGAGCTGCGTACCGGGCTCGCCGATAGCCTGTGCGGCGATGACGCCGACGGCCTCGCCTTTCTGCACCATCTTGCCGGTGGCCAGGTTGCGGCCGTAGCACTTGGCGCAGACACCGTGCTTGGACTCGCAGGTGAGGACGGAACGAATCTCGACCTCCTCGATGCCAGCCTCTTCTATGCGGCGGCAGATGTCCTCGGTGAGTTCGTCGCCGGCATGGGCAATATAGTCGCCGGTCTTGGGATGGATAATGTCGTGGACGGTGGTGCGGCCGAGAATCTTCTCGCCGAGGCTCTGGACGATATCCTCGCCCTTCTTGAGGGCGGTGGTGGGCAGGCCGCGGAGGGTGCCGCAGTCTTCCTCGTTGATGATGACATCGTGAGCCACGTCGACCAGACGACGGGTAAGATAACCGGCGTCAGCCGTCTTCAGAGCGGTATCGGCCAGACCCTTACGGGCACCGTGGGTGGAGATGAAGTACTCGAGCACCGAGAGACCCTCCTTGAAGTTGGAGATAATGGGGTTCTCAATAATCTCGTTGCCCGAGGCGCCGGCCTTCTGCGGCTTGGCCATAAGGCCGCGCATGCCGGAGAGCTGGCGGATCTGCTCCTTGCTACCACGAGCACCGGAGTCGTACATCATATAGATGGGGTTGAAGCCCTGGTTGTCGGCCTTGAGCTGCTTCATGAGCGTCTCGGTGAGCTGGTTGTTGGTGTTGGTCCAGATATCGATGACGTGGTTGTAGCGCTCGTTGTTGGTGATAAGACCCATGGCATACTGGGCCATAACCTCTTCGACCTCCTCGTTGGCCTTGTCGATAAGACCCTCCTTCTCGGTCGGGATAATGACATCGCCGAGGTTGAACGAGAGACCGCCACGGAAAGCCTGACGGTAGCCCATGTTCTTGATGTCGTCGAGGAAGGCAGCGGTAACGGCGTTGCCGCACTCGGTGAAGATGTCGCCGATAATGTCGCGCAGCGACTTCTTGCCCATCACCTGGTTGATATAGCCATACTCGGCAGGGACCACCTGGTTGAAAATGACGCGGCCCACAGTAGTGCGGAGGCGGTTGGTCTTGATGTAGTGTCCCTTCTCGTCGAGGACGGGATTGCCCTTGCCGTCACGCTTGATTTCGAACTCGGTGCGGCTGTGGAGAGCCACCTCGGCGGGAGTGCTGCAATCGGTGTCGGTCAGCACATTGCCCTTGGCATCCTTGATGACCTCGGAGAAGGTGCGGTCGGTCTTGATATAGGTGTACTCGTCGCGACCTGCGGCGGCATCCAGCTGGACGCTGATGCAGGCATTGAGATCGACACGACCTTCACTGTAGGCAATGATGACCTCCTCGGCGGAGTAGAAGCGCTGACCCTCGCCCTTCACCTTCTCGGTGTCGGTGGAGTAGCGCGGTTTGGTCATATAATAGAGACCCAGCACCATGTCCTGTGAAGGAACGGTGATAGGGGCGCCATTGGCGGGATTGAGGATGTTGTGGGTGGAGAGCATCAACAGCTGAGCCTCGAGGATGGCAGCGTTGCCCATGGGCACGTGGACAGCCATCTGGTCGCCGTCGAAGTCGGCATTGAAGCCAGTACAGACAAGCGGATGCAGACGGATGGCCTTACCCTCGACGAGGCGGGGCTGGAATGCCTGGATACCCAGACGGTGGAGCGTAGGAGCACGGTTGAGGAGGATGGGGTGTCCCTTGAGGATATTCTCCAAAATCTCCCACACGACAGGCTCCTTGCGGTCAACGATACGCTTGGCGGACTTGACCGTCTTCACCAAGCCACGCTCAAGAAGCTTGCGGATGACATAGGGCTTGAAGAGCTCGGCGGCCATATCCTTGGGCAGACCGCACTCGTGCATCTTCAGCTCGGGACCCACCACGATGACCGAACGGCCAGAGTAGTCGACACGCTTACCGAGCAGGTTCTGGCGGAAGCGACCTTGCTTGCCCTTAAGGGCGTCGGAGAGCGACTTGAGGGCGCGGTTGGACTCGGACTTGACGCTGGAGACCTTGCGGCTGTTGTCGAAAAGCGAGTCGACCGACTCCTGCAGCATACGCTTCTCATTGCGCATGATAACCTCGGGAGCCTTGATTTCGACGAGGCGTTTGAGGCGGTTGTTGCGGATGATGACACGGCGATAGAGCTCGTTGATATCGGAGGTGGCAAAGCGACCGCCATCCAGCGGAACGAGGGGGCGCAGGTCGGGAGGAATGACGGGAACAATGTTCATAATCATCCACTCGGGGCGATTGTCCATGCCACGGTTCTGCATGTTCTTCTGCGACTCGCGGAACGACTCAATCACGTTGAGGCGCTTGAGGGCATCCTGCTTGCGAGCCACAGCGGTCTCGCGCGATGCCTTGGCACGAAGTTCATAGGAAAGCTTGTCGAGGTCAAGGTCGCAAAGCAACTTGTAGAGCGCCTCGGCGCCCATACCTGCGATAAACTTGTCGGGATCGCTGTCGGGAAGCTGCTCGTTGCCCTCGGGCAGCGACTCCTTGATGTAGTAGTATTCCTCCTCGGTGAGCAGGTCGAGCTTCTGGACAGGGTTCTCGTTGAGCATGCCCTTGCCAGGCTGCAAGACTATATATTTTTCATAGTAGATGACCTGGTCCAGCTTCTTGGAAGGCACATTCAGCAGGGTGCCAATCTTGTTGGGAAGCGAGCGGAAGAACCAGATGTGGGCGATGGGGACCACAAGTTCAATATGGCCCATACGTTCACGACGGACCTTCTTCTCGGTAACCTCCACACCGCAGCGGTCGCAGACAATACCCTTGTAACGGATGCGCTTGTATTTTCCGCAGTGGCACTCCCAGTCGCGGGTAGGACCGAAGATGCGCTCGCAGAACAGACCGTCGCGCTCGGGCTTGTATGTACGATAGTTAATGGTTTCAGGCTTCGTTACCTCGCCAAAGGAACGCCGCTTGATTGACTCGGGCGATGCCAGGCTGACGGTAATCGAATTGAAATCAGTCTTTAACTGTGATTCTTGTTTAAAAGCCATGTTCTCTTTTCTACTTAAAAGAATTAATCAAACGTTACCTCCAGACCCAGGCCACGGAGCTCGTGGACAAGGACGTTGAACGACTCGGGGATACCCGGAACCGGCATATTGTCGCCCTTGACAAGGGCCTCGTATGCCTTGGCACGACCCACAACATCGTCGGACTTGACGGTGAGCACTTCCTGCAGCACATGCGAAGCACCGTATGCCTCGAGTGCCCAAACCTCCATTTCACCGAAGCGCTGACCACCGAAGTTGGCCTTACCGCCAAGGGGCTGCTGGGTAATGAGAGAGTACGGGCCGATAGAACGGGCGTGCATCTTGTCGTCAATCATGTGATGGAGTTTGAGCATGTAGATGTAACCCACGGTGGCAGGCTGGTCGAACCGGTCGCCGGTCTCGCCATCGTAAAGGTACGTGCGACCATTTTCGGGAAGACCCGCTTCGCGCATGTAGCCATTAATCTGCTCAAGGGTGGCACCATCGAAAATAGGTGTCTTGAAACGCTTGTTGAGTTTCTTGCCGGCCCAACCCAGGACGGTCTCATAAATCTGACCCAGGTTCATTCGCGAAGGCACACCAAGAGGATTCAGAACGATATCCACGGGGGTACCATCGGCGAGGAACGGCATGTCCTCGGCACGGACAATCTTGGACACAATACCCTTGTTACCGTGACGGCCAGCCATCTTATCACCAATACGGAGCTTACGCTTCATGGCAATATAAACCTTGGCCATCTGGACAATACCGCTGGGAAGGTCATCACCCACCGTGAGCGCAAACTTATTGCGGGTAAAACGTCCGGAAATCTCACGATACTTGATATTGTAGTTATTCAACAGCTCCTTGATGAGCGCATTGGTCTCCTTGTCGGTAGTCCACTTGCTGGGACTGACCTCAGTATAGTCAATCGACTTGAGGGTCTTCGCGGAGAATTTGACCTTCTTGGGAATGAGCTCCTCTCTGTGATTGGTGTAGACACCATTGGAGACTTTACCGTTGAGAAGAACCAAGAGGCGAGAGATCAACTTGTCCTTCAGCTCCTCGCACTCAAACTTGTACTCCTCCTCCGGCTTGGCAAGCAATTCTTTCTCCTTGGCGCGAGCCTTGCGGTCGCGGATGACACGGGCAAAGAGTTTCTTGTCGATGACGACACCATGCATTGAGGGCGGCACCTTGAGCGAAGCATCCTTCACATCGCCGGCCTTGTCGCCGAAAATAGCACGGAGGAGCTTCTCTTCCGGAGTGGGATCGGACTCACCCTTGGGTGTGATTTTACCAATCAGAATATCACCCTCTTTCACCTCGGCACCGATACGGATGATACCGTTCTCGTCAAGGTCCTTGGTGGCATCGTTACCCACATTGGGGATGTCGCGAGTGAGCTCTTCATTACCGCGCTTGGTCTCACGGACTTCAAGGGTAAACTCCTCGACATGTACGGAGGTGAAAATGTCTTCTCGGACAACTCGCTCCGAGATAACCACAGCATCCTCAAAGTTATAACCTTTCCAAGGCATGAACGCCACCATCATATTGCGGCCAAGCGCAAGTTCGCCGGCCTGTGTGGCATAGCCTTCACAGAGCACCTGGCCCTTCTTGACCTTATCGCCCTTTTTGACGATAGGACGGAGGTTGATAGAGGTGGAGTGGTTGGTGCGCTGGTATTTAGTCAAACGATATTCCTTGACATCGTCGTCGAACGATACCAAACGGTCTTTCTCAGTACGGTTGTGGCGGATGACCACCTTGGTGGAGTCAACAAATTCCACAACGCCATCCGCCTCTGCATTGAGCAGCACACGGCTGTCGTGGGCGACGGCCTCTTCGATACCGGTACCGACAATGGGGATTTCGGGATTGAGCAGGGGCACTGCCTGACGCATCATGTTGGAGCCCATGAGTGCACGGTTGGCATCGTCGTGCTCCAGGAAGGGAATCAGAGAGGCTGCAATAGAAGCAATCTGATTCGAAGCGATATCGATGAGGTCAATCTCATCGGGCGAAACAATGGGGAAGTCGGCCTGACGGCGAGCCTTGACACGGCTGTCGGTAATGTTACCCTCGCTATCCTGAGGAGTGGTTGCTTGGGCGACAGTCTTGCTCTCTTCTGCCTCTGCAGAAAGATATACGGGCTCCTCGTTCAACTGAACCTGACCCTTGACCACACGCTGATAGGGAGTCTCGATGAAACCGAGCTCATTGATTTTGGCGTAGACACATAGAGAGGAAATCAGACCGATATTGGGACCTTCGGGTGTTTCAATGGTACAGAGGCGACCATAATGCGTGTAGTGAACGTCACGAACCTCGAATCCGGCACGCTCGCGCGAAAGACCGCCAGGGCCGAGAGCCGAGATACGGCGCTTGTGCGTCAACTCCGCCAGCGGATTGGTCTGGTCCATAAACTGGCTCAACTGGTTAGTGCCAAAGAAGGAGTTGATTACGGAAGAGAGGGTCTTGGCATTGATAAGTTCCGTGGGGGTAAACACTTCATTATCGCGAACATTCATACGCTCGCGGATGGTGCGGGACATACGGCCCAAACCCACGCCGAACTGGTTGGAGAGCTGCTCACCCACGGTGCGGATGCGGCGATTGGACAGGTGGTCGATATCGTCCACCTCGGCCTTCTGATTGATCAGCTCAACCAAATATTTAATAATAGAAGTAATATCCTCTTTTGTCAGGACACGAATGTTGTCAGCAACATTGAGGCTCAACTTAGTGTTGATTCTGTAGCGACCGACATCACCGAGATCGTAGCGTTTCTCCGAGAAGAAAAGCTTTTCGATGATGCTGCGGGCGGTCTCTTCGTCTGGCGGCTCTGCATTGCGGAGCTGACGATAGATGTACTCGCAAGCCTCTTTGGCATTGTTGGCAGTATCCTTGCGGAGGGTGTTGTAGATGACAGAATAGTCGATACCGTCTCTGTCTTCGGCTTTGATAAGTATCGACTTGATATCCATATTGAGAATCTTCTCGACATGTTCCTCGGTGAGTTCGACATCACGTTCGATAACCACCTCGGTACGTTCCATAGAGACGACCTCGCCAGTATCTTCATCGACGAAATCTTCAGTCCAAGACTCGACCACACGGGCGGCGAGTTGTTTGCCGAGCACCTTCTTAAGGTTGCTCTTGGTCACCTTGACCTCCTCGGCGAGCTGGAAAATATCGAGAATATCCTTATCAGATTCAAAACCAATGGCACGGAGCAACGTGGTGATGGGCAGTTTTTTCTTACGATCGATGTATGCATACATCACGTTGTTGATGTCCGTGGTGAACTCCATCCAAGACCCTTTGAATGGGATGATACGAGCGGAATAAAGCTGCGTACCGTTAGAATGGAACTGGGTGCCGAAAAACACACCCGGGGAGCGGTGCAGCTGGGAGACAACCACACGCTCGGCTCCATTGATTACAAACGTCCCTTTGGGGGTCATATACGGAATCATACCCAAATAAACGTGTTGTTCCAATGTCTGGAAGTCTTCGTTCTCTGGGTCTTTGCAACTCAATTTCATCTTGGCCTTGAGGGGCACACTGTATGTGAGGCCACGCTCAATGCACTCCTCAATCGTATAGCGAGGAGGATCAATATAATAATCCAAGAATTCGAGTTCAAAATTGTTTCGCGCATCCGTAATGGGGAAGTTTTCCTTAAAGACCTTGAATAAGCCTTCCTCCAATCGGTTGTCCGGGTTAGTCTCAATCTGGAAGAAATCCTTGAAAGACTTGACTTGAATATCCAAGAAATCCGGGTAATCAAACTTTCGTACCGACGCGAAATTTACTACTGTGGGTTCTTTTTTTGCCAAGGGACTAAAAATTATTCGTGTTCTATAATTGATCGCGAGTGAAGAGAGGGTGCTCCACAAAGGGGAGAGGCGGGGCAGACAACTATGGACTCAAAATCCATAGCAACAAGGAATAGGCACTCCAGACAAAGCTGGAGGCCCTATTCCTCGTACTTGATAGAAAGGGGCAACCTTACTTGATTTCAACTTCGGCGCCGGCCTCTTCAAGGGCTTTCTTCAGGCTCTCAGCCTCATCCTTGGAGATACCTTCCTTGACGGGCTTAGGAGCGCCATCGACGAGCTCTTTGGACTCTTTGAGACCCAGGCTGGCCATGTCCTTGACGGCCTTCACAACGCCGAGCTTCTTGGTAGCATCGGGCACACCCTTCAGGATGACGTCGAAGGAGGTCTTCTCCTCGGCGGCGGCGCCAGCGACAGCGGCGGGGGCGGCGGCGACTGCGACAGCAGCGGCGGCGGGTTCAATGCCGTACTCCTCTTTCAGGACATCAGCGAGTTCTTTAACTTCTTTAACGGTAAGGTTAACCAGTTCTTCAGCGATAGCTTTGATATCTGCCATGACTTTTATTGTTTTTAAATGTTTTACTAATTTTGTTGAATTAATTGTTTCGGCTTTTTAGCGGGAGCCATCCCGGATTGATTGTGCTGTTGTTTAGCGTTCCTCCAAAGTTTTCAGTACACCGGTAATGGTATTGCCACCCGACTGAAGCTGCGAGAGCACGTTCTGGACGGGCGACTGCAGCAGGGCGACCACATCGGCGATGAGCTCGTTCTTGGACTTGATGTTGACAAGTTCGTCGAGGTGCTCGTGGCCAATATAGAAGCTCTCTTCCACGTAGGCGCCTTTAAGGACGGGCTTGGTGGCGTTCTTTTCGGCAGCGCGGAAGTCTTTAATCAGCTTGGCAGGGGCATTGTTGGTGTTCGAAAGCATTATGGCGGTTTCACCCTTGATCACCTGGAAGAGCTCGGAGTAGTCGAAACCGGTCTTTTCGAGCGCCTTGATGAGAAGAGTGTTTTTCACAACCTCCAGCTTGATTTCCTTGCGGAAGGCGGCACGACGCAGCTTGCTGGTCTGCACCGAGTTGAGGCCACCAATGTCTGCGATATAGAGATTGGGGTAGGCCTTGACTTCTTCGCACAGGGAGTCAATCAACTGGTCTTTGAGTTCTTTTCTCATAATGTTTCTTTAAAAAGTTAGTTTGTGTTACAAGGTAGCGGCCTTGGTGTCGACCTTGACGCCGGGGCTCATGGTGCTGCTGAGGGCGATGCTCTTCACATAGGTACCTTTGGCGGCACTGGGTTTGAGCTTCATGATCATCTGGAGCACCTCGCGGGCATTGTCAACGATTTTCTGGTCGTCGAAGGAGCATTTGGCAACGGCGGTATGGATGATACCGAACTTGTCGACCTTGAAGTCGATCTTACCGGCCTTGGCTTCCTGAACAGCCTTGCCAACTTCCATTGTAACGGTGCCCGTCTTGGGGTTCGGCATGAGTCCGCGGGGACCGAGGATGCGGCCGAGGGCGCCAATCTTGGGCATACAACTGGGCATGGTGATGATGACGTCGACATCGGTCCAGCCACCCTTGATCTTTTCGACATACTCGTCGAGGCCGTAGTAGTCGGCACCTGCGTTCTTGGCCTCTTCCTCCTTGTCGGGGGTGCAGAGCACAAGGACACGGACGGTCTTGCCGGTACCGTGGGGCAGGGTAACGCTGCCACGAACCATCTGGTTGGCTTTACGGGGGTCAACGCCGAGGCGGACGTCAATGTCGACCGAAGCATCGAACTTGGTGTAAGTGATTTTCTTGACAATGCTGACGGCCTCTTCGAGGGAGTAAACCTTACTTCCGTCGAACTTGGCGATAGCCTCTTTTTGTTTTTTGGTTAATTTTCCCATGTTGGTTTGTTTGTGTGGTCGCCGCATAGCGCAGGGCTATGCTACCACAGGTTCATTACTCTTTTACTTGTTGAGGGGGTTCTCGCCGGTAACGGTGATACCCATGCTGCGCGCGGTGCCAGCCACCATGCTCATGGCGCTCTCCACTGTGAAGCAGTTGAGGTCGGGCATTTTGGCTTCGGCAATTTGGCGCACTTGCTCCCAGGTGACGGAGGCCACTTTGACGCGGTTGGGTTCGCCGGAACCCTTGGCGGCTTTAGAGAGCTCTTTCAACTGGACAGCAACAGGAGGAGTCTTGAGTACAAAGTCAAAGGACTTGTCCGTATAGACAGAGATGATGACGGGCACCACTTTGCCGGCCATATCCTGCGTACGGGCGTTGAACTGCTTGCAGAACTCCATGATGTTCACACCCTTGGCACCGAGAGCCGGGCCTACAGGAGGAGCGGGGTTTGCAGCACCGCCTTTGATTTGCAATTTAATCAATCCTGCAACTTCTTTTGCCATTGAATTAAATTTTAAATAGGGTTAGTTAATCGGTTACTGTTCTTTTTCCACCTGGGAGAAACTGAGTTCGAGGGGAGTCTTGCGACCGAAGATCTTGACCGTAACTTTCAATTTCTTTTTTTCCTCGTTGACATCTTCAACGACACCGGTGAAGCTGTTGAAGGCTCCGTCGATGACCTTGACATTCTCGCCGATAATGAAGTGGTCCAGGGCGTCGGCGCCGTCAATCTGCTCATCCATCTTGCCGAGGATGCGGTTGATTTCGGCCTGGCGCATGGGTATGGGCTTACCTTCGCGTTCGCGGAGGAAGTCGAGCACATTGGGCAGACTCTGAATGACGGGGATAATCTCGTCGCGCAGGTCGGCCTCGATGATTACGTAGCCGGGGAAGTAGTTGCGGTCTTTGACCACTTTCTTTCCGTTGCGGATGGCAACCACCTGTTCGGTAGGGATGAGAACCGTGGGTACATCGTTACTCCAGCCGCGTTTGGCCATTTCGTTTTCGATGTATTCCTTAGCTTTCTTCTCCTTGCCGCTGATGGCTCGGACGACATACCACTTTTTTTCCTGTTGTTCCATTTCTTAAAAGGCAGTGTAAGGACAGTGAATATACTCTGTAGACCTTTCTCGCATCATGCTGCGTGCCGGCGGGCTCAAAGGGGATTTGGGAAGCAAGCCGCGCCTGATGAGGCAGCGGAAACTAGGCGATCAGGTTGTAGAAGTATCCAAGAAGACCCTGCCAGCTCCAAGAGTGGACACCGAAGACGATATCCATTGCGAAGACGAGGAGGGCGATGACTAGCGAAGCCACGGCAACGACGATTGCGCTGCTTTGCAGCTCCTTGAATGTGGGCCACGACACTTTGTGCACAAGCTCGTCGTAGCTAGACTTCACGTATTCACCAAACTTTGACATGTTCTTTTTAAACTAGTTTATCTTTTCTTGGCAGGGGCAGAGAGAATCGAACTCCCAACAGCGGTTTTGGAGACCGTCATTATACCATTTAACTATGCCCCTGTAAAGTCGCGCCATGCGAGGCGCGACTTACTTATTGCGGCTAATTAGTCGACAATTTTGGTAACCTGGCCGGAACCGACGGTACGACCACCCTCGCGGATGGCGAAGCGGAGGTTCTCGTTCAGGGCGATGTCGGCGATGAGCTCGACGGTGATCGTCAGGTTGTCGCCAGGCATGACCATCTCGCGGCCTTCGGGCAGCATGATGGTGCCGGTAACGTCAGTGGTACGGAAGTAGAACTGAGGACGATAGTTGTTGTGGAACGGGGTGTGGCGGCCACCTTCCTCTTTCTTGAGGATATAGACAGCGGCTTCGAACTTGTGGTGAGGCTTGACCGAGCCGGGCTTGGCGATAACCATACCGCGGCGGATCTCGTTCTTGTCGATACCACGGAGGAGGAGACCGACGTTGTCGCCAGCTTCACCCTCGTCGAGGATCTTGCGGAACATCTCGACACCGGTAACGGTGCTCTTCAGCTTCTCGGCGCCCATACCGATGATGTCGACGGGGTCGCCAGTGTGGATGATACCAGTCTCGATACGACCAGTGGCGACGGTGCCGCGGCCGGTGATGGAGAAGACGTCTTCGACGGGCATGAGGAAGTCCTTGTCCACAGCGCGGGTGGGCAGGGGGATCCAGTTGTCGACAGCCTCCATGAGGTCTTCGACGTTCTTGACGCCGCTGGCTTCGCCGTTAAGGGCGGCGAGGGCGGAACCACGGATGACGGGGATGTTGTCGCCATCGAAGTCGTAGGAGCTGAGGAGCTCGCGGACTTCCATTTCGACGAGGTCGAGGAGCTCGGGATCGTCAACAAGGTCGCACTTGTTGAGGAAGACGACGAGCTGGGGAACACCAACCTGACGGGCGAGGAGGATGTGCTCGCGGGTCTGGGGCATGGGGCCGTCGGTGGCGGCAACAACGAGGATAGCGCCGTCCATCTGGGCAGCACCGGTAACCATGTTCTTCACGTAGTCGGCGTGGCCGGGGCAGTCAACGTGAGCGTAGTGGCGGTTGACGGTCTGGTACTCGACGTGAGCGGTGTTGATGGTGATACCACGCTCTTTCTCTTCAGGAGCGGAGTCGATGGAGTCGAAGGATTTCACTTCGGAGAGACCTTTCTCGGCCAGCACCTTGGTGATGGCGGCGGTGAGGGTGGTCTTGCCATGGTCAACGTGGCCGATGGTGCCGATGTTGACGTGCGGTTTAGAGCGGTCGAATTTTTCTTTTGCCATTTTTAATACGTATTAAATGTTAACAATAATATTAATTCACGTTCAAAGAGGGCGAGCCTTGCGGCTTGCGTCCTCGTTTTTGTTTGTTTTCCAGTTGCACTTTGGTGCAAAAAGGAGAGCCACAGACGAGAGTCGGACTCGTGACCTCATCCTTACCAAGGATGCGCTCTACCACTGAGCTACTGCGGCTTGTTGTTGTCACTCTCTTACTTTTTGAGTGCCTTGGGTTCGCGGGGCGAGTTAGGTGAGGGTCTGTTCCCGCTTGTTTGGAGCGGAAGACGGGGCTCGAACCCGCCACCTATAGCTTGGAAGGCTATCGCTCTACCAAATGAGCTACTTCCGCCTGTTGAAGTTTTGGCATTTCGTGGGGGAGGGTGGACTCGAACCACCGAACTCTTCCGAGGACAGATTTACAGTCTGTTGCAATTGCCGCTATGCGACTCCCCCGTATTCCAGATGCACTTTCGCCGGCATCGGTTTTGTTCGAGCCGATGAAGGGACTCGAACCCCCGACAGGCTGATTACAAATCAGCTACTCTACCAACTGAGTTACATCGGCTTGTATTAACCTTTCAAATGTCTCTTTTTCTCGAATTGAGGATGCAAAAGTACAACCTTTTTCCGAACCAGCAAAATATTTTTTCACTTTTCATGTAAATTTTTTTACAATACGCTGGTTTTCAACATCAGTTGATGTGAAAAAAAATATGGATTACAGGCGGAATCGGGGGAAAAACAGGGGAGATTTGAGGGTAGCGCGACAGTTTTTAGGGGGAACGGAAACGGGAAATCCTGCACTTTTTACACCACAATATCCATAAGTACCTGTTTCTATACAAGTTAAGATTTATAGGTAAGCGGTGAGGAGTGAGAATGGAGGAATGAGGTGTTATCGGGAGGACGGTAGGGGAATGGTAGGGGTTCTCTAGGGGAATAGAAGGGCATTGGAAGCTTATGGTAGCCTGTGGAACCCTACCCTGCCAAATCCTTCCATATCCTGCCAAAACCGCCCCGCCAGAACGAGTAGAGGGGCGCGGAGAATCCGCGCCCCTCTACAACTCATAACCCTTAACACCCAAGCTACTTCACCACCACAATCTTCCTTGCCGGGTAGCGGCCAACCCTTATCATATAGGTGCCGCTGGCGGGAGCGTCGAAGCGCAGGGGCGAAGGGTCGTCCTGTTTCGTGGCCAGCAGGCGCCCGCTCACGTCGTAGAGCGTTACCGCGTTGCCCTCGGCGCCCTCCACAACAATCTGGCCGTCGCGCTGGTATATTTTTGCATTCACCCCATCCACGCCCTCGATGCCATCGGTGGTGATGTAGATGGTGTCGTGGATGTAGACGGTATCGAAGATGTAGCGGTTGAGGTAGATGGTGTCATAGATGTAGTTGTTCACCAGCACCGTGTCGTGGTAGTAGTTGGTGATGACCACCGTGTCGCGGTAATAGTTATTCACCGTGTCATAACGGTAATTGTTCACTATCACCGTGTCGTACACATAGTTGTTCACAATAATGGTGTCGTACTGGTAGCGGTTCGTGATGGTCGTGTCATAGATATTGACGATGGTGGTGTCGTACACGCTGACCAGTGTTGTGTCGTAGTGGTACACATTGACAACCGTGGTGTCGAACTGGTAGCGGTTGTAGACGCTGGTGTCGAAGTTGTA
>ONBB01000007.1 GCA_900315935.1 uncultured Bacteroidales bacterium
CACCAGCACGAAGGCGTTCTGCAGCTTGAGCTGGTGCGGCGACTTGGAGATCCACTTGTCGAACACAAACCAATAGAGCAGGAACACTATCGGCAGGAACAGGGCGAATTGGATAGAATTGAATATCATAGGCAAAACGGAGGTTTACCTCCCGAACATGGTGCGGGCGGCGTCCATGCGGCTGGGGATGTCGACGCTGAAGGGGCAGCGGCTTAGGCAGGCGCCGCAGTGGGTGCAGTCGCTGCCGTGCTTGGGCAGGGCGTTGTATTGCGCCTGCAACTCGGGGGTGAGGCCATCGGTCTCGGCCTTGTCGAGCAACTCGTTCACCTTGGCGATGGGGATGCCCTGGGTGCAGGGGGAGCAGTGGTTGCAGTAGGTGCAATCGCCGCCCAGCGTGGCTTGCTCGCGTTTGCTGACGGTGGTGAAGTCTTTCTCGGTGTCGGTGGCGTGGAGCCAGTGGAGGTCGCGGCGCAGCTCGTCGAGGTTGTCGATGCCGAGGATGCAGGTGGCGATGCAGGGCTTGGCCAGGCAGTAGGCGATGCACTGCTCGGGGGTGTAGGCCACGCCGAGCTGCGAGGTCTTCTCGTCCAGCAGGCGTCCGCCGCCGCCGAAGGTCTTCATCACTGTTACGGCGATGCGGTGCGTGGCGCAGTAGTCGTAGAGCTCCACGCGCACGGGGGCGATGCCGTTTTGCAGGTTGTCCATGGCGCCCTTCTCCCAGGGGATGGCGCCGCCACGCAGGCGGTCGAAGGCGGGGTTGAGGCTGAACATCAGCACCTCCACCCAGCCGCTCTTGACGGCGCGCAGGGCCACCTCGGCGTTGTGGCTGCTGAGGCCGATGTGTTTGATTTTCCCCTCTTTCTTCAGCTGGAATACGTATTCGAGGAAGGGCGAGCCCTCGACGGCTTCCCACTCCTCGTGGCTGTCGGTGATGTGAATCATGCCCACCTCGATGTGGTCGGTTTGGAGGCGGGTGAGGAGATCCTCGAAGCTCTGGCGGCATTCTTCCACATCGCGTGTGCGGCAGTGCTGGCCGTCCTTGTAGATGGTGCCGATGTGGCCTTGGATAATCATCTCATCGCGGCGGCCCTGCAGGGCATAGCCGATGTTGGAGCGCGTCTTGGGTGTGCAGTCGTAGATGTCGATGTAGTTCATGCCGCTGTCGAGCGCCATAGTCATCAACTCGAGCGAGGCCGCGCTGTCCAGCTTCTCGAATCCGCCGCAGCCGATGCTGATTTCGCTGATCTCGAGGCCGGTGGCACCCAGCGGGCGGTACTTCATGTCGGTGGTTTTCTCTGTCGTTGTCTGCTTGCAGCCCACGGCCATCAGGCACAGGGCAGCCATCAAGAGGGTATGGATTTTCTTCATGTGTATAGGATTTTGAACAATTAACGCAGCCTGTCGGAAAATATTGTTTGGCAGGCACGGAATATTCAAAACGTAGACTCCGCCGCCATGGGCAGGCTGGGCTCATCCTTGGTAGGGTAGGGGACGGGTCGGTGCTTGTACATCGATAGCAGGTTGTTGTTCAGCAGCAGCTCCACCTCGCGCATGGTGTGTTCCAGGAGGTTGTGCTTCAGCTGGCACTCCCAGATGACGATGACCTGCCAGCCGTTCTCTTGTAGTATGCGGTAGTTCTTTTGGTCGCGCTCCTGGTTGCGGCGGATTTTGGCCACCCAGAACTCGCGGTTTGTATTCGGAATCTTGCAGCACTTTGAGTTCTGTAAATCTCTTTTATTATTCTCCTGCTCGCGCTCCGCACTTGCGAAATCTTGTAAATCTTGTAAATTATTTCCGCTTTGCGGTTCAGCGGACTCACACATTGACGCATTCCCACGTTCACGCATTCTCACTCCGTGTCCATGCCAGAAGCAGCCGTTGACGAATATCGCCGTGCGGTAGGTCCGCAACACAATGTCCGGCTTTCCCGGCACACTCTTGACATTTAATCTATACCGATACCCATGCCTCCACAGCCACCGCCGCACCTTCAGCTCGGGTTTCGTCCCCGAACCCTTGATATGCGACATGCAGCGATGCCGCTGCTCCGGTGTCATCGTGTCGGTCATAGGTTATTCCTTTACGGATCGCTCGAGTTGGAGGAAACGGTCGAAGTCGCTTTGGTAGAGTTGGTCTTGAACTATGCGGAATTTTTCAAACTCACTCTCGGCGTGAGCCTTGGCCAGTTCGGCAGAAATTCTTCCCGCATCTTTCAAGATGCCTTTGTCCCATAGTGTCAAAAAACCATTGAGGCGTTCCTCCCAATCCTCCATGGTCATTGGAATGTGGCGCATGGCCTGCAGCTCGGCCAAGTCGAGGTATGCCGACACAATGCGCGATAACTGCTGCAGTTCGTTTTCCGTCAAGTAGTTTTTGGCAACAGAGACATCGTATTTATGAATCTTGCCTTCAGGGGCACCTTCCCATGTGGTCAGACCCATGTGTTCCTTGTTGGCATCGGCACGTTCATAGATAAGTTCCGCTGCGGTATGTTGGTGAACAGAATAGTGCAGCTTGTTCTGTACGGCGGCAAAGAAACGTTTTGTGGCAGCAGCGGTGGGGTCGTAGTCGATGCTGGTGGCGTAGATATCCGTGATTTTTTGGTAGAACCGGCGTTCGGAAAGACGTATCTCGCGGACCTTCTCCAACTGCTTCTCGAAGTAGTCCTTGGTAAGAATAGTACCGCCCTTCTTCAAGCGCTCGTCATCCATCACCCACCCCTGTATAGTATAGTCCTTCACAATGGCATTGGCCCACTTGCGGAACTGCACTGCACGTTCATTGTTCACCTTGAAGCCCACAGCGATAATCATCTGAAGGCTATAATGATTCACTTCTCTTGTAATTTGTCGGTCGCCCTCGTTTTGAACTATTAAGTATTTCTTAACAGTTGCTCCTTCATCAAGCTCGTTGTCTCTATAAATCTGTTTGATATGCTGGCTGATGGCCGGAACGCTTACGCCATATAGTTCCGCCATCAGTCGTTGTGTCAGCCATATATTCTCATCCTCGTAGCGAAGTTCCACACTCCCAGGTTGGTCTCCGACAGTGCTGACAAAAGTAAGATATTCAGCAGCCGCACTGCGGATGGTTATTTCGTGTTTGGTCTTGCGTGGCATAATCTTCTTTTTGCTATCGTACATCCTCATTTGAACGGAGACTCTCTAATGGTAACAACCAGGGGCTATAACTTTCTGGACCTTTCTTCGCAATAATAGAAAGATCCAATTCTCCAACGAACACCTCTTGCTCCGTATTCACCTTATATACCAAATAAAGCTCCTCGTCTTTTTTAGTTACCAACATCGGCTTGATGTTGCTTTTCGATACCAGCTTGGGACCATTGTCTGTGGTTTGGAACGCCTTATACTTATCACCCTTATTATGAATTATAAGATATTTGGCCTTTGTGAACCCTTCCACCAGTTGCAACGATGCACCGTCCATTTTAAGCGCGATACCAGCCATTCCCGTATCTTCCAACTTCTTGATATCATCCTCAATATGGTTACTATAGATGAGAAGTGATAAATCTGTTTCGTTGGCATAAACCACTCCATCGGGGGCTGGCGTTTTTAGCTCGTTTCGTTTGTCCACTCCTAATGCACATTCAAGTATCTCAAAATATGGTACTAATATTTCTTTTACCCTCTCATTCTCCATTTCTAAATCCTTACACTCTTTTTCACTCATTTCTTTTGTTGAGTTTTGAAGGGCTAGTGAATAATAGGTTTGCCCTTGCTCACTGTCGTCATATGGATGAAACACTTTGCCAAGCACATCTTTGAATCGTTCCTGTAACAACGCATGTCCGTCAATATGCTCTCGAGGAGTCATCACATAAAAATGAAACTCCTTGTTCAAGCCATCAATGATTTCTTTTCGGAATTGAGCTTTTACCTTAGCCGACCATACCTGTTGCTCCATCTTGCGGTTCTTTGCATATAGGGAAAGTACAAATAGGAAGTTGACATTATAGTGAGCCACCAAAATTGTATCGCGGTCGAATAGACGGTTTCTAAAATGATACGATACATGGAACCGCTCCCCATTGGCTGTGGGGATAGATGTTATACTACTGTCGTTGTATCCATTGGATGATATATCGTCTATTTTAGCACTGATGAAGAAGTTTGGAACAATGTCGTATCCTTCCGTTTCTTCATCACGATAGACGAGGGCTTTCTTTCTATCTTCTTCTTTATCGCTATGGAAGAGATCTAGGTTGTACTGAACCAGATTGCGGGCATAGGTATATTGTTTGGCGATTGAATCATCAGTGATTTTATGTCCTCTATTGTAGTATTTGCTGTCTCCAATGTAATAAACCTCGTCATTAAACTCAGTGAGACCTTGATAGCGGTATAAATGGTCAAGTCGCTTATTGTCTTCTTGCACTTTCATTTTGCACACCTCCTCATCTTTGTCGCTCAACAACTCATCGACCATATCTTCAAACACCGATGGGAAACTGTGTATCAACAAATAGTCTTTCTTGTCACAACGGATGGCCACCTTGTATGCAACATCGAAGAAAGCATAACACAAATTCCAAATCTCAAGATCCCTATCGGAAAAGTATTTGTATTTTATCTGTTTCAACCGTCGTTTGCCTGTCCCCTTAACGTATTGCTCGAACCGCTTTCCTGTGATAAGGTCAAAGTTGGCGTTTAAATGAACTGGGAAATTATATTTCTCATGGATATGCTGAAGGATGGAATAGTAAATTATCAGCAGTTCTTCATCATAATTGACTTGTTTTTTCTTGTTTACAGGTTTGTAATAGATTGGTGTATCTTCTTGCATCAACACCCGGTTTTGTGCAATGGTTTTTGTCCAATTGATCTTGTTGTTACCGCTGTGGATATTTCGCAAAATGAAAGTTAGATAGTCTTGATTCTTTTTGTTGAAATCCAATAGTGCCAAAACAACATCCACAAATGTGTACCTGTCGCGACGTTTCCCGCGCCCCATTTGGGTGATTTCAGGATTCACGGCAATATCGCTGTCAGGATTTCTGTGTCGATATACATCGATTGCCCGATACACCCACAATGAGAAGTCGTAGACAAATGCCAGAATGTCTTTCTCAATTTCCGATGCTATATTTCGGTCAATATTAAGGAACATCGTTGGGTCATACCCGCTTGCCTCCTCATTGTTCTCTAGGGAGGATTCTTTCCCAAGGACTCTTCCTTTTTCATCAATCAACACATTGGGTAGGAGGAATACACAATCTTCAAGACTATGGCTATAGAAGTAACCTACGTAGTCGACACTGAGTCTGGTGTCACTTTCCACGTGTTTGGCATTGATTTTCCCTTCTGACAAAACTTCTTCCAGCGAGAGCTGATTGTCCCCGCCAAATGGATATTTTTCGTAGTGGTGGTTTTCAAACAGAATCTTCATATGTCAAACACGTGTACCAAATCTATTTCTTTTCCCAATTGTCGGTATAGAACACAACGCCGCCTCTTGCATGGGCAATCTGTTCAACAGGTTGTCCAATCATCGGATCATCCTTGATGGGGTTTCCGTCAAAGCTGAATCTTGGCTTCCCTTTTTCATCAGTAACCTTCTTCCATTCGGTCACCTCATAGCAAGCCACAATCTTCTTTTCGGGAGTAGCATATCCATAAACATATTTTGTAATGTCTTTGTCGGCTCGCGCCTCCCACATCCTCCACATTCCTTTGACCCTCTCGTAAGGATCATCTACCATCTCATTTATTTTGAATATTACAGAATGTGGTTTGAATCCAGTCCCCATGCCAACCCCTAATGATTGAACCAATTCGGTATTGCATACATCACATTTTTTATCCGCGTCTTTCATTACGTTATCGAGGAATGACCGCAAAGCTTCGTGGTTCACTTCATCGCCTGACTCGTCAAAGAAATCGGCGAACTTAAGTTGCTCGCCATCCTTCTTCATCAACTCAATTATCTCCGAGTATTCGTTGTCCTTCATCACATCTGTCCATAGGTAGAACATTACTTTGTTGACGAATGTATCTGCCGTGATATAATCTGCCTGCAAATCCTCGGGTTCCTTTTCAATGTACTCTCGATCCTTGTTTATTTCTCCCACTTTGGTCCCTTTGAATTTATCTATGGCTTTAGCGAAGAAATACCCCATTTGTTTGTCGGCAGACTCGGTGGCTCCATATATAACATCGTTCATTCTTCGCAGGAATTCCCACCAATCATATATTCTCACTTTGTCATCTTGAATGTCATCCACCAAAATCTTCCATCCGAGAGGTTTCTTTGTATCTTTGTCTTTCCCCTCGGTTATCTTTATGTATTTCCAATCCCAGCGGCGTTTGAAGGCGCTGTCGATGGGAAAGAGGCTTTGGTCGCTGGTGTTCATTGTCGCCCAGATGTAGAGGTTTGAGGGTAGTTTTAGTTTCTTTCCCTCTCTTATTTCATCCGTGATATCCTTGTGAGTGCTGCTAGCCAGTTTTTTGCTCAAGTAATTTGCAAGGTCTGCATCGGCATCAATAGGATATTCCGACACCTCGTTCTTGCGGTCAAGCAATTGGAAAAGGTCGCCGAATATCTGAGCACAGTTGCCGCGATTAATTTCTTCAATAATTAGGTAAACATCCTCCTCGGTGTTCCAGGCTTCCACATACGCATTGGTAAGGGCCTGCGGGATGAATTCGTAAGTAATCTTATCAGGATCATGATGAGGGAGAAGTTGTATAAACTTAATGTATTTGTTAACTTCAACATTATAATCTTTGGGCACTCCAGCGAGCTCAATCAGCTTGGTTACATTGATACTCATATATTCTCCGTCGATATAAGGATAGTACTCTATGCAGAATTGTTGAAGTCCTCCAATTTTTCCAAGCTCCTCGTTTTTATAGTAGCTTCCCAATGCTTTGGC
Source organism: uncultured Bacteroidales bacterium (assembly GCA_900315935.1). Lineage (GTDB taxonomy): Bacteria > Bacteroidota > Bacteroidia > Bacteroidales > P3 > Colimorpha. The sequence continues at coordinate 6,896 of ONBB01000007.1, forward strand.
TAAATCATCCAAAGACATATCCATTCTTGGCTGTTTAAACGATTTTACTTTTGTCGGCTTGTAGCATCCAACAAAAGTGGAATAGTCGCTATCTGGGTGGAATGTGGTTCGGAAGACTCGACCTTCTTTCTCTGCTTGTTCAGTACGGTTTTTAATGGTCTTTGATTTACCAGTTCCAGGTGCTCCATAGAAAATTTGCTGGAGAGATTTGCGACTTACATCAATTTGCTCACGCCCTTCTTCTTTCCGATCATTATATGGTTCGAGTACATTTGTTATCCATACATCAAAAACTCCATCATTGGCTTTTTTTATATGCAAATCTGAGTATCCCCCAGCCACATAATTTCTAATGGTGAATTTTGCATTCTTTATTTCACCAGTATAGCTTTTATATGAAACATCTTCTAAAAGGCCATTAAAATAGAATCGACGATCTATTTCACCGTTCTTTTGAGGTACATCTTTTCTTGCATTCCATACTTGAGTTCGAGTTTCCACCTGTATATCATCCTGTGTAAAAAAACTATCAAGGAAAGTTAACTGGTCCAATACAAATACTTCAGAAAAATGAATGGTTTTATGAATGGAAGAATTATCGTATTTTCTAGGAAGAATAGATGCAATGAATAGGATTGCTTTTTGAAGATTTTCTTTGCTAAATCTTACGGTAATCTGTTCACCTGCATCCTTGAACATCTCATAATGTTCATTATCAAGAAACAGGTCTGTATTTTTGGCGTCACCTGCGTTCAATGCCCTATAACTGGCATTAGTGTCGTTGATGTGTTTAATGATTTCTTCCATATCATTCTCGAATTATTCTGTTATTAATCAAATAATAAAGTACTGCATATATAGTATTCACGCTTACAGCATTACCAGCCTGCTTGTACATTGCGCCATCAGCGACCTTTGCCTTACCTGCTTTTGTGGCGAAATCCTTTGGAAATCCCTGTAGCATAAATGCTTCTTTCGGGGTAAGTTTTCGTATTGGTATTCTTGCAAGTTGTGCTTTCGTCATTCTTTCTGAAGGTCTATCTGCACCTTTTGATTGAATAAACAAGTCGCTATAATAGTTGTCTTGACAGGCCCTATGCATCTTATGCATGGTGGCAGTTAGTGGGCGAGCAATAATCTGATCAATCTCTGATTTTGATTTGAACCCCGCACTTCCATCGCTTAATAGTGTGGGTTTAATCCTGTCTGAAAGGTAATATTTCTCATCTACTTGCTTTTCTAAAACTTCAATGACAGAATCGTAAATCAATAAAGAACTTTTTTCCCGTTTTATTCTATCAAATTCTCTCTTTACTAGTTCGGACGAGAACTCAAACATACCTAATCTTTTTCTTCTTGCAAAAATGATGGTTCTATTGCGTTTTTGAGGAAGGCCAAAATCATTGGAGTTGAATACATCCATTTTAACGGTGTATCCCGCATTCTCAAGCTCACTCTTGATAACGGAGATTGTGTTCCCCTTATCATGGTTCATTAAGTTCTTCACGTTTTCTAATAGGACAAAACGAGGATGTCTCTCGTTGACCATGTCCATAATACGGAAAAACATTTGTCCCCTTTCTTCATCAAAACCCTCTTGGCTTCCCATCATACTAAATGTTTGACAGGGGAAACCTCCTGAAAGCAGGTCGTATTTTGGAAGTTTTTTCATCGCGTGTTTGTCTTTCACAAACGCTACAATATCTCCCATTGCCAACTCGCCTTTTGTGTTGTAATTGGCATTGTATGTATCGATGGCTTTCTGTTCAATTTCCGAATAGGCCACAGTTTGAATAGATAGACCTAAATCTTTTGAGATAAGATCCATTGCTCGCCTAAAGCCTCCAACTCCTGCAAATAGCTCTACATGATTCATGCGAATTTCATTATGCCGTCTCCTATGGCTTTAGCGAGTTTAACAGGCACTGCATTACCAATCTGTGCGTACCATAAATTCTGAGCACCCGTGAAAATATAATCATCAGGGAATGTTTGAATACGAGCCGCTTCTCTTGGGCTTAAACCACGAGCTTCCCAGGGATGAATATACATGTTGCAGTCAAACTTCATATGAGAAGTGATGGTCTTGCATATTTGGGTTTCATCTAATTTGAAGTATTTGTCTTTGAAAATGCCATTGCGCCGTTTATAGGGCATTATGTCAGCGATAGATTCGTGAAGCGAGTTGGCACCTTGAGGGAGTCTTCTATATATCTCTATATCACGAGGATTGTTGTATCTATTTTTGTGATTATAGAGCTTGTGTATTTCACGTCCGTCATTTATGAAGTCGTAGAAACTATTCTTTACGTATTCAAAATCCATTTCAGTAAAACCGGATTCAATATTCTCGATATCCTTAGCACCCTTTTGTTTTCTAGGTTCTAAATGTGGTAGCCCTAACAAAGCATCTCGCAAAACATAAGGTTGTCTTTTGTGCTTTTCAATTTCTACAAATATTTTCTTGGGAGAAATACCTATTCGATTTCCTATCATAATAAAGCGTTCTCGATTCTGAGGAACTCCAAAATCTTGAGCTTTTAGAATTGCATAATCATATTGATAATCATCACCAAGAAAGTCGTTGAAGTTCTGAATAATCTCGTCAAACTTATTCATCATGCCCTTTACGTTCTCCAAAATGAAGAATCTGGGACGAACATAATTAAGAAAAATTAGATACTGTTTGTATAAATTGTTTCGAGGGTCGTCTATTAGTCTTTGGCGATTCGCCATTGAAAAGCCTTGGCAGGGAGGACCGCCACATACAAGTGTTACGTCTTTAAAATATTTTCTGTAATCTTTACTATTTTCATTGAGCTGTGCAATATCTCCAACGTAATAATGGGTGTCACGAAGATTATGATTTACCTTGTGTGTATGTGCGAATTGTTCCACAATTTCATTTACAAAACAAAGACTAAACCCAGCTTGTTCCAACCCCAAGCTTAGCCCACCGCATCCAGCGAACAAGTCTATGAATGTATATTTTTTTTTTGCCATAATTCCCAATCTATGCCACTAACATATTGTCAATAGTTAGTGTGCCATCCCCTTTGAGTGTAATATTGTCACGGTTCTCTTGAAAACAAGATCTTTGAAAAGGCTCCAACTCTTCGTTGAAGACTGCGTCTTCGTAGGATGTTTTCAAATCATCGACAGAATTGCCAATGGTCTTTCCACCGAGAAAAGAAAAGAGAAAAGACATTACTATACCACAAGTTACATCGTCTATTCCATAAGGGCAATTGGCATTGCCCTTATAACCAACGTATGCTTTAGCATTGTTACTGACCAGCACATCTGCAAGTGTACCCCCATTAAAGCACGAGAACGTGTATATCAAAGCATTGGAGAATATGTAATGATTGTCAGAGGGGGTAACTATATTTTCATTATTCATGCAAAAAGACTCATCCGTGCCATGCCCAAACCAACAGCATAAGAAGTTCTTGAAATTCACAAGCGCAAGTTTTTCGGACAGATTCTGTCTGTTGACAGTATCGTGACAATAGACGGCACTATGCACAATAACGTCATCCTTTGTGCGTCCAAATTGTTCAAACAGCTGGCATGCAGAATTCTTCAGCATAATACATAGTTCACCGATATTCTCGGCGACATCATCCGCAATAACAACCGCATTGAGTTTCATTTTTCTCGCATATTATTCGTGAACAATTCTGTTGCAAGACTCAATATGCCACGTGTGGTTTCTTTGCCAAATTCATCTTGTCTGCGAATGGATACAAGGATGTCATTCAACGTATAGACCTTATCGCCAGAACGCATATATGGCTTGTTCCGCTTTTCCGGATTTTGTTTTAGAATCCATTTCTCCATTACCGAGCGGATGTCGTTCTGAATCCTGTTGTAGGCATTGCGAATGGCATTAACTAATGTGTCCGTATCGGAATCCTTAGGGACACAACTGAATGCATTTCCGTTGAACATCTTGTTGGCCTCAGTAGCATCAATGCTAGCTCCTGTAAAGACAATGACAGGCACTAATACAGAGACTTCATCGATGTCTCTCAAAACATCGTCACCTTGAAGCGTACTGCTGTTGAACTTCCAATCGAGAATAACCACAATGTCTTTGTCGATATTATTTTTTACAAACGCCAACCCTTCAGACGGCTTTTGAAAATAGTGGATTTCATCCACCTGATCATTGATATCATCGAGGAACGCATCTTCTTTCATTTTCTCATCATCATCTATGTAGACGATGGCAATGTTCATCTTCTCAGCCATATATTAATGCATTAAAGGTATAATAATCTTAAAAGTGGCACCCGTGGGTTTAAACACGTTAGGCTCAAGAGAGATGGTGCCCTTGATGGAGTTTAACCGTGTTCGCACAATATAAAGTCCAAGACCTGCACCTCCCAAATCTGCGGTTGTCGTATAAAACACATCAAAAATTCTGTCACGGTTTTCTTCTGGAATCCCCGGACCATTATCGGAGAAAAGCATGACAAGGTTGTCGTTCTCTCGATAAACCGAACAATTGATTCTTTTGTCTTGAGTGTTACGTAATGCTTTCACCGAATTGTCTATTAGGTTTCCAAACATATCTTGAAATGCCTTTTTGTTGTATGACAATTCGAAATCATCTTCAACCACGTATTCTGCTTTAATGTCCTCTTCTTCGAACAGATAGTGATATCGGTCATCAAACAGTTCTTTAATGGCATTACGTATGTCAAAGTACTCGAATGTTGAATCGTCTTCTGCATAGCTCAGCATGAAATTCATCGCTTTGGAGAGATTGTTCATCTCATCGAATATTCGACGTGCATGCTTTACAGATTTGTCCTGTTTTTGTCCAAGGGATATCCATTTGGCCACAAACTCGGCAGAACGTTTGATGATACCAATGGAAATTCTAAGAATATGCGAAATTTGGCCAGCGTATGCCTGTAGCGATACCAAGCTGAACATGATGTTTTCTTGTTGTCGCTTGTCTTCCTCCATCCGTTCGTAATCTTTGGTGGATGCGGAGACGTTTTGTTTAATCTCCCCTAATCTCGCTGTAATGTCATTCAATTCCGATTCCACCTCGGGCGAAGCGAAGAACGACTGCTGCTTGATGCGGTTGATTTTCCGCTTGATGTCATCGATGTCCGTATCGGCTTTCTTCAGTCTTTCAGCGTTTCCTTTTTTCCTGTCATCTTTTTGGTGCTTCAAGTAAAGTTCAATCTGATGTATCTGATTGATAACGAAATCTTTCAAACTCGACCATTCTTTAGTGTCAACAAAGTCTTGCCTATTGGTAGAGTCTTTTATTTCCGGATTTAGCTCATCTTTAATATCGACCCATCCAATAATATCTCTGGTGCTCAGTCTTTCAAAGAAGCCCGACCAACGTCGTTTGTCAATTCCGAAAAGATCTTTCTGTTCATCCCTACTGGCTTTATATTCGGCAAAAGGAGTTGCTATTATACCGTCTCTGTAGACCTTAATGCCATCGATACGGTCTTCCTTAGTGAAGTTCCTTTTCCCCTCTTGATCGTAATAATAGATTGTAAAGCCTATGGGGCCAAAAATCTCGGCTTCTTTTTCCTTTACAATAAGACGGCCTTTGTTTTCTTCAAGGAACTCTTGATAGTATTTTTTCTTGTCTGCATCGAATCTGTAATTCAACGTGTATGACAATGTTGCCTTTGCCAAAACCAAACTTTCTACTGGCCTGTCATCGTATGCTTTATATTCCGGTACGTGGAACTTAATGCCAAACGGATACTTTACGTTCAATGTTGGTTTGGCTATTTTTGACAACTCGCGATATGCTCGTATGACATCTCTCTCGAGCCATACATCATTCAAAGAAGAGATTTCCAAAATTGTTCCTTGAACATTTTCATCTCCCGGTTCAGTCCAGTATTTATTGTCAATATCTGTGAACAATTTTTGTTCTTCTTGATTCTCGTCAAAATTCAACTTAAGCTGTCGGTCTTCCTCCTCAGAGTATTTCGTCCAATCTGTTTCCAAACAATGCCATACCGAAGCCCCCTTCTTCTTTGTCCTCATCACCAACTTCCCACCAAGTTTGTCTACAGCAAAGCGACCAACTCCTTTCTTGCCTGCCACTACACGATTATAGGGCTCTGGTGATGTTTTTTTTCTTCGTTTGCTACTAGTACCAATAACCATCCACTTGTCACGGATATCCTCAAATGTCATACCCAATCCATCATCTTTGATAATAATTCTGCTCTTGTCAGACAAAGGATTAAGAGACTCAAATGTAATATCTACCTTTTCAGCATTAGCATCATAACAGTTCTTTACAAGCTCAAACAAAGCCGTGATTCTGTCTGTTATCAGCTCCCGGCCTAGCAGGCGGAATGTGCTTACATCAAATTTGAAATGCAATATTGAAGGGTTATTGTTCTCCATACTCTAGTATTTTTTCAAAAACAGCCTTTGCCAACAATGGGGGAACTGCATTCCCAATCTGTTGCTGAATATGCATCAAACTTCCCTTAAAGATGAATTTGTCAGGGAAACTCTGTAGGCGGGCAGCCTCTCTTACCGACAATCCTCTGTCTTGGAACGGATGTATCAACATGTTTTTCCGATAATTTGAAATAACTACAGATGGTTTGTCGGCAATTAGCCTCTTGTAGATTCCGCTATGGCATTTATTCTTGTCTTTATAATTGGTCATTAGTTCCTCTGGGATAGCCCGCCAATTTTGTCCTTGACCAATGTGTTTGTATCTCTCAATGACATAGTCTGCGTTTCGTGAAACATAGTTCTGTTTGGAAGTCCGGGATCCTTCGCGCATCAATCGTGCATATTCCCCTGCTTCTTTTGCCGTACATTTGTATGGTAGGGAATCTTCCGTTTGACCATTAATCAGTTCAGGTAGGTCTCCGATAGCATCTATAACAGAATATGCTTTCTCTTGCTTTTCGGGAAACTGAAACAGTATGCCATGCCGATTGCCAACCATAATAAAACGGTTCCTGTGTTGTGGTACACCATAATCAGAAGCGACTACAATGGCATCGCTCACAGTGTACCCCAAATCCTCAAAACAAAGCTTCACCTTGTTTCGTAGTGTCCCTCTCTCAAATCTGTAGAACCCTTCAACGTTTTCAAACAAAAACCAATCTGGTTTAATCACCGAAACGAATCGCAAGAACTCCTCAAATAAACTGTTGTTTGGATTCTTTAGGTTTCTAGTTTTGGTATTGGAAGAAGAGAATCCCTGACAGGGAGGTCCTCCAAAAACAATATTGACATGTTCACCAACCTGTATGTGTTCCAATGGGTCAATATTGTGAATGTCATTTTCCAAGACAAGAGTATCAGGATGATTGTACCTGTAAGTCATTGCGGCACTGCGGTCCTTCTCAACAGCATAGCATATCTCAAAGCCTGCCATTTCAGCTCCAAGACTCAGTCCACCAGCTCCTGAAAATATGTCTATTCCATATGGCATAATAATTATCTTTTAGTCTTCATGGATAACCAGAATCCAACTTCAAAACTCCATGATTTTTAGCCCAATCTATTCAATCATGAAGACGGGAGAATCTTGCCATTATTGAGCACATTTTGCTGGCCGTCTCTGCCGATTCTTTTTCTCTAGAAGTAATTTTTATTATCATCATTAATCAAATCTTTGCCAATATTTTTATTTGGACGTTTGTTTTAAAAATGCAAGTTACCCTTTCAACATCTCCTTTAATACAATTCCAGCCTGTTCCGTAAACAATGGCGGAATGGCATTGCCTATTGGGGAAAAGCGCGGTATTTCAAGTTTACGCATCCTGCCTCCCGTGGTGTATTTTGCCCTTATCTCGTACCAATCGGGGAACGACTGGATGCGAGCACACTCACGGACGGTCATGATGCGGGGCTCTGAATAATGCAGGTAGTCGTCGGGCTGTCCTGTTATGGTTGGAGAAACGGCATTAGGGTCTAACACTGTTATTCCACGCTGCTTGATGCCCCAAGCCTCACGGGCTTTGCCATCAATACGTTTGCCTCTGGGTTGGTATTCGGACAGAAGGCGTTGGAATAATGCCGTCTTGTCAGGTGAATGATGGGCAAAGCTGTGGCTGTCGGGAATGGTATGCGTCTTGGGATAATCCCCACGCATCATCTTTGCGTAATTGCTTATTCTCCCTTTGCCATATACTCCCGAATTAAAGCCTTTCCGGTCTGGCGTGGGAAGTTCGCCATTACTGCGAAGCAGGTCGGATATGGCCTCCTGCAGAGTTGCAGTTGAATTTAACCCTTTGCCTTTCAAGAATGCGTCACGATGAGCCAACAACAGTTGCTCGAAGTTGTCGGGGTTGCCCAATCCATTCTGGACGCCTACTAAAATGAAACGTTTACGACGTTGGGGAACACCATAGTTGGAGAAGTCAAAGACATGGGGTTTTACTTTATACCCCAACTTCTGCAATCCACGAATCACCTTATGCGAGTAAGGCTCAGCATCGTTGTCTTTCTTTTTGTCGAATGCATAGGTGAATCCCTTTACATTCTCGAAAAGGAGCATGCGGGGACGCACCAAATCGATGAACTTTATGTAAGAGAAGACCAAATGGTTGCGCACATCGTCTTCAACACGTTTCCCCGCCATAGAAAATCCCTGACAGGGAGGTCCGCCAGCCACCAAATCGACTTTGCCCTGCAGGGCTTTCAACAGGTCCTGATATTTCTCAAGCACCTCGTTTATATCGTGATTGGTTTGAGGAAGCCAGTCGGGCCAGTCGAAGTGTTTTTTGTTGTCAATAAGGTTGTGTTTCAGTGTTTCGAAAGGGAACGCATTCTTTTCAATGGCAAAAAGGCCCTGCCAACCAGCAAGGTACAAGCCGAGGGAGAGACCCCCACAGCCCGCAAACAGATCTATACACGTCGGTTTTGCCATTTTACCTAGGTAAACGAGATTGTGTCCTTTTTATTGTATCTGTTATTGTATTTTTTCATTAATGTAAGTTGTGTTTGTGCTCTATGGTTAGGTGGTAATGGTGCCGATGAATATGGAATTGGAGACGCGACGGTTGATGTTGCGGTGGAGTTTATTGGCTTTCTTCTCGTCGGCGGAGAGGGTGGGGATGGAGGCGGTGCTGGTGGCCTCGACGATGGCGTAGAGGTGGTAATGGATTGCGTTAGTGCGCGATTGCGTTAATGCGTTAGTTTGCGCTGTTGTCTCGTTTTCGCATACTGCTGTCACCTCGTCGCTCAGGTCGGGGAGGTCAAAGTGGGCTTGTCCGGATTGGCGTTCCACGCTGGTCATCAGCATGCAGACTTCGGCTTGCGGGGAGACGACGTAGATGTGAACGACATCGTTGGGACGGGCTTTGTCGACGGCGAGGTAGGGGTCGAATGATAACTCCACATGGAGGCTGTCGGTGTGGCAAGTATTGAAGTCCACAGTCGGTAGTGGGCCGTAGGCGAGCTGCAGGGCAGGGTAGTTGACGGTGACTTTACCGTCGGCATAGACGAAGTGCTGTTTGTTGAGACGTGAGAATTCGTTGGACTCGGTATGTCCCTGACTGTGTGCATGTTTTGTGAGGCCGCGTTGCAGGAGGGAGCCGTAGAGGGCTGCGGTCTGCTGTGTGGCTTTAAAGAGGGCACGCTGGCGCAGTTGCGCTTCCGACTGGCGGTCGGTGAGGGTCTCCGCCTTGCGGCGGACAAATTCTTTGCCGAAACGGGTGTAATAGACTACGTCGCCGAGTTTGCCGGAATTAGGTCCAAGGATAGGGTGGGTCTTTGCCATAGGATGCGGGTGGTTAGATGGTGACTATAGATATAACGGAGTTGTGACGAAGTTATTGTATCGTTGTCTCGGAGTTGCCACGAAGGGGATACGAAGGGGGACAGAGGGGGAGTAAAAGGAGTAGGCGTGTAACTAATGCGTTAATGTGTGAATGCGTTAATGTGTTAATGTGATAGTTGTATGTGATGGGATTGATAGCCAATGCATAAGAGCAGCCGGGTGGCTGCTCTTGTTTTTTGTACCTCCTGGGGGAATCGAACCCTCATCAAAGGTTTAGGAAACCTCTATTCTATCCGTTGAACTAAGGAGGCAATCCAGTTAAGAGTTATGAGTTAAGAGTTATGAGTGGGCTTGCACGGAACACAACGCGTAACTCTTAATTCTTAATTCTTAATTCTTAACTCATAACTCATAACTCATAACTCATAACTTTCTCTTGATCTCTATCACCTCGTAGGCTTCGACGATGTCGCCGACCTTGATGTCGTTGTAGTTTTCGATGTTCAGGCCGCAGTCCTGTCCGCTGACCACCTCCTTGACGTCGTCCTTGAAGCGCTTGAGGGAGGCCAGTTTGCCGGTGTAGACCACGATACCGTCGCGGATGATGCGCACGTTGTGGTTGCGGTTGATTTTGCCGTCGAGGCACATACAGCCGGCGATGGTGCCCACCTTGCTGATTTTGAAGGTTTCGCGTATCTCGAGGTTGGCCACAATCTTCTCCTGCGTCTCGGGGGCGAGCATGCCCTCGATGGCGTCCTTGAGCTCGTTGATGGCGTCGTAGATGATGCTGTAGAGGCGGATGTCGATTTGCTCGGTCTCGGCCATCTTGCGGGCGCCGACGGAGGGGCGCACCTGGAAGCCGATGATGATGGCGTCGGAGGTCATGGCCAGCATGACGTCGTTCTCCGAAATCTGGCCCACGGCCTTGTGGATGACCTTGACCTGCACCTCTTCGTTGCTGAGCTTGATGAGGGAGTCGCTGAGGGCTTCCACCGAGCCGTCCACGTCTGCCTTGACGATGATGTTGAGTTCCTTGAAGTTGCCCAGTGCGCGGCGGCGGCCGATTTCCTCGAGGGTGAGGTGGGTCTGGGTGCGGATGCCCTGCTCGCGTTGCAGCTGGGTGCGCTTGGCGGCGATGTCCTTGGCTTCCTTCTCGCTCTCCATGATGTTGAAGGTGTCGCCGGCCTGGCAGGCGCCGGTGAGGCCCAGCAGGAGCACGGGCTGCGAGGGCCCTGCCGAGGTAACCTCCTGGTTACGCTCGTTGTACATGGCACGCACGCGTCCGTGGGTGGCGCCGGCCACGATGGGGTCGCCCTTGCGGATGGTGCCATCCTCGACCAGTATCTTGGCCACGTAGCCGCGACCCTTGTCGAGGGTGCTTTCGATGACGGTGCCCTTGGCGCGCTTGTTGGGGTTGCCCTTGAGCTCCATGATGTCGGCCTGCAGGATGACCTTCTCCAGCAGCTCCTCGACATTGATGCCTTTCTTGGCGCTGATGTCCTGGCTCTGGTACTTGCCGCCCCACTCTTCGACCAGCAGGTTCATGTTGGCCAGCTCGGTCTTGATGCGGTCGGGGTCGGCGCCGGGTTTGTCTATCTTGTTGATGGCGAACACGATGGGTACGGCGGCCGACTGGGCGTGGTTGATGGCCTCGATGGTCTGCGGCATGATGCGGTCGTCGGCGGCGATGACGATGATGGCGATGTCGGTCATCTTGGCGCCGCGGGCACGCATGGCGGTGAATGCCTCGTGGCCGGGGGTGTCGAGGAAGGTAATCTTGCGGCCGTCGGCGGTCTGCACCTCGTAGGCACCGATGTGCTGCGTGATGCCGCCCGCCTCGCCGGCGATGACGTTGGTCTTGCGGATGTAGTCGAGCAGCGAGGTCTTACCGTGGTCCACATGGCCCATGACGGTTACGATGGGGTTGCGGGTAACGAGGTCCTCGGGGCGGTCCTCCTCCTCGGTCTTGCTGATGGTGTTGAGCACGTCCTCGGAGGCGAAGTTGATGTCGAAGCCGAACTCGTCGGCGATGAGCTTGATGGTTTCGGCGTCGAGGCGCTGGTTGATGCTGACGAAGATGCCGACGCTCATGCAGGTGGCGATAATCTTGGTTACCGGCACGTTCATCATGGTGGCCAGCTCGTTGGCGGTAACGAACTCGGTAACCTGCAGGGTCTTCTGGCCCTCCATCTCGTTGAGCATCTCCTCCTCCATGCGGGCGTGCACCTTCTGGCGCTTCTCGCGGTTGTGCTTCGAGGTCTTCGACTTGCCGAGGGGCGACAGGCGAGCCAGCGTCTCCTTGATCTGCTTCTCGATTTCGTTGTCGTCGATTTCGGGCTTCTTCTCCTCTTTCTTCTTTTTCTTCTTTCCGCCGGCGGCCTGCTGTTGCTGGGCGGCCAGTTTCTGGCTTTCCTTGCGGGCTTTCTCTTTCTCCTTGTTCTCTTTCTTGGCCACCTCGGCGCCAATCTTCTTCACCTCCTGGGCGCTCACGGCGTCCTTCTTGGTGTGCTTGCGCTTGCGCTTGCTGCCGGGGGTGTCGGCGCCGTCCTTGCTGAACTGGCTGAGGTCAATCTTGTCCAGCACCTTGGGGCCTTCCAGCTTCTGGTACTGGGTCTGTATGAACTCGGGAGCCGGCTTGGCGGGTTCGGGTGTGGGTTCGGGAGTGGGTTCGGGAGCTGGGGCGGCGGGTTGCGGCGCGGCGGGTTGCGGCGCGGCGGCCACGGGTTCGGGCTTCGGCGCGGGTTTGGGGGCAGGGGTGGCTGCCTTCTCGCCCTTGGCGGAACGTTTCTTCTTGTCGGGACGTGTGCGCTGGTTGAGGGCGCTGAGGTCGATCTTGTCCAGCACCTTGAGCGGCCCGTTGTCCTGCGGTTCGGGCTGGGGGAGGGGTTCCTCGGCCTCGGGTTCGGGCTCGGGCTCGGCAGCCACGGGCTCCGGCTCGACTTCCGGCTCGGGTTCCGGCTCCGGAGCAGGTGCCGGCTCGGGTTCGGGTTCAGGTTCCGGCTCGGGCTGGGGTTCCGGCTCGGGGGCAGGGGCGGTTTGCGCCTTGGGGGCGGCGTAGTTCTTGATGATGACCTCTTCGGACTCGGCATCGGGCGTTTCCTTGGCCTGGGCTTCCACCACGCGGTTGGCACCGGTTACAAGTTCAATCTTGTCGGCTTCTTCCTTTACCTTGCGCTCGCCTTGGAAGGCGGTGGCCAGCAGTTCATACTGCTCATCGCTTATCTTGGTGGTGGGGCTGGGTTCCACCTGGTGTCCCTTCTTGGCCAGGTAGTCAACGAGGGTCTGGATGCCCACATTGAAGTCGGTGGCCACTTTTTTCAGTCTGAAACTTGCCATATTCTGTCGAGTCCTTTCTTGTTAAGTTGAAAATTGGAAATTGAGGCGGTTGCGCTCAATTATTCAAATTCGGATTTGAGTACGTCGAGTACGTGGTCGATGGTTTCTTCCTCGAGGTCGGTGCGGGTGATGAGCTCCTGCTTGGGCAGGTTGAGCACGCTCTTGGCGGTGTCGCAGCCGATTTTGACCAGCTCGTCGATGACCCACTGCTCGATTTCGTCGTTGAATTCCACCAGTGCCACATCGTCGTAGTCCTCGTCCGTGTCGCGGTAGACTTCGATTTCGTATCCCACCAGCTTGGAGGCCAGCTTGATGTTGTAGCCGCCCTTGCCGATGGCGAGGCTCACCTGGTCGGGCTGCATGAACACCTCGGCCTTCTTCTCCTCTTCCTTGATTTTGATGGTGCTCACCTTGGCGGGGGCCAGGGCGCGCTGTATCATCAGGTCGGGGCGTGCGGAGTAGTTGATGACGTCGATGTTCTCGTTGCGCAGCTCACGCACGATGCCGTGGATGCGGCCGCCCTTCACGCCGACGCACGAGCCCACGGGGTCGATGCGGTCGTCGTAGCTCTCGACGGCTATCTTGGCGCGCTCGCCGGGCTGGCGCACGATGTTGCGGATGGTGATCAGGCCGTCGTAGATTTCGGGCACCTCGGCTTCCAGCAGGCGTTCGAGGAAGATGGGGCTGGTGCGCGAGAGGATGATGACGGGGTTGTTGTTGCGCATCTCCACCTTCAGCACCACGGCGCGCACCGTGTCGCCTTTGCGGAAGCGGTCGGCCGGTATCTGCTCGGCCTTGGGCAGGATGAGCTCGATTTTCTCGTCGTCCAGGATGAGCACCTCTTTGTTCCAGGGCTGGTACACCTCGCCGACGATAATCTCGCCCACTTTGTCGCGGTATTTCTGGAAGATGAGGCTCTTCTCGTAGTCCTGTATCTTGCCCACCAGGTTCTGCCGGATGGAGAGTATCTCGCGGCGGCCGAACTCGGTCATCTCGATGGGTTCGGACAGCTCCTCGCCCACCTCGAAGTCGGCTTCGATTTTCTGCGCGTCGCTCAGCGCTATCTCGCGCATCGGGTCCTTCACCTCGCCGTCTTCCACGATGGTGCGGTTGCGGAAGATTTCGAGGTCGCCCTTGTCGATGTTGACGATGATGTCGAAGTTGTCCTCCGAGCCGAAGCGCTTGGACAGGGCCGAGCGGAACACCTCTTCGAGGATGCGCATCAGCGTCTCGCGGTCGATGTTCTTAAATTCTTTGAATTCCTGAAAGGAACCACTCAGGTCTAACGTCTTCATATTCTACTATTGTATTGTGTTTCAGAATTTGATGGCCACGCGTGCCGATTTGATGTCGCGGTAGGCCAGGCGGTGCTCCTGCGGAGCCTGTTTCTTGTTGCCGGGCTCGACCAGCACGATTTCCTCCTCGCCGGCCTCCTGCAGCGTGCCCTCCAGCCGTTCGCCGTCCACCATCACCACCTCCAGCTCGCGCCCCACATGGCGGCGGTACTGGCGGTTGAGTTTCAGCGGCATGTCGGCTCCGGCCGAACCCACGTTCAGCTCGAAATCCTCCTCCTCGCGGTCCAGCTGGCTCTCCACGGCGCGGCTCAACGCGATGCAGTCGTCGATTGTAACGCCGTTGTCGCCGTCGATGTCCACAAATATGCGGTTGTCGGGCGTGATTTTCAGGTTCACGAGGAACTTGTCGGTGCCCTCCAATGCACTGTTTACCAGTTCTAATATCTTGATTTTCTCTATCATATCCAACAAAAAAGAGGGCTCATCTCCCTCTTCAAATTCGCTGCAAAGGTACGAACTTTTTCCGAACTGGCCAAATTTATTTGCAAAAAAAATAAAAAAATCTTTCCCGGATACCCCCGGGAGGCCCCTTTTCCGGCACATGGTACCATAAGCTTCCATATCCTTCCAGTGCCTTTGTATTCCCCTACCGTTCCCCTACCATTCCCCTAGAATGTGCCGGGTCGCTTTTTTTTCTCCAGTTCGAGTTTTTTTTGTAAATTTGCATCCTGTTATTTACAATTGAAAAACATATATCTATGTATAGGACAAATACTTGCGGCGAGCTCCGCCTCGCCAATTTGGGACAGACCGTTACCCTCGCCGGCTGGGTGCAGCGCTCGCGCGACCTGGGCGGCATGACTTTCGTCGACCTGCGCGACCGCTACGGCATCACGCAGCTCGCCTTCAACATGGAAACCGATGCCGCCCTCTGCGAGCAGGCACGCCGCCTCGGCCGCGAATACGTTGTCCAGGCCACCGGCCGCGTCATCGAGCGCTCCTCCAAGAACACCAAGATTCCCACCGGCGAGATTGAAATCGAGGTGCAGGAGCTCACCGTCCTCAACGAGGCCAAGACCCCTCCTTTCACCATCGAGGACCAGAGCGACGGCGGCGACGACCTCCGCATGCGCTACCGCTACCTCGACATCCGCCGCACCCCCGTCCGCCAGAACCTCGAGCTGCGCCACCGCATGGCCATGCTCGTCCGCAACTACCTCTCCGACCGCGACTTCCTCGAGATTGAGACCCCCATGCTCATCAAGTCCACCCCCGAAGGCGCGCGCGACTTCGTGGTGCCCTCCCGCATGAACCCGGGCGAGTTCTACGCCCTGCCCCAGTCGCCCCAGCAGTACAAACAGCTCCTCATGGTCTCCGGCATGGACCGCTACTTCCAGATTGTGCGCTGCTTCCGCGACGAGGACCTCCGCGCCGACCGCCAGCCTGAGTTCACGCAGATTGACTGCGAGATGTCCTTCGTCGACCAGGAGGACGTCCTCCAGATGTTCGAGGGGCTCATCCGCCACCTCCTGCACGAGCTCAAAGGGCTCGAGTTTGGCCCCTTCCCCCGCATCACCTGGCACGACGCCATGCTCCGCTTTGGCTCCGACAAGCCCGATATGCGCTTCGGCATGGAGTTCCAGGAGGTTACCGACGTGGTCAAGGGCCACGGCTTCGGCCTCTTCGACAGCAGTGAGCTCGTCGTCGGCATCGTGGCCGAGGGCTGTGCGGAATACACCCGCAAGCAGCTCGACGCGCTCACCGACTTCGTCAAGCGCCCGCAGGTCGGCGCCGGCGGCATGGTCTATGTCAAGTACAACGCCGACGGCACCCTCAAGTCCTCCGTCGACAAGTTCTACGATGCCGACGCCCTGAAGGCCATCGCCGACCGCATGTGTGCCAAGCCCGGCGACCTCATGCTCATCCTCTGCGGCCCCGCCATGAAGACCCGCACCCAGCTCTGCGCCCTCCGCCTCGAGGTGGGTCAGCAGCTCGGCCTGCGCGACCCGCACAAGTTCGCCCCCCTCTGGGTGGTCGACTTCCCCCTCCTCGAGTGGGACGACGAGACCCAGCGCTTCTACGCCATGCACCACCCCTTCACCGCACCCAAGCCCGAGGACGAGGCGCTCCTCGCCGACCCCAGCCGCTGGGGCGACATCCGCGCCAACGCCTACGACATGGTGCTCAACGGATCCGAGGTCGGCGGCGGCTCCATCCGTATCCACGACCGCACCCTCCAGAACCAGATGTTCCACACCCTCGGCTTCACCGACGAGACGGCCGCCGAGCAGTTCGGCTTCCTCATGGACGCCTTCACCTATGGCGCTCCGCCCCACGCCGGCCTCGCCTTCGGTTTCGACCGCCTCTGCTCCGTTTTCTCCGGCGCCGACTCCATCCGCGACTTCATCGCTTTCCCCAAGAACAACGCTGGCCGCGACGTGATGTCCGGCAGCCCAAGCCCCATCGCCCCCGAACAGCTCGACGAACTCCAGATTGCCCTCAAGTCATGAATATCTCCGCCCTTATCGAGTCCATGCGCCTGCGCACCCTCCTGCTCTCCCTGGCGGGAGTCATCCTCGGCGGCATTATTGGCTATTCCCAAAGCCACTGCAGCCCCTGGACGCTCGTCTTCCTCTTCCTCACCACCGCCTGCCTGCAGATTCTCACCAACCTCGGCAACGAGCTCGGCGACCACATCAGCGGCGTCGACGAGGAGCGTGTAGGCCCGCGCTACGGCATGGAGCACGGCCTCACCGAGAAGCAGATGTTCACCGCCCTCAACGTCATCGTCGTCCTCTGCGCCCTCTTCGGGCTGGCGATGCTCCTCTTCTCGTTTGATTTTTCTATTTTCGATTTTCGGTTCTGGGGCATGCTGGCGTTGGGCGCGGCAGCCATCTGGGCCGCCACCCACTACACGCTGGGGAAAAAGCCCTACGGCTACCGTGGCTGGGGCGACATCTCTGTCTTCATCTTCTTCGGCCTCACCAGCGTACTGGGCAGCTACTTCGTAACCGCCCATACCCTCGACTGGGCGATGGTGCCTCCCGCCGTCGGCATGGGCCTGCTGAGTGTGGGCGTGCTGAATGTGAACAACGTGCGCGATATGTCCACCGACGAAGGGCTCCGCCGCACCGTGCCGTTGCGGATAGGGGAGAAGTGGGCCAAGATTTACCAGTTCGCGCTGGTGGTGGGCGGCATGCTCTGCTTCATCACCGAGCCGCGCACCTTCTTCGCCTGGCCGTTATTGATTTGGCACCTCTACATGGTGCGCACCCGCAGCGGCAAGGCCCTCGACCCCGCGCTGCCGCTCCTGGTGGTCTCCACCTTCCTCGTCGCCGTCCTCTTCACCTGGGCTCGCTATGGCCTATGATTTCGACAAGATAGCGCGCGACTACGACCGCCTCAACCGCATCATGACCCTCGGCCTCGACCGCCGCTGGCGCCGCCATGCCGTCCACCAGCTTTCCTCTCCCCGCTGTCCACTTTCCGCTCTGGACGTGGCTTGCGGCACGGGCGACATGATGGTGGAACTGGTCAGGCAGGGATGCACTGTTACCGGTGTGGACCTCAGCCAGGAGATGCTCTCTATCGCCCGGCATAAATTGGCACACTCCTCAGTCAGCCGCTTTGCGGCTGCCAGCTCCCCTAACTTAGGGGAGCAGTTGAATACCACACACTCCAACTCCCCCTCTAAGTTAGAGGGGGTGCCCGCAGGGCGGGGGCGTGTGTCCAGCGCGACCGCTGAAGCCAGCGAGTTCCTCGATGACCAGATGCACATTTCCAACTCCCCCTCTAAACTAGAGGGGGTGCCCGCAGGGCGGGGGCGTGTGTCCAGCGCGACCGCTGGAGCCGGCGAGCTCCCCGATGACCAGATGCACCTTTCCAACTCCCCCTCTAAATTAGAGGGGGTGCCCGCATTGCGGGGGCGTATGTCCAGCGCGACCGCTGGAGGCGGCGAGTTCCCCGATGACCCGATGCACATTTCCAACTCCCCCTCTAAGTTAGAGGGGGTGCCCGCAGGGCGGGGGCGTGTGTCCATCGCAATGCCGGGCGCCGTGTCCTTTCAATTGGCCAACGCCGAGCACCTGCCGTTCCCCGACGCCACCTTCGACGCCGTAACCTGCGCCTTCGGCATCCGCAACTTCGTGCACCTCGAGCAGGGACTCCGTGAGATGCTCCGCGTCCTCAAGCCCGGCGGCCGCCTGCTGCTCCTCGAGATGGCCACACCCGACAGCCCCCTTGTCCGCCCGCTCTACCACCTCTACGCCCGCCGCATCATCCCCCTCCTCGGCCACCTCCTGGCCGGCAACCGGCAGGCTTACACCTACCTCCCGGCCTCCATCGAGCGCTTCCCCAAGGGCTCCGCGCTGACCGCCATACTCCAACGCTGCGGTTTCGACCACATCACCCACCACAAATACACCTTCGGTGTCTGCCGCCGCTACATGGCGGTGAAACAATGAGGGTCCCAAGACAGGGACCCTCGGTTGCTATTAATCCTAAAACACAAAATGGACGTTGTATCTTAAAACATTTGTTGTTCCATTTCGGCTGCAAAAGTACATCCGTTTCCCAAACCCCACAATACCCAAAAATGGTGATTCTTTTTTCGGTCTATATTATATTGTTGTTTATCAATATTATATGTAGGGGGTAAGAATATTGTTGTCCGTCGTTTGGTGAATTTTTTGTACCTTTGCATTTCCAAAATAATGACATTTATGATGAAGAGAATACTACTTTTTGCCCTCGCCATGCTCCCCTTGGTGGCCGGCGCGCAAGACATCAAGCAGCTGAAAAAGCAGGCCAAGGCCGGTGATGCCGAAGCCGCCCTGACCCTCGGACGCTACCATGAGAAAGTCGAAGAATACAAGAAAGCCGAGAAATACTACCGGCAGGCCGCCACGCCCCAGGCCGACTACGAGCTCGGCGCGCTATATCTCAACGGCAACCTCGGAAAAGGCACTGAATCCGATATGGCCAAGGGGCTCGGCCTCCTGCGCCGCTCGGCTGCCGCCGGCAACCGCGACGGCCGCTACTGGCTCGCCTTCTGTTACATGCGCGGCATCGGCATCGAAGCCAAGGAGGACAGCGCCTTCGCCATCTTCAGCCAGCTGGCTGCCGACGGCGACAGCATGGCTATGCTGCAGACCGCTCTCGCACTCGACCAGGGATTCGGCGCCCCGAAGGACACCGCCCGCGCGCTCCACCTCTACCGCCAGGCCGGCGACCACGGCGTCAGCGACGGCTATGCCTGGCTGGCCGACTTCTACCTCAAAGGCGAGTTCGTGGCGCAGAACTTCGACTCTGCCTTCGCGCTCGTCGACCGCGCCTACCGCCTCGGAGGCGACAACCTGGTTGCCACGATTGCTATGGCCAACATGCACCTGCACGGCATCGGCACCTCTGTCGACACCGCCGCCGCCATCCCCTACCTGCAGGAGGCTGCACGGCTGGGTCACGGCATGTCCTTGGGACATTTGGGCGACTGCTACAACTACGGCCGTGGCGGCCTGCAGGCCAATGCCGACTCGGCTATGGCCTGCTACCTCGCCGCCTCACAGCTCGACGACCCGCGCGGCGACTTCATGGTCGGTGCCTGGCTCTACGACCAGGGCGACTACGACCGCGCCATCGGCTACATCGCCTCGGCTGCCGAAAATGGCAATATTGATGCCATGCTCCTTTATGCCAAGGCGTTGGCCGGCGGCAACGGCCTCGAGGCCGACCCCGAGGCTGCCTTCCAGATGGTCAGCGAGCTGGCCCCGGCCATGACCGACGGCGAAGCCTACACCCTCCTCGGTCTGATGCACTACAGCGGCCACGGCACCCCGGAGGACTTCCACATGGCGCGCCTCTGCTACGATAGCGCCATCGCACAGGGCGGTACCCGCGCCATGATGTATATGGGCGACCTCTATGCCGCCGGACACGGTGTGCCGCACGACACCGTCGAGGCCATCCGCTGGTACGACCGCGCCGTCGCCGCCGGCAATATCACCGCCATGATGCGCCTCGCCGCCAGCCACCTCTCCGGCCGTGTGGCGCCTGTCGACCCCAAGCGTGCCGCCGAGCTCTACCAGATGGCTGCCGACCGCGGCAACCTCGAGGCCCTCTGCCGCCTCGGCCTCTGCTACGAGCGTGGCGAGGGCGTCATCCTCAACTCGCGCCGCGCCTTCAACCTCTACAACGAGGCCGCCGACCGCGGCTCCTCCTACGGCATGTTCCTCGTCGGCATGTGCTACATCGACGGCGTATACGTCCAGGAAGACTCCGAACAAGCATTCCAGTGGTTCCTCCGCGCCGCCGAGGCCGGCAACCTGCAGAGTTGCTACAACGTGGGTCTGATGTACCACACCGGCGAAGGCGTCAAGAAAAACAAGAAAGAGGCCAAGCGCTGGCTCACCCTCGCCGCCGACAACGGCCACCCCGCCGCCGCCGACCTCCTCAAAACCCTGTAGCCCTCTCCGTAGGGGCGAATCATTGTTCGCCCGTCCAATTTCCTGGGGCGAATGATGATTCGCCCCTACAGTCATCGGTGTGTGTGTCCATTATTTAGATATTCGTGTACGAAATATTTCGTGCATATATCTTTTTTTGTATATTTGCATTTTAAACATATAATGTATAGGGATAGTATAGTAATTTAATAATCAAAATTATAGGAGATATGAGAATGTTTAAAAATCCTATGAATTTTATATATAGAGCCGCTTTGTCGGCAGCATTTGTCCTGCTTTTGGCTCCGCAGGCCGTGGCGCAGTCGCCCTGTCCCACCGTTGCGACCACCGTCGAGCCTATCCCCTTCAGGGCTTACTTTGACAATGATGAGCCCAACTCCTGTGGCATAGGTTGGGGTGGTGCCGCTGGCAGCGCCCTCGCTGCCCAGCATCAAGTTAATACCCATAGCTCTACGCTCAACTGGCGTGTCTATACCAACGGTAATGGCAAGGATCTGGGTGGTTCGACCAATCCTAGCAATGGCACTTATCTGCCTCATATGGTTAGTACTAATGCCACTTTCAACAGGTGCAGTTTCCAGAAATCGGGCAACAGAAGCTTCTCCATTGTTTCCAAGACGGGAACCTTTAACAATCCTGCCTCTACCTCGCAGGTGTATACCCCCGGCACTGTCAACTATGTGATGTTGCCGCCGATGAACAGTCCCTTGAATATTCTCAAGTTCAGCTTTTGGTTCTGCACCAATACTTCCACTGCCGGTCAGCTGGAAGTCGGCTACGTAACCGCCGACGGTACCGGCAACGATGCCACCAGCGTTACCACTTTCGTCGCCGTTGCCACTTTCAATGCCTCGAGCGAGAGTGTTACCACCACCGGTGGTCTGCAGGCCGCCGGTGTCGGTAAGGACGTCGAGGTCTCGTTTGCCTCGGCTCCCGCCAATGCCACGCGTATCGCCCTCCGTTGGGTCAACAACACCAGCACCCTGGCGGTTTGCAACATCGACAATCTGGAGGTCGACTACAATGTTACCTGCCTGCCGGTAACCAACCTTCAGGAGACTGATGTCCAGTACGACCGCGCCTCCATCTCCTGGACCGACCTCAATTCCGCCAGCCGCTGGCAGGTCTCTCTCAACGGCGGCAGCCCCGTTACCGTTACCTCCACCGACTACACCTTCACCGGCCTCACCCACAACACCGAGTACACCGCCCAGGTAAAATCCGTATGTAGCGACGACGACATCTCGAATCCCACCGAAATCACCTTCCGCACCGTCGCCTGCTCCCCCGTTGCCAACCTTGTGGCTGTCCCCAACTACACCTCCGCCGCCCTCACTTGGAGCGATGTGAATTCCGCCACCCAGTGGCAGGTCTCCCTCGACGGCGGCAGCCCCGTTACCGTCTCCTCCCCCTCCCACACCTTCACCGGCCTCGCCCCCAACACCGACTACACCGCCACCGTGCGTGCCGTCTGCGCCCCCGGCGTCCTCTCCGACCCGGTTACTGTGAACTTCACTACCGTGTGCCCGCAACCCACCTCCTTGGCCATCGACCGCATCGATGGCGACGAGCTCCACCTCATGTGGAACGGCATCGCCAGCCAGTACGAGGTGCAGCTGGCCTCCGACAACGCCTTCTCCTCCGGCCTCCGCACCGCCACCGGCGCCACCACCGGCACCAGCTTCGACGGCCTGACGGTGGGCGAGTACTACTATGCCCGCGTCCGTGCGCTGTGCGGCAGCGAATACAGCGCCTGGAGCAATGTCCTGGAGGTCTACTTCGTCGACCTTATCGGTTCGGCCCCCGAGACCGGCCTCTACGAGTCCACGGGCACCGTGGTGCTCAACGACCTCGAACCCCACGACTGGAAAATCTACACCACCGAGGTCGACAAGCCCTTGCGCTCGCTCAACCCCCTGGATGTGAAGATTACCTACCGCGGCCACGGCACCGCCAACGTCTCTTCCAACATCACCTACACCGAGGGCAACGAGGACTTGGCCTACTATGTGCCGGTGCAGATGTCCGAGTTCACCGCCAACTGCAGTCCCTCCGATGTCAGCGTCGGCATCTCGCCCGAGGAGCGCCACTACCACACCCTCGTCTACTATAAGACCCTCGACCGCCTGAACAAGAACGAGGGCACCGGCCGCGTCGAGTACCGCACCATCTTCAACCCCTTCTCGCGCCGCCCCACCTTCGGCAACCCCGCCGACTACAACCTGGCATCCAACACCTTTGCCCTCTCCCCGGCCTCCTACATCGGCGCCCCCTGCTGGCGCGGCTTCTACATGTGGAGAATCGACCGCATCTCCGGCGGCAGCGTCTACACCACCAAGACTGGCGGCACGCCGCTGGCCGTGGGCGATGTGATCAAGGCCGACAAGGCCCTCTATTTCGAGGCCAGTTCCACCCTGGAGCTTGAGTTCACCGCCCTCTGGGCCCCCGCCGCCGTGCGCTACACGGTGGGTCCCAGTATGGCGTGGTCGCACCACCCCTCCAAGGGTTGGGGTCAGTTCGCCGAGCGCGACATCGCCGGCATCGAGCGCAACTTCGTGGTGCTCAACGGCGTCTTCCGCCTCACCGGCCCCGTCAAGGGCACTGACTGGCCGCAGCTGATAGTCGAGGCCGGCAACCCCAACGGCAGCGAGTGGGACTACAACGCCACCTACACCTCGGTCTTCCCCAACGGCACCTACGACGGCGTTACCCCCGCCTACGGCCCCGTGAAGACCGCCACCACCACCCCCACGGGTGTCGAGCGCGTGCCCACCTACATCGACCTCTGCCCGGGCCTGACGAAGCAGGACAACCGCGTGGTTACCATCTGCTCCGACGTGCGCTTCGAGTACCTCGCCTTCAGCCGCCTGCGCGGCGAGCGCAACGCCTTCTTCCTCGACGGCACCCCGGCCGCCACCTGGGGCACCATCGCCACCGACGGCACCCACAACCTCACTCTCGGCCGCGGCATCGAAACCATGTTCGACGACAACCTGGGAACCTTCAACTACATCTGGGGTTTCGGGCCGCTCGTAAACAACAATGCCACTAACGCCGCCACCTGGGGCTTCCGTCGCGACGCGGACAACTATGTCCTCACCAGCGGCGGCGTAAGAATCAATAGCGGTGTCAATTTTAGGAACGAATTCCCGACAAGAGAAGTACTCACCAGAGACTTGGACATCACCATCCGTCTGGAGAGCGGCTATGTGGGCTGCCTGATGACTATCTATGGCTGGAATGCCAACTACCAGACCCAGGAGGGTAATGACATGACGAATATCTATGGTGATGGAAAGATTGAAACAAAGACCACCCCTGCTCACCGAGCCGACGGCACCGACAACCACGCCCGTTTCATCATGGGTACCGACTACGACCGTGCCGACGAGGCGCAGAAGGTGCGCAACCTGGGCACCGACTATGCCTCCCACACAGGCCCCGATGGCCAGCCTTATGCTACCCTCGACTCGATGCTCTACCACGAGGTCTACAAGAACGCCAAGACCAAAATCTACCGCCCCTTCCGCGTCGGCAACTTCCAAGGCAATATCAACAATCAGGACAAGGACAGCGTCTACAGCGAGATGATTATCAAGAGCGGCTTTGTCGGCCAGGAAATCATCGACCGCGAAATCGGCCACATGGAGGGCAGCACGGCTGCCGGCCGTTTCTTCCCGGACAAGACAGTCCACGGCGTTACCTTCTCCGGCAACCGCCTCTCCTGGACGCCCAAGTCTATCTACAACTGCGTCTCCGCCAACAATATACATCGCGGCAAGCGCCGCATGCATATCGAGGGCGGCATGCTCAACTGCTGTGTCTCCCTCGGCGCCTGGGACCGCACCAACGACGTTTCCCGCTGGGCCAAGCAGCCGGGTGTTACCGGTGCCTCCGCCATATTCTGGGACCCCTATCGTGACGGCGACGAGACCCCCAACGATGTCTCCACCCTCCGCATGACGGGCGGCATCATCACCGGCTCCCTCTTCGGCGGCGGCAACACCTACACCGCTTCCGGCGGCGGCCGTCAGATGATTATCACCGGCGGTGTTGTCCGCGCCTGGGTTTCCGGCGGTGTCAACGGCGGCGACGCCAATGTCGACCAGTGGGAGGGTATCCACTACGGCAACGCCTGGATTTACGCCGGCGGCAACTTCCATGTCGGCAGCGGCGACACCACCCACACCACCGTCGGCGACTCAATCCTCTTTCAGGGCAACAACGGCGGCATCAACGGTTCTACCGACGGCAATATCTTCGGCGCCGGCTGCGGCATACGTCCCATCCAGTTCAATACCAGTGGACCAATCAGTACTGACTGGAACGAAAACGCCTACAAGTTCCACCGCATGGGCCGCATCGACAGCTCCTTTGTCTATGTGGCCGACAACGTCGTCGTGGAAGGCGACGTCTACGGTGGCGGCAACTTCGGCTACAACAACACCGGTAACGGCCTCGAGGAAGCCCTGGCCAAGGATAAAGCCAACAAAATCGGCCAGTCCGGCGGCTCCGACACCACCAAAGACTCGCGCGCCAAGGGCATGGCCACCCTGCGCATCCTCGGCGGCGAGGTGGGAGGACGTGTCTTCGGCGGCTCCAACCAGAAGATGAGCCGCATGGCCGACATACGCATGACCGGCGGCCTCGTCAAGCGCGGCATCTACGGCGGCTGCAACACCTGGGGCTTCATGACCGAGAGTGTTACCCTCGACATCCTCGGCGGCACCGTCGGCACGCCCGAGCTCCCCGGCGTGGTCTGCGGCGGCGGCCTCGGCAAGGAGACGGCCGTATTCAAGGATGTAACCCTCAACTTCGGCGCCGCCGGCACCGACGGCCCCACCATTTACGGCGACATCTACGGCGGCAGCCAGCAGGGCACCACCAACGGCGGCAGCATTACCCGCACACAAATCGGCACGTACCTCATAAGCGGTTATGACTACCCCATCTACCTCACCTCCATCGACACCTCCGAGGCCCAGGGCCAAGGCTATAACACCAACTACAGGACCACCGTCAACTTCTACTCCGGCAGGCACCTCGGCGGCGCCATCTTCGGCGGCGCCTGGGGCCCCGACAACGCCTTCGCCACCGTGTACGGCGATGTGGAGGTCAACATCCTCGGCGGACAGGTCAACGACGTCTTCGGCGCCAACGACGCCACTGGCAAGCCCATGGGCAGGGTGAAGGTCAATATCGGCACCCCCGACTCGGTGGCCGCCAGCACCGCCGACGGCAACAAGGCCCACCGCAACCGCCCGCTCGTAACCGGCTCCGTCTACGGCGGTGGCCGCAATGCCTCCTACGGCTCCGGCAAGGACAACTACATCCCCGTGGTCGATATGTACTCCGGCACCGTCATGAACAACGTCTTCGGCGGCGGCCAGGGTAGCACCGCCGTCATCGACCACCCCGCCGAGAACTACTCCACCAAGGTGCACATCCACCACGGCACCGTGATGGGCAACGTCTATGGCGGCGGCAACGACGCCAAGGTGCTCGGCAACACCCGCGTCATCATCGGCGTGGACGCCACCACCGCCTACACCCTCACCGTGACCACCGCCGACGCGTCGATGGGCACCGTTACCGGCGGCGGCACCGTCCTGCAGGACCAGGATGTGCAAATCAAGGCCACGCCCAAGGCCGGTTACCGCTTCACGCAGTGGCACGACGGCAACACCAGCAACCCCCGCTACATCGCCATCAACTCCGACACCACCTACATCGCCCAGTTCGAGGCCATAGTCGAATACACCATCACCGTCACCTCCGCCGATGACGCGATGGGCACCGCCTCCGGCGGCGGCAACTACGACGTCGACCAGGTGGCCGTCATCACCGCCGCGCCCGCGGACGGCTACCGCTTCACCGGCTGGAGCGACGGCTCCTCCTTCAACCCCCGCCACGTTACCGTCTCCGGCGATGCCACCTTCACCGCCCAGTTCGAGGCGCTGCCCAAGTACCAGATTACCGCCACCGCCAACAACACAGCCATGGGCACCGTTACCGGCAGCGGCGAGTTCACCGTGGGCAAGAGTACCCAGCTTAGGGCCACCCCCAATGCGGGTTATAAGTTCGTCAGGTGGGCCGATAGCGGCGCCGGTTGGCAGAATGACAGCCGCTACGTCCTCGTCGAGGGTACGAAGAGCTACACCGCCATCTTCGAGGCCGTTACCCCTTGAGGCGCAAACAACCCACATTCCGCAGGGGCGAATTTGATTCGCCCCTTTTTTGTTGCAACCCGCACCGTGGGGGCGAATAATGATTCCCCCCTACAGTCTCACCCCCCGTGAGAAAAATTTTTCACCACATTATAAAAAAGTTGTATCTTTGCAGTTTGAAATAGTACGCATATAAGAGATATAAAGTGATGATAAATATAACATTACCAGATGGTTCCGTGCATCAGCATGAGGCTGGTGTAACACCCTTGGACATAGCAAAAAGCATCTCCGAGGGTCTGGCACGCAACGTCCTGTCGGCCAAAGTGAACGACCAGGTGGTGGAGCTTAACCGCCCCATCACCGCCGACGCCACCGTCCAACTGCTCACCTGGAACGACGAAGAGGGCAAGCACACCTTCTGGCACACCTCCGCCCACCTGCTGGCCACCGCCCTGCAGGAACTCTACCCGGGCATCAAGTTCGGCATCGGCCCCGCCATCGAGAACGGCTTCTACTACGACATCGACTTCGGCGCGCCAAGACCCCCATCTGCCGCCGCGAGGTGAGCAAGGCCGAGGCCCTGGCCGAGTTCAACGGCCGCAACGAGAACTACAAGGTGGAGCTTATCAATGACCTCGAGGACGGCACCATCTCGTTCTACGAGAGCGGTGTCTTCACCGACCTCTGCCGCGGTCCCCACCTGGTGGACTTCAGCGCCATCAAGGCCGTCAAGCTGCTCAGCCTGGCCGGCGCCTACTGGCGCGGCGACGAGCACCGTCCGCAGCTCACTCGCCTCTATGCCGTCAGCTTCCCCAAGAAGAAGGAGCTCGACGAGTACCTCCTCATGCTCGAGGAGGCCAAGAAGCGCGACCACCGCAAGATAGGCAAGGAGATGGGTCTGTTCATGTTCAGCGAGATGGTGGGCAAGGGTCTGCCCATCTGGCTGCCCAAGGGCACCGACCTGCGCCTGCGCCTGCAGGACTTCCTCTCCAAGATACAGAAGCGCTATGGCTACAAGCAGGTGATGACCCCCCACATCGGCGGCAAGCAGCTCTACGTTACCTCCGGCCACTGGGACCACTACGGCGAGGACTCCTTCCGCCCCATCACCACCCCCGAGGAGGGCGAGGAGTACCTGCTCAAGCCCATGAACTGCCCCCACCACTGCATGATCTACCGCAACGAGCCGGTCAGCTACCGCGAGCTGCCCCTGCGCATCGCAGAGTACGGCACCGTATACCGCTACGAGCAGAGCGGCGAGCTGCACGGTCTCACGCGCGTGCGTTCATTTACACAGGATGACGCCCACATCTTCTGCCGCCCCGACCAGGTGAAGGAAGAGTTCATCAAGGTGATGGAGATTATCGAGATTATCTTCAAAGCCCTCAGCTTCGAGAACTTCGAGGCCCAGATATCATTGCGCGACCCCAGCAACACCACCAAGTACGTCGGCACCGACGAGAACTGGGAGAAGGCCGAGCAGGCCATCGTCGAAGCCTGCCAGGAGAAGGGCCTCAAGGCCCGGGTGGAGCTCGGCGAGGCCGCCTTCTACGGCCCCAAGCTCGACTTCATGGTCAAGGATGCCATCGGCCGCCGTTGGCAGCTGGGCACCATCCAGGTGGACTACAATCTGCCCGAGCGCTTCGGCCTCGAGTATATAGGCTCCGACGGCCAGAAGCACCGCCCGGTGATGATTCACCGCGCCCCCTTCGGCTCGATGGAGCGTTTCTGCGCCGTGCTGATAGAGCACACCGGCGGCAAATTCCCCCTGTGGCTCACGCCCGACCAGTTCATCATCCTGCCCGTCAGCGAGAAGTATATCGACGAGGCCAAGGCCATGAAGGCACGCCTCGAGAATCTCAACCTGCGCGGCACCATCGACGAGCGCAGCGAGAAGATAGGCCGCAAGATACGCGACGCCGAAGTGGCCAAGGTGCCCTTCATGCTCATCCTGGGCGAGAAGGAGGTGGCCGACGGCACCGTCAGCGTGCGCCGCCAAGGCGCCGGCGACCTCGGCGCCATGACCCCCGAAGCCTTCGCCAAGGTGATTGAGGACGAGATAGAAGCAGTAATGCAATAAACATAAAATAGGAGAAAAAAGTTATAGCAGCACCTTTCAGACCCGGACAGAACGCCGGCAACCGCGGCCGCGGCCCCGTGAAAAAAGAGCCCGAACACCTCACCAATGAGCGCATCGACGTGCCGATGGTACGCGTCGTCGGCGACGGCATGGAGCCCACCATCATGAACACCAAGGAGGCCCTCCGCCGTGCCTACGACCAGGGACTCGACCTGGTGATGATTTCGCCCAACGCCAACCCGCCGGTGTGCAAAATCATCGAGTACCAGAAGTTCCTCTACGAGCAGAAGAAGCGCGAGAAGGAGCGCAAGGCCAACTCGACCAAGATTGTCATCAAGGAGATCCGTCTCTCGCCGCAGACCGACGACCACGACTTCGAGTTCAAGCTCAACCACGCCATCCGCTTCCTCAAGGAGGGCAACAAGGTGAAGGTCGACGTCTTCTTCCGCGGTCGCAGCATTGTCTACAAGGAGCAGGGCGAAGCCCAGCTGCTGAAGTTCGCCGAGGCGTTGCTGGAGTACGGCAAGCCCGAGCAGCTGCCGCGCCTCGAGGGCAAGCGCATGCTGATGATCATCGCTCCCAAGAAGTAAAGAAATCCAAGTCATATCAACATACAAGTCTAATTTAAAAAACAGTAAAGTAATGCCTAGAATGAAAACCAAGTCCGCTGCCAAGAAGCGTTTCGCTTTCACCGGCACCGGCAAGATCAAGCGCAAGCATGCTTACCACAGCCACATCCTCACCAAGAAGGAGACGACCCAGAAGCGCAACCTCGACCACACGACTCTCGTGAGCCGCGACGACGAGGCCCGCGTGAAGAGAATGCTTTTAGCGTAGTCTAGAAAATCTAGAAAATCTAGAAAATCTAGAAAATCTAGAAAAACTAGTAAAAAAAAACAGGAGTTATTAACCATTGCTCAGCGCAGACAAGTGCAGCGGGTCAGCCTCCGGGAGGCACCGCGCTGCCGCCTGAACGAAAAAACAATTAAAACGTTATGCCAAGATCAGTAAACGCTGTTGCCTCCAGGGCACGCAGAAAGAAAATCCTCAACCGCACCAAAGGTTATTGGGGCAGAGGTAAAAACGTATGGACCGTCGCCAAGAACAAGTGGGAGAAGGGTCAGACCTACGCCTACCGCGACCGTAAGAACAAAAAGCGCGAGTTCCGCTCGCTGTGGATCAACCGTATCAACGCCGGTTGCCGCATCAACGGTGTCTCGTACTCTGTCTTCATGGGCGAACTTCACAAGAGCGGCATCGAGCTGAACCGCAAGGTTCTGGCCGACCTCGCGATGAACCATCCCGAGGCTTTCACCGCTGTTGTAAAGATGGTGAAAAAGTAAATTGTCTAACCTGCTAAAACGCTTATAGTCATGGGAAAAACTGAATTAATGCAATTTGTGGAGAACTTGACCGAGCTCAAACAGTTCGACTTCAAGGCCGGCGACACCATCACTGTCCATTACAAAATCCGCGAAGGAAACAAAGAACGTATCCAGAACTTCCAGGGCGTTGTGCTGCAGCGCCGCGGTTCCGGAGCCACCGAGACCTTTACTGTCCGCAAGATTACGAACGGCGTGGGCGTGGAACGCATCTTCCCCGTCAACAGCCCCTTCATCGAGCAGATTGATGTCAACAAGCGCGGTGCCGTGCGTCGCGCCCGCATCTTCTACCTGCGCAATCTCACCGGTAAGAAGGCCCGTATCAAGGAGCGCCGCCGCTAGCCGGAGCACCCCTTGCGATATGGCTTGGAATAAAAAAGATGCCCCTCGGGCATCTTTTTTTTGTCCATGTCATTTTTATTTCGTACTTTTGCAGCATGAAAAGAATACTTTTTGTATGCCACGGCAACATCTGCCGCAGCCCGATGGCCGAGTTCATCTTCAAGCGCCTGGTGCGCCGCGCCGGTCTGGAGGAGCAGTTCGAGGTGGCCTCCGCCGCCACCAGCAACGAGGAGGTGGGCAACCCCGTCTACCCCATGGCCAAGCGCACCCTGGCCGAGCACGGCATCGGCTGCCCGGGCAAGACATCGCGCCAGATCACAGCCTCCGACTACCGCCAGTACGACATGATTGTGGGCATGGACCAGGCCAACCTGACCAACCTCTCCCACTTCTTCGGCGGCGACCCCGACGGCAAGCTGTCGCTCCTGCTGAGCCATGTGGACCCCTCGGATGAGGAACGCCACGGGCGCGACGTGGCCGACCCCTGGTACACCCGCAAGTTCAACATCGCCTACGACGACATCACCGCCGGCTGCACCGCCCTCTTCGAGAAGTTGACCATTGAAAGCTGAGATAGACTTCGAGCAGGCCGAAAGCCTCGGCATCTCGCGCCAGGCTTTTGACGAGGTGCTGGACATCATCGGCCGCCAGCCCTCCATCGACGAACTCTCCACCCTGCTGGCCATGTGGGAGAGCAACGGCAAGCAGCAGAGCCTCTACGGCTGGCTGCGCGGCCAGCACCACACAGTGCACCGCGACGAGTACCTCTACTCCGGCAACGCCGACCATAAGGCCATCCGCGAGCCTAAAGTGAAAGAGTGCCAGTCGATTGCAGAGGAACTCTGCCATAATTCCTCATTCCTCATTCCTCATTTCACACTCCCATCGTTTCCCACCGGCATGCTCCTCTACATGGTCGGCAACGTCAGCAGCGAGTTCGCCGACAGCGAGTACGCCCGCCGCTGCCTCCACCTGGTGGGCGAGCCCATGGCCGCCGCCGGCAGCGAGGAGGACTGCCAGTATATCGAACTGATACTCGGCTCGTTGCAGTCGGCCGCGATGCTGGAGGCCAGCCACGGGGTGGGGGAGGGCGGCCTTTACTGCTCCCTGCTGCGGTTCATCGCGCCGCGCGGCTTCGACATCCTCGTGCCGCGCGAGGTGCGCCTCGACGCCTTCCTCTTCGGCGAGGAGCCGGGACGCTACCTGGCCATCCTGCCTGAAAGCCAGGATGATGCCTTCCTGCTCAAGCTCACCGAGGCCCAGCTCAACTGCTGCTTCCTCGGCCGCACTACCCAGGACCGCATCCTCGTCGACGGCTACGACTTCGGCCCCGTGAAAAAATACTTTCAAAATCAACGAAAATAGTATATCGGACCCTGCTGGCCCCATATCGGCTCATAGCGGTCCAGAGCCTATGTATTCCCCTAGAGACCCCCTACCATTCCCCTGGAGAACCCCTGCCGAATGGGGGCGTTTTTATTTTATTTTGCCACGTGAAATATATTTACTATATTTGCATTTTGAACAAACGATACTATAATTATATAAACAACTGATAATGAGACCCGATTTTTCAAAAGTCGATTTCCGTTCGGTCGATAGTTCGCGTCAGAACTTCGCCGATTGGGAGAAGGAGAACCACATTGAGAAAAACTGGAAGACCCCGGAGCAGATTGACGTCAAGCCCGCCTACGGTGCCAAGGACCTGGCCGGCATGGAGCACCTGAACTATGCCGCCGGTATCGCGCCCTTCCTGCGCGGCCCCTACTCGACGATGTACGTTATGCGCCCCTGGACCGTCCGCCAGTACGCCGGTTTCTCCACCGCCGAGGAGTCTAACGCCTTCTACCGCCGCAACATCGCCGCCGGTCAGAAGGGTCTCTCCTGTGCCTTCGACCTGGCCACCCACCGCGGTTATGACTCTGACCACGAGCGCGTCGTGGGCGACGTCGGCAAGGCCGGTGTGGCCATCGACAGCATCCTCGACATGAAAATCCTCTTCGACCAGATCGACCTCGGCCAGATGTCGGTCTCGATGACCATGAACGGCGCCGTGCTCCCCATCCTGGCCTTCTACATCATCGCCGCCGAAGAGCAGGGCGTCCCCCAGAGCCAGCTGCAGGGCACCATCCAGAACGACATCCTCAAGGAGTTCATGGTGCGCAACACCTATATCTACCCTCCGCTGCCGTCGATGAAAATCATCGCCGACATCTTCGAGTACACCTCGAAGAACATGCCCAAGTTCAACTCCATCTCCATCTCCGGCTACCACATGCAGGAGGCCGGCGCCACGGCCGACATCGAGCTGGCCTACACTCTGGCCGACGGCCTGGAGTACCTCCGCGCCGGTGTCAAGGCAGGCATGAGCGTCGATGACTTCGCTCCGCGCCTCTCCTTCTTCTGGGCCGTGGGTATGAACCACTTCATGGAGATTGCCAAGATGCGCGCCGCCCGCATGCTGTGGGCCAAGATTGTCAGCCAGTTCAACCCCAAGAACCCCAAGTCGCTGGCCCTGCGTACCCACTCGCAGACCTCCGGTTGGAGCCTCACCGAGCAGGACCCCTTCAACAACGTGGCCCGCACCTGCATCGAGGCCCTCGGCGCCGCCCTCGGCCACACCCAGAGCCTCCACACCAACGCCCTCGACGAGGCCATCGCCCTGCCGACCGACTTCTCCGCACGTATCGCCCGCAACACGCAGATCTACCTCCAGGAGGAGACCGACATCTGCCGCGTGGTCGACCCCTGGGCCGGCTCCTACTACATCGAGACCCTCACCCATGAGCTCGCCCACCGCGCATGGGGGCACATCATGGAGGTCGAGAAACTGGGCGGTATGGCCAAAGCCATCGAGAGCGGTGTGCCCAAGATGCGCATCGAGGAGGCTTCGGCACGCAAGCAGAGCCGTATCGACTCCAATGTCGACACCATCGTCGGCATCAACAAATACCGCCTCGCCCACGAGGATCCCATCGAGACCCTCGAGGTGGACAACACCGCCGTGCGCAAGGCCCAGATTGAACGTCTGGCCAAGCTGCGCGCCGAGCGCGACAACGACGCCGTCAATGCCGCCCTCGACGCCCTCACCCGCTGCGCCGAGACCGGCGAGGGCAACCTCCTCGAACTCTCCATCGACGCCGCACGCAAGCGCGCCTCGCTGGGCGAAATCAGCTACGCCTTGGAGAAGGTCTTCGGACGCTACAAAGCCAAAATCAACCTCATCAGCAACGTGTACAGCAGTCAGACCAAAGAGAGCGACGCCTTCAAGAAGGCGCAGGAGCTCACCGACAAGTTCGCCAAGCTCGAGGGCCGCCGCCCCCGTATCATGGTGGCCAAGATGGGTCAGGACGGCCACGACCGCGGAGCCAAGGTGGTAGCCACTGGCTACGCCGACATGGGCTTCGACGTCGACATGGGTCCCCTCTTCCAGACCCCGGCCGAGGCCGCCAAGCAGGCCGTCGAAAACGACGTCCACATCTTCGGCGCCAGCTCGCTGGCCGCAGGCCACAAGACCCTCCTGCCGCAGGTTATCGAGGAGCTCAAGAAGCTGGGACGCGAGGACATCATGGTCGTCGCCGGCGGTGTCATCCCCGCCCAGGACTACCAGTTCCTCTTCGATGCCGGCGTGGCCGCCGTTTTCGGCCCCGGCACACCTGTCAGCACCTCGGCCATCAAGATGATGGAACTGCTGCTCGCTGCCCGCGAATAGAAAACGATTATGAAAAAGTTGTATGTTTCAATGCTGCTCATGGCCGCCTCGTTGGCGGCCATGGCGCAGTCATTTACCGCCACCGTCCCCTCGGGCCAGACGCTCACCTTCACCCCCACCTCCGGCACCACCGTCAAGGTGGACATGACCTCGGAATACATCATGGGTGCGTTGGAGATTCCCGCCACCGTCAGCAACGGCTCCAATACCTATAATGTTACCTCCGTGGCCAACGCCGCCCTCAATGGCAAGGGGATTACCTCGCTGGTGCTTCCCGAAGGGATGACCACCATTGGCAACTCGGCTTTTTCGGGCAATAACAACCTGGCATCCGTTACGCTTCCCTCGACCCTTACTGCGATAGGGTCGGGTGCCTTCTCCGGCACCTCGTTTTTCAGCAATCCCGACAACCTTTCGGAGGACCACATCCTCTATTGCAGCAACTATATCCTGGGAGCCAACTCGGCAGTCCAGGGGCATGTGGTCGTTGCCGACGGCACGCTCGGCATTGCCGACTTTGTCTTCCTGCGTTCCAATCTGACCTCCATCTCCCTCCCTGCCTCGATGCGCTTCGTTGGCAGTTCAGCTTTCGCTTACTGCGGCAGTCTCGACACGGTGTTCATGCTTGGCGAGAATCCCCCTTCGCTCGGCTCCTCCTCCACGCTGCCCTCAGCTGCGGTGGTGGTGTCGGTGCCCTGCGGTCGCCTGGCCGCCTACCGTAGTGCCGGTTGGGGTGCCTACACGCTGGTGGAAAACTGCGGTGGCGACAACCCCGGCGGTGGTGGCGACAACCCTGGTGGCGGCGGCGATGAGCCCGGTGGCGGCGGTGATGAACCCGGCGGCGGTGGCGACGACCCCAATGGTGTTGCCTCCGTCAGCGACCCCCTGCCCGTCCGGGTGGAGGTTGTTCCCACAGGCTTGCTCCTTTGTAGCGACCAGCCCCTGCAGTGCACCGTGTCCGACATGACGGGACGCATCGTGGCCCAGCCCACGGTCTGCGGCAGCATGCGGGTCGAACTCCCGGCCGGCGGCCTCTACGTGGTCGCGGCTCCAGGCTACAAGCCCATTAAAGTAATGTATCTGAAATAGTGGCGACGCTGTCGCTCTGTTCTGCCGCGGAGTTGTGCTCTGCGGCTTTTTTCGTGCTGTCTTTCTTGAGGTAGTGGTCCACCGTGTGGGTTACCGTCTCGTTCACGCGCTGCACGATGCGGGTGCTCTGCGGCGGTTTGGCATCCTCCTTGGCGCGGATTTTGGGGTTGGTCTGGTATAGAATCATGGAGACGATCAGGTAGACGGCAAAGCCAATCATCACGCAGCCCATCAGCTTGTTGAAGAAGTTGAGCTTCGCGGCTGTGAACCAACTCTGCATCATCGATGCCAGGCGGCACTTGAGCACGTCGGTGCCGAACACCGCCAGCAGCAGGCCGGCAAAGAAAAGGTAGCGCTGTGCAGGCATAAGCCCCATCTCGGCCGAGAGGAAAGTGATAATCGTTACCCAGTAAATCCAAATCAGCGGGTTGAGTATATTCAGCAGGAAACCCGAAAGGAGCAGCTCGCGGCCGCGTGTGGCGTTCTCGGTTGCAAAGCGCAGGTTCTTCTCGCGGTTCGAGGCGCGGCGCACCTTGCTGCGGAAGGTCCGCACACCGAACCATGCCACCGCCGCACCGCCGATGGTGGCCACCCATACATTGTGCAGCAGGGCTCCCATATCGACATTTGAGAGCACGGTCAGCATCAGCAACACCATCACAATATCACTCAAACTGACACCCGCGGCAAAGTAAATCGCCTTGCGGAAACCATGGTGTATGCTGTTCTGTATCAGCGCGAAAAAGGCCGGGCCGATACTGAATACCAGCGACAGCAACACACCGCATATTATGCCGACTAAGAATAGCATACTCGTTTCAAATCAAAATGCAAAGATACGAAATAAATTTATATTTGCAGAAAAATAATTGTAAAATGAAGTTTTTTTTGCCAGTATTAAAAAAGTTCGTATCTTTGCAAACTCAATAGGAGTGTGAAAATGAGTAGTAAAGATGATATGATAATTCGCTTTGGCGGCTTGAAATCAGGCGTTTATGCGTATGATTTTGTGCTAGGGCGAGAGTTCTTTGAAGAGTGGAAAATCGACGAAATCGAGGATGGAAACGTCAAAATTCACGTCGATATGGAGCGTCAGGAGCGCATGTTGCTCTTCACTTTCGGTTTGAAAGGTGAGGTTACGGTGCCCTGCGACCGCTGCCTGGCCCCCATGGACATCCCCATCGATGGGGAAGAGCACCTCAGCGTCAGCTTCAGCGACACCGAAACCACCCTCGACGAACAACAACTCATACTCCCGGAAGATGCCACTGAAATCGACCTCTCCCAGCACCTCTACGAATACGTCTCCGTCCAGCTGCCCCTCTTCCGCTCACACCCCGAAGGAGACTGCGACCCCGAGGTGGTCCGCCATATCGCCGACCCCGACGCCCCGCGCCCCGATGGCGACATCGACCCCCGCTGGGAAGCACTGAAAAAACTGAAATAAATAAATTAAAAAAGTAATAATATGCCACATCCGAAACACAGATTCTCGCAAACGAGAACGGCCAAAAGAAGAACGCACGACGCGTTGGAAACCCGCCAGTTGAGCACCTGCAGCAACTGCGGCGCAGCTGTTATGTACCACCACGTATGCCCCGAGTGCGGCTACTACCGCGGCAAACTCGCCATCGCCAAAGGCGACCAAGAGTAACCGTCGGCTGGTGAACAGCAACCCCTAAAAGTCGAGTCGGACTCCCCTCCAGGAGTCCGACTTTCATTTTTTTTACTCCCGCCCGTACCCCCTCCTTTCCATCCCCTAACCAAGGAAGAAGAGAGGAAGAAGAGGGTCCCTTCAATAGTCTGAAAATCACCTGTTTGTAAATGGAGGAAAATCGGACTTTTTTCAAAAAAAACTGCAGAAAATCATCAAAAAAATGGCTTCGATGTAAGGTGTTGTGGCACAGCGAGATATGGGTATTGCGCGAGAAAAAGTCAATTTATTGGCGCACAATTCATTTTTTCTTCGTAATTTTGCACTTTAAATAATCACACGTACCAATGAAAAAAACAGCTATCCTCATCGCGGCAGTTCTCTGCTTCACGGCAGTGCAGGCGCAGTTTGTTCTCGGCCTTCAGGGCGGTTACCACTGGCAAAAGAGCACCACCTCGCTCACGGACGATTACGTCTCGTCAACCCATTATGTGGGTGGCCTGCAGCTGGGCTACATGGTTACTCCGCGCCTCTATGTGGGCGTTACCGGCGGCTATATGGATGCCAGCCAGGACACCCTGCTCGGTATCGACCGCATACACTATGAAAACGTGGGTATGGACATCGACGTTACGGACCACTACACCCGCTCCTCGCGCACGGGCTGGTATGTGGCTCCGCAGGTCAAGTACGAGTTCCTCCGCTTCGGCAACATGCACTTCAACCTGCTGCTGCAGGGTCAGCTCCGCATGATGGGGCCGGTCAACTTCAGGGAGACTTTCTATGCCGTCAACTACCCCAATGCCGGCGAGTACCATGAGAAAGACCCCAGGAACGATTTCACCACCTTCCTCGGCTGGGGGGTCAGCCTGCGTCCCACGCTCATCTATGAAATCTCGACCCACATCAACATGGAGCTCATGCTCGACCTGCTCTCCATCGGCTTCGCCAGCGAGACCGACACATACGACCCCAAAATCGCGGGCCTCGACCCCATCTCCACCAACCGCTCGTACCTCTATGCCGGTCTGAACAGCTTCACCGATGTGCTGCGCTGGGAGAACTCGCTTCTCAAACTCGGCTTCAATTTCACCTTCTAAAGCCTAGCCCACGATGTACACCGACGACCGTCAGCTCTACATAGCCCACTGCGACGAGGGCAACCTCTGCATCACCGGCCGCATGGCCAACCGCCACGGCCTTGTCGCCGGCGCCACCGGCACCGGCAAGACCGTTACCCTCCAGGTGCTGGCCGAGACCTTCTGCCAAGCCGGCGTGCCCTGTTTCATGGCCGACATGAAGGGCGACCTCAGCGGCATCAGCCAGGCGGGCGCCATCTCCTCGTTCATCGAGAAACGCAAGGATGAGTTCGGCATCCCCAATCCGAACTTCCAGGCTTGCCCTGTCCGTTTCTTCGACGTCTATGGCGAGCAGGGGCACCCCATCCGCGCCACGGTGAGCCAAATGGGGCCGCAGCTCCTCTCGCGCCTTATGGGCCTCAACGAGACGCAGGACGGTGTGCTCAACATCGTCTTCCGCATTGCCGACGACCGCGGCCTGCTCATCCTCGACGTGAAGGACCTCCGCGCCATGCTCGACTATGTCAGCAAACACGCCAAGGAGTACACCACCCAGTACGGAAACATCTCCACCGCCACCATCGGCGCCATCCAGCGCGCCCTGCTGCAGCTCGAGAGCCAGGGAGCCGACAAGTTCTTCGGCGAACCCTCGTTCGACATCTACGACCTCCTGCAGACCGAAGGCGGCAAGGGCGTCATGAACGTGCTGGCTGCCGACCGCCTCATGCTGCAGCCCAAGCTCTACTCCACCTTCCTGCTCTGGCTCCTCTCTGAGCTCTACAGCACCCTGCCCGAGGTGGGCGACATGGAGCTGCCCAAGCTGGTATTCTTCTTCGACGAGGCGCACATGCTCTTCGACGATACCAGCAAGGCGCTGGTCGACAAGATTGAACAGGTCATCCGCCTCATACGCTCCAAGGGCGTGGGTATCTACTTCGTAACCCAGAGCCCGACCGACATCCCCGAGAATATCCTCGGTCAGCTCGGCAACCGCGTGCAGCATGCCCTGCGCGCCTACACCCCCAAGGACCAGAAGGCCGTGCGCACCGCCGCCGACACCTTCCGCCCCAACCCCGCCTTTAAGACCGACGAGGCTATCATGAACCTCGAGACCGGCGAGGCGCTGGTCAGTTTCCTCGATGAGAAGGGCGCCCCCGGCATCGTCCAGCGCGCCAAGGTGCTCTTCCCCCTCTCCCAAATCGGCGCCATCACGCCCCAGCAGCGAGCTGACATACAGCGCGCCAGCCGCCTGGCCGGCAAGTACGACACCATGGTCGACCGAGAGAGTGCCTTCGAGATGCTGCTCAAGGAGGCCGAGGAGTTGGCCGTGCAGGTGGCCGAAGAGAAGGTCTCGAAGCCTGCCCGATCCACCAAGGAAACGCAGGTGGCCGAACCCAAGGCCGAGAAGAAAAAGCCCGGCGTGTTCTCCAAGGTGATGAAAGCCGTGCTGACCGCCGTTACTGCCACCGTGGCCACCTCGATAGGTACCGCCGTAAGCAACAAGGTTACCGGCAAGAAGACCAAGTCCAGCACCTCCACCGGCCAGAAGGTCATCAAAAACGCCACTTCGGCCGCCACGCGCACCATCACGCGCGACATCCTGGGCAACCTCATCAAGTAGTCTTGGAAGGATATGGAACCATAAGCTTCCATATCCTTCCAATGCCCTAGTATTCCCCTAGAGAACCCCTACCATTCCCCTACCGGGTGGCAGGGGTTCTCTCAAAATGCGTAGGTGTAATTGAACCCCAGTGAGCCGACAAGGCCCTTCTCACGGGTGTACGCCTTGAGCCGTGTGCCTTCGGCATTGGCGTCGATGGCTTTGTTGTCGATACGGTCGGCCAGCAGGTAGAAAGTCAGCGTGCTGGCGCGTGTCATGCGGTAGTCGACGCCGAGGCACAGGCGCACGCGGTCGACATAGGTGCCGTCAAATCCGTCGAGGAACCAGCCCGCCTCGCCCTCGCTGCTGGTGGTGCCGGGGACGAGGTAGGTGCCGGTGGCGGCGTTGTAGTCGGCCGTAACGGTGGGGGCGCTGAAGGTGTTGCGCACCTCGATATAGGCGTAGGGGGTCCAGCCGCGCGGCTGCCAGCCTTGGTACTTCACAGCCAGGCGGCTCTTCAGCCCCCAGGCGGTGGCGGGACTCTGGTATGTGTTGTAACTGCCTGTGCGGTGGGTCGTTTGCAGGCGCTCTTTGAGCGAGATGTTCCACAGGTTCAGGTGCAGCGTGCCCGTGATGTCGGCCATCAGGCGGTGCCGTGCGCCCTTGAATTCCGAGTTCTTCGCGCTGTAAGGGTTGATGAGTGCATAGCCCAGTCCCAGCTTGACGTTGGGGTGCACCTTGTAGCTGACCGACAGCGTGTGCTGCAGTCGGTCGAAGCCGGTGAAGTTGTTGTCCAGACGCACCTCCTCCTCGAGGGTGATGTGCAGGCCGCGCATGAGGCGCTTGTCGAGGGTAAAGGAGAGACGGGCGCCCGCTTCCGGGTCGAGATCCACGTCGGTCTGTGCCGTGGCGGCCAGCGGAAGTGAGGATAGCGCGATGGCCAAGGCTATGTATTTTAGTGTATTGTGTTTCATATTCTGGAAGTGTCAGGGGTTATTTCCAGTGGCCGCCGCCACCGCCGCCGCCGTTGTACTGCGAGAGGTTGACGCTGCTGCCGTCCGACACCGTGGCGTCCACCTTGAGCATCCCTTCGAAAATTTCGGTGCCGCCCTCGACGGTGGGGTTCGAGAGCAGGGTGGGTTGCGCGCTGCCGGAGAGGATGAGGCTGTTGCCGCGCTCGGGGGTCTTGAAGACGTAGGTCTCCGAGCCTACGGTCATGGCGTACCACGCGTTCTTGCTCCACGACGACACCTGGTAGCAGGTCTGCGTCAGCGTTGCGCCGCGTTCCAGACCGCCCACGGCGATAAGCGTGCCACCCTCGACGTAGAGCTGCTTGCGCTGCTCGGTGTTGGCGTCGATGGCCACCTCGGGGTTCCCCTTGGTGGTGATGGCGTAGACCAGGCCGCCGCGCAGGTAGCAGTTGCCGTTGGCGTCGATGCCGTCGTTGCCTGCCGAGTGGGCGTAGAGGCGGCCGCCGGTGATGGTGAAGTCGCCCTTCGAGTTGATGGCGTCGTCGGTGGCGGAATAGGCGTAGACGGTGCCGTCGCTGACGGTGATGGTTCCTTTCGATTCGATGGCCTCGTTGTTGGAGCATTTGACCACAACGGAGCCGCCGCGGAAGACGATGTTGCCCTCGAAGCGTACCGCCTTGGCGGCAATGGTGTCGGTGGCATTGGGATAGTTGGCGCCGGTGGCGGATACGTTGACAACGCCACCAGTGAAGGTGCCCGTGCCGGGGCTGATGATGCCCTTGCCGCCGCGGCCGCTGTTGGTGATGGTGAGCGTGCCGCCGTTCATGGCAAACGCTGTGCCGGCCCTGATGCCCGCGGTGCCGGAGTAGGTGGAGGTCTCGCTGTCGTAGCCTGCATCGCCGCTCACCGCGATGGTGGTCAGCCCACCGTCGAAGCGCACCAGGGTGTCGCTGCTGATGCCTTTGCAGAGGTTGGCCGAGGTGTTGATGTCGAGCGTGCCGCCGGAGACCAGGACATAGTTCTTGCCACGGATGCCGTGGCCGGCGGTGGAGTTGGCATAAACCGTCGGGCCGTCGAGGATGTGCACGTAGCTGTCCGAGGTGATGGCCGACTTGCCGGTGGCGTTGACGGTGAGGGTGCCGCTGCCGGCTATCAACAGCCCTCCTTCAGCAAAGAGGGCGGCCTTCTCGTCTTCCAGGGCGGGTGTGCCGGTGTAGGTGGTGCCGTCGGCCAGGGTGCTGCTGCCCGTCAGGACTATTTTGGCGAGTTTCCCCTTGCCGGGGTCGCCTTGGGGACCTTGGATATTGATGGCGGCGCCGGTGGGGTGGGTGATGCTCACGCCGTTGAGCACCAGGGCTTGCCCGTGGGCACTGTATACCTTCAGGTAGCCGTTCGCGGTGGAGCCCGAAAGTTGGTAGGCCACCTTGCTGCTGCCGCTGTTGGTGATGGTT
This sequence comes from uncultured Bacteroidales bacterium, assembly GCA_900315935.1. Taxonomy (GTDB): domain Bacteria; phylum Bacteroidota; class Bacteroidia; order Bacteroidales; family P3; genus Colimorpha. Next base: position 49,266 of record ONBB01000007.1, read on the forward strand.
ACGCCATTGCCGCTGATGCTGGCGCTGATGCCGTTGCCGTCGCCACTGACGGTGGCGTTGCCACTGGGCGAAAAGACCACAGTTACCGTGCGGTCATACTCGGAAAGGTCCACCGCGGTGGTGGTGTCCACATCGATACCGCCTGTACCTGTGCTGTCGGTGGTGTCCGTGGTGGCGATATTGTCCTTGGTGCAACCAATGAAAAACATTGGTAATGCAAATAGAATGAGATAGATGCGTTTCATATTTTTCAGATGTTTTGATATGCAAATATACATGTTTTTTCGTAGATGCCGATGAAGTTTTAGGATAATTAATCTTTTTTCTTTTGCCATATGGAATTTATTTTGTACTTTTGTCGCCGATAAACCAAGTCTAATCCAAAAGCCTAACACCTGATGGAGAAGAGGATAGGAACAATAAGCATACTCATCAGCGACCGCCAGTGGGCGGACGAAATCAACCGCATTCTGTCGGATCACGCCGATATTATCCTCTGTCGGCAGGGTTTGCCGTTCAAGGACCGCTCCGTGGCGGTCATCTCGCTCATCGTGGAAGGCTCGGCCGACCGCATCAACGCCCTCACCGGCCGCCTCGGCCGCATGGCAGGGGTGGAATGCAAGGCCATCATGTCGAAGAACAATTAATCCTAAACATCCATAGCACAATGAAACACACCAATTTCATAGACCGCGAGAAGCTGTACGGCATGCTGGAAAACAACACGCCCAGCGACAGCGAACTGAACGACATCCTGAACAAGGCACGCCAGCTGAAGGGGCTGAACCTTGAGGATGTGGCCAAGCTGCTCTGCGTGGAGGACGAAGCCTCAATCGGCAAAATCCTCGACACGGCGCACTACTGCAAAGAGGAGATCTACGGCAAGCGCCTGGTGCTCTTCGCCCCCATCTACACGGGCAACGCCTGCGTGAACAACTGCGTATACTGCGGTTTCCGCCGCGACAACAAGGCGCTCAAGCGCAAAATCCTTACCCTCGACGAGATTGAGAACGAGACGCTCCACCTGCTGCGCATGGGGCACAAGCGCGCCCTGCTCATCTGTGGCGAGAGCCCCCGCAACGATGCCGACTACATGGTGGAGGCTATCCGCCGCACCTATGCCGCCAAGGACGAGAAGGGTAGCACCATACGCCGCATCAATGTCGAGCTGGCGCCCATGAGCGTGGAGGACTTCGCCAAACTGAAGGCCGAGCGCATCGGCACCTATGTCTGCTTCCAGGAGACCTACGACGAGGTGGAGTACCGCAAGTTCCACCCCGCCGGCACCCCCAAGGGCGACTACCTCAACCGCCTTACCGTCATGGACCGCGCCATGGAGGGCGGCATCGACGACGTGGGCCTCGGCGTGCTGTTCGGCCTGGTGGACTACCGATTCGAGATACTGGCCATCATGGAGCATGCGCGCCACCTGGAGGAGGACTTCGGCTGCGGCCCCCACACCGTCTCCTTCCCACGCATCGAGCCTGCCGAGGGCACTCCTTTCTCCCTGCCGGAGAACATACCCCACCCCGTCTCCGACAAGGACTTCATGAAGATTGTGGCCATCATCCGCATCGCCATGCCCTACACGGGTATAATAATAAGTACGCGCGAGCAACCCGCCATGCGCGACCAGCTCATCAAGTACGGTGCCAGCCAGCTCAGCGCCGCCAGCGAAACCAATCCGGGCGGCTACGAGGAGGAGAACACCGGCGCACAGTTCACCCTGGGCGACCACCGCTCGCTGGATGAGGTGATCAGTGTGATGATCGACGGAGGCTACATCCCCAGCTTCTGCACCGGTTGCTACCGCAAGGGGCGCGTGGGTGCCGACTTCATGGACCTGGCCAAGCCCGGCCTCATCAAGGAGTACTGCAAGCCCAACGCCATGTTCACCTTCCGCGAGTACCTCGAGGACTACGCCAGCCCCGCCACCAAGGAGAAGGGTCTGCGCCTGCTGAAGGAGCTGACCCAGACATTTTCGAAGGAAGAGCTCAAAAAGCGTGTCGAAGGCAACCTGTGCAAGATAGGCGACGGGCAGCGGGATCTCTACTTCTAGGCGATTCGGGCGCTGATTTTTCCGTTTCGGAACGAAAACGGGATGCCGAGACATAAAAAGGTTGTATTTTTGCAATCGAAATGCAGCCAGAACTGCTAGGAAAAAATTAAGTTTTCATGGTTTTGATACGGGACAGGGGTTTCCACTAGTGGGAACCCCCTCCTGTTTTTTTTATTTTTAACATTTTAGTTAAAAAGCCTTAAAATACTAGAGTTTTGAGGGGTCGAAATAGGTCTTTCAGACAGATAATTAGACACTTTGGAAAGAAAAATTTGGCTAGTTTTGAAAAAGGTCGTACTTTTGCACCGTCAAATGACAAATGTTTAACCTAAAAAAACACATTTATGAAAAAAGCATTTATGTTTGTTGCTCTTGCAGCATTTACAATCGGTGCCGGCGCACAAGACGAGAAATGGTACGGTTCCAAAGAAGGCGGATTTGCCATGACTTTCAACGCCAACCCCGTCCTCAACTACGTTGGAAACATGTTCAACGGCACCACGAACAACTCATTTTCAGCGTTCGAAGGCGTTGACAGCGACGACCTTTTCGGAGGTGTCACCATCTCAGGAAAGTATTTCCTCAAAAACAACATTGCCGCTGTTGCAGGCTTTGGCTTCAACAACAACTACAATGTGAGTAACAACTACTCCAACCCCACCGACCGTGAGACTCTCACCTCTTTTGCCCGCACTTCTACCACGGCCTTCATGGCTTTGGTGGGTTGCGAATATCGCCTGCAGGCAGGCAGACGCTTGCAGCCTATCTTTGGTGCCAACCTGGTTTATGTCCACACCAATTCCTGGAACTATAGAGAATCGACAGAAGGCTCTACCGATGGCGACTACACCTATTATGGTGCCCCTGCCAACAAGATTGGACTGATGCTGAATGCTGGTGTTGAATACTTTATCTGCACACAGATTTCCGTCGGCGCAAATCTTGATTTTGCCATCGCCAAGACCTGGTTCCGCAATTCTGTTGACAACAAACCCGACCCCCTCGAGACTAACTATTCAAGAGTCGCCGGCAGAGAGACCTTCATCAGCACCGGCAACTTTGGCGCCAACATCACCCTAAACTTCTACTTCTAAAGCATCCCCTCACTCCCAAATAAAGACGAGAGACATTCACGCAATGTCTCTCATCTTTTTTGTATCATGCAACTTCAGCCACAGCTTCAACTACGCTTTCTAACGTTTGAAACTTCATAAAACAGGAGCGGTTCCCAGATGGGAGCCGGTTCTGTTTTTTTTTATGCGTCGGCGAACACCTTGCCGTCGGCGAGGGTTACCTGCAGCTTGGTGTACTCGCTGTGGAAATCGTTGCGCAGGCGGTCCAGGTAGCGGCGCGCCTCCCAGTGGCACATGGGCAGGTCGTGCAGGAGGCAGTTGCCGCAGGTTTCGGGCGTGGTGGCCGGCACCTCGGTCTGGGCGAGCACCCACTCGAGGCACTCCATTGTCAGCGCCCGCATGCGCTCCGCGTCGTAGCTGCCGGTCATGATGACGTACATGCCGGTGAGGCAGCCCATGGGGCCTACGTATACCACATCGTCTTTGGCCTGCGAGTTACGGAACCAGGTGGCCATCAGGTGCTCCAGGCTGTGCATGGCCGCCGGTGCCACGGCGGGCTCGCGGTTGGGCTCGGTGATCCGGAGGTCGAAGGTGGTGAAGCCGCGGTCGATGCGCGAGACGTAGATGCCGGGCTTGAGGCGGGTATGGTCGATGGTGAAACTTTGGATGACTTCCATTGCGAATCGGGTTTAGAGGGTTTCGAGGTATTTCTTGACGAAGTGGAACGAGCGGTCGCACATCGAGGCGAGGAACTGGTCCCACTGCAGCTGGTGGTCGGGGGTGCGGCCAGGGGTGTCGCTGATGACGCGCAGCGAGAGGAAGGGCACGCCGAGCAGGTGGCAGGTATGGGCGATGGCGGCGCTCTCCATGTCGCAGGCCAGGCCGTCGACGAAGTTGCGTTTGATGCCGTTGAGTGCCTCGCGGTCGGTGATGAACTGGTCGCCGGTGCAGATAAGGCCGGTGCGGAGCGAGGACTGGGAGGCGAGGAGGCGTTGTGTTTCGAGTGCATGGTCGAGCAGGCGCGGGTCGGCGTCGAAGCGTGCGGGCAGCCCCTGCACCTGGCCGCGACTGCAGCCGAGGCCGGTGCCGCAGTCGACATCGTGGTAGACGCACTGCGTGGCGGCCAGCACGTCCATGACGTTCACCTGTGGGTCGATGCCGCCGGCCAGGCCGGTGCTGAGGACGGCGTCGGGGTGGTGCTGCTGCACGAGGCGCATGGTGCCCACGGCGGCGTTGACCTTGCCGATGCCGCACTGCCAGAGGACTATCTCGTTGGCGCCCAGCATGCCGCTGTCGCCGCCCAGGGCATCGCGCATCTGGCGGTACTCGATGTCCATCGCTATGATGACTCCTATCTTCATGGGTGTTAAGTTTTTTGCAAAAGTACAAAAAAAATGTCATTTGTGCCCCGCAGGGAAAATATTTTCACCTAACGTGCGTTATAAGAAGAAATTACATAAGAAACAAAACTGACTTCCGACGATGAAACGCTGGCTCCGAGTGATAATCATATCCGTCTTTGCGGTGGCGGCGGTGAGCCTGGTGGTGATACAGTTCTACCAGATGCGCCGCACCTTTTCCATCAACGACAATATGTTCAACGTGGGCGTAAACAATGCCATGGACGCTGTAATCAAGCAGTTGAATGGCGAGGTGATGCAGACGGCCACACACCGTCCCTCGGTGTTCAACTACCGCGAGTTGGACTCGCTGATTGTCGAGGAGTTGCTGCTCAACGGCATCGACATACACCCCGCCGTGGGCCTCTACGACGGCAGCCAGCGGTCGTTTCTTTACAGCTCGGACGCCCAGATGGAGGAGCGCCTCGAGGAGTCGCCCTACCGCTACTCGTTCCACCCGATAGGCATCGTGTCGAGCAACCAGCTCTTTATCATGCTTTACTTCCCCAGCGCCGAACTCTTCCTGCAGCGCCACTCCAATATGTATGCCTATATGAGCTGGGTGCTGATACTGGTGGTGGCGGCCATGTTCTTCATTACCCTCCGCGCCTTTGCCAACCAGCGCAAACTGGACATGATGAAGACCGAGTTCATCAACAACATGACGCACGAAATCAAGACCCCGATATCCACCATCGGCCTGGCGTGCGAGATGTTGAGCGACGAGAGCGTGGCGCAGGACTCCATGTCGCGCGCCAGCTTCATCGAGATTGTCAACGACGAGAACCAGCGCATGCGGGTGCTGGTGGAGACGATGCTGCAGAGCGCCAAGATGTCGAACAAGAACTTCAAACTCAGCCCCAAAGAGGTGGATGCACACGAGATTATACACCGTGTGGCGGCCAGTTTCCGGCTGACGCTGGCCAATCGCGGCGGACACATCGATAAGCACCTCAACGCCGAGCCCCCGACGCTGGTGGCCGACGAGCTGCACCTGACCAATATGATTTACAACCTGGTGGACAACGGTATCAAGTATTCCAACGGTGCACCGCACATAGAGATCAGCACCTTGCGTGAGGGGAGCCGTTTTGTCATCAGCGTGCAGGACCACGGCGTGGGTATCGCCAAGGAGGACCAGAAGCACATCTTCGACAAGTTCTACCGCGTCTCCACGGGCAATGTGCACGACGTGAAGGGGTTCGGCATCGGGCTTAACTACGTAGCGAGCGTGGTGCGGTTGCACCACGCTCACATCAAGGTAGAGAGTGAACCCGGCAAGGGGTCCACGTTTACAGTTACTTTTACTTTACGATAAACTTGCCTGACGTGTTGTTGAGGCGGTAGATGTAGATGCCGGCGGGCAGGTTGACGACGTCGATGGTGGCCTCGCCGTTGCCGGCGGGCACGTTGACCTTGGTTACCATGCGGCCGTCGATGCCATAGATGCAGAGGTCGGCGGCGGCATCGAGGCTGTAGGGGATGGTAACGCTGACGGCGGCGGGGTTGGGATAGGCGGGCGAGAGGGTGGTGTTGTCAACCTCGCGGATGCCAACTAGAAAGCGGTTCGAGTCGTCGGGGGGGGTCAGGCCGAGAAGGATGCTCTGATTCACATTGAAGTTGTAGCCTTGGGCGCGCATACTGTTGCTAACCAGGTTGTAGTAACCGTTGCCGTAGCGGGTGCCGCCCCAGCCCCAGTTCATGAAGTACATGTCCTGGTTTTCAACGCGGTATCCAGCGCAGAGCCAAGCGTGGCCGGCAGCATCGGAACCACCGTCCACGGACGAGGCTCCGGTCATGTAGATGGGGTTTTTCTTGAGCAGTTCCTGACGGATGGTACTGACGAACTGTTCTCCACCCGCGCTGGCACGGTCGTAGTAGTCGCTCTCATTGTATTTGAAGATGTTCTTCATGGCGGTTTTGGCCTCGTAGTTGTTCGATCCGCTGCCGTCGGGATGGTATTTCATTTTGACACCTACACCCATGGCATAGCAGAGTTTGGCCACCTCGCGGATTTGTTCGTCGGAGGCACCGTCCAGGCCGTTGGGCATGAGGTCGTAGTTGAACGAGATGGTGTCGTAGCGCAGGCGGATGTTGACGCCGTTGCACATGTAGGTGCGGCTGCCTTTGGGCTGGATGGGGTAGCGGTAGTAGTGGCACATCTGCGCGAGGGCGGTTGCGACGCAGCCGGTAACGGAGGTGCGGCCGTCGACCACGGGGCAGTAGAGGTTGTACGTGGGGGTGCGAGTGTCGCCCTGGTCCCAGTACTCGTCCATGAGGATTATTGACTGGTCCTTGGCCTGCGGCTTGCCGCTGGTCATGAGGTTCCATTCGGGGCTGTCGGGCAGGTCCTGCTCGATGTCAAGCTTCTGGATGTTGCTTACCTCGCGGGCGTAGCTCTCAAGGAACCACATCATGTTGGCGGGCAGGTTGTCGGCATCGAGGGTGCCGGTGGGCGAATAGGCCATGACGGGGTCGATAACGCTGGAGGCGGCGAGGATAATCCAGCCGTCCTTGCTGGCGTTGAAGAAGTAGGCTGCGGGAATGCCGAGGTCGGCATTGTCGATTTTGCGGACGAGAATCATGTCGTTCGCCGTGAGGTTTTCATGGTTGGAATTGTTCCTCAGGTAGTAGGCGGCCGCTGCTTTTGCCTGGTCGGCGGTGAGGTTGTCGGCCTTGGCGCTGCCGGGCATGAGTGCTGCGGCAGCCACTAGGAATGAGATGATTACTTTTTTCATTATGTTTGTTATTACTATTTATTCGTTTTTTTTGGCGGTGCAAAATTACAACTTTTCCGCGATGTGGCCAAAAAAAAGTTTGCACCGCTGTAATTTGGTATCCGAAAGCACCCGTTTCTTGCTCCGGCGGGGTGGAAAAAAGTGCTGTCGTTTTTCTGCAAAAAGTCCAAAAACGGCCCTAAATGGCCAATCTGCAACATGCAGTGAAACAGTGTTTTGGGGGTATCCTCTTCTTCCCCTCTTCTTCCTCTCTTCGGGAAGGGCAGGGGAGGGGGTGAAAGAAGAGCGCCGTCCCCGGCTGGGGGCGGCGCTCACGGTGTGGGTCAGGGCGGAATTTATTCGGCCACGACTTCGATGTTGAGCTCGGCCTTGATGTCTTTGTAGACGTTGACCTTGGCGGCGTAGGTGCCGACGGTCTTGATGGCCTCGACGACGATGTTCTTGCGGTCCACATCGTAGTTGTGCTGCTCCTTCAGAGCCTCGGCAACCATGATGTTGTTGATGCCGCCGAAGAGCTGGCCGTTTTCGCCGACCTTGGCGATGATTTTGACGGTCTTGCCGTTGAGGGCGGCCTGCTGGGTCTCGGCGTTCTTGCGGAGGGCTTCCTCCTTGTGGGCGCGCTGGCGCAGGTTCTCGGCGTGGATCTTCTTGTTGACGGCGGTGGCGATGATGGCCATGCCCTGGGGAAGAAGGTAGTTGTTGGCGTAGCCGTTCTTCACGTTGACGATTTCGTCCTTGTAGCCGAGGTTGGCCACATCTTGCTTGAGTATGATTTCCATCTGTTCTTCCTCCTAATGTTTATTTGAGACAATCGGCGACGTAGGGCATCAGGGCGATATGGCGGGCGCGCTTGATGGCCTGGGAGACTTTCTTCTGGTACTTGTTCGAGGTGCCGGTGATGCGGCGGGGCAGGATTTTGCCCTGCTCGTTGACGAACTTCAGCAGGAAGTCGGCGTCTTTATAGTCGATATACTTGATGCCGAGCTTTTTGAAGCGGCAGTATTTCTTACGCTGGGTTTCCACAGCGATGGGGGTCAGGTATTTGATTTCGCTTTCGTTAGCCATACTACTTTACTACTTTACTACTTTACTACTTAATTTAATTTACGCTTCGGCGGGAGCTTCGGCGGCGGGAGCCTCTTTCTTGGCGTTACGCTTCTTCTCGTTGTAGGCCACGGCGTGCTTGTCGAGGCTGACGGTGAGGAAGCGGAGCAGACGCTCGTCGCGCTTGTAGGCAATCTCGAGGTCGTTGATGACGCTACCCTCGGCCTTGAACTCAATCAGATAGTAGAAGCCGGTGGTCTTCTTGCGGATAGGATAGGCGAGCTTGCGCATGCCCCAGTTGTTCTCGTACACGATTTCGGCACCTTTGGAGGTGAGCAGGTCGGTGTACTTCTTGACCGTTTCCTTCATCTGTTCTTCAGACAAAACGGGAGTGGCAATGAAAACGGTTTCGTACTGTTTTACCATTTTGTTTGTTGTTTGTGTTGTTATTTGTTAATATGTATTATTCATAAAAAGAAAAAGACAGGCGCATGTCCTGTCTTTTCGTGTTTTTGTTTGAGCCACTTTGCGGGCTCGAACCGCAGACCTACGCATTACGAATGCGTTGCTCTACCAACTGAGCTAAAGTGGCTTGCGGTGGAACGGCGGTTGTGTCGGGGTGAGAAGACTCGAACTTCCGGCCTCCACGTCCCGAACGTGGCGCGCTAGCCAACTGCGCTACACCCCGCGATGTTGTGTCCTGGCAGGGACTCGAACCCTGGACCCATTGATTAAGAGTCAATTGCTCTACCAACTGAGCTACCAAGACAATTACTCTCGCATCTGTGTTTCAGCAACGTGCATCGGCCGCGACCCGTGTGGGCGTTGGCGTTGTTTTTTGGACATGGGCTTTGCCGCTGCTGCAGCATTTCAAATCACTCTTTTTTTTGGAGCGGAAAACGAGACTCGAACTCGCGACCCCGACCTTGGCAAGGTCGTGCTCTACCAACTGAGCTATTTCCGCATGTTTGGTACTCCGGGTGGGACTTGAACCCACACGCCCTTGCGGGCAAGGGATTTTAAGTCCCTCGTGTCTACCATTCCACCACCAGAGCCTTTCTCTCTGATTTAGGAGACCAGTGGAGCGGAAAACGAGACTCGAACTCGCGACCCCGACCTTGGCAAGGTCGTGCTCTACCAACTGAGCTATTTCCGCATCGCTTGCGTTCACTATTTCAAGCTACTCTTTTGCCGTGAAAGCGGGTGCAAAAGTACGAACATTTTTAAAACTGACAAAATATTTTTCACTTTTTGGACACAATTTTTTTAATTTCGTTCAGTTTTAGCAGTGCTTCGATGGGTGTAAGTGTGTCTATATCAATGTCTAATATCTTGTCTTTGATTTCGAGCAATGTGGGGTCGTCCAGCTGGATAAAACTGAGCTGCATGCCCTGCAAATCGGCTCCCGAGGGTGCCTTTTTTGTATTTTTTGCCCCTGTGTCGGTGGCTGTAATCTTGGCGTTTTTCTCTTCGAGCATGCTGAGCATGGCATCGGCGCGGTTGAGCACCTGGGGCGGCATGCCGGCCAGGCGTGCCACATGGATGCCGAAGCTGTGTTCGCTGCCGCCGGGCACCAGCTTGCGCAGGAAGATGACGCGTCCGTCTATCTCCTTGACGCTCACGTGGTAGTTGCGTATGCGCTCGAACTGCTGTTCCATCTCGATGAGTTCGTGGTAGTGGGTGGCGAACATCACCTTGGGGCGGGCTTTTTTGTTGCTGTGGAGGTACTCGGTGATGGCCCAGGCGATGGAGATGCCGTCGTAGGTGGAGGTGCCGCGCCCTATCTCGTCCAACAGCACCAGCGAGCGGTCGCTGACGTTGTTGAGGATGGAGGCCGTCTCGTTCATCTCCACCATGAAGGTGCTTTCGCCGCTACTTATATTATCGCTCGCGCCCACGCGCGTGAAGACTTTGTCGACAATGCCGATGGAGGCGCGCTTGGCTGGGCAGTAGGAGCCCATCTGCGCCATGAGCACGATGAGGGCGGTCTGGCGCAGCAGGGCCGACTTACCGCTCATGTTGGGGCCTGTGATAATCATGATCTGGCAGCCGTCGCGGTCGAGGAGCACATCGTTGCTGACGTACTGCTCGCCGGGTGCCATCTGGGTTTCGATGACGGGGTGTCGGCCTTCCTGGATGGCGATGGTGCTGCTCTCGTTGAGTTCGGGGCGGCAGTAGTTGCCCACCAGCGCCACCTCGGCGAAGCTCTGCAGGCAGTCGACATGGGCCACCACCTGCGCATCGTACTGTATGGGTTGCACCAGCTCGGCCACCGCGGAGGTCAGCTGGGCGAAGAGCTGCGCCTCGAGGGCCAGGATGCGCTCCTCGGCACCGAGGATTTTGTCCTCGTATTCTTTTAGTTCGGGCGTGATGTAGCGCTCGGCATTGGTCAGCGTCTGGCGGCGGGTCCAGTGGTGGGGCACCTTGTAGCGGTGCACGTTGGAGACTTCGAAGTAGTAGCCGAAGACGTTGTTGAAGCCAATCTTGAGCGAGGGGATGCCGGTGGCGTCGCTCTCGCGCTGCTGCAGCGAGGCGAGGTAGTCCTTGCCGGAGGTGGACATCGAGCGCAGCTCGTCCAGTTCGGCGTTGACGCCAGATGCGATGACGCCCCCTTTCTCCACCTTGGCGGGCGGGTCGTCCCGCAATTCGCGACCGATGCGCTCGGCCAGCGAGGTGCAGGGATTGAGCCGCTCGGCCAGCGAGGCCAGGGCGCCGGACTGCGGGGCGCAGAGGCGCTTCACCTCGGCCACAGCGTCGAGCGAGCGCTTCAGCTGCAGCACCTCGCGGGGATTGATGCGCGACACGGCGGCCTTGGTTATCAGGCGCTCCAGGTCGCCGATGAGCTTCACCTGCTGTTGCAGCGCCTGCCGCAGGTCGGCATTGCGCAGCAGAGCGTCGACCACGCCGAGGCGCTCCTCGATGGCGGCGACCTCCTTCAGCGGCATCAGCATCCAGCGGCGCAGCAGGCGCGAGCCCATGGGGGTGAGTGTCTGGTCGATGACGTCGAGCAGTGTCCGCGCCCCGTCGTTGGGCGAGGCCACGAGCTCCAGGTTGCGGATGGTGAATTTGTCGAGCCACACGTAGCGGTCGCGCTCCACGCGGGTGAGGCTGCAAATGTTGGTGTTCTGTGTGTGTTGTGTGTCCTGCAGGTAGTGCAGCACCGCGCCGGCGGCGATGATGCCCATGTCGAGGTCGTCCACGCCGAACCCTTTGAGCGAGGTGGTGCCGAACTGCTTGAGGAGCAGCTCCTGCGCGAAGTCGGGCTGGAAGACCCAGTCGTCGAAGGTGTTGGTGTAGTACTTCTCGGCGAAGTGGTCGTGGAACCAGTGCAGCCGCTTGCGCTGCAGGATGATTTCCGACGGGCGGAAGTTGGCCAGCAGCTTGTCGATATAGGCCAGGTCGCCCTGCGCGGCGTAGAACTCGCCGGTGGAGACGTCGAGGAAGCTGATACCATGCACCTTGTCGGTGAGGTGCAGGCCGCAGAGGAAGTTGTTCTCCTTGACCTCGAGCACCATGTCGTTGTAGGCCACGCCGGGGGTAACGAGCTCGGTGATGCCGCGCTTGACCAGTCCCTTGGCGGTCTTGGGATCCTCCAGCTGCTCGCAGATGGCCACGCGCAGGCCGGCCCGCACCAGGCGCGGCAGGTACTGCTCCAGCGCGTGGTAGGGCACTCCGGCCAGCTCGGTGTATTCGCCGCCGCCGGCCATCTTGCGCGTCAGGGTGATGCCGAGGATGCCGGCGGTCTTGCGGGCATCGTCGCCGAAGGTCTCATAGAAGTCGCCCACGCGGAACAGCAGCAGGGCGTCGGGGAACTTCTTCTTCAACTCGGCATACTGCCGCATCAGGGGCGATTCGGAGTCGCTCTTTTTTGCCATCGGGGTCTATTATATATGGTATCAGTATATTATACGGCTGCGCAACACGCGTTGCGCGACTGCAAAAATACGAACAAAAAGCGGCATGGCGGGAAAAAGTTTTTAACAATCGGAGGGTGGCCACCCGGTAGGGGAATGGTAGGGGAACGGTAGGGGAATAGAAAGGCTCTGGACGGATATGGAAGCTTATGGTGCTATAAACGAAAAGAGGCACCGAAACCGGCGCCTCTTCGTTGTCCTACCTGGATTCGAACCAAGACAAGCTGATCCAGAGTCAGATGTGCTACCGTTACACCATAGGACAATCGGTCGAAAACGGGTGCAAAAGTACAAACTTTTTTGCAACTGGCAAAACTTTTTTTTGAAGGAACGAGAAAAGCAGAAGGTGGAAAGTTGTAAAACAGTCATTTAGGCATTCAAAAAACTTTCCACTGTCCACTTTCCGAGTTCCACTTAAAGTGTGTCTCCCTCCTCGGAAGAGCCGTCTTTGGCGCCTTTTTCGAGTTCCATTTTGCCGAAGCGGAGCGTGATGCCGGCGGAGATGTAGCGGCTGTTAAGCATCTTCTGGGTGCTCTCGCTGAGGTAGTAGGGGTTGGTGTTTTCGGAGCCGGAGCCGCGGCTGGCGCCCCAGTTGAAGAGGTCCTGGATATTGACGAAGACGGAGAGCTTGCGTTTGAAGAAGTCGCTGCGGGCGCCGATGTTGAAGAAGAAGCGCTCCTTGCGGACCGACATCAGGCCGAGCGTGGGCGAAGTGTAGTTGAACGAGGCGGTAATCTGGTACTGGTCCAGCACCTTGGCCCAGGCGTTGACGCGGACGCTCCACGACCACATGTCGTCCTGCACCGTGCGGCCGCGGTAGTTCTCCATGCGGTAGCCGTAGTCGTAGAGGTTGGCATAGAGGCGCACGTTGAAGAAGCCGGTGGGTCGGTAGGTGAGGTTGAGTGAGCCGCCGTAGCGCCACGAGGTGCCCATGTTGTAGGGCATGGAGTAGTTGATCCAGCGGTCGAGGAACTCGTCGAACTTGGATTCGGTGAGCGAGCTGATTTCATTGGTGGAGAGGCGGCCGTAGAGGTCGACGCTGATGTTTCCGAAGCGTTCGAAGTATTTGGCCCAACCGGCCTCGGCGTTGTGGGTGAGGCTGTTGCGCAGGCCGTCGGGGTTGCCGGTGGAGTAGGAGTCCTCGCCGTAGGTGCGGAAGCGGGTGAGGTTCTTGTGGGAGGGATCCTTCATGCGGAGCGAGTAGTTGAACTTAAAGTTGTGCATGTCGTCGGTGCGGTAGGTGAGGTGGAACGAGGGGCGGAGCTTGAAGTGGAGGAGGGTGCTGTCGTCGGCGAACTGTGTCATGTCGGTCTGGTAGCTGTAGGCGGTGTTTTCCACCTCGACACCGAGGCCGGCGGAGAGGGTGAGGTTGCCCCAGCGGTGGGTCCAGTTGACATCGGCCGAGGCATCCAACTCGCGCAGGGCCAGCTCGTAGGTGCGCAGGAGGTCGACGCTGTCGTAGCTGCCCGAGGTGCCGAGGTAGAAGCGGTTGAAGGCGTTGCGTTCGTCCTCGTAGTCGAGGCGCAGGCCGTAGGAGAGCTCGCCGTCCTTGGAGTAGGGGCGGTTGTAGCGGGCACTGAAGTCGAGCCCCATGTCGTGGCCTTCGGAGAGCATATAGCGGTTCTCGTCGAGGTCGCTGTAGGTGGTGTAGAGGCGGTGGTAGTACTCATCGGAACTGTTTTGGGAGAGACGCATGCGGGCACTGAGGCGCAGGTTGTGGCCACGCTTGTCGAACTTCTTGGAGTATTCGACGCCGAGGTCGCCGAAGCCCCGGGTGGAGGCATTGGTGTCGGAGAGGGAGTAGGCGAAGAGGCTGTCGAGTTCGAGTGGCCAGAAGAGCTGCTCGGTGCTGCGGGTGGAGAGCGAGCGGTTGAGGTTGTAGTTGAGGCCGCCGCTGAACTCGATGTCGGAGGTGGAGTCGATTTCATAGTTCACCGAGGCGAAGAGGTTGGCGCCGTAGGAGCGGTTGCCGCTGGTGGCGGTGTCGGTCTGACGCATGACGGTGTCGTATTCGTTGCCGCCCGTACCGTCCTGGCGGGTGAGCGACCAAGCACTCGACTCGTTGTCGCGGAACGAGTAGCGGAACGAGCCGAAGAGGTTGACACTCACGCGCTCCTTGGCCCACATATAGCTCGCCCACGGCGAGACGAAGGGCTGGTTGGAGCCGTTGACACCGAAGGAGAAGAACTGGTTGCTCTTGATGTGGGCCGAGGTGATGATGTTGATGACCGCCTCGGCGTCGGTGGCATACTTGGCGGAGGGGTTGGTGATGGTCTCGATGCGCGCCAGGGCGTTGGCGGGCAGGGTCTGCAGGTAGGTCTTGAGGTTCTCCTCGGTGAGTTTGGAGGGCTTGTCGTTGATCCAGATCTCCACGCTGCTCACACCGCGGAGCGAGATATTGCCCTCCACGTCGACCTCCACGCCCGGGGCGTTTTGGAGGGCGTCCTCGGTGGTGCCGGTCTGGATGGAGGGGTCGTCCTCGACGTTGTAGACCAGCTTCTCGCCATCCATCAGGTAGAGGGGCTTCTCGGCCGAGATTTCGACAGCGTCGAGGGTGGTGGCACCGGGTTGCAGGCGGAGGGTGCCGAGGGCGGTGTTGTTCTCTACGGCGAAGGGTACGAGGCGGTTGCGGTAGCCGATGGCGGAGATGCGGAGCAGGTAGCTGCCGGCCGGAACGCCGCTCACCTCGAAGAGGCCGTCGAGGTTGGTGGCGGCACCTTTGACGAAGGAAGAGTCTGCGGCCTCGAGCACGGCCACATTGACAAAGGCCAGGAACTCGCCGCTGACCGAGTCGCGCAGCGAGCCGACCACCTTGAAGGTGTCGCCCTCCTTGACTTTCTTCTTCTGGCGGATGGAGGCGGCCTGCTGGCTGTCGCCCATCTGGTTCCAGTCGCGGTTCGCACGCTTGGGACGCTTGCCGGGACGGCCGCCCTCACCCATGGGGGGCTGGCCGCCGGGGAAGCCGCCGGGCTGGGCTTCGAGCATCGACGAGGAGAGGAGCACCACCGCCACCAGGGCGAGGACTTTCAGTATGCTGTTGGATTTCATATAGTGTTTATATTAATGTACAATATATATATGTGTCCCGACCCACGGCGGAAACTTGCATTTGGAGGACGAAATTTCTGCGAATTTTTTTTGAAAAAAGTGCCAAAAACGCCCCAAATGGCATATTTTCAATAGGCTGATTACCAAGGCGCAAGAGGCACCCTCTTCTTCCTCTCTTCTTCCTTACTAGGGAGGTGGCAGGGAGGGCGTGGGGAGGGCACTAAAAAAGCCTCCGCAACGGGAGGCTGGGAAGGCTGGCGGAGTTTCGCGGCGGGAGGGGTTAGCGTCCGCCCTGTCCGCCGCCACCGCCGCTGGACTGGATGCCCTCGCGACTGGTGTCGGCCAGTTCCAGTTTGCCGAAGCGCAGGGTGAGGCCGAAGGTGATGTAGCGGCTGGTGTACTTCGAGGTGGAGCTGGAGGTGTAGTAGGGGTTGATGGAGGAGGAGGACCACTCGTTCCAGTTGAAGATGTCGTCCACGTTGAGGTAGAGCGACAGGCGGCGCTCGAAGAAGTCGGCGCTCATGCCGAGGTCGATGCCCTTGCGGGGCTCGTTGATGTCGAGCACCGACCAGCCGTGGCCGCGGCTGTAGTAGTAGCCTGAGACGAAGATTTCGACCTTGTTCTTCACTTTGGTCCACACGCGGCCGCGGATGTTCCACGAGAGGCGTTCGTCTTCGACCCACTTGCCGGGGCGCACCATGACGCGGTACCAGCTGTCGGTGAGGCCGGCGTTGAGGCGTATGTTGAGGAAGCCCGTGGGGCGGATCATGGCGTTGACGCCCAGGTCGAAGCGGCGGCTGTCGCCGGCGTTGTAGGGGATGGTTACGCTGACGTAGCGGCCGAAGAAGTCGCTCCACTGCGGGTCGCTGATCCTGCTGCGTTCGTCGATGTTGGCGCGGAAGGTGGCGCTGGCGCCCAGGGAGCCGAACTTGGTGAAGTACTTGTTCCAGTCGGTGTTGAGGTTGTGGGTGTAGGAGGCTTCGAGGAGCGGGTTGCCGGTGGAGTAACTGTCGGTGGAATATGAGATGTAGCGCGAGAGGTCGCTGGCCGAGGGGTGGGAGGTGTTGAGGGAGTAGCCGAGGGAGAAGGTGTGCATGCTCTCGGTGCGGTAGCTGAGGTGGAGCGAGGGGCGGGCGGAGAGTTGGTTGACGGCGGTGTCGTACTGCGGCGCGGTGAGGTGCCGGAGGGCATCGTGCTCGAACTGCAGGCGCGAGCCGACTTTGAGGGTGAAATTGCCCCATTTGTGGCGCCAGGAGAGGTAGGCGCTGACACCCTGCGAGGCGGTGTGCGAACTGTCGGACCGCAGCAGGTCGCGCCGATAGTCGCCGACGGCATCGAGGGTGTCGCGCAGGTCGTAGTCGCGGCCGCTGCTGAAGGAATAGTCGACACCCATCTCGAATTCGCCCTGCTCGCTGTAGGGGCGCGAGTAGTCGATGCCGAAGCTGCCGCTGCCCGAGAGGTAGGAACTGGAGGCGTACTGGTCGTAGCTCAGTCGCGGCTGGGCATCGTAGTGCTCAAAGGTAGCCCCTTCGCCGCCGAAGCCGAACCAGTTGCCGTAGAAGTTGGCCGACAGCTGGTGTCCTTCGTTGTCGAATTTGTGCTGGTACCACATCCCGCCGCCTCCGCCGTGGCTATTGCTGCGAGAGTCGGAGTGAGAAGTGTAACTGAAGTCATTGGCCGCGCCGCCGATGTAGTCGGTGCGCTCGGAACGACCGTCGCTCAAACGGTGGCTCCAACTGGGATAGGTGTAAAACCAGCCCGAGAGGCTGTTCATGGTGTCGAACTCATAGCTGAAGTTGAGGTTGGCATTCAGATTGTGGGAGGTACTCTCGCTCGAGCTTCGGCTCTCCCACTGGCGGGCCGGGAGGCTGTCGCTGTCGAGCATGGTGCCGCTGCCGGTCGAGGTGCTCTCCCAACGGTTGCGGCTATAGTTGAGATAGGCGCTGATGCGGAACTTCTCGTTGGAGTAGACGTATGACATCCACGGGACAAACGAAGGCTCGGACGAGCCGTTGGCGCCGAAGCTGACGTATGAGTTGCGCATCACCTTCTGGTCGGTCTTGATGTTGATGACGGGGCCTCCGCCGCCATACTTGGCCGAGGGGTTCTTGATGACCTCGATGGAGGAGATGCTGTTGGCAGGCAGCTGCTTGATGTATTGCTTTAGGCTCTCGCCCTCGAGGTGGGAAGGGCGGTCGTTGATCCATACGGTAACCGACTGGCCGTCAAGCGTGATGTTGCCCTGCACGTCGACCTGCACGCCCGGGGCATTTTGGAGGGCGTCGCTGGCGGTGCCGGTCTGCACGCTGGGGTCTTCGCTGACATTGTAGAGCGTCTTCTCGCCGTCGACCGAGTACATGGGCTTGGCGGCGGTAACGCTCACCTCGTCGAGCGTGGTGGCACCCTCTTCAAGGCGGAGGATGCCGAGGTTGATGCTCCGGGCGCCGGTGCTGTCGGCGATGGGGACAAAGAGTGTCTGGTAGCCGATGGCCGAGATGCGGAGGAAGGTGGACACCGTGTCGCCCTCGAGCGAGAAGCGTCCGCGGTCGTCGCTGGTGGTGCCTCGCAGGAAGGTGCTGTCGGCCTGCCGCATCAGGGCGATGTTGGCGAAGGGGAGCGGACGGTTGTCGCCGCCGCCCTGCAGGGTTCCGCTGACGGTCTGTTGCGCTTGCACACACAGGAGTGCGGTGGTAAGTAGCAGAAAGGTCAGTGTTTTTCTCATAATTTGATTATTTTGTGCTAGGTTTCTTTTTCATGGCGGCCAGCTCCTCGGCCAGGTAGCGGCCGGTGAAGCTGTTCTTTTGCCTGGCCAGCTGCTCGGGGGTGCCGGCAAAGACGATTTCGCCACCGGCGCGGCCACCGTCGGGGCCTAGGTCGATAACCCAGTCGGCCACCTTGATGACGTCCATATTATGCTCGATGATGAGCACGGTATTGCCCTTGTCGACCAGCTTCTGTAGCACGCCGAGCAGCACACGTATGTCCTCGAAATGGAGGCCCGTGGTGGGCTCGTCAAGAATATAGAGAGTCTTGCCTGTGTCGGTGCGGCTGAGCTCGGTGGCCAGCTTGACGCGTTGCGCCTCGCCGCCGCTGAGGGTGGTGCTCTGCTGGCCGAGGGTGATGTATCCGAGGCCCACATCCTTGAGGGTCTGCAGCTTGCGGCGTAGCTTGGGCATGGCGTCGAAGAACTCCACGGCCTCGTTCACCGTCATGTCGAGCACGTCGGAGATGGACTTGCCCTTGTAGCGTATCTCGAGGGTCTCGCGGTTGTAGCGCTTGCCGCCGCACATCTCGCACTGCACGTACACGTCGGGCAGGAAGTTCATCTCGATGGTGCGCAGGCCGGCGCCCTTGCAATGCTCGCAGCGGCCGCCGCTGACATTGAAGCTGAAGCGGCCGGGCTTGTAGCCGCGGATGCGTGCCGAGGGGAGGTCGGAAAATAGGCGGCGGATGTCGTCGAAGAAGCCGGCATAGGTGGCGGGGTTGGAGCGTGGCGTGCGGCCGATGGGACTCTGGTCTATCTGGATGACCTTGTCTATATTCTCTATTCCAACTATAGATTCATACGGCAACGGGGTGCGCAGCGAGTGGTAGAAATGCTGCGAGAGGATGGGCTGGAGGGTGTCGTTGATGAGGGTGGACTTGCCGCTGCCGCTGACGCCGGTAACGCAGACCAGCATGCCGAGCGGCAGGTCGAGGTCGACGCCCTTGAGGTTGTTGCCCGTGGCACCCTTCAACAGCAGGTGCTGGCGGCCTTCGACGGTTCTCCGCTCCGGCAGCGCGATGTCTTTTTTTCTTTCCAGATAATCCAGAGTTAAACTAGAATTTCTAGAATTTCTAGAATCTCTAGGATTTCCTGCAAAGAGCACCTTGCCGCCATGCACGCCGGCGCCGGGGCCGATGTCGACCAGGAAGTCGGAGGCGAGCATCATGTCGCGGTCGTGCTCGACGACGATGACCGAGTTGCCGAGGTCGCGCAGCCGCTTGAGGCTTTCGATAAGGCGCTGGTTGTCGCGCTGGTGGAGGCCGATGCTGGGTTCATCCAAAATATACAGCACGTTGACCAACTGCGACCCAATCTGCGTGGCCAGGCGTATGCGCTGCGCCTCGCCGCCGGAGAGGCTCTTGGCGCTGCGGTTCATGGAGAGGTAGCCCACGCCCACGTCAAGGAGGAAGGAGATGCGTTTCTGCACCTCGGTCAGCACCTCGTGGGCGATGGTGGCGTCGCGCTGGTCGAGCTGCGGCTCGAGGGCTTGCAGCCACTCGTTGAGTTCCAGCAGGTCCATGTCGGCCAGCTGGCCGATGTTCTTGTCCAGGATGCGGAAGGCGAGGCTCTCGGGCTTGAGGCGGTGGCCGTGGCACTCAGGGCAGGGGACCTTGTTCATGAAGCTGGCCACCCATTTCTGGAGGCTGGCGGAGGTGTCGTCGAGGGCCAGGTTGGACATATAGGTTACGATGCCGGGGAACTCGCTGAGGAAGCCCGGGTCTTCGGGGTCTTCAATGCCGGTGAAGAGGTTGGAGCCGTAGAGGATGGCGTTGAGGGCCTCGTCGGTGAGGTCGGCCACGGGCGTGTCGAGGGTGAAGCCGTAGTGGCGACCCATGAGTTCAATCTTGCGGTAGACGTAGTTGGAGGGCGAGTATTTGCCCATCACCTCAATTGCGCCGTCGCGGAGGGTCTTCTTCGGGTCGGGGATAAGCTTTTGAAGGTCGAGTTGCGCCACTTCGCCCAGGCCGTTGCAGTGGGGACAGGCGCCATAGGGCGAGTTGAACGAGAAGGTGTTGGGCTCGGGTTCGGGGTAGGAGAGGCCGCTGTCGGGGTCCATCAGCATTCGGCTGAAGAATCGGACATTCCCATCCTCATTATCCAGCACCATGAGGATGCCCTTGCCTTGGCGGAAGGCGGTCTTGACGGCCTCGCGCAGGCGTGAAGCGCTGCGGTCGGCACGCAGGCGGTCGACCACCAGCTCGATGTCGTGCACCTTGTAGCGGTCCACCTGCATCTTGTATTTTATTTCCTGCACCTCGCCGTCGACCCTCACGCGCAGGAAACCCTTTTTAGCCACCTGCTCGAAGAGGTCGCGGTAGTGGCCCTTGCGGCCTTTGACCAGCGGGGCCAGGATGGTGATGTCGCGGCTGCCGTACTCGGTGGTGATGATGTCGATTATCTTCTCCTCGCTGTATTTCACCATGGGCTTGCCGCTGACGGTGCTGTATGCCTTGCCGATGCGGGCGTAGAGGAGGCGCAGCAGGTCGTAGGTGTCGGTCAGGGTGCCTACGGTGGAGCGGGGATTGTTGTTGGTGCTCTTCTGTTCGATGGAGATAACGGGCGAAAGCCCCTCGATGAGGTCCACGTCGGGACGCTCCATGTTGCCGATGAAGTTGCGCGCATAGGCCGAGAAGGTCTCCATGTAGCGGCGCTGCCCCTCGGCATGGATGGTGTCGAAGGCGAGGCTCGACTTGCCGCTGCCGCTCAAGCCGGTGAACACTACCAGCTTGCCACGCGGAATCTCCAAGTCCACATTTTGCAGGTTGTGCTCGCGCGCGCCTAGTATCTTTATCTTTTCGTCGTCCATAGTTGTGTGTCAGATGCTTTCGATGATGGAAGTGTCGTGCTTGCCCTTGACGATGGTGTTGTACTCGGTGCCTTTCTGGGTGGGGATGCGCACGGTATAGGTCTTGCCTTCCTTGTTCTTGAGTGTGTCGGTGGTGAGCCAGGGGTTCATGGTGCGCAGCAGTTTGTAGGTGGTGCCGTTGTCGATGGCGAACTGGCAGAGGTCGACGTTCCGTCCCGTGAGTTTCACCTCGGTGTAGGGCAACTCGGGGTAGGTGTCGCAGCGGCGCACGTGGAAGCCGTAGTCCTGCGGATGCTGCAGGATGAGTTTCATGGCCAGCAGGCGGTAGACGTAGCGCTGGGTCTCGCTGTTGAGGTAGAGCTCGTAGTAGCTGCGCTGCTGCTGCTTGTCGCGGCGTTTGTTGAGGCCGGCCTCGCCACAGTTGTAGGCGGCGGCTGCCTCGGCCCAGCCGCCCAGCCGGCGGCGCAGCTCCTTCAGGAATCGGCAGGCGGCGCGCGTGGAAGCTTCGAGGTCGTTGCGCTGGTCCACCTCGTCGTTGATTTCCAGTCCGTACTTCTGCCCCGTGCTTTTCATGAACTGCCAGTAGCCCTGGGCGCCGGCGGGCGAGGTGGCGTTCTGGAGGCCGCTCTCGATGACGCAGAGGTACTTCATGTCCTGCGGCACGCCCTCTTCCTTCAGTATGCGCTCGATGGTGGGGAACACGCGCGTGGCGCGCTTGATGATGAAGAGGGTGCTGCTCTGGTAGTACATGTTGGAGACCAGCTCGCGGTCGAGGCTTTCGCGCACGTAGTAGAGGTTCATCGGCACGCGCTCGCCGGCCAGGGTCAGCGTGTCGGGGAGGGTGGGGGCGTAGATGTGGTAGCCGGCGCGGATGGCGCGCGTATGTATTTTCTCCTGCTCGTCCTTTTCCTTGCGGGTGGCGAAAATAAAGACCTCGCCGGCGATGGCCATGGAGGCGAGGATGATGGCAGTGATAGCGAGTTTTTTCATTGTTGGCGGTGGTGTTCTGCCGCCCCTACGGGGCTCAGGTTTCTTTTTCTCCTTTTTTACCGTGGGTTTGCTCCCACGGCTAAAATCTATCGCCCCTACGGGGCTACCGTCGATACTATCATTCGAGCCACTTCCTGCTTACTCATCAGGGGGCTCTCCATCCGGCTGCCGTCGGCGCCGAGGATGGTTACCTTGTTGGTGTCGACCCCGAAGCCGGCGCCAGCTTCGCGCAGCGAGTTCATTACGATGTAGTCCAGGTTCTTGCGCTTGAGTTTGCCTTCGGCATTCTGAAGTTCGTTGTCGGTCTCCAGCGCGAATCCCACCAGGCGTTGCCCCGGCTGCTTCATGGTGCCGAGGGTGGCCAGTATGTCGGGGTTCTGCACCAGGGTGAGGGTCATGCCCTGGTCGCCCTGCTTCTTCAGCTTGTGGTCGGCCTGCTCGGCGGGGCGGTAGTCGGCCACGGCGGCCGAGAGGATGGCCCCGTTGCACTGCGGGAACAGCCCGGTGGCGGCGGCGTACATCTCGCGGGCGCTTTCGACGCGATGGACGTTGATACGTTGATGCGTTGCGTTAAGGTGTGTGGGACCTGTTACCAGCTCCACTTCGGCGCCCGCCTCGGCCAGCGCTTCGGCCAGGGCGAATCCCATCTTGCCGCTGCTGTAGTTGCCGATGAAGCGCACGGAGTCGATTTTCTCGTATGTCGGCCCGGCGGTAACGAGCCAGCGACCTAGTGGGGAATGAGGAATGAGGAATAAGGAATTGACAGCCTCTGCTATCGTTTCCGGCTCGGCCATGCGGCCGGTGCCGCTGGTGCCGCAGGCCAGCTCGCCCTCGGCGGGTCCCACAAGGCGGATGCCCCAGCCCCGCAGCGTCTCGATGTTGCGCTGCACGGCGGGATGCGCCCACATGTCGCTGTTCATGGCGGGTGCCATGATGACGAGCTTGTGCGAGAAGGCTAGCAGGAGGGTGCTCAATGCGTCGTCGGCGATGCCGGAGGCCACCTTGCCGATGATGTTGGCCGTGGCCGGCGCCACCACCAGCAGCTCGCCCCAGTCTTTGAGCGAGATATGCTCGGTGCCGCCCGAGGCGAAGAGGTCGCTGTAGAGCGGCGCGCCGCTCACGGTCTCGAGTGTGGCGCGGGTGGTGAACTCCAGCGCGTGGGCGGTGGCGGCGCAACGCACCTCATGCCCCTGCTTCTTGAGCAGGCGCACCAGCTCAGGTGCCTTGTAGGCGGCGATGCCTCCCGTGATGCCTACGACGATGCGCATAGGGCTCTGCTATTGGTTGTTGGCTTCCTTGGCAGGGTTGCGGTAGTAAATCTGGCCGTCGAGGTACTGCTCGGTGGCCTCCAGCGTGGGTTTCGGCTGGCGCTCGTAGCGGCGCACAATCTCGATTTGCTCGCGGTTCTCGAACATCTCGTCCAGCGCGTCGGTGCTCGAGCGGAAGTCGTCGATCTTGTCGTGCAGCGCACGTTTTTCCTCCAGGGCTATCTGGTTGGCGCGCTTGCTGAGCATGGCTACGGTCTCGTAGATATTTTCAGTCATCTGGCTGAATTCAGCGGTGTTGCGGGTGATGGTGGTGTTCGAAATTTTCTTTTTCTTCTCTTCCATTGATATTGTGTGTTTTAGTTTTCGGTTTCCAGTTGTCGGTTTTTTAGCTGGCGGTCATTTTCGCCATCTCGGCGCGGGTCTTGGTGTAGATGTCCTGGGCCTTGGACATTCGCTTCGAGTCGGCGAAGCTGCTGCTGAAACGCTCGAAGTCGTTCACCACCTGCTGCAACCGCTCGTATTTCTTGTCCTCGCGGCTGTTGATGGCATACCGATAGCTTGCATCGAGCATGTAATACATGGCCTCCTCGCGCTGCGGCGCCTCGGGGTAGAGGTTGAGGAACTGCTTGAATGATTCGTAGGCCGCGCGGTA
Organism: uncultured Bacteroidales bacterium; assembly: GCA_900315935.1. GTDB lineage: Bacteria > Bacteroidota > Bacteroidia > Bacteroidales > P3 > Colimorpha. The sequence continues at coordinate 73,025 of ONBB01000007.1, forward strand.
CTCCTCAATATAGTAGTAGCCGTAGGCTATCTCGTAGTCCTTCTTGGTCAGCTTGGCGCGCAGCTCGTCGAGGCATTTGTTCACCTCCGGCAGGCGTGTGCTGCGCGGATAGCGCTCGGCGAACATCTCGAACTCCTCGATGGCATCCTTGGTCATCGACTGGTCCAGGCCGTAATCCGGCGAGTCCACGTACACGCAGTAGGCCGAGTAGAAGAGCGCCTCCTCCAGCTTGTTGCTGTAGGGGTACTGGCGGGCAAAGCGCTTGTACTGGTAGGCGGCCATGTAGTTGTCGCCGCCCTTGCGCAGCGACTGCGCGTAGTACCAGGCGATGTTCTCGGCATGGTCCTTGCCGCGGTAGTACATCGTCAGGTTCTCGAACAGCTGCGACGCACGCGAGAAGCTGTTCTCGTTGTAATATTTCATTGCCGCGGCATACTTTGCCTCGTAATCGTTGCTGTTGAGCATCTTGTTAAATCCGCCACAACTCGCTGACAGCAAGCACGCTGCAGCGATTGCGGCAACAAAAATCGCCTTCTTCATAGGCTGCAAAGATACGAAAAAATATTCGACGCGCGAATATTTTTTTATAAATCCCTACAATCATGGCCCGGCCACGATGGGGAGCAGCGGGGTGTAGCGCACCCGCTGGAAGTTGCGCAGCACCCAATTGTCGCCGGTGAATTTATATGTTATTTGAAAAACACAGATGATTAATTTAACCCGCATACATCGAGGTCTTTGGGATATGACCTGTGGCTTGGTCTGCCGGGAGCGGTGCCGGAGTGCTGCTTTCGGGGATGCCGACTGCTTGCACAAGGGCAGGGCAGGGGATGCAATCGGCTGTTTCTGATGAAGTTGTGGTGTCTGGCGTAACATATGTTACGGTGCTGTCGTCGGCGAGGCGGATATAGGCCGTGGGCGAGACCTCGCCGGCGGCGTTCTCGGCCACAGCCCAGAGGTGAACCTCGGCGCCCAGCATCTGCTGCGGCAGGAGGAAGCGGGCACGGCGGCGGCCACGCTCCACCGTGGCCACCAGCAGGCCGGTGCCGGCCGCGGGGCAGTAGGCGTAGAGGTGCAGGCGGTCCTCGTTGCGCCCGCCCTCCTTGTTCCACTGCACGGTGGCCACGCCGCCCTCGTCCACCGTGCCCTCGGTCAGGCGCACGGCCGGCAGGTGGCCGTGCGAGAAGCGCAGGCACGAGTAGGCAATCCGAAGGCCCGCAGTGTTCTGATCATTCTGATTATTCTGAAAATTCTGATGGTTGATTTTCAAGAAGGCGTTGCCTTCGGTGAGGGTGTGCTCCTCCGCCCAGTCCCGCAGGCCGATGCGGAGCAGCGGCGTGGCCGGCGAGGCGAACTGGATCATCGCCTTGAAGCGCGAGCGCTGCTGCAGCTGCGTGGCCGACTGCCGGTCGTGGTACTCGCGCGGTTTGGCGCGCATACACCAGCGGTCGCGCCAGCGGTAGCCGATTACCGTCCCCACCGTGCCGCGGAAGGGTCCCAGGATGCCTTGTTCGATTTTTGCCATAGCGTATTGGTTTCTGATTTTTGGATAATTCCGGATTCGCAAGGGTAACGTCGCTGCCGCTTTTTTATTGTCCATCCATTAGAAAATTTTGTCAAACTATAGGCAAAATTTGATTGTCCTTATCCGCTGGTTTTCAGGGTGCAGTTTCCTTGCCGGCCGGGGGCTGCGTGCCGCTTTTTTGCCGCGGCTGCGGGGGCGAAGTTATCAACAATCGCCAATTTTAACTTTTCCGTGTCGGAAAAAAGTCGTACCTTTGCATTTTAAAATTAGTACAAATTATGGATACGATTGTCATTTTAGACTTTGGTTCTCAATACACTCAGCTCATCGCGCGCAAGATACGCGAGCAGAACGTATACTGCGAAATCCATCCTTTCGACAAGATTCCCGCCCTCACTCCCGATGTGAAGGGTGTCGTCTTCAGCGGCAGCCCCTTCAGCTGCAACGCCCCCGACGCCCCCGTGCCCCAGATGGAGGGCATCAAGGGCCGCCTGCCCCTGCTGGCCGTCTGCTACGGCGCCCAGTACCTGGCACGCTACGGCGGCGGCCGCGTGCAGCAGAGCCAGACCCGCGAGTACGGCCGCGCCAACCTCTCGTTCATCGACACCGCCAACCCCCTCATGAAGGGCATACCGCAAAACTCGCAGGTGTGGATGAGCCATGGCGACACCATCGAGCAGCTGCCCGACGGCTACCGCACCATCTGCTCCACCGAGAACGTCCGCTATGCCGGCTACCAGATCGAGGGCGAACCCACCTATGCCATACAGTTCCACCCCGAGGTGCACCACAGCGTCGACGGCGTGCAGCTGCTGCGCAACTTCGTCTTCGACATCTGCCAGTGCCGCGCCGAGTGGACGCCCGAGAGCTTCATCGAGACCACCGTGGCCGACCTCAAGGCCAAGGTGGGCCAGGACAAGGTGGTCCTCGGCCTCAGCGGCGGTGTGGACAGCACCGTGGCCGCCGTGCTCCTGCACCGCGCCATCGGCCACCAGCTGCACTGCATCTTCGTCGACAACGGCCTGCTCCGCAAGGACGAGTTCGAGTCCGTCCTCGAATCCTACCGCGACATGGGTCTCAACGTCAAGGGCGTCGACGCCAAGGAGCGCTTCTACAGCGTCCTCGCCGGCGTAACCGACCCCGAGAAGAAGCGCAAAGCCATCGGCAAGACCTTCATCGACGTCTTCGATGCCGAAGCCAAACTCATTACCGACGCCAAGTTCCTCGGCCAGGGCACCATCTACCCCGACGTGATTGAGTCGTCCAGCGTCAAAGGCCCCAGCCAGACCATCAAGAGCCACCACAACGTGGGCGGCCTGCCCGACTATATGAAACTCCAGCTCGTCGAGCCCCTGCGCTCGCTCTTCAAGGACGAGGTGCGCCGCGTAGGCCGCCAGCTGGGCATCAAGGACAGCCTCATCGGGCGCCACCCCTTCCCCGGCCCCGGCTTGGCCATCCGCATCCTCTCCGACGTAACGCCCGAGAAGGTGCGCATCCTCCAGGAGGTGGACCACATCTTCGTCCAGGGCCTGCGCGACAGCGGCCTCTACGACCAGGTGTGGCAGGCCGGCGCCATGCTCCTGCCGGTGCAGAGCGTCGGCGTGATGGGCGACGAGCGCACCTACGAGAGTGTGGTCGCACTGCGCGCCGTGGAGAGTGTCGACGGCATGACGGCCGACTGGTGCCACCTGCCCTACGACTTCCTGGCCCGCGTCAGCAACGAAATCATCAACCGCGTCCGTGGCGTCAACCGCGTGGTCTACGACATCTCCTCCAAACCCCCTGCAACCATCGAATGGGAATAAAAAACTGAGATTTGGGAATCGAAAATTGAAACAATTATGACGCAACACACCGCGCGGAATAGAAAATGGAACTGGAAACTGCTTGCCATTGCAAGTCTGATTTTCAATTTTCAATTTTCAATTTTCAATTCCGCACAGGCCCAGGCCCCGGGCACCACGCCGGTCAAGATAAGCTATGAGACCCAGGTCATCAACGGCCGCCGCTACTATGTCCACATCGTGGAGAAAGGGCAGACCGTCTACTCCATCTCGAAGGCTTACAAGGTGCAGAGCTACGACGCCGTAACCCACAAGGACATCCACTTCCTGCACCCGGGCGACACCGTGTGGCTGCCCCACCGCGGCCAGTTCGGCGCCCAGACCGAGGAGTACGAGAATCCCAACGTGGCCACCCAGGCCCCGCGCCCCGACTCCCCCTCCACGCCGCCCTCGCAGCGCCCCGTGCCCGCCGCCACCACACCGGCCCAGCCCTCCACACCTGCCGCCCAGCCCTCCTCCGCCTCGGCCACCGCACCCCCAGCCGTGCGCAAACCCGGCCAGACCCTCCGCATCTCCCTCCTCATGCCGCTCCACCTCAACCAGATAGACGAGATATCCACCTCCAAATTCGACATCGAGCAGCGCGGCAAGAAGACCTACCGCCAGTTCGAGTTCATCGAGTTCTACGAAGGGCTCCGCCTCGCCCTCGACCAGATGGCCGAGCGCGGCGTGAGCGTTGACCTCAACGTCATTGACATACCCAACAACAGTACCGACGAGGTGCGCCAGGCATTCGCCTCGCGCGGCGCCGCACAGGCCGACTTCATCGTCGCCCTCCTCTTCCGCGACGCCTTCGACCAGGCCGCCGCCCTCGCCCGCGACTCGGGGGTCTACATCGTCAACCCCATGGCCACACGCAGCGAGCTCTGCGCCGAGAACCCCTTCATGGTCAAGATTCAGCCCTCGGTATCGAGCCAGCTCGCCGCCATGCTCGACAATATGCACGCCGAGCGCCCCGACGGCCACCTCTACATCGTCCACGGCGGCTCGGGCAGCGAGAAACCCATCCTCAACGAGTTGCGCCGCCAGCTCACCGAGCGTGGCGACATCAAATACACCCTTTTCAACTGGAACCAGAGCGGTAAACTCACCTCCACCCTCAAGGCTACCCCCAACTGTCACGTCATCAGCCTCTACGACCACAAGAGCGACCAGATGCGCATCTACGTCAGCAACCTCCTCAACCGCCTCTCCGCCATCAAGACCGGCACACCGACCCTCTACACCCTCACCGACTGGACCCAGGAATATGCCGACATTGACTTCGCACAGCTGCAGCTCCTCGGCTACCACACCTTCTACACCTCGTGGGACATGACCAATGCCGTGCATGTGGAATTCCTCAAGTCCTACCGCCAGCACTACGGCACCGAGCCCACCTCCACCCTCGCCGCCACCGCCTACGACCTCACCACCTACATCGTCGACGGTCTGCGGCGCCGCAGCAACCTCTTCTGGGAGCAGCCCATCCCCACCCTGAACACCCTCATCCACCCCCTCCATTTGAGCCGCCCCCAGGCCGGCCTCGAGAACGACCAGCCTCAGCTCTTCCGCATGGAGGGACTCCACTTCATCCCGGCCACCACCAGATAGACTACCGAATGGAATACCAGAACACGATACAGAAGGAGTTCCGCCTCACGGGCCCCGGCCTGCACACCGGCCGCACGGTTACCGTAACGGTCAAACCCGCTTTCGAAGACTTCGGCATCGCCTTCCGGCGCACCGACCGCACCAATATCATCACCCAGCACGCACTGGCCGATTTGGTTGGCACCACCAACCGCGGCACCACCCTCGGCTCCGGCCGCCAGACCATAGCCACCATCGAACACCTCATGTCGGCCCTCCACGGGTTGGGTGTCGACAATGCGCTTGTCGAGCTCGACGGCGGCGAGGTGCCCATCCTCGATGGCTCGGCCCGCCCCTGGCTGCTCGAGCTTGTGCGCGTGGGTATCCGTCCCAACGCCGCGCCCCGCCGCGCCTATACCTTCCGCGAGCCGCTCCACTTCGAATACAAGCCCACGGGCTCCGTCTTCGACCTCGAGCCCTGCGACCACTTCTCCGTCCACTGCGTCATCGACTTCCCCAACAGCGTCATCGGACGCCAGGAGGCCGACCTCAACAACCTCTCCGAATACCCCGCCAGCATCGCTCCCTGCCGTACCTTTGTCTTCCTGCACGAAATCGAGCCCCTGCTGCACTTCAACCTCATCAAGGGCGGCAGCCTCGACAACGCGCTGGTCTACGTCAACAAAGAACTCACCCCGCGCCAGCTCAAACGCCTCGGCAAAACCTTCAACAAGGACATCAACAACTTCAAGGTGCACGACGGCGTGCTCAACACCACCGACCCCTACTTCCCCAACGAACCCGCACGCCACAAGCTGCTCGACTTCGTGGGCGACGTGCGCCTCGCCGGATGCCCCATGAACGCCCACTTCTCCATCTACAAGCCCGGCCACAAGGCCAACAACGCCTTCGCGCGCTACCTCATGCAGTATATGAAAGAACACCCGAATCAATAACCGGAAAATAATAAATCACACATGACCCTATACGACCTTCACCCCAACGCCCAAATCGGCGAAAACGTTACCATATCCAACTTCTCCACCATCTGCGACGATGTCGTCATCGGCGACGGCACCTGGATTGGACCCAACGTTACCATCTTCCCCGGTGCCCGCATCGGCAAGAACTGCAAGATATTCCCCGGCGCCGTCATCGCCGCCGTGCCGCAGGACCTTAAGTTTGCCGGCGAGTACACCACCGTCGAGATTGGCGACAACAACACCATACGCGAGTGCTGCACCATCAACCGCGGCACCTCCGCCGCCGGCAAGACCGTCATCGGCAACGGCAACCTGCTGATGGCTTACGTCCATATCGCCCACGACTGCGTGGTGGGCGACTACTGCGTGCTGGCCAACAACGCCACCCTCGCCGGCCATATCATCATGGGCGACTACGTCATCCTCGGCGGCAAGACTGCCTGCCTGCAGTTCATCCACATCGGCTCGCACGTCATCACCCAGGGCGGCGCCCTCATCGACAAGGACATACCGCCCTTCGTCAAGGCCGCCCGCTACCCCATCCAGTACTGCGGCGTCAACAGCCTCGGCCTCCAGCGCCGCGGCTTCTCGAACGAAAGCATCAACCGCATCACCGACATCTACCGCTACATCTTCGTCAAGGGCATCCCCCTGGCCGAAGCCGTGGAGACCGTGAAAGAGCAATACGGCAACACCGACGAGGGCAAGCAGGTGCTGGCCTTCCTCGGCAACTGCAACACCGGCCTCATGAGCGGCTACCGCTCCACAAGAAAATCAGAATAACTAGCGTACCGCCAAGGCGCCATCCCTCTACCACGGCACCCGGACATGGGTGCCTTTTCTTCGTTGGCGATGCTTCGGCTGGGGTGAGATTACTTGACGTAATGGACAAAAATTAGGCTGAAATCTTCGCAACACGTGTAATAATCAGAAGGATACAGCGTTCAAATTGGACACATTGTGGCGTGAGTATTCGGAATTTTTTTGTTCATGACCTTTGACTTTGTCAAAGTAACGATAAAATCACGCTTTCTCGTAGGTTCGACCATTAATTTTGTCCATTACGTCTTTTTTCAAATCCGCACCATCGTTGTTTCCACGATGGCCACTTTTTTCCCACTGTCGGTGTCGCTGATGGTGGTCTGGTAGAGCGAGGTGGTGCGTCCCAGCTTCAGCGCCTCGCAGCGGGCGGTCAGGTGGGGGCCGGTGGCGGGTGCAAGGTAATGGATGCTGGCGTCGAGCGACACCCAGTGCAGCTCGCCCTCCGCCAGCTCCGCGCTGTTGGCGGCCACCGCGGCGGTGAAGTCGGCCAACGTGTACAGCGCTCCGCCCATGGCCGCCCCGCGGGCGTTGCGGTGCCGTGCGTCGAGGGTCAGGTGGCACTCCGCCTCGTGCTCGCCCGCATGGGCGATGCTGATGCCGGTGGTGTCGGTGGCGTAGGTGTCGTGCAGGAATATCTCGCGTGCCAGTGCAGTGTTGTCCATAAACGATGTCTAGAATTGAAGGAACAGTCCGATGGAGAGCAGGTTGTGGAAGCATCCCTTGTTGCTGCGGAAGAGGCGGTAGGTGCCGGCGACATCCTCGCGGGTTACGCTGAGCAGCGAGTTCTGGTACCGCCCTTCGATGCCCAGGTGGGTGCCGAGCAGCCAGCGTGCCGAGACGGTTACGGGCAGCAGGTCCATTGCCGTGAACATATCTTTGCCTTGCGGGTCCTCGCCGCCATGGTAGGTTACCTTCGACCGCACCAGCAGTGCCGGTGCCACGCCGGCCGAGAGGCGCAGGTTTTGGCTGTGTGTGGTGTACGACAGCATCAGCGGTATCTCCACATAGTCGGCTGAAAGCCTGGCGTCGGTCGCCTCCACGTAGCTGCCCTTCTGCGTGTAGGCCAGCTCGACCACCATGCGCCACGGCGACTTGGTGTCGCTGCCCAGCGCAAAGCTGGTCCCCACGCCGGCGCGCAGGCCGAGGTGGCGGTAGCGGTCGGCATGGTCGCCGTCGATCTGTCCCATGTTCGCGCCTCCCATCACCGAGAAGTCGAACCTTTTCTGTGCCTGTGCCGTTACGGCCAGGGCCATAAGTATCAGTGTCAGTATTCTTTTCATTCTCCGAGTACGTTTCTCATTTCTTCCATGTTCCAGAAGGTGGCCTGGCGGAACTCGTTGGCGGCATCCTTCTGGCGGCTCTCCACGATGCGGTCGCGCACCAGCTGCTGCAGGGCGGCATAGCGCGCCTCGTACTGCTGCCAGTCGGACTCGTCGAGCTGCTTCTTCTGCGCCAGTTGACACAGCACGCCGTAGGCATGCACGGCTTTCTGCTCGGCGTAGGCGGCCCAGAGGTCGTCCATGCGCTTGTGCAGTTCGGCCCATGAGCCGATTGCGCCGCGTTCTATATCGTTCAGCATCAGGTTCATGTCCTTGCCGGCAACCAGTTGTCCACCCACGTTCACCCACCGGCGCTCGCGGTCGCCCTCGTGCTGCATGCGCTTGCCGTGCAGGCAGCCCATGGCGTAGTAGATGAGCATCTCCTCGTAGGCCCGGTAGGCTTCGCCGGGCTTGAGTATCACCGTCTTGCGGTGGCTCTTCTCCATGCCGTAGGCCACCACCTCGGTGCCGCCGCCGTCCTGGTATGCCTTGGTGGTCCACATATATAATAGTTCGCGCGCGACGAGCATCTCCTCGGCCGTGTCGGGTGCGAAGGGGCTGAACTCGATGTGCTGGCATTTGCGGGTGCGACGGTCGCGCTTGGCGAACTTGGTGCGGTTGCGGTCCAGGGCGTACATGTTGTACATCCACCAGAAGGCCGGCATCACCTCTAGTCGGTTCTTTGTTACATTGTTGTTTATCAGCGAGAATGGCAGCGTGATGTTGAGTTCCGACGGGTAGTCTCCCTTGGCCATGAGGGTGTAGCTGGCGAAGCGGCTCGAGTGCTTCACGCTTACGCACAGTCCTGGCCAGTAGCCGCGGCCGGCAGAGAGCTCGCCGTCAGGCGTGCGCCCGTTGTGGTTGCTGCCCAGGGTGGCGCCGCTGGCCACATTGCTCTGCCCCTGCACCAGGGCGGCGATGAGGAACGAGCTGTTGTGGTGCTGCTCGTGGGCGGGGAAGATGAGGCTGTTGCCCACCTCGCCGCGTGCCAGGGTGCTGTTGTCGCCCACCACCGTGTCGTTCAGCCGCAGGCCGTATTCCAGCCTGACGTTCTCGCCCAGCAGGAACCGCTCGGCAATGACGCCGTGCTCCAGGCGGCAGCCGTCGCCGATGATGCCGTCGAGGATGGCCACGCAGTTGCGCACCTCCACCCCGTCGCCCACCGTGCCGCGGCCGGCGGCCTTGGCGGACCACTTTTCGAAGCGCTGCATCAATGGGTTGCGGTCGCGGTAGCGGGCCCACAGGTTGGCGTCGCCCACCGTCATGCCGGGCACCAGCCGTATACTGCGCCCGCCGTTCTCGTTCATCACCTCGGCCATGACCGGCTTCGAGGTGCAATAGTGCATCTCGCCGATGTTGAACAGGTGGCAGTCGCGCCCGATGGTATAGCCGCTCAGCAGGCGCACATCCTCGACCATGGTGTTGTCGCCTATGCGGCAATCCTCTATATGGCTGTTGGTTACCGAGGCTACACGCCCCAGCTCCACGCCTCTGCCGAAGTGGTTGCGCCAAATGCGCCCCAGGTTTGTGTCGGGGCAGATGCGCACCTGCGACCAGTCGTCGGCCCAGTTGCCCTGCCGCTCCAGCTGCGCCACCTCCGTCTCTGTCAGCGGTCGGAACATGCCCAGCCGCTCGCGCAGGTCGTTGGTTCCGCGGAACACTATGCCCGTGATACCCAGCGCTTCGGCAGCACGCACGTTGGCCTCGTTGTCGTCGATGAAGATGCATTCCTCTGCCTTCAGGCCATAGCGCTCGAGCAGTACGCGGAACAGCCTGGCATCTGGCTTGACCAGCCCCTCGGCACCGCTGACTACGTAGTTGTCAATCATCTGCAGTATACCGAAGCGCTCGCGTGCCGCAGGGAATGTCTCCATGCTCCAGTTGGTGAGGCCGTAGATGCGCACGTCGGGCTCCTGTTTCAGTTCGGCCAGCACCTCGCGCATACCCTCCATCTCGCCGGTCAGCATCTCCTGCCAATGCGAGTGGTACATCATCAGAGCTTCCTTGTATTCAGGGTGTTGCGCCGATTTCTCGGCGATGCAGGCGTCGTAGCGCTCGCCGGCATCGATACGCTGGCGCCAGTCGAGGTCGCACACGTGGCGCATGAACCACCACGCCTTCGCCTCGTCGCCAAAGTGCTCACTGTAAACCTTTTCCGGCTGCCACTTCACCAGCACGTTGCCAAAGTCAAATATGATATTCTTCATCGGTTGGGTGATATCTTTTTGACTTCTTTAACGTATACAAAGACCGATTATTGCCCTGCGACCAAATTAATGGCTCATAGAGGCCCACAGCCTTTGTATTCCCCTACCATTCCCCAGGAAATTTACCTGGTGAAAGTAGAATTATTTTGTCATGTCGGGCAAGTTTAGTATCTTTGCACCGCGAAAAACAAATAAAATAAAGTAAAAATAGATGAAAAAGACCTTTTTAATGCTTGGTGCTGTGGCTCTTATGGCTGGCACCGTGAATGCACAGAACCAGACGAAAGACGACGAGGGCTACAAGTTCGACACCATCAAGGTGCTCCCCATCACCCCCGTCAAGAACCAGAACAACGCCGGTACCTGCTGGAGCTACTCCACCATCGCCTTCCTCGAGAGCGAGCTGCTCCGCATGGGCAAGGGTGAGCACGACCTGAGCGAGATGTTCGTTGTGGCCAAGACCTACAACGACCGCGCCAAGGCCGCCGTCCGTACCCACGGCGACGTCAGCTTCAGCCAGGGCGGCGCCTTCAACGACGTGCTCTACTGCTGGAAGCACTACGGCATGGTGCCCGAAGACATCATGAAGCCCGGCGCCATGTACGGCGACACCCTCTCCAACCACACCGAGCTCAGCGCCCTGACCGATGTCATGGTCGAGGCCGTGGCCAAAGGCAAGCTCAAGAAGCTGCAGCGCAGCCCCGACGGTGAGCCCCTCTGGAGCAAGGCCGTCGCCGCTGTGCACGAAATCTACCTTGGCAAAGCTCCTGAGAGCTTCACCTACAAGGGCGTCAAGTACACCCCCAAGAGCTACGCCGAGAGCCTGGGCCTCAACCCCGACGACTATGTGAGCATCACCTCCTACACCCACCACCCCTTCTACGAGAAGTTTGTCCTCGAAATCCAGGATAACTGGCGCTGGGGCCTCTCCTACAACGTGCCCATCGACGAGATGATGGAAATCTTCGACTATGCCATCGACAACGGCTACACCATCGCCTGGGGTTCCGACGTCAGCGAGCCCGGCTTCCGCTACAGCCGCAAGGGCTTCGCCGTCCTGCCCGCCACCGAGGCTCCCAAGGGCGGCGTGGGTAGCGACCAGGCCAAGTGGAGCGGCATGAAGGCCAGCGAGATTGCCGACGAGGCCGCCAACCATCCCACCCCCCAGCGCTGGGTTACCCAGGAAGAGCGCCAGGAAGCCTACGACAACTGGGAGACCACCGACGACCACGGCATGCAGATCTTTGGCAAGGCCAAGGACCAGATGGGCAACGAGTACTACATGGTCAAGAACAGCTGGGGCCTCTACAACGGCGAGTTCGGCGGCTGCTTCTTCGTCAGCAAGGCTTTCGCCCGCTACAAGACCATGAACATCGTCGTCCACAAGGACGCCATCCCCGCCGCCATCAAGGCCAAGCTCGGCATCCAGGACACCAACGACAAGAACACCAAAAAGAGCAAGAAACGCTAATCTTGCATACTGAAAACAAAGTCAGGCCGCCTCGCAAGGCGGCCTGTCTTTGTTTTCAGGTGAGGCGGTTCGTTTTACTCCGCGCGGAAGGCGGGGAGGTCGGCCTCGGTGAAGTGCATCACGTAGTAGGCTTTGGCGCAGACGTTCTCCTCGGTCATGCGGACGTAGACGTCGGCGCTCTTGGCGAAGAGTTCAGGGGCGCGGCTGGCGTCGTCGATGATGAGGAGCGACATGATGATTTCGCAGGTCATGTCGTACAGGCGGCGGGCCAGGAAGTCGTGCAGCTCCTGGTTGTTGGCCTCGTTGACGTAGGCCACGGCCTTCTCGTAGAGGTCGATGAGCGGAGCCACGCGGTTCTTGAGGGCGCAGTCGGGGGTCTTGGCCATCATGTCGCGCATCACCTGCAGGTAGGTGCCGTTGGTGATATAGCGCACGGCGGCCACGACCTGCAACTGCGTAGTGCCCTCGTATATGCTGAAGATACGCGCGTCGCGGTAGAGGCGCTGGCACTTGTACTCCATGATGAAGCCGCTGCCGCCGTGGATGCTGATGGCGTCGTAGGCGTTCTGGTTGGCGTACTCGCTGTTCATGCCCTTGGCGATGGGGGTGAAGGCGTCGGCCAGGCGGTTGTACGTCTTCATCTCGGCGCGCTCTTCGGGGGTGAGCTTGCGGTCGCGGGCGATGTCCTCGAGGCACTTGTAGAGGTCCACGTAGCGGGCGGTCTGGTAGAGCAGGCTGCGGCCGGCGTCGAGTTTGGCCTTCATGCGGGAGAGCATGTCGTAGACGGCGGGGAACTCTATGATCTTCTGTCCGAACTGGGCGCGCTCCTTGGCGTAGGCGAGACCCTCGTTGTAGGCTTCCTGGCTGAGGCCCACGCTCTGGGCGGCGATGCCGAGGCGGGCGCCGTTCATCAGGGCCATGACGTATTTGATAAGACCCATCTTGCGGTCGCCGCAGAGTTCGGCCTTGGCGTTCTTGTAGGTCAGTTCGCAGGTGGGGCTGCCGTGGATACCGAGCTTGTGCTCGATGTGGCGCACGTCGACGCCGCCGTTGCGCTTGTCGTAGATGAACATCGACAGGCCGCGGCCGTCCTTGGTGCCCTCCTCGCTGCGGGCCAGCACGAGGTGGATGTCAGAGTCGCCGTTGGTGATGAATCGCTTCACACCGTTCAGGTGCCAGCACTGCTCCTTCTCGTCGTAGGTGGCCTTGAGCATCACGCGCTGCAGGTCGCTGCCGGCGTCGGGCTCGGTGAGGTCCATGCTCATGGTCTCGCCGGCGCAGATGCGCGGGATGTACTTTTGGCGCTGCTCCTCGGAGCCGAACTCGTAGAGGGTGTCGATGCAGCTTTGCAGGCTCCAGATGTTCTGGAAGCCGGCATCGGCGGCAGCCACCAGCTCGCTGGCCATGCTGAACACCACGTTGGGCAGGTTCAGTCCGCCGTAGCGGCGCGGCATGCTCACGCCGTAGAGGCCGGCCAGGCGCGTCTGCTCGAGGTTCTCGACGGTCTTCGAGGCGTACACCATGCGGTTGTTCTCCAGGTGCGGACCCTCGAGGTCGACGCTCTCGGAATTCACGGCCAGGGTGTTGGCGGCCACGTCGCCAGTGATTTCCAGCACGCGGCGGTAGTTCTCCATCGCGTCCTCGAAGTCCACGGGGGCGTAGTCGATGCCCTTCTGGGCGTCCTCGTAATTCTTTTCTCTCAGGTCGACCACCTTTTTCATCTCGGGATGAGAGAGGTGGAATGCTATTTCAGGATGATCGCTATAATAGTTTGCCATGTCTATTTGCTGTTTTGACGGTAATACTTAATCATTTTGGGGACCACCTCTTCGACGGTGCCGTTGATGACATAGTCGGCTATCTTGTTGATGGGGGCATCGGGGTCGCTGTTGATGCTGATGATGATGCCCGAGTCCTGCATGCCGGCGATGTGCTGGATTTGGCCGCTGATGCCGCAGGCGATGTACACTTTGGGGTGCACCGTTACGCCCGTCTGGCCAATCTGGCGGTCGTTGTCAATCCAGCCGGCATCGACGGCGGCGCGGCTGCCGCCCACTTCGCCGTGGAGCACTTTGGCCAGCTCGAAGAGGCTGTCGAAGCCCTCTTTCGATCCCACGCCGTAGCCGCCGGCCACCACGATGGGGGCGCCCTTGAGGTTGTGCTTGGCGGCCTCCACATGGTGGTCGAGCACCTTGACTACAAATGCCTCGGGGCTGACATATTTGCCCACCTCGGGATAGACGACCTCCTTGCGGCAGGTGCCGTCGTAGATGGCTTTCTGCATGACGCCGCTACGCACGGTGGCCATCTGCGGACGGTGGTCGGGGTTGACGATGGTGGCCACGATGTTGCCGCCGAAGGCGGGACGTATCTGGTAGAGCAGCTTCTCGTAGGTCTTGCCGCTCTTCTTGTCCTCGTAGGGGCCGATTTCGAGCTGTGTGCAGTCGGCGGTCAGGCCGCTGGTGAGGCTCGAGCTGACGCGCGGACCCAGGTCGCGGCCGATGACGGTGGCACCCATCAGGCATATCTGCGGCTGCTCCTCCTTGAAGAGGTTCACCACGATGTCGGTGTGCGGAGCCGAGGTGTAGGGGAACAGCTCGGGGGCGTCGAAGACGAACAGCTTGTCTACGCCGTAGGGCAGGATCTGCTCCTCGACTTTGCCCTTGATGCCGGTGCCGATGGCCAGGGCTTCAAGCGAAGTGTTCAATTCATTGGCTAACTTTCTTCCTTTCGTCAAAAGTTCCTGCGACACTTCTCGTACCTCAGTGCCTTCTATTTCTATATATACAAATACGCTGTTCATGCTTATCCTATGATTTTGTCGTTAAGAAGTTCTTTGATCATGCCGTCGATGTCCTGGTCGCTGGCGGTGAGTGTCTTGCTCTCCTTGGCCTGGAAGACGATGTTCTGCACCTCCTTCACCTTGGTGGGCGAGCCGCTGAGGCCGCACTGGCTGGCGTCGCCGTCCACATCGGCCACGCTCCACTGCGTGAGGTTCAGGTAGGGGCGTTCGGCGCGGAGACCCTTACGGGTGTCGTCCTCGGCCACTTCCAGCGGGCAGGCGGCGTACTTGTACTTCATGACCAGCTTGGCGTTGGCGGGGCGGCATTCGGCGGCCGAGCCGTTGACCGTAACCACCAGCGGCAGCGGGGCTTCCACCACCTCCACGCCTCCGTCGATCAGTCGGCGGATGGTGGCCTTGCCGTTCTCTATTTTGAGGATTTCCTCGGCATAGGTTACCTGGTTCAGTCCCAGCTTCTGGGCCACCTGGGGACCCACCTGGGCGGTGTCGCCGTCGATGGCCTGGCGGCCGCCGATGACGATGTCCACGTCGCCGATTTTCTCGATGGCGGTGGCCAGGGCATAGCTGGTGGCCAGCGTGTCGGCGCCTGCGAAGAGGCGGTCGGTCAGCAGCCAGCCGGTGTCGGCGCCGCGGTACAGACCCTCGCGGATAATCTCGCCGGCGCGGGGCGGACCCATGGTCAGCAGGCCCACAGTGGTGCCGGGGTTCTGCTCCTTGATGCGGAGCGCCTGCTCCAGGGCGTTCAAATCTTCGGGGTTGAAAATAGCGGGCAGCGCGGCGCGGTTCACCGTGCCCTCTGCCGTCATGGCATCCTTGCCAACGTTCCGTGTATCAGGAACTTGTTTTGCAAGTACTACAATCTTCAATTTCATTTTTTTAAAAGGTTTAGAATTGCAAAAATACGTTAAATTTCCCACATGGCAAAAAAAAAGTGCCTCCATCGGGCACTTTTAACATTTCGCACGCGTCCCTCTGTCGTCCCCCGGCCAAGGCCGAAGAGAGGAAGAAGAGGGGAAGAAGAGGGTGCTTGCAGAACGCTGAAAATCAACCGGTTGTGTTTGGGCGTTTTTGGGCTGTTTTTCCACTTTTTTGCAAAAAATGTGCACGCTTTTTGTGTGCTGTTTAACTTGTTGGTATTCATTGCTGTATATCTTTTTTATACACATATCGGAAATATTTTGTATTTTTGCACTTTCAAACACTAACACAATACCCCCAGCAATATGAAAGTAAGAGAACTGGTAGAGAAATTGAACCTCAAGGTGCTCAGTGGCGCCGAGGGGCTGGACCGCGACATTGACGGCTGCTATGTCAGCGACCTGCTGAGCGACGTCATGGGCAACGCCGAGATGGGCAACGTATGGGTTACCCTGCAGACCCATAAGAATGTCATGGCCATCGCCTCGCTCAAGGAGCTCTCCTGTGTGGTGCTCGTCAAGGGCCTCACCGCCAGCGACGACACTGTCGAGCAGAGCAACGAGGAGGGCATCCCCTTCCTCAGCACCGATATGCAGACCTACGACACCGTCGGCCGCATCTACCAACTGCTGAACTGCTAGTTTTCCTGTCGGCGAATTGGGCGAATTTGACGAATTGTGTCATCTTCTCGTTGCCGTAATTCGCAGCGCTCGCTTCGTTTCTCCGACCGGGTAAGCTTTTGTTGGCCATGTCCCTCACTCCGTTCAAAGCCGACCTCCACCTGCACACGGTGCTCTCGCCGTGCGGCGACCTCGAGATGTCGCCCTCGGCCATCGTGGACCGTGCCTTGGAGCGTGGTTTGGACATGATTGCCATCTCCGACCACAACACCACGCGCCAGGTGAAGACCTGTCAGAAGATAGGTCGCGAGCGCGGCTTGTTTGTGCTTGGCGGTGTGGAGGTTACCTCGCAGGAGGAGGCCCACTGCCTATGCTTTTTCGAGACCGACGGACAGCTGGACGAGTTCCAGTCCTTCCTCGACGCCCACCTGCCGCCCATCCCCAACGACGAGGACCGCTTTGGCTACCAGCTGATTGTCGACGAGAACGACGAGATTACCGGCGAGGAACCCTATCACCTCCTCAACGCCATCGATGTGGACATCGACGGCCTCTACGACGAGGTGCACCGCATTGGCGGCCTCTTCGTGCCGGCGCACGTCAACAAAAGCTCCACCTCGCTCATGAGCCAGCTGGGCTTCGTGCCCCCCGACCTCCGTGCCGACGGCCTAGAAATCAACAAGTTCACCACCCGCGACGACTTCGTGAAGAAGTTTGCCTACCTCAAGCGCTTCAATTTCATCACCGACAGCGACGCCCACTTCATCCCCGATGTGGGCTCGGTCTACAACGTCATCCACATGGAACACCGCTCCTTCGCCGAGTTTGCCATGGCGCTGCGCGGCGAGGAGGGGCGGTGGATCGACACCATGGCCTTTAGAGACAATAACAAATAATGTATATCAATATGAAACACACCGCAATGGCACTCTTGATGTGCCTTACCAGCTTGGCCGCTATGGCCCAGGGCCGCACGCTCAACCTCGAGGCGCGTGGCGGCGAATCGTTCTCCGTCTTCGTCGACGGCGACCTGCAAAACCGTATGCCGCAGACGCGCGTCATGGTTACCGGCCTCACCGACCAGCCTCACGAGGTGGTCGTCGTCCTGCGCCGTCCGGCCCAGAAGGCTGCCACCGTGATGCTGCATCTCGATGCCGCCACCACCAACATCGCCGTCAGCTACGACCAGCCCACCGACCGCCTCACCCTCGAGGCCCCCGGCCAGGTGCGTCCGGCACCCCGCTCTCTTCCTGTCCGTCAGCCTGTGGCTGTACCGGCCGACCACCGCAAGGTGGCCGAGCGCGAGGTGAGCCGGGCCGATGCCCCTGCCGAACCCCAGCTCGTTGCCCGCCAGTCGGCTCTCCACCGCCGCGGCCAAGAGGTGCGCCGCACCTCCGACGGCGACCTCCGCGGCATGGTGGATCGCATGAAGGCCCAGCCCTACGACAGCGACCGCCTCGCCCTCGGCAAGGTGATGGTGGCTTCGGCCGACCTCACTTCCGAGCAGATTGCCCGCCTGGCTGCCACGTTCGACTACGCCACCTCCAAGGTCGACTTCCTGCAGTATGCCTACCACTACTGCATCGACCCGGTCAACTACCACAAGACCACCGACGTGCTCAACTTCAGCAGCGACAAGAAGCGGGTGCTTGACTACATAGCCTCGCAGAAATAATACAAGCAGAGCGGCGACCCGAGAGGGTCGCCGCTCTGCTTTTTATAGTATACGATTTAGAGTACCACCACCTTCTTGGGGAAGATGCCGGCCTCGGCCTTGAAGCGGAGGGTGCCGCTCTGGCTGTAGCAGTGCACGTCGCCGTTGGCGCCGCTGATGCTCTCGCTGACATAGATGTCGCCGTTGGTGGCGTCGATGTCGATGCCGTAGGGGTTGGCGATGCCGGAGAGGAAGTCAAGCAGGGTCGACTCGCCATTGGCGGGGTTGTACTTGAGGTAGCCCACGGTCTGCTGCCAGTCGCCGGGGGTAACTTCCACCCAGGTGGAGGCGTAGGCGTAGACCATGCCGTTGTAGACGGCGGCGCCGGCCATCTCCTGGTAGGTCTGGGTTACTTCGAGCGAAGCCACGTCCACCAGCGCCGAGCCAGCAGGGATGTCGCTATAGTTGCCTGCGTAGGCGACGAGGATCTTGCTGTCGCTCACTTTCTTCACCATGCCGGGGTTGGTGCCCACGGTGATGGCCTGCGGGTTGCTGAAGGAGGCGAGGTCTACGACATACACCTTGTCGTCATAGGTCGAGTTGTCGGCGGTTACCGAACTGGCCACGAAGGCTTTGCCCTGTGCGATGGCGATGCCTTCGGGGTGGAACTCGCCCAGCTGGCAGGTGGCCTCGATTTCAAGGCTGGCGGTGTCCACGCGCACCACGCTGCAGGGGTTGTAGCAGGTGATGTACAGCTTGCCACCCTCGGCGGCGATGTGGCGCGGGTTGCGGTCGCCCATGTCCACACGCTGCGAGGTGCCGGTCTTGGGGTCGATTACTTCGAGGCTGTTCGAGAAGGTAACGGTGGCGTAGACCTTCGAACCGTACTTGAGCATGTCCTGTGCCACGTCGCCCAGCGGGCGCCCGTCGTTGGCGCGGTCGAACCAGTTGGCGTCCACCTTGCCCGTGCGCGTGTCCAGTCCGGTGATCGAGGCGTTGTTGCCACCCCAGCCACCCTCGTTCAGCACCAAGGCGTTCACATTGACGATGTCTTTCTCGTCGTCGTTGTTGCAAGCGGTGAAGCCCAGGGCTAACAGACCGATGCAAAGCATTCTTGTGATGTGTTTCATTGTTTATGTTTTTTATGGGTTAATAATTTAGAATTCGTAGGTCAGTGCCAGCCGCCAGTTGCGCCCCATCATGGGGTAGGAGCGTACCACTTCGTACTGCACGCCCAGCAGGTTCAGCACCTGTGCCCGCAGGCCGAGGGTGCCGATGCGGAGGTCGAACTTGCGGTCGGCCGTGAGGCCGAGGTCGCAGTAGGGGGCGAGGCGCCACTTGTCGAGGTTCTGCTGCGTGCTGTAGCGTTCGCCCACCACCATGGCGGTGAGGCCCAGGTTCACCCACCGGCTTTCCCATCGGACGCTGCCGCCGCCGCTGTGGCGCGGGGTGTAGACTATCTGGTGGCCGTAGAACTTGCTGGCGGGGTCGCTGCGGTCCACGGCGTGCTGGTAGCTGTAGTTCAGTTGGAAGGTGAGGGCCGGGAGCTGTAGGTTGGCCGTCAGGTCGAGCCCCAGGATTTCCACCTTGCCGATGTTGTCGGTGGTCCAGTAGTACATGCTGTGCAGCGGATAGGCCACTATCTTGTCGCTCACGTGGTTGCGATAGACGTCGAGGGTGGTGGAGAAGTGTAGGTGGTGGAAGTCCTGGGTGTGGGTGATGCCGAGGTTGATTTGGCGCGCGTGTTCGGGGCGCAGGTTCTTGGGCATCAACTGGAAGAAGTAGAGTTCGCCGAAGTTGGGCGCGCGGTAGCTCTCCTTGTAGAACAGGCGCAGCGTGGTGCCCTGTCCGAGGGTGGCCATGGCCGAGAGGTAGGGCGTCATCCGTCGGTAGCTGGGACGTTGGTCGCGCCCTTCGAGGCGGTCCTCGATGTCGGTGTAGACGAGGTTGGCGCGGAGGTCCCAGGCGGCGTTGGCCGCCTTGAAGTGGGCGCGTGCCGCGGCGGCGGCCGAGAGGTTGCGGCGCGTTACGTCGGTCTGCACCTGCCATTGCAGGGTCTGCCTCTGCTGGCGGCTCTCCAGGTGGCTCAGGCTGGCGTCGGCGGCGGCGTTCAGCTCCAGCCACGGTGTCAGGTCGTGGCTCGCGCTGGCGCTGAAGTAGCCTTCGCGCTGCCGGTAGTCGTTGTGTTGGAAGGTGCTGGGGGTGGTGTCGAGGAAGGCGTCGTAACTGCCGCGCACCTTGCCCAGCAGCTGCCAGCGCCACCGCTCGCGCTCCACCTTCCACTTGGCCTGAGCAAAGGCCAGCTGTTCGTCCGAGCTCTGGCCGCTGGGGGTCTGCGAGTGCAGGTGCAGCGGACCCGGCAACTCATGCTCGCCGCTCATCCAGTGCACCTTGGCGCTCAGCGTGTTACCCTCCGCGAGGGTGTAGATGAGATTGCCGTCCACCGTGGCCATCCACACGGCCGAGTGGTCGCGGCGCAGTGTCTCGGGCGCGGTCTCGTAGGGCAGGAAGGGGTAGTCGCCCCGGCTGCGCAAGTAGTTGGCCCAGAGGCTGGTCGTGAGGCGTTTGCCCCACCGCAGCTCCCACTGCAGGGTGGGGGAGAGCAGGCCGAAGGAGCCGGCCTCCATGCCGGCCTTCATCTTCACCCGCTCGCCGGGGAAGAAGGCGGGCTGTGCGGTCTCCATGTTGAGCACATTGCCGGCGGCGTAGGCGCGGGCGGTGAGCAGGGAGGACTGCTCCTGCCCCTGGCTGAGGCTGACGTAGGCGGCGTTGCCCAGCGTGTAGCGCCCGAGGTCCACCTGCCCGTTCTGGCTGTCGTCGACCGGCACGCCGTCGATGGTGATGGCGGAGAACTGGCTGCCCAGGCCGCGCGCCGACACCGTCTTCACGCCGCCCACGCCGCCGTAGTCCTTCAGCGTTACGCCGGCCATCTGCCGCACTGCGTCGCTCAGCTGCAGCGCTCCGAGGCGTTCCATCTCTCCTGCCTCCACCACCTGGGTGGGCGTGGCTGTGCGAAGGGTGGAGGGGGCGCGCTGGCTGCTGATGGTTATCTCGTCCAGCCGCTGCACGGTGTCCACCTCCTGCGCCGCGGCCGTCAGTATACTAAAAAAAGCCCCCAGGGCAAGGCATAGTCTGAGCATAGGTCCGCCGCCCGCTCTCCGCCGTCGGCAGCTAACAATAAACGATACTATGTAATACAGAACAACTTTGCTCATAAAATCACCACGTCCTTTCCTCGAGGGCTGTTAATGATACCTTGGTTTTGGCAGGTCTTCTGGCTTGTTTCCACCTTTTCCCCGTCCTTCCCACGGCACTGTGGCGTGCCGCAGTGGCTTTCTTCGGGTGTGTGGCTAACTGATTGAAACTCACAGCAGCGGGACTGCGCAGGATTCGCACCTGCTTCCCTCTTGGCGCCCTGCGAAGGGCGACCAAAACCAAGTGCAAAAATACAAAAAAAATCCCAGTTGCGAAAAAAAATATTTCCATTTAAAAAAAATGTTGTATCTTTGCACCGTGATTTTATCCATACACTATTATATATATGGTAAATATTATAGTACATATTAATTAATAATAATAAGCAATGGGAAGCACAGAGAAAACAGGAAAACGCAAGTACACGCACGAAGAAAAATCTTTGGTTATCCTTAAATCAACCCTCAGCAGGTTGCCCATTTACTACTGCTACCTGCAGGAAAAGCTCGCCGACGGTATCGAGTTCGTCTCCTCGTCAGCGATTGCGGAGAACCTTTCGCTCAATCCCGTACAGGTGAGAAAAGACCTCGCCAGTGTGAGCACCGTACCCGGCAGACCCAAGCGCGGTTTCTTGACCGAGCGCCTGCTGGCGGATATGAAATCCTACCTCGGATACGACAACTATGATGAGGCCGTCCTGGTCGGAGTCGGCAATCTGGGCGGCACGCTGATGCAGTACAACGGATTCGACAGCTACGGCATCAACATCGCCGCCGGTTTCGACATCAACGCGTCGCTGCACGGCAAACGCATTAACGGCAAGTCCATTCTCCCGATGGACAAGTTCCCCAGCGTGACCAAGCGCCTGAATGTCCACCTCGGCATCATCGCTGTCCCCTCGACCCAGGCCCAGGCCGTGGCCGACATGATGATTGCCAACGGTATCCGCGCCATCTGGAACTTCGCCCCGACCCACGTGTCGGTGCCCCGTGGTGTCATCATCAAGAACGAGAACCTCGCCGCCTCGCTGGCCATCCTCTCCAAGGAGCTCTCCAAGAACATGGCCGCAGGCAAGGTGATGCCCTTCTAACGGCAGCGTAGATACGCCTCACTTTTTTCCGCCGGGATTCGATAATCCCGGCGGATTTTTTTGCCCCCGCAACCTGCCTCCCCACCCCTCCCGTACCATTCCCTTGGTAAGGAAGAAGAGGGGAAGAAGAGGGTGCCTGCAAAACGCTGTATGTCAGCTATCTGTAATTTGCCAATTTTGGGCCGAAATGGCACTTTTTTTCAAAAAAAATCATGGTTTTTTACACCCGAATCAAGGACGAAAAACACAGCGAGCGGCACCCCCGTCCGGGGTGTGCCGCTCGCATCAGGTGGACATTGGTGTCCTATTTCAGCTGCTTCAGCAGCTCGACTGTCTGGTTCCAGAACATCTCCACCGTCTTGATCTCGATACGCTCGTCGGGGCTGTGCACTCCGCGCAGCGTCGGGCCATAGCTGATCATGTCCATGTTGGGATACTTCTCGCCGATGAGGCCGCACTCCAGTCCGGCGTGGATGGCGCGCACCACGGGCTCCTTGCCGTACATCTTCTTGTACACCTGCACGCCCACCTTCAGCACGCGGCTGTCGGGGTTGGGCGTCCAGCCCGGGTAGCCGTCGCTGTGCCTCACGCGGCAGCCGGCCAGCCGGAAGGTGGCCTCGATTTTCGATGCCGCCGCCTGCTTGGCGCTCTCCACCGAGCTGCGCTGGCTGGTGGCGATGTGTATCACGCCGTCCCGCATTTTGATGCTGGCCAGGTTGGTCGAGGTCTCCACGAAGTTCTCTATCTCGCGGCTCATGGCCAGCACACCGTGGGCGCAGGCATAGAGCACGTTGACCAGGCGCTCCTGGGTATCCTTGTCGATGAGTTTCTTGGGCATCTCCGCATCGCGCAGCTCGAACTCCATGTCGGGCTCGGTCGAGCGGAACTCGAACACCATGCCCTTGCCCTGCTTGGTCACCATGGTCTTGAAGGCGCGCACCTTCTCCTCGGGCACGATTACGATGGCCTCGGCCTCGCGGGCGATGGCGTTGCGCAGGTTGCCGCCGTCGATGGTGGCCAGGCGCATGCCGTGTTGGAAGGTGCCTTCCCAGAGGATGCGGTTCAGCAGCTTGTTGGCGTTGGCGCGGCCGCGGTGGATGTCGTCGCCGCTGTGGCCGCCCTTCAGGCCGCCGACACGCAGCTTGAACGCTTTCCACTTTCCGCTATCCACTTTCACCTGACGATAGTCCATCTCGACGATGGTGTCGATGCCGCCGGCGCAGCCGATGCAGTACTCGCCCTCGTCCTCGTCGTCGAAGTTGAGCAGTATCTCGCTCTTGAGCCAGCTCTTGCTGAGACCCATGGCGCCGGTGAGGCCGGTCTCCTCGTCGACGGTGATGAGCGCCTCCAGCGCGGGGTGCTGTATCTTCTTGTCCTCCAGGATGGCCAGTATGGCGGCCACGCCGATACCGTCGTCGGCGCCCAGGGTGGTGCCGTCGGCGGTCAGCCACTCGCCGTCAAGCACCGGCTGGATGGGGTCGGTCATGAAGTCGAACTTCTTGTCAGAGTTCTTCTCGCACACCATGTCCATGTGTGCCTGCAGGCATACACCGGGGCTCTTTTCGTAGCCTTTGGTGGCGGCCTTGCGGATGAGCACGTTGCCCAGTTTGTCGCTCTTGGTCTCCAGGCCGTGGTCCTTGCCCCACTGTACGAGGTAGGCCGAGATACGCTCCTCGTGCTTCGACGGGCGCGGTATCTGCATGATTTCGCCGAACCAGTGCCACACACGCTCCGGCTTCAGTCCGGCCAATGCTTGATTGCCGGTTTGCTTGGTTGTTTGAGTCTTTTTTGCCATAGGTATTATGTTGTTTGATTGTTTTCAAGAATTAGGTTGGCCAGGCATACGGCTACCTCCTGTGGTTCCTCGCGTGGGCGCCAGGCCAGGGTGTAGCTGACTTCGGCTTTGGTTATGGTGTAGCCCTTCTGTTGCCATTCGTCCAGCTGCTTGCGCTTGGCTTTGGATAGGTAGGCAATGTGTTCGCCGTGTTGTGAGACGAGGTAGCCATTGGTGTATTGCAATGGATCACCGCTGCGCAGGCGTAGTACGGACTCTTTATGCTCTTTGAAATAGTCTAACCATACGTCGCGCATGGTGAGGCTGACCGCGATATCGCTCTCTGGCAGGCTTGTGTTGGCATAGATGTATAGGTTGTGGCGTGCGCGGGTGATGCCTACGTATGATGTGCGCAGGTCTTCGGGACTGGCGGTTTCGGGGTCGGTGAGGAAGAGGTGTACCGTGTCGAACTCACGACCCTTGGCCTTGTGGATGGTGCTGATAAATACGCTGTCGGCCTCGGAAGCCAGAAAGTCTTCTACATCGCTCTCCAGCAGGAATTGGCGCAGGTCGCTGCGGTAGTAGTTCTTGTTGGTGCGCTCGTATTGGTCCCAGAAGCGGTGCATGGTGGGCAGCAGTCGACTGGTGGCGTAGCGCTCGCAGGTGCGCTCTTTGGCGGTTTGCCAGCGCCCATGGTCGATGGAAGTGTTGTCGCCGTCTAGTTGTTTCATAAAGTAGCGCACCTCGGCGAGGTTGATGAGGTGGAATCCGCCGCCCGATTGAGCGAGCGTGGTGTGGATGCCTTGCCGCTCCAGCAGGTAAGACACCTGGAGGGCTTGCTCGTTGGTACGGGTAAGGATGGCGGTGGTGCCGCGAGGGGGGGCGTTGAATGTAGCGCATTGGAAGTTGGCTGATTTTTCCACCAGCCCCGCCTCTTGGCTCACGGCCATGATGGGGTTGTCTTTCATGCGTTCGGGGATGCGCTGTACGAATCGGTTGGCAAAGTCGACAATGGCCCGGTCTGACCGGTAGTTGTCTGTCATTTCGTAGAGGGTGGCACTGTGTTCGGTGATGAGGGAGCGCATGTGCTCGGAGGAGCTGCCTCTGAAGTCGAAAATGTTTTGGTCGTCGTCGCCGACAGCGATGACGCGCATCTCTTCGTTGAACTGCAACAGGGCTTTGACCAGGCGGAAGTCATCGGCACCCATATCTTGTGCTTCGTCGATGACGAGTACGCTCTTGGCGATTTTGGATTCCTCCACCTCACCGTTCTCAATCATTTCTGCTGCACGGCTCACCACGCTGTCGGCCTCTTCGAGCGACCCTTGTCGGCCGAGCAGGTCGAAGGCGTAGGAGTGGAACGTCTTGATGGTAACGAAATGGGCTGCATTGTCCACCATCTCCATCAGTCGAAGCTTGAACTCGGTTGCCGCGACGCGGGAGAAAGTGAGCATCAGCAACTGCTCGTGTTTCACGTCTTCGAGCAGCAAGAGCGACGCTAACTTGTGCACCAGCACGCGTGTCTTGCCGCTGCCCGGGCCGGCTGCCACCACAATGCGGAGAGATTCCTTGTCGTTGATGATATCCAACTGTTTTGGGGAGAGGTCTCCGAATATCTTGTTGTATCTTCCAGGAGTGATGTTTCTGCCAATTTGAGCCTTGCGTTCTCCCTTGAAGTACTTGGTGATAAACTCCTTGTAGTCCAGCATGAAATAGTCGCTGACGTAGCGTAGTGCTGCGTCGTAGTCTCGCACCATCATGTTGGCATACTCGCCCACAATGTGTATCTGCTGTATGCGCTGCCGATAAAACTCGTCGAGCAGGCGGTAGTGTTCCTTGGTATAGCGTGCGCGGCGCTCCACTTCGCGGCGGAGCTGCATGGTGTTGTAGATGACCAGGAATCCGCCCTCGAGTTTCAGCAGCCCTGTCTTGCTGAGATAGAGTAGCGCCTCCTCCATGTCGGAGATTGTAGGCTGTTCTGTCAGGGAGAGTTGGGTGTTGTATTGTTTGAGCAGTTCGACCAGCGAGAAGGAGACGAGCTCCGTATCGCCACTGCTCTTTCGGGCAAAGAGCGTGTCCACCACAAAGCGACAGAGCCCTGCCCGTTGCTCGAGGCGTTTGAGGGTGGCTTCCATGCTCACCTGCAGGCGCAAGGCTGCGCTGTCGCTGAAGGAATGTTCTTCTTTGCGCACGTAGCCTTTGAGACTGAGGTAGAGGAGCAGTGTCTTGATGCGGCGCACAGTGCAGAATGACAGCCCTGCTCCGAGTGCATTCTCATTCAATTGTTTGTAGTTGAGTTCACGGAACTCTTCGCCCAGATGCATCAATAGGAACTGCTCTAGTCGCAGGGTATTCTCCAATTCGCGCCGGGTGGTGCTCTTGGAGTTCCATGCCTGCATATCCCGGCTGTCGGCCAGAATGCCCTCTTGCCGCATCAGGTTGACGTTGCGGATGACGGTTTCTTTCGTCATACCCAGTATGTCTGCCAAATAGTCGATGCGACTTTCGGCCTCGTCTTGGTTTGCTGTGGTGGTGCGCCGACTGATGAGGGAGCCGATGATGCGTGCCGCTTCTTCTCGTGTTGCCTCGTCGAAGAGTGGCGAAAGGGACAGTCGGTGGCGAGCTTCGTCCATGGTGTTCACTGTGATGCCAGTGGCGAAGATATGAGGTGTGTTGCTTCCTCGGGTAACGAGGCCGGCATTTTCCAAAGCGGCGATGGCGGCACCCACCCGGGTAGTCATGTCGCTGACCTCTTCGTTCCACCCTGCTTGGCGTGCAATCTCAAGTGGCGAGCAGCTGACTGTGGGTACCTTTGGGGTGAGGTCTTTGATGGCCTTCCATACCTGCTGGATTTCGCTGATGGATAGTTTTGTCTGATTGAGGAGGAGGAAATGCTTGTCGAGGTCGTTGTCGGAATATAGCACATAGCATTCGGCTTCCATATGTGGGTCGCGCCCTGCACGTCCGGCTTCCTGCACGTAGGCTTCCAGCGAGTCGCTGACATCGTAGTGGACTACAAGTCCCACGTCCTTCTTGTCTACTCCCATGCCGAATGCCGAGGTGGCAACGATGACTTGAGCCTCGCCGCTCATGAAGGCTTCCTGGTTTCTGATTTTGTCGGCGGCATCCATTTTACCGTTGAAGGGCAGGGCGCGTATGCCGTCGGCGCGCAGGTGGGCTGATATTTCGCGGGTACGCTTGGTTCGGCTCACATAGACAATGGTGGGGCATTCATGTCCAAGGATAAGCGACCGCAGATGGTTGTATTTCTCGTCGTCTGTCTCGGCATGGATGACGGAATAGTGTAGGTTTTCGCGTTCGGCACTGGCGGCAAATATTCTCAACTCCAAACCCAGTTTCTCGCGGAAATAGTCGCAGATGTCGCTGACTACTTTCTGCTTGGCTGTGGCTGTAAAGCAACTGACAGCGATGGGCTGTTGCTGGCATTTCTGCTCCTGCAGGTTGCGGATGAAGTCGCCGATATAAAGGTAGTCAGGGCGGAAGTCTTGTCCCCAAGCCGAGAAGCAGTGAGCCTCGTCAATGACGAAACGCACGACGTTGCGCCCTAGCAGTAGCCGTTCGATGGTTTTGTTGCGTAGCATTTCGGGGGCTATATAGAGCAGGTTGGCATTGCCCTCGGCCACTTGTTGAACTGCGGTGGCACGCTCTATCGGGTCAAGCAGGCCATTGATGGTAACGGCATCGCTTATGCCTCGTTCGGCAAGGTTGTCCACTTGGTCCTTCATCAGGCTCTGCAGTGGAGATATGACCACCGTCAGGCCGTGTGTGTTGCGTCCAGCCATGAGCGCCGGTAGCTGGAATGTCAGGCTTTTTCCGCCACCAGTGGGGAAGATGCATAGCAGCGACTCGCCTTCAATGGCGGCCTCCACTGCCTGTTGCTGCATATTTTTGCCGTCAAAGAGGCGGAAGTCGTTGTATCCGAAGAACTCGCGCAAGCCATGGTGTGCATCCAGATGCTGTTTGCAATATTCACATTCTCCGCATGGCGTGTTGCGCAAAAAGTTCATTACATTGGCTACTTTAGGATAGTTGCGCAGCACCCAGGCAGGCGTGATGCTCATCATGTCGTCAGCGCCAATAACGGCCAGAGTATAGGCCAATTCTACGGGGTATCGCTTGGCTACTGCTGCGAGATTGGTATGAGTGCAGATACGCTCTGCGTATTCTTGCCGAATGGCATCAACCAGTGGCTGGCCACTGATTGCTGGTTGCTGACCGATGTATGCAAAGAATCCTGTAAACTCTTTGATGCCAGAGAGCAGTCCGCGGTAGATGGCCTGCCGCCTGGGGGGCAACCTCTGCCATGCGGACACTTCGTCATAGAACAAGTCGCGTGCTTTCTGTGCATCGTTCACAGGGTTGTTCAATTCATCGACTTGCAACTTGTCGTCCTTCACCAACCGGTGGTATGGCTTATTGGGAAACAGTAGTGGCGAGAGATGGAGCGTGTCGATAAAGATATGGTTGCCATTGATTGCTGTGTATTTCAGGTCGAACCCGATGATATTGTGGCCACAGACAGTTTTGCATGGATCCACAAAGGCCAGGAACTCCTCTCTGTTGTGAGTATGCAAAACTGCCCCGTTTTCGCGTACAGCTCCGTAGTCCTGTACTTTTTTGCTTTGGATGCTGACCTCTGTATCGATAAATACAATCATCGAGTTCTCATTTTCGCGACTGCAAAATTACGCATTTTCACGCACATGGCCAAAAATATTTTGTTGGATGGAATAATTGTCGTATTTTCGCAGTCGGAATAAAGACATTATCGTCATGTGTACCTACAGCATAACTGTTTATGGGGAAGGGCTCGAATTTCTTATTGAATAACGTCAGGTATGAAGAAGAGTCCGACACCAAAGGGCAATTTGGTCGTTAGGCTGAAGAGGAAGTCTGCACATAAACAGAGGCACTTGCGTTTTTGCAGGTGTCTCTGCTAGATTGTTGCAGATGAAATGATATGTGATTTTCTTAAGAGTGGCAGAGGCACTCGTCGAGGGTGGCGGTGAGGGCTGCCTTGTCGAGGTGCTGGCCGATGAAGACCAGTTTCTGCATGCGGTCGCCATAGGTGGTGTCCCAGTCGCGCTGTAGGTCGGGTGTGCGGGCCATGAAGTCGCGCAGTTCGTCGTCGGGCATGGTGGCGTACCACTGGCCTGTGTCGCGCAGGGAGACCTGCTTGCCGGCCTGTTCGAAGAGGTAGCAACTGTCTGGCTCCGACGCGAACCAGCAGATGCCTTTCGCGCGGATGACACCGGCTGGCCACTGCTTGGCCACAAAATGGTCGAAGCGGCCTAGGTCGAAAGGTTTGCGGCGGTAGTAGACAAAGGTGCCGATGCCGTATTCCTCGCCGTGGTCATGCTCATGGTGGTGCTCCAATGCGTGATTGTGTGAATGCGTTATTGCGTTAGTGGCTTGCGCGTCATCGTCATCGTGGTGGTGATGATGGTGCTTTGCCTCCGCGTCAGCACTCGCGCACTCACGCATTGACGCATTAACGCAATCCTCCTCCTCGTGGTGCCCTTCGATTTCGTCTATCCAAGTGGCCGAGGTGGCCACGCGGTCGAAGTCGAACATCTTCGTGTTCAGTATCTTGTCGAAGTCTATGTCGCAGTAGTCGCAGGGGATGATTTCGGCCTTGGGCTGGATGGCGCGGATGATTTCGCGTATGCGGCCCAGCTCGTTGGGAGCGACCTCTGATACCTTGTTCAGCAGGATGATGTTACAGAACTCTATCTGCTGGATAACGAGGTTCTCGATGTCCTCTTCGGCCAGGCCGGGCTTGAGGAGGTTTTTGCCGCTGCCGAACTCGTCCTTCATGCGCAGCGCGTCGACCACGGTAACAATGCTGTCCAGCACCGGCACGCCGTTGCGGATGTACTCGGGTCCCATGGTAGGTATGGAGCAGATGGTCTGCGCTATGGGGGCGGGCTCGCAGATGCCGCTGGCTTCGATGACGATGTAGTCGAACCGGTTTTGCGAGGTGATGTCGCGCAGTTGCTCCACGAGGTCCATCTTCAGCGAGCAGCAGATGCAGCCGTTCTGGAGGGCCACGAGGCTGTCGTCCTTTTCGCCCACGATGCCGCCTTTGGCGATGAGGTCGGCATCGATGTTCACTTCGCCCAGGTCGTTGACGATGACAGCGAACTTGATGCCGCGGCGGTTGTTGAGTATGCGGTTCAGCAGGGTGGTCTTGCCGCTACCGAGGTAGCCGGTGAGCAGCAAGACCGGAAGGGCTTGAATGTTCATGGTCGCCTGCTATTTGAAGTATTCCACGCCGGACTCGAAGATGAGCTGGTCGTCGTTGCCGTAGATGTTCATGGCGCTGCCTTTGCTGCGACGCTCCGAGTGGCCCATCTTGCCCAGCACGCGGCCGTCGGGGCTGGTGATGCCCTCGATGGCGCAGTAGCTGCCGTTGAGGTTGTATTCTTCGTCCATCGTCAGATTGCCCTGCAGGTCGACATACTGCGTGGCTACCTGGCCGTTGGCGAAGAGGCGGTCGAGCCACTCCTGCGGTGCCACGAAGCGGCCTTCGCCGTGCGACATGGGGATGGAGTAGACTCCGCCCAGCTCAGCCTTGCGCAGCCAGGGGCTGAGGTTGGAGCTGACGCGTGTGTAGGCTATCTTGCTTTGGTGGCGGCCGATGGTGTTGAAGGTCAGCGTGGGCGCGTCTTCAGCCTGCGGACGTATTTCGCCGTAGGGCACGAGGCCCAGCTTCACCAGTGCCTGGAAGCCGTTGCAGATGCCGAGCATCAGGCCGTCGCGCTTGTTGAGCAGTTCCATCACGGCGTCGGCAATCTTCGGGTTGCGGAAGACGCTGGTGATGAATTTGGCGCTGCCTTCGGGCTCGTCGCCGGCGCTGAAGCCGCCGGGAATCATGATGATTTGGCTGCGGCGGATGGCCTCGACGTAGGCATCCACGCTCTCGCGTATCTGCTGGCCGTTCTGGTTGCGGAACACGATGATTTCGCTCTCGGCACCGGCGCGGTGGAAGGCGCGGGCGCTGTCGTATTCGCAGTTGGTGCCGGGGAAGGCGGGGATGAAAACCTTCGGTTTAGTGGAATGTTGAATGTTGAATGTTGAATGTTTTTTGGGTGCTGGAGCATCGAAGAGAGTGCTTTCCACTTTGCACTTTCCGCTTTCCGCTTGCGTGGTGCGGGTGGGGAATACGTTTTCGAGGGGCTTTTGCCAGGCTGCGAGGGCCTCCTCGAGGCATATCTTCTCGCCAGCCATCTCGAAGACGGGCTCGGCGATGACTTCGCCGATTTCTCTGCAGCGGAACGGCAGATTGTCGGCCGAGGCCACCTCTACCACGATGTTGCCGTAGTGCTTCTCGGTCAACTCCTCACTCCTCACTCCATACTTCTCGCTGAAGCGGACGCCCAGCTTGTTGCCGAAGGCCATCTTGCTGACCGCCTCGATGAGGCCGCCGAAGCCCACCACATAGGCCGAGCGCACCTGGCCGTTCTCGATGGCCTTGCGCAGCGCAGCGTATTGGTTCTGTGCGTCTTGGTAGTCGGGCATTTGGAATTCGTCCTGCTTCACGTCGAGCAATACAAGGCGGTTGCCTGCAGCTTTCAGTTCGGGCGTGATGACATGTTGCAGGTCGCTGATGCCCACGGCGAAGGAGCAAAGCGTGGGCGGCACGTCGATGTCGTTGAAGGTGCCGCTCATCGAGTCCTTGCCGCCGATGGAGGGCAGTTTGAGACCCATCTGGGCGTGGTAGGCGCCGAGCAGGGCGCTGAAAGGCTCGCCCCAGCGGTAGGGGTCGGTGCCCAGTTTCTTGAAATATTCCTGGAAGGTGAGGCGCACACGGCTCGCGTCGCCACCGGCGGCGGCGATTTTGGCCACGCTGTTCACCACGTTCCAGGCCGCGCCGTGGAAGGGGCTCCACGACATCAGGTAGGGGTCGAGACCGTAGGACATGATGGTTACGGTGTCGCACTTGCCGTCGAGCAACGGCAACTTGCCGATCATGCTCTGCGTGGGCGTCAACTGGTATTTGCCGCCGAAGGGCATCACCACGCTGCCGGCGCCGATGCTGCTGTCGAACATCTCCACCAGCCCCTTCTGAGAGCATACGTTGAGGTCGGCGAGGGTCTTGAGCCAGAGGTCTTTAAGATTATTCTGAATGTTCTGAATATTCAGATTACTCAGATTATTCAGATTATTCTGAATGGGCATCTTGACCTTGACGCTGGTCTCCTGATGCGCGCCATTGGTGTCGATGAAGCGGCGGCTGAGGTTGACTATCTCTTTGCCGCGCCAGCTGATGACCATGCGGGGCTCCTCGGTAACGGTGGCCACGACGGTGGCTTCGAGGTTCTCCTCGTCGGCGTATCGGAGCATCTGGTCCACGTCCTTGGGGTCGACCACCACGGCCATGCGCTCCTGGCTTTCGCTGATGGCCAGCTCGGTGCCGTCGAGGCCGGCATATTTCTTGGGCACGCGGTCGAGGTTGATCTGCAGGCCGTCGGCCAGCTCGCCGATGGCCACGCTCACGCCGCCGGCGCCGAAGTCGTTGCACTTCTTGATAAGTGAAGACACCTCCTCGCGGCGGAACAGGCGCTGTATCTTGCGCTCGGTGGGGGCGTTGCCTTTCTGCACCTCGGCGCCGCAGGTGGTGAGGCTGGCCGTGGTGTGGCTCTTGCTCGAGCCTGTGGCGCCGCCGCAGCCGTCGCGGCCGGTGCGGCCGCCGAGCAGGATGATGATGTCGCCCGGGTCGCTGGTCAGTCGCTTCACAGCCCGGCGCGGGGCGGCGGCGATAACGGCGCCGATTTCCATGCGCTTGGCCACGTAGTTGGGGTGGTAAATCTCACTGACCAAGCCGGTTGCAAGGCCGATTTGGTTGCCGTAGCTGCTGTAGCCGTGGGCGGCGGTGGTAACGATTTTGCGCTGCGGCAGCTTGCCCGGCAGGGTCTCGTCGAGGGGGCGCGTGGGGTCGGCGGCGCCGGTTACACGCATGGCCTGGTAGACGTAGGTGCGGCCGCTCAGCGGGTCGCGGATGCAGCCGCCGAGGCAGGTGGCCGCGCCGCCAAAGGGCTCGATTTCAGTGGGATGGTTGTGGGTCTCGTTCTTGAAGTTGATGAGCCACTCCTCCTCCACGCCGTCGATTTTGACGGGCACCACGATGGAGCAGGCGTTGATTTCGTCGCTCGGCTCCTGGTCGTCCAGGATGCCGGCCTTCTTGAGCCGCTTGGCGGCCAGGGTTCCGATATCCATCAGGCTGACATACTTGTCGTTACGCCCGGCATAGTGCTCCTTATGGTCTTGCAGGTACTGCTGGAAGGCACCCTCGATCAGCGGGCGGTAGAAGCCGTCGTCGAACACGATGTCTTTCAGCTCGGTGGCGAAGGTGGTGTGGCGGCAGTGGTCGCTCCAGTAGGTGTCCAGCACGCGTATCTCGGTCATCGTCGGGTCGCGGTGCTCCTCGTCGTGGAAGTAGCGCTGGATGTGCTGGAAATCAGCCATTGTCATGGCCAGGCCAAGGCTGCCGTAGAGTTCCTTGAGCTGCGGTTCGGCCATGTCCGTAAAGCCTTCGAGCACAGCCACATCGGCGGGCTCGTCGAACTTCTCCTCCAGCGTTTCGGGCTTGGGGCCGTCGGCGCGGCGGCTGTCCACGGGGTTCACGCAGTGGGCCACGATGGCCTGCTGCCACTCGCTTTCCGCTTTCCACTTTCCACTCTCCACGCCCGAAACGACATACGTTGTGGCGCTCTTGATGATGGGTTCCTCGCTGTCGTTCAGCAGCTTGACGCACTGCTCGGCCGAGTCGGCGCGCTGGTCGAACTGGCCGGGCAGGTACTCCACCGTGAAGCAGAAATCATGCTCATTGTGAGGGAATAGCTCCTCGTATACGTTGTCCACCGGCGGCTCGCTGAACACCGTGGTCAGCGCCGTGCGGAAGGTGGCGTCGCTCACGTTTTCGACATCGTAGCGCACCAGCACGCGCACCTCCTCGGCGTCGATGCCGAGGTAGTCTCTCATTTCTTCCTTCAACTCCTTGGCCTTCACGGCGTAAGGAGCCTTCTTTTCAACGTAGATACGTCTTACCATATTGTGATTTAATTTTCAGATTTCAGTTCGATGAATTGGTCGGGGTACTTGGCCCACTCCTTCTTGTAGAGGCTGCGCAGGCGCTTGAGGTCGGCCTCGTAGTCGTCTGTGGTCCAGATGGTTTCCATCAGTCCGATTTCTTTCTTGCTATAGTCGATGTAGGCCGGCACGATGGGAACGCCGGCCTGGTGGGCGATTTCCCAGAAGCCACGCTTCCAGCGCTTTGTGGCCTTGCGGGTGCCCTCGGGAGTGATTACCACCGAGAGGGGCTGCCCCTTGGCAAACTCGCGCACGGCGGCGCCCACCATGTCGTTGTGGCGGTTGCCGCGGTCGATGGGGATGCAGCCCAGGCGTTTCAGCAGGCCGCCCAGCGGCCACTTGAAATAGTCGTCCTTGATGAATATCTTGCCGTTCACACCGAGGCTCCACAGGTAGGCCGTGCCCACCGTGTAGTCCGCTGCCGCCGTGTGCGGCGCCGTGGCTATGATGCACCGCTGCAGCTCCGGGCGGCTACCGGCCTCGGGCAGCAGGAATTTCCAGCCCCCGAGCTTCACTATGGCTATCCAAATTTTCTTCATAATCAATTTGCAAAGATACACACTTTTTTTCATTCGCAGCCCA
The DNA here is from genome assembly GCA_900315935.1 of uncultured Bacteroidales bacterium. Classification (GTDB taxonomy): domain Bacteria; phylum Bacteroidota; class Bacteroidia; order Bacteroidales; family P3; genus Colimorpha. The sequence continues at coordinate 107,517 of ONBB01000007.1, forward strand.
TATTTCAAATATAAGTTTTCAACACGTTTTCCCCCGCCCCCTTTCCGTCCCCGAAGAGAGGTAGAAGAGAGGAAGAAGAGGGTGGTATTAATTTTCTGAAAAACAGCTTGTTGTAATACTGCAATTTTTCCCCCGTTTTCGACTTCTTGCCGATTTTTGTGCAGGCTTTTCAAGTATCTGTATTCCAGTGATATGCAAAAAATATTTTGCCGATTGGCAAAAAGTTAGTAATTTTGCACCCTCAAAACATCACGGAGAGATGGCAGAGTGGTCGATTGCGGCGGTCTTGAAAACCGTTGGCCTGCGAGGGTCCGGGGGTTCGAATCCCTCTCTCTCCGCTCTTTTTCATAATCCAAAATACTTGAGATTAAGAAGAAAACCTTGAAAAACGTATTCCTGGCCATGGCCGTCGTGCTTGCCTTCGGCATGGCCTTGCCAATTGAGTCTATGGGAACCATGGGGCGCTGCGTCTCAATAACTTCCGAGGGCGTCTTGTTTCTCACTTTGCCTAGATTTATTTTTCCGGGTATACAATAATTTATCCCCCGACGTCGTTATGGGCGTGTTAAAATAATATAGTATAATGCTGCAACTACAATACATCAAGGAGCACCGCGAGGAGTGCATCTCGCGTCTGAAAATCAAGAATGTGAAGGACCTGGAGGCCCGTGTCGACGAGATTCTCGCCATCGATGCCGAGCGCCGCGCCCTGCAGGTCAAGGCCGATGCCGTCAAGGCCGACCAGAACCGCATCGCCAAGGAGATTGGCGCCCTCATGAAGGAGGGGCGCCGCGACGAGGCCGAGGACCGCAAAGCGGAAAGCGGAAAGCTGAAAGCGGAAAGTGAGGAGCTGGCCAGCCGCCAGGCCGAGGCCGAGCAGGCGCTGAACGAGAAGCTCCTCTCGCTGCCCAATGCACCCCATCCCTCGGTGCCCGAAGGCAGGAGTGCGGAGGACAATGTGGTTGTGGCCCAGCACGATGTGAAGATTAACCTGCCCGAGAACGCCCTGCCCCACTGGGAGCTCTGCCAGAAGTACGATATCATCGACTTCGAGCTCGGCAACAAGATCACCGGCGCCGGCTTCCCCGTCTACAAGGGCAAGGGTGCCCGCCTGCAGCGCGCCCTCATCAACTTCTTCCTCAACGAGGCCGCCGAGGCTGGCTACCAGGAGATTATGCCGCCGCTGATGGTCAACGAGGCCAGCGGCCTCGGCACCGGACAGTTGCCCGACAAGGAGGGCCAGATGTACGCCATACCCCTCGACGGCTTCTACATGATTCCCACCGCCGAGGTGCCCATCACCAACCTCTACCGCGGCGAAATCGTCGACGCCCGCCGCTTCCCCATCCGCCACGTGGGCTACAGCGAGTGCTTCCGCCGCGAGGCCGGCAGCTACGGCAAAGACGTCCGCGGCCTCAACCGCCTGCACGAGTTCTCCAAGGTCGAAATCGTGGTCATCGAGCATCCCGACCGCTCCTACGACACCCTCGAGGAAATGAAGCACCACGTCGGCTCGCTGCTCGAAAAGCTCGGCCTGCCCTACCACGTCCTCAAACTCTGCGGCGGCGACATGAGCTTCACCTCCGCCATGACCTTCGACTTCGAGGTCTGGAGCGCCGCCCAGCAGCGCTGGCTCGAGGTCAGCTCGGTATCCAACTTCGAGACCTTCCAGGCCAACCGCATGAAGCTACGTTTCAAGGACGAGGCCGGCAAGCCCCAGCTCTGCCACACCCTCAACGGCTCGGCCCTTGCCCTGCCGCGCATCGTGGCCGCCATCCTCGAGAACAACCAGACCCCCGACGGCATCCTCATGCCCCAGTGCCTAGTGCCCTACCTGGGCTTCGATAGGATTGACTAGGCCGCAGCCTATACCCCCTGCGAGGTCGCAATGCCAACGGCATTGCGACCTCGCCCGTTTTTCCGCGCCGGCATATTTTTTCTCCCATATCGAAACTTTTTCGTAATTTTGCACCGTCGTTCCCTCCCGAAGCCCGCGAGGGCAAGTGGGTGGGCGACAGAGACATAATATAGAAAAGACGTTGTAACAGCGTTTATCTGCGGCTATTCTGAACTTCGCAACTTCACTTTGGTACCGCAATAGCGCAGTGTTCCTCGTCCATGGTATGGCATACGGCTTCGTGCCGTGTGTCTGCGGCGTGGGCTTCGGGCATTGCTTATTCAGTACCAAGGGCAATGCGAAGGCCCAGAATAGCGGGATAAGTAATGATACAGATTCCCGCGCTTCTTTTTATGTATGTTTCCATATAAAATAAACGCACACCAACCACCGCCCCCACGGGAATCAGGGCAACAAGAACCGATGGGCCGATGGTATATAACCGGCACCGAACAATGTTAAAAAAAATAATCCTGATTACCTTCCTGGGAATCATGTCTGTTGCACACGGACAAATCGTCCATTTCGGTGCATTGTCGCCGAGTGGGCACAATCTCTTCTTCTATGGAGATACAGTAAGTCTTACCGCTTCTGTGGATGCACCCATCTCCAGCCCCATATCGGGAGATTTGGTCATACCCTCCTCGGTTACTGTTCCCATCGTCGTGGAGGTCGGCTATGACTACAATGCCGACACCATGATAACGCAGACACTCACTTTTACTTTCTCGGTTACTAGCATTGACTACGAAGCCTTCAGTGGCTGCACAGGCCTGACCTCCGTCTCCATCCCCAACTCGGTTACCAGCATTAGCAACGAAGCCTTCTGGGGCTGCACAGGAATACATGTTCTTGAGGTGCCAAGCGGTGTTACATACATTGGAAATAAAGCCTTCCGTGGGATTCGTCATGTCGTATATGCGGGAGATGCTGATGGCTACGATGCATTTTATGGCACCACCCGGCACCGCGCCTATGAAAATGGACTCTTCTATTATGATACCGCAAAAACCATTCTGCAAGGTCAAGACGGCACCATAAGCGGGCACCTCGTCATCCCGTCCACAGTTAGAAAAGTTAGCTCTAGTGCTTTTGCCGGCGACTCTAACATCACCTCGTTGACCATTCCTGCGTCGGTTGATACCATCGAAAGAGAAGCTTTCTCTGGCACAGGGCTCACCTCCCTCACCATCCCCTACGGAGTGAAGTACATTGGCAGTTCGGCCTTCAGCTGTCCCAACCTCACCACCCTCCGCTTCTGCGCCCGAAGGTGCAATGCAAATTCGTTCGCTGGGAACAATTTATTTGGGGGGACCCCAATCTCCAACCTCACCATCGGCGACAGCGTGGAGTACATCCCGCATTCATTCCTCAGCGGCGACACCCTTCTCACCTCGCTCACCATCCCCGCCTCGGTAAAAAACATTGGCTCTGAGGCATTCAGCTACACCCGCCTCACCTCGCTCACCATCCCCGCCTCGGTAAAAAACATTGGCTCTGAGGCATTCAGCTACACCCGCCTCACCGCTGTTACCATCCCTGCCACAGTGGACACCATCGGTTACGATGCCTTCGTCAACATTCGCACGCTTGAAAATATCTACTATAACGCGCCCGATGCCTACCATGGCAGTTCTGAAAGAAGCCCTTTCTATCGATCAAATGGCTGCTACTGGGAGTGGGATGATGCCACGCAGACTGAAATACGCATCTGCCCCGAAACCACTCCGCTGACCCTTACCATCGGCAGCAATGTACGCTCGCTTCCCCAAGACATCTTTGCCAGGTTGCCCATCTCCACTGTTACCCTGCCCGACTCGCTGCAAACCGTTGGCAACCGTGCTTTCTCAAATTGCGACAGCCTGACAACCATCATCATCCCCGATGCCGTTACCAGTATCGGCATGGCCGCATTTTCTTCCTGCGGCAACCTCCAGACCGTAACTATCGGCAACGGCGTGGTCAGCATTGGCGAATTCGCCTTCGGCAACACTCCCGTCCGTCGCCTCACCATCGGCAGCAGCGTGGCCTCCATCGGCAGCCAGGCTTTCAGCGCCATGACCAACCCCGACACCATCTTCATGCTCCCCACGGTGCCCCCGGCCATCACGGCCAACACCTTCCAGGACATGCCCACCAACGCCCGCATCATGGTGCCTTGCGGCACCCTGCAGGACTACCAGGACGCCAACTACTGGAGCGTCTTCACCCGCATGGCCGAAGACCCCTCGTGCTTCACCCTCATCACCGTCGGTAGCAACGACCTCAACAAGGGCACCGTCGCCGGTGGCGGACGCTATTCGCAGGGTTCCGTCGCCACCCTCTCGGCCCTGGCCAAGAAAGACTTCGCCTTCGCCGGCTGGGCCGACGGCAACAACGACAACCCGCGCCTCGTCCTTGTCAGCGGCGACGCCTCCTACACGGCCAACTTCTCGTCCATGACTGGCGGCGTGGTGCACGACACCACCGTCGTCACCCTCCGCGACACCGTCACCGTGAGCGTCCATGATACCACCGTCGTCACCCTCACCGACACCCTCTTCGTCCGCGATACCCTCTTCGTCGGCGATGGCGACACCCTCATCGTCTACCGCGACATCCACGACACCATCTACATCACCGACACCGTCTATATCACCAACACCGTGCACGACACGGTCTATATCACCGACACGGTGTATGTGGGCGTGGACGATGTCCAGACCGTCAATTATATGCTTTACCAGCAGGGCGGGCAGATCGTGGTCGAGGGCGCCGAGGGCAGCCCCGTCACAGTGTATGACGCTGTGGGGCGCGTGTTAGCCACCCGCCGCGACACCTACGGCCCTGTGCGCTTCGACGCGCCGGCCGCCGGCACCTACCTGGTTCGCGTCGGCAGCGCCGCCGCGAGAAGAATCGTGGTTGTAAGATAACGTCTCCGATTATGAAAAGGATTGTTTCTATTCTGGGCATTATCATCTGCTTTTTGGCAGATGGTAATGCCCAATTTTATGACTTCTATGCCGACACCGACAATGGTGACCGCTTGTTTTACCGAATAGTCAGCGACGGGGTGGAGGTGGTCTCCGAACGTACAGGCCCGCCCAACTATCTTTCCGGTGGATGGCATATCGAGATTCCAAATACAGTGTCCAATGCAGGGATTTCCTATCCTGTGGTTGGCATTGCGGGTTTCGCGTTCCTCGGGGCGTCCATCGGATCGGTTACCATCCATGCCCCCATCCGCTACATTGAAAGCTCGGCTTTCAAAGATTGTAGCAATTTGCAGACTGTGAGGTTAGACGACCCCTCCAACCTCACCACCATTGGCGACCGGGCCTTCAACAACTGCAGCAACTTAAGCCTAGTCGAAATCGGTGAGAATCTGCAGTACATAGGCAGCTATGCCTTCAACAACACCGATATACATTCATTTTACATCCCGGAGGGCGTTACCTATATCGGAAGGGGGGCGTTTAGGGGTTCGCCTTTGTCGACGTTGTACTACTATGCTGTCAACTGCACCTTCGCCGGCGACCCTGCTATTTCAAGCGACTACAGTGCATTTGGTTCCACGTTGTACAAAGTGTATATCGGGCCGGATGTGCAATCTCTCCCCAACAGTCTTTTCTATGGATGCAGCTGGCTGGATACCATCGTCTGTCACGCATTCACCCCTCCGTCGGTGAACAACAGCGTAACTTTCTATCAGGTATCGAAAACATGGACGGTTGTACGTGTGCCATGCGGGTCGCGCGAATTATATCGGACGGCAAATGGATGGCAGGAATTCAACGATATCAGGGACGACTGTCCGTTGTCGGTAGTTGCCACTAGCGATGATTATGATAGAGGCTACACGATGACCACGGATGAATCGGGTCACACGCTTATCCCTCCTTACACTACCATGAGATCCTACGTATGGATTTATCCTATCCCTATGCCTGGTTATGTCTTCTCGCATTGGAGCGACGGAAGCTATGATAACCCAAAGTTCATTGAGGTTACCTCCGACACTGCAATTGTTGCTTATTTTGCCCCAATCTCTGATTACTGCTCCAACGATACTGTATATGTGCATGACACCACCTATATCGATGTGCCGTACGCAGTTCACGACACCACCTATATCGATGTGCCATACGCAGTGCACGACACCATCTATATCGATGTGCCATACGCAGTGCATGACACTACCTATATCGATGTGCCGTATGCGGTGCACGATACCACCTATATCGATGTGCCATACGCAGTTCACGACACCACCTATATCGATGTGCCATACGCAGTTCACGACACCACCTATATCGATGTGCCGTATGCAGTTCACGACACCATCTATATCGATGTGCCGTATGCAGTTCACGACACCACCTATATTGATGTGCCGTACGCAGTGCACGACACTACCTATATCGATGTGCCGTATGCGGTGCACGACACCACCTACATAACCCTTACCGACACGGTAACCGTTACGTTGGTGGATACTCTCACTGTCTATCAGACCGACACGCTCTATATCGACCGTATTGTGCACGACACGGTCTATATCACCGACACGGTGTATGTGGGCGTGGACGACGTCCAGACCGTCAATTATATGCTCTACCAACAGGGCGGGCAGATTGTGGTCGAGGGCGCCGAGGGCAGCCCCGTCACGGTGTATGACGCCGTGGGGCGCGTGTTAGCCACCCGCCGCGACACCTACGGCCCCGTGCGCTTCGACGCGCCGGCCGCCGGCACCTATCTGGTCCGCGTCGGCAGCGCCGCCGCGCGACGCATCGTCGTGGTGAGATGATGGGCAGGAATCGCAAGAATTTCTAGAATCCCCGATTTCCACGAAGGCTGAGCCGCTGGCTCGGCCTTCGCTGTCGATGGTGAAGCCCCAGAGCTTGGTGTTCTGTGCGTTCCAGCCGTCGGGCAGCTGCATTTGCAGCCTGCCGTGGCGCCGCTCGGCGGGGTGGGAGAGGAGACCCTCGCGCGTATCACTATTATATACATAGACATACACGCGGTCGCTTCCCTTGGCGCGGCTCATGCCGCT
>ONBB01000013.1 GCA_900315935.1 uncultured Bacteroidales bacterium
CGAATACTTTTCGTTAATATAGCAATCATATAAATAGTTGCTTCTCGGGTACGCCCAAATAGTGTCCTGTGCCCGTAAAGGATTTAATCCGAGTGCCGCAAGAGCCAACAGCAATGCAGACACTCCCCATTTCCTTAATCGACTTGTTTTCATGGTGTTGTTGTTTAGTTCATAATGTTTTGACACTGCAAATATATAACATATTTTTGATTTTACCAAATATTTTTTTTCTTCTCTATGGTTTCGGGGGGCGGACGGAATGCCCTGTCGGTTCCCTGGCATGTATTAAGAGAGGCAAAACCTATAGCTTAATGCGCACTGGCTGTCAGGCAGTTGCAGACGGGCCGCCGAGGGATTGCCCGCAAGAAATTTTCAAAAAAACAGCGTGGTTTGATGCATCGGCCAAAATATAGCATATCTACTTATCATACAGACATATAAGCTATTTTTTGCCCACATGGCATACTATGGGGCGGCATTTCTCGTTATTAGGGCTAAATTTGTAAAAAGCACACCCATGAACAGCCTCAACGCCATCTCGCCCATCGACGGGCGCTACCGCAGCAAATGCGAGCCCCTCGCGCAGTACTTCTCCGAGGGTGCCCTGATAAAATACCGTATCCGCGTCGAAGTGGAGTACATCATCGCCCTGGCCGCCCAGCTGGCTCCCCAGCGTCCCGGCCTGGCCGACGTGTCGGCGCATGCCGAACAGCTGCGCGACATATACCGCAACTTCACCGACGACGACGCGCTGCGTATCAAGGATATAGAGAAAGTAACCAACCACGACGTGAAGGCCGTGGAATACTTCCTCAAGGAGCGTTTCGACGCCTTGGGCCTCGAGGCGGTCAAGGAGTTCATCCACTTCGGCCTCACCTCGCAGGACATCAACAACACGTCGGTGCCCCTCTCGATGAAGGACTGCTCGTCCGAGGTGCTGGTGCCCGCCTACCGCAGCCTCCTCTCGCGGCTGCAGGCGCTGGCCGCCGAGTGGCGCGACATACCGATGCTGGCCCACACCCACGGCCAGCCCGCCTCGCCCACCACGCTGGGCAAGGAGATTGGCGTGTTCGCCTACCGCCTCGAGCGCCAGCTTGACGAGCTGGAGCGCCTGCCCTTCACCGCCAAGTTCGGCGGCGCCACCGGCAACTTCAACGCCCACCTGGCCGCCTTCCCGGAGGTGGACTGGCGCCGCTTCGGCAACGACTTCGTGCAGAACCACCTCGGCCTCGAGCGCCAACAGCTCACCACCCAGATTGAAAACTACGACATGATGGCCGCCTGGTTCGACGCCTGCAAGCGCATCGGCGTGATATTGGTCGACCTCTGCCGCGACGTGTGGAGCTATGTCTCGATGGAATACTTCAAGCAGCGCATCAAGGCCGGCGAGGTAGGCTCCTCGGCCATGCCCCACAAGGTGAACCCCATCGACTTCGAGAACGCCGAGGGCAACCTCGGCCTGGCCGGCGCCATCTTCGAGCACCTGAGCCACAAGCTGCCCGTCAGCCGCCTGCAGCGCGACCTGACCGACAGCACCGTCAGCCGCAACATCGGCGTACCCCTGGCCCACACCCTCATCGCCCTCGCCTCGCTCGAGAAGGGCCTCGGCAAGCTCCTGCTCAACGAATCCGCCCTGCAGCGCGACCTGGAGAACAACTGGGCCGTCGTGGCCGAGGGCATACAGACCATCCTCCGCTCCATCGGCTACCCCAACCCCTACGAAGCCCTCAAGCAACTCACCCGCACCAACGAGAAAGTTACCGCCGAGACCATCGCCGCCTTCGTCGAAACGCTCGACGTGGAGCCCGCCGTCAAGACCCGCCTCAAACAGCTCACGCCCCACAACTACATCGGCTACTCGCTGTGAAACTCCTCGACCCACTCACCCTGCGCCACCTCCGCCCCTACAGCGCCCGCTTCGCGCTGTATGTGGCGCTGGTAGTGCTCGGCGTGGTGTTCACCATGGCCACCGCCCTCTCGGTGGCCGACTTCCTCAAAATACTCTTCGGCTCGGCCGACACGCAACCGCTGGTGCAGGGCAACCTCATCGCCCAGTGGCTCGACCGCCTCTACCGCTGGCTTATCACCTTCGGCCAGCTCAACGCCCTGCTCCTCTTCTCGGCCATCATCTTCGTGCTCTACAGCCTGAAGAACATCTGCAACTACCTCTCCAACATCGAAATCTCCACCATCCGCGCCCATATCGTGCGCGACATCCGCAACGCCCTCTTCCACAAGGCACTGCACCTGCCCATGGCCTACTACGACCGCCACCGCAAGGGCGACGTCATGGCACGCTTCACGAGCGACATGGCGGAGTACGACGAAGGCACCCTCGGCTCGCTGCAGCTGTTCCTGGCGGCCGTCATCAGCATGGTGCTCTACCTGGCCATGCTCTTCTACCTCAGCCTCAAACTCTCGCTCTTTGTGCTCTGCATGCTGCCGCTAGTGTCGCTCGTCATCTCGGGCCTCTCGCACCGCCTCAAGCGCAAATCCAAGGTGCTGCAGGAGATGAACGCCTACCTTATCGCCCTCACCGACGAGACCATCGGCGGCCTCAAGGTCATCAAATCCTACACCGCCATCGACTTCTCCAACCGCCGCTTCCAAGCCTTCAACCGCCGCTACTCCCGCCGCCGCACCCACGTGCACTACCGCGTCTATGCCGCCTCGCCGGTGAGCGACTTCCTGGGCAACACCATCGTCGTGGCCATCCTCCTTTTCGGCGCCTGGCTGGTGATGCGGGGCGACCAGGGGCTCACCCCCGACCTCTTCATCTCCTACGTCATGATCTTCGTGCTGATGATACCACCGGCCAAGGACCTCTCCACCGCCTTCGCACAAATGAAGAAAGGGCGCGCCTGTGCCGACCGTGTCGAGGCTTTCCTCGCCGAGGAGGAGGAGCCCTCCGTGCTGGCCGGCCCGTCCGCCGAAGCCCCCTCCACGGCAGCGGTATCGTTCCGCCACGTCAACTTCAGCTACCTCGCCGGCACACCGGTGCTGCGCGACATCTGCCTCGAGGTGCCTCGAGGGACCACCCTGGCGCTGGTAGGCTCCTCGGGCAGCGGCAAGTCCACCATCGCCGACCTCCTCTGCCGCTTCTACCCCTGCACCGAGGGTAGCATCCTCCTCGACGGTGTCGACATCAACAGCATGCCCCTCGCCGACCTGCGGCGCCGCATCGGCGTGGTGGCGCAGGACACGCTGCTCTTCAACGACACCGTGGCCGCCAACATCGCCTTCGGCCGTCCCGACGCCACACAGGCCGAGATTGAAGCCGCCGCACGCGCCGCCCAGGCCCACGACTTCATCATGCAGCTGCCCGACGGCTACGGCACCAACCTCGGCGATGGCGGCAGCCTCCTCTCCGGCGGCCAGCGCCAGCGCATCAGCATCGCACGTGCCCTGCTGCTCGACCCCGACCTGCTTATCCTCGACGAGGCCACCTCGGCCCTCGACACCGAGTCCGAGCGCCTCCTCCAGGCCACACTCAACGACCTGCTGCGCGACCGCACGGCCCTCGTCATCGCCCACCGCCTCTCCACCATTGTTGGCGCCGACCGCATCGTCGTCCTCGACCACGGCGCCATTGTAGAACAGGGCACCCACGCCGAACTCATGGCCCTCGGCGGCCGCTACGCCGAGCTGGTGGCCCTCCAATCCTTCAGCTGATGGCACGCCACGCCTATATGTTGTTGATACTCTGCACGCTAGCCTTGACGGGCAGGGCGCAGACCGTCGTGGCGCCCTGCACCGACTGGCTGGCCACAGTCGACGAGCCCTCGCAGCAGATTGTCCTCTCGTGGCGCCCCAGTGCCGACAGCGCTGCCATGGGCTACCACATCTGCACCGGCAGCCCCTGCCTGGACTACGACACCGTCTTCGGCCGCCTGGACACCAGCTACGTCTGCACCTCGCATCTGCCCACCGAGACCCACCTCTACCGCCTGCATGTCTTCGACAGCGCCCGCAATGTCAGCGCCCTCACACCGCCCTTCGGCAACATGGTGCTGCAGGTCGATGCCGCACCCTGCGACAGCGTGGCCACCCTCACATGGACCCCCTACCGGGGCATGCCCGGCGGCCTGGGCGGCTATGTGCTGATGGTCCTGCTTGAATCTGTCGACAGCACCTACATGCCCCTCCACCGCACCGACAGCCTGGGGGCGCGCTCCTACCAGCTCCACCTCTCGCCGCACATTACGCGTTTCCACGCCAAAGTGCAAGCCTACTCGGCCGACCGCCGCCTGATGTCGCAGTCCAATATCGTCGCCTACGAGCGCACCACCTCCGACACGGCCGCCTATCTGGAGATACGCTCGGTGGAATACGACAGCGTGCGCGTCCAGAACCGCCTGGCCTTCGATGTCGACACCGCTTTCCACACCGACCACTACACCCTCTACCGCAGCATCGACGGCTCGCCGTGGCGCGTGGTGGCCACGCTGGAGCCGCCGCTCGCCCTCTATGTCGACTCCGACATCAACCCCTACGACTCGCTCCATTGCTACCAGCTGGAGGTGCTCGACGGCTGCGGCATCAACCCCAAATACTCGCGCACCAAGTGCGTGGTGGTCCCCACACCGCCCGAACCGTCAGTCTATTTCCCCAACACCATCCTGGCCGGCGACCCGCAGAACGGCACCTTCCTGCCGGTGGTGCGCGGCCTGCAGGGCACACTCTACGAGCTGCATATCTACAACCGCATGGGCATCCTGGTTTACCACACCGACGACCCAACCCTCGGCTGGACCCCCTCCCCGGCCACACCCCAGGGGGTCTACACCTACCGCCTCCGCTGCCGCTTCAACACCAACTTTGTCAAGACCTACCTGGGCACCGTTTTGTTAATCAAATAGTTCACACATATATGAAAATCGCGCTCTACTACCGCCATATCGACCCCGCCGACCGCCAGGCGTTCGACACACTCGTGGGCGCCCTGGCCGACCGCCGGGTGGAGACCGTTACCCTCCGCGACGGCGACTCGGTCGACGGCTGCCAGTTCCTCCTCTCCATCGGTGGCGACGGCACGTTGCTCAGCTCCGTCCAGTTCGTCCGCAGCAGCAATCCGGCCAACTTCCCGCCCATCCTCGGCATCAACTTCGGCCACCTCGGCTTCCTCACCACCGTGGGCAAGGAGAACCTCTGCGCCACCGTCGACGACCTCCTTGCCGGCCGCTACTCCATCGAGGAACGCTCGCTGCTGCAGGTGGAACGCGACGGCGCACCCTCGGCCTATGCGCTGAACGAGGTCTTCGTCCACCGCGGCGACTCCATGTCCCTGCTGCGCACACAGGTGTTTGTCGACAACCTCTATGTGGCCACCTATTCGGGCGACGGCGTCATCATCGCCACCCCCACCGGCTCCACCGCCTACTCGCTCTCGTGCGGCGGCCCCATCCTGACGCCCGACTCGCGCTGCCTGGCCATCACACCCATCTCGGCCCACACCCTCACCCTACGCCCCATCATCGTCCCCGACACGGCACGCATCAGCCTGCAGGTCGACGGCAGCCAGTCCACCCTCGGCATCGACTCGCGGCGCGACGCCCTGGCCGGCGCCACAGCCATCGCACTCCACCGCGCACCCTTCACCATACGCCTCATCCGCACCGCCGGACAGAACTTCTTCTCCGCCATCCGCGACAAGCTCATGTGGGGCACCGAGGTGCGTCAGGCGGGCCAAAACTTCTCCTCGACACAATAAATGATTCGCCCTCGCGTTATACCCTTCAGCAAATCAAACGGGAACACTTAACATTATGAAAGCAATCCTCAAGAAAGCCCTCCCCCTGCTGCTCATCGCCGGCGTGCTGGCCATGAGCGGCGTGCAGGTCTCGTGCAGCAGCTCCGACACCATGTACAAGCGCTCGCAGTCGAACAAAGGCCGCAAGGTGAAGTCCAACATCAAAGTCAAAGGCAACAACAAGGCCAACGGCCGCACCACCCGCTCCTACTAACCTCCACGCCATGCAGTCCGCTCTCTACCCGCTCAAATTCCTCCCCCTCTACAAACAGGTCATCTGGGGTGGCAACCGCCTGAAAGACTACGGCTTCCGCTACGACCCGCTGCCCAACTGCGGCGAGTTGTGGGCACTCTCCTCGGTCGAGGGGCGCGAGTCGGTCATCGCCAACGGCTTCCTGGCCGACAACACGCTCAACGAGGCCATCGAAATCTACATGGGCGACCTCGTCGGCGAGCGCGTCTTCAACCGCTTCGGCACCCAGTTCCCGCTCCTCTTCAAACTCATCGACGCCGCCCAGGACCTCTCCATCCAGGTGCACCCCGACGACACCCTGGCCCAGCAGCGCGGCATGCCCTGCGGCAAGACCGAGATGTGGTACGTCCTGCAGGCCGACCCAGGCGCGCGCCTCATCAGCGGCTTCCGCCGCGACACCACGCCCGACGAGTACCGCGCCGCCCTCGCTGAAGGCCGCCTCGAAGAACTCCTCCACGCCGAAAACCCGCAGCCTGGCGACGTCTACTTCATCCCCGCCGGACGCGTCCACGCCCTCGGCAAAGGGCTCCTCGTGGCCGAAATACAGCAGACCTCCGACTGCACCTACCGCATCTACGACTGGGGCCGCCGCGACGCCGACGGCAACCTGCGCCAGCTGCACACCGCCGAGGCCATGGACGCCATCGACTTCTCCGCCATCCAGGGCCACGCCAACACCCACTACCAACCCCAGCGCAACCAGTCGGTATCGCTCGCCCACTGCTCCTACTTCTCCACACGGCTCATCGACTTCGACGCGCCCATACGCAAGAATTTCGAGGACCACGACTGCTTCGTCGTCTACCTCTGCGTCGACGGCATCGCCGCCGTCAAGGCACTCGACACGCTAGTCCCCATGCATGCCGGGGAGTGCGTCCTCGTGCCCGCCGCCGCCGACCACGTCGAGCTCGTTACCATCGACACCACCGGCTGGACCGACGCCCCCAGCCACGAAGGCGACCTCCTGGCCCAATTCCTCGGCTAGGCCGCCATACGCCGTCCTCGACACTTCGCCCTGTCCGTTCGCGGCAAAGGCCCACACATGCATCCCATCAGGCGTAAAACCTTCGGGCAGAAGCAGTTGCACATGCCCGTCGCCGCGGCGCCCCTCGGCCACTAGGCCGCAGCCCCGGCAATAGACATAGATGTGCACGCGGTCGCCACGCACACCACCCCCACGCTCCCACTGCACCCGCAGCGCACCACCCTCGTCCACAGACCATTGCAGGCTCCGCACCCCCGGAAGCGAACCCCGCGAGAACTGCAGGCTGGAATAGTCAATGGCTCTAGAATTTCTAGATTCTCTAGATTCTCTAGTATTTCTAGTATTTCTAGAATTTCTAGATTCTCTAGGAAAACACTCATTGTTGATTTTCAGGAATGCATTCCCCTCGGTAATCTGCTGGTCGGCGGCCGCCTTCCGCAGCCCCACGCGCAGCACCGGCGTGGCCGGCGAGGCGAACTGGATCATCGCCTTGAACCTCGACCGCTGCTCCAGCTGCGCCGCTGACTTGCGGTCCTTTATATGCGGCTGGTAGGCACGCACGAACCAGGCCCCGTGCCGGTGGTACCCCACCACGGTGCCCACGCGGCCACTGAAGCCGCCCAATATGCCCATATCTAACTTCGCCATCTTACTGCTAAACTGCTTATTCCTTTTTTGTCGGCGAATTATGCAAATTATGCGAATTTATTTGATTTACTGCGAGTTAAATTAATTCGCATAATTCGTAAAATTCGCCGACATAAAATAAAAACTTCGCCGACCTACGAAGATAACGCCGACCCCGGCAGAATATTGCACGCGTCCCCCAAGAGAGTACGAAGAGAGGCAAAACCTATAGCCTACCATCCGCTGGCTGTCAGCCGTTTAGGTGGCAACAAAAGATTGAAAATTTTTCGCCGGTGTCCATTTTATTTTCGTATTTTTGCACCATGGAACAACAAGGCATCACCAAGGCTAAAGACATTGTTTGCAGTGGAATACGCCCCACGGGCAACCTCCACCTCGGCAACTATTTCGGCGCGCTGCGCAATTTCGTCGCCATGCAGGAGCAGTATGACTGCTTCTTCTTCGTGGCGGACTACCACTCGCTGACCACCCATCCCGCCCCGGGCAGCATCTATACCGACGCCCGCCGCATCATGGCGCAGTACCTGGCCTGCGGCGTCGACCCCGAGAAGGCCACCCTCTACCTCCAGAGCGACCTGCCGGAGACCGCCGAGCTCTATCTGTTCCTCAACATGAACGCCTACCTCGGCGAGCTCGAGCGCGTTACCTCCTTCAAGGACAAGGTGCGCAGCCAGCCCAACAACGTCAACGCCGGCCTGCTGACCTACCCCACCCTCATGGCCGCAGACATCATCATCCACAAGGCCACCCGCGTGCCTGTCGGCAAGGACCAGGAGCAGCACCTCGAGATGACCCGCACCTTCGCACAGCGTTTCAACAGCATGTACCACACCGACCTCTTCCCCCTGCCCCAGGCCATGGGTGCACCCACCGGCGGACTGGTCAAGATTCCCGCCCTCAACGGCAGCGGCAAGATGGGCAAAAGCGAAGGCGAAGCCTCCACGGTGTTCCTCACCGACGAGCCCGACGTCATCCGCAAGAAGGTGATGAAGGCCAAGACCGACAGCGGCCCCACCGAGCCCAACCAGCAGAAACCCGAGGAAATCGAGAACCTCTTCAACCTCATGCGCGCCGTCTCCGCGCCCGACACCGTCCAGCATTTCGACGCCCTCTACAACAGCTGCCAGATACGCTACGGCGACCTCAAGAAGCAGCTCGCCGAGGACATGGTAGCCTTCGTCGAGCCCCTGCGCCAGCGCATCCTAGAATTCGAGGCCGACGAGCCCCGCCTGCGCCGCATCATCGACGCCGGACGCGACAAGGCCCGCGCCAGCGCCGTCAAGACCCTGGCCGAAGTGCGCGCCGCCATCGGCTACCGCAACTAGTTCTTCTTGGAAATATCGCCCGCCGCACGGCTGCGGTTCACCACCCACACGCCGACGAATACCAGCACCGCCGCCGCCAGCTTGGTAACCGTCAGGCGGTCCATCCCCGTCCAGATGGCCACCGCGATGGCTATGATGGGCTGCAGGTAGCCGTACATGCTCACCAGCGTGGGACGTATGCGCTGCTGCGCCACCGGCACCAGCCAGTAGGCCAGGAAGGTCGAAAATACAATCATGAACGCCACCTCCCACCACACCTGCCCGGGCACCGCCGCGAAGTCGCTCTGCAGCACCTCGGGCAACGCCACCGGCAACGACAGCACAAACGCAGCCAGGAACATCCACTTCATCGACGTAACCACCGAGTAGCGCGCTATCAGGTTGCGGCACGTGCCCAGATACAGCGCGAAGATGATATAGTTGGCAAAGCAGAACACGATGCCGATGGGCTCGGTCTCCGACGCGCCGTGGCCGCCGAAGGTGCTCTGCAGTATCAGCCACAGTATGCCGCCGAAGCTCATCGCCACACCCAGTGCCTTCTTCCACGTGATAGGCTCCTTGAGGAATATCGCCGCCACGAACATGGTGAAGATGGGCGTCGTGGTGCTCATCACCGAGAGGTCCACCGGCGTGGTGTGGGCGATGGCATAGAGAAACGTCAGCTGTGGCGCCAGCAGTCCCAGCACACCGGCTCCCGCCAGGCGCAGCAGGTCCTGCCACGGCACACGCTCCCGCGGCGTCAGCAGCGACAGCAGCCAGAACAGCCCGCCCGCCACCAGCGCCCGCATGGCGAACAGCACCAGCGGCGTCAACCCGCCGTCGGTGGCAATGTCGCGGCATACCACCACATTCACCCCGAAGATGACATACGCCGCCGCCGCCGCCAGGTGTCCTATGGCCTTGCTCCTGTTCATTGCAGTCGGTCTATTCTGTCGCAAATGCGTTCCACATGGTCGAGGCCGTACAACAACGCTCCACTGTCGATACCCATCCAATTGTACAGTTTTATAATTTGCCGGTACTTCTCCCTGGCATAGCAGGTGTCTATCCTGCTTTTGGTCTTGTCGAAGCAAATGGGTTCGTGGTGGGCGATGCGGTTGCGGAGGACGTTTATGCTTCCTAAATCGTTGTAAATATAACTTTGGTTTATATGTTCTTCTTTGGAAGATTTGGGTTTGTTGGGGAATATCGCCATGAGGCACTTGCCAGTGGCATTAAATTGCTGTTTTGCATACATATGCTTCCAAGTGCCAAAACTCATCGCAGACAATAGTTTCGGATGGCTGTATGCATCCTCGTTTTTCAGGCGTATATATTCTTTATTTATGTTGTGGAATGTCTCTTTAGTGTCGGCACGGTCAAGCAGACCACCTTTTTTTACCGAGTCGCGAAGCCAATCCTGGCCCAAGCGGCGAGTAAGTTGATGGTCTATAGCGTTCCTGAGGGCAACTTCAAAACAACTTATGATTGTGAACATCTCTTGCGAAATTCGGAGATTAAGTCGGTACAAAGTCATGGCTTTTTTAGTGTCTTGATGGCATGCCAACATGTATTTTCCCATCCTTTCCTTTGAGATAATATATTCAAAATCAGAGTACTTCAATTTTAGTTTGTTTTATATTTTGTCAGTTTAAAAAATAGTTGTAATTTTGCACCCGGAATCCCCGGTAGTCCCTGTCTGCAAAGTCAAACTATCGGGTTTAGTTTTCCCCGCTACCCTTCCTGTATTATTTTCAGAAGATCCTGCCCGATGTCGCGGCGCAGGTACTTGCCTTCCCACACGATGTTGTTCGCGCGGTAGTAGCTCTTCAGCAGCGCCTCCGGCAGGGTGGAGGCCAGGGCGGTGGTGCAGATGACACGGCCGCCGGCCGTCAGCAAACGGCCGTCGGCGTCGCGCTTCGTTCCGCAGTGGAACACCTGCACGTCGTTCTCCTCACCGAGGTCGATGGTGTCGCCCTTGCGGTAGCCCTCGGGGTAGCCGCCGGCCACCATCATCACGCAGGCCGCCGTGCGCGAGTCCACCTCCAGCGTGCAGCCGTCCAGGTTGCCCTGCGCTGCCTGCTCGAAGAGGTGCACCACGTCGCTCTTGATGCGCGGGAAGACGCTCTCGGTCTCGGGGTCGCCCATGCGCACGTTGTATTCTATCACATAGGGGTCGCCGCCGCAGTTCATCAGGCCGATGAATATGAAGCCGCAGTAGTCGATGTGCTCCTCCTTCAGGCCGCGCACCGTGGGTTTCACGATACGGTCCTCGACCTTTTTCATAAACGCCTTGTCGGCAAACGGCACGGGGCTCACCGAGCCCATGCCGCCGGTGTTGAGGCCGGTGTCGCCCTCGCCGATGCGCTTATAGTCCTTGGCCTCGGGCAGCACCAGGTAGTGGTTGCCGTCGGTCAGCACGAAGACGCTCAGCTCGATACCGTCGAGGTACTCCTCTATCACCACGCTGGCGCTGGCGTCGCCGAACTTGCCGCCCAGCATCTCGCGCAGATGCGCCTTGGCCGTGGCCAGGTCGGGCTCTATCAGCACTCCCTTGCCTGCCGCCAGGCCGTCGGCCTTGAGCACGTAGGGGGCCTGCAGCGTCTCGAGGAAGCGCTCGCCCTCGGCCAGGGTGTCGGCGGTGAAGGTCTGGTAGCGCGCCGTCGGTATGGCGTGGCGCTGCATGAACGCCTTGGCGTAGTCCTTGCTGCCTTCCAGCATGGCCCCCTGCTTCGAGGGGCCGATGACCATGATGTGCTTCAGCGCGGGCGTGGCGGCAAAGTGGTCGGCAATGCCGGCCACCAGCGGTGCCTCGGGTCCCACCACGAGCATCTCCACGCGGTGGTCCAGCGCAAAGGCGCCCACCGCCTCGAAGTCCATCATGTCCAGCGCCACATTCTCGCCTTCGGCCGCCGTGCCGGCGTTGCCGGGGGCGATATACAGTTGCGAGCACTGCGGGCTCTGTGCAATCTTATGGGCGATGGCATGCTCACGCCCGCCCGATCCTAGCAGTAAAATATTCATTTCTTGTATCTTTGTCGTATCGTTATTACATTTCCTTTACGGCTGCAAAATTACGACATTCCCCCGACATGGCCAAATTTTTCTTCTCCGCCACCCCAAGGCAAAGCCATCAATTTGGGAATGCCACCATCCATTTCATCTAACGACGGGTTATTGCCACAGTATAGGCACGACGAATGCATGGTATCCGTTGAGTATACAACGAGTATACAAAGGATATACAACGAGTATACGAATGGGTATTCATTGGGTATATAGAAGGGTATTCACATAGTATATAACCTGATCGGCCCCATCCCAAATCTCTCTGCTGTGGCCCGTGTCCAACGTGGAATGAACCAATTTCCGGGAAAGTCATACAGCCTTAATGACGTGTTCCTATCCCGATGGTTGGAGGAGAAATACTAGGTAAGGAAAGACGTATTGAGGACTGGAGCAAACACATTAACACGTTAACACATTCTTAAAGCGCATTCACACATTCAAGCTTATTGTTTCTTCGGTGATTTCTCGGCGATGGTCCGACGATAGTTGTCAGCCGAGCTGACAGCACACCAGTCGTTTAAGCCGACGGTACACCACGGTGGAACCTCGTGTATTTTCACTAACGCATTTACATATTATTTATGCTTTCTTCGTGGCTTCTTCAATCTTTCTTCATGGGTTCTTTGTGCAAAATCTTTTTCTTTGTTAAAAAAATCTGGCTTTATGAAATATTATTCGTATCTTTGCAGAAAGATAGCAAATGAGTAATAAATATGAAAAGGCTAACAATCAAGAATATAGGGCCGCTAACAAATGTATTGGTGGATTTTGCCAAATACAATCTTTTTATTGGTCCACAAAGTTCTGGAAAAAGTTGCATCTTAAAAATTGCGTCCTATTGCAACTGGGTTGAGAAACGAATTGAGCTGAGCCAAACCCCAGATGACTATTTAAACGATAACGTTTTTTGGAAACATCTTGTTGATTATCATCGATTGAATGGCTTCATTAAAAAGGGGTTCCTGATTAAATATGAATCCACCTATATGACCTTTTCTATTTCCAGGTCCCCTGATAAGATTCAGTTCAGCTTTAAATGGAAACCCCGCAACCGTTGGCAATACCGTCGTCCTCAAATAGCGTATATTCCTGCCGAACGCAACATTGTGGCAGTCATTCCTAATTGGTTTGATATCTCGTTTAGCAATGACAACAACATCCAAGGATACATGTCTGATTGGGAAAATGCACGCAACACATTCCCTCAATACCACAAACTTGATATCCTGAATCTTGGACTTTCCTATTATTATGACAAAGAGCAATCTCGCGAACGGATCCTTATTAATAACGGTGCTGAAATCGCATTTCTGAATGCATCAAGCGGACTTCAATCTGTCGTTCCTCTTTGTGGACTGATAGACTATCTGACATTTCATGAACTCCATCGTCCACGTCGACTCAGTGTGGCGCAAGAGCGAGAACTGAACGATCTGCAAGACACATTATATAAAGAGAAATTTACGCAGTCTAATGGCTCCAATATTGTGGGCAGGGTCGACAATATTACAAAAACATTTCCAGAGCCTCGCATCAAGTTCTTCTCTTCCCATCGAGAAGAGGCTATGTTTAGTGAGATAGTAGACAGATTCTCTCTAACCCAACATGCATCAATTTATCTAGAAGAGCCCGAGGAGAACCTTTTCCCCTCCACGCAGTATGAGCTGGTTAAATGGATGGCCAAGCAGATTAATACCACTCAAGATAATAGCCTATGCATTGCCACGCATAGTCCCTATATCCTTTCCTCATTCAACAACCTTATCCAAGCTTCTGAATGCAAAGATGCCATGTCCGTAGAATCAACTGTTGGCAAAGCCTCTGCAATCTCATTCGAAGACATTAACGTGTATGCCGTAGACAACGGAACCGTTAAGGATATAAAAGACTATGACTTGCGCTTGATATCCCAAACCGATTTAGATGCCGCATCCGATACTATAGCCTCCGACTTCTCAAAACTGCTTGAGTCATGAGCGAAATTCCTGCACGTTGTGTCAAATTAAAATCAGATTCTCGTATTGTTTTCTCAGAGAAGAAATCAAAGATAACGTTTGTGAATCCCGAACACAACACCTACCGTGCCATTCAAGTGGATGGGTGTGTCTTTAACGCTGAGGACGGCCAGAAATGTGATAATCTCTTGGAGAGTGTGGAATACGCCGACCAATATTTCGTCGAACTAAAAGGTGGTGATTCAAACAAAGCTGTAGAGCAACTCAAAGACACCATAGATAAGATGCCAGCTCGTCTTGTTGGGGCAAAGCGAATGGCCTTTGCTGTATTCTCAAACACTTGCCCCAAGAACGACACCAAACGTCAGGCTATCGAAAAGAGTTTTAAGAGTATGGGAATAGCCATGAGGTTTTGTCGAGCAGGAGAGACATGCCTATTGGAACGATGATATTTGAGATGCTTTAATCGCTGACAAAGTATTATCATTGCCCACGACACCAGGATATAACTATTCTGAGATAGTGACTATGCGGATTACAAACCCCTATACTCTGTTGCGTCGGATTGCAAATCCGCAGCAACCGCCATTCTTCAGCGGTCCACCGAACATCCACCACGACGGATGAAATACGTCCATTAATTTTATCCATTAGAGAGCATGTTCTCCAAAAAAAACATTTAATTTGTCCATTACGCCAAAAAATGTGTTATGATTCATCTAGTAACATATTGAACATGGATAATTCGATGGAGAATGGAGCATAAGTAACATTTTTTATTATTTTTTTCTTATTCTCAACTATTATTCGCATGTTTATATTTAAATTGTCACATATTTTCTTTAATAAGTACAATCCGATACCTCTACCCTCGTAATCATCATTGTTACGAGTATTTACACTTCGGTACTCTCTCTCTGTCAAATGAGGAATTTCATTGTCTTCTGGACGAATTCCCCAATTTGAGAAAGTTACCTTTAAATTATTGGAGGCTTCTTGAAACCGTATTTTGATTTCACTGTTTTCCGGAGCATATTTGACCGCATTTTCAATGATAATAAAAATTGCAATCTCAAAAATCGAACTTGCATATAGTTTATTAAAGGATTTGCCTTCTAAATGAACGCGCAAACTTTTGTTGCGAATAACAGGTCCTAAACACTTATATACTTTTTCAACTTTTCTGTATACAGGTATTTCTGTTTTTATTGAATTAAAACTTAAGTCTGGATTTACCTCAAAATCGTAGAAATCGAATCTAATAGACAATAGACTTGAAATAGAATATATATCAGTACATAGTGATGATAAAATTGAATCATCATCACCGTATTCAGAAGAGAATCTTTCCACACAATATTTTAATTGATTATTAAGTTTCCTTAATTCATGCAAGGTGTTCTCCAATAGGATTCTTTCTTCTTCTAGTTTTTCTGTTTTTTTTGCCAATTGTTCTTGTTTCTCAATTATTGGAACATTTGCAGACAGGGTATTCTTAAATCCGAGAATAATCTTATTGAAATTATTCTGATTGATTCTAGGAATAAAGTCATTGGAACACAATCTCCTTTGAACCTGCTTCCTATCAGATATTTTTTCAATGTTTAAGCATGTCTGAATAATCGAAGTTTTCCCCAAATCAACAATAATTGCTCCAAAACCATATGGACATTGGTGTATTTGCCCATCTTGAGGTAGCTCTTTATAAAAATTCAAACATTTTTCTTGTTTACATGATCTTTTACAAAAAAGAGGCGTACTGAATAACACTCCATCTTCGATGGTTGTCGCTGTTTTTACTTTGTATGGGAATGGCGAAAATGACATTAATAATTCTGTTATATAAGGGTTGACAAAACTGCTTTTACAGCAATGGTTGAAATAATTTCTATAGTGTCTGCCGATAACTTCTTCTTGTTTTTTTCTGATGGGAAGTGAGAAAAATCACCTTTCTTATTTATAATAATATCAACATATTCATTTTCAAGTTTTGCGACATCATTTACATTTACATCTTTTGACAATAGAATATCTCTTGTTTTTTTCCAAATTATTTTGGGGTCGCAAGATTCCTTTATCAAAGCATCGATGGCATTACTCCAAGAATCTATGTCTATATCCTTTTTGATAATTTGAACACCATTTAGCAAATCATTAATTCTAATGTCATATGCAGAACCCGTATATGCGGCGAACGCTTTGAATGGGTATCTCCTTTTTAATTCTTTTAGAACAAATGCACCCTCAAATTCTGAATTAAATGATTTCCCAACGCCTTTTATATCACCAATTATTACATTATAAGAAGATAGCATATCTAGATTTGAGACATCATCGTATTTAGTAATATTAAAACCAATTGCTTTCAGTCGATCTTCGTATACAAATGGTTCATTATCGACCACTGCAATTTTAAATCGCCCTCTATCAATCTGTTGCAATTTTTGTGTGGGTGTATTTAAATTGCTTATTGTGTATTTATTACGGAAGCAGAACATTTCTCTTTATTTGTAAAGTTACAAGTTTTATATGTTATGAGAATCATTCATCTGTTGGAATGATTACGGGAATGGTATATCTTATTCGGTTCGTAGTTTCATTATTTACGGTTTTGTTCTTTTCACCGCCAACGTTAAACACACTTGCAACAGATATTTTTGCTCCTGATTCAGTTGATTTTGCATCCATAACGGTAACAGCAATATCTATTTCGACTTCAATACAGTGCAACCTGTTGCCATCTGTGCCAAATATGTATCTACCTTTATTTTTTTCTCCATATGAATAAACTTCTTTTGTGGCAATTGTGTTTTTGCCATACTTTTTATTAAGTTCCTTTGTACTTTCTATTATTTGGCTAACAACCAAACTTTGAAATTCTTTAATTTCCATTTTCTCTATTTTATTGTTCAACTATATAACTCTATTTTCGACATTTTATTGCTCTATGATTGCGTTTTCTTCGGGGATTATGTTGTATGGAAGACTTTTTACTCCCCAGCCATGCGGAATTCTAATTCGTAGTTCTTGATGAAGTCGATTTCCTCTTGTGTCAAGCCGTATAAGGGGCCTATATAATCGTCTATTTCGTCGATTATGGCTTTTGAACGAACGATTTTGTATTCTTTGAAAACATCCATTGTGTACTTCGATTCAACTGAAACATTACGCGTGTTTACATTCTTTTCAATATCAGCCACATATCTTTTATATAATTCTTCAATCTGAGTCTTCTGTTTTGACGTTATTTCTTTAACAGGTATGGTGAAATCGAAAATGTCATAGGTACTCCAGCTTAGATTATTAGAATACACCTGATAAAACCAAAACGCAAGACTGCTACTCAATGCGCACGCAACAACATCTCTCCATTCAGTTTTTACGTTGAACGAGGATTCTTTATTAGAGTATGTTGTATAATTGGTAACTACCTTAAAGTATCTTCCTCCTACAGTTCTGTAAAAAACAGGAAGTCCATTATTAGCCAACAAATCTCCAATGGGTGTTGCTTTGAACAGCTTAGATAGTATCTGCGATTCTATAGGCTTACTAATTTTGGCAATTCTACCAGTTCTTACAAATTGGCGAGAATTTATGAACTCTAAATGATCAACAAGGTATTGAAGATTGAAGTTTTCTCCTCTTCTGTACATTTGGGTTGTCAGCAGTGTTTTGCACCTCTGCATTGACTTTGTAAACATAATAATTGACGAATTCACAACTGCATTTTTGAAAACTGGTTTAGGGCGTACTGCATATGAAGAAATGGAGATTGGTTCACAATTACTTAGTATAATGTTGTGTATGCCAGATACAGAATCATTTGATGTTATTGGCATGGGCACAATAAAAGCCAGTTGTCCATGGCTCGCCATCATGTTATAGCCGAGTTCAAGAAATAGAACATACGTGTCTAAAGAACCTTTTTGCTTCCCTTTTATTGTTCTAGCACTATTGTATAAGTTTTTGAATAAACTCTTGTGTTCTTGTGATAGTTTTGCTCCATACGGCGGATTGCCGATGACGATATCAAACCCGCCGTTGTCGAAGATGTCTTTGAACCAAGTGTGCCAGAGGAAGAAGTCTTGGTTGGCGGAGCAGTCCATCTTCTCTAACCTGGCGAGGGAAGCGGGTGTGCCGCCGATGCTCTCGCGGATGAGGGTCTTTACCTCTTCGTTGATGGCCTGTCGCATACTGGCTTTCTGCTTGTGGTCGGTGACGGAGAAATACTCGCGCAACAGGCGTTGCAAGTTCTGTCGGCTGGTATGGCTATCAATACCCAGCACCAACTGCATCGATTTGGATTGTCCGCCACGTAAACGGCTCGAGATACGGCTTAGGTCAAAGCCCTCAAAACTCTCGATAAGGCTATTGCCCTGCATAAACTTGTAGTCGAAGTTGGGCAGGGGCTCCGGCTTGTCGGCATCCACCACAATACTCAGCCAAAAACGTAGGCGGGCGATGTCGATGGCACCTTTCTCTATATCGACGCCATAGATGTTGTTCTCGATGATTTCTTTCTTTAGTTGGCTCCTGCTGTACTCGATTTTCCTGCTCGCTGCGCTCACGAAATCTTGTTGATCTTGTAGATTATCTTTTGCGTTGCTTCGCTCGCAATTGGATGCGTCAACAGAATCTATAAGATTTACAAGATCTCTGCCCGCAGGGCTAGGATAATAGAGTGCCTCGCGGCAGCGCCAGAGTTCATTCAAAAGGCCCATGGGGAAGGCGCCGCTACCGATGGCGGGGTCGCAAATTTTCACCTCACGGAGGGCAGTGTCGAGGGTGTCGCGGTAAGGCTCCAACTCGGGTTGCATCTCGTAAGTCTCAACAAATCTTCTTATACTCCTGCTCGTTGCACTCGCGAAATCTTGTTGATCTTGTAGATTATTATTTGCATCGCTTCGCTCGCAATTGGGTGTGTCAGCAGAATCTACCAGATTTACAAGATCTCTGCCCGAAGGGCTAGGAGTTTCAGATACGCGAGAGGAGAGGTAGGCTATCAGGCTCTCTTTACACATGTAGCGGACTATCTCCTTGGGGGTATAGAAGGCACCTTTGGCTTTGTTGTCCTCCAGCAGACTCTCGAAGATCTTGCCCAGCATCTCGGGGTCGACACCCACCTCGGCATCGTCGGGGTCGTTCTCGTCGACGGTGAAGTTGTAGGAAGCCATAAAGGTGAACAAGTCCTCAAAGAGTGAGGCCGGCAGAGTGATATTCTCTTCATCGACAGCATCACGCTCAAAAAGACCTCCGTTCAGATATGGTAATGCATCAATGTGTGAATGTGTTAATGCGTTAGTGCTACCGCCATTCCACTCCTTCAACAATGACAAGTCCCAATCATTCTCCAAGAATACCTTTTCTCGATTTTGGGGTTCGGTGTTGAAGATACCAAAGAAAAGTGGTTTCAACACCTTCTCGAGGAAGTCGCCTTGATGTGGACTGAAGAAGAAGAGGTCGCGCAGAAAAGCAAGATTGCCTTTTAACCAGCCTTTCTTCTGCAGGAAATGCAGGAAGACGATGCGTCCCATCATTTTCTTCACATAATCATGAATGTGTAAATGCGTTAATGTGTTAATGTGTGAGTGGATGATATAGTCGCAGATGCGGTCGTAGTGGCGGTGATACTCATCGAAGAACTCCTTGCTGAGGGCATCGACAGAGAAGGCCTCCCTGAGGTCGGACAACTTGAAACGCCCATTCTTCTCCGCCACCTTCCCCAGGCGCTCTAAAGGGGTTTTGTATTGCCCCTGCTCGTCACCCAGGATATAGGAGAAACGCTTGGCAGCAGTATTTCCTTCCTTTAGGTCGCATATATAGGATAACCGCCAATGATTCCCATCGTCGAAGACTGCTATCGCTCCATCGACATCATATTTTAGGTAGGGCTGTATCAGCTTGCGCAAGCCCACACGTTTGCGGCGCACGTCGCCGCCATTGGCCACACGGGTATAGAAGAAACCCAACAGCCGCCCGTCGGTGTCTTCCATTTGGCCGATATAATGGCTTTTGTCGCCCTCGGCGTTGGTGTCGAGCGGTTCGGGAGTTGTGGCCACATCGTTGCAGCCGAAAAGGTGGTGGACAATCTCGTTGCTATAGGTCCTATAGTTGAACGAAGATTTGAATATCTTGCGGAGGGTTTCTAATGAGGTCATATTTCTTGTTTTTTAGTGTATTGCTTGTTTGATGGTCGCTGCGCTCAAAATTTTAAAAAAATCTGTCCAAAATTCTTCAAGTTCATTTTCTATAATTTTCCACATTCAATTTTCTTGTAATTTTGAGACCCTTGGCCGACCATGATTATTTTATTGATGGTCGCTGTGCTCAAAATTTTAGAAAAATTCTGTCCAAAATTCTTCAAGTTCATTTTCTATAATTTTCCCCATTCAATTTTCTTGTAATTTTGAGGCCCTTGGCCGACCATGATTATTTTATTGATGGTCGCTGCGCTCAAGATTTTAGAAAAATTCTATCCAAAATTCTTCAAGTTCATTTTCTATAATTTTTCCCATTCAATTTTCTTGTAATTTTGAGGCCCTTGGCCGACCATGATTATTTTATTGATGGTCGCTGCGCTCAAAATTTTAAAAAAATCTGTCCAAAATTCTTCAAGTTCATTTTCTATAATTTTCCCCATTCAATTTTCTTGTAATTTTGAGGCCCTTGGCCGACCATATTGCTTATTTGATGGTCGCTGTGCTCAAGATTTTAGAAAAATTCTGTCCAAAATTCTTCAAGTCCATTTTCTATAATTTTCCCCATTCAATTTTCTAGTAATTTTGAGGCCGTAGGCCGACCATGATTATTCAAATGAATGTTTCAGAAAGGATGATGTCCGCAGTGGTGAGCGCCACTTGCTTGGTGGTCGTCTCGGTTTGCGGCTGTCCATAACGGCTGTCCAAATCCTCAAGCTGCTCCAAAATCTTAATCATGGGAGCAGGCTCCTTCTTCTGTTTCTTCGACATACGGATAAGGGCGTCGGCTAGCTGATTGTAGGTGCCACGTTCCACCAGCTGTTTCAGTCGGTCAACGGTGTGGCGGCCTTCATCATCGAGCATTGGACGCACCTCGCGTAGGAAGGCGGCGGCTTTCTTGGCGTCGTTGTCTTTGCTGCCGATCTTGGGCTTGTCGTCCTGATGCTCACGCTGCTGGTCAAGAGTGTATTGCTTCAAAGCTGTCCGCACCTGCTCATAGTGTAGAGGCTCGCTGTCGCCAAACGACACAGCCTTCTCGTCGGGCTCAGCATAGAAGATGTCCGCCGCCTCAAGGAAGGATAGCTCGCGGATGGATTCACCGACAAGATAGAAGGCCTTCTTGAAGTCTGACGAAAGATAAGATATTGTGTTAATGTGTGAATGCGTTAATGTGTTAGTGTTTGGATTTCTTGCGCAGCGACTTTTGGGTGGCAGATGTTTGATTTTGCGGTAAAGAGTGGGATTGGTATCGTGGAGGTGCCGCACCTCGCGTAGCAATTCTAGGCTGCGGTCGGTCTCATCGCGCACGTCGGCGTTGAAGAGTTTGAATTCGTGTACCATCTCCTCGTGCGAGTAGATGCGGGTGTCCTCGCCGAGGGCGGAATGGAAACTCTGCAACTTGATGAGCGAGTTCTTCTTGAGGCTGATGATGGCATCGCCCGGGTCGGAAGGGTAGAACATATAGTTGTAGATGGCGTCGGCGGTGGAGCCGATACGGTTCACACGGCCAATGCGCTGCATCAGGCGGGTGGCGTTCCAAGGACTGTCGTAATTGACGATGACATTGGCGCGGTGCAGGTTGACACCCTCGGCCAGCACATCGGAGGTGATGATGATGTTATAGTCATTACGCCACTCCTTCTTGTATTTGGCATCGAAGTTCGCCTGGATGGTCTCACGCAGACGGTTGCGATTCCTGGCACAGACGGCAAGGATGTCGCTGCGATGCAGACGTTCTTTCAGTTCTTTCTCCAGATAGTTGACGGTATCGACACTCTCGCTGAACACCACCAGCTTGCCTTCAAGGTTCTTGCTCTTGTCGAAGAGCTCATCCTCCAGCATGCTGACAAAGAGGTCCAACTTGGGGTCGGATTTCACCTTGTCCCACCGTTTGCAGAGGTTTTCCAGCACCTCGGCATCGTATTCCAACATCGGCAAAAATTCAGGCTTGAAGTCGGCAGCACGGAACACAATCTCATTCTGTTCAAAGCCCTTGCCGATGGCTAGCTCGATTATCTCGTCCAACTCCATCCCGTCGGCCTGCAGTTTCTTTACATTCAGTTCGGGGGCGATGATTACTTTGTCCTCGTTGAACATCTTTATCATACCATTAGTGGCGTCGAGTAGCGTGTGGAGCGAACGACGGAAAGCGTCAAAGCTGCTCTCCAGACGCTTGACCATGTGGGTTTGGTAGATGCCGGCCAGCGAGTCGGCCACCTGCTTGGCTTTCTTGCCTGATGGAACTTTATACGATGGGCAATACTCTACAGCACGATAGCGGGCATAGTTGAGGCCGCTGCCGTCGAACATCTCGGGGTTGTCATCCTTCAGATTGGCGGTGGGCGTATCTACCAACTTTTTGTAGGTGTCGACGAAGAGCATCAACACCTCGGGCGACATCTGATAGGTGCGGTCGGTGGGGTCGAGCAGTTGGGGGAAATGAATCTCACCGGCATAACGAGGTTCGTGCTGGATGTTGCTGCGGGTGCGGCGCACCATCACCTTCTCCAACACCGTGTGGCGCATCTGCTGGTTGATGTCGTCGATATGGCTGGTGAGGTAATCTGCACTCAGGACACGACGTTGCGACATGAGGCTTTTGAACTCCTTAATCCACGGGGCGAAAGTGTCGGCGATGTTACCCACACCGTCGAGGGTGCAGCGGGCGGTGTCCTGGAACAACAGAAGCTGATTCTTGATATCCTCGGGCGTGTTGTTGAGCGGGGTGGCCGAGAGCAGGAGGACACGCTTGCCACCCTTGACATTACCCTTGTTGAGGCGTGCCGACTTGCAGATACGTTGCAACAGGTCGTAGTTGTCGTTGCTGTCGTGGCGGAAGTTGTGCGCCTCATCGACAATGATAAGGTCGTAGTATTCTTTCTCATCGTAGCCATCGCCTTCGATGACTTTATCAAGACTTCCGTTGGTGATAAAGCGGCTATATTTGTTCTTGATACGGAAGTCTGCAAAAGTGTCTTCCCAGTTGCTTTTAACAGCAGGTGGGAAGATGACGAGGATGCGGGTATTGTCTCCATTGGCGGCGATGAATCGCTGAGCAATCATAGCAGCCACTACGGTTTTACCCAAACCCACCACGTCGGCAATGAAGCATCCGCTGTGTTTCATCATGATGTCATAGCCATGCACCACAGCGTCGCGCTGGTAGGTAAGGTTGTCATAGTTGTCGGGCAGCTGTGGAATGAAATCATCCTCGACCTGGTTGCCGAAGTGGTCGATGAGCATCCGCATGTATAGCTCGTATGGAGTGGGCTGATAGTCTTCTGGTGCAAGATGGGTCTTACCGACGATATGGTTCACATCGTCCAAGGTCACCGGAATGGCATCGTTCCATAGATGTTGAAACTCCTCTTCGCAATAATGTACATCGTCATAGTCTTTCATGTCCACATTCAGCTCGTAGCGGGGCGGCTCGGTGGTGCCGAGGCCCTGGGCGCTGAGGTTGCTGCTGCCCATGATGACCCAGCCGTCGCTGTGCTCGCTGTGGTTCCTGGGCAGGCAGAGGTAGAATTTGGCATGCAGGTCTTTGGTGGGGTGGATGCGTAGTTGCAGGCGACCGTCAGCAATATCGGTGCAGAACTGACGGATGCCCTCATCCACTTCGGAAGAATATTCCGATTGATAAACATCGCGAAGGAAATCCTCGCAGTATTGTTCCAGGCTTACCTCCTTGTCGCCAAAGAAGAGCTTGCCGGCAGCCTGCGATTGACGGAAAAGGTTGTCGATATTGATGCCGACGAGGATACGAATCTCTTGCACATTGTCCAGTTCTTTGCGCAGTATGAAGTATCCGCTGGAACGAAAATAGCCAACCACGGCATGGAAGATGTCGAAGTTGGCCATTGCAGAGGCGATGCCGTGAAACTTGTCCATCAGCGTCGACTCGATATTGTTGAAAAACTTGGTACTCATAAGGCTTGGCGTTTGACGCGCTTCGCCTTTCAGATGATATAAAAAGCTATCCGTGATACTTTCAATGCACCCGAGGATTTACTGGACTACCTACTACCATACAAGAAAGCACACGGATAAACCGCGTGCGTTCCGCTTTCTTGGCAGGTAGTACATTGAAAAGTGTCCAGTTTTTCGGGTACTCCAAAGAAAAGCAAAAACGCCTATAAAATTATGTATTTATTCTTTTATTCTATTGTTTCGATAGGTTGTCCTTTTTGTTATTATTTCGGCTGCAAATTTACATAAAAATTCTGGATTCAAACACAGACGCATTAAAAAAATTGCCATGCAGCCAGAATTAGGCATGAGGATGTGCCTGATTTACAGCCTACTTGGAGGATTATAGGGCACCGGCATGGACTAATCTCCCATCCGCAAGGACTACGTCCGCAGAGGACAATCGCCTCACGAATGCCCGCTCTACAACTGAATGTTGCCGCTGTTTTTTAGCAGGAAGATACTCCCCTTCCCGAACAGCATATCGGGACGCGGAGTGTGCTTTTTTTAGGGTGCCGGAGACACCTCCCTGCCAATCCCCTAGAGAGTAAAAAGAGGAGCAAAACCTATAGCATACTACATACTGTGTATTAGGCAGTTGCAACCCTCGGTTTCGGGGTGCATTTTCGGTTTTTTTGCTGAAAAATGCGGGGTGGCGGAGCGGTAGCGCGCCGCGAGGGTAAGGTGCTAGCGTTTAGGCTCGTAGGTCTGGAATACCACCACGTCGCCGCCACTGACGGTGAAGTGGTCGGCGAGGGCCTCGTTGAGGGTGCCCTGCCACCAGCGTGTGAGGCACCGCTGATTGAGCGGCCACTTCAGTCCCTCGGCGCTGACAGGCACCTGGGGTGTCATCGAGAAGAGGCTCACCTGCTGGCCGGCGAAGCTCTCGTAGCGTCCCTGGCCGCGCAGGGCGGTGAGGCGGCCGTGGTCGGTCAGCATCTCCACCTTCATGCCGGGGTACTCGTCGAGGAACTCGACCAGGTGGGCTATGTTGCCCAGCGTGTGGTCCTCACGGCGGCCGGTGGCACCGAGGATGGAGACCCTTGTTGAGTGTTGAGTGTTCCACTTTCCACTTTCCACTTTCCACTCTCCACCCGCAACGTAGGCCATGGCTTTGTGCAGGTCGTTGTAGTCCTGCTCTTCGATGTGGATATAGCGGTCGCCCAGAGCCTGCTTCTCGTCGTCGGTCAGCGAGTCGCCGTCGCCCACCACCACGAAGTCGCGGTCGTTGAATTCCGATGCCTGAAGGTTGCGGTAGGCCGAGTCGCAGCAGACAATAAAGGAAGCCTCCTGCAGCGCCTGTAATGGTATGCGATGAATGGGGAAGTCGCCCGAGGCGAGAACCGCTATACACAGAGCTTCTTCCACCGAATAATCCCTAATATACAAAACACAACGAATACCACATACAGGGCTGCGGAGGCATGGTTTCCGGTCAGCCAGAAGAGTGCTGCCATAATAGGATTGACGACGAGCCACATGACCCACTGCTCCCAGTACTTGCGTGCCAGCATCCACATGGCGACGATGGATACGGCGGCCGAGAAGCCGTCGAGCCATGGGTACTGGCTCTCTTGCAGGAGGGCCAGCAGCCCGTGCATCGCCACCGTCAGCGCCGCCACGGCCAGCACTATCCACGGCCAGTAGGCTGCGGGGCAGCTGGTGATGGGGCGTTCCGCCTTGTCCTTGCGTCCCAGGATGCCGCGCCACACAAGGATGCCATAGATGGACATCAGGAAGTTGTAGCAGCAGATGGAGCCGTTGGCGTAGAGGCCCGAGGTGAAGTCAATCACGATGTAGAACACCGACATCAGCAGGCACAGCGGCCAGAACCAGCGGTCAGCGCGGTATTCGCTCACCACATAGGCCAGGCCGATAACGGCACCGATGATGTCCAGTGTTTTCATTTGTCTTAAAAACTATATATTATGCGTCCCATGAAGTTGATGCCGGGCTGCTGGAAGTAGCCGCGGCTAGTGGTGAGGGTGCCGGTGGCGGGGTCGTAGTAGGTGCCGCTCCAGGCCGAATTGCGGTAGTTTACATCGAGGATGTTGTTCACTACCAGTTGGCATTCCAACTTGTTTCCGTGGCGCATGTTGAAGGTGTAGGATGCGCGGGCGTTGAGGAGGAAGTAGTCGTCAAGCCGGGATTCCTCGCGGCCAGTGTTGTCGGCATATTGCTTGCCGACGTATTTGCCGATGAGCTGGAGTTTGGCGCGTTCCAAGGGCCGGTAGGTGAGCACAGCGGCTCCCACCACCGAGGGGGACAGTGCCAGGTCGGTGGCGCCGAAGTTGTAGGGGTTGTGGATTGGGGATCCCCATTCAAGGGTGAGGTCGCCGGTGTAGTCGGCAATCCTGTTCATACTGAGCGTGAGGTTGCCGTCGAGCGAGAGTTGTTTGCAGAAACGGTATCCCCCGACAAGTTCGATGCCGATGCGGTAACTTTTTTCGACGTTGTCCATCAAAGCGTAGCCGCTGTTGGTGACTTTCCCGTTGGCCACAAGCTGGTCTTTGTAGAGCATGGCGTATAAGTTGCCCTCGAGATGGTAGTCCTGTTTCTGCAGCTGGTATCCGAGTTCGAGGTCGAGCATCGTCTCGTGGTTCATGCGGGTGTTGTTTCCGAGGGCCTCTTTGATGTCGGCGCGAGCTGCCTCGCGGTTGGCGATGCCGGCCACGAAATAGGCCCGCTGGCTGTCGGAGATGCGGTAGTTGACGCCCACTTTGGGGTTGAAGAAGAGGTGCGTGGTGTCATAGTCAAGCCGACCGTAGTCGTCGTCGGTGCCGTGGAGGCTGTAGCTGATGAAACGAGTCTGCAGGTCGGCGTAGAGGTTGAGGTTGGGGGAGAGGTCGTAGTTGAGTTTGGCATAGGCCACGGCATCGTGCTTTTTGCCGGTGTTGGAGTACCAATCGTCGAAGGGGTCGTCGCGCGAGACGGTGGTGCCGTTATGCCCTTTTTCTTCCTTCATCCAGAGTACCTCGCCGTAGTGTTGTCCGTTGTAGAATTGGTAGCTTCCGCCGAGGGTCAGCGCCAAGTTGTCGCGGTCATATCGGGCCGAGAGGTTGGCGGTGTACGCGTCGTTGCGCATGATTTTGTTATAGATGAGGTCTGTGTAGCGGAACCCGAGGGTCAGCGTGTCCATGCCGTAGCCGAAGATATCCTCCCCTCGCTTGTAGCTTTCGGTATAGCCGTAGCCGTGGGTGTAGTCCAAGGCCGAGTTCAGGATCCAACGGCTGGAAAGGATATAGGAGTAGTAGAGCTGGTAATGCTGCTGCCAGTAGTTGTCGGTTTCGTTGTCGTAGTAGGAGACGTTGCCGTATTCATCCTTGATTTTTCCGCGCCCGTTGTAGGTGGGGTCGGCGTCGAGGTCTTCGGCTTCAGCGCCGTCCCACGTGATGCCGCTCTTCTGTTTGCCGATGATGGCGATGAGTTTGAGCAGCGAGCGGTCGCTGTAGTGGCTGCCGGAGAGGAAGAGGCTCTGCTGGTCGGTCTGCCCTCCGCGGACAATGCCGTCACTGGTCAGACCATTGTAGGCGGCATCGAAGGAGAATCCGTGCCTGGTGAGGCCGCTGCCGGCCACGATACCATATTGGCGGGTGTTCCACGAGCCCCACGAAAGGTCGGCGGTGGCATAGGGTTTGGTTGCGGCGTTGAGTGTCTGCAGGCTCAAAGCACCGCCGAAGGCAGCCGAACCACCGTTGCTGGCACCCACGCCGCGCTGCAGTTGCACACTCTGCGACATGCCTCCCAGGTTGGGTATATTGTACCAGTAGACGCATTGGCTTTCTGCATCGTTCAGCGGTATGCCGTTGATGTTGACGTTGATGCGGGTGGCGTCGACACCGCGGATGCGCATGTTGGTCACGCCAACGGTACCGTTTTCCGACGATGTTACAACGCTCGGCTCCAGTTCCAGCATATAGGGGAGTGCCGCGGCGACTTTGTTTTCCTCCAGCGCCTTACGGTCAAGGGTGCTGGTGGTGAGCGGTGTCTTGTGGCCGACGCGTACATCTTGGATCATCACCTCATCGAGGGCGCGGACGGTGTCCTGGGCCCTGAGGGTGGACTGTTGAATGTTGAATGCTGAAAGTGCGAGCACGCAGCAGGCTATCATCTGCTTGCGGCTAATCCTGGTGGCCTTATGAATCAGATAGCGGCCACAACTATAGATGTGTTGTTTCATAATTTCATTCCTTTCGCCGGTATTATCCGGATCAAGTTATAAGGGTCTGTTCTCAGCCGTTTGTGCTCATTATGAGCCATCTGACGGCACCCCTATGGGTTTGTAATCTGGTGCAAAGATACAACTATTTCTGTATCTGGCAAAAAAATTCGCTCTTTTAGTGACCGTAGTGTGCCATGAACTTGATGCGCATCAGGCGGATCTCCTCCTCGGTATAGTCGGGGTCGGAGGCGAATTCCTCGTAAGCCTCCTCGAGCGACGAGCTTTCGGAGTTGCGCCAGTATTCCAGGAGCTCCTCCTGGTGTTCGGGCTCTATTACTTCATTTATATAATAATCGATGTTCAGTTTGGCGCCGCTGGAGATGATGTGCTCCATCTCGGTCAGCAGCTCGTCCATGGTGATGCCTTTGCCTTCAGCGATGTCCTCGAGGCTCTTCAGGCGGTCGATGCTCTGGATGATATACACCTTGAGGCCCGACTTGTTGACGGCGCTCTTGACCACGATGTCCTGTGGGCGCTCGATGTCGTTGTCCTCCACGTACTGCTTGATGAGCTCGATGAAGGGCTGGCCGTATTTCTGTGCCTTGCCGATGCCCACGCCGGCGCAGTGGCTCAATTCCTCTACGGTGCAGGGATACTGAAGGGTCATGTCTTTGAGCGACGACTCGTCGAAGATGACGTATGCGGGCAGCTTCTCGCGGGTGGCGATACTCTTGCGGAGGCTCTTGAGCTGGACATAGAGGGCTTCGTCGCCGGCGGCCGCGCCGCCACCGCCGCTCTGCAGCAGCTCGTCGTCCTCGTCGCCACCCTCGCCCGAGTAGTTGTGGTCGCAGGTAACGCTGATGCTGTAGGGATGCTTGACGAACTTGTTGCCGGCCGGGGTGAGCTTCAAGACGCCGTATTGCTCGATTTCCTTCTGCAGAAGACCCTCGAACTGGGCCTGCCGCAGGACGGCCTTCCAGAAGAGGTCGTCGCGGTCGGTGCCACTGCCGAACTGCTCCAGCTGGTCGAGGTGGTAGCTCTTGGTGTTGCCGTTCTTGCGACCCATGAGCACATCTACGATGTCCTTGGGCTTGAATGCCTGCTTCATGGCCACCACGGTCTCCAGCGCCAGCGCCACCTCTTCCTTGGCCTCGATCTGGGGTTTGGGATGGGTGCAGTTGTCGCAGTTGCCGCAGTAGGACTCGTTATAGTCCTCGCCGAAGTATTTCAGTATGTTCAGCCGGCGGCAGGCCGAGCTCTCGGCGTAGGAGACCATCTCCTGCACCAACTGCTTGGCCAGCTCCTGTTCCGTTACATTCTTGTCGGTGAAGAATTTGTAGAGTTTCTCTACATCCTGCTCGCTGTAGAAGGCTATGCAACGGCCCTCGCCGCCGTCGCGGCCGGCGCGGCCGGTCTCCTGGTAGTAGCCTTCGATGCTCTTCGGTATGTCGTAGTGGATGACGAAGCGCACGTCGGGCTTGTCGATGCCCATGCCGAAGGCGATGGTGGCCACGATGACGTCGACCTCCTCCATGAGGAACTTGTCCTGGTTCTCGGCGCGCACCTTGTTGTCGAGGCCGGCATGGTAGGGCAGCGCCTTGATGCCGTTGATGACCAGCAGCTCGGCGATCTCCTCCACGCGCTTGCGCGTGAGACAATATATGATGCCGCTCTTGCCGGGGTTCTCCTTGATGAAGCGTATGATTTCCTTGTGCAGCTGCATCGGCTCGGTGGGCTTGGGGCGCACCTCGTAGTAGAGGTTGGGGCGGTTGAAGCTGGAGATGAAGGTCTTGGCATTCTCCATGCCGAGGTTCTTGATGATGTCCTGCTGCACCTTGGGGGTGGCCGAGGCGGTCAGCGTCAGGATAGGCACCTTGGGATTGATTTGCCCCATGGCGGCACGCAGGCGGCGGTACTCGGGGCGGAAGTCGTGGCCCCATTCCGAGATGCAGTGCGCCTCGTCGATGGCGAAGAATGAGATGGGTATCTGCTGCAGGAACTCGATGGTCTCCTCCTTCGAGAGGGTCTCGGGGGCCACATATAGAAGCTTCGTGTCGCCCTTGAGGAGGTCGTCCTTCACCTCCTGCACCTGCGCCTTGTTGAGCGACGAGTTGAGGAAGTGCGCCACGCAGTGGCTGCCCGAGGTGTAGCGCACGGCGTCCACCTGGTTCTTCATCAGCGCTATCAGAGGCGACACCACGATGGCGATGCCGTCCAGAATCATGGCCGGCAGCTGGTAGCAGAGGCTCTTGCCGCCGCCGGTGGGCATGATGACAAAGGTGTCGTTCCCGTCCAGCAGGCTGCGGATGATGGCTTCCTGGTTCCCTTTGAACTGGCTGAAGCCGAATATCTCTTTCAAATATTTGTGCAAATCAATCATCTTCTTCACAATATTTATTTGAATGGTGCGTTATCCCAATCGGTTTTACAAAGGTACTCAATAAATCCGACATGGCAAAATTTTTTTTATCATATCCTGTTCAATTAAACGCCAAGTAATTGTATAACATCATGTTGCGGTGTATGTGTTTTTTGCCTCCCCGCCACGGCATGGCCTATAATCTTTCAATTTTCAATTTTCAATTTTCAATTTTCTCCCATGAAACTCTACACCGATAACGTCGTCAAAATCTACCGCAAGCGCACCGTCGTCAAAGGTGCCTCGGTCGAGGTCAACCAGGGCGAGATTGTGGGCCTGCTGGGACCCAATGGTGCCGGCAAGACCACCACGTTCTACATGGTCGTCGGCATCATCAAACCCTACAGCGGCAAGGTCTACCTAGCCCCCTCGGAAGGCGAGCAGGGCGACACCGTCGAGCTGACCCGCCACCCCATGTACCGCCGCGCGCAGATGGGTGTGGGCTACCTGGCGCAGGAAGCCTCCGTCTTCCGCCAGATGACGGTGGCGGACAACATCATGTCCATCCTCCAGTTCCGCAAAGACCTCGACGAGCACCAGC
The DNA here is from genome assembly GCA_900315935.1 of uncultured Bacteroidales bacterium. Lineage (GTDB taxonomy): Bacteria > Bacteroidota > Bacteroidia > Bacteroidales > P3 > Colimorpha. The sequence goes on from ONBB01000013.1 coordinate 31,252, forward strand.
GCGAGGAGAAGCTAGAGTCGCTCCTCGGCGAGTTCCACCTCAACCACATCCGCGACAGCAAGGGCATCCAACTCTCCGGCGGCGAACGCCGCCGCACCGAGATTGCCCGCGCCCTGGCCAACGACCCCATGTTCCTGCTGCTCGACGAGCCCTTCGCCGGCGTCGACCCCATCGCCGTGCAGGACATCCAGGACATCGTCCTCAAACTCAAGGAACGCAACATCGGCATCCTCATCACCGACCACAACGTGCGCGAAACCCTCCACATCACCAACCGCGCCTACCTGCTATACGACGGCACGGTGCTGCAGCACGGCACCCCCGAGGCCCTGGCGTCGGACCCCGAAGTGAGAGAAAAATACCTCGGCCGCGATTTCGTGCTCAAAGAAAGGGTGAAGGTCTAGTTCATACAGACCTTCACCTGGACATTTCCCACCACCACACTTTGCCAGCAGCGGGCAAAACTCAGTATGTTCTGGAGCGTCTGCTCCGAGGGGTGTATGCTTGTGCTTGCAGTGCCCGAAAATGTGTCGCTCGGGGTGAATTCGTATTCCTGCATCATACGCGCCTTTTATTGGTTGAACATTTGGGTTTCATCAGTGGCAATAACTGCACTCGCGAAATAAAATTGTGCAAGCACGAAAATTTAACATTTCTCCCCCGGCGGCGGCATCCTTCAACTCCCCCTCTAACCCAAGGGAGGAATTAGGATAGCATTCTTCAACTCCCCTTCTAAGCTAAGGGAGGAAATAGGATAGTATTCTTCAACTCCCCCTCTAAGCTAGAGGGGGTGGCCGCCGCAGGCGGTCGGGGGCGTGTGTCCTCTTAACTCTCAACTCTGGAACGTTATGGTTCCATATCCTTCCAGTGCCTTTGTATTCCCCTACCGTTCCCCTACCATTCCCCTACCGCTCCCCTGCAACAAAATGATTTTTTTTATTATTTTCACCCATATTACCCTCTTCATATTATTTATTTTGTATATTTGCACCGCGACCGACAGCCGCCGTATATGCGTATGACTGCTGGCCATCAATATGTTATGATAAATAATGATAATATAAACTAATTAAACAACAATCAAAAAATGAGAAAACGACCTTACCTGTGGGCCCTCCTGGCCCTCCTGCTGCCCCTGGCCGCCCATGCGCAGCAGACCCTCACCGTGGCCGACAGCACGGCCACCAACAACTACCTCCCTCTCTCTTTCGGCCGCAGCGGCTGGCAGACTGAGATGGTCTACCCCGCTTCCATGCTCACCGACATGGTCGGTGCCAGCATCACAGGCGTAACCTTCTACACCTCCGACACCTCCAACGTCACCTTCTCCGGCACCACCACCGTCCGCATCGGCGAGGTCGCCTCCCACACACCCTATACCAGCCGCGGCGACATGCACCTCTCCGACGCCGATGCCGCCAGCTTTGCTGGCATCGTCACCATCACCGCCGGCCAGGCAGCGATTGTCTTCGACGAACCCTACACCTATGGTGGCGATGACCTCGTCATCAACATCTTCAACCCTGCCAGCACCACCGGCAGTTCCTTCGTCGGCATCACCCACACTGCCAACAATTCCGGCTACGACTGGTCGATAACCTCCCCCAGCTGGGAGACCTACACCGCCTCCACCTTCCTCCCCAAGGCCACCTTCACCTACACCACCGGCCCCCTCGACATCTGCTTCCGTCCCAAGGACATCGCGGTCGTCGACGCAACCACCTCCTCCGTCACCCTCTCCTGGATCGACACCTCCAACGCCTCCGCCTCCTACAACCTCCAAGCCATCAACGGCACCGACACCCTCTTCTTCAACGACGTCTCCTCCCCCTACACCGCCATGGGCCTCTCCTCAGGCACCTCCTACACCTTCCGCCTCCAGTCCGACTGCGGCTCCAGCCAGTCCGCTTGGATCGCCATCTCCACCCTCACCCCCTGCGACGCCATACCCACCGCCAGCCTCCCCTGGAACGAAGGCTTCGAATCCTACACCGCTGACACCTACGCCACCACCGCCAGCCTCTTCACCAACCCCTGCTGGAACATCTTCGACCGCTACTCCGCTGACTACCCCCACGTCATCACCAACTCCTCCTACTCCACCTACGTCCCCTCCGGCAGCAAAGCCCTCTGCCTCTACGGCAACTCCACCACCTCCACCATCCTCGTCCTGCCTGCCTTCGAGGCCACCCCCGACCAGCTGCAGATCGACTTCCTGGTCCGCACCTCCTCCACCGGCGCCGGCCTCGAAGTGGGCGTCATGTCCAACCCCACCGACGCCTCCACCTTCGTCAGCGTCGCCTCCTGCATCCCATCGGCCTCCTTCACCAACGAGCACTACGACGTCACCTTCGCCGGACACACCGAAGGCCGCATCGCCCTCCGCTACACCAGCACCGGCTACGGCTCGGTCTACCTCGACAGCATCACTGTCCAGACCCTGCCCGACTGCACGCGCCCCAGTAGCGTCACCGTCTCCGACCTCACCACCTCCTCCGTCACCATCGACATCACCGACGCCAACAATGTCGGCTCCTACGCCTTCATCCTCAATGGCGACAGCACCGTCATCAACTCCGGCACCCTCTACATCGACACCCTCTCCCCCAACACCAACTACACCGTCGCCGTCCGCACCCTCTGCTCCGACGGCTCCACCACCGAGGCCAGCACCCTCTCCTTCCGCACCCCCTGCGCTGCACAGAGCATCCCCGACACCATCGACTTCGAGGACGCCACCCCTGACGCTGCCCCCTCCTGCTGGACCCCGCTGAACGGCACCATCGTGGTGCGTGCCAACACCTCCTATTCCACCAATGCCCACGGTGGCTCCATGTACCTCGACTTCCGTGGCACCCTCCGCAATATGATCGCCCTCCCCAACTACGAGGACGACATCTCCGGCCTCCAAATCCGCTTCTGGACACGCCCCGAGAACTTCACCAACAACAGCTGCGGCACCTTCGAGGTGGGCTACATCACCAACCTCACCGACACCTCCACCTTCTCCCCCATCGTCTCCTACACCTATAGCGACTTCGCCGCCTACGAGGAGAAAGAGGTCTCCTTCGCTTCCGCACCGGCCGGCGCCTACATCGCCTTCCTCCACAAGGCCAACGCCACCAACTACTACTGGTATGTCGACGACGTCATTGTCGAGCCCCTCAGCTCCTGCCCCCGCCCGGCCAGCGTAGCCGCTTCGGCCGTCGGCAGCGACGAGGCCACCATCACCGTCAACGACCCCACCGACCACGGCACCTACCAATATACATTATATATTAACGACACCAACCAGGTAACCTCCGACGTCTTCAGCGGCACCACCACCACCATCTACTCTCTCTCCCCCAACACCGTCTACCGCGTCGACGTCGCCGCCTCCTGCGGCAGCGAGGTCTCCAACCCCGTCAGCACCACCTTCCGCACCCAGTGCGTGGCCCTCACCTCCACCGACCTCCCCTATGAGATGGACTTCAACGAGGTGGCCACCAACGCCATGCCCGACTGCTGGACCAAACTCAACCTCGGCGGCACTTCCTACCAGAACTACCCCTTCGTCACCACCACCACCAACCCCGACGGCACCTCCGGCAGCGCCCTCTACTTCTACGCCTATGCCACCACACAGCGTGAATACGCCATCATGCCCACCGTCGACGACCTCAGCGGCCTGATGGTCTCCTTCTTCGCCAAGGGCTCCACCGAGCAGTCCATCACCGTCGGCATCATGGAAGACCCCACCGACACCACCACCTTCACCGCCCTGCAGACCATCCCCATGACCTCCTCCTCCAACTGGACCAACCACGAGGTCTCCTTCGACACCTACACCGGCAGCGGCCTCAACGTCGCCTTCCGCGTCTCTGGCACGGGCGCCTACAATAGCCTCTACATCGACGACGTGGCCCTCCTCGCCGCCACTGCCTGCGAGCGCCCCCAGGGCGTCAGCGTCCGCGCCATCACCACCAACTCCGCCACCCTCCATATCGACGACACCAACCTCGTCGGCAACTACAATATCCTCCTCATCTCCGGCAGCGACACCACCACCCTCTCCTCCACCGACACCGTCTACTACCTCACCGGCCTCAACCACTCCTCGGGCTACAAAGTGATCGTCAACGCCGTCTGCTCCGATGCCTCCGTCACCACCTCGGTATCGACCAACTTCTTCACCGAGTGCGAGTTCATCTCCACCTTCCCCTACACCGAGAACTTCGACTCCTGGGCCACCGGTGCCACCGGCGTGCCCAACTGCTGGAACCGCTACTACTACAACGGCTATTCCGGCTCCACCACCTCCCACCCCTACGCCTCCTCCGACGAGCACCGCAGCGGCTCCAACGCCCTCCGCATGTATTCCTACTACTACTTCGACTACTATGACTACTATGAAGAGTACGAGTACTCCGCCTCCTTCATGCCCGAGTTCAGCGTCCCCCTCAACGGCCTCACCATGTCCTTCTGGTACAAGGCCAAACCCTACTACGCCTCCAACGTCAGCAATATTTCCCTCGCTGTAGGCATAAGCCAGTCCACCGGCGACACCTCCACCTTCACCCGTTTGCTCACCATCCAGCCGACCGACACCGCCTGGCACGAGTATGACCTCGACTTCAGCACCTACACCGGCACCGGCACCCGTATCACCTTCATCCAGTTCTCCGACGGCGGCAACGGATACAGCGACTACGGCTACATCGACGACATCCTCATCGACCAGCTCGGCGACTGCGCCCGCCCGGCCACCGTCACCGTCTCCAGCATCGACACCACCTCGGCCCTCATCTCCTGGACCGACATCAACGAGACCGGCTCCTACTCCGTCCGCTGGACCGACTCCGACTCCATCACCGTCACCGGCGACCTCTCCTACACCCTCACCGGCCTCACCCCCGCCACCGTCTACACCGTCACCGTCCGCCGCATCTGCGACGACGCCTCCCTGACCGGCGCCCGCGAGGTCTCCTTCCAGACCGCCCTCGTCCCCATCGCCTCCCTGCCCTACTCCACCGGCTTCGAAGCCTCCGACGACACCGACTGGCAGTTCATCACCGGCAACGCCAACCCCTGGACCATCGGCTCCGCCACCGCCAACGGCGGCACACAGAGCCTCTACATCTCCAACGACGGCGGCACCTCCAACGCCTACACCGTCTCTACCGCCACCATCAACTTCGCCGCTCGCAACTTCGACCTCGCCGAGGGTGAGTACGCACTCAGCTTCGACTGGAAGGCCGCCGGCGAGTCCAACTACGACTTCATCCGCGTCTTCGTCTGCCACGACAGCGTGACCCCCGATGCATCCCTCATCCCCTCCAGCTCCATCACCACCGCCACCCCCGCCGGCTGGCAGGATGTCGTGGGCGGCAAACTCAACCTACAGGGCGCCAACTGGCAGAACGCCAACGGCACCTTCAACATCGCCGAAGCAGGCCTCTACAAAGTGGTCTTCATGTGGCGCAACGACGGCTCGGGCGGCACCCAGCCCCCGGCAGCCATCGACAACGTCACCCTCGCAGCCCTCGCCTGCCCCGCCCCGGTGAACCTCGTCGTCGACTCCCTCTCCTCCACCTCCGCCACCCTCAGATGGTCCGCCACCGGCGAAGAGACCGCCTGGATCGTCTCCATCAACGGTGAAGCCTGGCAGCAGGTCTCCGACACCACCCTCGCCCTCTCCGGCCTCACCCCCTCCACCGCCTACTCCGTCGTGGTCCGCGCTCTCTGCTCCGCCACCGACACCTCCTTCGCCCTCTCCGGCAACTTCACCACCGCCTGCGGCGCCATCACCACCCTGCCCTGGAGCGAGGACTTCAACGCCCTCACCGACATCAACCAGCTCCAGTGCTGGGACCGCTACACCGGCCTCTACACCGGTGCCACCACCACCCTCACCCCCACCCCCAGCGGCTGGGTCTTCTCCACCGCCAACGTCCTCGGTGGCACAAACCACCTCCGCGTCAACGTCTATGGCAACAACCAGCGCTGGATTGTAACCCCCGAGTTCACCCTCACCTCCCCGGCCAAGCTCACCTTCAACTACGCCCTCACTGCCTACTACTCCACCAACCCCATCAGCACCTCCAACAGTGTGGCCGACGACCGCTTCCTCGTCCTCGTCACCACCGACGGCGGCTCCTCCTGGACCCCGATCGCCACTTGGGACTCCACCGGCGCAGCCTTCGCCAACATCCCCAACACCGGCGACTCCGCCTCCCTCTCCCTCAGCGCCTACACCGGCCAGAACATCCGCATCGCTTTCTACACTGAATCCACCCTCACGGGCGGCGACAACGACCTCCACATCGACAACATCGCCATCACCATCGACACCACTGCCCCCGCTCCCACCACCTACACCGTCACCCTCGCCACTGCCGACGCCGCCATGGGCAGCGTGAGCCCCGCGGGCAACACCACCGTGGTCGAGAACGGCAGCTTCACCGCCACCGCCACCGCCACTGCCGGCTACCGCTTCGTCGCCTGGACCGACGCCGCCGGCGCCACGGTCTCCACCGCCAACCCCTACACCTTTACCGTCACGGCCAACACCGCCCTCACCGCCACCTTCGAGGCCGACGGCACCGATCCCGACCAGTACACCGTCACGGTCAACTACGACGCCACGCGCGGCACCGTCACCGGCGCCGGCACCTACCTCGCCGGCACCTCGGTCACCCTCGTTGCCACCTCCAACCCCGGCTACCGCTTCGCCGGCTGGAGCAACGGCGTGGCCGACTCCAACTACACCTTCACCGTCACCGAGAACGTCACCCTGACGGCCAACTTCGCCGAGGTGGTCGGCATCGACGAGGTAGATGGCAGCGCCATCAGCCTCTACCCGAACCCCGCCACCACCACCGTCACCCTCACCGGCCTCGAGCCCGGCGCTCAGGTGACCATCGTCGACCTCAACGGCCTCGAAATTTCGAAATTCAAAATTCAAAATTCGGAATTCGAAATTGATGTCACCTCGCTCGCTTCCGGCGCCTACTACGTCCGCATCACCGGCCAGCGCCACGCGACAAGTCGCTCGGGCCCGCTGCTTTTCCATACCCTCTACCCACCATTACCCAACGATGGGTAATAATGCGAAAAGGCCTAACTATTCCCCTAGAGAACCCCTACCATTCCCCTACCAATCCCATGTGAAAATACGCCTGACGGAGGATAAATTTTAGTTAAAAAAATGTTAATCATTTTCTTTTTTCCCGAATTCAGAGTATCTTTGCAAACTATAATCGCTTGTAAAAAAGTAATAAAAACAGATTAATACATTTAAAATGAAGAAGAAATCATTACTTTTGACTGTGCTGTTGGCACTGGGATTTTTCAGTGTCAGAGCCGAGGACACCATCCGTGTCTTCACTTTCGCCGCCAACGACATGACCGGCATCAATTATGGTCTTTCAGCCACGCTGGCGAGTTCGGACATTATCGATGACACCGCCACTATGAGCTCTGCCCACACCGTGCCCGGGGCGATGAATGTGTGGACTCGCATTTCAGACTCGGCCACGTTTGCAGAAAACTATGCCACGGTTTATCCGCGAACGAATATGTATATTGGCGTGAACTACATTCTATCCCGCATGGGTGTTGCCAACAATCCAGGCGCCAGCGACGATGGGTTCATGTTCTTCACCTACAGCGAACAGACCACCCGCAACGGCAACTTCAACGCCTACTTCTCCCTGCCCGCGGTGCCGCGTCCGAGCAATACCCAGTTGGTCGAGGTGCGCCTCACTCAAGCCTACTATAAGTACTTCGATCGTTGCTTTATTGACTATAAGGTAAACGGAAGCTGGTATTCTCGTGAAATCAATGTTACCGGCATCGATTGCCAGATCAACAGTGGTGCTTCCTACCACCCCTCTTATACCATGCCCTCGGTTCTTGCCGCCGAAAACAATATCGAGCTCCGTATTCGTGCCTACTGCGATGGTAACCGTGGCAATGCCTACGGATATTTTTGGGCAGTCGACAATGTCGCCATCGTCAGTGGCAATCCCGACCAGTGGACCTTCGGCCCCGAGCATTTCCTCGACGGCAAGTATGGCGTTGTGCCGCAGGGCATGCAGATACCCCTGACGTGGTTCGCCCCGGTAAAAAACACCGGTGTCACCACCCAGACGGGAGTTAATGTCAGCATGACGCACACCAGCCCCAGCGGCGCCACCACCACCTTCCTCCAGCAGTCGTTTCCTAGCATTGCTCCCAGCGCCAGTTTTGACACCCTCGCAATCAATCCTCGCGGACTCTACAATAATTGGGGCATGAACTGGCCCTATTATATGTACAATCCTATGGGTACCGGCACGGGTCTCCCCACTGCCGTGGAAGGGCTCCAAAGTGTGCAGACCACCGTTAGCAGCAACAGCCTGAACCACAGTTTCAGCACCTATAATTACCGCGTTAGCACGGCCGATGCCTACGATTCCTATGCCTGGGGCCATGGCAACGGTGTGCTGGTCGGCGGAATGGAGGGCTTCTGCTATGGATACTCCCCCGATGGCTATATACGCAACTCCGCCAGCGACAGCTATTATTCGGCTTCAGGGCACCAAGTGCTGGTGCGCCTTGCTGCCGGCAGCACCATTCCCACGGACGTAACCGGACTACCATGGCGTATTCATGGAGTGGAAATGGTCGTGGCCCCCGGCATTGATGCTGAAGGCATCATCATCGAGCCCAAGCTCTATCAGCTCAAATACGATGATAACTACGGCTATACACGCTTTCTTGAAATCCCCACCGGTGTGGTCTCCTATACGGTGTCCGCCAACGAACTCAACACTCTCGACACAGGTTACCTGCTCCCGGGTCAGTACAACACCCTCCGTCTCATTTTCCCTGCGCAGCCTACGCTCGAACCCGGCGGCATCTACTACATCGGCTATCGTCTGCCCAACGAAGCCAACTTCGCCCTGGCCAACACCTACGAGAGCTACAAAACCAACCTTCAGCCCGACGGTTCCTACACCATCGTCCAGTTCGCCGATAATCCGCAGCTCGCCCCTTATGCCAACACTTTCAAACCCGAATACAACGAATTGCTTGTTTCCGCATACAACCCGAGCAACGGTCAGATGTCGTGGATCTACGGTGGTTACAATATCCACTCCTGGCCGATGATCAACATGCTGGTGGGTCCCATGCAGCCGTTCCCCTCGACGTATGTTATCTTCGACTGCTCCAGTGGTAACTCCTCGGTGAAAGAGACTGAAAATGATGATTATTGCAATGACATCTACTATGTGGCGCTGACAGCCTCCCACCGCTTCACCATCAGCAGTTCGCAGGGCTACCGGCTGGATTCCATCTGTGTCAATGGCGTCAACGTTACCGCTGGCGGCAATGTCGAAACCATCAGCCAATCCGTCTATGATTCCGACGACAACCTGACAGCGCTCTCCTCTTACAACAGATACCAGCTTCTGCTCGAGAATATAACAACCTCGACAGTCGTTCAGGTACACACCTCGCCGTTGCCCACCCACACCGTTACCGTCAACTGCCCCGTAGGTGTAGAAGCGTCCCTTTGGGTAACCGGACAATACGGTAGTGATTATGTCCCTGCCTGTGGCACCTTCAGCTATACCGCCCCCGACACCCTCTTGTTCCGCCTCTCCCTTCCCGACAGCCAGATGGTGGATTACCTGCTCATCGATGGCGACACGCTACGTCTGGGCGACAACGCCTATTTCAGGCTTGCTGTGGGCAACGCAGACCACGTGGTCGACATCGTCCTCCGTGCACCGCAGACCTACACAGCCACCTTCATCAACGAAGGTGGGGGCTACATGTACGGCTTCTTAGGCGATGCCGAGCAACAAGTCTACGACAGTGTGCAACTAAGCGGCAATATGCAGACCAGCGGCCTAGTGCATATGGTCTCCTTCCTCCCCACCTCCGGATACTTCGGCCAAATGTGTGATTCCACCAACTCCACCCTGCTGCATTTCTATGTCGACGGTGTCGAAATCCCACTCTCCTCGCTGAATGTCTATGACTACACTGAGGAGGATGGATTCATCGGCTATAGTTATTCCTACCAGCTCGACACCTCGCACACCTTCCGCGCTGTCTTTGGGCCGGCGTTCGACACCCTCTGCCTCGCTCCCACATCAGTCTTTGTTTCCGATATCACCGGCTCCACGGCCCGCATCTCATGGAGCGGCTATGCCGACAACTACCATCTGGTGCTGCAGCAGCTTGATGCCGGCAACAATGTGATTGCCTCGTCGGCCTCCACCATCGCCTCCCGCGCAACCACCCTCACCAGCCTCCTCCCCGGCACCAACTATCGTGTCCTTGTGGCCTCCATCTGCGGCAGCGACACCACCGACTTTGCCTCCACCTCTTTTACCACCGCCACCACCGTCACCATCACCCTGCAGAACCCCGACGATGGACAGATGTATTATAAGGTCAATAACAACGACTTTATCAGAGTCACCGGCTCCGATGCGCTTACCTACAACACAGGCTCCGCCAGCTCATTCCAAATCATCTGCTATTCCGACCTCCCCGGCGGGCAGTTCTACGGCACCACCGACAGCGACACCTCTGTGGCACGCCTCACGCACCTCTTCGTCGACGGAATTTCCATCCCCGTCTATGCCGACACCACTATTGCCGCTGGCTCGTTCACAATCACTATGGGAAGCGACTATTACACCCACGTATTCACTCCCAATCTCAACTCCTCCCACACCATTTTGGCACGCTTTGGTTCGTGGTACGACAGCATCCCCGCCCACGTGCCCGACACCTTCACCGTAGCCGCCACAGCCTCCGACACCTCGATGGGCACCGTCCTGGGCGCAGGACGCTACACCGAGGGCTCCATCGCCACCCTCACCGCCATCCCGGCCCCGTGCCACCTGTTCAACGGCTGGAGCGACGGCGTGGTTGACAATCCGCGCTCGCTCACCGTCAGTGCCGACACAGCTATTACCGCCCTCTTCGCACCTGTTGCCACAGCCTTCGGCGGCGAAACGGCCACCGCCTGCGACAGCTACACCTGGAATGGTCAAACCTATACCGCTTCCGGCACCTACACCTTCGCCACTTCCACTGTTGACGGCTGCGACAGCATTGCCACCCTCAGCCTCACCCTCAACTACAGCGTCGCCGACACCCTCGAGGCTACCGCCACGGAAAGCTATGACTGGAACGGACAGACCTACACCGAGAGCGGCGTCTACACCTACTCCGGCACCACCGATCACGGTTGCGACAGCACGGTCACCCTGCTGCTCACCATTGAGCCGCCGGTGGTCTACTACACCGTCACCGTGGCCAGCAGCGACGACGCGATGGGCAGCGTGCTCGGCGGCGGCACCTACGAGGCCGGCACCGAGGTGACCCTCACCGCCATGCCGGCCGAGGGGCACGAGTTTGTGCAGTGGAGCGACGGCCTTGCCGACAATCCCCGCACCCTTGTCCTCACCTCCGACACCGCCTTCACCGCCCAGTTCCAACCCGAGGTGGGCATCGACGACGTCGACGCCACCACCGTCACCCTCCACCCCAACCCGGCCACGACCACCGTCACCCTCACCGGCCTCGAGCCCGGCGCCCAGGTGACCATCGTCGACCTCAACGGCCGCGAAATTTCGAAATTCAAAATTCAAAATTCGGAATTCGAAATTCAAAATTCAAAATTCGGAATTCGAAATGGATGTCACCTCGCTCGCTTCCGGCGCCTACTTCGTCCGCATCACCGGCCAACGTCAGAACGCCATCCGCAAACTGATTGTCAAATAGCAAGTAATCAGCACTCTACATAGTCCGCGGCCCCGAGCAGTGAGCTCGGGGCCGCGGCATTTTTCAGCCCCAAAAAACTACAATGTACCATAAGCTTCCATATCCTTCCAGTGCCTTTGTATTCCCCTACCGTTCCCCTACCATTCCCCTAGAGCCTTCCACCTCCCAGCGGGCAGTGGGGGTGTAGTTCCCGGTCCGCTGGAGGTGAAATTTCACCTCGCAGGGCATACGGCAGCCCTCGGAAGGGTGCCGCCGGGCGGCAAACAGGCAATGTTATGCGGGGATTGCACACTTCCGAACAACATCCATAAATTTCTGTTTTTAAAAAAGTTATTAAAACACGGACATATTATTCGTTTTGGAAAATGCAATTTTAACATAAAAGTTTGCCTCCATTTAAGAAATTTTTTGTTACTTTGCACTTTAAAATTTGATGCAAGAACACATGAAACCTCTACAGCAGAAACTAGCCCAATACACTGTGCCCCAGGAGACCAAAGCCCTGGGCATCTACCCCTATTTCACGCCCATCACCTCGGAGCAGGACACCGAAGTCTATGTGCAAGGGCGTGAGGGCAAGATTCTTATGTTCGGCAGCAACTCCTACCTGGGCCTCACCAACGACCCCCGCCTCAAGGAGGCCGCCAAGCGCGCCATCGACAAGTACGGCACCGGCTGCGCAGGCTCGCCCTTCCTCAACGGCACACTCGACATACACGTGCAGCTGCAGAACGAGCTGGCCGAGTTCCTCGGCAAGGACGACGTGATGCTCTTCTCCGCCGGCTTCCTGGCCAACAGCGGCGTGATACCCGACGTGGTGGGCCGCGGCGACTACCTCTTCTATGACGAGCGCGACCACGCCTCCATCATGGAGGGCAAGCTCATCACCTTCGCCAACACGCAGAAATACAAGCACAACGATATGGCCGACCTGGAGCGCGTGCTGCAGAAGGCCCCGCTCGAGGCATCGAAGCTGGTGGTTACCGACGGTGTCTTCTCGATGGAGGGCGACGTGGCTCCGGTAGACCGCCTGGTGGAGGTCTGCAACCGCTACAACGCCACCCTGATGGTCGACGAGGCCCACGGCCTGGGCGTCTTCGGCCGCGAAGGGCGCGGCACCTGCGACCACTTCGGCATGCTGCCGCAGGTGGAACTCGTCATGGGCACCTTCTCCAAGAGCCTTGCCTCGGTGGGCGGTTTCATCGCCGCCGACAAGGAGACCATCAACTGGATGAAGCACTCGGTGCGCCCTTATATCTTCACCGCCAGCATCACGCCAGCCAGCACCGCCTCGGTGCTCGAGGCCCTGCGCATCATGCGCAGCGAGCCGGAGCGCAACGCAGCCCTCTGGGACAACCAGCGCTACGCCCTCAAGGCGTTCAAGGACCTCGGATTCGAGGTGGGCAACACCCAGACCCCCATCATACCCCTCTTCATCCGCGACAACAACAAGACCTTCGCCATCACCCACGAGCTGCTCGAGGACGGCGTCTTCGTTACGCCCGTCATCGCGCCCGCCGTGCCTAACGACGAGACCCTTATCCGCGTGGCACTCATGGCCACCCACACCCACGGGCAGATCGACACCGCCGTGGAGAAGATACACCGCGCCTTCAAGAAGTTGCAAGTATTGTAATCGCCTATGATAGAAATCCGTACCGTCTCCAGCCGCACAGACCTCAACCGGTTCATCGCTTTCCCCAACCGCCTCTTCAAGGAGGTGCCCAGCTACATCCCGCCGCTCAACAGCGACGAGCGCAAGTTGCTCGGCGACAAGAATCCCTCGCTGGTGAATTGCTCGCGCGAACTCTATCTCGCCTGGCGCGACGGCAAGGTGGTGGGCCGCGTGGCAGCCATCATCAACCGCGCCGTCAACGAGCACTGGAACAAGAAGGCCGTGCGCTTCGGATGGTTCGACTTCATCGAGGACTACGACGTCTTCACCGCCTTGCTCGACAAGGTGGTGGACTACGGCCGCCGGCACGGCATGACCGAGATTGAGGGTCCCTTCGGATTCACCGACATGGACAAGGAGTGCTGGGTCATCGACAACTTCGACGCCCGCCAGAACTCCACCACGCTCTACAACCCCGAGTACTACGTAAGGTTCATCGAGCGTGCGGGTTACGACATCCGTTGCCGCTGGCAGCAGTACAAGATGCCGGCCTCGCAGCCGGTGCCCGACAAGGTGGCGCGCCTCAACGGCCTCATCATGGAGAAATACCACCTCCGCCTGCTCAAGTTCAAGAGCCGCAAGGAGGTCTACCCTTACGCCTTCAAGTTCTTCCGCACGCTCAACCAATCGTTCAAGGATCTCTACGATTTCGTGCCCTACAACGAGGCGGAAATCGCAGCCTATATCAAGGAATACTTCCCCTTCATCAACCTCGACTTCGTCCATTTCATCGTGGACCAGGACGACAACCTCATCGCTTTCGGCCTCTCCATCCCCGACCTGTCGCAAGCCTACAAGAAAGCCAACGGCCGCCTCTTCCCCTTCGGCTGGTACCACCTGTTGAAGGCGCTGCGCAACTTCGACACCATCGACCTGCTGCTCAACGGCGTGCACCCCGACTGGCAGAAGCGCGGCGTGCACAGCATCTACTACTCCGAGATGAACCTCAAGGCCATCGAGCACCACGTCCACACCGCCTACACCAACCCCCAGATCATCGGCAATGAAGCCGAGAAGATATGGGAGCAGCAATACAGCGTAACGCCCCTCATGCAGCGCGCCATTTTCGGCAAGAAAATTTGACCTGCGGCGCTTTCCAATGCCATTTTGCAACAGAGAAGTGCGGCCGCCATATATTAAAGATTGTTAAATATCATCGGAGAAAACCCTTGCCCATCCGCAAGGGTTTCCTTGTGGTAAGTGGCTGTCCTGTGGGTGCCTTCTTGCCGCATTGCAGAAACCGTCGTATTTTTGCAACCGAATTTAACACCCAAAAACAATTACAGACATGAGAACAATCGAAACAATCAAGAGTGGCCGCAACTACAAGGCCGTCAGCGTCGGAAACATCAATCAAATCATCGAGCACGAGCTGCCGATGGGTGCCGCCACTATCAAGGGAAAGGTCTTTGTGGGTCAGGCCGTGGGCGCCACGGGCTGCGAACTGTCGTTCCAGACCCTCGTTCCAGGTCAGGATAGTGGCTTCCTCCACACCCACAAAACCCACGAAGAGCTCTACATCATCCTCCGCGGTGAGGGTACCTACCAGGTTGATGGTGAGCAGTTCCCCGTCAGCGAGGGCGCCATTGTGTGTGTCAGCCCCGACGGCCGCCGCGCACTGAAGAACACCGGCAGCGAAAACCTTACCATGCTCTGCATCCAATACAAAGCCAACAACTTCACCGAGGCCGACAGCCCCATGACCGACGGCAACATCCTCGGCGATGCGCTGACATGGTAAACAGGTAAATGGTATATTACACGACAGGCAGGCCGTAAGATTACGCCTGCCTGTTTTCGAAAAAAATCGTATCTTTGCACCGTCATTTCAATCCTTCAAAAAATATGATGGCTAAAGATTTCATACAAGACCCCTTCTTCCCGGAGTGTCCCATCCGCAACGTGTTGGCACGTATCGGCACCAAGTGGGCGCTGGCAGTGCTCTACACTCTCAACGAAAGCGTGGAGCCATTGCGTTTCCGCGACCTGGAGGCACGCAACCCTGACTGTTCACAAAAGGTGCTTACCAGCACCCTGCGGGGATTGGAGGCCGACGGACTTATCAGCCGTAAGGTCTACCCAGAGGTACCGCCGCGCGTAGAGTATGCCCTGACCGACCGCGGACGCAGTTTCATGCCCGTCATGCAGCAGCTCCTTGACTGGGCCTACAATAACCTCCACGACATCGTATCCGACCGAGAGAAATACTATGGTCAGGGTTGATACTGGGTACATATCGGTAATGGTGAGGGTTATGAATCAAAGAATAATGCTATGATAGCATAATTTTTTCGCCCCGCTGTCAGATTTTGGCCAAAAGGCGGGTATATATATAGTATATGAATCGCCACGATGCATATCTTGCCCTGCTGGAACGCCATCGCCCCTTGGTGTGGCGCATGTGCTGGCTGCGTGCGCGCGGCGACTGGGAACGGTGCCGCGACCTGGTGCAGGAGGTGTCGATTGCCCTGTGGCTGCACTTCGACAAACTGCGCCCCGACGCCACGCCCGGCGAGGAGCGCGCCTGGGTGCGCTGGCTGACCCGTTCCACCCTCGACCACCTCCACCGCAGCCCCTCCCCCACCCTGCTGCCCCTCTCGGCCGAACTGGCCGCCACCCTCAAGGCCGATACCTCGCACGACGAGGACATCGAGGAGTTGCTCTCCTCGCTCACCCCCGACGACCAGCGCCTGATGCGCCTGCACCTGGAGGGCTACCACGCCGATGAGATTGCCGAGCACATGGGCCTCAAGCGCGATGCCGTCTACCAGCGCATGCACCGCGCCGTGGGCAAGATGCGGCGCCTGGCACTGCTGCTGGCGTTGCTCGGCGTAACGGCGATAGTGGCCGTGGCCGTGGTGCCGCAGTGGAGGAAGCAGGTGTTCCACCTCGCGCCCGAGGAGGTGGTGCCCGAGGAAGAGGCGGCCGCGCCCCGGGAAGCAATCCCCGCCCCACCCGTCATACCGCTGGAAATCCCGCTGGACACCGTGGAGCCGAAGCCCGCATGGACTCCGCCGGAGCCCCTCCCCTACCTCACCTCCCCTGTCGACACCACGCTCCCCGACCTGCCGGCGCGCAAGCCCGAAGTGGCGGTGGCCTTCGACGACGGCAAGCTCACCCTCACCGGCCTGACCGACGGCGAGCTGGTGGTGGTCCGCAACACCAAAGGGGTCCTCGTGGCCCTCAAGCGCTGCCACGGCACACGCTGCACCATCCAGTTCCCCGACGGGTTCGCCTCCTCCTCCGGCAGCACCTATATCCTGCAAATTGGCAATCGTCCCAACAGAATACGTATAGAACTATGAAAAAGCACGCATTGTTAGCCCTTGGACTCGCCGCCATGTGCCTCTGCGGACGGCTGGCCGCCCAGACGGTGGAGATGATCTATGTCGAAGGCGAGGTAGTCAACGTAGTGGAAAACATCCCGTTGCCCTTCTGCGAGGTGCAGATGCTGAAGGGGGCCAAGGCCGTTTCCCATGCCAAGTGCGACGGCGCAGGAAACTACGTGATCCCCTCCATGCCCGCAGGCGAGTACGCCCTGCTGATTACCCAGTTCGGCGACACGTTGATGCACGTCAAGGGGGTGCGTCTGGAGCGCGACTCGCGGATAATCAGCCGTGTGGCCCTGCCCGATGCCTCGAAGGGACAGATGTGGCTGCCCACCGACCTCAAGCAGATAAACCTCGGGGAAATCAAAATCTTGGCCCCCAGGCACATGCTGGCCAAAATGGGGCTCCTCATCGCCAGCCCCAACGACCCACGCCTGTGGAACTTTAGTGGTAGGATGGACGGCAATGACCGCAGTGCCGCAGTGGCCGACCCCGGCAGTTGCAACGAGTACCTCAATTCTAATCGAGGTCTCAAGGTTCACCCCAAAAACAGCGTGATGAAGAACGAGCTGATTCTCTTCGGCCGTATCCTCGACACCTATATTCCCCCTCCTGCCGACACTGCCGGCAAGAAAGACTAGCTTTTGTAGTAGCCGCGCAGGATGCTGACCATCTGGTTGCCGGAGAGGATGCGCTTGACCACCACCGAGAGGCACTGCTCGAGGTTGGCCACCACATAGCGCAACGAGGGGTTCCGCTTCTCCACTATCATGGCTATCCAGCGTGCCAGCACCTCGGGCTGCAGGCCGCCGTTCTCCTCCTTCTCGATGATGGCGAGGGAACGCTTGAAGATGGGGCCGTAGTCGGGGTCGCCCAGCGTGGCCTCGCTGTTGCGGCGACTGCCCGTGAAGCCCGTGGCGAAGTCGCCCGGCTCCACCAGGCTCACCCGTATGCCGAAGCCACGCACCTCGGCCGCCAGGGCCTCACTGAAACCCTCGATGGCGAATTTAGAGGCGGAGTAGAACCCCTGGTACGGCAGACCCATCACACCGCCTATCGAGCTGAGGTTGATAATCTTGCCGCGGCGCGCCTTGCGCATGTGCGGCAGCACCGCCTGGCACATATTGACGCAGCCCATGAAGTTGGTGCCCATCTGGAGGTCGATTTCCTCCTCGGTGGCCAGCTCCAAGGCGCCGCCGATGCCCATGCCGGCGTTGTTCACCAGCACATCAATGCGCCCCTCCTGCTCAATAATGCGACTGACAACGGATTGTATCTGGCTGCGGTCGCGCACGTCGCAGGAGAGGTATTTGATAGAGGGGTGTTCCATCGCGCGGCGGCAGAGGCCGTACACCGTTTGCCCTTTGCTGGCCAGCAGTTCGGCCGCACATTTCCCAAACCCCGACGACGCGCCGGTGATGACTATTACTTGGCTCATATTCTATGCTTCAAATTTTTTGCAAAGATACCAAACTTCCCCCACCCAGCCAAAATATTTTTTGCCAGTTTGAAAAAAGTTCGTATCTTTGCACTCGCAAACCGACAGTACGGCTTGCCGAAAGAAAGCGCATTTTCGCTTATCCTCTGATTGAGAAACTGGACACTTCTTGATGTTGTAAAAGGATAATGGGAAGATGAGTGCTCCTGATGGATATTATCCCATGGAGCGATTCATTCCACCTTTATTATTTACAACTGGGAGTCCAGCCCATCAATCACTGATAAGGGCAAGATGGATGGCTCCACTTTCTTCGTTGTATCAATTTGTTTTCCCCGAGCCAGGAAGAGACTTAACAGCGACGTGCCGATGCTATATAACTGGCAACCATCAATATGCGCAAAGCAGCATTCCTATTGGCCGCGACCCTGCTCTTCGCTGCCTGTGGAAAAGAAGCAGATGGGAAGGATGGCAGTGATGAGGGCGGCGGCACCACCGCGTCCCTCTTCTCCGAAGTTTTCCCCTACACCAAGGATGGGCAGACGCTCTACTACCGCATCATCGGCGACCACGCCGAAGTTACCCACCCCGTCCCCTCATGGGAAGGCTATCTCCAACCCGACAGTAACATCACGATTCCCAAAACCGTCATCTATAAAGGCAAATCCTATGTTGTAACATCTATTGGCGACAGCGCGTTCTACGATTGCAACATGCAGGCTGGATATAATTATATAAATGTAACCATTCCTCCTACAGTAAGTAACTTGGGAGATTATTCGTTGTGGTTTAGTGAAGATGTATGCAAGATAAAGTGCTTGCCGCTGACACCCCCTGTGATAGGGAGGAACCCTTTCATCTATGGCACGCCTGGGCACTGTGAAATAATAAATGGAGAACAAATATCCACGGATGCCAAGTTGGCAGAGGTGTATGTGACGTGTGAGTCGTTGGAACTCTACAAATCAGCTAGCGGCTGGTCAGATATAGACATAATTATTAAATGCATAGAGGACTAAGCCATGACATTATTATAGAATACCAAATAGTTAAAACAATTCACTAATGAAAACAAAAACATTTATTCTGGCCATGATGGCCGTTACTAGTGTGATTTTCTTCTCCTGCGGAAAAGAGGAGGAGGATGCACAGTTGACCCCACGTACTTTATTTTATGTTCAATGGGAAGGAACAGCAATGGATGGGAATTTCCACGATACCTTGCCTTATCCAAATATTCGATATAGGATAAATGTCATCGGTAAAGAACTGAAGACAGGCGAGCCATTGCAAGTGGAGTGCAAGATGGAGGGGTATGAGTCTGACGGTAGCCCTTGGGATGAGGTTTTCCTCTATTTTGACGGAAAACTCATCACCTCGCAGCACATCCCGTTCGAGAAAGTAACGTTTGACCTCGGCACCTATGATTACGAGAGGGATTGGACGGTGCGGCTGGATACCTACACCTATGGCCGCACCGATGTATATCATTCCAAGTTCATGTGGAATGAATCTTCAAGAAACAGGGTGTCTGGCAATGACGATTTCTAGTGGCTCCAACCCCGGCAGCGCCACCTTTGCCCTTATGGCCACCATCGGATTCAAGAGGTAACCCCCACCGATTGGCACCTTCTGCCCCCTTGCCGAAGCAGGGGGGCTTTTTTGTTTTCCCCTCCCCATGTGCTAGAGGGTATTAAGTAGAGAAGAAGAGGGGAAGAAGAGGATACTTCTTATCCACTTATTATCAGCCAGTTGGAAATAGGCAAAAAACGGCCGTTTTTCGATTTTTGAGCGGAAAAATTTCATGTTTTTGGAGCACAATAAAGGGGGCGTTTCGGCGTTATCTTGGTAAAAATTTCATCCTATGGCAAACCAGAAAGAACAGAACCTGAAACTGAACATCGCCCCCGAGGTGGCCCGCGGCACCTACTCCAACCTGGCCGTCATCAGCCACTCGCCCTCCGAAATCACCCTCGACTTCGCCCAGATGCTGCCCGGCACCGACGGCGCCATGGTGCGCCAGCGCGTCATCATGCACCCGCTGCACGCCAAGCGCCTCCTGGCCGCCCTGAACGACAACCTGAAAAAGTACGAGCAGCAGTTCGGCACCATCGAGGAACCCCGCATGATGCCTCAGGGCGACACCGTCCCCTACGACATCATCGGCAAGGCGTAAGGAGTGGAGTCCGTAAAGTGTAAGGTGGAGTGCAGGGAATGGCCCACGCTGGCCGGCCAGCGCGCGGCCGCCCATGCCCTGCTCGTCAGCCTGCTGGGGACCGAGGTCTCCCTTGCCCACGACCCGCAGGGGGCACCCTGCCTGCCCGAACGCCCCGACCTGAATATCAGCATCAGCCACTGCCGCCGGGCGGTGGCTGTGGCCATAAGTGCCGAAGGCAGGGTAGGCATCGATGTGGAATGCCGCCGCCGCGTCAGCGACAGCCTCATGGAGCGCGTCTGCACCGCCGACGAGCTGGCCGCGGTGCGCGCCTCGGACGACCCCACGATGGCGTTCCTTCAATGCTGGACCCGCAAGGAGGCCGTCCTCAAATGCCGCGGCACCGGCATCAAGGGTTTCGGGAGCATGCAGTCGGCCTTGACCGACGGCGACTGCGAAATCATTGAAATCGAATGTAATAATCCCGATGTGGTAGCCGCTCTCGCCCTGTAGGGACGCGGCGTGCCGCGTCCACATTAGACATTACCGCGCGCCTACCGTCATCAGCGGACGCAGCGCGCTGCGTCCCTACGGGCGGAGGATGGAATGGCTGCCGTCGGCCAGCACCTTGACGATGCGGCTGCCACGCGTCTCATCGCTGCGGAAAGCCTCCAAGGGTGGCACGCAGAAGTCCACGCGGCGCTTCAGCTCCTCCTCTATTTCTTCGTAGCAGGTGGGGGACGGGCGTCCCGAGAGGTTGGCCGAGGTGCTGACCAGCGGCGCCCCCAGCCGCTGCACCACCTCCTGGCAGAAGGCGTGCTGCGGTACGCGGATGCCCAGTGTGCCGTCCTCGGCCGCCAGGTTGCCGGCTATGCTGTCGCCCAGCATCGGCCGCCAGATGGCTTCGGGAAGGATATAGGTTGTGGGTCTGTTGGTCGGAGTGTTCAGAGTATTCGGAATATTCAGATTATTCAGAATAATCCGATTATCATGAGTGTTCTCCACCAGCACCAGCATGCTCTTGCTGCGGTCGCGCTCCTTCAGCGCGTAGAGCTTCTCCACGGCGGCAGCGCAGCGGGCATCGCACCCCACGCCCCAGATGGTGTCGGTGGGGTATAGAATAGTGCCCCCAGCTAGCAGAGTATCAATGGTTTGCCGTATGATATCGTCCATGTTCATGTTGCAAAATTACAAAAAAATTCGCCATCACGCTTGGTATATCCGCTTTTTTTCGTATCTTTGCATATTATAAATATTGTATTCATTAATTCAATACATTATAAACCAAAAACTTACACAATTATGTTCAAAGGACACCCCAAAGGACTAATCTGGGCAGCATTGAGCAACATGGGCGAGCGTTTCGGCTACTACATTATGAACGCCGTCCTCGTGCTGTTCCTCTGCTCGAAGTTCGGTCTCTCCGATGCAACGGCAGGCCTCATCTTCTCGGTATTCTACTTCATGATTTACATCATGGCCCTCCCCGGAGGTATCATTGCCGACAAGCTCCAAAACTTCAAGGGCACCATCGCCACGGGTCTCATTGTGATGGCCGTGGGCTATGTGATGCTCTCCATCCCCACCACCGTGACGCCCGAGAGCGCCACCGCCATGCTGGTGTTGATTTGCGCAGCACTGCTGCTCATCACCATCGGTAACGGTCTCTTCAAGGGCAACCTGCAGGCCATCGTCGGCCAAATGTACGACAACCTCGAGGCCGAGGCCGCCAAGAAAGGTCCCGAAGCCCTCGCCGATGCACAAAGCAAGCGCGATCCCGGCTTCCAGATTTTCTACGTATTCATCAACATCGGTGGCGTCTTCGCTCCCTTTGTGGCTCCCGCTATCCGCAGTTGGTGGCTGGGCAAGTTCGGCATGACCTACAACTCTGACCTCCCCGCCGTCTGCCACCAGTACCTTACTGGCAATATCGACGCCACTCAGATGGCCAACCTCACCCAGTGGATGGAGGCTTCCAACACTGGCTTCGACCCCGCCAACATGCAAGCTGCCTGCGAGCAGTACCTTGAGGTGTTCAATACCGGTATCCACTACAGCTTCATCGCCTCGGTGGCCGCCATGCTTCTCTCCCTCCTGATCTTCCTCATCAGCAAGAAGATTTTCCCCAACCCCGCCAAGAAGGAGAAGAAGGAAGTGGTCGATTACACCGCCGAAGAGCGCCAGGCCATGGCCAAAGACATCAAGCAGCGCATGGCAGGTCTCTATGCCGTGCTCGGCATCGTGATGTTCTTCTGGTTCTCGTTCCACCAGAACACCCAGTCGCTGACCATCTTCACCCGCAACTTCGTCAATTCCGACCAGGTGGCTCCCGAGGTGTGGCAATTCCTCAATCCCTTCCTCGTCATCTTCCTGACGCCCGTCATCATGTGGCTCTTCAACACCCCGTGGGGTCGCAAGTTCTCCACGCCCCGTAAGATTGCCATCGGTATGGGTCTGGCCGCCTGCGCCTACATCTTCCTCACCATCTTCAGCATGGTGGTCGGTTACCCCTCCGGCACCGCCTTCATGGCTCAGGACGCCACCGCCATTGCCGCCCAGAAGTGTGGCGCATGGGTGCTGATTGTTACCTACTTCTTCCTCACCGTGGCCGAGCTCTTCATCTCGCCGCTGGGTCTGAGCTTTGTCTCCAAGATTGCTCCCAAGCACCTGCAGGGTATCTGCCAGGGTCTGTGGCTCACCGCCACCGCGCTGGGTAACCTCCTTATCTTCCTCGGTGTTACCATGCTCAACAGCTTTGCCAAGCTGTGGTACACCTGGTTGGTCTTCGCCCTCATCTGCATCATCGCCATGGCCATCATGTTCGGCATGCTGAAGTGGCTTGAGCGCATCACCGCCAGCCAGCAGTAAATCTTACGGTGGGCGCCCTGCGGGCGCCCACCTCTATAAACAGAAAACCCCGGGCTCACGGCTCGGGGTTTTTCCTTTCAATGCGTGTCTCCAGTGATGGAGGCTGACTCGGAAGGGACTACTTGTCCAGTTCCTGCTGGCGCAGCTGCTGGATGTAGATGGCCTTCAGGCGCTTCTCGCGGTTGACGACGCTGGGCTTGATGAACTGTTGACGACGGCGCATCTCTTTCACCACTCCGGTCTTGTCGAATTTGCGTTTCAGCTTCTTGAGGGCTCTTTCGAGGGTCTCGCCTTCTTTAATGGGAACTACGATCATTGGTAATACCTCTTTCTTGTTAAGGGTTAATAATTTGATTTATTAAGACGTTGTTACATCTTCTGGGTTTAGAACTGCAGGTGGCCTGCGGCGGCGGCATCGCTCAGGGCGGCGATGATGCCCTTCTTGTTGATGATGCGCATGCCCTTGGCGGAGACCTTCAGGGTAATCCACATGTCCTCCTCGGGGATGTAGAACTTCTTGGTCTGCAGGTTGGGGGCGAAGGTGCGCTTGGTGTGGATGCGCGAGTGCGACACGTTGTTGCCAACAATCACTTTCTTTCCGGTAATTTCACATTTCTTTGACATTGCTGTATACTTTTTATTGTTTGTTTACGTTATATTTCTGTCTTCGCGTTTAGGCGAAAACGGCTGCAAAAGTACTACCTTTTTCCGACATGGCAAAACCCTGTGGCTACGAAAACTCGCTTTTTAAACTTTTTTAACATTTCATTAATCGTAACAACCTGTAATAAAGAAAGATATAAAAAATCCAAATTTGCTTTTTAACATACCTTTTTCAGGCACTTACACTCGTATTTTACCTTTCTGACGATGGCTTTTTCTCAAATTTTGGACTCTTGGTACACCGACTTTGGACGCTCGCTCCCCTGGCGAGGCATCCGCGACCCGTACCGCATCTGGCTCTCGGAAATCATTCTGCAGCAGACCCGCATCGAGCAGGGGCGCGACTACTACCACCGCTTCCTGGATGCCTTCCCCACGGTGGCCGACCTCGCCGCCGCCTCGGAGGAGCAGGTGCTGCGCCTATGGCAGGGGTTGGGCTATTATTCACGCGCGCGCAATATGCACGCGTCCGCACGATACATTATTAAAGAGTGCCACGGCCGCTTCCCCGACACCTACGAGGGCATCCTCCGGCTGAAGGGCGTGGGGCGCTACACTGCCGCCGCCATCGCCTCGTTCGCCTTCCTGCTGCCGCACCCGGTCATCGACGGCAACGTCTACCGCTTCGTCAGCCGCCGCTTCGGCATCGCCACCCCCATCGGCACCGATGCCGCCTACAACGAGTTCGAGGCACTTCTCCTGCAGCACATCGACCGCCGGCGCCCCGACCGGTTCAACGCCGCCATGATGGATTTCGGCTCGCTGCAGTGCAAGCCTGCGCCCGACTGCACGGCGTGTCCCTTCGCAGGCGAGTGCGTGGCGCTGCGCACCGGACGCGTGGAAATGCTTCCCGTCAAACCCGCCAAAGCCAAGCCCAAAGACCGCTGGTTTTACTACCTGCACCTCCGCTGGCAGGAGGCCGGCGAGGAGCGTACCGTCATGCACCAGCGCACGGGCAAGGACATCTGGCGCGGCCTCTACCAGTTCCCCCTCCTCGAAACCGACCGCGAACTCACCGATGCCGAACTTTCGACTGCTCTGCAGCAGTTCTCCAACGAAAATTTTCAATTCTCAATTTTCAATTTTCAATTCTCCCAACCACACATCCACCAGCTCACCCACCGCACCATCCACGCCCGCTTCGCCGTGGCCGAATTGCCGTCGGCGCCTCCGCGAATACCCGAAAATATGGGTGCTTTCAGCATGGGGCAAATAAAAAATATCCCCCTGCCAAGGTTGATTGACAGGTACTTGCAGCAATTGTGAATAATTTTCTACTGCCCATATCGAAAAAAAGTAGTACTTTCGCGGCCTCATTCAACTAGAAGAAAAACGTTATTATGATTGGAGTAAACAAAGTTATCCTGGTAGGAAACGTAGGCAAGAATCCCGATGTAGTTACATTCCCTTCCGAGGGCTCCATGCCCGTCAAAAAAGCATCCTTCCCCCTGGCCACCACCGAGGCGCGCCGCAACCGCGACAACGAGAAGGTGGAAATCACCGAGTGGCACAATGTGGTCTGCTGGCGCGGCCTGGCCGATGTGGCCGAGCGCATCCTCCACAAGGGGGCTCAAATATACATTGAAGGGCGTCTGCAGAGTCGCACGTGGGAAGACCGCGACGGCAACAAGCGCCATGTAACCGAGGTGGTGGCCGACAGCCTCATCCTCCTCAACCGCCAGCGCAACGATGACAACCAGCCCGTCAGCAACCCGCTGGTCGACATCCTCAACAGCGACACCGAGCCCATCGGCGACCTCCCCTTTTAAACATTCGACCTCCTATGACACCACTTCGGGCCATAGGAGGTCAAAGTCGAAGTATTCCCCTAGAGAACCCCAAGGGATCCCCTACAGGGTACCTGCTAAAAACCGGGTTTGCCCAGTAGGCGGAACATGTTCTTCTTGTACGCCTCCACACCGGGCTGGTCGAAGGGGTTGACACCTAGCGTATAGCCACTTACGCCACAGGCAAACTCGAAGAAGTAGATCAGCTGGCCCAGCGTGTACTCGTCCACTTGCTCCACCTCGATTTCCACCACCGGCACCCCGCCGGCCACGTGGGCTTCGATGGTGCCCTCGGTGGCGCAGTCGTTGATTTCGGTCAGCGTTTTCGAGACCAAGTAGTTGATGCCGTCCAAATTCTCCTCGTCGCTCGGCACCGGCACGCGGCACTTCGGGCTCTTCACCTTTACAAAGGTCTCCATCATCAAGCGCTCGCCCTCCTGCACATACTGTCCCATCGAGTGCAGGTCGGTGGTGATGCTCAGGCTGTGCGGCAGCAAGCCCTTGTGTTCCTTGCCCTCGCTCTCGCCGTAGAGCTGCTTCCACCATTCGGCCATGTAGCGCAGGCTGGGCAGGGCACTCACCATCATCTCCACCTTCACGCCGTTGCGATACAGTGCGTTGCGCACCGCTGCATACATCAGTGCCGGATTCTCCTCCAACGAATCGCTCGCAATACATACTTTACGCATGTCGCGCGCACCCGCGAGAAGGCGGTCCACATCATAGCCCGCCATCGCTATCGGCAGCAAACCCACCGGCGTCAACACCGAGAACCGGCCGCCCACGTTGTCAGGAATGACATACATCGGGTATCCCTCTTTCACGGCAATGCCGTGCAGCGCGCCCTTGGCGGCATCGGTGATGGCCACGATACGGCTGGCGGCCTCGGCCTTGCCGTACTTCTGTTCCAAGTGCGCCTTCACGATGCGGAACGCCACGGCAGGTTCCGTCGTGGTGCCACTCTTCGAGATAACCGCCACGCTATAGTCCTCGTTGTCGAGGAATTTCAACAGCTGGCTGTAGTAGTCCTCGCCCAATGTGTGGCCAGCATACACCACAAAAGGCTTGCCGCCGCGCTGCGCCATGGCGAACTCCGACTGCAGGGCCTCGATTACCATACGCGCACCCAGGTACGACCCCCCGATGCCGATTACCACCAGCACCTGGCTCTTCGCGCTCAACCGCGCCACATCGGCCTTCAACTGCGCAAGCATCGTGGAATCGATCTCCTCCGGCAGGTTCACCCAACCTAGGAAATCATTGCCCGCACCGGTGCCTTCCAGCAGTGTGCGTTTGGCCGCAACGACCTCTGCTGCCAGTTGATTTACAACCATTTGGTCGATTTTGTTGGCTGTATGGCCAATTTTTACTCTGATTTGTTCCATTTTTTTTGTATTTTTGTGTTCTAATTTGTTCACTTTTAACACCTAAAATTACTCGGTTGTTAATTTTTTTTCATTCGTAACTGCAATATTTTCTTGACATTAACGCATTTGAAAAAAAAATATTTTCCACAATTGAAAAAATATTTGTACTTTTGCATTTGATTATCGCCCAGTGGTAATCGCAACAAGTAAAAAAGAAATATAAACATTTAAAAACATTTAATATGCTGAAAAAATTAATCAAGATGGGCGTTGTGATGTCGCTTCTCGTGACCTCCGTCAGCGCCTTTGCACAGAAAGCCGAGTATCCTCGCTATGGCTTCTGGAGCAACTGGTCTATTGGTGGTGCTTTCGACCTCAACCACCAGTTCCAAATGGGTTCCCTCAGCTTCGGTGACGACTGGCGCGGTACCACCAACGTGGGTATGGACATCTTCCTCCAGCACAAGCTGAACCACGCTTTCGACATCCGCTACCGCTATGGTCACCCCACCTTTGGCCGTCCCCGCGTCTCCTCTGAGCAGCCTGGTTACTTGATGGATCGCCACCACACCGCTACCGTTGACGTGCTGTGGTCGATCAACAACACCATTGCTGGCTACGATCCCGATCGTCGCTGGAGCATCTACGCCCTCATCGGCGGCGGTCTCGCCTTCAGCGCCAACAACGAATCCTCCATCACCGACTTCGGTAGCGTGGGTATCGCCCTCGTTGGCGGTCTTGGTACCAGCTATCGCTTCGGCGAGGCTCACAACCTCTTCCTCGAGTACACCATCGATGTCAATGGTGACGCTCCCAACCCCTTCGATAACTTCTTCCAGTGGCACCACACCAACGGCATCGCCCGTCTCGGTTACTTCTACTGCTTTGGCCCCACCGCTACCGACAAGGCCATCGCTGCCCAGAAGGCCATGCTGACCCAGGAGAACTTCTCCGCCCTCAACTCGCAGGTCAACAACCTCGAGCGCCAGGTCGCCAACTCCCGCAACAACGAGAAGCGTCTTGAGAACCGCATCGCCGAGCTCGAAGACCAGCTCGCCCAGGCCCTCGCCCAGGGTGGCAAGGGTGGCAACAGCGCCGCTGCCGACAGCCTCCAGGCCGTTATCGACCAGATCAAGGCTGACCAGCTCAACTTCTACGCCATGCCCTTCTCCGTCCTCTACGGTGTCGACGAGTGGAAGGTTGTTGAAGACGAAGAGGCTAAGGTCAAGGCCGTCGCCCGCGTCCTCAAAGACAACCCCGATGTCAACATCCTCGTCGTTGGCTTTGCTGACTACACCGGCAGCGACGCCTACAACATGAAGCTCTCCGAGAAGCGCGCCAACGAAGTCAAGCGCCTCCTCACCAAGCGCTACGGCATTGCCGAGGATCGCATCCAGACCGAGTACAAGGGTAAGAGTGTTGCCTTCGGCGACATCCAGTACGCCCTCAACCGTCGCGTCAGCTTCTACCGCGTGATTGAATAGTCTTTCAACCGACTATCATCAATAAAAGCGGGGCTCCTCCAAGGAGCCCCGCTCTGTTTCTGTCCTATACACTCTAGGGGAGCACGCGGTATTCCACCCGTCGGTTCTGCCGCCGCCCCTCGGCGCTGTCGTTACTGGCCACAGGCTGGCTCTTGCCATAGCCCTTCCACTCCAGCCGACGGCGGTCGATACCACGCCGCACCAAGTAGTCAGCCACGGCCCTGGCACGTGCCTCCGACAGGCGCTGGTTGTAGTTCACGGTGCCTTGCCCATCGGTGTGGCCGCACAGTTCGATTCTCATCTCAGGGTGCGCCTCGAGCATCTCCTTGAGGCGCATCAGCTCGCTGTACGACTGCTGCAGCACCTCGCTCTCACCCGTGGCGAAATAAAGGTTCTCCAGCCGTACTATGGTACCTTCCTGCGGAGCAACAATGCGAACGGCGGGAGCAGAGGGCAGGGTGTCGAGGCACCGCAGGCTCACATCGTCAATATAGTAGTAGGCTCCGGGCAACGGTGCATGGGCTCGCTCCATAGCGGCCACGCCCGACTGGTTGAACGGCAGGAAATTGCCTATGGTCAGAAAGCGCTCGCCGCCTTGGGCCACGAATTCGCCGCTCACCTCGACCCACTCCTTGCTATTGTCGAGCAGGTTCTCCCGAGGGTTCATCACCTGCGGCTCGTAGTAGGTGGCTATGTATTGCGCCATGCCGTCGCCGTAGTCGCGCGCTTCGCGGTCCATCAGTATGCCCCAGGTGGAGTCCTCGATGCGTGTGGCGGTCAGCAATGCCCCCAGCGTGGCTACGGCCTGCGGCGACTTGTCGGCCAGACTCACCCAGAAACTCACACGGTAGCGTTTTCCCGCCACAAGCGGTTCTCGCAGCTCGGTTTGCAGATATTCGCGATAGTTCTCCTGCGAGCAGTAGATGCCGCAGTATGCCTCGCCGCTGCGGGCCTCCTGCTGCCCCATCTTGTTGCGCGGCACCTGGCAGTCGCGGCTGCCACAGGCGTGGAAGTAGTCGCTGCTGCCGCGTGTCGGCTGCCACCAGGCATCGGCCTCCCTCATCACACCTAATGCATCCAACTTCACCGGGCAATCCCGATGTTCCTCAAAAGAGGGATTAAATACCATGTTATCAGTCGCTTGCCCATGCAGTTGGGTGGCCTGCAGCATGGCAATGAGCACCAAGGGAGTGAGCCAATGTTTTTTCATGGGGTCTGTATGGTTTTCATCATGCTGTCCCACAGCAGGTTAGCCGTCCTGTCCCAGCTGAATTTCTCCCGCTGCACACGACCTTTGGCGATAAGCTCATCTCGAAGTCCATCATCTTGTAACCTACTGATAGCATGATATATATCATCCACATTCGATGGGTCTACATAGAGGGCGGCCTCGCCCCCGACCTCGGGCATCGAGGTGGTATTCGATGCCACCACCGCCGTCTCGGCGTACATGGCTTCCAGTATCGGTATGCCAAATCCCTCAAAGTATGAGGGATAGACCAGCGCCACCGAGGCCGAAAGCAGCGCGGCGAGGTCCTGCGGCTCCACGTGGCCACACATCACCACATCCTCCTTATGGCCCATGCGGTCATAGGCTTCGGCCAGCTCGTCCTGCCACCACACACGCGAACCCACTACCACAAGCTTCCAATCCACTGATTCCATGGTCTTTAGTTTGTCAAAGGCGGTCAGCAGGTTCGCCAAGTTCTTCCGTTTCAATATGGTGCTGATGAAAATCAGATAAGGTTTTCCGTCGGTAAAGCGCTGGCGTATAGCCACTTTCTCCGCTTCGCCATGGGGGCGGTAGCCGTCGTGGGCACCATCGTATACCACGTCAATCTTCTTGGAATCAACGCCATAGGTGTCGGCAATGTCCTTCCCGGAATACTCCGACACCGTGGCCACACGGACAGCCTTGTGTGCGAAACGTCTGAAATAGTGGGTCATATACCACTGGTGCGACCGCTTGAGGTTGCCCTCGGCATGCTCGAAATTCAGGTCGTGGATGACCGCCAGCGAGGGCACCTTTGTACGTAGCGGCAGCATGCCATCGGGGCTCACGTATAGGTCTATCTTGTTTCGTCTCAGAGCCATACGTGTTGCCCATTCGAAGTACAGGTACCACAGCACCGGATGCCGCGCCTGCGGGCAAAGCACTACAGGCTTCACATTCGCGGCGAAGAGGAACTCGGGGTCAGGCTTGCGGTCGAAAAAGAAGTAGAACTCGTGCTCGGGATGGCTCGCTACGATGCGGCGCGCCGTCTCGTAGGTGAACCACCCGATGCCGTCCATCTTGCCTTTCAGCAACAGCCTGGTATTGATTGCGATACGCATGCCTAACGGTGCGATTGGATGGTTTCATCGATTACACGCGGGAAATGCTCCTTCTCCAGCAGGTGGATTTTGGCCGCCAGCGAGTCGGGCGTGTCGTCGGGCGTAACCTCGCAACGTGCTTGGAACAAGGTGGTTCCGCGGTCGTACTCCTGGTCTACGAGGTGGATGGTGATGCCGCTCTCCGTCTCGTGGTTGGCCACGACTGCCTCGTGCACGTGGTGGCCGTACATGCCCTTGCCGCCATAGGCCGGCAGGAGAGCGGGGTGGATGTTGATGATGCGGCCGGGGAATGCCTCGAGCATCGCCGGCGGCACCAGCCACAGGAAGCCCGCCAGAATAACCCAGTCGGCCTGCTTCTGGCGCAGGTACTCCAGTGCGGCGCCGGTCTCGTAGAAGTCCTTACGGCCGAAATAGCGGGCCTCCACGCCCAGGTTCTTTGCCCGTTGGGCGATATAGGCGTCCTTCACGTTGTACACGATGCAGCACACCTCCACGTCGCCGCGGCCGGCGAAATATTCCGTAATCTGCTGGGCATTGGTGCCGTTGCCCGAGCCCAGTATGGCTAGTCTTGTCATTGTGTTGAGCTTTGGTTTCAGGGTGCAAATTTACACAATTTTTCCCACACAGCCGCCACTACAGGAAAACTTTTTCGTTATGCACGAATTATCATGATATTACCGTCGGTGATTTCATGCCGTTCCGGCCTCCTCGCGCCCCTCTTTTCCGTTGGATGTACCATAAGCTTCCATATCCTTCCAGTGCCTTTGTATTCCCCTACCGTTCCCCTACCATTCCCCTACCATCCCCCTACCGCTCCGTGTACATGCCCATTTTGTGCCCATGATGAAAAAAAGTTTTGCCATGTCGGTTTTTATTCGTAATTTTGCACTTTTGAATACCGACATTAGAGACCGATGAAGAACATACGCAATTTCTGTATCATAGCCCATATTGACCACGGCAAGAGCACGTTGGCCGACCGCCTGCTGGAGGTTACAAATACCGTTACCGCCCGCGAGATGCAGGACCAGGTGCTCGACGACATGGACCTCGAGAAGGAGCGCGGCATCACCATCAAGAGCCACGCCATACAGATGCGCTACCACGACTATACGCTCAACCTCATCGACACCCCCGGCCACGTGGACTTCAGCTACGAGGTCAGCCGCGCTATCGCCGCCTGCGAGGGCGCACTCCTCGTGGTCGACGCCACGCAGGGCATCCAGGCCCAGACCATCTCCAACCTCTACCTCGCCCTCGAGAACGACCTGGAAATCATCCCCGTGATGAACAAGATAGACCTCGACAGCGCCATGCCCGAGGAGGTGGCGGACGAGATTGTGGACCTGCTGGGCTGCTCGCATGACGACATACTGCGCTGCTCGGCCAAGACGGGCATGGGTGTGCCGGAGATACTGGACGCCATCGTGGACCGTATCCCCGCCCCCGAGGGCGACCCTGCGGCACCGCTCCAGGCGCTGGTGTTCGACTCGGTGTTCAACCCCTTCCGCGGCATCATCAGCTACTTCCGCATCATGAACGGCACGCTGCGCACGGGCGACCACGTCAAGTTCTTCAGCACCGAGCGCGAGTACGACGCCGACGAAATCGGCGTGCTGCGCCTCAATATGGAGCCCTGCAAGGAACTGCGTGCCGGCAACGTGGGCTACATCATCTCCGGCATCAAGAGCAGCAAGGAGGTGCGCGTGGGCGACACCATCACCCATGTGGCCACCCCCTGCGAGAAGCCCATCGAGGGCTTCGAGGCCGTCAAGCCAATGGTCTTCGCCGGCGTCTATCCTGTGGACACCGACGACTATGAGGAACTGCGTGCCAGCATCGAGAAGCTGCAGCTGAACGACGCCTCGCTCACCTTTGAGCCCGAGTCGTCGCTCGCCCTCGGCTTCGGCTTCCGCTGCGGCTTCCTCGGCCTGCTCCACATGGAGATTATCCAGGAGCGCCTCACGCGCGAGTTCAACATGGATGTCATCACCACGGTGCCCAACGTGCAGTACAAAATCAAACTCACCAACGGCACCGAGCTCAACGTATACAACCCCTCCGGCATGCCCGAACCCAACAACATTGCCGAGGTGTACGAACCCTATATCCACGCCCAGATTATCACCAAGGCCGACTTCATAGGCCCTGTGATAAAACTCTGCATGGACAAGCGCGGCATACTCAAGAACCAGACCTACCTCACCACCGACCGCATCGAAATCACCTTCGATCTGCCGCTGGGCGAGGTGGTGTTCGACTTCTACGACAAGCTGAAGTCCATCTCCAAGGGCTACGCCTCCTTCGACTACTACGTCAACGGCTACCAGC
Source organism: uncultured Bacteroidales bacterium (assembly GCA_900315935.1). Classification (GTDB taxonomy): domain Bacteria; phylum Bacteroidota; class Bacteroidia; order Bacteroidales; family P3; genus Colimorpha. The sequence goes on from ONBB01000013.1 coordinate 64,455, forward strand.
CCTCCAAGCTGGTCAAGCTGGAAATACTGCTCAACGGCGACCCCGTCGACGCCCTCTCCACCCTCACCTACGTCGACAACGCCTACCCCATCGGCCGCAAGATGTGCGAGAAACTGAAAGACCTCATCCCGCGCCAGCAGTTCGACGTGGCCATCCAGGCCGCCATCGGCTCCAAAATCATCGCCCGCGAAACGGTGCGCCAAGTGCGCAAGGACGTTACCGCCAAGTGCTACGGCGGCGACATCACCCGCAAACGCAAGCTCCTCGAGAAGCAGAAAGAGGGCAAAAAGCGTATGCGCCAGGTGGGCAACGTCGAGGTGCCGCAAAGCGCCTTCCTCGCCGTACTCAAGCTAGATTAAATGTTTAACAGTCAAATACCAGAAAAAAAATGAAAAAAGCATTCCGCATCCTGATGGCAGCCTTCGTGCTGACCGCCACCTTCGGCCTTACCGCCTGCGATCCCGACGAGGACAAGCCCACTCCTACCCCTGAGCCTACTCCCGAACCCATTGAGAACTACGAACCCTCCAGCACGTATGCGCTGTATGTCGGCGATACCGAAATTCCTGTCGGCGATACCTGCACCTATACCGCCACCGACAATGACCTCAACTACGATGAGGTGGTGGTCAACTTCATCATCGAGAACAAGACCACCAGCCCCGCGCCCACCTCGCACAAGTTCGAGCTGCTGGAAGGCCCCGCCGCCTTCAACGACTATAAGGTCTGCGCCGGCGAGATATGTCCGTGGAATGGCAAACCCTACATCATGCAGCCTGGCAAGAACCCCACCCAGCCCATCACGTACGACATCATACCCAGCAAGTGCCCCGCCGGCAGCTCGGCCCTCTACAAACTCACCGTCGGCCGTGGCAATGGTTTGAGCGACCCGCAGGTCATCTTCTTCCGACTGAACCTCTAGCGGGGAGTGCGCTCGTAGCGGCGCACCAGCGCGGCATACCAGGCCGCCAGCGCCAGCAGCGTCAGCGCCGACACCCCGGCATAGAGTCGCACCGCCGTCAGGAAGCTCCCCACATGGATGCCCACGGCGATAGCACCGGCACGCAGCGCCAGCAGTCCTATATAGAATAGGAACTCTGTGCGCTGCTTGTTAAATATAAGGGAGAGGAACGTAAGCGGTGTGGCGTTGAGCGAAAGCCATATCCACGGCAGCAACGCCTGCACATAGACACCGCAGCCCTCCCACTCGCTCCCGAACAGGAAGGTGAATACCGGCTCGGCCGCCAGCCAGCCCACCACACAGACCGGCACTGCCACGGCGTTGACGGCCAGCAGCGTGCGGCACAGCAGCCTGCTGATCGGCTTCCCCTCTCGCACACCCTCGGCGGCACGTGCGTAAAGCACACTCTCGAGGGCCGAATTAAGCAGGTTGGCCGGGCGGAAAGTCATGGTCAGCGCCAGGCCGAAGAGGCCTACCTCGGCCTTGTCAAAGTAGAATGCCAACCAGAGGAACGGCAGACCCGCGGAGAGGCTGTTGATGAACTCCTTGGGTGCCACATAGAGTGGGTAGTTCTTGTACTCCCAGGCGGCCGCCCTGCGCTGGGCGCGCGTGCTGACAGGCAGCTGCAGCGTGCGCATCCGCAGGCGGTATACCAGGTTGGCCGCCCCCTGCCCCAGCACGGTGCCCAGGGGAAGACCCACCTGCTTCATCCCCAACAGACCGAACAATATTTTCAATCCTGCACCGGTGCCTGCATTGGTCATCTCCGATGCCGCCATCTCGCGATAGCGTCGCACACGGTTGTAGAGGCCGGCATAGATGCGCGACGAGCCGCAGAGCCACACCATCGGCGGCACCAGCAGCGCCACAGCACCCAATTCGGCATAGTCGCCCGGCAACGAGTGCGTCAGGTAGAGCACCAACGCCACCGTGAGCAATACAACCGATATCCAGCCGTTCATCCGCAGCGCGAAGCGCGCCACCGCCGTGCTCTCGGCCGTGTCCTTGGCCGCCACCACCGCCAGCTCGTACTTGCAGGTGGAGACGATAATCAGCACCTCGATATAGGAATAGAAGATATTGAACAGGGCAAAGTCCTCCGGCGTGTACAGACGCGTCAGCACCAGGTAGGCCAACATGGCGATGGCCTGAGCCACCACGTTGCCGCCCATCAGGGTGGCCGCCTCACGAGCCACGCCGTCGCCTTTGAGATTCAACATATTTCGCAAACGTTCCACAATCAACAATCTATAACCTTTAACCTTCAACCTAAATCTCCCCATGGTATTTACGCATCACCCACTCGGCAGCCAACAGCAGCAGGATGAGTGCCAGCACCAGCGGCAGGCCCAGCAGCTCGCTGTGGCGGGTATGGGTGTGTATGACAGGCTTTATCTTGCGCAGCTCGGCCTCGAGGGCGTCCAGCTGGTCGGGGTGATACATGCTGCCGCCCGACACTGCGCCGATGGTGCGCATCAGCGTGTGGTCGGCTGTCAGGGTGGCGAGTTCGAAGTTTGTCTCCTCGATGGCGAAGGTACCCTCTGCGGAGAGTTTCTGTCCGTCGAGGATGGTGTTCGCCGTGTAGCGGTAGGTGCCGGCGGGCAGGGTGCCGAGGTTCAGGGCGTAGCCGTCGCCCTGGCGTGCAAAGGTGAAGTCGGCTTTCTTGGTGCTGTCGCCCGTCAGCGTCAGCGTGGCCTCGGGCGTGTTGACAAGTTCGTAGGCTTCGTTGTACAGTTGTGCCTTCAGTTCCACTTTCTCAAATGTGGCATAGATGCGTTCGGTCTCCACGCGGAAGCGATCGCGCCCCTCCTGCTGGGCGGCGAAGTTCACCAACTGTCCCACCAAACGGTCGAAGTGTCCGTGGCTCTGGTTGTTGAGGTAGTCGCCCAGTCTCCAGCGCCACAGTCCTTCTCCCCACACGAAAACCCTTCGTTGCCCGCCTTGCGACGTGGCGGCCACCAGCGGCTGGCGGCTGTCGATATTGCCCAGACGGCCGGTGAGCAGGCTCTGCACACCCTCGCCGGCTTTGGCCTCGCCGAAGGGGGCCATCAGGGGCGGCAGCTGCTCCAGCGCCTCGCCGTCGCCGCGGTCGAACTGGAAGAGGGTGAAACCGTCGTTGTACACCGCCGTGAGCTCGCTGCCTTTTTTCACGCGCGACACGATTTCCAGCCCCGTCTTCATGGCGTTGAAGCGCGGCAGGTCGGTCTGCATGCCAATGACGTACATCTGCGGCAACTCCTTCACCGCCTCGGGAATTGTCAGTGTGGCGGTGGGTAGGTTGTGTAGAATGGCGAGTGTGAATTCCGGTTTTTGATTCTTGGTTTCCGAGTTGTGTATTTCATTGGCCAGCAGCACCGTGGCTTCGTAGTTGGGGTTGCTTTCCACGGCCTGCTTCAGGGCCGATAGGTCGGGGTGTGGTGCCGCGCCGATGATGGCCACCTGTTGCCGGTTGTCGATGACATCCACGTAGAATGCTAGGTGGTTGTTCCCCATCGGGGACTCTTCCTGGAGCTCATCCAGGTACACGTCATAGCGCTGCAGGCCGGTCTTGTCGCCGATTGGGATGGTCAGGGTGCGGGTGGTGCTGAAATGGTTGTCGGTGTAGGTGATGGATTGGATGGCCACGGTTCTGCCGGACGATCCGTTCACCCACAGGTCGGCTTTCTGACCCGCCAGGCCCACGGCGTTGACCGTTACCTCGACGGTCATCTCGCTGTTTCGGTAGGCGATGCGGTTGGTGCGCAGGTGCGAGAGCCAGGCGTCGTTCCGCTGTGTGGTGTCGCCCACGGCCACGGTGTAGACAGGCATCCCCAGCCCCTCGGCCACGGAGACGGGGCTTTGGCCGCGGTTGTGGAGACCGTCGCTGAAGAGTACCACGGCGGCGGCATCGCGCGGTACGTCGAGCAGTGCCCCCAGGTCGGTATGTTCTGGGTTGTCATTGTTCGAGGTGTATAGGAGGCGGAAGTCGCCCTCCAGTTGGTTCTGGAGTTGGTCTGCTGGGATTTCGTCGCCGGCGCGGTGCATCGCCGAGACCGAACTCGACCGGTCCTCGGCCAGCACCACCAGCGGCCGCTGCCGCTCGTGCACCGTCCGCCGCACCGTGGGTGCCAGCAGCAGGAAGGCTATCGCGCTCACCGCGGCGAAACGCAGTGCCGCCAGTCCCCATCGCAGGCCGCCTCGGAAGGGGTTCCTGCCCCAGAAATACATCGCAGCCGCATAGGCCGCGCCCGCCAGCAGGCACAGCAGCACAAAATACCAGGGATAGTCCAGCGTCATGGGTCGTGTGGGTGTTAGTTATAAATCAGCGTTCCAAAGCGTTCCGGCACAAAGCGTTCCTGCGCCACGCGCCGCACATCGTCGGCCGTGACGGCCATCAGGTCGGCCTCCATCTCCTCCAGCGTGTTCACGTGGTCGTAGCAGAGATAGGCTTTGCCTATGGACTGCATCTCGTTCATGCCGTAGTCGTCGTTGATCGACACCTGCCCTATCATCTGCCGCTGGGCCGACCGCAGCTGCTTGTCGGTCAGCGCGGTGTCCGCCATGCGGCGCAGCTCGTCCACAATGATGGCGCGCGCACGCTCCACCGCCCCGAGGTCCACGCCGGCGTAGATGTAGAAAAGCCCCGTGTCGGAAAAAGGTACGTACTGGGATTCGATATTGTAGCAGAAACCGTAATGCTCGCGCACCGCCACATTCAGGCGCGAGTTCATGGCCGGACCGCCCAGCAGGTTGTTCATCAGCGAGAAGACGGTCTTGTCCTTGTGGTATACGTCGGGCGCCTCGCATCCCAGCAGCAGGTGGGCCTGGTGCGTGCGGCGGTTGACGTAGCGCTCGAAGGGCTGGAAGAGCGGCCTCTGTGTGCGGTCGACGGCGGAGGGGCGGTTCCCGTAGTGGCCGAAGTGCTTCTCGCAGAGGCGCACCAGGCGCTCCATCCGCACATCGCCCGCCACGGTAACCACCATGCGGCCCGGCGTGTAGTTCCCCTGCACAAACTGCAGCAGGCGCTCCGTGGTGAAACGCTTCACATTCTTCTTCGACCCCAGGATATTGTGCGCCACCGGATGGCCGGCAAACGCCTGCTCCTCATACTGGTCGAAGATGAGCTCGGCCGGCGAGTCGCTGTAGGCGTTGATCTCCTCCAGCACCACATCCTTCTCCTTCTCGATTTCCTTGGCCGGGAAGGTGCTGTGGAACAATATGTCGGCGAAGAGCTCGAGGCAGCGCTCCAGATGCTCGGTGAGCGACGAGGCGTAGACGCAGGTCTCCTCCTTGGTGGTGAAGGCGTTGAGCTCGCCGCCCACGCCGTCGATACGGTTCTGTATGTGGTAGGCATGCCGGTGGCGGGTGCCCTTGAAGAGGCAATGCTCGATGAAGTGCGCCATCCCCTCGTCGGCGCCGCGCTCGTCGCGGCTGCCCACGTTGATGTACACCCCCGAGTAGACCACCCGCGACGGAGTGCGGCTCAATATGATTTTCAGCCCGTTGGGCAGTGTATGGTATTCGTACACGTCGTTCCTGTTCTTGACAGGGGCAATAACTGAAAAAAGAGGCTTTTATTGTGCACCCCCCCGGCAAAATCCTCTGTGGTACGATATGGTTCCATATCCTTCCAGAGCCTTTGTATTCCCCTACCGTTCCCCTACCATTCCCCTACCGCCCCCGTGGCAATTCCAAAAAAATGTCAAAAAAACACTTTTTTTTTGCACTTCCAAAATAATGTGTATATTTGCACTTGTCTACAGTTTTGCAGAGAGTTTGCAATCCGCTGGTTGCTAGCGCTATAATCTGCTCCTATACTCCCCCAAGAGACCTTCCCCGTAATCAAGTGAATTGCCGAGGTTGTAGTTTTTTATACCAATTATCTATAGTGACTCCACCCATTTTGAAAATTCTGAAAAAAGTAAAGTATACATATTAATTAACCTTAATTATTAATCAACACTTATTTTATCATGAAAAAGATGTTATGCTTTTTGCTCCTTGCGGCACTGATGGTGCCATGGGGAGCGCGTGCACAGTCGTCTAGCACGATAACGCTTACCGTGGCTGACGGCACCACCACCGACAATTATGTCCCGCTCTACGGTTTTTATGTAGACGCCGAGGGACAGTCACAGACACTCTACCCAGAGTCTTCCCTTGTGACCATGATGGGTGGCACCATCCAGTCGATTACCTTCTATCTGTCTACACCTGCCGCTTCGGCATGGTCGTTGACTGACGTGGAGGTACGATTGGCCACGTCCACTCTCAACAGCTTCTCTGTCGCTACGTTCCAGACTATGACTGGCACGGCAGCCTGGACTGGCATGGTCGACGGCAATACCAGCCAGTGGACCATCAACCTTACCACCCCCTATGTTTATACCGGTGGCAATCTCATCATTGATGTTCGCCATGACGGCGGCCCCAACTACTCTTCCGCATCTTTCGCAGGCGAGTCTTCCAATGGGGCCTCGCTCCATTCCTACAATGGCAATGCTCCCAGCATCAGAGACTTCCGTCCTAAAACCACTTTTACTTTTGTTCCGGACACCACCATCCGTATCTGTCCCGCTCCCGTCGGTATAACTGCACTCAACATCACCCCTACCACAGCCGATATCACATGGAATCCCCCCTTCTCAACGGTTACCGATGTCAATGTGGAGTGGGGTCCTGTCGGCTTTGAACATGGCACCGGCAATCCGGAGACTCCCACGGGCGACACCGTGAGCCTTTCCATGCTGGAACCCGGTACCTATTATGAAGTACACCTCAGCTCTACCTGCACCGACACCACCACTGACTTTGTCTCCTTCATTTTCCGTACCGCTGCCGCACCCGTTACCACTTTTCCCTATAGCACTGGTTTTGAGGAGCAGGATGACCAGGCATGGACTTTCCTCAATGGTGCCAATGGCTGGTACCTGGGCGAAGCCGTCGCCAAAGGTGGAACGAATTCAATGTATATCTCCAACAATAATGGTGCCTCCAATGCATACAGCACTGGCACCACCACCAACTCTTATGCCTATCGTGAGTTTGTCATTGTCGACTCGGGATCATATATTGTGAATTTCGATTGGAAAGGCAATGGCGAAAATAACTATGACTATCTTGATGTCTTTATGGCACGGAGCGAGGATGTCGACTTCACAGTCAACGCCTCTTCTGTCAACCGCACTGGCTGGATACAGCTCAACCCGTCCCATCTGAATCTTACCCCGACCTGGAGCAATGCCGGCTATGTCATCGGACTCGGTGCAGGCAACTGGTATCTTATCTACCACTGGTACAATGACTACAGTTCTGGCAACCAGCCACCGGCAGCCATCGACAACATCGTCGTGAAGGCCAATACTTGCCCCGCACCCACCGCGTTCAGCGCAACCCAAGTTACAGCCACTACCGCCACCCTAGCCTGGACCTCCGCCGGTTCGGAGAGCGAGTGCTCATCCGGGCCAATGGTGCATGGGGTGGTGCATGGATACCGGTTACCAGCAATCCCTACACCGTCACAGACCTCACTCCGGGAACATCTTACAACTTCGAGCTTCGCGCCTATTGCGATGAGGGCGATACCTCCCTTGTTGTCAGTACCACAGTCGCTACTGAATGTGTAGATATCACCATGCCGCATGTCGAGACCTTCGAGTCCTACGAAACCGGCAGTTCGGCCACCTTCTCGCACTGCTGGAATCGTGGTCACATGTATAACTATGCATACGACCCCTATGTCAACATGGACAGCGAGCACAGATCCAAGATACTCTCTTTCTACACCAGTGGCTCGCAGTATAACTGGATTGTCCTGCCCACCATCGACTCCGAAGTGGCTATCAACACCCTGGCTCTCTCCTTCGACCTTCGCAAGACCAGTTCCACACATAATCTTACCTTCATTGTGGGTCTCATCGACACCAATGTGTGGGATGGCTCGGCGGAAGTGGATACCATCCTGGTCATCAACGGAGCGGATGTGCCCAACACCTCCTATGGCAACTTTGAGGCCGATTTCACCACATACACCGGCACAAAGCGCCACATCGTACTTATCAACAATAGTTCTTCTTACAGCTATACCTACCTCGACAATATCTATCTCGGAGTGTCTCCCACCTGCGATGCTCCCACTGGCATAGAGGTTGCTGCCACTACCACGCAGACCATCACGGTCTCTGCCATCGGTAATGCCTCCAACTATTCGTACTCCATCATGCAGGGTTCCACCCTGGTAGCACAAGCCACTGTTTCAGATACATTCTACACTTTCAGCGGGTTGACCACTGCTACCACCTATATTGTTTCCGTCTCTGCCGTCTGCGTTGACGGCACCGTTACGACTCCACGCACTATCCGTGTCACCACCGACTGTGTACCTATCGACACGATGCCTTATGAACTCAATCTGGCTACCATTGCCAACGGCACGACCTATGATTTGTTCGATCCCTGCTGGCCGAAAGGCGACAACTACTCTTCCGCGGGAACACTCTATCCTTATATCACTCAAAGTGCCGAGATGTATTTCTATGGTTATCAATCGAGCACATGCTGGACCATAATGCCCGAACTCGCGAGCACACTCGATCTTGCCGACCTTGAACTTACGTTTGATGCCCGCGGCTACAGCACTTCCGGCGTCTATGATGGTCATCTCGTCATCGGTCTGGTGCCCACTGGCAACTATATCCCCGGAACCACCCCTGTTGACACCGTCTTCTACTACAATTTCAGATACACACCCGATTTGGAGCGTCAGTACATTCACTTCGATAGCTACACCGGCACTAACCGACGTATCATCTTCCTCTCGACAGCCCCTTCATCCAGCAACAACTATCTCTATCTCTCCAACATCAGTCTGCATGATACACCTCCTTGCGCGCGTCCCTCCGACATCTTGCTAACAACGGCCACTACCGACAGTCTTGCCATCTCCTGGGCTCCGATTAGCGAGGGCGTAGATGGTTTCGTGGCAGAATATCGTCCTGTCGGCACCACCACCTGGCTCCAGGTTACCGATATTGTTGACAACAATGCCTACATTGGCGGCCTTGCGGAGAACACAGCATACGACTTCCGGGTCAAGACCGATTGCGGCAACGGTGTCAGTTCTATTTGGAACACCACGACTTTCCGCACGGCTTGCGTTCCCATTCACACCTTCCCCTATGTGCAGGACTTCCAAAATCTTTCCACGGGAAGCACCGCCGCATTCGACTACTGCTGGAACAAGGGCGCATCCAACGGAAACTACCCCTATGTCCAAAGTGCTTTGGGATCAAAACACCTCTATGGCTACACCTACGGCACGCAGTACAACTGGGCTGTCATGCCCGTAATCGCCGACTCGATTGCCATCAACCGCCTCGAGCTCTCTCTCAGTGCTCGCTTCGGTAGTAACTACCACTATGATGGATACGTCGCCAAATTCAAGGTGGGTCTCATCGATGGAGACACCTATGTGAAGAATGTCACCCCTGTCGACATTATCGCCGAAATCACAGCTGAAATTGACGATTGGGATACATACTTTATCCCCTTTGATACCTACACGGGAACCAAGCGTCGCATTGTCTTCATCATCGAGGATGACGATGAAAATTACAACTATGTTTCTATTGATGATGTGAACCTGCACCTCATGCCTGCATGTTCCCAGCGTCCGACTCACCTTGCCGTTATTGGAGCCACGCCGAACACTATTTCTATCAGTTATGATGGAACCTCCACCGACACTTACTCTGTAACGTGGACCGATACCCTTGGCACCACCGCCAATGCAACAATAACCGGGACATCCTACACCATCACCGGACTGGCTAGCGAGATGGCCTATACCATCTCTGTGACCGGTATCTGCGCCAGCGGAGACAGCTCGGATACATACACTGTCGTCAGCGCCACCACCGTTACGGGTATGGGGCTGCCTTACAGCACTGGTTATGAAACCGGCGATGATGTTGCATGGACCTTCGTCCAAGGCAACAACGCCTGGTATATTGACACCGCAGCCCATGCTGACGGCTCGGCAAGAGGTCTCTATATCAGTGACACCAACGGCATTCTCTATCGTTACAATAACATGGCGGCTTCCGCCAGTTATGCCTATCGTACCCTGCACTTTACTCCTGGCCAGTACGAGATATCCTTCGATTGGAAGGGTCTGGGTGACGTTTCCTATGGTTCCTACTACGGCTACCTTCGTGCCTGGCTCGCACCGGCCAATGTTACGTTTACCGCTAATAAACTCCCCAACAACACCAATCCGAGCATTTCTTATAACTATGCCGATGTTACCCCTGCCGGTTGGATCGACCTTGGCGGCCCCATGGCCAACGCCAGTACCTGGCAGAGCAACGCGCAGTTGATTGACATTCTCGCCGAGGGTACCTATCACCTCGTCTTTATGTGGGTTAACAGCAGTTCGTATGCTTCAAGCAGCCAGCCTGCCGCTGTCGACAATGTGAATGTTGTCGCCCTGCCGTGCCCCACTCCCGTCAATTTCACTGTGGATGCCCTTACCGATGTGTCGGCAACCCTTTCGTGGACTCCGCGTGCCAACGAGACCTCCTGGCTCATTACCTTCTCCGATGGCACCACCCACACGGTAACGGCAATCCCCTACACCATCACCGGCCTCACGCCCGATACCCCATATGACGTGGAACTCCGCGGCATCTGCTCCGCTACCGATAGCAGCCGCGCTGTTCCCTTGTCGTTCCGCACGAACTGCCCCACTGCCTTCACGGTTCCCTATCTCGAGGAATTCCGTGAGTTCTCGCCCTGCTGGACCAATACTACCGTTGGTTCCACCACGAGCACACGCTGGCGCCTTGGAGTCAACCAGAGTGGCTCCCTCAACTACATCAGTTCGCAGGCTATTAACCCTGGCACCGCTAACGACTGGCTGATTTCGCCCGTCATCACCATCCCCACGATGACCACCGACCTCAACCTCTGCTATCAAGTGGCTGGAGACACCTCCCAGTCCTTCTCCGATAGCAAGGCTATCTATGAGGTTCGTGTTTCGCCCACTGGTGCCGATTCGGTCGAGGCTTTCACGCAGACACTCCTCGTGGACACTGTTAGTAGCAACATTTTTGCATGGCGCCATCTGCCACTTGCCGCCTATGCGGGTCAGAATGTCCGCATTGCTATCCGCAACATCAGTAAGAACTATGCTTATGTCGGTATCTGCAAGTTCGGCATCCGCTACACCAACGAGCCTCTCTACTACGTCTACGGACCCTCGTGGGGTTACGTGAACGACACCCTCTCTTGGAAGGCCGAGTATCAGGAAGGTTCGCTTACGGGCATGACCCTCTCTTGGACCTCCACCATGGCTGCCAGCGGTCGCGCCACAATTACGGGTGCCAATACTGACAGCCTGACGGTTGTCTACTCTGGCACCGGTGTTGACACTATGATGTTTGTTGCAGCCAATGCCTTTGGTGCTGATACCACGCGTTGGCTTGTAACCGTCCACAACTGCTCGGCTCCCATCTCCACATTCCCCTTCTCTGAGAGTTTCGAGGCTCCCGAGGCTCCCTCTGGATGCTGGCAGATTGCTTACGCTACCACGTCAGTTCCCGATAGAAACGTGATGATTCACACCGACAACATCTCAATGGATTTTTCTCCAGCTCATGCTCATCATGGAAATCAAGCATTCCGCTTCAGTTCCTACGCCAGAGTTGATACCGGTGACTACACCCAGTACCTCATCTCCCAAGAGTTCGAGGGTGACTCGATGGTTCTCTCCTTCTGGTGCGCCAAATCCACCTCGAATGCTGAATATCTCAGCGTTGGTTATTCTTCCACCACCCGCGACACCAGTGCCTTCACTTGGGGCGATTGGTTTGAGCCCACACTCTCTTGGTCCCAGTTCAGCCAGGCTATGCCTGCAGGTACCAAGTACTTCGCTATCCGCTACTACGGCAATTGGTCCTACGATGTCTATATCGATGACCTCACCGTTACCGGTAGAGGTACCGCCTGTGATGCTCCCGGCGTAGTCCTCGACACCGTTGGCGAGAACGACGCCACCATCACCATCAGCGGCCAGTTCGCCGCTAGCTACCAAGTGGCCATCGTCGAAGGCACCTGGGCAGAACCCGCCGAAAGCGCCATCGCCACCACCACCGACAGCGTCTACACCTTCAACGGCCTCACCGCCAACACCGAGTACACCGTCGGCGTGCGTGCCGTCTGTGCCGGCGGCCTGACCTCCGACTGGGTTACTGTAACACTCACCACCGCCGAGCATCCCTGCTTCGTGCCCACCAACGTAACCACCAGCATGGTTACCTTCGACGGCGTTACCGTCGGCTGGACACCCGGCGAGAACGAGACCAGCTGGGAGGTCAACGTAACCGGCCCGAGCTACGACCAGACCTTCGCCACCACCACCAACCCCTACGACGTTACCGGCCTCAACGCAGGTGAGACCTACACCGTCAAGGTGCGCGCCATCTGCAGCGAGACGCAGCAGAGCGACTGGAGCGAACCCGCACAGTTCACCACCGAGCGCTGCCAGCCCGTCAGCGGTGTCGCCGCCAACGCCACCGAGCCCACCACCGCCACCGTTACCTGGAACCCCGCCAGCAACGGCAACGGCAACTATGAAGTGGAATACGGCATGACCGGCTTCCGCCAGGGCAACGGCACACGCGTTACGGTCAACGGTGCCACCACCTACACCCTCACCGGCCTCGACGAGAATTCGAGCTACGACGTCTACGTCCGCACCTTCTGCGACGCCACCCTCACCTCCGAGTGGAGCAGCGTGGTTACCTTCACCACCCCCGAAGAGGTCGGCATCGACAACGTGGAAGGCAGCGACATAGCCCTCTACCCGAATCCCGCCCGCACCACCGTTTCCATCAATGGTCTTGAGAGCGGCTCCACCATCACGGTGGTCGACCTCAACGGCCGCGTGGTGCTCACCTCCACCGACGCCACCCTCGACGTCAGCGACCTGGCCCAGGGCGCCTACTTCGTCCGCATCGCGTCCGCATCGTCGGCGAGCGCCAGAACGCCATCCGCAAACTGATTGTCAAGTAGTCTTTCGACGGTAACTCTACTGGCCGCGGCCCCGGGCGATGCCCGGGGCCGCGGCATTTTTCGGGCGGGTGGCCGCCGCAGGCGGTCGGGGGCGTGTGTCATATATCCGCACGCTGCACACTCCTCCGTCCGCGCTTCGCGCGTCCACCTCCCCTAGCTTAGGGGAGGAGTTGAGGTACCAAAACTCCCCCTCTAAGCTAGAGGGGGTGCCCGCAGGGCGGGGGCGTGTGTCCAGGCCGCGGCTGCGCACTCTGCTGTCCGCGCCCCTACTTTCCTCCGCGCACACACTCCTCCGCCCGCGCTTCGCGCGTCCACCTCCCCTAACTTAGGGGAGGAATTAGGTGTGTCCCCAACCCGCGTGGGGGGCGAATGATGATTCGCCCCTACAACTCTGTACCAATATGGTTCCATATCCTTCTAGTGCCTTTGTATTCCCCTACCGTTCCCCTACCATTCCCCTAGAATGTCCTTGGCGATGCTTTTTCGCCCCGTTTTCGCTACCACACTGAAAACACGGCACTTACAACACATTTTGCCTTGCAGGTGGAAAATTATGTGGGGGGGTGGGAATTTTACTCGGTTTTAAATTGTACTTTTGCAGCAGAAATAACGAGAACAATAATAAAGAAAGGAGAACGATATGAAGACCTCAAAATTTGCAACCCTGGTGATGATGGGCCTGGCCCTGAGCTTCACTCCCGCGCTGGCACAGCGCAGCGGCGGCGGCAACCGCGGTGGCGGCAGCCACAGCTCGTCGGTGAGCCGTTCGTCGGGCAGCTCCGGCAGCAGCCGCAGCAGCTCCTCCTTCAGCAGCCCCAGCCGCAGCTCCTCCTCGAGCAGCCGCAGCAGTTCCTCCTTCAGCAGCCCCAGTCGCAGCTCCTCCTCGAGCAGCCGCAGCAGCTCCTCTTTCAGCAGCCCCAGCCGCAGCTCGGCCTCGAGCAGCCGCAGTAGCTCCTCTTTCAGCAGCCCCAGCCGTAGCTCGGCCTCGGGCAGCCGCAGCAGCTACAGCGGCGACCGCACCTCCGGCACCCGCAGCGCCGCCGCGGCGGCCCGCAACTCGGCCGTGCGCGCCTCGGGCAGTGCCGACGGTTTCCGCAGCAGCAGCCGCAACACCGGCACCCGTGGCAGCGCCACGGTGCGCCACAGCGGCAACGGCAACAGCGGCCGTGTCGCCTCGGCCGGTCGCAGCAGCAGCTCGCATGGCAACAACGTGTACAGCACCCCCTCCTCGCGCAACAGCGGCTACGCCCGCCCCGGCCATCCCGGCGTGCTGCCTCCCAGCCACCGTCCCATCCGCCCTGCCCCCTACTTCCACCACCCCTGGCACGGCTATGTGGTCCACTGCCGCCCCATCTACTGGCACCCCGTGCCCCCGCGCCCCTGGTACTGGCCCGGCTTCTGGCACTACTGCCACAGCTACTGGTACGACTACCATGTAACCGACGTCGTAGTGGTGCGCCAGTACGTGCAGGAGACCTACAAGGTGGACATGGTTACCTACGGCATCAGCGGCGACATCATGTACGCCATCGTACGCGACGGCGGCAACACCTACCTGCAGGTCTACGACAAGGACGACCACCTGCTGGCCGAGCAGGAAATCAACAAGCGCTACTGCAACATGGTCATCGATGCCGACAACGGCGGCGCCTGGATCAGCAAGAAAAACAACAAGGACGCCCTGCTCTTCATCTGGGCCGACGGCCAACTGCTCATCTACGAAGCCGAATAAAGAGACTTACGCATAACTTTCTTCATCTGGGGCTGGCGAATGCCGGCCCCTCTTTCTACAGCCATGAAGCCCCTGCTGATACACACCCGCCGCTTCCCCTTCGGCTCCTACCGCGCCATCACCCTCTTCCCCCTGATTCTGTACAAGGGGCAGCCCCTCACCGAGCGCGAGGTGCGCCACGAGCGCGTCCACCTCTGGCAGCAGGCGGTGCTGCTGGTGGTGCCGTTCTATGTGCTGTATGTATTGTTCTGGCTGGTGGGGCTGGTGCGCCATCGCGACGCCTACCGCGCCTACCGCAGCATTCCCTTCGAGCGGTCGGCCTATGCCCTCGAGGCCACCCCTGCCCTCTCGCGCCGCCGGATGGCGCTGGACTGGGTCAGGCTGGTGCGCGGTAGCACTCGCTGACGCGGTCCAACACCTCGAGCGTGGCTCCGACGGTGGCGGCGGCGCCCAGCGCCAGGCGGTAGGGCTTGAAGTTGAACAGCCCCTTGAAATAATTGCCATAGTGGCGGCGGAGGCTGAATACCGCCGTGCGCTCGCCGTAGAAGTCGGCGGCCGCCAGCAGGTGGCGGCGGCAGACGTCGACCCGCTCCTGCACCGTGATTTCGCGCTCGGGCAGCCCGTCGAAGGCGCGCCGGCACTGCTCGAACAGCCAGGGGTTGCCCACCGCGGCGCGGCCTATGAGGATGCCGTCCACCCCGTGCCGACGCCACTGCTCCACAGCCTGCGCCCCGCTGGCGATGTCGCCGTTGCCGAAAACGGGGATACGGATGCGGGGATTATTCTTCACCTGCCCTATCATCGTCCAGTCGGCCACGCCGCCGTACATCTGCGCCTTGGTGCGGCCATGGATGCTGAGGGCGGCGATGCCCGTGTCCTGCAGCGCCTCGGCAAAGTCGGTTACGGGCATGGTGTCGGCGCTGTAGGCCAGGCGGGTCTTGACCGTTACCGGCAGCGGGCTGCGGCGCACCATGGCGGCGGTGATGGCCAGCATCCTGGGTATGTCCTGCAGGATGCCGCTCCCCGCTCCGCGACCCGCCACCTTGCGCACCGGGCAGCCCCAGTTGATGTCGATGAAGTCGGGCCCGGCCTGCGCCACCACGTCCAGGCACCGCAGCAGCTCCTCCTCGTTGGCGCCGAACACCTGTATCCCTATCGGCCGCTGCTCCGGGGTGAAGCGCATCTTGCGCAGGCTCTTCTCGGCGTCGCGGTTCAGCGCCTCGCTGGCGATGAACTCGGTTACAAGCCAGTCAGCCCCCATCTCCTTGCACAGCTGGCGGAAGGGCATATCGGTTACGTCGTCCATAGGCGAGAGACCTATCACACAGTCTTTTGCGGGCAGTTTCAGTTCCATATCCGAAGGCAAAGATACGACTTTTTCGGAAAATTGTGTATCTTTGCATCACAAAACCCCCAACACAATAACCGCAAAAACCGCACTATCATGATGAAAATCAGATTTGAAGACAAAGAGCGCGTCATAGCCAACTTCATGGGCCACGACGTGGTGAGCGACGTCCCCGTAGCCATGGGCGGCGAGGACGCCGGCCTCAACCCCTTCCACCTCTTCCTGGCCAGCATCGGCAACTGCGCCGGCGTCTTCATGAAGATGTTCTACCGCAACCACAACATCCCGCTCGACGGCGCCGGCCTCGAGCAGGAATTCGAATTTCACGAGAACGGCATGCTGAAGAAGGTCGTTGTCAACGTCAACCCCGGCCCCGCCTTCCCCAGAGAGAAGCAAGCCGCCTTGCTGGCCATGATCCGCAGCTGCAAGGTAAAGAAACACCTCGACCCCGGCATCGAATTCGAGTACATCGTCAAATAGCACCTCCGTGGACAAGACACTACAACTTCAATACCGGGAGTTTGCATCGATTGACGACCTCGCCGCCCCCGACCGCGCCCTGATGCAGGCCGCCATCGGGGCCACAGCCAACGCCTACGCCCCCTACTCGCACTTCCATGTCGGCGCCGCCCTGCGGCTGGCCGACGGCAGCGTGGTAATTGGCGCCAACCAGGAGAACGCCGCCTACCCCTCGGGGCTCTGCGCCGAGCGGACGGCCATCTTCGCCGCCTCGGCCCAGCGGCCCGAGATGCGCGACTACGAGGCCCTGGCCATCGTAGGCCGCGACGCCGACGGCACGCTCTGCGAAGCCTCGCCCTGCGGTGCCTGCCGCCAGGTGCTGCTCGAGTACGAACAGCTCCAAGGGCACCCCCTGCGCGTGCTTTGCCACCTCCGAGGCGGCCGTGTCCGCGTGCTGCCCTCCGTGGCCAGCCTCATGCCCTTCGCCTTCGGGTTCTAGGCCCAACAAAAAAAACGCACCCCATACACTAATCCGCACCCCGCAGCGTTATTGCAGCAAAACAAAAAAACATCCCTATGGAACTCTCCCCCACCCTGAAAGAGCTCGTCTTCGAGAAGAGCCTGCTGAAACAGACCGTCTACAAGGCCACCCGCGAAGCCTTCGACCTTTTCCGCACCAACACCCGCGACCTCATACGCCAATTCCAGGAGGCGTGCCAGACCGACGGCAAGAACATCGCCTTCGAGTTCACCGACCGAGGCGACTTCGAGTTCGAGGTCAAGTTCGCCGGCGACATCCTCATTTTCATGATGCACACCAACGTCTTCGAGTTCTCGCGCGACCACCAGGTGATGAAAACCCCCTACGTGCGCGAAGACCCCAGGCGGTCCTACTGCGGCGTCATCCACATCTACAACTTCCTTGCCGACAGCTTCGCATACCAGCGCGACAACGACCTCGGCTACATGATCGGGCGCGTCTTCGTCAACCACGAGAAGCACTACTTCATCGAGGGCAAACGCGAACTCGGCATGCTCTACACCAACTTCAACACCTCCGTCATCACCCCCGAGACAGTCCAAAACATCATCGAATCCTCCATCGAGTACACCACCAATTTTGATCTTTTGACCCCCCCCTACGACGAAGTCAAGCTGGTCTCAGTGGGCGAAATGCGTACCACTTTTGACAAAAAAATGCTCGTCACCGCCAAGCGCTTAGGATTTCGTTTTCAGGCAGATAGCGAATAGTCCGACAAGGTTGTCAACAACCCATGGTGAAAAAAATTTTGCCATGTCGGAAAATGTTCGTAATTTTGCACCCGCTTTTGAACGGAAAAAAGCAGTGAAAAAGCACCTGCCGCGTTCGTCTAGTTGGCCCAGGACGTAAGATTTTCATTCTTAAAATCGCGGGTTCGAATCCCGCACGCGGTACAATATAAAATATATAGAAAAGAACAAGTAACAATTTATGGCACACCACAAGTCTGCAAAAAAGAGAATTCGCTCCAGCGAAAAGAGAAGAGTTGAGAACCGTTACTACGCCAAGACCATGCGCAACGCCCTGCGCGACTTCCGTGCACTGGAAGACAAGGCCGCAGCCACCGAACGCCTCCCCAAGATGATTTCCATCATCGACAAACTGGCCAAGCGCTCGGTCATCCACAAAAACAAGGCCTCCAATCTCAAGTCGAAACTCATGCGCAAAGTCAACGCCATGTAACCTCCCTTGATTCAACCCCTCAAGCCGACCCAAAACCTGGGTCGGCTTTTCTTTTTCCCCTCCCGGGACGGCCCTCGCCGCACCCCTTCCCCACCCCATCCCCCGGCGAGGCGGAAGAGGGTATTAAGAGAGGAAGAAGAGGGGAAGAAGAGGATGCCTCTTATGTGCTAGTTGTCAACCATTTGCAAAAGTACCTTTTCGGGCGTTTTTTCGGAAAAAAACCATTTTTTCCACCCGCTTTTCGACGCGCACGCAGCAGGCTGTATGTCAGCGTGTTGTCTACTTTATTTGCAAAATATGGAAAAAGTGTGTATTTTTGCAATTTCGGAATTCAAAAAAGTACCAATAATAACACATTAAACAATCGAACATTATGGCAAAAGAAGTCAACGATGCCAATGCACAGAAGCTGGAGAAGCTCAAAATACTGCAAAGCACCCTGGACAAGATTGAGAAGAACTACGGCAAGGGTTCCATCATGAAACTGGGCGACCGCCCCAACGAGCAGCTCGACGTCATCCCCACGGGCAGCATCAGCCTCGACACCGCCCTGGGCGTGGGCGGCTTCCCGCGCGGCCGCGTCATCGAGATATACGGCCCCGAGTCGTCAGGTAAGACCACCCTGGCCATCCACGCCATCGCCGAGTGCCAGAAGCAGGGCGGCATCGCGGCCTTCATCGACGCCGAGCACGCCTTCGACAGCTTCTACGCCAAGAAGCTGGGCGTCGACATCGACAACCTCCTCGTCTCCCAGCCCGACAACGGCGAGCAGGCCCTCGAGATAGCCGACAACCTCATCCGCTCCGGCGCCATCGACATCATCGTCATCGACTCCGTCGCCGCCCTCACCCCCAAGGCCGAAATCGACGGCGACATGGGCGACAGCAAGGTGGGCCTCCAGGCACGCCTCATGAGCCAGGCCATGCGCAAGCTGACCGCCACCATCAGCAAGACCAACTGCTGCTGCATCTTCATCAACCAGCTGCGCGAGAAGATAGGCGTCCTCTTCGGCAACCCCGAGACCACCACCGGTGGCAACGCGCTGAAGTTCTACGCCTCGGTGCGCGTCGACATACGCCGCACCCAGGCCATCAAGGATGGCGACCAGAACATCGGCAACCGCGTCAAGGTACGCATCGTGAAGAACAAGGTGGCTCCCCCGTTCCGCACCTGCGAGTTCGACCTGATGTTCGGCGAAGGCATCTCCAAGCTGGGCGAAATCATCGACCTGGGCGTCGACCTGGAGGTAATCCGCAAGAGCGGCTCGTGGTTCAGCTACGGCGAGAGCAAGCTGGCCCAGGGACGCGAAGCCCTCAAGCAGCTGCTGCGCGACAACCCCGAGCTCTGCGAAGAACTCGAGGGCAAGATACGCACCGCCCTGCAGAACAAGTCCGAAGAATAACCCATCAAAAGCCATAAAGCTATGAAAAGAGTATTTGCACTGCTGCTGACGCTGGTCTGGCTCCCCCTGTGGGGCCAGGTGGCGCTGCCCGACAGCACCCAACGCACCGTACCGACCGACAGCGTAGCCGTGGACGAAGACGATGCGGACAACGGCCCCAACGTCATCGGTGCCCAGCCGGCTCCCCGCCGCCCCAAGGGCGAGGCCAACATTATCGGCTCCCCGGTCTACTACAATACCGACGGCACCGTGCGCGGCAGCAGCCAACCTGCCCGTATGCCCTCGCACCGCAGCCGTCCCGCCATGCCCGAGCGCCACTACCTTAACAACGTGGGGCTCAACTTCAGCAGCTTCTTCCTTGAGGTGGAAGCCGCATTGGGTCAGCGCAGTGCATTGGGCTTGAACTTCACCTACCTGCCCGAACGCTGGGGTATCTACGGCTCGGCCCTCTTCGGCCCGTGGCGCGAATACTTCTCCGTGGGTCCCGCAGTGCGCCTCTCGGGCCTGCAGAGCAGTGTCGACTGGCACCTCTACTCCGGCCTCACCTTCGGCCACCGTGTGGGAGGCGAGATAGGCTTCCGCGTGGCGGCTCCCTCGCATAGCAGCGAATTCTGCTGGAGCTCAGCATCACTGGGCATGGCCGTCATCGACGGCCACAGCTACCTCACCCTGGGCCTCAGCCTCGAACTATCGGCCATCCTCGGCCTATCACTCTTCCTTTGGTAATCCCCCATGTACACCATCGACGAACAACGCGAAGAACGGGAGATTCAGGCCCGCTACGACGAACTGGTGGATGCCTGCCAGGCCCTCAAGCCCCTCACCCCCGACGAGGAGATGGGCATCCTGCGCGCCTACCAGATGGCCAAGAAGGCACACGCCGGCACACGCCGCAAAAGCGGTGAACCCTACATCTTCCACCCGCTGGCCGTGGCACTCATCGCCGTCAAAGAGGTCGGCCTCGGGCCTACGGCCGTCATCTGCGCCCTGCTGCACGACGTGGTGGAGGACACCGACATCACCGTCGAGGAACTCCGCGTGCTCTTCGGCGACCGCGTGGCCAACATCGTCGACGGCGTTACCAAGATAGAGGACGTCATGGTGTTGCAGCAGACCGAGAGCAAGCAGGCCGAGAACTACCGCAAGATACTCCTTTCGATGTGCAACGACGCCTACGTCATCTTCCTCAAGCTCTGCGACCGGCTGCACAACATGCGTACCCTCGACTCGATGAAGGAGACCAAGCGCTTCATCATCGCCAGCGAGACCTCCTACCTCTACGTGCCCCTGGCCCACCGCCTGGGCCTCTACACCATCAAGACCGAGCTGGACGAGTTGGTGATGAAATACACCAATCCGGAGAAATACGCCGAGATAGCGGCCAAAATCGCCGCCACGGCGGGCACCAGCGAGCGGCTGGAAGAGTGCCTGGTGCAACCCGTGCGCCAAATGCTCGACTCGGCAGGATGCGAGTACACGCTCAAGACCCGCGTCAAGTCGGTCTACAGCTGCTGGAAGAAAATCGAGAACAAGCATGTGGCCTTCGAGGAGATATTCGACCTCTACGCCATGCGCATCATCCTCAAGGGGGTGCCCCGCGAGAAAGAGAAAGAGGAGTGCTTCCGCGTCTACGCCCTCATCTCGGGCCAGTTCGAGCCCAACCCCAAACGCTTCCGCGACTGGATCACCCACCCCAAGAACAACGGCTACGAGAGCCTCCAGACCACGGTGATGACCCCCATCGGCCGATGGGTGGAGATACAGATACGCACCGAGCGCATGGACACCATCGCCGAGAAAGGCATGGCGGCCCACTTCCTATACAAGGAGGCCCATCCCGAAGAGCAACTGGAAAACAACCCCGTCGAGGAGTGGCTGCAGCAGATTCGCACCTCGCTCGAGCAGACCGACAAGAGCGCGCTCGACCTGGTGGAGGAGTTCAAGGAGGCGCTCTACACCAAGGAGATCTACATCTTCACCCCCAACGGCAAGACCATCACGCTGCCCAGCCGCAGCACGGTGCTCGACTTCGCCTACGCCATCCATACCGACCTCGGCGACCACTGCATCGGCGCCAAGGTGAACGCCCGCGTGGTGAGCCGCAACGAGCGCCTGCACACCGGCGACCAGGTGCAGGTGCTCACCACCGAGAACACGACACCGCAGCAGGAATGGCTGACCGAATGCCAAACCCCGCGCGCCAAAGATGCCATCAAGGACTTCATCAAGGCGCACAAAAAGGAGCGTGCCGACGAAGGGCGCCGCCGCCTGCGCCTTTACTTCGACAAGCTGCACCTGAAAGACAACCGCCAGAACTGGGGGCAGCTCAAGCGCTACCTCGGCAACCCGTCGGACATCGACGTGCTGTACAGCCTGGCCGTGGGCACCGTTACCGAGCACCAGGTGGCCGAGTGCTTTGGCAAGGCCCGCCCGGCACCCGACATGCTGTTCCTGAAGCAATACAAAGAGGTCTTCGAGGGGATGGGAAACAAAGCCCAGCGCCCACCCAACCTCGAACCCACCACACCCTTCCTGCTGGACAAGGACTACGAGCACCTGCCCACCGAGACAGCCCCCTGCTGCAAACCCGTGCAGGGCGACCAGGTGGTAGGCATCGTGCAGGAAGGCCGCATCATGGTGCACCGCACCAACTGCAAGGAAGCCATGCGCGAGATGGCCAACCACGAGAACCACATCGTGCGCGCCAAGTGGCGCCCGGGCGAGCAGCTATCGCTGCTGACCGGCATCGCCCTGACCGCCATCGACCGCAAAGGGCTGCTGCAGGACATCACACGCCTCATCTCCGAAGAGATGGACCTCAACATGCGCGCCATCACCCTCGAGGCTTCCGAGGGCGTCGGGCGCGGCATCATCATGCTCTATATCAACAACCTGGACCACCTGTCCAGCCTCATAGAAAAGCTCCGCACCATCGATGGAATCGAAGACGTACGACGCATTTGAGCGCCTTAACACCATCCTGGACACCCTGCGCAAGGAGTGCCCCTGGGACCGCCAGCAAACGATGAAAAGCCTCCGCTACCTCACCATCGAAGAGGTGCACGAACTGAGCGAGGCCATCGTTGAAATTGAAAATCTGAAATTGAAAATTGAAAAGGGCGAGATTGACAACGAAACAGCAAAATCCCAATCTCCAATCCTCAATCATCAATTTATGAAAGAGCTGGGCGACCTGGCCCTGCACCTCCTGTTCTATTGCAAAATCGCCGAGGAGGAAGGGCTCTTCTCGCAGGCCGACGTCTACAATGCCATCTGCGACAAGCTCATATCGCGCCACCCCTTCATCTACGACCGCGAGAACTACCACGGCGAGAACTGGGAGCAGCTCAAGATGCGCGAAGGGCGGCGGAATGTGCTCGAAGGGGTGCCGGCAACGCTCCCCACGCTGATAAAGACCATCCGCATGCAGGAAAAGGTGGCGGGCAGCACAGAGAACACCATGCAACCCACCGAGATGACCGAGGAGGAATACGGCCAGAAGCTGTTCGACCTCGTGGACTGGGGCCGCCGCCACGGTCTCAACGCCGACGACGCCCTCAGCGCCGCCAACCGCCGCTTCGCCGAAAGCCACAGCGGCAGGCCAGCGGATATGTAGGAAACAACAGAAGTGCTTAAACGGTGCACTTTGCAGCACCGAGGTGCGCCTGGCCGAGCAGGGCACAGGACGTTACAGGCTCGACTTCGCCGGTGTCCCGCAGCCACGCGGCAGCCGGGTGCTCACCCTCACCACCGCCTCCGGCCGCCAGCATACGCTGCAGCTGATGACGGCCTGGGAATGACAGCGCCTTATTACACGACAACCCTGACAACATAGACAACTTTGGAAAGCGCGACATGCGCTTTCCTTTTTTTGTGAGGAAGTTATTCGCAATGGCTTTGGAGTGACGGATGCGGTCGACAATTACGGTGTCCTCCTCGATGTGGAAGATTGTCTGGTGAATGAGATTTATAAGTATTTGATTTTCAGTCGTCTATATTTCCAATAGCTCATAAGCTTCCATATCCTTCCATATCCTTCCAGAGCCTTTGTATTCCCCTACCGTTCCCCTACCGTTCCCCTAGGGACCCCCGGGGCGTCGGGCGCAGCAGGCCCACCGGATGCAGTTCCGCGAGATGGTGCAACTGGTCGGCCGCAGGCGTTGAGGTCCGGAGTGCCGTTCCGACGGAGCACTGTGAAACAGGTTCCCTACAAAAGCAGCCCGAGCCCCGCGTCCCGCGGGGCTCGGGTGCTCCCCCTCACCTGGAAGGAGCGGGGGCCGGAGGGTGAGGCCGGTTGTTACTTCACTACCAGCTTGCGCACGGCCGTCTGGCGCATGCCCGCGATGCTGACGGAGGTGCGGGCGGGGTTCGGGTAGAGGCTGATGATACAAAAACTTACTTGTTGTAGCGCTGGCACTCCTTGGGAGTAACACAGGTGCCGGTGGCGCGGGCTACGAGAATCTTCTCGGGCAGCACCTCGGCGGCCGAGTCGCTGATGTCGGGGCGGGGCTTGATGACCTTGTAAGCCTCGAAAGCCATCTTGCGGCTGGTATTGCCGACATGGGTGATTTCGCCGTAAGCCTCGATGTAGTCGCCGGCGTAGACCGGAGCCTTGAACTCGACCATGTCGTAGGCACAGAACAGACCCTCGTCGCCGTCCTGGATAATGAGGAGTTCGGTGGCCACATCGCCGAAGAGGTGAAGCATGTGTGCGCCGTCGACGAGATTGCCGCCGTAGTGTGCGTCCTTGGCGCTCATACGGACGCGGAGCATAGATTTGACTGCCATAATTTGAGGTTTTTATTGTTTGTTGGATGAAAATTTCGGACTGCAAAGATACAACCTTTTATCGGTTCGGCAAAATAATTTTTCTTCCCATACCGTAAAATGCCATAGGCGCAAGCCCACAGGTGCGGTGCCGGAGTCCCTCGTAGGGGCGAATCATCATTCGCCCCCCATACGGAAGGTGCACATCATGTCGGGCGAATGATGATTCGCCCCTACAGAGCGCTATGACTCCCAACTCCCAGAGTGCCATTCCCAACTCCCCCTCTAAGCTAGAGGGGGTGGCCGCCGCCAGGCGGACGGGGGCGTGTGTCAATTGTCCACAGGCTACACACTCCTCCGTCCGCGCTCCGCGCGTCCACCTCCCCTAGCTTAGGGGAGGAATTAGGTGTGTCCTGGCATCCCCTGTAGGGGCGAATCATCATTCGCCCCCATGCGGAAGATGCACATCATGTCGGGCGAATGATGATTCGCCCCTACAACGCACCATATCAGCATGTCATTCCCAACTCCCCCTCTAAGCTAGAGGGGGGTGGCCGCCGCCAGGCGGTCGGGGGCGTGTGTCAATTGTCCACAGGCTACACACTCCTCCGTCCGCGCTCCGCGCGTCCACCTCCCCTAGCTTAGGGGAGGAATTAGGTGTGTCCCGCCATCCCCTGTAGGGGCGAATCATCATTCGCCCCCATACGGAAGGTGCACATCATGCCGGGCGAATGATGATTCGCCCCTACAACGCACCATATCAGCATGTCATTCCCAACTCCCCCTCTAAGCTAGAGGGGGTGGCCGCTGCCAGGCGGACGGGGGCGTGTGTCAATTGTCCACAGGCTACACACTCCTCCGTCCGCGCTCCGCGCGGCCACCTCCCCTAGCTTAGGGGAGGAATTAGGTGTGTCCGAGCACATCACGCTGGGCGAATGATGATTCGCCCCTACCTGACAGATATTTCCAAAATCCCATCCCCCTGTTGGATGGAGGGTTCAAAGCTGCTGTGCCAGCGCGGCGGTGAGGCTGCTGGCGCCGATGCGGAAGGTGGAGGGGTGGAGGTAGCCGTCGCCCATAATCCGCTGCGCCATACGGGCGTAGCCCATGGCCTGGTCGGGGGTGCGTATGCCGCCGGCGGCCTTGAAGCCCACGGTGCGGCCTGTCATTCTTCGGTGTTCTGCGATGGCGGTGAGCATGGTCTCGGCAGCCTCGGGCGTGGCGCCGGTGGCGATTTTGCCGGTGGAGGTCTTGATGAAGTCGGCTCCGCCGGCGATGGCCAGTGCGGCGGCCCTCTTGACTAGGTCTGTGGTGGTTAGCTCGCCGGTCTCGAGGATGGCTTTGAGGTGGCGTGTGCCGCAGGCCTCCTTCATGGCGGCCACCTCGTCGCGCACCAGGTTGTCTTCGCCGCAGAGCAGGGCGCCGCGGCTGACGACGATGTCCACCTCGTCGGCTCCCTGCGCGACGGCATATTTCACCTCCTCGACCTTGAGGTGCAGCGGCAGCTGCCCGTGCGGGAAGGCGCCGGCCACCGAGGCCACGCGGATGCCGCTGCCGTCAAGCACACGCCTCGCCACAGCCACAAAGCGCGGATAGACGCACACGGCGGCGACCTTGAGCGGGGAGTGCAGTATTTCCCGGCAGAAGGCTTCGACCGAGGCTTCGCTGTCGGTGGCGTTCAGCGTGGTGTGGTCGATACATTCGAAGAGCCTACGCATCAACGTTTTGTCAAACTCTTTCAATTTTCAACTCTCAATTTTCAATTTGACTGATCTTCTCCACACGGCGGGTGTGGCGTCCGCCCTCGAACTCGGTGCCGAGATATTCGTCCACGATGGCCATGGCGGTCTCCTCGCTGATGAAGCGGGCGGGCATGGAAAGCACGTTGGCGTCATTGTGCTGGCGTGCCAGGTGGGCTATCTCGGGTGTCCAGCAGAGGGCGCAGCGCACGTGGGGGTACTTGTTGACGGTCATCTGCACGCCGTTGCCGGAGCCGCAGATGACGATGCCGCGACGGTAGTCGCCTCTTTCTATGGCGCTGCCCACTTGGTGGGCATAGTCGGGGTAGTCGCAGCTGTCGGTGCTGTCGGTGCCGCAGTCCTTCACCCCGAAGCCCTTGCTGTAGAGGTGGTCGATAACTTTCAGTTTGAGTTCGTATCCGGCGTGGTCGCACGCTATAGGAATAATTTCTTGCATAACGGTCGGTGTTTATAACTTTTTCAGGGTGCAAAATTACAACATTTTTGCAACTTGCTGGCCATGAGAAACTATAAATTATCAACACATTTTCTACCATGCGGCCTAAAAGTCTGTCTTCCAAACGGTCATATTTTTTTAACACGGGACGGTTGAAAGCGTTGTCAATTGCTGTGGGCATCGGTGTTCATAACTCCGGCGCGATGTGGCGATGTTGAAAACCTACCACTTTTCACCTTCTTTCGACAGCGTTTTCGACATGGTTTTCAAAATGCATGCAACTCGTTATCAAATAGTTGTTGCGTTATCAACCAAATTAACAACCATAATAAAATTTCAAAAAAATTAATAAAGGAAAAGGGATTTTTTTTTAAATGGCTCATATGGTTCCATATCCTTCCAGTGCCTTTGTATTCCCCTACCGTTCCCCTACCGTTCCCCTACCGTTCCCCTACCATTCCCCTACCATTCCCCTACCGTATACGGCCCGTTTTTCACTTTTCGGTCTCCGATTCGCTTTTTTTTCGTATTTTTGCATTTTGATTTTAAACCTACGCGACATGACAGACCAGCAATACCGTGAGGAAATCCTCCGCCTGAAGCAAGAGAAGAACGCCGTCATCCTCGGCCACTACTACCAGCGCCACGAGATACAGGCGCTGTCCGACCACGTGGGCGACAGCCTGGCCCTGGCCCAGCGAGCCCAGGAGGCCACGGCCGATATCATCGTCTTCTGCGGCGTGCACTTCATGGCCGAGACCGCCAAGATACTCAACCCCCAGCGCAAGGTGCTGCTGCCCGATATGGAGGCCTCCTGCTCGCTGGCCGAGAGCTGCCAGGGGCCCGACTTCGCCGCCTTCAAGGCCCAGCACCCCGACCACATGGTTATCTCCTACATCAACTGCTCGGCCGACATCAAGGCCCTCTCCGACCTCATCTGCACCTCAGGCAATGCCGAGAAGCTGGTGCGCTCGCTGCCTGAGGACCAGAAGATTATCTTTGCCCCCGACCGCAACCTGGGTGGCTACATCAACCGCGTTACCGGCCGCAATATGCTCCTCTGGGACGGTGTCTGCACCGTGCACGACGCCATGCAGGCCGAGGGCATACTCAAAATCAAGGCCACCCATCCCGACGCACCCGTCATCGCACACCCCGAATGCAACCCCGCCCTGCTGGCTGTGGCCGACTTCATTGGCTCCACCAAGGCCATGCTTAACTACATAGAAAAGTCCGACAGCCGCAAGATTATCGTGGCCACCGAGACAGGCATCCTCTACGAGATGCGGCGCCTGCGCCCCGACATCGAGTTCCTCACCCTGCGCGACGACAAAAGCTGCGCCTGCGACGACTGTACCTACATGAAGCTCAACACGCTGGAAAAACTCTACCTCTGCCTCCGCGACGAGCAGCCCGAGATACTCATGACCCCCGACATGATCGAGGCCGCCAAGCGCCCCATCGTCCGCATGCTCGATATGTCCAAACAGCTCGGCATCATCAAATAGCCGCCCATGAAGAAAGAAGCAGAACCCATCCCCCAGCTCGAGGGCTACGTGCCTGTGCAGCGCACCATCAGCATTTTGGCCGCCAATATATGGGCGCTGGTGCTGATAGCGCTGGCCTACGTGCCGGGCTGGCTGGCCATGGGAAAACCTAGCCTGCATACGCTGTACCAGGTCGATGAACCGACGCACACCCTCGTCAACCTGCTATGGCTTTCGCTGATGCTGGTTGGCGGAATAGTAATCCACGAGCTGGTGCACGGCCTCACATGGACACTCTTGCTGCGCAAGGGGTTCAGCCACCTGAGTTTCGGAATGATAAGCGGTGCCGCCTACTGCCATATCGACGTGCCGATGTCCAAGCGCCACTACGTCATCGGTGCCCTGATGCCACTATTGTTGGTGGGTGTGGTGCCGTGGGTGGTGGGCATCGCAGCGGGAAGCCTGCTGTGGATGTTCGTGGGGAGTATATTCATCGGTGGCGCCTCGGGCGACCTGATGATCGTCCATGCTCTCCGCCACGACCCCCCCGACGCCATGGTCTACGACCACCCCACCGTAGGCGGCTGCTACGTCTACCAACCAAATACATAAAACAATGACAGGCCAACCCCAAGTATACGCCGCCCTGGAGCGCCTCGGCATCCACTTTGACTACTACGAGCACCCCGAGATACTCATGACCTCCGACATGATCGAGGCCGCCAAGCGCCCCATTGTCCGCATGCTCGACATGAGCCGCCAGCTGGGGATAATCAAGTAAGAAACTGTTTTGATTCAAAACAGTTTCTAAAAGAAAACAGGGAGAGCGCCTGGCAATTCCGGGCGCTCTCCGATTGTTCTTGTTCTTTCGCTTGCTAGAAGCGCACGCCGTAGGTGAGCATCAGGCTGTAGCCGCCAAACAGAAGGTTGGTGTTCTTTATGTAGCCGGCCGGGAGTTCGAAGTTGTTGTCGGAATGTGAAACGTAAAGCACAGAGGCGTTGACACCCACATAGAGTCCGCCGGAGAACAGGTAGTTCACCCCCAACTCCATCTCGCCGAACATTCCGTATCGGGTTTGGAAATTCCCCTCGTCAAGATAGCTATAATGGACATCGCAGACGGAGAGACCTAACCTGGCGCCTGCCATGATTTCGAATCGTTTTCCTATTCGTTCGTTGAGGCGCAACATAGGCCCTACCATGTACATTTTTGTGCTTTCATCCAGCCCTGCGCCGGGGGTGCTGAAGGAGGCTTGCTGGTAGCGAAGACCCAGCATGGCTGTCGGTTTCAGACGGTATCCAACGTGCAGGGCTACACCCAGTGTGCTGTAGCTTGGGACATTGTCTTGGGCGAGAGAAACACCGGGGTAGTTGACCATGGTGGTTATTCCCGTGGATGCGCTCAGTTCGAACCTTTCGGTCTTCTCCTCTTGTGCCATGGCCGACCCGAAGAGCAGCAGTCCGGCGATGAGAATGATTGTGTGTTTCATTTGGAATTATTGTTTTGGGTTAATAATCAATAATTGTTTTATATTTAAATTGTTAAACGATTAAGGTTATTGAAATGGTACCATTGTTTCCGGCGGCAAAACTACGTATATTTTTACATATAGCAACTACCCGTTTGGGTAGAAATACGGGAGAAAGATGAATTTATACCCGAACGGGTAGTTTTTTTTTGTATCTTTGCAAAAAATTTCATCCAACAATGGCTATCTATAAATCTCCCCACAAACTCGACAGCCTCACAGAGGAGGACTATCGTCAAGTGCAACCCGCTATTGACAGCGCCGACGTCTTTGCCCGAATGATTACCCCCTGCGTCTATGTGGCCGACCTGGCCAGGGACAACTTCCTGTACGTCTCCGATTGCCTGTTGAAGCATTTCCGCTGCACACGCGACGAGGTGATGCCGCTAGGATACAGAATGTTTGAAAAGTATTTTGTCAAGGAGGCCGACGTGCGGCTGCTGCGCAAATTAGACGCAGCAATTCATGCCGCCTACTTGCAGGAACACTCCGACCTGGCCGACGAGGTGTTTTCCGTCGATGCCAGTATGAGCCTGGGTCGCAGCGAGGTGATGGTACACTATAAGATAAGTGTCCTTGCCACCGATTGCGACGGCTCCCCCTGGTTGTTGTTGGGCATGGTGTCGCGCTCGGCCATGCGCACCGGCGGCCATATCATCGTGGGCAACGCCAAGTCGCACGAGCGGCACCGCTTTGTGGACGACGACGGCCCGGGCCACTGGGAGGCGATGCCCCACGACCACCTCTCCGACCTTGAGTTGGAGATGCTCTCGCTCTCGTCGCGTGGCTATTCGGTCGGCGAGATTGCCAGGATGCTGCACCGTTCGCCCGACACGGTGAGGTATTATCGCAAGCAAGTCTTTGCCCGTCTGGGGGTCGACAATGTGGCGCATGCTTTGGCCGTGGCCGACGAGCTCTGCCTTATTTAGCATCTAGCCTCCCCGCCTCTGCTGCAAAGGTATGCAACAATTTAGGATTGTGCAATTGTTTTTTTGCATTTTTTCCGCTGTGTGCTTTTTTCTTCGTATCTTTGCATCTTCAAACCGCATCCGATTATGACAGGACAACCCCAAGTATACGAAGCGTTGGAGCGCCTCGGCATCGCGTTCGACTACTACGAGCACCCCGAGGCACCGACCATCGAGATTGCCCGCCAGTACTACCGTGGCGAGGGCACCACGCTGTGCAAAAACCTCTTCTTCCGCAACCACAAGGGCAACCGCCACTACCTGGTCATCATGGACGCCCGTTTCCCGATGGACATCCACGACATGGAGCGCCGCCTCCGCCAGGGCAAGCTCTCCTTCGCCAGCCCCGAGCGGATGATGCGTTACCTGGGTGTGAAGCCCGGCAGCGTGTCGCTTTTCACGCTGGTGAACGATGTCAACCACGAAGTGTTTCTCTTTGTGGACAAGGGTCTGATGCAGGCCGAAAAGGTGGCCTTCCATCCTAACGACAACCGCGCCTCGCTGGTCATCAGCCGCGACGACATGCTGCGGTTCATCGAGAGCACGGGCAACCCCTGGGAGGTTGTCGACCTGTACAGCGCAGATTGCTGAAAGCCCACCGTAACCGATGTTTCACGTGAAACAACGAAAACACCTTCCACTATACCGAATTTTGGAACAAAAAATTCATGACATATATCGAAATTTAAAACAAATATGTATATTTGCATCATGAATTTATAGTGGATAAATATGTTTAAAAGGTTTGTAATAAATGATTTAAATTCCTGGAGGGCGAGTGAAAAGCATCTCCCTTTGGTGATGCGTGGCGCCCGGCAGGTGGGGAAAACGACCATAGTGCAGGAATTTGGCAAGGGTTTTGAGAACTATCTTTACTTTAACCTTGAGCGCAAGGATGACCGCGAATTGCTGGAGATGGAGTTGCCGATAGACGTTTATGTAACGCTTCTCTTTGCCCGAAAGGGAGTAAGGCAGCGGCCGGGCGACACATTGTTTTTCTTCGACGAGATACAAAATTCGCCGAAGACCATTGCCCGTCTTCGCTACTTATACGAGGATGCGCCGCAAATATACATTATCGCTGCGGGGTCGTTGCTGGAGAACGTGGTCGACGTCAATGCCTCGTTCCCTGTAGGCCGTGTGGATTATCTGCCGGTCAGACCCTGTTCTTTCCGTGAATTTGTTTCCGCCACCGGCCGCGGCGGGCAGCTGGAGGTTATGGAGAATGCCGAATACACGGTTCCTTTCCACCAGGAGTACATGTCGTATTTCAACCAGTACTGCCTCGTAGGAGGTATGCCGGAGGTGGTGCAGCATTTTGCCGACCATGGCGATATCTTGGCCGTCGACCCTATCTTCCGCCGTCTGGTGAGGGGCTACATCGACGATGTGGAGAAATACACCCGCACCTCGAAGCTGACGGAAGCGGTGCGTTTCCTTCTGCAATATGCCCCTTATCGTGTGGGCGGCACCGTAACGCTTGGAAAATTCGAGGGGTCCGACTATAAGTCGCGCGAGGTGGGCGAGGCGTTCCGCCTGTTGCAGAAGGCCATGCTGCTCGAATTGGCCTACCCCACCACCTCGACCCAGGTTCCCGCCATGCCGGAAACCGGACGGATGCCCAAGCTGTTCTGGTTCGACACGGGAATTGTCAACTATGTGGCCGGTGTGAGGACGGAACTGATTGGAGCCAGGGACATCCTGGATGTGTGGCGAGGACGCATCGGGGAGCAGGTGGTGGCGCAGGAGTTGCTGACTTTGAACAACGACATCAACCAGACCCGCAGCTTCTGGACGCGTGGAAAGGGCGAAAGCGGTGCCGAAGTGGACTTTGTGTGGAACCTCGGTTCACGCCTTGTTCCGATTGAGGTGAAGGCTGGCCAGAACAGCCACCTACGCTCATTGCATTCTTTTGTCGACGGGTCCCCGGTGGACTTTGCCGTCCGCGTGTGGTCCGGCGAATTTTCCGTCAACGACGTTGCCACCACGCGTGCCCACAAGCCGTTCCGACTGATCAACATACCTTTCTATCTTGTTGGAAATCTGGAAAAAATAGTCAACCGATACATATAGTCAACCCATGCAGAAAAACGAATACATAGTTGCCGAGCCGCAGGAGCTGCTGCCGTTCCTGATGGCCACGTTTGCCGGCAGTTCGAAGTCGAAGGTCAAGGAGATGCTGGCGCACAATGTCTACGTCGACGGCCGCCGCACCAGCCAGTTCAACTTCCCGTTGCAGAAGGGAATGAAGGTCTCCATCGACAAGCCCAGCGCCAAGGACAAGCTGCGCCCGCGCGACCTCGACATTGTCTTCGAGGACCAGCACCTGCTGGTGGTCAACAAGCACGAGGGGCTGCTCTCCAACAGTCGCAACCCCGCCGACCGCACCGTCATCACGGTGCTCAACCGCTACCTGGAGGCCAGCCGCCAGCGGTGCCACGCCCACATCGTGCACCGCCTGGACCGCGACACGAGCGGCCTGATGGTGGTCAGCAAGAGCAAGGAGGTGAGCCGCAAGTTCGAGGAGGACTGGAAGGGGATGGTCTACGACCGCCGCTATGTGGCCGTGGCGTGGGGGCGCCTCGAACCGCCGCGCGGCGAGGTGAAGAGCTGGTTCACCGACGGCGAGTTCTGCGTGCTATCCTCGCCGGTGGACAACGGCGGCAAGCTGGCCGTTACGCATTATGAGGTGAAGCAGACCTCGCGGCGCTACTCGCTGGTGGAGATGAAGCTCGACACCGGCCGCCGCAACCAGATCCGCGTCCACCTGCGCGACCTGCAGCACCCCGTGGTGCACGACCCGATGTACGGCTACAAGGACGACGCCTCGCCCGTCTCGCGCCTTTGCCTGCACGCCTTCCGCCTCTGCTTCCGGCACCCCGTAACGGGAAAACGGCACCAGTTCGAGACCCCGGTGCCGTCGCAGTTCCTCAAGCTCTTGGAGTTGTAGGATTCAGGGGTTGCTCTTGGCCGAGAATGTAATTATCTGCATCATGCGTTGCTGCGGGTCCGGCTCGGCGTGCAGGCCGTAGGTTTGCTCGATGAGGCGCAGGCACGAGTCGCGGTCGGGGCAGGTTACCAGCGATTCATTTTCGTAGCAGAGCGGGAATCTCTCATCTTCGCCTTCGGCCACCATTATCGGCATGTTGTACCATATTTGCATACTGATGATGAAGCTTGAAAGGAATCCGCTGCTGTTTCCCGTGGCGCTGGCGGCCAGCGCCGTGTCGGCGATGCGCAGTGTCCAGAGGGGTTCGTAGGTTGTGTCGGAAGCGACGAGACCCTCGTCCATCAGCGCCCGCAGCGCCTGCATGTAGTCCTGTTTGCCTCCTTGGCGGTCCACCATTTGCAGCTGCATTGTGGGTAGCCGCCAGCTGCCTTTGGCGCGGTGGTGCATCACGGGTTGCGAGTAGATGGGCACCGAGTCGGCATATTGCTGGGACCGAACGAGATTGTCGGCTATTGCGGGCAGTGAGCCGCGGATCCATACGGTGTCTCCGCTGTGTTCTTCCACCATGTATTCCATCTTGCGGAAGGGGGTCAGCTCCATCGCGTAGCGCTCGGTCTCCAGCTTGACAGGCTCACCGGGGATGTAGAACATAACCAATACAATGAAACAGTTGACAACCATGTGCAGCAGTATGGACCAGATGAGGCTGTGGTTCAGCACCAGGTAGGCCGCCATGAGGCCGAAACCCGCCAGGGCGGCGAAGTAGATGGACACGCTCCAGTCCCAGGTTCCCACATTGCCCGCGTGCATGATGCCGAAGGAGGCCGAGGTGGCCACCAGCATGAGCAGCGTCCGCTTGCGGTCGTCGCGCGGCACGAGGGTGCAGGCCAGCATCACGGCCAGCGCCACCGCGCCAGCCCACCAGCTGGTGCCGAGGGCAACGAAGATTGCCGCCAGGGCGCTGCCCACCAGGTAGAGTGTGCGCATGGCACGCTTCCGTCGCCAGCCGACGGCCCAGAGGCGGAAGGCAGTCTCCTCCAGCAGCGGAACTACGATGCCGACCAGTATCAGCGTGGGCCACAGTCCGAAGCCGAACCCGTCCTCGATGAAGTCTTCGGTGCGGATGTCGGTATCGAATACGCCCGCCAGGATGCCGCCCAGCGCATAGAGCCCCAGGCCGGTCCAAAGCGCCCAGCGAAAGTGGCGTCTCTTTCTTGTCTTCTCACTCTTCATATTGAACTGTATGTTAGATGTTTGTCTGTATTTCACCATGCCCGGTGGCAGAGGGTTTTCCGCTGCAAAGATACGATATTTTTTAAATTGTCGGGGAAAAAAGTGTCCAGATTTTCCCATGATGGAAAATGCCGGGAAATGTCCGCCGTCTCCCTCTCTCTTGAACGGAGAGGGCGGGCAATGTTCCATAAGCTTCCATATCCTACCAATGCCCTAGTATTCCCCTAGAGAACCCCTACCGTTCCCCTACCGCTCCCCTGCGGCCCCGCCCCCGTGCATCCCTTTGTGCGATGAAAATATTCTGATGAAAACCAGCGGTTTAAGTCGAAAATGCACAGAAATCCATTTTTTCTGCAATAAAATGTCGTGTTCGCCGTTAATTGAGCATTATGTATAAATATACACTCGCCATACTGATGTTCCTGCTCTTCGGCCTGACTGCCGGGGCGCAGCGGCAGCGCGTGGCCGAGGGCGACACTTCGCGGCTCGACGTGCACCTCTCCACCGGCCTCTCGGTGGCCGCGGGATGGGGTCGGACCGATGCCCTGGCGTGGACGGCGCCCAGCCTCAGTTACCGCGCCACCGACCGCCTCACGCTCCATGCCGGCTTTGCCGCCGCGGGGTCGCTCGTGGGCGGCTACGAGCTGCAGGGCTACCACAACCGCAGCCTGGCGCCCCGTCGCCAGGGTACGCGCCTGATGGCCGGCACCGTCGCTGCCGAGTACCGCGCCACCGACCGCCTCACCCTCTGGGGTTCCGTTACGCGGATTACAGGCTACGCCCAGCCCCTGTGGCTCGACGGCGCCATGCCCGTCCGCGCCACCGCCATCAGCGGAGGGTTGGCCTACGAGACCTCCAATGCCTCGCTGCTGGAGCTCCACTTCCACATTGTGCATGACCACTACGGCAACACCGCCCTCGGCCCCTGGGGCCATCTCTGGTACGGCTGGGGCGTGCCCTCATACGAACTCTATCACGGCCCCTGGCCTTTTTAACCTATAACCCCTTGCCTTTAACCCTATAACCTCAGAATCCTTGGAATACAACACCCAACGACAGCAACTGAAAATCACCGACTACGGCCGCGGTGTGGACAAGATGATTGCCTACGCCAAGACCATTCCCGACCGCAACGAGCGCACGAAGGTGGCTCATTCGATAGTAACCGCCATGGCCATCGTCAACCCCAAGATACGCGAACGCACCGAGTACCGCCGTGTGCTGTGGGACCACCTGATGTATATGGCCGACTATGAGCTCGACGTCGACTGCCCCTACCCCATCAAGCGCCGCGAGGAGTCCAGC
The DNA here is from genome assembly GCA_900315935.1 of uncultured Bacteroidales bacterium. Classification (GTDB taxonomy): domain Bacteria; phylum Bacteroidota; class Bacteroidia; order Bacteroidales; family P3; genus Colimorpha. Next base: position 100,566 of record ONBB01000013.1, read on the forward strand.
CACCGGCCCAAGCCGTTGCATTACGGGGACGGTACCATCCGCTACCGCCACTACGGCCGCGCCCTGGAGGACATGATCAAGGCCGTGGCCGACATGCCCGAGGGTGAGGAGCGCACGATGCTCACCGAGCAGATTGCCCACACGATGAAGCGGCAGTACCTGCAGTGGAACCGCGACTCGGTCGACGACAACCTCATCCGCGAGCAGCTCACCGAGCTCTCCGGCGGCCGCATTGTGCTGCCCGACAGCTTTGAGTTCCGCGACAGCAAGATATACCTCGACGCCATGGCTGCCGTCCTGGCCAAGAAGGAATCCTCCGGCAAGAAGAAGAAAAAGAAGAAGAAATGAGCAGTTTTGAGATAGAAGGCGGCCACCGCCTCTGCGGCGAAATCACCCCCCAGGGCGCCAAGAACGAGGCCCTGCAGGTAATCTGTGCCGTGCTGCTCACCGCCGAGCCGGTGCGCATCGAGCATGTGCCCGACATCCGCGACGTGAACAAACTCATCGACCTCCTGCGCCTGCTCGGCGTCAAGGTGAAGGAAGATGCCGCCTCGTCCTGCGAGAGCGGCCGCACCTTTGTCTTCCAGGCCGACGCGGTGAACCTCGACGCGCTGCACAGCCCCGAGTTCAACCAGCAGGCCGGCGCCCTCCGCGGCAGCATCATGCTCTGCGGACCGCTGCTGGCACGGTTCGGCACCGCCGTGGTGCCGCAGCCTGGTGGCGACAAGATTGGCCGCCGCCGCCTCGACACCCACTTCATCGGCATGGAGCGCCTCGGCGCCACAGTGGAGTACAAGCGCGGCGCCTACCTGGTCGATGCCAAGAAGGCGCTCAAGGGCTGCTACATGTTGCTCGACGAGGCTTCGGTTACCGGCACGGCCAATATCGTCATGGCCGCCGTCATGGCCCGTGGCACCACCACCATCATGAATGCCGCCTGCGAGCCGTATGTCTACCAGCTCTGCAACATGCTCAACGCCATGGGTGCCAAGATTACCGGCGTGGGCTCCAACCTGCTCACCATCCGCGGTGTCCGCGAGCTGCATGGCTGCACCCACCGTCTGCTGCCCGACATGATTGAGGTGGGCTCCTTTATCGGCATGGCTGCCATGACCCAGGGCGACATCACCATCAAGAATGCGCAGGTGCAGCACCTCGGTCTCATCCCGCAGGTGTTCCGCCGCCTAGGCATCGAGGTGTGGCAGAAGGGCGACGACCTCTATGTGCCCACCCAGGAGCACTACGAAATCGAGCGTTTCATGGACGGCTCCATCATGACCGTGGCCGACGCCCCGTGGCCCGGCTTCACGCCCGACCTCATCTCCATCGCCCTCGTGGTGGCCACCCAGGCCAAGGGTAGCGTGCTCATCCACCAGAAGATGTTCGAGAGCCGCCTCTTCTTCGTCGACAAGCTCATCGACATGGGTGCCCAGATCATCCTCTGCGACCCCCACCGTGCCACCGTCATCGGCCTCGACCGCGAGCACAAGCTGCGCGGGGTGCGTATGGCCTCGCCCGACATCCGTGCCGGCGTGGCGCTCCTCATCGCCGCCCTCAGTGCCGACGGCGTGAGCCGTATCGACAACATTGAACAAATCGACCGTGGCTACCAGCGCATCGACCAGCGCCTGGCCAGCCTCGGTGCCCACATAAAACGTCTTGACAACTAAACAACAAATTCCATGTTCAGTTTCTTCAAACGCAATCGCCAACCTCGACCTATTTTCGAGCCCCTCGGCACAGATATGCACTGCCACCTCGTTCCCAAGGTCGACGACGGCTCCAAATGCATAGAGGAGAGTGTAGAGTGTCTCAATACCCTCAAAGCCGTGGGTTACCGCAAGGTAATCATCACCCCCCACTTCCAGCATCCGCGCTTCCCCAACCATGAGGAGGACATCACCCGTCGCTACGAGGAACTCAAGCGCCAGGCCATTGAGGCCGGTGTGGAGATAGAGTTCGGCGGTGTCGGTGGCGAGTACCGCATCGACACGGGCTTCAAGGCACGCCTGGAGCAGCCCCGTTTTCTCAAGGTGGGCGGTCAGTACGTGCTGGTCGAGTTCTCGCTGCACCAGCCCATGATGGGTTGCGACGAGATGATTTTCGAGATGCAGATGCAGGGCTACGAGGTCATCCTCGCCCACCCCGAGCGCTACCCCTACCTCAACGTCCACGGCTCACGCATGGAACAGCTCAAGAACCAGGGCGTCTACTTCCAGTGCAATGTCCTCTCGCTTGGTGGGTTCTATGGCGACGACGCCAAGAAGCGTGCCTATGAGATGATTGACCAGGGCTGGGTGGAGTTTCTCGGCACCGACACACACAACACCATGTACTCCCAGGCCCTCGTCGACATCACCCACGACCGCAAGGTGGCCAAGGTCATCGAAACCCACGATTTCCTCAACAAAACCCTTTAATTGAACAAATCAGCATCATTATGGATATCAATACCCTCAACATCGACCCCTCCGCAAAAGTCAATGCCCAGGCATGGCTTGACGGAGCATACGACCAAGACACCAAGCAGGCCATCCGCGACATGGCCGAGCAGAACCCCAATGAGCTCAACGAGAGCTTTTACCGCCACCTCGAGTTCGGCACCGGCGGCCTGCGCGGCATCATGGGTGTGGGCACCAACCGCATGAACCGCTACACCGTCGCCATGGCCACCCAGGGCCTGGCCAACTACGTGAAGAGCCAGTTTGCCGGCGAGGCCGAACTGCGCGCCGCCGTCAGCCACGACAGCCGCAACCACAGCCGCGAGTTTGCCGAAATTACGGCCAATGTACTTGCTGCCAACGGTTTCCATGTCTACCTTTTCGACTCCATGCGCCCCACGCCGGAGCTCAGCTTCGCCGTGCGCCACTTCCAGTGCCACACCGGCGTGATGCTCACCGCCAGCCACAACCCCAAGGAGTACAACGGCTACAAGGCATACTGGAGCGACGGCTGCCAGCTCACCGCCCCGCACGACACCGCCGTCATCGACGAGGTGCTCAAAATCAAACAGGTATCCGATGTGAAGATGGAGGCTCCCGCCGGCAGCATCGAGATTATAGGCGAGGAGGTGGACCGCATCTACCTCGACCGCATTGAGAAGAATGCCCTCAACCCCGACCTCATCCGTAAGCACCACGATGTCAAGATAGTCTACACGCCGCTGCATGGCACCGGCATCACCCTCATCCCCCGCATGCTCAAACAGCTGGGCTTCACCAACGTCAACGTGGTCGAGGAGCAGGCTGTGCCCGACGGCAACTTCCCCACCACCCCCAGCCCCAACCCCGAGGAAAAGGCCGCCATGAGCATGGCCGTCGACCTGGCCAAGAAGATTGATGCCGACATCGTCTTCGCGTCCGACCCCGATGCCGACCGCGTGGGTGTGGCAGTGAAGCGCCCTGACGGCGAGTGGATGCTCCTCAACGGCAACCAGACTATGGCCGTGTTGCTCTACTATATCCTCCGCCAGTGGCAGGAGAAGCAGATGTTTACCGGCAACGAGTACATCGTCAAGACCATCGTTACCAGCGAGCTGCCCGCCGATATCGCCGTGCGTGCCGGTGTCAAGGTGTACGACGTGCTCACCGGCTTCAAGTTCATCGGTGGCAAAATCCGCGAGCTGGAAGGCATCGAGACCTTCATCGCCGGCGGTGAGGAGAGCTACGGCTATATGATTGGCGACTTCGTGCGCGACAAGGACGCCGTGGCCGCCTGCTCCATGATTGCCGAGATTGCCGCCTGGGCCCGCGAGAATGGGAAAACCTTCTTCGACGTGCTGGTGGACATCTACAAGGAGTACGGCTTCTACAAGGAAGGTCTCGTCTCCGTGGTCCGCAAGGGCAAGGCCGGTGCCGAGGAGATACAGCAGATGATGCGCGACTACCGCAGCAATCCCCCTGCCGCCATCTGCGGCGACCCCGTGGTCATGCTCAAGGACTACCAGGCGCTCGAGAGCCGCGACCTCGTAAGCGGCCGTGTGGAGAAGATAGACCTCCCCAAGAGCAACGTCCTCCAGTTCTTCACCGCCAGTGGCAACAAAATCACCGTCCGCCCCAGCGGCACCGAGCCCAAGATCAAGTTCTACTTCTCGGTCAAGGGTGAGCTCTGCTGCCGCGACTGCTTCGACAAGGAGAACGCCGCCCTCGACGCCAAAATGAACGGAAGAGCAGAGAACAGGTGCTAAACCTCATCCGCAGCACGGTGCGAGCGAAGGAGCCCGACGCGCAAATCATCCTTTATGGTTCGCGTGCCAGGGGTGATGCCCGATTAGATTCGGATTGGGATGTCATTGTCCTGCTTAACAAGCCACCAATGTCTCACTATGACCGATATGATGTTGCCTGCGACCTCTGGGACAAGGGGTTTGATATCGGTGAGGAGATTAACACATTCGTTTACACTGTAGACCAGTGGCAAAATGCACCACCGTCAATGTTCAAATATAATGTTAGAGAAGAAGGGATAACACTATGAGTCTCACTGATGAAGAACGCCGTGCGATAGTCTGCTACCGCGTCGAAAAGGCCCGTACAGCGCTGTCTGATATCCACAAGATTATGCCAATGGAGGTGTGGGCCATCATTGCCAATAGGATGTACTATGCTTTGTATTATGCTGCGTCGGCGCTGTTGATAAATGATGCTCATATGGTAAGTACGCACAGGGGGGTGCTGTCGCAGCTGAACCAATACTATGTCAGAGAAGGATTGTTGTCGAAAGAAGACGGCCATTTGTTTGGCAGAATATTCGCTTTCCGGCAAGGGAGCGACTATGACGACTTTATAGACGCATCTCAAAGCGAGGTGGAGCAGTATCTGCCAAAGGTTGAATCCCTTGTGGACAAAATAGTGAGTCTAATAAATTAGTTACAATAGATTGATACCCCCCCCGCGCCACAGGCGCGGGGGGCTTTTTTCACGCCCTGCGCAAAATATTTTTTGCCGGTTCCGAAATTCTTCGTATTTTTGCACTTGCAAACCGACAGTACGGCTTGCCGAAAGAAAGCGCATTTTCGCCTTGTTCCGATCGTGTAAATCTGGACAATTTGCACTGTGACTGCAAAGTTTGGAATAAAGGAAACCCGAGATGCTCCATTTGGATTGTACCCATAATACATCCTTTTGTGGAGCGGTTCAGTACACCTTTATATTCACTTTGCAGGGAAGTCCAGACCCTTACACGAGAAGATAGAGACATAAATGGATGGCTCCACTTTCTTCGTTGTATTAAAATTGCGTGCGAGCCTGCGCAAACCTAAAAACAAACAACACAATGTCCCACAAACCAACAAAAACCGCTCTGTTCGCCATCCTGTTGTTCCTGCTGGCTGGCACAACCGCACAATCCCAATTCTTCTATATCTGGAAAGGCGATTTCCGATTGGGTCTCACTGCGGGCGTCAACCATCACTTCAGCGCCTTCGACGTGATGGCACCCAACACCCTCTCCATCACCGACGAGGCATCGCCCAACTTCCTGCAGCCGGAGATAGGTCTCTACTACGGCATGGAGAAAGAGATTTCGCGCGACTGGCATTTCGGATTCGACACCCGCCTGAATCTGCACAAGAATGCCTCCTCGTTCACGGTCAAAGACCTCGCCTCGTCCTCCAGCTATGACTTCAGCCTCAAGAACACCGCCGTCAAGGCGTTCGAAGGCATCTATTTCGCCTACTGGCTCTCGCGCGAGATGCAGTTCACTTTCGGTGGCGGCCTTGCGATTGATGCCTACTTCGGCGGGTCGGCCGAGGCCACGCCCGCTGCCGGTGCCCCCGAGTGCCAGTTCGGCGATAGCGACTTCTTCAACTTTGGTTTCGGATTTGGAGCCGCCATTGAGGCAGGTGTAACCTACTACCACAACGACACGTTCTTCCTCAAGGGCGACCTCGTCTTCCGCACCGCTCCGTTCTTCTCCACTGCCAAGATGAACGAGGATTTCTGGGGCGACGACAACCCTTGGCGCGACAATAGTCGCATTCAGGTTTCCGACCCTGGCAGCGCCAGCCTCGCCCTCATGGCCACCATCGGCTTCAAATGGTAGCATTGCCGGAGGAGCCTTTGGATAACATTTTCCCTCGCGGCGGCACAATATTCTGTGCCGCCGCGCGTTCTATGAAATTATGAAAAAAGAATATCTGGAGTTCGTAACTTTCTGTGTCGGCAATTTGGCTGACTCGCTGGGGAAAAGCGCCTCGCAGGTTTACGGTGCGCTACGCTCTACCGGTGTGCTGTCCGACTACATTGTGCCTTGCTACGATGTGTTGCACACGTTCAGCAAGGAGTACATCGTGGAAGACCTGACAGAAGTGTTGAAAAAGAGAGGGGCATTCGTATGAGGTTGTACCATGCTTCGCCAGTCATTGTCGAACACCCAGATGTGCTCCATTCTCGAGAGAACCTCGATTTTGGCCGGGGGTTCTACACCACAACCATGCGCGATCAGGCAGTGAATTATGCCGAGCGTTTTCTGCGGCGCGGGGAAGATGCCTATGTCAACGAGTATGAACTTGACGACGATATAGGCGATTTTTTCATCAAAGCATTCCCGTCATACAATGAAGAGTGGCTCGATTATGTTGCTCTGTGCCGCAAGGGGCACTCCTCGCCAAACAGATATGATGCCGTCTCGGGCGGCATAGCCAACGACAGGGTCTTCAATACCATCGACCTCTATTTTGCAGGTTTCATTACGAAGGAAGAAGCATTGGACAGGTTGAAATACGAAAAACCCAACCATCAGTTGTGCATCCTGAACGGGCAGATGCTTGAGCGGCATCTTCGTTTTGTAAAAGCCGAAAAACTATAGCCATGGAAGCAGATAAGACTATATTGCAGATGAAATATGCCCGTATAGTGGCTCTCTTTGCCGAGCAGGCGGGGATTTCGCTGGAGGATGCGCTGGGCATGTTCTACGATTCCTCCACCTACGATTTCATCAGTAACGGCGTCGCCGACATGCATTGCCGCAGCGATGCCTATCTGGCCGACGAGTTGCTCATCGAATTCGGATATAAACAAAATCTTGAACAATACGCAAATACACACATATCATGAAACTCAAAAACCTAGGTTGGCAATCCTTCTTTTCGCTGCTGTTGGCCGATGTGGTGGCCGTGGTGATGCTGATGCTCGGCATTGGACTGAAGACCACCATCACCGTCTCGGCGCTGGTATTCGTTATCCTGCTGGTGGTTACGGCCTTCGGGCTCCACACCAAGCTGCGCGCCCGCCAGCGCGAGGAGCAGCACGTGGCCAAGATTGCCGAGTTGGAAAACCAGGTGGCCAAGCGCGAAGAGCCTGTCAGGTAGACCCGGAATTTCCGGTTGCCCATGCCATGAAAAAGCTCCCCGTTTCTGGGGGCTTTTTTTGTTTTCCCTACCAATCCGCAAGAGAGTATTAAGTTGGGAAGAAGAGGGGAAGAAGAGGATGCCTATTAACCACTGTCAATCAATCAGTTGTACCCCTTCCAATTTTGCCCTCTTTTCCAATCTTTCTACAAAAAATGGCAGCCCTGCCATTGCAGGGCTACCCTCTTGTTTCTCACGGTGTTAGCTATTCTCCGAGGAAGAGTCTGATGTCATCCTCGACAGTGGTGATGCCGGCGAGGCCGAACTGTTCAACCAGCAGCTTGGTAACGTTCTCCGACAGGAAGGCGGGGAGCGTGGGACCGATGTGGATATTCTTCACGCCGAGGTGCAGCAGTGCCAGCAGTACGATGACTGCCTTCTGCTCGTACCAGGCGATGTTGAACGAGATGGGCAGGTCGTTGATGTCCTGGCAGCCGAAGATTTCCTTCAGCTTGAGCGCCACCAGTGCCCAGCTGTAGCTGTCGTTGCACTGGCCGGCGTCCAGCACTCGGGGTATGCCACCGATGTCGCCCAGGTTCAACTTGTTGTACTTGTACTTGGCGCAGCCCGAGGTGAGGATGACGCAGTCCTTGGGCAGGGCCTTGGCAAAGTCCTCGTAGTAGGAACGGCTCTTCATGCGGCCGTCGCAGCCGCTCATGACGAAGAAGCGGCGGATGGCTCCGCTCTTGACGGCATCGACAATCTTGTCGGCCAGGGCAAACACCTGGGCGTGGGCAAAACCGCCCACTATCTCGCCTTGCTCGATGCTGGTCGGCGGCTGGCAGGTTTTGGCCAGGGCGATGACCTCGGAGAAGTTCTTGACGCCCTGCTCGTTGGCCACGATGTGCTTCCAGCCGGGGAAGCCGGTGCTGTTGGTGGTGAATACGCGGTGGGCGTAGTTGGCGTCGGGTGCCGGGGGCACGATGCAGTTGGTGGTGAAGACGATGGGTCCGTTGAATGAGGCAAACTCCTCTTTCTGGCGCCACCAGGCGTTGCCGTAGTTGCCCACCAGGTGCTTGTATTTCTTCAGTTCGGGATAGTAGTGTGCCGGCAGCATCTCGCCGTGGGTGTAGATGTCCACCCCCTGCCCTTCGCTCTGCTTCAGCAGTTGTTCGAGGTCCTTCAGGTCGTGTCCCGAGACGAGGATGCCGGGTCGGCCGTGGGCGCCGATGCTTACGCGGCTGATTTCGGGGTTGCCGTAGGCGGTGGTGTTGGCTTTGTCGAGCAGAGCCATCACGTTGACGCCCCACTTGCCGGTTTCGAGCACGATGGGCAGCAGGCTGTCCACGGTGGCGTCGGGGTCGGTGATATGGTAGAGGGCTTTGGAGAGGTAGGCTATGATGGTGTCGTCGGTCTGCCCTAGGCGTGCGGCGTGCTCGTAGTAGGCGCACAGGCCTTTGAGGCCCAGGGTGGTGAGTTCTTTCAGCGAGCGCACGTCGGGGTCTTGGGTGCGAAGGATGCCGAAGGTGAGGCTGTCGGCCAGGAAGGTGTCGCGGTTGCCGGTGTAGGTGATTTCGGGCCACTCGGGCAGCGCCACGCCGAGTTCCTTGCACTTGGCTGTACGACGGGCCAGCAGTTCGAGGCCGTGCTCTATCTTCTGCATGAGGGCTTCGTCGTCGAAGTTGGCGCAGCTGATGGTAGCGAAGAGGGCGTCGACCATGAAGTCGCCCACGCAGGTGCACTGGCACACCACGCCACGCTCGCGCATCAGGTGGTCGATGCTGCCGTGGGCGCGCACCACGGCGATCAGAAGATCCTGCAAACCCGCTGTTTGGGGCATTTTGCCGCACACGCCACGCATGGTGCAGCCACTGTTCTTGGCGGTTTCCTGGCACTGGAAACAAAACATTTCGTTGTTCATAATCTGTATTGTTTTTGGATTAATTTTGGATTTGAATTCTGGTGCAAAAGTACAACCATCGGCGGCGGTGGGTTGTCATAATTATGACACTGGGCGTTTTTTTTCCCCATGTCATATTTTTTTGCTATTTTTGCACCATGAAATATATTTTGGTACAATGTATATAGACGAACTCAAGAAGCTCCCCCTATTCGCCCAGTGCAGCGAGCAGGACTTGAGGCAATTGCTTGATAGCCCACACAAGCGGCAGGAGTATGATGCGGGCAGCCTCGTGCTGCGGGCAGGCGACCCCTGCCTGTCATTGATGGTGCTTGCCGAGGGAACCGTCGAGACCCGCATGGGAAGCGACGAGGGGCGCGAGATAGTGGTCGAGCGCATACTGGCACCCGAATTGCTCGCCCCGGCATTCCTCTTTTCCGATAACAACAACGTTCCCGTCGAAATTACCGCTGCCACCCCCGCCGTCATTTGGCTCATCAACCGTGAAGGCTTCTCACATTTCATGCGCCAGCATCCGAACGTAATGTCGGCGTTCATGCAGTCTATCTCTGAAAAAAGCCAGTTTCTCTCTGGAAAGTTGCGCTCTTTCGCCACCAAAGGCATGTACGGCAGGGTGCTCGAGCACCTGGACACCCATGGCACCATCGCCAACGTAACCGCAACCGCCGAGATGCTTGGCGTGGCACGCCAAGCCCTCTCCAAAGTCCTCTCTGACATGTTGGCCGACGGCACCCTGGTCCGCACCAAAGAGGGCATCGTCAGAAAATAATTTCCACCGCTGTCATAATTATGACAACCCACCTCCAAAAGGGGTGGTACTTTTGCATTGTCGAAAATAATCATCAATAGCAACAACAATATTATGGAAAACAAGACATTAGACCTTTCCAAGTCGGTCTACGACCTGGTTCAGCAGGCTCCCGAGGTGGCCGACATCATGGTTGAGCTCGGCTTCTCTGAAATCACCAAGAAGGCCATGCTCCACTCCGTGGGGCGCATGATGACCCTCCCCAAAGGCTCCGAGATGAAAGGCATCCCCATGGACAAAATTGTCGACGCCTTCCGCCAGCATGGCTTTGATGTAACTGGTTTATCCAGAATCTCCAGAGACTCCGGAAATTCCGTAATTTCCGAAAACCCCTCCCGCACCGAGCAGCTGAAAGGCTACCTCCGCCGCCTCGGCGAGGGCGAGGACCTTGATAGCGTGCGCGCCGACTTCGTGGCCCACTTCTCCGAGGTCGACGCCTCTGAGATTATGGAAGCCGAGCAGTCGCTCCTGCGCGATGGCACTCCCCTCGAGGAGGTGCAGCGCCTCTGCGATGTCCATTCGGCACTCTTCCACGGCTCCACCTGCGGCGAAAGTGCGGCAGCCCACGAAGGTGGAAACAAGTTCGTGGCCGCCATGCTCGCCGGCATCGTGGGGCACCCGCTCCACACCTTCAGCCGTGAGAACGAGGCCATCGCGCCACTCATCGCCTCCACCCGCCAGGCTCTGGCTGACGGCAGGGACGCCTTCGATGCCTTCGTCCGCCTGCGCGAGGTCAGCATCCACTACGCCAAGAAGGGCGACCTGCTCTACCCCCTCCTCAAGACCCGCTACAACATCATAGGCCCCCAGGAGGTGATGTGGACCGTGGACGACGAGATTCGCGATGTGATGGGTCAACTCGAAAAGGAGCCCCTCCGCGACGCCCACTGGCGCCTCCGCGCCGACGCCGTACTCCAGCGTGCCGAAGAGATGGTCTACAAGGAACAGAACATCCTCTTCCCCATTTGCGCCGAGCACTTCTCCGACGAGGAGTGGCAGGGCATCTACCGCGACAGCAAAGACTACGCCCCCTGCCTTGGCGTGGAGAACCTCGAATGGGCCGGCATCACTCCAAAATCAGAGCCCCAAACTCAGAACTCCAACGAGATCGTCATGCCCGGAGGCCACCTCACAGTGGAGCAACTCACCGCCATGCTCAACACCATACCGTTGGAAATCAGCTTCGTGGATGCCGACAATATCAATCGCTACTTCAACGAGGGTCCCAAAGTCTTCAAGCGTCCCGGCATGGCCATCGACCGCGAAGTCTTCTCCTGCCACCCGCCCAAGATAGAGCCTATGGTGCGCAGCATTATCGACAGCTTCCGCTCGGGCAAGGCCAGTGTGGTGCCAGTCTGGATGGAGAAAGGCGGCCGCACGATGCTGGTGCAGTACATGGCTGTGCGCGACGCCTCCGGCACCTACCTCGGCACCCTCGAAATCGTCCAGGACATGGAATTTGCTCGCGAACACTTCCTCGGAAAATAGCTCACCACCCACTCCCGAACCAAGGAAGAAGAGAGGAAGAAGAGGATGCCTCTTCAATATTGATTATCAGCTAGTTGAAAAGGGGCATTTTTGCCCCTTTTTTCGAAAAGTTTGCGAAAAATTTGCGGTTTTTGTACCATGGTGATAGTCAGAGTGTTATGTCGGTTTTCGGAGGGGATGCCCATTTTCTGCGGGGCATGTCGGAAAAAAGTCGTACTTTTGCAGTTTAATTTCATCGAAAGTCATGCCGCAGCATACCGACATATTGCAGGCTCTCGACGCCTTCATCAGGAAGTATTACAAAAGCCTCCTGGTGCGGGGCGCGCTGTATGCCGTCGCCATCGTTGGCGTGCTCTTCCTGGCGGTCGTGCTGCTGGAGCACTTCGGCTGGCTGTCGAGCTTTGGCCGCGGGCTCCTCTTCTGGGGCGGACTGGCTGCGGTGCTCTCTGTAATCGCCTGGTTCATAGTACGTCCGTTGCTCAAGATGGCTGGCCTGGGCAGGCGTATCTCCCATGCCGATGCCGCCAAAATCATAGGAAAGCATTTCCCCGAGGTCAGCGACAAGCTGCTCAACCTGCTGCAGCTGATGCAGAGTGGCGATGAGAGCTCCTCACTCCCCACTCCTCACTCCTCACTCCTCGCGGCCGCCATCGAGCAGAAGACCGCCCAGCTGCGCCCTGTGCCGCTGCTCAATGCCGTGGATTTGAAGGCCAACAGGCGCTACCTGAAGTATGCCCTGCCGCCGCTGCTGCTCATCGCGGTATTGTTGTTGGTGTCGCCGTCGGTGGTTACCGAACCCACGCGCCGCATCGCCAACTACAGCACAGTCTACGAGCGTCCCGCGCCGTTCCGCTTCGTGCTCCTGAATGAAAGCCTCTCCGCCATGCAGGGCGACGACTTCACCCTCGAGGTTGCCACCGAGGGCGACGCCCGCCCCGCCGAGGTGCATATCAACCTTGGCGGTCGCCGCTACCGCATGCAAGGCTCCTCGGGCACCTTCACCTACACCTTCAAGCAGCTGCGCCGCACGGAGGTGTTCGTGCTCGAGGGCGGCGGCGTAGCCTCGCAGGAGTACACCCTCGAGGTGCTGCCCAACCCCAGCGTGCTCTCGTTCCGCATGCTCCTCTCCTACCCTGCCTACACGGGCCGCGAGAGCGAAGCCATCGAAAACCTCGGCGACGCCTCCGTGCCCGAGGGCACCACCGTCCGCTGGCTCTTCCAGACCCAGGATGCCGACAGCCTGACGTTTGAAATTGAAGGTTCGAAATTGAAAGTTGAAATTGGCAGCAGCGGCAAGGCCGAGGTGGCACGTCGCATCATGCACACTGCAGATTACGCCTTCTGCGTCAGCAACACTCCTCACCCCTCACTCCTCACTCCTCACTCCTCCGACACACTGAAATACACCCTCTCCGCCATCGCCGACGCGGTGCCGATGATAGTGGCCGAGGAGATGCTGGATAGCCTCCGCCCCGACCGCCGCCTGTTCCGCGGCCGTATCAAGGACGATTACGGCTTCTCCAGGCTCGTTTTCGTCCACAAGGTGGCCAATTCCTCCTCCGGTGCCCCCGAGGCCGTCAGCGAGGCCGAAATGGCCCTTGGCGAGGGTGCCTCGCAGGAGTTCTACTTCTCGTTCAACACCGCCGAGCTCTCCCTCGCCCCCGGCGACCAGCTCTCCTACTGGTTCGAGGTCTACGACAACGACGCCATCCATGGCCCCAAGAAAGCCTCCTCCCAGGTGTTCGAAATCAAGGTGCCCACCGCCGAGGAGCTGGACCAGATGCTCGACCGCAGCAGCCAGGAGGTGCGCCAGAGCGCCGAGTTACAGATGTCCGAGTTGCAGAAGCTGCAGCAGGAAATCAACGACATGATGCGCCGCCTGGTGGACAAGAAAGAGCTCAACTGGCAGGACAAGAAAGACATCCAGCAGATTGCCGAGAAGCAGAAGCAGGTGCGCCAGATGATGCAGCAAATGCAGCAGCAGATACAGGAGAACAACCGCCTGGAGCAGAAATACCGCGAGCAGAGCGAACAGCTCATGGAGAAGCAGCGTGAGCTGGACCGCCTGATGAACGAGGTGATGGACGAGAAGATGAAGGAGACCATGGCCGAGATTGAGCGCATGATGCAGCAGCTTGACAAGAAGCAGGTGCAGCAGGAGCTGGAGCAGCTCAAGATGAGCAACGAGGAGCTGGAGAAGCAGCTCGACCAGAACCTGGAGCTTATGAAGCGCCTCGAGATTGAAAAGAAGGTGGAGCAGACCATCCAGAAGATGGACCGCCTGGCCGAGGAGCAGCGCAATGTTTCACGTGAAACCGAGCAGTCCAAGGGCAAGGACAACGAGGCCCTGCAACAAAAGCAACAGCAACTCAACGAGCAGTTCCAGCAGTTGAAACAGGACATCGACCAAATCCGGCAGGACTACAAGGCGCTCGACCCCTCCACCGACTTCAAGGTGCCCACCGAGTTGGAAAAACAGGTGGAGCAGCACCAGCGCGACGCCCAATTCAAAATTCAAAATTCAAAATTCAAAGATGCTGCCGAGCAGCAGCGTCAGGCCGCCGACGACATGGAGCGTCTCTCCGAGGCCCTGGCCGAGGCGCAGCTGGATGCCGAGCAGCAGGACCTGGCCGAGGATGCCGAGCAGGTGCGCCAGCTGCTGAAGAACCTCGTCCGCCTCTCCTTCAACCAAGAGGAACTCATCGCCGACCTCAACAATATCTATATCCAAGACCCCAAGTACCAGACCATCATCTCGCGCCAGAACCGCATCCGCGACGACTTCCTCAACGTAGAGGACTCGCTCCGCGCCATGGCCCGCCGCCAGCTCCAGGTGGCTTCGGCCATCACCAAGGAGGTCGGCGAGGTCAACGCCAACGTCAGCCGCTCCCTCTCCGGCCTGCTCGACATGAACCAGAGCTTCTACGGCACATATAAGAATACCTCCGCCGCCCGCTCCATGCAGTACGGCATGACGTCGCTCAACAACCTCGCCCTCGTCCTGGCCGAGAGCCTCGACCAGATGCAGAACCAGATGCGCCAGAACAGCCAGCGCAAGCAGAACGGGCAGTGCAAGAACAAGAGCGGCCAGCAGTGTAGCAAGCCCGGCAGCGGCAAGCCCTCGCCCAAGTCGATGCGCGAGATGCAGCAGGAGCTCAACCGCCAGATGGAAGCCCTCAAAAAGCAGCTCGACAAGCAGGGCAAGCAGCCTGGCGGCCGCCACCAGATTGGGCAGCAACAGTCTATGAGCGAGGAGTTTGCACGTGCCGCCGCGCAGCAGGAGATGATACGCCGCATGATGCAGCAGTACGGCCAGGAGATGAAGTCCGCCGCCGGCGGCGACCCCAAGCTGGCACGCGAGATTGACCAGATGATGCGCGAGATGGAGCAGACCGAGGCCGACCTCGTCAACCGCACCATCACCCAGCAGACCCTCCAGCGCCAGCAGCAGATTATGACGCGCCTGCTGGAACACGAGCGCGCCGAGATGCAGCGCGAGCGCGAGGAGCGCCGCGAAAGCCGCGAGGCCAGCGACCTCTACAGCCAGCCCTCACCCGCCGAGCTGGAGCGCTACAACCGCACCCTCCAGCCCACCGCCGACCCCCTCCGCACCCTCCCCCCCACCCTCTCGCCCTACTACCGCCAAAAGGTCAACGAATACTTCTACCGGTAGAACACTTCAAAAAGTAAAATAACGCCCCTCTTTATTTTACTTTTAGCCCCGAAAGTAAAATAACGTGTATTCTTATTTTACTTTTTTCTCATAAAGTAAAATAAAAGTTGTATCTTTGCATTTGTAAATTGCTCGGTTATGATAACTCTAGAGAATTATATTTCAGGACATTATGAACAAAGTGTAGGTTACAAATACTTTGTACCCACCTCCATTGACGACGAGTGGACTTGGCAAGATCCCTCAATTAACTTACTATTGGAAAAGGCCTCTCTGCGGCTCGGTGAGTTGAATTCGTACTCGCGGTTGGTACCTAACATTGACCTATTCATCCAGTTGCATGTTACCAAAGAGGCTGTTCTTTCCAGTCGCATAGAAGGAACGCAGACCCACATGGACGAGGCACTGCTGCCACCTTCGGAAGTTCGCGAGGAGCGACGAAACGATTGGCAGGAGGTTCGCAACTATGTCAATGCCCTTAATGATGCCATAGAAAATCTTCACACACTCCCTATTTCTTCTCGCTTAATCCGATCTGCACACAAGATTTTGCTCGATGGTGTCCGTGGTGAGCACAAACTGCCGGGCGAATACCGTTCCAGCCAGAACTGGATAGGTGGCAACGCTATTGCTGATGCCCGCTATATCCCACCTCATCACCAGCTTGTGGGGGATTTGATGGGGGATTTGGAAAAATTCCTCAATAATCCCAACTTCAATGTCCCCAATCTGATTAAAATTGCCGTTGCGCACTATCAGTTCGAGACCATCCATCCATTCCTTGACGGCAATGGACGCATAGGTAGGTTGTTGATTCCGCTCTATCTTGTCCAAGAGGGCATCCTGGACAAGCCCCTGCTCTATCTTTCCACCTACTTTGAAAAACGCAAAGATCTCTATTACGACAACCTGAATGCTGTCAGAGTGAACAATGACATGCTTCATTGGGTGAAGTACTTTTTGGTAGGAGTTGAGCAAACGGCATCGTTGGCCGTCAAAACGCTCTCCGATATACTCGTATTCAAAGAAAAGGCAGAGAACGACATACGGGCACGCTATGGCCGTAGAAGCACTAGCACAGTACTCCTGTTGCACAGGTTGCTCCGCGACCCATTCACAACCATAGAGGATGCAATGCATGTATGCGACCTGTCATATAAATCAGCCAACGACATCGTCAAGCAACTCTGTGCCGACGGCTACCTCGTCGAGACCACAGGCCAAAGCCGCAACCGCCTCTTCCAGTTTAAGCAGTATACTGACCTGTTTGCGGAGTAGTGTTTTATCAGTTGATTTAATAATGGATGGTACCTTTCCCGTAACAGACTCCGCAACGCCCTCGGCCGAGGCATACTGCACAATCCCCATTTGACAATTCACTCCAACCCCGCCCTGCACATCCAGTACATTTTCCAGAACCCCCACATCCGCTGCATCTTACATCCCCATGCCGAGGACTCGGGGATTGGTATTCGATAGACGTGCTGTTTTTGGCATTTCTTGGAGCATTCTCTCTCCCGAAATAAGTATCCATTTTACGAAAGGCTGCATGTATTGCGTTTTGAAGTTCACTGTATTCTTCTTTGTCTATTTCTACCATATTAGTATATTTAATTCCTTCCCAAACGTATGTTATATTACTCCAGTCCTTTGCAATTATTAAAGACGTCTCGTCTGTTCTAATATCTATAATTTCTGTTATGGTTTTAAGTGGGATGAGTCCACCGGAACGGTAGTACTCATCAAGATTAAGGTTACTGCAAATTTTAGCTCGTCTAAAATAGTAGTTTTGACTATCTTCTTGGTATAACCTTTCACAAGATTTCCCTCCTGGAACAAGAGAATTACGTGAGCTTTCAGCATAATAAATCCCATTATCAGAAAGAGACATGGATAAAGATAAAGGATGTATGGGGAGGTTGCTACCACCTCCTTCCTTGAAATAGAACGTGCCTACCCTCTTCCCATACTTACCGGAGCCAGAAGGTAGTTTTTTCTGCGCAACAGATTGCTGTGCCCCCGTGCCGATAAATGAAACGTATGTCGAGTTACCTAGCCTTTTTCCATCGTACGCATCTTCTTTGACATTAATTTTTACATAATATGTCTTTTTCCCAGGAGCAAGAGGAATCGCCCTAACGGGCATAAATAGTTTGAAGTCTTCCCAGTATGTGGATTCGTATGGTAGGTCGACTATTGCTCTAACATAGGGACTATTATCTGTTGTAAGATAGCCCTCTACCCCACCCTTCAGATGTTTCTTGTTTTCATCGTAAAAAAAAGCTATAACCCTAGCTTTCTTCCCTTTCATCCCCTTTATTGTAACTTTAGCATGGATTCTCATGCCAGTCTCACCTCCACTTTGAACACCGTGTTCAATCCATACGTTCTCCACTGCTGCACTTTGAGAATAAACTCTGCTCGTGAATGCGTTCAGAATCAGCAGTAATAGAATCAATATACTTCGTCTCATGTTATTATGCCATTTGTACAGTTGGCGCATCTGTTTTTGTCTGTGGTGGCCTATAGTGTTAATAATGCAAACAAGAAGCGTGGCACCGTATACCACGTCTTTCGAATGGAGGTCCTAGGAATAACCTTGTAATGTAGATGTAGCCATAACAGCCCACGCATAACACGTAAACCATTATACTCACTTGCATTACAAAATGGAAGTTTCCTAGGTTCCCATTCGCAAGTACGAAGTATAACGCTTCGTGATTTCCTCGTGAAATCGGATGCAAAATTACAAACTTTTCCCGACATGGCAAAATAAATTTTTCCCTCTCCCCTGCCCTTCCGCTGACAAGGCGGAAGAGGGTATTAAGTTAGGAAGAAGAGGGGAAGAAGAGGATGCCTACAATGTGCTGACAATCAGCCTATCGCATTCCTGCCTTTTTGCCCCTTTTTTCGGACTTTTTACAGTTTTTTCACCACTTTTCCGCCCCTACTCTACCTTTCTGATACACAGCAATCTGCACCCGTTTTTGACTTTTTTTGCCCCTGTTGCCAACTTTTTTGTATCTTTGTGGCACGTATATACCCCCGAGATTATGACGGAATCCTTTGTAATACAGTCTGATATCGCCAACTTGGCCCAGGTCGAGGAGCGCCTCTTTCACTTTTGCCGCCTCTGCAACGTCGGCAACTACTACTCCGCCCTCGAGGTGGCCACCCTCCAGGCCGTCGAGAACGCCATCCTGCATGGCAACCAGTCCGACCCCGCAAAGGCCGTCTCCCTCACCTTCGGCACCTGCCGTGGCGGCCTCTTCATCGAGGTCTCCGACCAAGGCCAGGGGTTCGACCACTCGCAGTTCGGCGACCTCCCTGCCGGCGAGTCGACTCGCGGCGAGGGCATTTTCGTCATGCGCCAGCTCTCCGACCGCATGACCTTCTCCGAAGGGGGTAGGGTAGTGCGGATGGAATTCGACGTCAACGGCATCGACCCCGCCGACGCCCTACAGCGCATCGCCGTCCTCCAGAGCCACTACCACCCTGTCGCCGCATGAGGCATTCCTCGTTTTCCGTCGCTCGCAGAGCACAACTGCCCTGCCGCCCTGCCGTTACGGCAGCCATTTTGAGGAATAATCCCATTTGTATTAGTCGTATTCTTTTGTATATCAATATCTTATATTGATTTCTATGTCTATCCGCTTTGCAGTACAAAATATAGATTTTGAGCTTCCCGAGCCCCAAAAGGTCCGCCAGTGGGTCGCCGAGGTGGTGCAGCGGCGTGGGAAGCATGTCGGCAACCTCTCCTACCTCTTCTGCGACGATGAGCATATCCTTGAGGTCAACCGTCAGTTCCTTGACCATGACACCTACACCGACATCATCACCTTCGACTATGTAGCGGCCGACCTCATCTCGGGAGACATCCTCATCAGTGTCGATAGGGTAGGGGAGAACGCCCGCACCTATGGCGTGCCGTTCGAGCAGGAGCTGCATCGGGTTGTCATCCACGGTGTCCTCCATCTCCTTGGCCAGGGCGACAAGTCGCCCGACGAAGCCGCCGAGATGCGCCGCCAGGAGGCCGAGGCATTGGCGCTATGGGAGCAGATGTTTCACGAGGAACATAATGCGTAACTATCATGCTCTATGATATTTGAGCCATACGATATAGTGGTTGTGGGTGCCGGTCACGCCGGTGCCGAGGCCGCTGCTGCCGCTGCACGGCTGGGCTGCCGTGTCCTGCTTATTACCCAAATGCTCGACACCATCTGCCAGATGTCCTGCAATCCCGCCATGGGCGGCGTGGCCAAGGGGCAGATAGTGCGCGAGGTGGATGCCCTGGGCGGTTGGAGTGGCATCGTTACCGACCGCTCGGCCATCCAGTTCCGCATGCTCAATATGTCCAAGGGGCCCGCCATGTGGAGCCCCCGCGCCCAGTGCGACCGCATGCTTTTCTCGCTTCATTGGCGTCAGGTGTTGGAGAATACCCCCAATCTTTCCCTCTGGCAGGATGAGGTAACGTCGCTGTTGCTGGATGGCAATGCTGTCAGCGGTGTGCAGACGCGCATGGGGCATACGGTACCTGCCCGTGCTGTGGTGCTCACCAGTGGCACCTTCCTCAACGGCACCATCTACATCGGCA
This sequence comes from uncultured Bacteroidales bacterium, assembly GCA_900315935.1. Classification (GTDB taxonomy): domain Bacteria; phylum Bacteroidota; class Bacteroidia; order Bacteroidales; family P3; genus Colimorpha. Next base: position 120,338 of record ONBB01000013.1, read on the forward strand.
CCGATTCGTGGCAAGGGGGTAGGGTAGGGGAGGTCTCTGCTGTGGGGCTTTCCGACCAGTTGCGCTCCCTCGGCTTCGAGGTGCAACGCCTCAAGACTGGCACGCCTGTGCGTGTCGATGGCCGCACAATCGACTTCTCTAGGCTGCAAATCCAGCCTGGCGACGAGCATCCTTCCAAGTTCTCTTTCGCTGATACCAAGCCTCTTGCCGACCAGCGTCCCTGCTATATTGCCAATACCAACCTGCGCACCCACGACATACTCCGCACCGGTTTCGAGCAGTCTCCCATGTTCACCGGCCGCATACAGGGGCGTGGCCCGCGCTACTGTCCCTCGATTGAGGACAAGATTGACCGTTTCGCCGACAAGGATCACCACCAATTATTCATAGAACCAGAGGGTTGGCACACGCAGTCCTATTACATCAATGGCTTCTCTTCGTCGCTCCCTCTCGAGGTGCAGCTGGAGGCGTTGCGTTCCATAGAGGGTTTCTCCGATGCCCGTATTTTCAAGCCAGGCTATGCCATCGAGTACGATTACTTCCCGCCTACCCAGCTTTCCTATACCCTTGAGACCAAGCATGTTGAGAACCTCTATTTTGCTGGTCAGGTGAATGGTACCACGGGCTATGAGGAAGCTGCCTGTCAGGGGCTTATGGCTGGCATCAATGCCGCCCTCAAGCTGCAGGGCAAGGCTCCTTTTGTACTCTCGCGCTCGCAGGCGTACATAGGTGTCTTGATTGATGATTTGGTTACGAAGGGCGTCGATGAGCCCTACCGCATGTTCACCTCCCGTGCCGAGTACCGTATTTTGCTGCGTCAGGACAATGCCGACCAGCGCCTCACGCCCCTCGGCCATGCCATCGGTTTGGCCGACGATGAGCGTATGCGCCGGGTGGAAAAGAAGCAGGAGCAGGCCAGGTCGCTCCGTCGGTTGGTGGAGGAGACGCCTGTTATCCCGTCTGATGTCAATGCGTGGCTCCTGGAGCATGGTTCGGCAGGGCTGAATCAGAAAGTACGTCTCTCCAACCTGCTGCTGCGCCCAGAGCTAACACTCCGTGAACTAGGTGAGGTGGCTCCAGCGGTGGCCGAGGCCATGGCAGCCCTCCCTGATGAGGTAGTGCAGGAGGTGGAGACCGCCATCAAGTACCAGCGCTATATCGAAAAGGAGCAGGAGGTGGCCAACCGTATCTTGAAGTTCGAGGAGATACCGCTGCCGGCTGGCTACGATTATTTCCAGCTCGACGCGCTCTCCTATGAGGCGCGCGAGAAGCTTTCCAAGCAGTGCCCTGCCACCATAGGGCAGGCATCGCGCATCAGTGGGGTTTCGCCTGCTGATGTGTCTGTCTTGCTTATTACTTTTGCCCGTTAGGTTGGGATGGAAAAGCCCCGTTGTTTCACGTGAAACAACTGGGCTAAATGTTTTGTTCTATGCCTGTTAGGTGGATTAATAATTCTGTTTATTAATCTCGAAGTATGCCTGTGGGTGGTTGCAGACAGGGCAGACGTCGGGTGCGTTGGTGCCTACCACGATGTGGCCACAGTTGCGGCATTCCCATACTTTCACTTCGCTCTTTGCGAAGACCTCCTGTGCCTCCACGTTGTGCAGCAGAGCGCGGTAACGCTCCTCGTGGTGCTTCTCGATGGCGGCCACGCCACGGAACTTCTCGGCCAGCTCCTTGAAGCCTTCGGCCTCGGCGGTGCGGGCGAAGCCCTCGTACATGTCGGTCCATTCGTAGTTCTCGCCAGCGGCGGCAGCGGCCAGGTTCTCGGCGGTGCTACCGATGCCATTCAGCTCCTTGAACCACAGCTTGGCGTGCTCCTTCTCGTTGTCTGCTGTCTGCAGAAAGAGGGCGGCAATCTGCTCAAATCCTTCCTTCTTGGCTTTCGAAGCGAAGTAGGTGTACTTGTTGCGTGCCTCGCTTTCGCCAGCAAAGGCGGCCATCAGGTTCTTTTCGGTCTGGGTGCCGGCATAGGGGTTGCTTTTGGGTTCCTCAATGGCTTGGAACATCTCTTTGCCTTTCTTGCATTTGGGGCATTTCCAGTCGGCGGGCAGTGCCTCAAACGGGGTTCCCGGGGCAATGCCCTGGGTGGGATCTCCTTGTGCGGGGTCGTAGATGTACCCGCAGATGGTGCATTTGTACTTTTTCATTTTTGATGGGGTTTTGTAATGTTGTTTATTGAAAATTATACTTTTAGCAGTGCGTCGCGCACTTCGTTATCCGTGAGGGGCACATCTATCACTGTGGCACCGATTTCTTGGAGCAGCACGCAATGCAGGGTGCCGTCCTGTGCTTTCTTGTCTTGGTGCATCAAGGGGAGCATCTGCTCAATGTCCTTAAGGGTGAACTTGGGTAGTTTGATGTGCTCGTTAATCCATTTGGAGTATGATAGATAGGTCGTTTCCGCGAGGCCGGTTTTCTTTGTGGAAAGGTACATGGCGGCTTTCATTCCGATGCCGACGGCTATGCCGTGTGGTAAGCCGGAAAAAAGCTCTATGGCGTGTCCAAAGGTGTGTCCGAAGTTCAATATCTTCCTGATTCCATGGTCATAGGGGTCGGATTTTACGATGCGGTTCTTGATTCTTGCCACCTCGACAATCTGTTGCTTGGTGATGCTGTTGGATGATGTAAGTCGTTCGTACAGAGCAGTGTCTGTTACTGCGGCAGTCTTCACCATTTCCATCTGTCCACAGAGCATCTGTTCGGGCTCTAACGTTTCGCAAAATACATGGTCTATGACAGTTAGCGCGGGCTGGTGGAAGAATCCGACACTGTTCTTGATTCCGCCGAAATCCACGGCTGTTTTTCCGCCGATAGCGGCGTCAACCATTGATAACAAGGTGGTTGGGATATTGATGTGGCGTATGCCGCGTTTGTAGCCTGCTGCTACGAAGCCGCCGAGGTCGCACACCGAGCCACCGCCCAGGTTCACCATCACATGCTGGCGGTCGGCACCGCTTTCGAGCAGTGTCTGCCACACCTGCGCCGCCACCTCGAGGCTCTTGCAATCCTCGCCAGCGGGCACTTCGATAAACTCTGCCTCCTGCAGTGCCTCCACTTGCGAGATAAGCTGTGGCAGGCACAGTTGGAACGTGTTCTCGTCCAGCAGTATGGTGTATGTAGCTTCTGCCCATTCTGGTTTTGCCAGTTCGCGCCCCAGCGCAGGCAGCCCTCCATAGAGTATCTTGTTTTGTCTTTTCATGCAATAAATAACGCGCATAGACGTTGTTTATTGCATGAAACTTGAATTGCTTGCTCCTGCCAAGAACCTCGACTTTGGTCGCGAGGCCATTAATCATGGTGCCGATGCGCTCTATATCGGTGCTCCGGCTTTTGGTGCCCGACAGGCTGCCACCAACAGCATCGAGGACATTGAGACGCTGGTAAGATATGCCCATCTATTTGGTTCCAAAGTGTTTGCTACGGTGAACACGCTGCTATTCGACGATGAGTTGGAGCCTGCCGTGCAGATGATACGCCAGCTCTACAATATCGGCGTGGATGCGTTGATTATCCAAGACTTAGGTCTTTTGGAATGCGACCTGCCGCCCATCGAGCTGCATGCCAGTACCCAATGCCATAATGCCACTGTGGAGCGCGTAAAATTCATGGAATCAGTGGGATTCAAGCGTGTCATCCTGGCGCGCGAGACCTCATTGGAGCAGATGCGCGCCGTGCGCGAGGCCACCAATGTCGAACTGGAAGCTTTCGTCCATGGCGCCCTTTGCGTCAGTTACAGCGGCCAATGCTATATGAGTCAGTACCTTAACCAGCGCAGTGGCAACCGTGGATGTTGCTCCCAGCCCTGCCGTTCCACCTACGACCTGCTGACCGAGGAAGGCCGAACGGTGATGAAAAACCGCCACCTCCTCTCGCTCAAAGACTTCAATGCTTCGCAACATGTTGGTTCCATGATAGATGCTGGTATTTCCTCGTTCAAGATTGAGGGTCGCTTGAAGGATCTCTCATACGTGAAGAATATCACCGCCTATTACCGACAACTGCTTGATTCCATGATGAATGGCCACGAGCGTGCCTCCTCGGGCCGTACCACTATTTTTTTTACGCCCGACCCCGAGCGTACCTTCAACCGAGGCTATACTGACTATTTCCTCCGCGAGCGCCAGCCCATGGCCTCGTTTGCCACACAAAAGTCCATCGGCAAACCTGTGGGCGAGGTCGCCACGCTGGGACGTTTTACACTGACAATCAAAAGCAAAGAGACTTTTGTCAACGGCGACGGCATCTGTTACTTTGACGAGCGCAACCGCCTGCAGGGCTTCCTGGTCAATGGGGTTGAGGGCAACGTCATCACGCCCAACCAGATGCCCAACCTCAAAGTGGGCACTCCCCTTTGGCGCAACCAGGACCAGGCTTTCGAGAAACTGCTTGCAGGGCGCACCGCCGAGCGCAAGATAGGCGTCCGCATGCTATTCTGTGTAACGCGCCGCGGCTTCAGCCTAGACCTCAAGGATGAGGACGGAGTCTCGGTCGTGCAGCATATCGCCGCCGAGCACCAGCCCTGTGACCGCCCAATCAAGTCGTCCAACACCATCGTGAAGCAGCTCTCGAAGCTCGGCGACAGTCCCTTTGTGGCCGAGGAGGTAACCGACACCACCGAGGGGCGCTATTTCATTACTGCCGGCACCCTCAACGACCTCCGCCGCAAGGCGGTCGAACTGCTTAAAGAGTATAGAATCAAACACTTCGCCCCTGCCGCCACAGAACTCACAACTCTTCACCCCTCACTCCTCACTCCTCACTCACTGGACTATCGTGCCAACGTCATCAACCAGCGTGCCGAGGACTTCTATAAACATCATGGAACAAGCGAGATAGAGCGTGGTGTGGAGCAGACGGGCGACTATGCTGGCAAGACGTTGATGACCACCAAGTACTGCCTCCGCCACGAGCTGGGCTGCTGCCTCCGCGACGGCGGCCCCAACCCCTATGGGATAGCTCCTTCTGACACCCTCCTGCTCCGCAACAACAAGCAGTTGTTCCGCCTCGCATTCGACTGCGGCGAGTGCGTGATGCGTATCGAGGCTGTTACTTTAGGCTGAGTCGTAAGCTGCCGCATTGGGAGAACCGTTGGTTCAAGGGGTGGCCATATCGTGCCTTATTCAGATATGTGTCCAATGCCTTGTGGAACAGTGCCTTCCACTCGACGGTGGGTTGGATGTCCTCATCCCAATTGTATATGCAGAGATCCACCGTTCCGTCGGCAGCGAAGAAAATGCGTATCGAGAATCGGTAGGGTGAGTCCCATGTTACCCCCTGTGCCTGGATGTCGGCCATCATCTCCTGCAAGAATGCGTGCCATGCCCGTAGGTATCCCTGCGAAACACTGTCTCCCTGCAGCTCCATCCCGTTGGGATATAGTTTGTCCATTTTGCTGTTAAGCTTGATGCCGGCTTTCTTGGCTTCGGTGGGGGTGATTGCTTTGTAGGGGTATGCCGTAAGCTTGCGTTCCAGGCTTTTGGTGGTCGCACAACCCATGGCCAGCAAGGCTGTCATGACCATGAAAGCAACTTTTCTCATACAATTTAGATTAATCATTGTGGCGGCGGCTAGTCCTGCGGGGTGTCGATGGGCAGGGTGGGGGAGTCGCTGTCTGGGGCGGTGGGGTCGAGGCCCAGGTAGTCCTTCGGGATGATGGTGTCCACGCCCTTCTTGTTCTTGACGCTCTTGAGGTTCGAGATGCCGAGTGCCAGTATCTGGTTGGCGGTGGTGCTGATGCTCTTGCCGCCGGGGAGCAGCTTCTTCTTGCTGGCCTCGAAGGCGCCGAGGGCCTGCTCGAGGTTGCGCCCTATGCCGTCGAACTCGCTCAGGAACGTGCCGGTACGGTTCACCATCTCCTGCGCCAGCTCGTAGAGGCGCTGGTGGTTGCGCTCTTGGTCGATGTGGGTCCAGGTGATGCGTATGATGCGCAGGGCGGCGTAGAGCGTCTGCTCGTCGGCGATGAACACTTTCTTCTGCATGGCGTCTTGCCACAGCGAGGGCTCCTCGTTGGCGGCTGCCCAGAGGGCGGGCGACTGCGGCACGAACATGATGACGAAGTCCAGGTGCGGATTCACTTGGTACTGCGGGTAGTTCTTGGCCGAGAGTTCGTCGACGTGGGCTTTGATGCTGGCGATGTGCTCCTTGAGGTACTGGCGGCGCGCGGGCTCGTCCTCGGCGTTGGCGTAGTTGATGAAGGCCGTCATCGAGACCTTGGAGTCGATGATGACGTCGCGTTTCTCGTCCAGGTGCAGCAGCACGTCGGGGCGCATGCGGCCGCCGTCGCCGGAGAGTATGGTGCGCCCCTCCTCGTCCTTCATGGTGTATTGGGTCTCGAAATCTTTGCCCTCGGTGAAGCCCTGCTTCTCCAGCAGGTTGCTGAGCACCACCTCGCCCCAGTCGCCCTGCGTCTTGCTCTCGTGCTTGAAGGCGCGGGTCAGCTCCTCGGCACTGCGCTGGGCCTCGATGCTCTGGCGTATCATGTGCTCCATGTTGGTCTTGATTTCGGCGCTCATGTTGGTCTGCACGGTCGAGTTGCGGGCCATCTCCTCTTTCATCTTGTCGATGGTCTCCTTGAGGGGTTTGACGATGCTGTCGATGTTCCTCGAACTGCTATCGGAGAACTCCTCCTGGCGTTGCTTGAGCATGGTGTTGGTGGTGTTCTCCACCTGCTCGCGGAGGGCTTTCACGGTGTCGGCAAAGCGCTTCTCGAGGGCCTCGCTGTCGGCCTGGTGCCGGCGGTCCTGCTCGCGCACGAAAGCCTCGTGGGTCTGCTTGATTTCGTCCACCACCGTGTTGTGTCGCCGCAGCACCTCCTCCTTGTAGTCGGCCAGGCGTTTCTCGGCCTCCTCCTTGGCCTGTTGCAGGGCGTGCGCCGACTCGGCCCGCTGGGTGTCGAGCTGCTTGTTGAGGAGGGTGGTCTCGGCGGTGTGGCTCTGCCGGGCTGCCGCCAGCTGGCCCTCGAGGGTGTGTTTCTCTGCCGTCAGCGTGTTCTTTCCGCGTCCGCCGACAAGGTAGCCTGCCAGGGCGCCTACGGCCAGCCCCGTGAGTGCTGCGATAAGTGTCAGGGTCATATTGTCTCGTTCTTTTTCGTTGCAAAATTACACAATCTTCTCCACATGGCAAAAAAGTTTTTTTCGCGAACCCCTCCCGCCCCCCTCCCTTCCCACCCCCAAGAGAGGAAGAAGAGGGGAAGAAGAGGGTGCCTGTAAGGTGCTGAAAATCAGCCATCCGATTTCGGGCAAAAATGGCACTTTCCCGCCACTTTTTTAAAAAAATGCATCTGGTTTTTCCTCCCAGTTCATTTGTCTGGTAGTCAGTGTATTAGTGTAAATATTTGCCAGTTTGGGGAAAAATGTGTACTTTTGCCGCTGGATTCAACACATGATGATATGCGACACCTGGTTTGCTCCCGCTGGATATTGCTGGCAGCCCTGCTGCTGATCGCCTCCTGCGCCGCGCACCGTCGGCAGGGCGAGGCGGCCATCTATGCCGTGGTGCCCGACGGTGCGTTCCGCTCCTACCTGCTCCATAGCGGCTACGCCGAGCGGGTGTTCGGACGCACGCTGCGTTCCACGGCCAAAGGGCGCGCATTGGAGGAGATGGCCTGCTACGAGAAAGGCATCAAGTCGCTGCGTGGCATCGAGATGTTTCCGCAGCTGAAGACCCTCATCTGCAGCGGCAATCCCATCACAACCCTCGACCTCAACGCTTTGCCTCAACTGGAAAAACTGCACGGCATCCACATGCCGCTGCAGCGGATTGACATCGACAGCTGCCACCGCCTGCAAATGATAGAGTTGAGCTACACGCAGCTTTCCGAGTTCGACCTGCGGCCGTTTCCTGAGTTGACCTATTTCTTCTGTATCTTCTCGCCGCTCACTCGGCTTGACCTCTCGCCCTGTCCGGCCATGAAGTCGGTCTATATCCGCGGCACGAAGATTACCGACATCGACCTCACCCCCTGCACCGACTTCTTCCAGCTGCACGCCACCGACACGCCGTTGCGCACCATCCGCGTTACCGCCGAGCAATATATGGGCGACATCAAGGTCTCGTGCGACGACAGCGTCTCCATTGTGGTCGCACCTGCGAGGTAACCTCGTTAGGCGTTTATGACGGCCGCCACGGCCACGCCTAGCAGCAGCACGCAGGCGATAATCATCCAGCGTCGGGGGCGGAGGTCTACCTTCTGGCGGCCGAACATCAGGCCGAGGTAGCCCAGCAAGATGCTGGTTATCAGCAGCGGCCAAATGATTTTATGTACATTGGGCTCGGGTTCCACGAAGCCCGTTCCGACACCCACCAACAGCACGTTCACGCCGGTGGCCACGGCCATGGAGAGCACCGCCAGCTTGTCGGCCAGATTGAATATCGGCAGCTGCGGTTCGCGCCGCAGGTAGGGCGCCAGCATCTTGAAAGCCACCACCGCGGCCAGCCCCAGGAAGACATAGCTGTTGAGGTCGTTGTAGCGGTCGGGCTCCTCGGGCGTGTAGAAGGCTAGGTAGCTGCCCACCAGGGCACCCAGCCAGTAGAGTGCCGCATGGATGGCCGCCAGGGTTGCCACAATGCCCAGTCCGGGCATCAGCTGCACCGGCGTGGCCTCGCCACAGCGGCGGAAAAGGAGCATGGCACCGATGCCGAAGGCCAGCGCCAAGATGATATAGGATACTAATGACATGATTCTATGGTTTTTGTAAGCTCTATGAATTCGGCTGTAGACAGCTGTTCGGCACGCTTGCCCAGCACCGCCTCGGGCACGGCATCCACATTCAGCCCCGCCGACCGCAGGGCATTGCGCAGCGTCTTGCGTCGCTGGTTGAAACCCGCCTTGACCACCTTTACGAACAGGTTTTCATCACATTCCAAGGCAGTTACGTCATTGCGTACAAGCCGTATGACGGCCGATTTCACCTTGGGCGGGGGATTGAATACATGCTCGTGGACGGTGAATAGGTATTCTATGTTGTAGAATGCTGATAGCAAGACGGATAGTATGCCGTAGGTCTTGCTTCCGGGCCCTGCCGCCACGCGCTCGGCCACTTCCTTTTGGAACATACCCACCACTTCAACGGCCTGGTTTCTGCACTCGAATACGCGGAACAGTATCTGTGAGGATATATTGTATGGGAAGTTGCCTATCACTGCGAAACTATCATGGAACAAGGAATTTAGGTCTAGTTTCAGGAAATCTCCCTCGATGACGTCTAGGGTAGGGTAGTGCTCGTGCAGCCAGGCCACCGACTCGCGGTCAATCTCCACCACGTGAAAGTCAAGTTCCTTGTTCTCAATCAGGTATTTGGTCAGCACGCCCATGCCGGGGCCAATCTCAATCACATGGTTGGAGCGGCCGGTGACGCTCTCCACGATGCGGCGTGCAATGCTTTCGTCAGTGAGGAAATGCTGTCCGAGGAACTTCTTGGCTTTTACTTCATTCATCTTGTTTTCAGTGCATTATAACGTTTGCGGGCGCGGTCTGCATAGAGTGATGTGGGGTAGTCCAATAGCAGTTTTTCGTAGCATTCCAGTGCCTTGGCAGGGTTGTTCAGGTGGTCCTCGTTGAGTTCGGCTTGCAGGATGAGGGCATCGTCGGCCGTAATGTCGGTGGGGTAGAAGTCTACCACCCGCTGCAACAGGCTGTCGGCCTCTGCGTACCGTGCCTGTTTCATGCGTATCTGCGCCTTGCGCATCAGCACCTCGTCGAAGAGCGGGTGCGACAATGTTCCACGTGAAACCATGTCGAATCCCTCCCATGCCTCGTCCAATTGGTTGCGGTAGAGCAGCAGGTCGGCATCGGCGAAGAGTTCCAGCGTGCCGTAGGTGCTGTCATCTTCCATGTTGTCAGAGATTAGCAGCGACAGTTCCATGGCGTCGTTGGCTATGAGTTTGGAGGTCGAGGCGCGCAGCACTTTGAGCTGCGAGGCTGCCCAGGCGAAGTCGTGGTTGTAGTACGACAGCTTGGCGTTCTTGAACTTGGCCTGTGCGCCGAGCAGGTCGTTTTTGTTGGCCTTGTCCACCTGCATGTAAAGCAGCGAGGCATCCCATACCGAGCCTGCAAAAAGCAGCAGGTCGCCCAGCTCCAGCTTTACCTCGTCGCGCACGTTGGCCTTGAGGCGTGGCAGTTCCAGCACGTCGTCGAGCATCGAGGCAGCCGCCTGCGCATCGTTGCCATAGTAGGCTTTGAGGTGGGCGTAATGGCGCATCAGCGGGATGGTACGTTCGTTCTTGCCCAGCTCGGCGATGGTGGTCTCATACTTCTGCATGAGTTGTGCAAACTGCTTGCTGTCAATGGAATAGTTGTGGTTGATACGTGCGAAGTCCACCTCCAGCTCGCCCACCCTGGCATCGAAATAATGGGTGCTTTCCTGTCCTTTCTGCTGCAGCAGGCGGTAGCTCTCGGCGGCCACGTCGTAGTCTTCGTTGGTGAAGGCTATCTGTGCCACCCGCATCAGTTGCTCGCCGCCTTGGTCGGGGAATCGGGCGTCGACGGCGCGCGCCTGGGTCAGCGCGAAGCGGAAGTCCTTCTGCTGCAGGGCGAACCATATCATCATCTCCAGGTAGCTGCGGTTGTTGGGGTGCTCGCGCACACGCTCCACCAAGGCTTGTTTCACGCCTTCGGCCAGGCGGTCGTCGGGTGCCTCCTGCAGGGTTTTCTGCATGGAAATCTGTATGGAGGGCATCATGCCCGGCTGCTTGTCCAGCAGGTCGAAGTACTCGTTGGTCATGGCCGTGTAGTCGCCCATGGCTTGGTAGACGCCTACCAACTCGTTGAAATAGAGGTGTTCGTTGCGTGTTTTGCTCCTCGCCGTCAGGTAGGTTTTGGCGGCGTAGTCGTGGCGGCCGATATTGGAGAACGCCATGGCCAGGTCGGGCACCGGCGCCAGGTTCGAGGTGATGGCCTCGATGGCTTTGTCGAAGCATTTGTCGGCTTTTTTCTGCTGTTTCTGAATGAGATAGACGTTGCCCTCGTCTACATACAGTGCCAACTCCTTGGGCTGCTGCTTCTGCCGCTTCTCCACCAGCCGCACGGCATCCCTGTACTCGCCTAGTTTGAGGTAGGTGGTGTAAAGTCGCTGGTAGTAGTATTTGTTCGTAGTGCGTTTGTAGAGAGACTCATACAGTTGCGCCGCCTGTGCATACTCGCCCTGGTCATAGTAGTAGGCCGCCATCTGCTCTTGCGACTGCTGTGCGGCCAGCGGCGTGCAGATGCAGAGCGATGCCAACAGGCATGCTATCAGTATTTTGCCTACTTTCTTCATACTAAAAAAACCGGCACTTGCGCGTCGGTCCTTCGTGTGTTGGTTTGGTGACCCAGCTGGGGCTCGAACCCAGGACCCCAACATTAAAAGTGTTGTGCTCTACCTGCTGAGCTACTGAGTCTGGTAGCATGGTTGTAGTCGGTGTGACCCAGCTGGGGCTCGAACCCAGGACCCCAACATTAAAAGTGTTGTGCTCTACCTACTGAGCTACTGAGTCATCAATTTTTGGCCACTTTTTGGCGTAAATTGAGTTTGCAAAAGTACAACTTTTTTCAGAACCGACAAAATATTTTCTCAAAGAGTTCTGTATGTATGTCAGATGTTGTTGAAATACAGAAGTATACAATATTCTAATCTTCTTCTCTTTCAGGGCTTGTTCTTTGGTGATTAATGCTGTTTTCATCCATTTCTACCTGGATTTTGCCCTAGGTGTAAATTTAATTTTGCCAATCCAATTTTATTTCGTAATTTTGCACTCAAAATATAAAGCATTTCAGACTATGGACAAACAAACCCTCATCGACATGTTTCTCGCCAACAAGGGCGAGTGTTTTCCCGCTGAGAGCATTGCTCACATCCGTTCCAAACTCGCCTCGATGGACGAGGAGCGCGTCTTCATGATGACCAACATTGAGTACAAGAAGCCGCTCATTATGCTTCTGATTTCCATTTTCGTTGGCGAGCTCGGCATAGACCGCTTCATGCTTGGCGACACGGGTCTCGGCGTGCTCAAGCTGCTCACCTGCGGTGGCTGCGGTGTGTGGTGGCTGGTGGACCTCTTTCTTGTCAGCGATAAGACCAAACAGCATAACTATCAGAAGTTTACTAGCATGGCTGGTTATTGATGACCCTGCAGTTCTGCATCTTCAAGCAGCTCACAGGCGTGCCCTGCCCCGGGTGCGGTTGCACCCGGGCATTCTTCTCCCTGCTCCATGGCGACGTAGGTAAAGCTTTGTGGTACAATCCATTGGCTATCGTGCTGACCGTTGGTGCATTGGCTCTGGGCATAGCCACCCTTTACGAAATCCTTGTGCTGCACCGCCATCCTTGGCACCCCGATTCGCTCTACAGCCGCCTCTTCCGCCGCCGCCTGCCCTCGTGGGTCATCGTGGCGGCCGCCCTCCTCACCGCCGCCAACTGGGCCTGGAACATCGCCAAAGGGCTGTAAGGAATCGCTCTTATCACTAGAAAAATCGCGCTTTTATACAATTATTGAATTTATAATAATTATAAAAGCAATAATTTCCCCTTCAAGTACAAATTTTGTTCAATAGAAGCGGTTCTATTGAATAAAATTTCCGATTTTTTACTCAATTGCCATTGCCTTTTTGTCAATAAAATGGTTGGCTCTGTAAGAAAAGCCGAGCCCGAATTATATACTAATAGTTCATTTGCATCCATCGGCCGAGGAAAAGGTCGCTGATGCAGTAGCCGTTGTCAGTGGCGGAGACTATCTCTTTCTCTTCCAGACTACGGAGGGCCGACTGGACCGAGCTGGCCGAGTCCAGTGAATGTTTTTTGATAAACGCGCCAGCGGTGGGCGACTTGACCGACCCTTCGCGGGCAATGGCTTGCAGGAGGTGCTTCTGCTTGGGGGACAATAGGTTGAGTTGCATCCTGTAGCTCCCTTCCTGCACCTCGAGGATGTTTCGCTCGGCCACGGGAAGCATGGCGGAGGTGCAGACAGCCCCTTCGTCAGTCAGGGCGAAAAGTTCGTTCATCATCATTTGCAGGTACCAGGTGGTACCCCTGTATTCATCATACACCAGCTCCACCGCTTCGCGTTCAATCCGCTTTCCCTTCTGTTCGAAAAGCCGCGAGGCAAAGCCGGCATACACATCCTCCGCTATCGGCCGCAGGTCCATCAGCTGCGCACTCTGGTAGAACGGCCTTGCCTTGGTGTGGAACATCTGGCTGATGGTGTGTTGCTTGCTCCCGCTGAACAGGAACGATGTGTTGGAGCAGCCCTGTATCATGCCCCGCAGGAGAGCCTCCACGCGTTTTTCCTGAAATTCGGCAATCTGTTGGAACTCATCCAACGCCAGCAGACAGGGGCGTTTTGCCGCCTCCAGGTACTGGAATATCTCTTCCAGGGTAACAGCCGGGTCTTCAATGGCTCCGATGCCGAGTTCCAGTTTGGGTTCCCCGCTGATGCTGTCCACCTTGAACCCCATGCGTAGCGACTTGATTGTCTGGAAGAAGGCTTCCCAATTCCGCTCGCGTGTTGACTTCAGCTGCTCGAAAACGGCCTTGCCCAAGATGTAGCTCATTTCTTGCAGCGTGGTGGCCGAATAAATGTCCACAAAGAACGTGTAATAGTGCTCCTGGATTTCCTTTTGTTGGAACAGATGGTGAATCAATCCGGTTTTCCCCATCCTGCGGGGCGACACCAGCACCACATTTCGTCCGTTCTGTACCTGCTTTATAAGGAACGCCGTCTCCTCCTTCCTGTCGCAAAACAGCTCCTCTGGGATGCTTCTGGAGATTACGAATGGATTGTTTATATTGCTTGTTTTCATAAAGATACGAATTATTATAAAAATAATTATTATATTTTCAATAATTGCAAAAGTAATAAATATTCTGCACATACAAAAAAATATTTTTGGCCAGTACGGGAAAAAGTTGTATTTTTGCACTCGCAAACCATTGAGATTTGGTTTGCCGAGAAAGTTGCATTTTTCGCCTTATTCCGATCTTGTGAAACTGGACACTTCACTTTGAATGATGTTAGGAATAAGGGCAGACGGATGCTCCAATGGGATACAGTATGTCTTGTATACTGCCTCGTGGAGCGACTCATAAAGCCTTTATTTTACATCATAGGGAGTCCAGCCCTCACAAGAGAAATAGGGTTTAAATGGATGGCTCCACTTTCTTCGTTAATATCGATTCATCTCGACGAGCCTTGGGAAAAAATAAAGCCGATGGGCCCGATGGCTAATAATGGGTCGATAATGCGATGAAAGTAAGACTATTTTTTGCTATGGTTCTTGTGCTAGGCACAATAGGTAGCGCAACCGCACAGTATGGCTCTGCCTTGGAGGAGTACTATTTGGGGTTTTTGGACGAGGGTTCCGAAGATTCTGTTTTATGCAAAAGGGGATATAATGCCTATCTGTTTGAACAATATGAAGAGGCATATAGGTACTATAGTCGTGTAAGTAAAAAATGGTTCGAAAAAATGAGCGAAGAAGACTTCTTGGCTTATGCTATCAGTTGTATTAATTTTAGGAAACTAGAAAGTGCCATAGATATATATGAGTTAGGATTGAGAAAATCGCAGTATGCACACGTATTGCAGGGAGAAATATTTAAAAAACTCGAAGAATTGGACAACGCTGATCCACAAACTTTGCCCCAGGAAGAGATATATCCGTTGTTGAGATATTGTAACGAAAGGCACCAATATGAGAGAACCCTTGAACTGTGTGATAAAGTATACAATTATATAGGGTATAATGAGGTCGTAAATTACTACAAGGCAGAGGCGTATTATTCAATGGGTGCTTTGGCAAAGGCAGAGTCTTGTTTGGAAAACCTGGTGAATATCAGCAGTGGAAGGATTCTGGATTCTGCTAGTCTATCTTTTTTTAATAAGTGGGCTTTCCTTGCGGGAAAAATGTATTATGCTGATGGGGACGTAGAAAATGCTTTTTTCTGGATGAACGAGGTAATGAATAATAGGGTTTTAAATGGAGGATTGTATCGCCCTGATGGCATGTCATGGGTTATGTACAATCGCCTGGAAAAGCAAGACGAGGTAGCAAAAGAGCTATTGCCCCCCATCCTAGCCTGGGACATGGACGCTGATATTAGGTATTTTTCTCAATTTCTTATGGCGGATATATTGCAGCGACAGGGATTTGAATCTGCGTCATTGACTAGTTGGAAAAATCTTGTAAGTGATGAAAGTCTAAATGGAGACAATGTCTTTTCCCATATTGCGTGTAACAAAATGGGACTCCTCCAAGAAGCTGACGAGTATTTTGATTTACTTCTTCGTAAGGAGTCAATGACGGAATACGATTATTATTCTGCGGCATACGGATACATTATGCGTGGCGACAAGGAGCGGACTTTGGCTTATGCAAAACGCGCGATTGACGCATCCCACGACCCCATGTGGGCTCAATATTTCATAAAGGATGATGTGTTCGCTCCTATCAAAAAACAGGTGAAAGGCTACATGAAAGAAAAAGAAAAGATGGTCGAAAAAAAGTATCCGAAAAAGAAGTACTCCTACAAGCAGACGGAAATACCTTTTTACTGGGAAAATGGTATAATGATTGTTGAGTGTTATTTGAATGGTATGAAGAAAAAAATGATTTTTGACAGCGGTGCCTCCTATTCTAATATTGGCATCAGTGAAGCATATGAAATGTATACAAGGGGGCATCTGTCTGAAGATGATATACTATTTCCAGTAGACGCTCAGGTGGCAGATGGTCGTGTTGTGGAATCTAACATGATACTTGTAAAAGAAATAAAGGTAGGAGACTTTGTGTTGAAGGATGTTAGAACCATGGTAGATAGCAACGACAGCAATGGGATGCTGTTGTTGGGTCAGTCGGTGCTTACGCGGTTTGAGAAGTTTGAAATCGATTATGAGAATTTTGTTATCCGCCTCACCTATAAGGTGGAGAAGTAGAGTTATATAAATTAAAACAATAAATCCAGTGAAACAAACAACTTTAAGCTTTTTTATGGCAATCTTGCTTTTGGCGGGCTGTTCTCAAAAGAGAGAGGTTGCCGAAATAGGTCTGGACACAATAGGAAAAGTTGATACCGATCCTCATTTGGAAGAGGATGTTTCTCTAATGAAAAGAGCGCACCCTAGTCCCAAAGCCATGGAAATGGAAATCGGGTCGTTGTCAAATAATACAGAGAAGCTAGCGCTTGCACAGAGATACCTAGATATAGGGCGTTATGAAATTGCATTGAATATGTTAGAGGAACTATATCAAGAGGCTCCATCCGCTAGAATACTTGCTGCGATTAAACGATGCAAGAAGGAGTTGATATTGGGTGGATCGGAATACACAGTCTTCGAGCACGAACTTAAGCCCTCGTTCCCTCAAGAGTGGAATTATGGAAGTAATCTGTCTTTTGGTTGGAAGTGTGGATTGCTTTTTGCGGATGATGTAGAAGTGCAATTCTATTATGGCGAGAATAAGGAGACTATTCTTAAACGTCGTTATTCTGGGGATAAAGAATCTGATGCAGTTTCATCGGATTTGCTGCAATTACCAGAAGGAACAGAGTTCATCCGTTGGAGAATGGAGGTTGTGTTTGAGGACGGCTATCGCACGCGAAAAGAGGGGAGAATTAAAGTATTGTGGAAATTATAGCACCATTTTATGTCGGTACTTGTCCGTTTCTTTATCCTCACATTGGCACTCGGGTTGCTGCCCGGCATGGCGGCTGCGCAAAACCCCGCTAAAGATGCTTTTCTTGGGCGATGGGAGGGTTGCGGTGAGCCCCAACTGGTTGTCCAATGGAAGGATGGCCGTCTTGTGGCTTCGACGTTCTTCAAGGGGCGAGCTTTGGCAACCACGCAAGTCGTCGTGGCTAACAACAACATTACAATAGATTTTGTGGTGGAAAAACAGATTGGCCGCAACTACCATGTGGGAGACAAGGGACACATAGGTTTGCGTGCCTGGCCTGCTCCTGATGAAAGAATTGTTAGGCATCTTGAGTTTGTCGGCACGCTCAAAGGAAGTAACCTGTTTGTTGAATGCCAATATTATGACGAGATGGAGTCGCATGGACTGGTAGATATATTCCCGTATGGCAAGTTTTTGTTATGTAAAGATATGAAGAGATTCCCATTATAGTTGTAAAATAGTTTCATCCATAAACCGACGAGCCGATGGGATAACAGGCGGCAATAATTATGAAGTATACAAACCTTAAACAGACACAGATTATGAAAAAGATTATTTTAATGGTTGTCCTATTTGTGTTATCAACACCAGCGTTGGAGGCACAGAAAGGACCTTGGATTGTGAAAATTGTAGAAGGCGTGACTCGTGCTTTAACTAACCCTTCGACGGTTAGGCCAACAGGGAATGGTGACATTCCCTATGTCGGTCCCGGTGTCAGTCCCGTCCGCCCAATCATCCAGCCAGTCCCAAAGTTGGACTCTTCAAGGGGAACACTGCCAATACCGCCAATACGCGTTCCCAAGCCTAGCCCCTATTCTCCTGCATTGCCGAATTATCAAGGGTTGTTGTTGTTGACAGAGAAATATAATATGCTTGACCGATTCCTCAAATATGTGCTCATCGAGTCGCAATCCATCGACGACCCCGACCCCAATTCATTCCCGATGACTGAGGGGCAGCGAACGATTGCCCAACAAATATATGATGAGATTAGAAGCTTTGGCGGGGGCGTGGAGGTGAAGATGTCTGAAGACTATTATGTTTACGCCAAGGTGCCGTCCAACATGAAAAAGAAGGTTCCCTCCGTGATGTTTATGGCGCACCTCGATGTTACGCCCGAGGCCAACGGCAAGGGCATAAAGCCGCAGGTGCACCTCAATTACAGCGGTGGCCCTATTGCCCTCGGCAATGGTCTGGTGCTCTCTCCCGACTCCAAGCAGGGACGCCACCTGAGAGACCTCGTGGGCAAGACTATCGTTACCTCCGACGGCAACACCCTTTTGGGCGCCGATTGCAAGACGGGCTGCGCCATTTTGGTTACACTTATCGAGCAGATGGTAAATGAGGGCAAGCGTTTCGAGCACGGAGATGTATATTTCTGCTTCTCGCAGAATGAAGATGTCGGCAAGGCGGCAATGCGTATGGATATGAACATGTTCGACAAAGTGCCCGACATGCTCTTCGATATCGACGGGGACGAGTATGGCACGTTCAGTGTGGCCAATTTCACAGCCGAGGGCGGCTCCTACCTTTTCAAGGGCAATCTAGCTCATCCCTCCAACGGCAAGAAGGACGGCTATGCCGACGCCCGCACGGCCATGGCGTATTTCCTTGGCCAGCTGCCGCCCGAGGTGCATCCCTCCCATTCCGAAGGCCAGCAAGGGTACATCCACTGCTATGCCATCGACCAGCTCCCCAACCAGCAGGATGTGCGCCTGCGCTTCCGTGTGCGCTACTTCGACAAGGAGGACGGCGCACGCTATGCCCGGTACCTGGACAATGCCTTGGGCAAGACCCGGGAGGCTTTCCCTCTGGTGGCAATAGAGAAGGAAGCCTTCGGCAGGCAGTATGACAACATTGCCTACAGTATGCACCCCAGGTCGGTGGAGGTGGTTTCCGTCGCAGCGCTAAAGACCGGTATCGAGATGAAGCCCGTGGAAATACGCGCCGGCACCACGGCCGCCATGATGGTGGCCCACGGTATGCCCGGCGGCCCCTGCCTCTACAGCGGACAGAACGCCGCCCACAGTGTATATGAGTGGTGCTGTATCGAGGAATTGGTCGAACTGACCGGCCTCTGCAAGGAAATCGTTTCACAAATAGCCAACCAGAAATAAATACTTATGAAAAACAACCGTCTTTTGGGTTTGGTATTCTCCTTGCTGCTCCTGGCGGGCTGTACTTACGATGGGAAACCATTGTGGAGCGATGAATTGTATGAATCCGTCAGCACGGAGGTGAAGGGGCTCCTGGAGGCTTGCGGTGCTTCGGGGGGCGGCTATGTGGCCGTCGAGGTGCAGTCGGGCAGGAGCGCTGTCAGCAATGTCGTTGTCCGCGACTCGTCAGGACAATACTCAAGCGCCGATGTCGAGAAGATATTGGAACTCGACTATTACCGTTTCCTCATGGGCGATCTCTTTGCGCCGGTTCTGCTGACGGCGGCGCTCAATGAGCGGTGTGTGGACACCTCTATGCTGTTCAGCACCAACCGTTTTGCGCCCGATGCGCAGCAGATGCTCCGGGACGGTGTCCGCGTCGATTCGCTCACCATGCGCGAGGCGTTGGCCATGTGCTCGCATGCCGCCTATGCAGATTTGGGGTTCCGTTTCCGCGACAGTTTCGCCGGCGACATCCGCACCGCCGTGTCCCCGCTTTTTCCCACCAAGGATCCCAGCCAGGTCATCGAGATGACCGGCTCGCTGCCCGACGACACCGCTTTCTTCCGCTTCTGCATCGGAGGGGAGTCGCGGATGTCGGTAATGGGTGTGGTGGCGTTCTATAACGCCCTGGCGCGTGGTGGCGTTCCCATCGAGCCGTTCCCCGTCCCCAACAATGCGCCGACCCTGCCGGGCAAGCCCATCTGCAGCCGCGAGGTGGCGGCGCAGATGACCTCGCTGCTCCAAGGGGTGGGGGTGTACGGCCCCGCGGCACATGCCTTGCAGGAACTGCCTTTCGCCGTGGCCGGCAAGACCGCCTTCATTCCCGAAGGCTATGACCACTGCGGGCGCACCTATATGGTGGGCTATTTCCCGGCCGACAACCCCAAGTGGACGCTCCTGCTCTATATGGACGACACCGAGCGCTGCACCGCAGCTCTCGCCGCAACGTTTGCCCGCGTGGCCGACGCGGTGATGGCAGAGGATAACCACAAATAGCACAGCGATGGATACGAAAGAGAAAAAGCGCCCCTATTTCCCCCACCTGTTTGGTGATGAAGTGGGCGAGTTAAACATCTTCATGGGACTGTTCCTGGCCGGTGTGGGCGTTCTTTGCGGGGTGATTGCTGGATTGTTCGGGGACTGGAGTGAATTCACCACGTTCAGCATGATGGGGGTGTTTGCCCTCCTCCTCATGGTGGCGATTGAGATTCTGCGCTGGATATGGCACATCATCCTCACCAAGGGAGGCAAAACCCCATTGCCGCCCCGCGATGACACTCACATCAACTGGGACGGGTACGACAGCTATAATCGCTATTGAGACCCCTTTACGGAACTTCGGGCGGGTCGGTGGCCGCCGTGGGGATGGTGGTGGGGGTTGGATGGTAGGCTGTCGAGCGGCCTGGGTTTGGCTCAATTGTCATGGAATCAGTGGATTCGCCCGTGATTTGCAGTGGCTGGGTGTCGCTGTCGGGCTGGCTGACGGTGCCGTGGCCGATGTAGGCGGAGCGGGAGGCGCGGCCGTTGCGGTCGACCACGAAGCCGTAGAGGTGCACCTCGGTGCCGGACCAGTGCTGCGGTAGCCTCATTTTCACCACTTTGCTGCGGCGCAGGGCGGGGGCGGAGAGCTGGCTCTCGCCCAGCGCAGGGGCGTAGGCGAAGAGGTAGACGCTGTCCTCCGACGAGGCGCGCGACAGCATGCTATTCTTCTCATACTCAACCCTTACCACCTCGCCCTCCTCGAACTGCGGCGCCTTGAACCGCACCTCGGCGGCGGTGCCTTCGGCAATGATAATGTGTTCAAAATCAATCGCGAGGCATGCTCCTCTGTCTTGGGACACACTCCTCCGCCCTTCGGGCACCTCCCCTAGCTTAGGGGAGGAGTTAAAATGCACATCTGCGCTTCCAAATTCAGTGGTGGGGATGGTGTGTGTGTTCCTCCGCTCTCCCTCAAAGTTAGAGGGGGTGGCGCCGCCGTGTGCGCCGCCGTGGGCGTGTGTCCGAGCGAAGCAGCGCTTGTTGCTCATAACGAAGTAGTTGCCCTCGGTCATCTGGTGCCGTTCGGCCTGTTCGCGCAGGCCCAGCAGCAGCGCCTGGCGCGCCGTGGAGGCGAAGCGCACCATGCTCACAAACCAGTCGCGCTCAGCCTGTTGCATCGGTGTATTGGGGTAGGCCACCGTGCGCTTGTAGGCACGCACACAGGCGCGGCCGCGCCACGAGTAGCCCACCACGGTGCCGACGCGCCCCGAGAAGGCGCCCAGTATTCCTTGTTCCAGTTTTGCCATATTTTTCTGCTTTTTTGTTTCCAGATAGGGTAACGTAGCCCCCTCGTTTTTATTGCCTACCCGTTGAAGAAGAGAGGAAGAAGAGGGGAAGAACATAGAGCTCCGTACTGGCTGATGCAGAGCTACTTGCCTGCGGCGAAAAAAAGCGGAATTTCCTGAAAATTTATTTTTCCAGTCCGAAAAAGTTCCGTACATTTGTACCGACGAACATTGCGCGCCTCTAAACGTAACAGACTATATATCATGAATATGGAGATTACCCTGCGCCGAGGTATCGGCGACATTACCTTTGGGATGCCGGTGGAGGAGATAGTGGCCCGCCTCGGCAACCCCGACGAAGTGGAGAACATCGACAACGCGGCCGACGAGAGCACCACTGTGCTGCGCTACAACGAGTTGGGTCTCACCCTCTTTTGCGAGGGCGACAACCCCGTGCTGGCCTGCATCGATGTGGCCAACGAGGAGTGCACGCTCTTCGGCGAGCCCCTCTTCGACCTCGAGGAGCGCCCCATCGTCGAGCTCATGGTGCGCCACAACTACACCGAGGAGGACGCCGACGAGGAGGACTGGGGCGAGCGCCGCATCAGCTTCCCCGAGGCCAATGTGGACTTCTACTTCGACCAGGGCGAGCTTGTCTCCATCATCCTTGGCCGATGAGCGCCCTCTTCTCCACGGCCTACCTGCCGCCCGTCCAGTATGTTGCAACATTGTTGCAACATACAGATATCCAGGTGGAAGCCAAGGAAACCTACCCCAAGCAGACCTACCGCAACCGCGCCCTCATCCTGACTGCCGGCGGCGTGCGGCCGTTGACGGTGCCGGTGGTGCGCACGCAGGGCAACCATTCGCGCACGGAGGACATCGCCATCGACTACCGCACGCGCTGGAATGTGGTGCACCTGCGCACCCTGGAGGCCGCCTACGCCGCCTCGCCTTACTATTTTTACTATAGGGACGGTCTGGCCGATGCCCTGCAGCAGCGCTACGACCGCCTGCTCGACCTCAACCAGGCGCTCATCGCCTGGCTGCAGAAGTGTTTGAAAACCAATGTGAAGGTGGAACTTACCGCCGACTGGTTGCCCTTGGGTGCCGAGGGCGCTCCGGCCCATCAGCATGACTATCGCAACGCGTTTTCGCCCAAACCAACTTCTCACTCCTCACCCCTCACTCCTCATTACCCCCCATATTATCAAGTATTTGCCGACCGCCATCCCTTTGTTCCCGGCTTGAGTGTGGTCGACCTCCTCTTCAACCTGGGACCCGAGGCCACAGGCTATCTACATGCTGTCGCAGAATGTCCTCAGGATTGAGGCACAATGAGTTGCTCGGTCGACCGGCTACGCTGCTCCAACAGCACAGGGCGTCCGGCCACGATGCGGTCGATTACCTCCTGTGTGTAGTAGCGAATGGTAATCAGTTGCAGATTTTCGTTGTAACGAACATGGAATGAGTGCCGTAGCTGCTCTATCAGCAGTCCCGTGCGCTGCGGGTTGTTGTCGATGCATATCGAGAAGCTCAACGCCGAATTCTGCATCAGATTGACTCTGATTCCCAGCTCGTTGAGCAGTCCAAAGATGACCTGCAGGTTCTCCTCGGCGATGAATGAGAAGTCCTTCGGCAGGATGGAGAGCAGGATTTGGTTGTTCTTGAAGATATATAGCGGGGTTTCGGGGCTGATAGTATGATAGTTACCTATCGACGACCCTTCGCTTTCGGGCGTGATGAACGACTTGATATAGAGCGGGATGCCCTTGTTCTGTATCGGCTTCACCGTCTTGGGGTGGATGACCGAGGCGCCGTAATAGGCCAGCTCAATGGCCTCATTGTATGGTATTTGGCTTATCTTTACGGTGTCGTCGAAGTACTTGGGGTCGGCATTGAGGAAGCCGGGCACGTCCTTCCAGATGGTCATGCTCTCGGCTTCGAGGCAGTGAGCCAGGATGGATGCCGAGTAGTCCGACCCTTCGCGCCCGAGGGTGGTGGTGTGGCCATCGGCGGTGCCGCCGATGAAACCCTGCGTCAGTATGACGCTATATGTCATGGAATCAGCCACTAGCGCCTTGCATGCCGCCCGAGTCAGCTCCCATTTCACCTGCCCTTCGCGGTAGTGGTGGTCGGTCTTCACCAGTTGCCGTGCGTCGACCCATAGAGTGTTGATTCCAAGTGTGTTGAGGTATGCACTGATGATGGTGGTGGAAATGAGTTCGCCGAAGGAGACGATTTGGTCGTAATTGTAGTTGTATTGCTCGGGGGAGGGTACGAGAGAGACCACCCTGCCGTCGAGGTTGTGCAGCAGGGTGTCAATCTTCTCGATGATATCTAGATGGTTTGGTATCAGTGATTTGGCTATCTCCATGTGGTAGTCGCGCAGTTGCTGGCGCAGGGTGGCGGCCTCGGTGGCGCTGCTCACGCCCGGCACCAGTTTTTCCAGCAGGTTGGTGGTCTTGCCCATGGCGGACACTACCACCACCAAAGGTACTGATTCTATGTGCTTTTGCACTATCTGTGCCATGTTGCGCACCGCCTCGGCGCTGTTGACGGAGGCTCCGCCGAACTTGAATACCTTCATCGTTTATGCTAGTTCTCGTTCCATGTCGCGACGCGAGTCCTTGGCTTTCAGCGTCTCGCGTTTGTCGTAGTGGTGCTTGCCCTTGGCCAGTGCGATGGTCATCTTGGCGTAGCCCTTGGGGTTGACGTACAGCATGACGGGCACGATGGTGAAGCCGCGCTCCTTGATTTTGCTCTGCAACTTCTTGAGTTCGCGGCGGTTGAGCAGCAGTTTGCGGTCGCGCTTGGCCTGGTGTCCCCAGTAGGAGCCGAATTTGTACTCCGAGATGTGCATGTCGCGGACAAACAACTCGTTGCCTATAAAGGTACACCAGGCGTCGCCGAGGTTGGCCTTGCCTTCGCGGATACTCTTTATCTCGCTGCCCATCAGCACGATGCCTGCCGTGTATTCGTCCAGCAGGAAGTACTCGAAGGCGGCCCGCTTGTTCTTGATTTCTATGAGGTTCTTCTCGATCATGACAGTTTGGCCAGGGCCTCTTTGATGCGGCGCATGGCTTCGCGCAGCAGGTCCTCGCTGGTGGCGTAGGAGAGGCGTATGCAGGTGTCGTCGCCGAAGGCGCTGCCCATCACGGTGGCCACGCCGGCCTCCTCGAGGAGGTAGAATGCCATGTCGGTGCTGTTCTCTATCTTGCGTCCGTTGAACGCCTTGCCGTAGTAGGCGCTGACGTCGGGGAAGAAGTAGAAGGCACCCTGCGGCAGGCGCACCTTGAGGCCGGGGATGTCGCACAGCAGCTGGTAGACCATGTCGCGGCGCTGCTGGAATATGTTGCGCATGTCGATGATGTCCTTCGAGGTCTTGGGGTCCATGAGCATGGCGCAGACGGTGGCCTTCTGGGCGATGGAGCAGGTGGCGGAGGTTACCTGTCCCTGCAGCTTGTTGCAAGCCTTGGCGATGATGGTGGGGGCGGCGATGAAGCCGATGCGCCAGCCGGTCATGGCGAAGCCCTTGGCCACGCCGTTGACGGTGATGACGCGCTCCTTCACCTCGGGGAACTGGGCCAGCGATTCGTGCCTGCCCACGAAGTTGATGTGCTCATAAATCTCGTCGGCCATGACGAAAAGGTTCTCGTGGCGGGCCACCACCTGGGCGATGCCGCGCAGCTCCTCCTTGGTGTAGAGCATGCCGGTGGGGTTTGAGGGTGAGGAGAACATGATGAGCTTGGTGCGGGGCGTGATGGCGGCCTCGAGCTGCTCGGGCGTTACCTTGAAGTCGTTCTCGAGGGTGGTCTTCACGAATACGCATTTGCCTTCGGCCAGACGGACGAATTCCTTGTAGGAGACCCAGAAGGGTGTGGGGATGATGACCTCGTCGCCCGGGTTGATGAGGCACTGCACAGCCTGGAAGAGGCTTTGCTTGGCGCCGGTGCTGACCACGATTTGTTCGGGCTTGTATTCCAGTCCGTTGTCGCGCTGCAGCTTGGTGCAGATGGCTTCCTTGAGGTCCTGGTAGCCGGGCACCGGGGGATAGTGGGTGAAATTGTCGTCGATGGCCTTCTTGGCGGCCTCTTTCACCGCCTCGGGGGTGTTGAAGTCGGGTTCGCCGATGGAGAGGCTGATGACATCTTTGCCCTGGGCTTTCAGCTCGCGGGCCTTGGCGGTCATGGCGAGGGTCTCGCTCTCGGCCATATTGAGAATGCGGTTGGATAGGATTTCCATAACTATTTCTGTTTAAAGGTAAACAACATGTTTCCAAGGAAGTTCCAAAGGGTGGTAACGCCCACGGCAAAGATCCAAAGGATGTAAAAACGCCAGTCGGCATTCCACTCGGGCAGCATACGTCCGCTGAGCCACAGGGTTCCGTTGTTGATACCCAGGCCAATAAGCGACACGATGATGAATTTCATGTATTCCATCCCCACCTGCTTATCGTGGCTGCGGAAGGTCCAGATGCGGTTGAGGATATAGTTGGTCGTGGCTGCTACGATAAAGCCTAGGGTGTTGGATATAAATGTGTTGATGCCCAGCACATCCCTGCAAAGGTAGAGTACACAGAGATGCACCACCATGCCGCTGGCACCCACGATGCCAAACTTTACAAACTTGAGAATAAGGGGTTTCAGTTCCATGCCGAACTAGTTGAAGACTTTGTCCTCGGGGCCGTGGATGATGCCGGTCTTGCGCACTTTCTGCTTGCGGTCGCGAGGCTTGGACTTGCTGATACGGGGACCGGGTTTCTTGACGCGTGGCAGGTAGGCCACCTCGTCGCCCGACTCGTTCACCTCGAGGCCGTAGACCTTGCGGGTGGCGAGGTTGCATTTGAGGCGCCAGAAACGGCCGCAGCCGCCCTTGGTGAGCAGTACGTCGGAGGCCAGCTTGTCGTCGGTCAAGTTGTCGTCCCACAAGAAGTTGGCCCAGATAATATGGTCGCCGCGGTCGTTGGTGAAGCCCACGTATTGGCGACGGTATTTGCGCATGTGCTCGTCGATGATGGGGCACATGCCGCCCTGGTTGTAGTGGTCGCGGTTTACGTAGGCGATACGTTTCTGTATCAGCGCCTCGGCATCGGCGATTTCCTCGTCGGTGGGAGTGAAGCGGCCGTCTTGGCCCTCGACGGTGAAATCGACCTCCCAGTCCTGATGGAACGACCAGCCGTGGTAGTTGTTGCCCCACACCTCGGCCACTTTCCATTTCTCGACGGGCTCCTCGTATTCCTGTGCGCTCACAGCAACGCCAAACAGCGTGATTACAAGCGCAAAAAGCAGTCTTTTCATCTTCTTTTTTGCTTTAATTTCCAACTGCAAAAGTACTCATATTTTGCCACTTGGACAAATTTTTTTTACCAATTGCAAAAAATGGTGTATATTTGCACGCTGATTTGGATAACGAAACAACAAGTAAAATAGTATATATCATGAAGAAATTTGTCTCTGTAAAAGAAGCCGCCGACAAGATTCAGGACGGCATGACCGTAATGGTAGGTGGTTTCCTCGGCGTGGGCAACCCCATCGCCCTCATCGACGAGCTGGTGGCCCGCAACGTCAAGGATCTCACCATCATCTGCAACGACACCGCCTATCCCGAGGTGGGTGTGGGCAAGCTCATTACCAACCACCAGGTCAAGGAGCTCATTGCCACTCATATCGGCACCAACAACAACACCATCGACCAGATGAACAGCGGCGAGCTGAAGGTTACGCTCCAGCCCCAGGGCACCTTGGCCGAGCAGATTCGCGCCGCCGGCGCAGGTCTGGGTGGCGTGCTGACGCAGACCGGCCTCGGCACCGTGGTCGAGAACGGCAAGCAGAAAGTTACCGTCGACGGCAAGGAGTACCTGCTGGAGAAGCCCGTCCGTGCCGACGTGGCCATCATCGGCGCCAACATCTGCGACGAGGACGGCAACCTGGTCTACAAGGGCACCAGCCAGAACTTCTGCCCCATGATGGCCACCGCAGCCGACACCGTCATCGTCGAGCCCCAGGAGATTGTCCCCACCGGCAGCATCGCTCCCGAGAATGTCAAGACTCCCGCTATCTTCGTTGATTACATCATCAAGAAGTAAGCGCGTCTGTCAGATGCAACCGCGGGGCCATGTTCGACATGGCCCCGCGGTGTGTTTTCAGCCCTGCAGTCGGCGTATCCTTGCAGCGGAGCGCTGGATGCGGTCGGCGGAGACGGTGCCGTCGGCGACAAGCCCTTTGATGATGGCCACGGCCTTGGGCACGAGGTCGGGGTCGTACTGGCGGCCGTTGTTGCTGAGGCAGAGGAGGTCGGCGCCGGCCAAGAGGGCCAGGCGGAGGGTCTCCTCGAGGCTGTAGTGGTCTGCGATGGCGCCCATGGCCAGGTCGTCGGTTACGATGACGCCCTGGAAGCCTAGCGTGTCGCGCAGGAGCGAAGTGATTCTGGGCGAGAGCGATGCCGGCAGGCCCGAGGGGTCGAGCTGGCGGTTGATGACGTGGGCGGTCATCACCATGCCGGCGCGGCTCACATCGCGATAGGGGGCCAGCTCGCTGCGCTGCCATGTCTTGGTAACGTCGACCAGTCCCTTGTGTGTGTCGCCCTTGGCGCTGCCGTGGCCGGGGAAATGTTTCAGGCAGCTCACCACCTCCCGCTTCCGCTGCTCGCTCGCCCAGATGGAGCAGCAGGCGGCCACCACGGCGGTGTCGGCCGAGAAGGAGCGCTCCAGCTTGCCGATGACGGGGCAGCCGGGGTTGACATCGACGTCGGCCACGGGGGCGAAGTTGAGGTTGATGCCCAGCGAGTGCAGCATGTCGGCGGTGAGGGCGGCATAGTGGCGCAGCGAGTCGTCGCCGAGGGCGGCCAGGCGTTTGGCGGTGGGCACGGCCGGAAATCCGTAGCGCGGGCTGAGGCGGCTCACGCGGCCTCCCTCCTGGTCGATGCCGACGAGCAGGGCGGGGTTGATGGAGCGCAGCTGGGTGCAGAGGCGTTGCAGCTGGTCAGCACTCTGTATGTTGCGGCCGCGGGTGCCGGTGGGCACGTCATAGTCGAAGAGGATGACGCTTCCGACATGGTAGTCGCGCAGGTCGCGCACGATATGGTTCGCGTCATCAATCCCGGTGCCGCGGAAGCCCACCAGGAGCATCTGCCCGATGGCCTCGTCGAGGGGTACGGTGTCGGAGGATCCGGTGGTGGCATTGCCACAGGAGCAGAATACCAGTGCCAGGAGCAGCATAGCATATTGCAGATGGATGGCAGTGCCTCGGGCGCCCCGTCGGGGCGCCCCACTACAGGCAGGGGTGGCAACCCCTGCAGCATAGGTGGGGGTGTTTGTAGGAGCCCCGAAGGGGCGACCCTTCTCAATCGGTGAACAAGTAGCGTTCGTCATAGTCTATATGATATGCGTCTAGAAACATTTTATATTCTTCTTGGAAGGTTCTTTTACTGTGGTGTTCTCCTTGGCTGCGAATATAATTTACGGTCTTGTCGATTAGTGATGGACTGACCGAGAATGCACCGTAGCCTTCTTGCCACTCAAACTTGGCATACTGCACTCCTTTGCCTTTCATCCACTTGCTGCTCACCGCTTTAATGTCCCGTACATAGTCCGATAAGCTCATAGTCTTGGGGAGTGCCGTCAGGATGTGTATATGGTCAGGCATACCGCCTATTTCCAAGGCCAGCCCATTGCGGCGATTGATAATGCCACCGATATAGCTGTAGAGCGATGGAAGCAGGGTAACGTCAATCCTGGGACTGGTTGATTTGACATGAAAAACTATATGTAGGTCGTTCTTTACAAGTGTACTTGCCATAATTGGGTCGCCCCTTCGGGGCTCTGTTGATTGTTTGGTTTTTGCAGGGGCTTGCTTCGCAGCACCCCTGCCTGTGATTGGGGCACCCCTTCGGGGCGCAGGCTATCCTTCAAACGGTATTCTATGGGCTATGCTACGGCCCAGGGTAATCTCGTCGGCGTACTCGAGGCTGTCGCCTACGGCCACGCCGCGGGCCAGGGTGGTTACCTTGACGCCGAGGGGCAGCAGCTGGCGGTGGAGGTAGTAGCCCGTGGTGTCGCCCTCCATGGTGGTGGGCAGGGCGAGGATGACCTCCTCGACGGGCGCGGGGTCGGCGGTCTGTACGCGGCGCAGCAGCGACGCAATCTCGAGGTCGTTGACACCGATACCGTCGATGGGCGAGATGACACCGCCCAGCACATGGTAGAGGCCGCGGTACTGCTGCGTGTTCTCCAGCGCCATCACGTCCTGCACGTTCTCCACCACGCATACGATGCCGCGCTGACGCTTGTCGGAGGCGCAGATAGGGCACACCTCGGTGTCGGACACATTGTGGCAGTGGCGGCAGCGGTGCAGGTGGGTCTTCAGCCGCAGCACCGCCTCGGCGAAATCGCGCACCTTCAGCTCGTCCTCCTTCATCAGGAAAAGGGCGTGCCGCAGAGCCGACCGCTTGCCCACTCCGGGAAGGGTGGCGAGCTGTTCGACGGCCTGTTCGAGGATGGTGCTGGGCAGGTTCATGGTGCGTCCGTTTTTTGTTGCCCTAGACAACGTGCGGCGGCACAAATTATTGTGCCGCCGCCAGAAATTGTCTTAATGTAGATGCGCCTAGCGTACCAGCAGCTTCTTCACGGCGGTGCCGACGGGGGTGCGTAGGTGGAGGAGATAGGCGCCGGCGGGGAGGGCGGAGATATCGAGGGTGTGCATCGTGCCGGCGAGCCCCTGGCGCTCGAGCACAAGGGTGCCGGCCGTATTGTAGACGCTCACACCCGAGATGCCGAAGGAGGAGGCGAGGGTAACCCTGTCGGCCGCCGGGTTGGGGTAGAGGTCCGTCATCCGCTCCACCGTCTCGATGCTCACCTCGCCC
>ONBB01000017.1 GCA_900315935.1 uncultured Bacteroidales bacterium
AGTACCAGTGTGGGGGATAAGCCTCTCAGCTCCCCTAGACATCGTCGGCTTGGTGGGCCGTTACCCCGCCAACTACCTAATGTCACGCATGCCCATCCGCAACCAGAATAACCTTTCGTCATAAAGCCATGCGGCCTGATGACAATATGGGGGATTAGTGGAATTTTCACTCCGTTATACCCCTGTTGCGGGCAGGTTGCATACGCGTTACGCACCCGTGCGCCGGTCGTCAGCAGGATGTATTGCTACATCCCCTGTTACCCCTCGACTTGCATGTGTTAAGCCTGCCGCTAGCGTTCATCCTGAGCCAGGATCAAACTCTTCATTGTAAGAATTGCTTTTTACCTTTTTGACTCGTCTTCGTGTCCTCCCGTATATCATATTATATATGGGACTGACACACGCTATCTCTTTCTTCTCATCCGTTTCAAATTTCTCTTGTCTTCCCTCCCGCCGTGCCGACTGGCGGAAAACGGATGCAAAAGTACAACCTTTTTCCAAACCGGCAAAATATTTTTTCACTTTCCACTCAAAGTTTTTTGCAACATGCTGGTTTACAACATGCATTGTTGTGAAAAAATTTTCATACAACATGCATTGTTGTGAAAAAATTTTCATGGCATGGGGCTTCCAGGGGGGCAAAACGGGGTGCGCGGGGCGGATTTCTACGGTTTTCGGGGGCGGAAACTGAAAAAACGGCCGTTTTTATGCTTTTACATCTTCAGTGAATTGTGTTTCAATCAGTTGAACAATAAAAAGCAAGTTGAAGGATGCCGTCCCGATTCCTGCCCGTCACGTGAGTGGTGAGGGGCAGGGGTCTCTTGGGGAACGGTAGGGGAATGGTAGGGGAACGGTAGGGGAATACAAAGGCCCTGGTAGCTTATGGCAGGATATGGTACTTGTTCCCGAAACTGCATGACAGTTTTTCTCAAACGGTATCAAAAAAAATTATATCTTTGCAGGCTAAATAGCAAAATATTAAAACCCATTCTTGTCGCATTGATTGTCGTAATTTATGGTTACGCGTGCGCACAAGGGCAGGAATTCACGATGGCGATGAGCGACACGATTGAAGTGGACTTGTGCCAGACTCCGACGGGCACAATCTACGACGATGGTGGATCGACTGGTCCCTACAGCAATAATTTCGATGGCTGGGTGGTGCTGCGTGGCGCCGGGATGGCGGAGATTCACCTGACGGGCAGCTACGTGACGGAACAGTGTTGCGACACGCTGGCGGTATATGCCGATGGAGTGTTGGTTTCGAGCAACTTGCGCGGCACGGGCTCATTGAATCTTTCGGTGACGGGATCGGAGGTAGTGATTTATTTTCACACGGACGGGGGCGTAACGGGAGAAGGGTTCAGCATCAACTATGAGATAGTAAGCGGGAATAGCGGAATGTGCGCCAACGGTGTGAGCAACTTGTCGGCGAGCGGGATAGGGATGCATGAGACGACACTGACATGGGAGGGTCCCGGGGGAAGGTACCATGTAGTCCTCGACGGAAACGAAGTGGGGGTAACAACCACGGAGACCTATGCACTGAGCGGGTTGAGCGCGAATGTGCGCTACAAGGCGACGGTGTATGTGGAGGGCGAGACGAACAACTGCTGTGCGGACCGGGTGGTGTGGCGGACGGCTTGCGGGACGATGCAACCGCCAATGAACGAGGACTTCAACGACATGCCGACCGACAGCGTACCGAATTGTTGGCTACAGATAACGAACTTCGACGACGAGTATACACGTCCGCGTGTGGTGGCGTTGACGAGGATGAACAAGGCACTGATGACAAGCTGTGGCGAGAACAATGCCGTGGGGCATTTTTCGCTGATGGCAAGTCCCAAGATGGCGAGCAGCGATGGGGTGTGGAAAGTGAAGTTCCGGTATATGGCGAGCCATAACGGGGTGGTGGTGAATCTGGGATGGTGCGACAGCGTGTCGTCCGACTACGACCTCTACGGATACACACCGTTCGAGACACTGACCATAGGCGGCTCCAACGTGTGGCACACCTACGAGCAGACGCTTACGATACCTTCCGGAAAGTGTCGCCTTGCATTCTACATGACGCAAGCCGAACAGAACGGAGTTGGGCGGATGGTCTATATCGACGACATAGAGATGAGCACCTGCGGCGTGATCGAGGCATGGACACTGCGCACAGACACCACATCGACGCAACTGCATTGGACCACCTATGGCAGCGGGACGGTCGACGTAGGGGTAACCCCGGCGGGTGGGCTGTCGCCCGACACGGTCTACCGACTCTGCACATCGCCATTGGCCATCAATGGCTTGCAGCCCGACACTCGCTACACGCTGACCCTCTATCCCACATGCACCGAGGGTACGGGCGTCCCCTACAACCTGACGATGCGCACAGCAGCAAACCTGCGTATCGAGACGCTCTGCGCTCCGCTTGAAGGGGCGAGAGCCGAAGGATGGACGCAAGTACGGCGGGACTACAGTTCCAATGCTGGCAACGGCATCGGCGATATCCATACTCTCGATGTGCTGGTCTCGCCGACGGTGAGCAACCTCGGCGGGAAATGGCTGACGTTCCAGCATTGGGCCTCCTACGGAGGCATGCTGCTGGAGCTCGGCACCATGACCTTCCCCGACGACACGGGCTCCTTCGTGGCCTTCGACACACTCTATCCCTACGAGAACTACCCAGAGTACCACACGGTTCAGATTCCGGCCGGTGTGCCCGGTCGACACCTCGCGCTGCGCTCGCAGGGTGGGCCCACCTATTACTGCCAGCATGTGCGCAACCTGCAGTTGGGGTCTTGCGCGGTGGCGAATCCGCGTGTAGTGAACGTCTACGGCTCGCGCGTGGAGTTGGCTTGGGACACGGTGGTGGGCGGCAGCAGCGTAACGATAGAGTACGGTCCCCGCGGCTTCAATCCCGGCACCGGCACCCGCGACACCATCGCAGGCAGCGGAGCCCAACGCCACATGATAACAGGGCTGGGACTGCACCAGCATTACGACATCATCGTCTACCCTCCCTGCAGCGAAGAGACATGCGAGCTGACACGCATGGAGGTCAGCACCTCCTATCGCGACTACCCCCTACCCTACTGCGAGGACTTCACCACGCCGGAGTGGGGCGGCTGGTGGGGCTGGGAGTACGGCGACTGGTACCAGATGCAAGCCTACGCGTACTACCCCACGGTCAGCACCCATCCCTATTACTACGAGGCCGGCGAATCCATGACGCTGGCATCCTATGGCTTCGGGTGGGGCTACAATGCCTCGGCCGTGGTGCCCAACGTGGAGCTCGACAGCGGAGCCTACATCAGCTTCTACGCCACCGACATCAGTTCCGGCGGACGCCTGATTCTGGGCACCTTGCCGGGAAGGGCTTCGGAAGGTCTCTATCATCCCATCGACACCATCGAGCTGACCGGCGATGGACAGCGCACACACTATACCTACCACCTGCCCGACAGCCTGATGCACCTTGAGCAAGACCAGCGCCTGGTTCTCACCTACCTGCACTCCAACGAATACCTGAACTACCGCTGCCACATCGACGAACTGCACATCGCCCACAGCGCCTACTACTCGCTCGAGCCCCTCCATGTGGGCTGCGACAGCGCCTCTTTCCGCTGCCAATTGACGGGACGGGCCGACAGCATGGAGATTACCCTCGTGGGCGGAGGCAGGACACTGGTGGACACCCTGTCCGGCGATGAGTTGAATCCCTTCGGCATCGGAGGTCTGACATCAGGAACGCTCTACCAATGTTTCGTGCGCCTGCTCGATGGCGAAGAAGAAGGGTGCCTTTCCTACGCATGCTACATCATCACCCTATCCGACGGCGGCGACGGCACCCCCAACTGCTTTGTCTTTGCCGACCTGCTCTCCTACGAGCTTCCGTCCAGATGGGCTTTCAGCGACAGCGCATGGGTGGAAGACGACCTGCTCAACCTGACGGGCGACGGCACCTGGGGCGCCCTGATGCCCTATATGGGCAACCTCGCGGGGCACCACCTGACGCTGCACGTGGCCAACAGCGACACCCTCTTCCTAGGTATCTATCGCGACAGCACACTCACCGACAGCCTTCATTTCAGCCCTGACGCATCGCACCTGACCATCCTGGACACGCTGGCACCCGACAACCTGCGCTACCACATACTGCCCTTCGATGTCAACGACAGCATCCCGCTGCGGATAGTCATCCTTGGCAGCGACACCTGCCGCATGGCCTTTGCCGGCGTAAGCAGCTGTCCGGTGGTACGCTTTGAGCCCGATGCCAGCAGCATCCTCTGCTCATTGCCCGAAGGCCACGGGGCCGACTACATGCTCACCTACTGGATTCAGGGGAGCGGAGTGGAGCACACCATACGGGTTGTCGACAACCCCTTCCTTCTGGACGGGCTGCGACTGGGAGCCACCTACGAACTCACCTGGCGCTGCACTTACGATGCCAACGAATGCTACCCCGTGACGGTGGTAAAACTGCCAGACACCCTGGCCCTGCCTTATTGCGAAAACTTCGACCCCTTCGGCAACGGGACGGGCGTGCCCTCCAACTGGACCTTCCGCATCTGCGACAGCATCAGCCAAACCATCATCCAGCCTCACGACCACAGCCTGCGGTTTGGCTCGCCCGGATCCAACCGCTGGAGCTATGCCATCCTGCCACCCCTGTCGCAGGACACCAACCTCAGCCTCAAAATGCAGCTGGGTCTCTACGGGTCATGGCTCACCGAAATAGGCTCGGTCGACGCCTCGGGCGACACATCCACCTTCATCGCATTCTATTCCGACATCCTCCCTGTATGGTCCACCGTTGAGTTACCCATCGCCTCACTGCGCAACCGGCGCCTAGCCATACGCACCAACAGCGACCTTTATGTAGACCACATCAACATCCACGCCTACCCCCTGGCTAAATACAGTGTGCCCAACAGCCAGACCCTGCAGGTAACCACCGATGCGCCCGGCGACTACTATCTGCTGCTGAAACTTGATTGGCCCACCTATCGGTGGGACACCGTGCACGTAACCCCCGACATGACGGGCTACACCTTCGAAGGACTCTCCCACGGCGACTACACTATCTATCAATACTCCCACCCCACCGAAGACCGCTGCCCACGATCGCACTACTTCAAACTGAACCCCCCACAGGCGCTGCCGCTTTGCGAAAACTTTGACGCCTACTACGAACTGAACTGGACTCTTCCCGAAAACTACTATGCCTTTGGCGACAACAACTACGTCAATCTCCGCATGTACGACTATACGCCGGGCAACGAGGTTGTGCACTTCTACACATCTTCGTCACGACAAGAGATGGCCGTGCTGCCGGAACCCCTCGTCGACTCGCTCCGCAACATCTCGCTCCGCCTGCGCTACCTGGCCGAAGGCCCCGCAGACAGCATCACTGTGGGCGTACTGAGCGACCTGATGGACACCAGCAACTTCACCCCCATCGCCACACTCACCTACTCCAGCGCCAACTGGCAGACAGCGGTGGTCGATTTCGGAGGCTACACCGGCAGCGGGCGATGGATAGCCTTCCGCTACCGTGGCAACAACGCCACCCGCGGATTCTACCTCGACGACCTGCACATGGTGGCCTGCCCCGACGTGCTGACCGCCACCGTGTCGCTCTTCCGCCACAACACGGTGCGAATTGACAATTCCGGCGGACTACACTCGCCCTTCTATGCCGAGTATGGTCCCGAAGGTTTCGCCCAAGGGAGCGGCACAATGGTGCTCATCGACAGGCTGCCCTACGACCTCACGCTTGCCCCCGAGACCTCCTACGACTTCTACTTCCACTGCAGCGCTGGCGACAACGCCTGCGAGCGACACCACGTGAAGACCCTAGGCGCTCCGTTGACGGTACCGTCGTGTATCGACTTCGACGACATGCCCGTGGGGACTCCCCATAACTGGACGACACTGCAGGGTCCCTCGACCGTAGAAGCGCAAGCCAGCCACTCGGGCAACCAGTCGCTGCGAGTGGCAGGGACCATTGCACTGCCCGATATAGATATCGACTCGCTGCAAAACATCGCAATCGGCCTCTGGGTAATGTCGCCCGAAGAGAACAGTCTTCTCTCCGTCGGTACGATGAGCAACCCCAACAATGAGGCCACTTTCCACTCGCTGAAGAGGATTGCCCCCATGCAAGCCGGCGTGTGGGAACACCACTATGTCAGCCTGGAGAATGCACCCGACAACGTCCACTTCGTTGCACTACGCAACGCCTCGAATGGACCCTTGAGGATTTACGTGGACGACCTGCACATCACCGCCTGTGCCGCTTTCGACATGAAAGTGGTGAATGTGAGCGACAACAGCATCACCCTGTCGTGGAAACAGGTTGGCGAGCCCGAGATCAGCATCGTATTCGAGGACGAGGGCGCTCACACCACATTCCCCACCCAAGCCGGCCAGCGGAGCATCTCCATCGGCCCCATCACCCCCACCCACAATTCGCAGATTATCTTCCACGCGCAATGCAGCGGCGATGGCACGGCATGTTCCATGCCCTGTATCGACACGGTGACCATCACGCCTCCCGGCGAAGGTGTGGGATGCGTGGCCGTGGCCGACCTCTACTCGCCCCAAGCGGTCTGCTTCACGGGGAGCTACAACAACCCGTATAGCGAAGCCGGGGTGATAGACTTCGGTGAGGGCAATGCCAACAGCCGCCACACCGTCTGCTACGACACCGCAGCGCGCGACCCACGGACCGGCGGCCTGCTGCGCACCATACCCGAAGGCTCCACGACGAGCATGCGTCTGGGCAACTGGAGCACCGCCCCTCAGAACCCCGAGGCCGAGGGCGTTATGTACAGCCTGCTGGTCGACACTGCATACTTTGACCTGCTCGTGATGAAATATGCCGCCGTGCTACAAGACCCCCTGCATGCCGCCGAGGACCAGCCGCGCTTCCGCCTCGAGCTGCTCGACTCCGCCTTCAACCTGATTGACCCTCAATGCGCGGCGGCCGACTTCATAGCCAACCGCAACCTGGGGTGGAACGTCGCGGCGGACAATGTGCTGTGGAAGGACTGGACCACCGTTGGCATCGATGTCAGCGCCTATGCCGGGCGGCAGATATACGTCCGCCTAACCACCTACGACTGCAACGAGGGAAGCCACTACGGCTATGCCTATTTCACCCTCGAGTGCATGCACCGCAGCATCTCGACCGAGCAGTGTGGCGACGCGGACAGCATTCAGTTCACCGCGCCCGCCGGATTCGCCTACCGCTGGCATCAGGGCGGCCCCACCTTGAGCACCAACCAGTCATACACCGTGCTCCCCGCGAACCAGATTTACTACTGCGACATTTCCTTTGTGGACAATCCGGCCTGCAGCTTTACCATGAGTGCCTATGCCGGCACGCGCTATCCGCTGGCCTTGTTCGACACCACCGGCAGTGCTTCCGACTGCCCGTTCCGCGTGCGGTTCCACAACCAAAGCACCATCTCGGCCGATGGAGTCAACCCCGTCGGCAGCGGCGAAGGCTGCGAGAGTGCATGGTGGGACTTCGGCAACGGGCAGACATCGACCTCCTACCACGCCACGGCCGTCTATGACCAACCGGGCACCTACACGGTAACCCTCGTGGTCGGTATCGCCGACGGGCAATGCACCGACACCCTGCGGCGCACCTTCACACTGGAGAACCACACGCGTTTCCCACGCCTGCAGGGTCCACGACGCCTCTGCGCCGAAAGCCGCGACACGCTGCGCCTCCTCGACGCCACGACGGCTGCGCCCGGCTGGCTGGACAGCACGGCGCTGCCGCTCTACGCCGTGTGCTGCGACGATATACTGACCACGGTCGAAGCGGTCGATGCCGGCGGTTGCCGCTACACGTTACACGACACCATCCATGTGCGACCCATCTACGACGTGCACGACACCATCACCGTCTGCCCCACCCACCGTTATATCTACGAGGGGGTGGACTACGGAGGCCCGACGGAGTTCGACAGCCCCCACCTGTCCGTCCACGACTGCGACAGCATGGTGCACGTGGTGCTGCGTCCGCGCGACACGCTCTTTGTCCTCGCCCCCACCTTCAGCCTCGACCAGGAAGAATGGCACCGCTACGACACCACCCTCTACGGCTGCGCGCCCACTCCGCTCTACCTGCACGACAGCACCCGCTCGGCCTACTACAGCTGGCGCTTCTGGAACGCCGACGGCTCGTCGGACACCCTGCACTTCAACACACAGGACATCACCCTCCAGATCGACAGCGCGGGCATATATTCATTCATGCTGGCCGTCGAGGGAATTGAGGGCTGCCGCGACACGGTGTGGGCCGACTCGGTGCTGCACACCTACCCGCGGCCCCACGCCGAGTTCCTTTGGCAGCCCGCACGTCCGTCGATGCACAGGCCCGAGGTGCAGCTGTTCAACCAGTCCTCGCCGCGCGACAGCCTGACCTACCTCTGGACCATCACCACCCCCGACGGCACCGACAGCACCGACGCAGAAAGCCCCTTCTACCAATGGCAGGGATATGTCAGCGCCGGCGACTACCCCGTCACCCTCGCGGCCTACCTCACCTACCTCGTCGACGACAGCATCACCCTCGTGTGCAAAGACACCGTCCAGCACCCCATCACCATCGCCGACGTCTTCCTCCAGTTCCCCAACCTCGTTACCCCCAACGGCGACGGGGTGAACGACACGTGGCGCGTGGTCAACCTGCTGGAGCAAGGAGAATATACGATGAACGAACTCTGGATCTACGACCATTGGGGCGCCCTCGTCTACCACGTGCGCAACATACGCCGCGAGAGCGACTTCTGGAATCCCAACGACACCGGCAGCCCTGACGCAACCTACTACTACCGCTTCGAGGCCAAGAACGACTACGGCCTCGTGCGCCACAACGGCATCATCGAGGTGGTGCGCTGACGATCCACCCACCCCCCGCATCCTCCAGAGGGGTGGCCAGGGGGAGGGACTCTATAGGGGAACGGTAGGGGAATACAAAGGCTCTGGACCGCTATGAGCCGATATCGGTCCACTGCGGGGGATATCTTTTTAGCAGGGTTGCTTTCTATGGGTGTGCACAATAATTTTTCAGCCCCTACGTTTTTACATGCGAACGTAAATAGCTAATATATACAATGAAACGGATTGTCTTTGTACTTCTGACGGCGCTGGCGGCCGTGTTGACGGCAAATGGCCAGTCGCTCAACAGCCCCAATGGGCGAATGGAATTGCGCTTCGAATTGAAGGACAGTGTACCTTATTACAGCCTCTATCGCGACGGAAAAACCGTGGTGTTGCCGTCGAAGATGGGATTCGATTTGGAATGGAGGGACGACCTGGCACATGGATTTGTGGTGAAGGATGTCAAACGCAGCAGTTTCGACGAGGTGTGGCAGCCGGTGTGGGGCGAGGAGCGCAACATACGCAACCACTACAATGAGATGGTGGTGAGGCTGGAGCAGCCTGTGGGGGCAGTGCACAGTATGGACAGTTCAACGTACAGGCGTCCGACGGTGATGCAGATACGGTTCCGAATGTACGACGACGGGTTGGGTTTCCGCTACGAGTTTCCCATGGAGAACGCGCTGGTGTGCTTCTGGCTCAAGGAGGAACTGACGGAGTTCGCGATGGCGGGCGACCACACGGCGTGGTGGATACCAGGCGACTACGACACACAGGAATACAACTACACGGAGAGCCGACTGTCGGAGATAGAGGGCTTGTGGGAGAAAGGTCATGAGCATGGCGGGTGGCCGTGGACAGCCTTTTCGCGCACCGGTGTGCAGACGGCCCTGCAGATGAAGACTGACGACGGCCTCTATATCAACATCCACGAGGCGGCCACGCTCGACTACCCCACAATGCATCTTAACCTCGACCCCAAGAGCTTCACCTTCCGCGCCTGGCTTTGCCCCGATGCTGCCGGCTACAAGGGGCGTATGCAGGCGCCGTGCCACACGCCGTGGCGCACGGTGATGGTGTGCGACAAGGCTACCGACGTGTTACGGTCGCGCCTGATACTGAACCTCAACGAGCCATGCGCGCTGGAGGATGTGAGCTGGATACACCCGGTGAAATACATGGGTGTGTGGTGGGAGATGATCAGCGGCAAGAGCACGTGGAGCTACACCAACGACTTTCCGAGTGTAAAACTGGGCGAGACCGACTATGAGCACGCCAGCCCCAACGGCACCCACGGCGCCAACAACGCCAATGTGCGCCGCTATATAGACTTTGCCGCCAAGCACGGTTTCGACGCCCTCCTCATCGAGGGTTGGAACATCGGGTGGGAGGACTGGTACGGCAAGCAGAAGGATTTCGTATTCGACTTCCTCACGCCCTACCCCGACTTCGACCTGCCCGCCCTCAACAGATACGCCCATGAGAAGGGTATCCGCCTCATCATGCACCACGAGAGCAGTGCTTCCACCGTCAACTATGAGCGCTGGATGGAGAAGGGCTACACGCTGATGAACCAGTACGGCTACAATGCGGTGAAGAGCGGCTACGTGGGCACCATCATCCCCTTTGCCGAAGGACACTACAGCCAGCCCATCAACAACCACTACCACTACGCCATCACCGAGGCCGCCAAGCACCGCATCATGGTCAACGCCCACGAGGCGGTGCGACCCACGGGCCTGTGCCGCACATGGCCCAACATGATAGGAAACGAGAGCGCCATGGGCACCGAGTTCCGCGATCGCATCCATCCCGGCCACACCGCCGTCCTGCCCTTCACGCGCCTGCAAGGTGGCCCGATGGACTACACGCCCGGCATCTTCGAGCCCGACATGGGCAAGATTGTGCCCTGGGGCGGCAAGATGAGCCACACCATCTGCAACCAGCTGGGCCTGTACGTTACCTTCTACTCGCCACTGCAGATGGCCGCCGACTTCCCCGAGCACTACGAGCCGTATATGGACGCCTTCCAGTTCATCAAAGACGTGGCCGTCGACTGGGACACCAGCATCTACCTTGCTGCCGAGCCAGGGGAATATATCATCACCGCCCGCAAGCCCAAGGTCTCGTCGCTGAACAAAGCCGCCGAGGGTCTCGGCGAGTTGCCCGACGGCAAGAAAGACGTCATCAGCAGCGCAGCCCGCTACGTATATGGACTAGACAATCTAGACAATCTAGAAAGTCTAGATAATCTAGAACCCTTGGACACATGGTACCTCGGCGGCATCACCGACGAGACCGCGCGCGAGTTCTCCGTCAAACTAGACTTCCTTACCCCAGGCAAGAGCTACGACGCCATTATCTACACCGATGCAAAGGATGCCAGCGGCCTCCCCGGAGACAACTACAATCCGTATTCATATACGATAACCAAAAAGAAAGTTACCTCCAAGACCACTCTCAAGCTGAAGATGGCCCCTTGCGGCGGCTTCGCCGTGTCGATACGTGAACGATAAAATGCACCATCAACATGAAACATATAACCAGAACTCTGTTCCTGTCCGCCCTGCTGGCACTATGCGGTTGCAGCAGCCCACAGGACGAAAACCTGAAGATCATCTCCTTCAACATCCGCTATAACTCGGTAGACAACATCGACGGCGATAACGGCTGGCCCAACCGCAAGGCTTCCGTGGTGCGCATGATTAATGAGGAACAGCCTGCCGCTATCGGCCTGCAGGAGGCATTGATTGACCAGTTGCAGTACCTAGACAGTTGCCTGCCCAACTACAGCCGCATCGGCGTGGGGCGCGACGACGGCGAAGAAACTGGCGAGTTTATGGCCATATACTATGATACCTCATGGCTGCAAATGGTTGACTATAGCACACGCTGGCTCAGCGAGACCCCGGAAGTGGTGTCGAAAGGGTGGGACGCCGCCTGTTATCGCACAGTTACCATCGCCCGTTTTCGTATCCGTCAGAGCGGAAGAGAATTCGACTACCTGAACACACACCTCGACCACGTCGGCAAGACGGCCCGTGCCGAAGGTGCAAAACTGATAGCAGAAATCCTTGGCAGCCAAGAGGCATGCGAAGTGCCGGTGATAGTTGGCGGCGACATGAACTCCAGCATAGAAGATACCATCTTTCAGGCATTCTTCCATGTCGGGCTGAAGGCGGCACGAGACATGACCGACAGCAGCAGCCACGTCTTCACCTATACCGGGTTCGGCAAAGACGCGCCATCCGTGATTGACCACTTCTTCGTTCGCGACATGCAGGTGCTACGCTTCCGCACCCTCGACGGCGACTACGGCATCCCCTACATTTCCGACCACTACCCGATAGCGATAGACATACGCCTGTAAAGGACCTACCTCAGGCAGGCCAGGTAGCGGCGGATGGTCTCCTCGATGCCGAGGTATAGGGCGTCGGAGATGAGGGCGTGGCCGATGCTGACCTCGTCGACCCAGGGAATCATCTGGTGGAAATAGGCAAGGTTGTCAAGCGATAGGTCGTGTCCGGCATTGAGGCCGAGGCCGCACTCGCGCGCCACGCGTGCAGCCTCAACGAAGGGTGCGACGGCGGCCTCGCGGTCAACGGCATAGCGGCTGGCGTAGCTTTCGGTGTAGAGCTCCACGCGGTCGGTACCCGTTTTGGCGGCGTACTCAATCATCTGTGGGTTGGCATCAATAAAGATAGACACGCGTATACCGCACTGCTTGAACTCCTTGACCACATCGCACAGATAGTCCTGGTTTCGGACGGTGTCCCATCCGGCGTTGGAGGTAAGCACCCCGTCGGCATCGGGCACCAGTGTTACCTGCGTGGGACGGACGGACTTCACGAGGTCGATGAAGCCATCGGGACCATGCGGATGGACGGGCGTTTGATGATTCTCCCCTACCTTGCGGACACCCTTGGGGTTGCCTTCGATGTTGAACTCCGTAGTGATGACGGGCTTGATGTCGTACACATCGGCATAACGGACATGGCGCTCGTCGGGACGCGGATGCACGGTGATACCCTGGGCGCCGAAGCGCTCGCAGTCTATGGCAAATTGCCTGACATCAGGGGTGTTGCCGCCGCGTGCGTTGCGGATGGTGGCCACCTTGTTGATATTGACACTCAGCTTTGTCATCATTATTTAAGTTTGAATTCTTTCTTGATTTTGTCGACCATATCCAGCTTCTCCCAGCCGAAGAACTGTACCTTCTTCTTGCGCTTGCGGCCGGCGGCATCGTACACGGTTACAGTGTCTTCGTAGGGGTCGCGGCCCATGTGGCCGAAGGCGGCGGTGGGGCGGAAGATGGGGTTCTTCAGGCCGAAACGCTCGACAATGGCGTAGGGGCGCAGGTCGAAGAGAGCCTTCACCTTGGCGGCAATCTCGCCGTCGGTCATCTTGACCTTGGCGGTGCCGTAGGTGTTGACATAGAGGCCCACCGGCTCGGCCACGCCGATGGCGTATGCCACCTGGACGAGGCACTCGTCGCAAAGGCCGGCGGCGACGAGGTTCTTGGCGATGTGGCGCGTGGCGTAGGCCGCCGAGCGGTCCACCTTCGAGGCATCCTTGCCGCTGAAGGCACCGCCACCGTGGGCACCCCGGCCACCGTAGGTGTCGACGATAATCTTGCGCCCGGTAAGGCCAGTGTCGCCGTGGGGGCCGCCGATGACAAAATTGCCTGTCGGATTAACGAAAAGCTTCATTTCCTTGCCAAACAACTTCTGGACTCCCGACGACAGGCGTTTGATGGCACGCGGAAGGAGGATTTTCTCGATGTCCTTGTGAATCTGTTTCTGCTCCACGTCGGAATCGTGCTGGGTGGAGACCACGATGGTGTCGATGCGCTCGGGCTTGCCAGCATCGGTGTACTGCACCGTTACCTGGCTCTTGGCGTCGGGGCGCAGGTAGCGCATCTGACGGCCCTCGCGGCGGATCTTGGAGAGTTCCTGCAGGATGATGTGGGAAAGGGTGATGGGTAGCGGCATCAGCTCGTCAGTCTCGCGGCAGGCGTAGCCGAACATCATGCCCTGGTCGCCGGCACCCTGGTTCTGCTTCTCTTTGCGACTGACACCCTGGTTGATGTCGGCCGACTGCTCGTGGATGGCGGAGAGGACACCGCAGCTTTCGGCCTCGAACTTGTACTCGCCCTTGGTGTAGCCGATTTCACGAATGACGTCGCGGACAGTGGACTGCACA
Source organism: uncultured Bacteroidales bacterium (assembly GCA_900315935.1). Lineage (GTDB taxonomy): Bacteria > Bacteroidota > Bacteroidia > Bacteroidales > P3 > Colimorpha. The sequence continues at coordinate 14,101 of ONBB01000017.1, forward strand.
TCGACATAGCCGCTGCACGAGACCTCGCCACTGACCACGGCCAGACCGGTGGTTACAAGGGTCTCGCAGGCCACGTGGCTTTCGGGGTCGTGGCGGAGAAACTCGTCGAGGAGGGCGTCGGAGATTTGGTCGGCCACCTTGTCGGGATGGCCTTCGGAAACGGATTCCGAGGTGAAGAAATAGCTCATGTTACGTTACTTTTAACTGTTAATATTTTGTTTTAACAGTGAAAAGATGTGTACTGAAAGTTCCGTTGAATTAGTGCTTTAGCATTTTTTCAAGTGGTTGCAATCATTACAAATCTGTCCACATTTCGAAATGCAAAGATAAGAAAGAATAACGACGTGGCAAAATTTATTTTTGCAGGCGTTGGTGATGGCAGACGAGCAGATGGCCGTCATCGTCGTAGAGGTGAAGGCCGGAGCCCTCGCAGTAGCGCCACACCTTGCAGTCCTTGCATTGGTCTTTCTTGGCCCAGGTACGGTCGCGCATCACTTGGAACTTGCTGTTCCATACCTCCCAGAAGTCGTCGCGGTAGATGTTTCCCTGGTCCATGTGGCTGCGGACAGAGGTGCAGCCGCTGATGGCGCCGTCGCAACGGATGCTGGCCACTTCGACACCGGAGCGGCAGTAGAAGAAATGGTCGCGCACACGCTGCTCGTAGGGGCCGAGGAAGCCCTCGCAGGAGTAGCTTACATTGAGTGTTGAGCGTTGAGTGTTGAGTGTTGAGTTGCGGCATTCGCGGATGAAGTCGAGGATGCCGCGGTACTGCTCATCAGAGAGTTGCAGCTCGGGGTCGCCGGCGGCACGCCCCATGGGGAAGATGCTGAAGAGGCGCCAGGCTGGCACGCCCAGCGAGACAAGATAGTCCTTGAACTCATGCAAGTGGGGATAGCTGCGTGGATTGACGCAGGTAACCACATCCCAAAGCAACTCCTTCTGCCTGGCCAGCAACTTGATAGCCTCGGTGGCGCGGGCGAAGGACTGGGGGTGGCGGCGTATCCAGTTGTGGGGCTCCTCGAAGCCGTCGAGGCTGACGGTGATGCTGTGCATGCCGCTGGTCATAAGGCTATCGAGTCGCTTCTCATCCAGCAAAAAGCCATTGGTAACCAAACCCCACGGGTACTCGCGGCGGTAGAGTTCAAGGCCCACCTCTTCGAGGTCTGGACGCAGCAGTGCCTCGCCACCGGTGAAGATGATGAAGGTTTTGTGGGGGTCGACATGTGGTGTGATGCTGTCGATGACGCGGAGGAAGTCCTCGGCAGGCATGTCTTGCACGGCGGGCTGCACCTTGCAGTCGCTGCCGCAGTGGCGACAACTCATGTTGCAACGTAAGGTACACTCCCAGAAGAGGGTACGCAAGGGATGGAGTTGTGCGTTGTTGTGGCGCAGCGAGCGCTGAAGCTCCAAACCTACTATCTGACGTACAGACAGTTGACCCAGCATATTCAGACGCAGCCCGTTTCCTTGTAAATGTACACCTCGCCAGCCTCGTTCACACCCTCTACCTCATATTCTTTCCCATTGCCACACTTATCGCACGATGTAAACAACACAGCTACAGAGGCAACGAGAAACAGACCGACCATCAATCTGACAACAATCTTTTTCATAACTGTTTTTCTTCTAGTTTGAACGTGGTTTCTACAACACCATACATGGGAACAATTCGAGGTTCCTCCTCTTCATTGTCCTTGCAGCATGACGTAAATCCAAGCATACCCATCAGGGAAATAAGCAGCCAGTGTTTGGCCTTCAAGAATCTGAGCTTCATATCCTATTTGTTTTCGAGGTTGACTTCGAGGTTGGCATTGAAAGTGCCCTGGTACATGCCCTGGGCCTGCGAGCGGTCGACGTGGTCGGCCTTGACCTCGAGCAGCTGGTTGCGGAACTGGCCGTTGGACTTGCCGTCGACATCACGCACCAGGATGCGCACCTGCTCCTGGGGAAGGTCGCTGGCCTTGAGTTCGAAACGACCCTCGCCATCAGTACGCACCTCATTGTCCTCAAGGTATTTGCGGATATTATCCTGGTCGCCGTAGATGGTGTCGGCAGTGGCTTCGAGGCCACGCTCAAGCATATTGACACGGATATTCTTAACGGGCTTGCCGTCGGCGTTGCGCACCTGTCCGCGAATCTGGAAGTCCATCGTGGGGACACCATACATCAAACGCATCTCCTCGCGGGGACGCACTGCGGGGATTTCTTCCTCCTGGGTGGCGGCCGCCTTCTTGCTGCAGTGGCAGGAAGTGAGACCCAAAGCCCCCATCACCGAGGCGAGCAGCCAGTGCTTGAATTTAAGATATTTTACCTTCATGTTGCAATAACGGCTGTATGTCGGAAAAATTGTGTATCTTTGCAAATTATTATGAGACAGAACGACCAACCCTACATCATAGCAGGCCCGTGCAGCGTGGAGAGCTTCGGGCAGCTGCGCGAGACTACGGAGGCACTCTGCAAGATGCCGCAGGTGAAGATGATACGCGCCGGCGTATGGAAACCGCGCACACGCCCGGGTGGCTTCGAAGGTCTGGGCGAGCAGGCGCTGAAGTGGATGCAGCAACTGGCGGAGGAATACGGCGTGCACTACTGCTGCGAGGTGGCGCGGCCCGAACACGTGGAACTATGCCGGCAATACGGCATCGGCACCGTATGGATTGGCGCCCGCACCACGAGCAACCCCTTCATGGTGGAAGAGGTGTGCGAGGCACTGAAAGCAAGCGGGATGGAGGTGATGGTGAAGAACCCGGTGAGCCCTGATGTACGGCTGTGGATGGGGGCGCTGGAACGGGTTCAGCGCGCAGGAGTGCGCAGCGTGGCGGCGGTGCACAGGGGCTTCGACGTGTACAACAACGAGGGGCTTCGCAACGCCCCGCTGTGGGAATTGGTGCTGACCCTGAGGCGCGAACTGCCGGAGGTGCCGATGCTGTGCGACCCGAGCCACCTGGGCGGCAGCCGCGACCGTGTGGAAGAACTGTCGCTGGCGGCGATGCAGCTGGCCTACGACGGCCTGATGATCGAGGTGCACCCCTCCCCTGCCCTGGCCATGAGCGACACGGCACAACAGCTGACACCCGCCGAGTTCGAGACACTGCTCGAACACCTGCAGCAGCAGTACCACCGCAGCGGCAGCAGCGAGGAACAGCGGCTGGCACCGCTACGGAGGCAGATGGACGACGTGGACCACGAGCTGCTGCGGCTACTGGGGCGAAGGATGGAGCTGTCGCGCGAGATAGCCGGCGTGAAACGCGAGACGGGCATGACGGTCTACCAGTCGAAGCGCTGGGAGGAGGTGCTGACCGACCGACTGCGGCTGGCCGAGACGCTGGGGCTGGAACCCGGCTTCGTCAAAGAGCTGCTGGAGAAGATACATGCCGAGAGCGTGCGCGTGCAGCTGGACTGAACATCGCACCTTTGACTTCCAAAACAAAAAAGCCCCGTCCAAAGAACTGGACAGGGCCATCGCAAAACTATGAAAAAAAATTACTGTCTATTCTGCGGGAACCACGGAGACGTAGCTGCGATCGCGACGACCTTTGTGGAATTTGACCACGCCGTCGGTGAGGGCGAAGAGGGTGTGATCGCGGCCGATGCCGACGTTCTGACCGGGGTTGTGTGCGGTGCCGCGCTGGCGGACGATGATGTTGCCGGCGATGCACTTCTGGCCGCCAAAGATTTTGACGCCTAAGCGTTTGCTTTCGGATTCGCGACCGTTGTTGGAACTACCTACACCTTTTTTGTGAGCCATACTATCTTGTTTTTAAAAGGTTAGACACTTGGATTGATTAGTTGATGCTATCGATTTTGATTTGGGTCAGATAGTCGCGGTGGCCATTCATTTTCTGATAGCCTTTGCGACGGATTTTCTTGAAGACCAAAACCTTATCGCCCTTGAGGTGGCGAAGGACGGTTGCTTTGACACTGGCACCCTGGAGGTAGGGCTTGCCGATTTCGACCTTGCCATCATTGTCTTTAAGCATCACGGTGTCAAAAGAGATTTCGCTGCCCTCGTCGTTGTGGAGACGGTTGACGAAAATCTTCTGATCTTGGGCGACCTTGAATTGCTTGCCTGCGATTTCTACGATTGCGTACATTTCTAACTGTTTGTTTTTAAATTACTTTCACTCATTTTTCAAGGTTTATTGACCTTGATTTCGGACTGCAAAGATACAACCTTTTCCGAAACTGGCAAAATTTTTTTGCATTTTTTCATTTTTGGGAGGGGAATGGTAGGGGAACGGTAGGGGATCTCTAGGGGAATACAAAGGCACTGGAAGGATATGGAAGCTTATGGTAGATTGAAAGTGCCGAGGTGTGAAAGACAACACAATAACACTCTGTTTATCAGTAAAATAAAGAGTCCACTCCCATTATTTCCAATCGATAGGAGGACTTGGATACTTTCAGCGTCGGAGGGTGTCGGGGTCGAAGGCGAAGCGGCGGGTGGCGGCACCGGCGAACACACCGAGGGCGCCGTCGAGGTTGGAGCGCACCGCGCCCTGCTCGGAGAAGACGCCGCCGGAGGAGCCCTGGCGCGAGATGTCGATCAGGTAGCGCAGGCGGGCGGGGGTGAGCGACTGCAGCTCAACAATGAATTCGTGCTTGAAAGGGGGAATCTCGTTGGTGTCGGTGAGGTTGATGATGTCGAGGGTGATGGGATAGGCCTGGCCGTTGATGGCGCTGTCGATGAACATGTTGCGCGTGTAGACCATGCCCATCATGGGGTTGATGAAGGAGTTGTCGCCGGTGATGCCGGGGCTGTTGGAAATGAGGAAGTAGGTGGCGCGGACGGTGTCGACGGTGTCGATGGCGGGCACCCAGGTGCGGGAGAGGGAGTCGAACTCGCGACGCCACTGGTTGCGACGCAGGCCGCTGTCGCGCACGGAGACGGTGAGGTTGTAGTACTCGGTGAGGTCGGCGCGGTCGTGGAGGGTGAACTCCGCCCGGTAGAAACGGAGCGAGGCGCCGGGGCGGTTGAAGACCTCGATGTCGGTGAGCTGGGGCGTGTAGGGCACATAGGTGCGGCCGTGGACGCTGCCGCGGGGCGTGGTGATGTCGATGGCGAGGCTGTCGCCCTCGGCGTAGGTGTAGGGGAAGAAGTAGCGGCAGCGGCTGACGGAGTCGGGGGCATAGGGGACGCCGTTGACGGAGAGGGTGAGCTGCGTGCCGTCGACGGGCTGGTCGTTGGAGGGGTCGAGGAAGAAGCGCGTGTGGGCGAAATAGACGAAGGCACGGCTGTCGGGCGACGGCAGGCCGTTGAGTACCAGCTTGGCACCGGCGGGGTCGTCGTCGATTTCAATCACTTTCTCGCAGGAGGCGAACAGGAACAGAAGCAAAATTGAAAACTGCAAATTGAAAATTGAAATGGGACGCTTCATGTGGTTCGGTATATTATAATGTTTTCATATTATAAGGGTTCAGAAATAGAGCGTGTAGCCGAACGAGGGGAGGATGGGGAAGAGGGAGAGCTGGACGAGGGCCGTAGGGTAGTGGCGGTAGGTGTCGCGGTTGGAGCGGTAGAGCATGTAGGGGTTCTGGCGGTTGTAGACATTGTAGATGGAGAGGTTGATGGTGCGGCGGCAGCGTTTCCACTGGCGGTGGAAGTTGGCGCCGAGGTCGAGGCGGTGGTAGTCGGGCATGCGGTAGTTGTTGCGCCCCTCGACGTCGTTCAGCGAGCCACGCCCCATGCCGGTGCCGCCGTTGTCGTATGCGTCGGGGTCTTCCTGCGCCGCGGGGTAGGAACGCGTGGCCAGCGAGGCGGTGTTGCCGGTGGAGTAGACCCAGGTGGCGCTGACGTCGATGGTGGGCGAAATCTTGTAGGAGAGCACAATCGAGAGGTCGTGGCGGCGGTCGTACTTGGCGGGGAACTCGCGGCCGCCGTTGATTACCTGCCCCGGGCGGTCGAAGAGGTGCGTAGTGCGGCTCCAAGTGTAGCCCACCCAGCCGCTGAGGTCGCCGAAGTCGCGCTGGGCGAGGAACTCGATGCCATAGCTGCGGCCCTCGCCGCTGTAGACCAGGTTCTCCCAGCGCTCGGTGGAGCCGAGGAAGGTGGCGCCGTCGCGGTACTCGATGATGTTGCTCATATGCTTGTAGTAGGCTTCGACCGAGAGGTCGGCGATGCCGCTGAGGGTGTAGAAGACACCGGCGGCCACCTGGTGCGAGGTCATGGGCTTGACGCGGTCGGTAACCGGCACCCAGAGGTCGGTGGGCAGGGTAACGCTGGTGGTGGAGAGGAGGTGCACATACTGGGTCATCATGGCGTAGCCGGCTTTGACCGAGAGGTCGGGCGAGAGCATCACGCGTCCCGAGATGCGCGGCTGCAGCGAGGGATAGAACGAGTTCTGCACCTTGAAGGCGCTGAGGTGGAGGCCGGCATTGAGCTTGACGGCCTCGGTGATGGACCAGTCGTCCTCAATGAAAGCCACGATGTCGTTGGCCGGAATGACGCCGGCGTTGCGGCTGGTGTCCATACGCAGCGCACCCTCCATCTGTATGGAGTCGAAGTAGTCGATGCTGCCCTCCACCACCTCGGGCGAGAACCAGTGGCGGGTGAAGTAGGCACCGAACTTCACGTCGTGGTCGGGGTTGGGCGTGAAGTCGAAGTCGGCACGCAGGGTGCCCTCCTTGATGCCCGACTTGTAGTCGCCGCTGACGGTCGACGGGTGGGGGTCCGACGGCGAGGCCAGTTTCTCCACACTGCCGAGGATGTCGTTGTGGTACTGCGTGTAGGAGGCCGAGAGGTTGAAGAAGAGGCGCGGCGTGAGGGCATAGTTCCAGCGGAGGGAGCTGACCAGATTGCCCCACTGGGTGGAGAATCCGAGGTACATATCCTCGCCAAGCGAGGTAACGGTGTTCACCTTGCCGTGCAACTTGTCGTCGCCGCTGTAGAACGAGAGGTAGAGGCGGCTGTGGTCGTTGAACTTGTGGGTTATCTTGGCGTTGAGGTCATAGAACCAGTAGCCGGCATCGTACTTGGCGCGGCTGACCACGTCGGGCGCCGGCTCCTCGTCGGCATCCATGAACCGCATGATGACAGGGATGAGCAGCAGCTCGGCGTAGGTGCGGCGGGCCGAGATGCTGAAGGTGGTCTTCTCCTTGACGATGGGACCCTCGAGGTTGAACTTGGCCGAGATGAGACCCACCGAGAGGTTGCCGTGCAGCTCGCGGTCGTTGCCGTTGTTCTGCGTAACGTCGAGCACCGCCGAGAGGCGGCCGCCGAAGCGGGCGGGGAAGGAGCCCTTGTAGAGCGTAACGTTCTTGATGGCGTCGGTATTGAAGGCGGAGAAGAAGCCGCCCATGTGGCTGACGTTGTAGAGCGGCACACCGTCGAGGAGGAAAAGATTCTCGTCGGGGCCGCCGCCGCGGACATACATGCCGCTGTTGCCCTCCGAACCGCTCTGCACACCGGGCATGAGCTGGAGGGCCTTGATGAGGTCGGCCTCGCCGAACATGACGGGGACCGACTTGATTTTCTCCATCGTCATCTCGGTGGCGCTCATCTGCGCCGAGCGGGTGTCCCCTGCCCTTTCGGCGGTGATGGTTACCTCGTCGAGCATCACCGAGGGTTTGAGCTTGATGTGGAGGTTGCGGTTGCCGTCGAGCTTGAGGCGGAAGGTCTGCGGCTCGTAGCCGACAAAGGAGACCTTGAGGCTGACCGAGTCGCTGCGCAACGTGAGCGAATAGCGACCATAGAGGTTGGTAACGGCGCCCTTGCCGGAGCGCGTGTCGACCACGGTGGCACCGATGAGCGTCTCGCCGTTGGAGGCGTCGGTGATGGTGCCGCTGACGGTGTAGTTCTGTGCGGCCACCAGCAGGGGGAACATGCAGAAAAGGATTGCGATGAAGCGTTTCATAATTCGGTTAGCAGTTGTTTCACTGTTTTGTGCAACAGGGGGTGGAGATAGTCGGGCATCACCTCGCAGAGGGGCTCCAGCACGAAACGGCGCAGGTGCATGCGGGGATGCGGGACGGTGAGGTCGGGCTCGTCGATGACCTCCGAGTCGTAGAAGATAATGTCGATGTCGATGGGACGGGAGGCGTATTTGCGAGTGAGGGGTGAGGGGTGAGGAGCGAGGAGTTTGCGCTGGCGGCCCAGCTGCTTCTCAATGGCGAGGGCCTGGCGGAGCACATCGCGGGCGGAGAGTTCGGTCTCCACCAGCAAAGCCCGATTGAGAAAATTCTCAATTTTCAATTTTGGATTTTCAATTTCAAAGTCGCCCCAGGGCTCGGTCTCATAGAGTGCAGAAGCAAGGGCTACGGAGCCGATACGCTGGCGTATCAACTCTGTAGCCCTGTGGATTAGGGCGTGGCGGTCGCCTTGGTTGCCACCGAGGAGAAGGGCCACGCTGTGCATCAGCCGCAGTGGATAAAGCTCTCGACGAGCTCGAGGGTCTTCTGGGCATCCTTGCCGATGTCGGCGCGGAGGGTGCGGTCGTTGAAGGCGCGCAGCTGGCCGAGGATACCGTCGATGAGGGCGGGGGCGAAGATGCCGTCCTTCTCATAGAGGGCACGGTCGCGCTCCAGCAGGTCGGCGCTGGCGGCGCAGCTGTCGGGCAGCACGTCGAGGCGGCTGAGCACATCCTCGTGCTCGAAGATGTTGACGCTGACGTAGCGGTCCTTGGCATACTGGACGGCGTCCTGCATCTCGAAGCCGTGGCGGGCGGCGACGGTCATGCCGGCCAGCAGCAGGTAGACGTTGGCCGAGCCGTCGGGCGTGCGCAGCTCGATGGTCTGCTTGTAGGTGAAGTCGACCTCCTCTTTCTTCTCCAGCGGGTTGCAGTGGGCCATCATGTTGCCGCTGCCTTTGCTCCATCCGAGGGGCACACGCACCATGGCCGAGCGGTTGCGGTCGCCCCAGCAGATATTGGTGGGGGCCTCCTGGTGCGGCACCAGGCGGAAGTAGGAGGTGGGGTTGGTGTTGCCGAAGGCGGTGAGGGAGCCGGCCAGCGAGAGGATGCCGGCCATGGTCTTGTGGGCCACGTCGCTCAGCTTGCCGTCGGCGCCGACGTACATGTTCTTGCCGTCGAGGGTAACGCGGGTGTGGACGTGCATGCCGCTGCCGGCCTTGCCGACGGTGATCTTGGGGGCGAAGGTAACGGTAATGCCGTACTTGTAGCCCAGGGTGCGCATGATCCACTTGGCGATGACGAGCTGGTCGGCGGCGTCCTCGAGGGTGGTGGGAAGGAACTCAATCTCGTTCTGCTCGTACATGGTGTCGCCCACGGTGAAGTTGCCCACCTCGCTGTGGCCGTACTTGATCATACCGCCGGCAGCAGCGATGAGGCGCATGGCCTCGGTGCGGTAGTCCTCGAACTTGCAGAAGGGGCTGGAGGCGTGGTAGCCGCGCTGGTCGGCGGGCTGGTATTCGGCCTCCTTGGGGGCGATGACGTAGTACTCCAACTCGCCCATCACCTCGAACTCCATGCCGCCAGTGGCCTCGCGGAAAGCGCGGCCGGCCTTGGCCAGGGTGTACTCGGGAGCCATGTCGAAGGGCTCGCCGTCCTTGGTGTAGTAGTTGCAGAGGATGTCCAGCGTGGGCACATCGACGAAGGGGTTGAGGAAAGCGGTGCGGAAACGCGGCATGACGTAGAGGTCCGAGTTGCCGGCCTCGAGGAAGGGGAAGAGGCTGCTGCCGTCCACACGCTCGCCGCTGGTGAGCACCTCGTCGGCATGCTCCAGGCTCTGGATGACGAAGTTGAGGGTCTTCAGCTGGCCGTCGTTGGCCATATAGCGGAAGTTGACCATCTCGATGTTGAACTCCTCGATGGCTTTGAGGATATCGGCCTTGGTGAACTCGCACATGGGTTTCTGCAGGAAGCCCACCAGGGGATTGGGATTGAACTTGAGCTGTTCTTGTGTCATGATATATATTGTTATAAATTAGTTTATAGATAACGGCCAAGGGGGCGGTTTAGTATGCCCGAAGGAAGAATTATTTTTCCGAAAATTTTTCGACAAAAACCCGAAAAAAGGACCATTTTTGTCAAAATACAAACCACTGATAACCAACGCTCAAGAACCACCCTCTTCTTCCCCTCTTCTTCCCTACTTCGGCACCGGCTAGGGAATACCGGGGAGTGAAAAAAAGCGTCCCTTCGGAGGGGACGCTGTAACCTTATTGCATGTTAATCTGTATGACTGGCGGCTGGCTCTGCAAGAGTTCTTTCTCGCTGAAGCGCCGACCATTGGCGGCGATGAACAGGTTCACCGACTCGGGGTCGAGCTTTTTGTCCCTGATGAGGCGCCAGCGGGCCACCAGCTTGGCAACGGAGAGTTCCTTCGGCGAGAAGGGGGCGTCGGTTTCGGCCACCTCGTCGTAGCCCTTGAAGGAGAAGAGGAGGTAGGTAGTGGGGGTGCCGTTGGGGAACTGGGGCGACTTGCGTTCCTTGTCGGTGAACGACTGCAGGCTTACGGTGAGCAGCAGGTCGTCGTTCTCGTCGGTGATGATGAACTGGCAGATGGCGCTGAGGAGTTTACAACCCTCCTTCTCGATATAGGCCACCGTGTCGCCGTTCACAATCATTTCGCCGTTCTTTCCGACAGACACCTTCTGTTTTTGTGCGGCAACAGCCACGCCAACCGCAGACAACAACATCAGCATCAATACTTTCTTCATATTATCCGAATTATTATATTATGCAAAGTTACACAAAACCATTGAATGCAACAAGATTCTTTTGCTTTTTGATGGCCGCTCTGATTTCAGTTACACGTTGTATAGACCGAAGAGCACTGGTTTTCAATAGGAATCCAGTTACAAAATGATTGTCCGATGTCATCTTTCCCTCTAATCTTTATCCAAGTTCCATAGAAATCTTCAACCTTGAATCTGGGGCCTTGGTGTATATGAACATAGATAAAACTTGCGCCCCCGTAGGTTGGCTGCCAGTACACTTTGATCCAAGGCCCACCATAAACACCCACCGACATTGGGATTGTTCTCACGATCCAGCCAGAACAAATAATACTTCCATCCAACGACCAATGTGCCGTTACGCGATATCTCGAGTCTGTTTTTCCTAACAAATCGAAATATATGTAGTTTTCATTTATAGTATCCTCATATACTGTTGCAATTATATTGCTCCCAATGCTGTCTGCGTAAACATTGACGAACAGATGTCGACCCAGTGTGTCAAACTCACGGTCAAAGATGGCCATGGCTGACTTCATCCCTTGAGCTGTCATGCAGAACGGAACTAACATAAAAGAAGCGACGCACAATAATATTTTTTTCATTTTGTCCTATTTAGTTTAACCATAAAGCACTTGACTGACTTCATTATCTCATTGAATTTATTCCAATCTTCTCGAGTAAGCAGCAGACATCCTGTAGATACTCCGTTAAGTGGCGAGCCATCCTCAGATCTTTTCGTAATGCCAGCATAACCGCTTGCGTTAGCAGAATGTATAAAAATCCCATCTTTGTAAGGCGTACCTTTTTTTGCACCAGCTTGAGGGCTGTTATTCGGCCGCTGATCCATTTCCGGGACATTACCTCCGTTGTTTAATGCCCAGTGGGAAGATAACGCCCCTCGTTTTCCAGGAATTACATAATTCACCTTGTACTCCCCCTCATGGATTGCACCAAAAGTTGCGAAATCACTCCCCATAGTATATCCCACCATACAATAGGTATGCCCATCCGGAGCATATAACCTTACTTCTGCATTTATTGCATCTTCTGCATCCAGATAACCATCATAGTGTACACCATCAAAAGGGGAACCGTCTTTTTTTGTTTTTCTCCCAAGATGTTCATTCCGACTTCCTCGAAAAACCATATATGCTGTTCCCTTGTATTCTCCTTGTATGTTTTTCTCCTTTATTTCATCTTCAGACAACCACTCCAAGTTTCCAAACGATGTTTCGTACCATCCATTTTTTTCTGCAGCTTGGGGCGAATTTATAGCTGTATTCAACACCACAGATGCAGAATCCGTCAGCACTGAAGTATCGGTAACAACAGACATCTGCTGTCGCCAGTATTCGATGGCATTCATGATTGGGAGCCTATAGTGTTAGCATGCGGAGTCTCAAACGACGTTCCGTATACGGACTTGATAAGTTCGGCTCGCAGAGCGGGGTCATCTATGCTGCGAATCAACTCTATCTTTTGAATCTGCTCTAGATTCTTGAGGTACTCGCCGATGGCTACCGCGTTTTGGGCTCGTTGGTTGAAGCAGTCAAGTGCCTCGCCCTGCCCCATCAGGGCATCCGCTATCACACTGTCGGTACGGAGTGTGTTGACTTGCACCTGGAGGATTACTCCGGGGACTACGAACTCCTTGTCGTCAACATGGATGTATTTGTCTGTCGCCCGACAGGTCCAAAACACATCCTTGTTTCCCGCAGGAGACTGTACCTCCTCCAAGAACTGGACACAATCCTCAGGTTTTTTCTTATAATTCATCACCTGTGCATAGTTCTCCCATATCTGGTTCTTGACCTCGTTCCGGAACTCGTCCTTGTCTATAACATCCGCCAGCAGGTTGTCAATATCCTCGATGTCCACAACCCGGGTGGACTCGGGATAGCCGTTGCTGTAGGCGATACGAATGTTGGCTAAATAGGTGATACTGACATACTCCTGCAACAATTGGCGGAAAACGAAATTCAGCACCCGGCTCTTGTTGATATTTTCTATCTCGCGGACAGTGGTGTTCTCTTCGCCTTCTTCTACGGTCTCGGTGGACGAGGTGTTGATTTCCACATTGCGGGCGGAGTTGCTTTGCTCGCAGTGCTTTCCCAAAGCACGGTTCAGAGCTCGACTGTTGGAGGAGCGGCTCGAGGAATAGCCGCCGCTAACACCTATTGAGAGAGGCAGGCAACTCAATACTCCTGACACGCTGGCGCTGACGCTGGCGGATTTTTCCGAGGATGCACTGTTTTCCTCCTCCATTAGGCTTTCCATCTCGTCCACGCTGCCTTGGCTGAAACTGTCAAGCAGATTCTCTGCCTGCGACCTCGTTGTGGTGCTGTTTTTGTAGGTCTTAACCGTGATGGTGGTCTTCTCTCCTGGCAGAAGAGAGAATGTCTGAAGTGCCTTTCCTGCTCCGTATTTACCAAGGAACGAGGTGGTTTTATATTCCTCTATAACAAACAGTCCAGGTATAGGATCGGTAGGCGGTGTTACCAGTCTAACTTCTGTGCCATAGCCATTCAGCTTCTTGACAGCGACAGGAATCCTTCTGCTCGCGAGCAACTGTTTCAACTGCACCTCGTTGAAGCAGGTCTCTTTCATGACAACCAGCGGTTGTCGTCCATCCTCCCCTTTGCCCTTGAGTTCCCCTTCCGGGACAGACAGGGTGGCCACCTGCATCAACTCCTCGGATCCTGTCTTCAGGCTGCGACGCAATCTTTTGGCATTCAGCGCGGGGACAAAGTCGTTGACTCCCAGCTGTACGCTCTCGCTGAACTGCTGCGCAACCAGTTCGGGCGACTGGCTCAGCACGCTGTTCTCCGGTACCTCAAAACACTTGGAAGAAAAGAAACTTTCAGGAACACTCATCTTGATGCTACCGTAAGTGCTGAACGATGAACTTTGGGGAAGGTTGTAGTCCAGTCCCGGGGCTTCGCCCTCTCCCATGTCAACCAACGGCTTGTTCTTCAAGCAACTTTCGGAATTGAGATTCTCCTTGAGAATTTCCAAATTCCTGATACTGTCTATAAAATCATTCATATACAGTTACAAATTAGTTTATAAATAACGCCCAACGGGGCGGTTTAGTATGCCGAGCGGAAGAAATATTTCCCCGAAAATTTTCCGACAAAAAGCCGAAAAAAGGCCATTTTTCGCCCATACACAACAGCCTGATAAACAGTGGCGAAGAGACACCTTCTTCTTCCCCTCTTCTTCCTCTCTTAATCCACTGCAAGGGGGCACCCCGGGAGGGGGTAAAAAGGGCCGAGGCTCCCGTGGAGGGGAGCCTCGGCCCGAAGAGTTGTCGTGCCGGACTAGCGGACGACGGCGACGCGCTTGGCGGCGGCGTTGCCAACCTTGACGAGGTAGACACCGGCGGTGTTGACGGTGAATTCCACGGTGGCGGCAGCAGCCTGGCGGGCCAGGACACGGCCATTGACGTCATAGAGGTAGATGTCGCTTTCGGCGCCACGAACCACGATGCGGTTGTCGACGGCGATGACTTCAACCTCGGCCTGTTCGGCATCCTCGATACCGACGGGGACGGCCTCGAAGATAGCGGTAACGGTTACATCAGCGGTAACGATGATATCGCGGTAGGGCGTGGTGTTACCATCATCCCAGCGGACGAAGCGGTAGCCCTGGTTGGCCTGGGCGGTAAGGGTTGCGGTATCGCCGGCGGCATAGTAGCCACCGCCGAGGACGTAGCCCATGGCATCGTCGTTGGCAAGACCGGTAACGAGGAAGAGTTCCTCCTCGACGGTGGTCTCGGCGAAGACGGCGACGAGCGAGATGCTGGCGGTAACGGTGAAGGTGTAGGTAGCCTCGGTGCTCACGGTGTCGTTGCCGACCATCCAGGCGACGAACTCGTAGCCTTCGTTGGCAGTAGCGGTAACGGTGAACTCATCGGCCTCCATCACGTTGTGGATGCCCATCGGGTCGACGGTGCCCATGACGGTGCTGCGGGTGCTCACGCTGACAACAAACTGGTTGGGCACAAAGAGCTCGAAGTTGGCGGTGAGAACGATGTCCTCGGTAACAGTGATGACGAGGGTGTCGGAGGTGGTGCCATTGCTCCAGCCGGTGAAGACATAGCCCTCAGCGGGGATGGCGACGAGAGTGATGACGCTGTCGGCCACAACCGGCTCGGTCGGCACACCGGCGACGGTGCCCATGGTGGCATCGTAGATTACGCTGACGGTGTAGGTGCCGGCGGCATTGGCCTCGAAGGTAGCGGTCAAGGTGGTGTCGCTCACCACAGTGATGACGATAGTGGGCTCGGTGGCACCGTTGCTCCAGCTGACAAAGTGGAAGCCGGTGGCGGGCACAGCGGTGAGGCTGAGCTCGGTGCCGTGGTCGACGGCCTCGGCGGGCACGCCGCTGACAGAACCACTGGCATCGGGGGTAACCATGGCGGCAACGATGTACTGGTTGATGGCGAAGGTGGCGGTCAGGGAGGTGTCGCCCTCGACGGTAACCTCGATGGCCTCGGTGGTCTCGCCGGTGCTCCACTCAACGAAGTGGTAACCTTCGGCGGCCACAGCGGTGAGGGTAACGATGGAACCGTAGTCGACAGCCTCGGTGGGCACGCCTTCGACGGAGCCAGCCTCGGCAGGAGCGGCGATGGCGCTGACTGTGTGCTGGTCGATGGCGAAGAGGGCGGTCAGGGTGGTGTCGCTGACGACGGTAACGTTGATGGTGGCGGTGGTATCGCCAGTGCTCCACTCAACGAAGTGGTAGTGTTCGGCAGCCACGGCGGTCAGGGTAACCACGCTGGCGGAGTCGACTGCATCGGTGGGGATGCCCTCGACGGTACCCATGGTGGCATCGAAGTCAACGCTGACGGTGAAGGTACCGGCGATGTTGGCCTCGAAGACGGCGGTCAGAGTAGTGTCGCTGATGGCGGTGAAGGTGAAGGGGTTCTCCATGCTGACGGTGTCGGTACCGGCGAGCCAGGCCAGGAAGTGGTAGCCAACCTCGGGCACAGCGGTGAGGGTTACCTCGGTGCCGTAGTCGACAGCCTCGGCAGGAACACCATTGACGGTGCCGGCCTCAGCGGGCATGGCGGTGGCGGCGACGGTGTACTGGTTGATGGCGAAGGTGGCGGTCAGCGTGGTGTCGGCGACGGCCACAATCTGGATGGTGTCAGTGGTTTCGCCGTTGCTCCAGGAGACAAAGTGGTGGCCGGTGGCCGGGGTGGCCACGAGGGTAACGGTGGTGCCGTCAGGCACGACGGTGTCGCCGGTTGCGGTGCCCATGGCGGCGTCATTGACAGCGGTAGCCACGGTTACGTCGAAGTTCTCGAAGGGAGTGGTGAAGGGCCACTTGGTCCAGCGGCTCTGCTCGGTTTCGGAGCAGGCGGCGCGGAGGTAGAAGGTGTAGTTGGTGTCGCGCAGCAGCTCGGTCAGGGCGACGCTGTTGGTATTGACATTCTGCATCTGGGCCTCGAGCTCGCTGTCGGTGAGGGTGTCGCAGTTGCTGATGACATACTGCCAGGAGCTTTCCTGGTTGCCGGGAATCCAGGTGATGTCGGCGGTGAAGCCGGTAACGGAGGTCTGATAGACGGTGGTTACATCGTAGCAGGAGCTCTCGTCGGTGGTGTGGAAAGCGATGGCGGGCAGGAAGTTCTCGATGGTGCCGGCGGCGGTGGCATAGCTGTCGCCATGAACTCTGCGGCTGGCGCTGGGTCTTTGCTCACCAGCGAAATTGCAGCTGCTGTAGCCGACTGCCACAGGCAGCTCGAAGGCTACCAGCAGGTTGCCGCCGGTGTAGGTGAAGGGAGCATCGAAGGTGATCCGCATACCGTCGGCCATCGAGGCGCAGAGGGTGCCGGTGTAGACGGTGGTGGTGGCGGTGAGGTCCCAGCCAGTGGCCAGGTCGGTGGCTTCCGTCATGGCGATGGAGACGGTGAACTGACCGTTCTCCCAGGTGCCAGAGGTGCCGGTGCTGCCGCCGTTAACCACGGTGTATTCAATACCGGTGATGGTCTTGCCTACAAGGTCGGTGAGCATGGAGGCGGGGTAGATGGACTGGCTGCGCTGCGGATCGTCGCAGTAGGTGCCATAGACAGGTACATAGCTGTTATTTCCGTCACGCTCACCCACGGAGGTGGGGTTGCCCGGGTCGACGGCGGTGCGGACGCTGTCGAGGCGGACAGTGTCGCTGGTGAGGCCAGTGGCAGCGTCGAAAGCGCAGACGTAGATGTCGTAGGCAGTGTCAGCGAGGAGGCCGGTGAAGATGTTATAGCCCATGAGCGGGGCGCTGTTGCCGATGGTGGTCTCGACGGTGATCCATTCAGCAGGCTGTTCGCCGTGGAGGGCGATGGCGGCGCGCCAGGCGGTCTCGTCGGCAAAGTTGGCTTCGTCACGGACCCAAGAGGCGGTCAGGGCATTGTGAGCCTCGTCGTTGGTGGCCAGCGAGACAGGAGCAGGCATGGCGACAGGCGTAATAACGCTGTCGACCGGGCTCCAAGGCGAGCTGCAGCTCTCGGTGGGGCAGACATTCTGCACATATATATAATAGGTAGTGGCGCTGGCCAGGTTGTCGAGGTCGATGACGGTGGTCTCGATGCCGGTAGCGGTAGCTGTGGCGGAAGCGAGGTCAGCCTCGGAGAGGAGGGTGGTGCTGAGGATGTAGCTGAAATTGTCGGCCTGGCCGAGGTCGGCACCGGTATTGGTGAGAACGACCTGGGCGGTGTGCTTGCCGGTAACGGTAACACTGACGATTTCAGGCACGCGGCAGGTGGGGAAGGTACGGAACTGATAGGTAGCCCAGCCGGAGGTGCCTTCGGGGTGCTCGTTGCCGTTGCAGAGGGTCTTGATGTAGACGTAGTAGTCCTGGTCGGGGGTGAGGCCGGTGGCGTTGTAGCTGACGGCATCGGCGGCGAGGGTCACGGAGGTGGCGGCGTCGAGGTCGGCGGCATCGATTTCAGTGGTGCTGACGATAATCTGGTTGCCCACGCAGTAGTCGGCATTGGCAGCGTTCCAGACAATCTTGGCACTGGTGTTGGTTATGGAGTCGGCCGAGATGGAAGTCACCTCGGGGCAGGCGTTGGCGGGATTGCAGTAGCCAAGGCTCATAACCACACGGCTTTGAACATAGTCCTTACTGCCTGTGTAGGAGGCGAGATCATTGATGTCGGGGTTCTGGGAATCGCTGTACCAGTAGAGTGACTTGTAGCCTGTGCAGGTGGAGGTGCGGAAGGTCTGAGACGATGTACCATCGCTTCCACTGTTGTCATCGATGATGATCATGAGGTTGGAGGTTCCATCGTAGGAATAGGGGGTGCTAAGGGTGAGCACATTCCAACCTTGGGTGAAGCTGGCGAAGCTACCGCTGTATACCATCACTGCGTTGGTAGCATCGAGCGGTTCGAAGTCGGAGTTGGAGGAGAAGGTCGACTTGGTGGTGGGTTGGATGTAGATGGTGATGTCGGTCTTGGTGGAAGGCGCACTCGTGGCGGCATAGTAGTAACTGAGGCTGGTGAAGGTGTGTGCTCCGTTCAATTCCGCTGCATCGATGATGGTCTCTGAGAACGAGTTTTTGTAGTAAGTAGCGACGGGGTAGTAATAGGAGGTGCCGCCGACGGTGGGGTTGCCGATGACCACCTCTTCGCAGGCGGAGAGGCCCAGGGTCATGACGGCTTGCTGGAGCCAAGTGGTGTCGCAGGCACCCTTTGCATAGATATAGTACTGGGTTTCGCGGGCGAGACCTTCGAAGGTGTACTCGCGAGCGTTGTTGACCACGGTATAGCTGGCGGCGGCCAGGGCTTCGGCATCAAGCTGGGTTTCGCTGATGAGGACGTGGAACTCGGTTACGAGGGTGTCGGGGCAGTCCCAAGTGGCAGTGATGCGGATGCGCTCGGGAGCAGTCTGGAGGTTGCGGGCGGCAACGCAGGCCTCGGTCTCGAGGGTGAGGATGTAGTCGGTGTAGATGGCACGGTCCTCGGCCTTGATGCGGAGGGTGGTCGGGGTGCTCATCTGGAGGTAGTTCTTGATGGAGTAGCTGGTGACCTGGCAGGTGAAGGAGCCGTCGGCGGCGGTGTCGATGAAGACGGCGGCGCCGGTGTTGACCGTCCAAGTGAGGGTCATGTCGGAGCTCACATTGTCGGTGTACCAGACTGGGGCGTTGATGAAGTAGGGCTCGGCGAGGGTGTCCATGACGGGGGCCTCGCGGCGAGCGTTGCCGGTGAGGTTGAAGGCGGTCATGCGGCAGCCGGAGCGGAGGGTGCGGCTGCTGACAGTGACGGCGCGGCTGCTGTCGGTGTCGGAGCAGAGGGCGCGGAGGGTGAAGTTGTAGGTGGTGTTTTCCGGAAGGGCGGAGAAGGTGTGGGTGGTGTCGGTGGTAGTGGTGTAGCTGAGGGTGTCGGAGCCCTGGATGCAGAGGATGCTGTAGGTGGCGCCGTTGTTGGTGGTGTCGCTCCAGTTCAGGGTGATGCTGCTGGTGGTGGCTTCGACAACCAGACCTCTAGGCTTGGCACAGGTGGGGGCGAGGGCTACACTGAAGTTATCCATGTAAGTGGCAGAGCCATACTTGCTCTCGCCGCGGAGAATGATGTAGCACGTGCCGCTGGTGATGGGGATAGGAAACTCGTAGGTGTACCATCCCGTGGCGCTTTCGGCCTGAACCACGCCGCCATCGGTCTGTGTGAGATGAAGCCCATCTCTGTGGCACCCTCAATATTGCCATCGGTGCTGGCGAATACGCGGATGCCTTCGCCGGGATAGCTGGCGCCGGAAGCATTGCGTAGCACATCAATGATGAATTCGTAGTTGCCGTTGAGGCTCATCTCGGGCAGCACCAACTTGGTCATGGTGCCGTTGCTCATGTCAGGCAGCATCAGCTTGTTTGTGGCGTTGCCCGACTGGGTGGTGGTATTCACGGTAAAGACTTGGGATTCGGGTCCTTCGATATGCTCGTTCAGCATGCAGGGAATTGCAGTGGTATTGGCGGCATACAATTCGAAGTCCTCGACCCATGGGAAAGCGGAAACCACACCGCAGGCGGTGCGGCCGTTGACGGTGCGCAGGACAGAGAGGCCGTCGGTAGCGCCGCAGTCGGCCTTCACGCCGAAGGTATAGACGGTGTTGGCATCGAGGCCGGTGGCGGTGTAGGTCATGGCGGTGAGGCCAGACTGGAGGAGATTGGTGTCGGTGCCGTTGATGGCGTAGACGCTGTAGGTGGCAGCAGTGTTGACATCGTCAATCCAAGTGAAGGTCAGACTGCTGGTGGTGGTGAGAGAGGGGTCAATGGTCAGATTTTTCACCGCACCGCAGGTGATTGCATCAACCGTGTAGGTGAAGGTGGTCTTGGGGATGAAGTTTTTCACACTGCCGGTGATACTGGACCAGGCGGAGGAATTGTAGCCCTGCCAGCTGGCATCTGAAGCAGTAAGACCATAGAAAGATGCGCTCTTATAGTTGCCCTTGACGATATGGTTCACCTCTATCAGAAGGTTGCCACCATTGTATACGTAGGGGGTGGCAAGCGCTATTTCCAACTGCGAGGAGGTGCCGTCCAACGATCCGGTGTAGACCGTAGTGGCGGAGGAGACATCCTGCCAACCCGAAAGGGTGGTGGCGCTCACTTCCATCATCTTGATTTCCCATGTTCCAGTCCAGGCTTCCGAAGCCGGAGAGGAGAGGTAGTAGGTCAGTTGGCTGATGTTGGCAGCGGATATTCCCATGAGGCTGGCGGGATAGATAGTTTGGCAGCGCAAGTACGCATCGGCCCAGGTGCCATGGATGGGTACGTTACTGTTGGTTGCCGTACTTTCGGCTACTGTCAACGTGTTCTGCGCCTGCGCTGCGAACGGGAGCAGCATGGCTACCGCGAGCGCGAAAGAACGTAAACGTTTTAGCATAACATTTGTTTTTAAGTGATTATTAATTAATAAATTATACTATTTCAGGCAAGTGTTTATATATATAATATTAAGTGCAAAGATACATCTTTTTCCGAATATACCAAAAAAAATGTGTCCCAACCGCCCAAAGGGAGGACTGAAGCATTCGGCACACCCCCGCACATTATTCGCCCGACATTCATGTATGGGGGCGAATGATGATTCGCCCCTACGAGGAGTTCCGGGACACACGCCCCCGTCCGCCCGGCGGCCACCCCCTCTGAAGGGGAGTTTAGGGGTGAAAATCTAGAGGAACGGTAGGGGAATGGTAGGGGAACGGTAGGGGAATACAAAGGCACTGGAAGGATATGGAAGCTTATGGTACTATGCCAGCCGCTGGCGGACGTCGTCGGGGATGACGTCGGCCGTGCCGGTGGAGCGGCGGTAGCCGGCCATGACGGTGCGGCACTCGGCACAGACGACCTGCGTGTCGGTGTTCACAACTTGCTGGAACACAGTGAGGCTCTTGGTCCCGAAGCGCTCGACGGCGGTCTGGACGGCGATGTGGTCGGCCTTGTGGATTTGGCTGCGGAAGTCGACTTCGTAGTGCACCACCATGACGGTGAAGTCGCCCTCTTCGGGCGGCAGGCCGTGCGAGCGGAAGAAGTGGTCCTTGCCGAGGTCGAAAAATTCCATGATGATGGCGTTGTTGACATGGCCCATGGCGTCGATGTCGTTGAAGCGGATTTGGAGGGGTACGGTATGCATAGTTTACTGTTTTTCAAACGAGAAGAAGAATTCCAGGCCGCCTTCCGGGCGGTTCTTGGCGTAGATTTCGCCGTGGTGGAAGAGGACGGCATGCTTGACGATGGAGAGGCCGAGGCCGGTGCCGCCGTCGGCGCGCGAGCGGCCCTCGCCGATGCGCACGAAGCGGTCGAAGAGGCGCGCCAGGTACTCGTCGGGCACACCGCAGCCGGTGTCGTAGTAGTGGATGAAGTAGTGGCCGGGGCTCTCCTTGTAGGTTTCGAGGACGATGTCGGCGCCATGCCCCGCGTAGGCGATGGAGTTCTCCACGAGGTTGCGGAACACGCTGTAGAGCAGCTCGGCGTTGCCCTGCAACGGCATGGCAGGCAGGCGGTTGTGGATGGCGATGCCGGCGGCGGCGGCGCGGTCGGAGAGGTCGGCCACCACCTCGTCGGCCACCTGGCGCGCGTCCACCGCGGTGCGGGGGAAGAGGTCGGCGCTCTCCTCCAGCTTGTTGATGACCGAGACGTCCTGTATGAGGTCGGAGAGGCGGAGGGTCTGCTGGTAGGAGCGCTGGAGGAAGTGGCGGCGGCGGTCGTCGTCGACGGGGCGGTCGGAGAGCAGTATCTCGAGGTAGCCGCGGATGGAGCTGACGGGGGTCTTCAACTCGTGGGCGATGTTGGAGGTCATCTCCTGCTTGAGCTGGCAGTTGCGCTGTTCGGTGGCCTCGGCCTCGCGGCGCAGGCGGTTGGCCTCGTCGGCCATCTGGCGCAGATGGCGGTTCTGCCGCATCAGCCTCAGGTAGAGCACCAAAATGGCGGCCACCAGCACCAACAATATGACATCAGACCAGTCCATAGCCGAATCCTGTTTTGTTTACAATACGCTGCCCCTCGGCACCCAGTTTCTTGCGCAGGCGGGCGATATGCACGTCGACCGAGCGCTCGCCGACCAGGGTGTCGTCGGGCCATACGGCATCCAGTATCTCCTCGCGGGAGAAGTAGCGGCCCGGGTGCTCCAAGAACAACTGCAAAATAAGATGTTCGCGACGGGTCAGATTGTTCTGATTATTCAGAATATTCGGATTATTCTGAATACCCTGATTATTCTGATTATTCTGGCTTCTGCGGAGGACGGCTTTGACACGGGCCAGGACGGTGTCGAAGGAGAAGGGCTTGGCGATGTAGTCGTCGGCGCCGGCGTCGAAACCCTGCAGCTGGTCGTCGTGGCCGCCCAGGGCGGTGAGGAAAATGACGGGGGTCTGGTCGCCGCTCTCGCGAAGCCGGCGCGCCAGGTCGAAGCCCGACATGCCGCCCATCATCACATCGAGCAGCAGCAAGTCATAACCATCCACTCCACGCTTTCCACCTTCCACCTTCTCCAGCGCCTCCTCGGCGCTGGCGGCGGTGTCCACCTCGTAGTCCTCGGCCTCAAGGTTGAAGCGGAGTATCTCGCAGAGGTCCTGCTCGTCGTCTACTACCAGTATGCGGGGCATGGGTAATGTTTATAAGTTGATAAGTTGATAGGTTTATAAGTTTAAGGGTAACGGAATGGGGGATTTAATATTGTGTGGGGGCAGAAACAAAAAGAGGAAGCTGTCTCTTGCTTCCTCTTCTGTGGCATCGACTGGATTTGAACCAGTGACGCAAGGATTTTCAGTCCTTCGCTCTACCAACTGAGCTACGACGCCATCGAAATTCGCGCTTGAATTCGGGTGCAAAAGTACGAACATTTTGCAGACTGGCCAAATTTTTTTTTGCCCGAAAACCGAAAATGAAAACTAAATCCTGATTTTCAACAAGTTCTATTCCTCATTTTTTTCACCCTCGGCGGTCTCTTTCTGCTTCGGAGCGAAGAAAAGTTGGTCCACCAGGAGCCAAATTACACCTATTGTGATGGCGGCGTCGGCGAAGTTGAAGATGGCACTGAAGAACTCGAAATGCTGTCCGCCGACGAAGGGCATCCACTGCGGCCAGTCGAGCTCGAAGAGGGGGAAGTAGAACATGTCGACCACCTTGCCCTGCAGCAGCGGCGCATAGCCTCCTTCGGGCGGGAAGAGGGTGGCGACGTTGTAGTAGCTCTCGTTGAATATCACGCCGTAGAAACAGCAGTCGATGAGGTTGCCCACGGCACCGGCGAGGATGAGCGTCAGGCTGTAGACCAGCGAGCGGCGCCCGCCCTGACAGATATGGCGCAGGATGAACCACACGATGAGGCCCGAGGCGGCGATGCGGAAGAGGGTAAGGACAATCTTGCCCACCTCGCCACCGAAGGCCATACCGAAGGCGAAACCCTCGTTCTCGATGAAGTGCAGGCGGCACCAGGAGCCGATCAGCGGTATGTCCTCGCCGATATGCATGTTGGTCTTGACCAATATCTTGATTATCTGGTCAATCACGAGGATGGCGGCCACAATGATGGCCACGGTATAGGCTTGTTTGCGTTTATTCATGGCGGTTGGATATTTCTTGCAATAACTCGTCGTACCACTCCTGGCCGAAGCGGCGGACGAGGGGTTCCTTTAAATAGATGTACAGCGGGTCGCCGTGGGCGTGGGCGCAGCGGCAGATGTCCCAGCGGTGGTAGTTGACGGCGGTGAACTCGCCGTAATCCTCCACACGGATGGGATAGAGGTGGCAACTCACCGGCTTGGGGAATTGAGAATTGGAAATTGAAAATTGAAAATTGTTGGCGCGGAAAGCCTTTTCAATGGCGCAGAGGGCCAGGTCGCCGTCGTAGGTGATATAGGCGCAGGCACCGCCGGCGATGAGGGGGGTGCCGAGGTCGCCGTCCTTGTCGCGCACGGCCACACCCTGCCGTTCCACAGTGGCGATTCCCTCGGCGGTCATGTAGGGCCTCACCTCGGGCAGGATGGCTTCCAATATGGGTACCTCCTCCTCGAGCAGGGGTGCACCGCTGTCGCCGTCGACGCAGCAGGCGCCGCGGCACTCCGTGCAGTCGCAGCAGAAGCGCTGGTCGGCCACGTCGTCGGAGACTATACTGTTCTTGACTACTATCATTTCAATGCTTCGATTATTTTGTCCGCCAGTACGGCAGAGAGTTTATAGTGCGACTCGACACTCCAGCCCGCCACATGGGGGGTGAGCACCGTCCGGGGCGACTGCATGAGGTAGCGCATGGACTCCGGCACGTCGCCAAGGGCGTCAGCCTGCATGTTCTCATATTCCAGCACATCGAGGGCGGCGCCGCGCACCTTGCCGCTTTCCAGGCCGGCGACGAGGGCCTCGGTGTCCACCACCGCACCGCGAGCGGTGTTAATCAAGAAAAAGGGCTTGCGCATGGCAGCGATGAAGGCCGCATCGAGGTAATGGCGGGTCTCGTCGGTGAGGGGCACGTGGAAGGAGACCACGTCGGCCTCCTGCTGGAGGAGCGCCAGCGACTCCAATCTTTCTAGAAATTCTAGTTTTTCTAGAAATTCTAGATTTTCTAGAGATTCTAGATTTTCTAGGTACTTGTCATAGTAGACCACGCGGCAGCCAAAGCCCGAAAGCCTTTTGGCGAAGGCGCGGCCCATGTTGCCAAGACCGATGATGCCCACAGTGAGGCTGCCCAGCTCCAGGCCACGGTTGGCCTCGCGCCGCCAAAGGCCGCGCCGCACCTCGGCATCGGCTCGGGCAATGTTGTTGAGCAGGGCAAGGAGGAGACCCACGGCATGCTCGCCCACGGCGTCGCGGTTGCCCTCGGGGCTGTTGAGGCAGCGTATGCCACGGCTTTCGGCATAAGCCACGTCGATAGTCTCCATGCCGGCCCCTACCCTGCCGATGCAGCGGAGCGAAGGACAGGCATCGATGAAGGCGCGGTCGACGATAACCTTGCTGCGCACCACCAAGCCGTCGCACCCCTGGGCGGCACGGAGGAGAGCCTCGCGGTCGAGGTCGGGCTCAAGAAGAACCTCAAAGCCAGCCTCGCGCAGGCGCTGGGGAAGCACCTCGTGGGTGCGGTCGGTGATAAGGATGCGGGTCATTGCGAAACAGGGATTGGGACAAGGATTCGGTTGCGGGCACCAAAGATGCCGATGCCGCCATCGATATTGGTGTGCACCTGCACGGGTTCGGCAAAAAGATCTTCAAACGAGTCGCCATCCATGCTGGTGGTGAGTTCATAGAGGTAGCGGTCGCGCGAGTAGGAAGTGATTTCCAGCAGGGCCTCCGTATTTCTGTAGTGCAATTCCGGTGCAATCTCCACCACATGGCTCTGTCCGTTGAAATAGTCGTCGGTGAAATAGAGGACTTTGTCGAACACCTCGCCGGGATTGTCGCCATCAAGAATCGACCCCACATCCCCGGCACCAGTGAGCATGTAGTCGTTGCACGTGAAGTACCGATAACTATCCTCGCAATGCCGCACACCATCCCACTCATAGCACTCGCGCTCAATGACACGGACGACATAGAAGTTATCCTCGCCTGCAGGGTCGTTGAGCGTGAAGCGCACGGAGTAGGTACGGTCATTATCTTCGTTGGCAGTTAAAGTAGCCTGCATGTTGTCCACACTGGCCGGCGAGGGTACGGTGGTGGCAGAGGTTACGGTGCCGTGGTCCGGGACCTGCACCTGCAGGGCGAGGTGGTCGCCCACGCGGGGACGGTAGTCAAAAACATAGCGTCCATTGGCAGACGGGGTGGCAGTGGCTTCTGTGCTGCCGTTCACCAGGAGGGTTACCACGGCGTTATCGATGGTACGGAACGGCTGCGATGAAAGGAAGAAGCGGCTAAACGAGAGGCGCAGCGAGAGGACGCTGTCGGGTTCCACACATGACATGACCACCACATTGGGGTCCTGTTGCTCAAAATCTATATCAAGATCCTTGGTGCAGGCACCAAGCAGGAGCGCTATTGCGAATAGGGAAAGATATTTCTTCATAAGGCACTAGAATTTATATATGTATGAAACCGAAGGTATGATGGGGAAAATCGAAAGCTGCTTGAGCACGGGCGTAGAGCGATAGCCCTCGCCTCCGCCACCATAAGTCTCCTTGTAGCCAGGATAGACGAAGAAGGGATTTTGGCGGTTGTAGAGGTTGTAGACGCTGATATTCCAGGTGCGCACACCACGCTTCTTCTGCTTGTGGAAGTTGACGCTGAGGTCCATGCGGTGGTAGGCAGGCATGCGGAAATTGTTGCGCGACTCTATATAGTCATAGGTGCGACCCACCGTCTGCCCAGGATGCCAGTCGCTCTCTTCCTCACCTTCAAACTGTTGCATGGCCAAGGTGGCGGTGTTGCCAGTGGCGAAGACCCACGTAAGGCCGCAGTCGAAGCGGTCGCTGGGCTTGTATTGCAAGGTGATGGAGATGTCATGGATGCGGTCGTACTTGGCGGGGAACTCGCGGCCGTCGTTGAGCTGGGGGAAGGTGCGGAGGGTGCGGCTCAGCGTGTAGCCCACCCAGCCACTGAACTTGCCCACCGTCTTCTGCGCCAGCAGCTCGACACCATAGGCACGGCCGTCGCCGAGGCATACCTTGTTCTCCCAGCCTGCGCTGGAGCCGAAGAAACTGCTGCCGGGCAGGTACTCCATGAGGTTGTGCATCCACTTGTAGTAGCCCTCCACGGAGAAGTCGATACCCCAACGGGTGTAGAACAGCCCGGCGGCCACCTGGTGGCTACCCATCGGCGGGATGCGCTTGGTAACGGGCACCCACAGGTCGGTGGGGAGGCTGATATTGGAGGTGGAGAGGAGGTGGAGGTACTGGGTCATGTAAGCGTAGCCGGCCTTGAGCGAGAGGTCGTCGGTGAGCATGAAGCGGCCACTGAAGCGCGGCTGCAGCGAGGGATAGAAGGTGCCCTGCACCAGGAAGCCCGCTGCGGCGAGGCCGGCATTAAGCTTGAGGCTTTCGGTGAGGCTCCAGTCGTCCTCGGCATAGAGGGTGAACTCCTGGGCGTGCACACGGCTTTCGCCCAGGGTAGTGTCGACAGACTGCATGCCGGTGGCCGACATCTTATAGCCGGCCACCTCGGGACGGAAGATGTGGTGGGTGGCCACGCCGCCGAAACGGATGTTGTGCTCGGGGCGTGGCGAATAGTCGAAGTCGGCACGCGCCGTGATATCGTGGATACCCGAGCGGAAGTTCACCTCAGCCTCTTCGTGTTCGCTGATGCCGGAAAAGTTGTTGTCCAACTCCATACCCATCGAGAGGCGGTTGCGGTAGCGGGTGTAGGCGCCCGTAACATTGAGGAAGAGCTGGGGGGTGAGCTCATAGTTCCAACGGACGGCGGCGGCCAGGTTACCCCAGGCGTAGCGCATTTTGATATACTCGTTGTACTTGTAGCCGTCGTAGTTGCTCTCGCGATAGCGGATGCGCGCATAGACGGCATCGTCGCCCGAGTAGAGTGAGGCGTAGAGGCGGCTGCGGTCATTGAACTTGTGCGTCAGCTTGGCGTTGAGGTCATAGAAGTAGTAGCCCGCATTGAATCTTTCGGCATCGGCCTCGCTGGCGGCCACAAGCAGAAGCGGCTGGAGGAGCAGGTCGCCATAGGTGCGGCGCAAGGAGAGGCTCATCGTGGTCTGTTCCTTCACTATCGGACCCTCGATGCTGAACTTGGCGGCAATGGCACCGATGGAGGCCGAGCCGTGCCACTCGCGGTCGTTGCCGTTGTTGGTGGCGATGTCGAGGACACTGGAGATGCGGCCCGAGAAGCGGGCGGGGAAGGAGCCCTTGTAGAGCGTTACGTTCTTGATGGCGTCGCTGTTGAAGGCGGAGAAGAAGCCGCCCAGGTGGTTGACGTTGTAGAGAGGTACGCCGTCGAGAAGGAACAGGTTCTCGTCGGGGCCGCCGCCACGGACATAGATGCCGCTGGTGCCTTCGGTGCCGCTCTGTACACCGGGCAGGAGCTGGATGGCCTTCAGCACGTCGGCCTCGCCGAAGAGCACAGGCACCAGCTTGATCTGCTCCACCGGCAGCTCTACGGCGCTCATTTGGCTCATGGTGGGGGCGGTAACGCGCTCGGCGGTGATGACCACCTCGTCGAGGTCGACGGCAGGTTCCAACCTCACGTTGAGGCGGGGATTGGCATTGAGCTCCACGGTGTGGTACTGCGCCTTGTAGCCGATGAAGCTGATGCGTAGCTGGGCCGAGGCGACGCCGGGGGTGAGCGAGTAGCGGCCGTGGGCGTCGGTAACGGTGCCCTTGCCGGTGGCGGTCTCCAGGACGGTGGCGCCAATCAACGTCTCGCCGGTGCGGCTGTCGGTGATGGTGCCGGAGACGGTCTGGGCGTGGAGAGTGGAAAGTGGAAAGTGGAAAGTGGAAAGCAGAAACAGCAGTAGCCACACACTAGGCACTTTCAAGGCAAATCCTAGGGGTTCCCTAGGGCCGTTCTTCGTCTGTTCTTCGTCTGTTCTTCGTCTGTCCCTCGGTCGGGAGACCCCTTCCGCCATCCGAATCGTGGTGCAAAGATACGGTTTTTTTCTGGATTGTGCAAGGGAAAAAATCATCATGGTTATATCTTGGTGGTTTTCAGGTAGATTAGTTTATGATAGCCTCGTTCTCCTCTTCGTATTGGCGGTCTAGATCGCTTTTGCGGCGACGGTTCTTCGGGTGCTGGTGCTCGCGGATGGTCTCGCCGGCCACGATGCCGGTGGGGACCGCAATGATGGAATAACCCAGCAGCATGACAATCACAGCCAGGAAGCGGCCGGCCGAGGTCATCGGCGTAACGTCGCCATAGCCCACCGTGGTGATGGTTACCACCGCCCAGTAGATGCCGGCGGGGATACTCTTGAAGGCCGGATTCTCCTCGCCTTCAATCGAGTACATCAGCGCGCCCAATATGACCGCCGCCACCAGCACGAAGAGCATGAAGATGAATATCTTGATGGCGCTGGCACGCAGGGCGTTGAGCAGGTGGAAGGTCTCGCGCTGGAAGCGTTCGAGCTTGAAAATGCGGAAGATGCGCATCACACGCAGCAACCGCAGCACCGTCAGCGCCTGCATCGTGGGGAAGAAGAGGCTGAGATAAGCCGGGAAGATGGAGAGGAAGTCGATGATACCCCAGAAGGAGAGCGCGTATTTCATCGGCCGCTTGAGGCAGTAGATGCGTAGGTAGTACTCGAAGGTGAAGACGATGGTGAAGCCCCACTCGAGGGTCTTGAAGATGACGAAACTCCACGTGCGGTGGGCGCCCGAGGTCATGGTGGAGGTGGTGCCGGTAACGCTGTCGACCACCAACAGGATGATATTCAACACGATAAGCACCAGCAGCCATACATCGAACTTCTTGCCGGCCGGGGTGTCGGACTTGAAGATGATCTCGAAAATCTGCTTCTTGGTGAGCGAGCGGTACTTAGTGGGCATCAGCCACTCGAAGAGTATCTTGTGCATCACACGGCCGATGGCATCGACCACGCGGTTGGCCTTGCCGAGCCAGTCCACCGCAGCCAGCCGTTGTCCCACGCGGCGGAAGAAGTCGAATATGCTGTCTGTCAGTCTCATGGCGGCAATATTCCTAGTTCTTAATAATCAAGAGATTCTCGTGCTGCGGGTCGAACAGGTGCTGTGCGGCACGCTGCAGCCGGGCGGGGCTGACGGCATGGTAGAGCGAGGGCTCGCTGTTGACCCACTCGGTGCAACCAAGCCATGTGTTGTAGGCGAGGGCGAAGGCGCGGTCGGCGGCCTTGTACTGCGAGTAGGCGTGCGTTACCTCGTACTTGCCCTGCACCTTGCGGAGCTCCTCCTCCCCCACCCCGTGGGCGGCCAGGCCGGCCACCTCGGCGCGGATGGCCTCGGCGGCATCTTCTATGTCGATGCCGTCGAGCAGTTTGGCGCTGACCAGCAGCAGCCCCGGGCCGGCGTCGCCGGTAATGAAGGCGTCGACCTCGGAGAAGAGGCGGTTGGGGCGTACCAGGCGGTTGTAGAAGCGGCTCGACTTGCCGTTGCCGAGCAAGTCGGAGATGAGGTCGCAGGCGCGGAAGTCGTCGGATAAGCGGTCGCACATGGGCCACGCCATGTAAAGCGCCGTGGCGGGCACCAGGCGCTGCGCTTCCTGCCGGCGCGCCGACTCCTGCACAGGCTCGGCGGCATAGGAGCGCTCGGCGGCATAGGGGCGGTCGCCCTCCCAGCGGCTTCCGGAACAGCGCCAGGCGCGTTCCACCTCGCGGATGATGGCCTCGTGGCTCATCGGCGCCGCGATGGCAAGCACCGCATTGTCAGCACGGTAGAAACGGCGGTGGAAGGCGGTAACATCCTCCAGGGTGGCCTCGCTGACGTGCCGTATGTCGGCTCCGATGGTGGGCCAGCGGTAGGGGTGCACCGTGTAGCACAAGGGGCGCATCATGAGCCACATGTCGCCATAGGGGCGGTTCATGTAGCGCTGGTTGTACTCCTCGGTAACCACATGCTGCTGGACCTCGAGAGCCTTCTGCGTGAGCGAGAGTCCCTCCATGCGGTCGGCCTCAAGCATCAGGGCCGTCGGCAGTCCCTGTGCGGGAAGGGTGATGTAGTAGTTGGTGATATCGTTATTGGTGGAGGCGTTGTTCTCGCCGCCGAGTGACGAGACCACGGCGTCGAAGTCGGGCACCCGCTCGGTACCGCCGAACATCAGGTGCTCGAACAGATGGGCGAAACCGGTGCGCGAAGGGTCCTCGTCGCGCGCACCCACGTTGTAGAGCAGGTTGACCGTGGCCAACGGTGTGTCCCACGCCTCGTGGGTCAACACCACCAAACCATTGTCCAGTATATATTTCTGATACGTTATCATACCTAAAACCAAACTGCAAAGATACGCAAAAAAAACGATATGGCAAAATTTATTTCACCCACCACGCAAAACAACATCCGCGGCGATGCCCACACGGAGCCTGCCGGATGCCTTTCCATTATGGCACAATAGTGGACAAACTACCCCTTGAGGGCTTCGGAGCCAGAGACGATTTCGATGATTTCGTTGGTGAT
Source organism: uncultured Bacteroidales bacterium (assembly GCA_900315935.1). GTDB lineage: Bacteria > Bacteroidota > Bacteroidia > Bacteroidales > P3 > Colimorpha. The sequence goes on from ONBB01000017.1 coordinate 45,235, forward strand.
GGCTGCCTGGCGCGCCTTGTTGTAGCTGAGGGTAAGATCCTTGAGGAGTTCGGTGGCGTTGTCGGTGGCCTTCTGCATGGCGGTCATACGGGCACCGTGCTCGGAGGCCAGCGAGTCGAGGATGATGCGATAGAAGGTGGAGCGAAGCGTGAGCGGCACCATCTCGCGCAGGATTTCCTCCTTGGAGGGCTCGTAGATGTAGTCGTTGGCCATGGTACCCGCAGCGGTGTCTGCCTTTGCATCGCCAGCCACTGGCAGGAACTGCTCGGTGGAGAGTATCTGGGTGAGCGAGTTCTTGAACTGGTTGTAGATAACCTCGACACGGTCGATTTGCTTGTCAGTGAAGCGTTGCATGACGGTGTCGGCAAGGGAGGCGATGGCGTCGAACGAAGGGCTGTCGAGGAGGTCGTCGTGGGTGGTGAGAATAAGGTCCTTCTGGCGGACCAGGAGTTCGGAACTCTTCTTTCCGATGGACATCACGTGCAGCTGGCCGCCTTCAGGGAGCGCGGCGCGGTAGTGGTCGAGGCGCTGCTGGGCCTGCTTGAGGACATTGCTGTTGAAGGCACCGCAAAGGCCCTTGTTGGAGGTAACGACGACGACGAGCACGTTCTGCATCGGGCGCTGGTCGTGATAGGGGGTTACGAGGCCGTCGCCGGTGTCGATGTCGGCGATAATCTCCTGCAGCTGATCGGCGTAGGGGCGCATACCGACAATGGCGTTCTGCGCCCGCCGGAACTTGGCGGCGGAGACCATCTTCATGGCAGAGGTGATCTGCTGCGTCGAGGAGACGGAGGCTATGCGCGTGCGTACTTCTTTGAGGTTGGCCATAGGGCGTCTTATTTGTAGCGTTCAGCAAGGTCGAGGGCTACCTGGCGCATGGCGGCGAGGTCGTCGTCGATAAGCTTTCCGGCACGGAGATTGTCGAGAATGAGGCGGTGCTGGCTGTTCATTTGGAAGAGGAACTCCTTCTCGAACTCGCCCACCTTGTCGACGGGCACCTGTTGCAACAGGCCGTTGGTGCCGCAGAAGATGATGGCAATCTGCTCTTCGACCGGCATGGGAGTGTACTGCGGCTGCTTGAGCACCTCCACGTTGCGGGCGCCCTTGTCGAGGACGGCCTTGGTGGCGGCGTCGAGGTCGGAGCCGAACTTGGAGAAGGCTTCCAGCTCGCGGTACTGTGCCTGGTCCATCTTCAGCGTACCTGCGATTTTCTTCATGGACTTGATCTGCGCCTTGCCGCCGACGCGGGAGACGGAGATACCCACGTTGATGGCCGGACGGACGCCGGAGTTGAAGAGGCTGGTCTCAAGGAAAATCTGGCCGTCGGTGATGGAGATGACGTTGGTGGGGATATAAGCGGAGACGTCGCCGGCCTGGGTCTCGATGATGGGCAGGGCGGTGAGCGAACCGCCGCCGCGTACCTTGCCCTGCAGCGAGGCAGGCAGGTCGTTCATCTGGGCGGCAATCTGGTCGTTCTGTATGATACGGGCGGCACGCTCGAGAAGGCGGCTGTGGAGGTAGAACACATCGCCCGGGTAGGCTTCGCGTCCCGGCGGGCGGCGCAGCAGGAGCGACACCTCGCGGTAGGCCACGGCCTGCTTCGAAAGGTCGTCGTAGATGACGAGGGCATTGCGGCCCGTGTCGCGGAAGAACTCGCCGATGGCGGCACCGGCGAAGGGGGCGTAGAACTGCATGGCGGCAGGGTCGGAGGCCGTGGCGGCGACGACAATGGTGTAGTCCATGGCGCCCTTCTGCTCGAGGTTTTTCACCAGGTTGGCCACCGTGGAACCCTTCTGTCCGCAAGCGACATAGATGCAATAGACGGGGTCGCCGGCATCGTAGAAGGATTTCTGGTTGATGATGGTGTCGATGGCGATGGCGGTCTTGCCGGTCTGGCGGTCGCCGATGATGAGCTCGCGCTGGCCACGGCCAATGGGAATCATCGAGTCGATGGCCTTGATGCCGGTCTGGAGGGGCTGCTCGACGGGCTGGCGGTAGATGACACCGGGGGCCTTGCGCTCGAGGGGCATCTCGAAAAGCTCGCCCTCGATGGGGCCACGGCCGTCGATGGGCTCGCCGATGGTGTTGATGACGCGGCCAAGCATGCCTTCGCCCACGCGGAGCGAGGCGATGCGGCGGGTGCGCTTGACGGTGTCGCCCTCGTTGATGGTGCTGACCTCGCCGAGCATCACGATGCCGACATTGTCCTCCTCGAGGTTCTGCACGATGCCGTGGTCGCCGGTGTCGAACTCGACAAGCTCGCCGCTCTGGGCGTTGTCGAGGCCATAGACACGGGCGATGCCGTCGCCAACGGTGAGTACGGTGCCAACCTCCTCAAGCTCGACGCTGAGGTCGACGTTGGCCAGTTGCTGTTTCAAGATTGCCGATACCTCGGCAGGCTTTATGGTAGACATAATGTTCTATAATTTGCTTTCGTAAATATTCTTGGCAAACTCGATGCGGAGCTTGCGTATCTTGGTACGGACGCGGGCGTCGTACATCTTGCTGTCGAACTCCAGCTTGAAACTGCCGAGCATCTTGTGGTCGGTGCGGTCGTGGAGTTCCACCTTCTTTCCAGTGTAGGCTTCCACCATTTCGGTAACCATGCGGCGGGCGGTGTCGTCGATGGGCTGGTGGGTAACCAGGTCGCTCAGGACGATGCCGCGCACGTCGCGCCACATCTCTATGTAGGCGTTGCTGATGCCGCGGAAGTTGACCGATCGGTTCTTGCGCGAGGCGAAACGGAGGAAGGCCAGCGAGGTGCCGCAGACGCGGTCGGCGAAGAGGGCGTCGACGATGGCGGTTTTGCGGTCGACCTTGACCGTAGGGTTGCCGAAGACGACAGCGAGTTCGCGGTTTTCTGTCATGACATCGCGAACGAGTCGCATGTCTTCAGCCACGCGGTCGATGTCGCCGGTGTCGGTGGCCAGCAGGAGGAGCGCCTTGGCGTAGGTGGTATTGATGCGGTAGTCGTTCATGGCGCGCTAGTTGAGTTGCATCAGTTCGAGCTCCTTCTGGATGAGGGCATCGGCCTTGGACTTGTCGCTCAACTCGGCACGGATAAGCTTCTCGGCAATCTCGATGCTGAGGTTGGCAATCTGGTTCTTGAGGTCGTGCATGGCCTTGAGCTTCTCGTAGGTGATGTTCTCGCGGGCATTGTCGACAATGCGGTCGGCCTCTTCCTGCGCCTTGGCGCGGGCCTCTTCAACAATCTGCTCGCTGGTGAGGCGTGCGGAGCGGAGCATCTCGTCGCGCTCGATCTTGGCCTGGCGGAGGAGTTCCTCGTTATGAGCCACGAGGGTCTTCATCTCCTCGCGGGCCTTGGCGGCCTCGCCGAGCGAGGCGTTGATGGCATCCTCACGGTTGTGGAGCGACTTGAGGATGGCAGGCCAGCCCCATTTGATGAGGATGAAAGCCAGGATGCCAAACGAGAGGAGCATCCAGAAAAAGACACCCAGACCTGAATATATCAGAGGATTGTTCATGTATGCTGTGTTTTCATTTTCGGTAGAAAGGGGGCCGGCCAATCGCCGGCCCCAGAGGGTTCATCGGCAGCCTCCACTATTTGGTGAAGACAACCAGCAGGCAGAGCACGACGCTGAGCAGGGCGACACCCTCGACAAGGGCGGCGGCGATGATCATCGAGGTGCGGATGTCGCCGCTCGACTCGGGCTGGCGGGCCATGCCTTCCATGGCACCCTGGCCAATTTTACCGATGCCGATACCGGCTCCGACGGTGGCAAGACCGGCACCGATGGCGGCTCCAAGGTAGCCCCACGCCATGCTGGCGGCTGCCTGCAAAAGAATCATTAAAGAGGTCATAATATTTATTATTAGTGTGTTAAACTGTTTTCAATGCAAAAATCGGGTGCAAAGATAGGTATTTTTCCTCAACTAAATGTTAAAATGAGAAACTTTTTTTGCAAAACAACCGAATTTGGGGGCTAATGTTGCAGTAAGTCAAGGCTATAGTGGAGCCCCACATTCTCGCGTCGGGCGCGCGCCATCTTGATTATCAAATAGGCACAGGCGATAAGGTTGCGCAGTTCGGAGAGGGGCTCGGTGAGTACCGAACGGTTGTAGAGGTCCTCGGTCTCGCGGAAGATGAGGTTGAGGCGGTCGAAGGCGCGCTGCAGTCGGAGGTCGCTGCGGACGATGCCGACATAGTTGGACATGATTTCCTGCAGTTCGCGCTTGGTCTGGGTGATGAGCACCATCTCCTCGTTGAGCACCATACCCTCGGCATTCCAATCGGGCACCGCAGCGTTGTATCCCAAATGTCTGACCTCTTCGATGGCTGCCATGGCGGCGTTGTGGGCATAGACCACAGCCTCCAGCAACGAGTTGGACGCCAAACGGTTGCCACCGTGAAGACCCGTACAGGAACATTCGCCGGCGGCATAGAGGTGGCGGATGGAGCTTTCGCCGTTGAGGTCCACCTTGATACCGCCGCACTGGTAGTGGGCCGCGGGGCGGACGGGAATCATGTCGCGGGTGATGTCGATGCCGATGGAGAGGCACTTGGCGTAGATGGTGGGGAAGCCTTCGATGAGATGCTGCTTGCCGATGTGGCGAGCGTCGAGGTAGAGGTAGTCCTTACCGCTGATTTTCATCTCGTTGTCGATGGCGCGTGCCACGATGTCGCGCGGCGCTAGCGAGAGGCGGCTGTCGTATTTCTGCATGAACTCCTTGCCGTCGCGGTCCTTGAGGATGGCGCCGGCACCGCGCATGGCCTCGGTGATGAGGAAGGCTGGTTTCTCGGCGGGATTGTAGAGCGAGGTGGGGTGGAACTGCATGAATTCCAGGTCGGAGAGCACTCCCCGGGCACGGTGCACCATGGCCACACCGTCGCCGGTGGAGATGACCGGGGTGGTGGTGGTGGAGTAGACGTTGCCCATGCCGCCGGTGGCCAGGAGGGTAACCTTGGAGAGGTAGGTGTCGATGCGGTTGGTGTCGCAGTCGAGGGCATAGACGCCGTAGCACTCGATGCCGGGCGTGTGCTTGGTAACCCGCTGACCGAGATGGTGTTGCGTGATAATATCGATGGCGAACTGGCGTTCCTTTATCTCGATGTTGGGGTGCTGGCGGGCAGCCTCGAGGAGACCGCGCTCGATTTCCTCGCCGGTATTGTCCTTGTGGTGGAGGATGCGGAACTCGGAGTGTCCGCCTTCGCGGTGGAGGTCGAAGCGGTCGCCCTGCAGGTCGCGGTCGAAACCGACACCATACTGCACCAGCTCGCGGATGCGGTCGGGCGCCTGGCGGATGGTCATCTCGACCACCTGGCGGTCGCAGATGCCGTCGCCGGCCACGAGGGTGTCGTGGATGTGCTTGTCGAACGAGTCGCTGTCGTACATCACAGCGGCGATGCCGCCCTGGGCATAGCGCGTCGAGCCCTCCTGGGCATCACCTTTGGTGAGGACACAGACACGACCGTGTTCTGCCACTTTGAGGGCAAAACTCAAGCCGGCAATACCCGATCCAACCACCAAGAAATCAACTTCATATCGCATATTTTCGTCTTATTGATGACAATGCAAATATACAAATATTATTTTAATTCGGCACACAATGGCAGAACGGCAGGGGGACGGTAGGGGAATGGTAGGGGAACGGTAGGGGAATACAAAGGCACTGGAAGGATATGGAAGCTTATGGTACCATAAGCTATTCGGCTCCGAAAATTCCCATCAAAGCGTTGGCCGTGTAGACCTTCATGGTGTCCAGTTTTCCCGTGGCAATGGCCTTGCGGAGGTAGGCGCGGGCCTTGGCGAGATCCTCGGGCACGCCGATGGCGTAGTAGTAGCAGAGACCGAGGCTGTACATGGCGTCGGCATCGCCTTGTTCGGCGGCACGGGTGTACCACTGGACGGCCTGGACCGAGTCGACGGCGGTGCCGAGGCCCTTCTCATAACATTGACCCAACTGGTACTGGGCCTGGGCGTCGCCCTGCTCGGCGGCGGCGCGGAAGTCGGCGGCACTCTGTGCCATGGCAACGGCTCCGGCAAGGAGCAGCAGTGCGAGGGTAAGGATTTTCTTCATTTGTACTGTATTTTAATGGTTTAACTTCTTGGCAGGAACTTGATGTCCTTGGGATTGATGAGTCCCAGCGAGAGGGCTTTGGCCACGCGTGCGGCCGACTTGTTGACGATGTCGAGTCGGCGCGAGAGGTCCTTTTGGCGCTCCTGCACAGCCTTGTCGCTCTCATCCAGCCGGTTGGCTATTTCGCTGGCGGTGCAGCCTGCGGCCTCGAGCAGCAGCAGGGTGCGCTCGGCATCGGTAAGCTCGACAAAGTCGCTGACACCCACAAGGTTGAAGTAGTGCTCGGCGGCCTCCTTGAGGGTTATCATGACGGGGTAGTTGAAGTAGCACTGCTCGCCCCGTTCGAGGCAGGCGATGGCGCGGAGGATATTTTCGATAGAGAAACCGCCGGCGGCATTCTTGCTGACGAAAGCACTTGCTCCCAGGCGCAAAGCCTCCATCACCACACGGCCAATCTCGATAACGCGCTGCGGACGGCGTTCCTCGGAAGGCTGCGGATTGTCGAAACGGCCGGAGAAGATGATGATACGCACCCCGGGGTACTGCTCGTGGACGCGGCGCGCGATGAGCAGGCCGCCTGTGGGCTCGCCCTGGAACTCCATGTCAACCAGCAGGTAGTCTGGCTTCTCTGCCGTCTCCAGCGCCGCCATAAGGCTGGGGCCCGAAGCGAAGGTGTCGACCATCTCGACGCGCCGCATCTCGGTGCCGAGGTCGTCGCCCGAATGGCATTCCACCTCCACGGAGCGGCTGTTCATCTCCATCTTGACGGCCTTCCTGATTAGCGGCTCGTCGTCGACCATCATTACGCGTATACTTCTCATATTCATTGCGTTTTCGAAGCTAATAAAACATGCATCCGAGTGCCTTCGCCGGCGGTGCTTTCGGCCCATATCTTGCAGCCGCGGCGGGTATGGTCGTCATGCTTCTTGACGATGTAGCGGCAGAGGATGAGGCCAAAACCGTGGTCGCCGTCGGGCCGGTCGGCACGGAAGAGCGAGTCGAGCTGCTCCTGCGACATGCCGCTGCCGGTGTCGGCCACGGTGAGGCACACCATGCCCTCCTCTTCTGTTGCCGAGACAGTTACACTTCCCACAGCGGTATGTTGGAGGGCATTGTTGACCAGGTTGCGCAGCAGGATGGTTACCAGCAGACGGTCGCCCCAAAGGACAAGGCCGGTAGGCTCCATGCGCAAGGCGACGCCCTCGGAGGGTGTGATGACCTGGCGGCTGACATCGTCGAACACCTCCTGCAACGGGAAGGTGGAGGCGCTGAATGCCAAGCCGCTGGGAATGGACAGCGAGGTCCAGCTCTTGATATTGTCGAAGGTGCGCAGCAATTGCTCCAGCACCTCGGACCGCAACTCGGGCGTGAGGTTGGGGTTGCGGAGGTAGCCGATGAAGGGGCTCACGTCGTGGCGCATCACGCTGAGACAGGTCTCCACGTTGGCTATGCGCTCCACGTCGCGCCGCTTGGCCTCCTCCAATTGACGCTTCTCATTGCGGAGACGCATGATACTGAACCACAGGAGCACCGTCAACACCGCCAGCACCAGCATCAAAGCGCTGACCACCATGGCGGTGCGGGTCATCCAGTGGCTGCGGCGCGAGAGGCTCTCTATATTCTGCTGCAGGGCGAAGTCTTCCTGCTCGTTCTGCTTGATATAGTCCTGTAGTTCGGCATAGTGTTCGTACCAGCGGCGCGCCTCGTCGGGATTCTGTGCCACGCGGCTGCGGAGCAACACGTCGAAGAGGCCGACTTCCATCTTGGGAGCCGAGAATGGAGTCCAGGTGCCACGCATGGAAAGCCATTCGCGCAAGACACTGTGGGCCAAGGCGGTATCGCTGACCAGCAGGGCATAGCGGGCGGTGGAGGTAACGCCGCCGAGCATCTGGTAGGGGTCGCCGTACTCGAAGAAGGTGCGGCGAGCCTCGTCGTAGAGGGCCAGCACGGTGTCGGGCGGTACCTCGCCGGGGGTGCTGCGCAGGGCGTAGGCTTCCATCTGCAAGGTATTGGCCAGGTGGTAGAGGTCGCGCTCCGTGCGGTCGAGGATGGCATAGTTGAGGTCGCAGTAATCGAGGGCGGTGAGGCTCTCGCCGGCGCTCTGCCAACCATAGGCCAGGGCGTAGTTGAGTGCCATGTCCTGCGCATAGTCCACCTTGAGCTGCGGACGCCGTTCCTCCACCTCGGCCAGCAGCGACCGTACGTCGGCCTCCTTGCCGTCGCGGTAGTGGAACTGGAGCGTCAACAGGGTGATGTAGTATTCCGTCTGCGCATAACTATATAGAATATTGTCGCGGTTATGCTCGAGGATGCCGCTGCGTCCGATATTGTAGAGCAGGCGGTAGGAGTCGGCAATATGGCATCCACGCTGCAGCAGACGGGCACGCAGCAGGTTGGCGATGACCTGCTCGATGTCGCCATTGCGCATCGAGGGGTGTTGCCGGGCGACAAGTTTGTCCACCTGTCCGAGCATCTGCTCGGCACGTGCGTAGTCGAAAGTAAGGAAGTGGGAGAAAGCCTTGTTGTTGCAGGCGCGTAGAAGCCCGTCGACATAAGCCGGGAGCGAATCCTGGATATAGCGCAAGGCGCTGTCGGAGAGCGCCACACATCGCTGCGGGTCCTTGTAGCGGCAGAGGAAGGCTTCGCGGTTGAGGCCGTCGGCACGCGACCGTCCGAGGGGGTCGATGTCGACCCCCTGGCGGCAACCAGCCAGGAGCATGGCTGCCAAGAGCAGAATTGCAACTATACGGTTCACACCCATGTCAAGAATAACGCGACACGGACGGAATTATTGTATGGTGGCTATGGAATATTGATTTCGAGCGTGATGAAGGGCGCCAGGCAGCGCAGGAACGGCAGGCGGCGCAGGAACGGGTTGATGCACCGTGCAAGAATCGCCTTTAGGGTGCGGCCGTAGGGGTTGTAGTAGCCGTTGGCCACACGGAGCGATGCACTGTGCGGAGCGAGGAAGGCGTGGTACTCGTCGATGGTGAGCAGCCGTTCGGTCCAGTTGCCTGTCCGAGGATCACAGGTATTAGCCTCTTTATCCATCTTATATCTTTTCGTTCTGACGGCCTCGGGAATGTCGTCGTACGTAAGTCCCCGTGTATGTACAACATTGATGAAGAGATCACCTTCCGTGAGCTCGGGGAAATGCTCACGTATAAACCTGCGACGCAGCTCGCTGTACCCATCGTCGCCGGAATAGCCATACTCGTCTTCGCTTATCCATTGGCGAATACGCCTGACTACAAACGGATTGGAGGCGTTGGAGCCCGTGGTGAGCATCACCGGCATGGCGGGGTCGATGGCAAAGATGTCGGCAAAAAAGGCATCGAGGCGGTAGATGTGTTCCACCACGTCCATGCCCACCAGGGCATCGGGACGCGCGCCGGTATCGGAGCACCACTGGCGCAGGGTGGCTGCATCGCCTGTGATGACCACGTCGGGGCCGAAGCCCACGGCGCGGCTCACGGCCTGCACAGCTTCGGCGGCCTGTGGGTTGATGTCGACGTATACCACGCGGCCCACACCCCTCTTTTTGGCGGCGAGGCTGAAGAAACCGTGGCCACCGCCATAGTCGACCAGGGTGAGTTCCGACGGCTCGCGCCCCAAGGCGGAGAGCAGGCGGTCGAGTGTGCGGTTATAGATGAGCAGGTAGTAGTCCAGCACGGGCAGCATACGATGGATATACTGCCGGCTGTAATTGCTCAGAGGCAATGCCCGATAGTCGAGGCTGCGGAGGGTGTCGAGGAGTGTCATAGTGATATAACGCACAGAGGAATAATATTATTGTGTCGCCGCACTGCGAAAAAACATTTTGCCAAGTGGGGGAATTTGCGTACCTTTGCGAAACCAAAGCGCCCCCGCCATAGGAGGCAACCCACAGAGAAACAAACCAATAGCATGAACCCGCACCTGCATATAGTGTCGTTCAACGTGCCGCTGCCGGCCAACTATGGCGGCGTAATCGATGTGTATTACCGTATGAAAGCGCTGGCGGCGGCAGGGGTACAGATACACCTGCACTGCTTCGCCTACGGGCGGGCAGAGGCGCCCGAGCTAGAACGCCACTGCGTGGAGGTGCGCTACTACCGGCGCGACATGTCGCCCCTGCGCATGCTCGACCGCAGGCCCTTCATCGTGGCCTCGCGCGATTGCAAAGAATTGAAGGCAAGACTGATGCAGGACCGGCACCCCATCCTGCTCGAGGGGCTGCACTGCTGTGCGCTGCTGGAGGAAGAAGCCCTCTGCAAGGGTCGTACCATAATGGTGCGCGCGCACAATGTGGAGGGTGAATACTATCGCCGGCTGGCGACAAGCGAGCGGCGATGGGGCAAACGGCTCTACCTGAAGATGGACGCCCGGAAGATAGCACGCTACGAACCCACCCTGGCACGCGCCACGGCGGTGCTGGCGGTGAGCGAGGGCGAGCGGCGCGCATTCGAGGCGATGGGTTGCCGCAATGTGCACACCATGTCCTCGTGCCACCCCTACGACGAGGTGGCATCGCGCAGCGGCCAGGGCACCTATGCCCTCTACCACGGCGCGCTGGACGTGGCCGAAAACGAACGCGCAGCCGAATGGCTGATAGACAACATCGTGGGCGGAACCGACGTGCCAATGGTCATTGCCGGTGCCAACCCGCCGGAGCGGCTGCGCACCAAGGCGGCAGCGCACGCCAATGTGCGCCTCATTGCCAACCCAAGCGATGCAGAGATGCAGCGGCTGATTGGCGACGCGCAGGTGTGCCTGCTGGTAACCGACCAGCCTACAGGATTGAAGCTGAAGCTATTGAACTCGCTGTTCGCTGGCCGCCACTGCCTGGTGAACCCAGAGATGGTGGCAGGCACACAGTTGGGCGACCTGTGCACCGTAGCCGATGGAGCCGAGGCGCTGCGCAATGCGCTGCGCACGCTGATGCAGACACCCTTCAGCGATAGCCTGCTGGCCTCGCGGCGCGAACGGCTGCACCCCCTGACTCCGGCCGAAGCGGTGAAACCCGTACTAGACTTGCTCAAATAAGGAGAGGGAACCCTTGGTGGGATTCCCTCTGATTGGAGGTCGCTTCCGGATTTGAACCGGAGTAGCAGGTTTTGCAGACCTGTGCCTAGCCCCTCGGCCAAACGACCCTTTTTCGCTTGAAAAGCGACTGCAAAAGTACACACTTTTTCCGACATGGCCAAATATTTTTGCAATATTTTTCCCAACGCACTGAACCACAACACCCTAAAAAATACGCATAATTCCCTCGACCCGATGTTTTTTCCGTAATTCTTCGATGCAAAAAGAGACATAAGGCATACCTCAATGATAAAAATACAACGATGAAAAACACAGCGGACGGGAGGGGACATTCCAGGGGAACGGTAGGGGTTCTCTAGGGGTTCTCTAGGGGAATACATAGGCCATTTCCCATTATTTCCCATCTTGGGAAAATTTGGATACTTTTTTCTAGTGGCATAAAATACTCGTATCTTTACACCTGAAAACACAGGGTAAAAGTACAGCCTAAATGAGCGCACACCCCTGGCCACCGACCTCTTTCGAGGGTGAATGCGGAATAATATTTCGCACGTGCGCGCTACCATATTGAAAAAATTGTGTAAATTTGCACTTTGATTTCCGCGTCATGAAACTAACGGAATGGATTATATCTATTTGTAGACCAACAAAATACAAAGAAACAAAGAACAACGCTGTGGCTAAATTTCTCATAGTGGGACTGGGCAACGTGGGCTCCGAGTACGAGGGCACGCGACACAATGCCGGCTTTATGGTGGTTGACGCGCTGGCCCGCGAGGGCGAGGCACGGTGGACCCTGGAGCGGCACGCCTACCGCTCCGAGGTGCGCCACAAGGGCCGCCAGCTTATCCTCATCAAGCCCACCACCTACATGAACCTCAGCGGCAAGGCGGTCAACTACTGGCTGCAGGCCGAGAAGGTGGAGCTGGCCAACCTGCTGGTGGTGGTGGACGACCTGGCGCTCGACCCCGGCATCATACGCATCAAGAAGCAGGGCGCCGCCGGCGGCCACAACGGGCTGACCGACATCGAAGAGGCGCTCAAGACGCAGAACTACAACCGGCTGCGCGTCGGTGTGGGCAGCAGTTTCAGCCGCGGCAAGCAGATTGACTACGTGCTCGGCCAGTTCACGGCCAACGAGCTGCCGGCGGTGGAAGCCTCGGTCAAGGTGGCCTGCGACGCCGTGCGCTGCTACGCCACACAGGGCATCGACCGCACCATGAACCTGTACAACAAGAAGGGCAATGCCCACGGGGAGAGAACCGAGAACTAAGAAGAAAGAGGTATGCAACTGGCGATTGACATAGGGAACACGGCGGTGAAGTGGGGCGCCTTCGAAGGGCGCACGCTGCTGGAGAGCGGACACGGGATGCCCGGCGAACTGCTGCAGCATGCCCGACGGACACTGCTGTGCGCCAGCGGCGAGGTGCCCGCCGAACTGGCGGAACTGCCGCGCCTGACGGCTGACACCCCACTGCCCATCCGCCTGAACTACAAGACCCCGGCCACGCTGGGACCCGACCGCATCGCGGCGGCCTGCGGCGCCTGGAGCCTCCACCCGGGCGAACCGACGCTGGTGGTCGACTGCGGCACCTGCATCACCCTGGAATACGTCAGCGCCGACGGCACCTACCACGGCGGCGCCATCATGCCGGGCCTCGGAATGAAATTACAGGCCCTGCATACTTTTACGGCGAAACTGCCGTTATTGGATATTGCGTCGGTGCAGAAGGCGCCGGTGCTGGGTCGCTCGACCGAGGAGTGCATCGCGGCCGGCACGCTGGGTGCGGCGCAGATGGCCGTGGCGGCCTATGTGGCCACCCTCCGCGGCGTGGCGCCCGGACTGAACGTGCTGCTGACCGGCGGCGACGCCGAGCGCATCGCGCCCACCGGCACCGAAGGCCGCGAGCACCAACCGCAACTGACATTGATAGGACTAAACGAGATAATGATACACCATGAGAAATAAGAGAATCATAGTGGCACTGATGGGCCTGATGGGTCTGATGGGCATCGCCCAGGCCCAGAACGGATTCAACCTGCCCTATTCGCAATTCGGCGTCGGCATCAGCGAACTGCCGAACAACATGCCGATGGCCAACCGCATGGGCGGCGTGGCCTACACCCGCTCGGGCAGCAACTACATCAACCCCTTCAACCCCGCCTCCTACGCCGCCATCGGCATGGAGAGCTTCGTGTTCGACATGGGTGCCGGCATCCAGCTGACCACCCTGCGCGACGAGAAGAACAGCGTCCGCGACGCCGACGGCAATATCGGCTACCTGCTGGTGGGCATGCCCGTAACGCGGTGGTGGAAACTGGCCGGCGGCCTGATGCCCTACACCAATGCCGACTACTCGTCGATACAGGCCATGGAGGGCGACGGCTACGTTACGATGAAGAACATCAACGACGGCACCGGCGGCACCAACCTGGCCTTCCTCGGATCGGCCTTCAACATCCTGGGCAACGGCACCGAAGGGCGCCGCCTGCAGGCGGGCTTCAACGTGGGCTACCTCGTGGGGCGCATCCAGCGGGCCATATCCTACTCCTTCCAGGGCACCGACACGACCCACTACATGAACTCGCGCCGGTACAAAGAGACCAAGGTGGGCAACCTGATGTTCGACCTCGGCCTGCAGTACTTCGAGCCGCTGGGCGAGCGCTACACGCTGGGCGTGGGCCTCACCTACAAGCCGCGCCGCGAGATGGACGTCCGCGACCAAGCCCTCATCTACACCTACCACACCTCGGACCAGAGCCTGGTGGACACCATCTTCCCCCTGCCCGGCAACTCGGCACGCTTCACCAGCACCCTCTCGCAGGACCACACCTTCGGCATCGGCCTGAACCTGGAGCGTAACGGCCGCTGGATGGTGGCCGCCGACGCCACCTTCGCCGGATGGGCGGGACTGTACTACAAAGAGGGTCGCGAGCCCTCCATCTTCGGCGAGGACGCCCTGCGCCAGGGACCCTACAGCCGCTACGCACTCGGATTCGAGAAAATGGGCTCCATGGACGCCTCCACCTACTGGGGCCGCATCAGCTGGAGCGCCGGCGCGCACATCGAACAGGGCAAGATGCGCCTCAACATCGGCGGCATGGACCACGTCGTCAACGAGTGGGGCGTCGGCCTCGGCGCCACCCTCCCCATGCGCAAGGGCAGCTCGCTGCTCACCCTCTCGGTGGGCTACAGCAGCCTGGGCGACAAAGCACTGCTGCAGCGCGACTGCATCACCTTCGGCATCGCCGTCAGCAGCTGCGAACGCTGGTTCGTCAAACGCAAATACAACTAGCAGATGCAATAAACCACAAGCAAAAAATACTAAACCATAAAGAAAACAACAAAAACAGATACAGAGATGAAAGCAATCAAGAAACTGACGATGGGACTCTTCCTGACCGCAACTGCCATGGCTGCCACCGCCCAGCAGCTTCCGCCCAACTGGAACTGCGTCGAGGGCGTGAACGAACAAGAAATGATGGAGGCCGTGTCGCTCTACCAGGAGGATGTCAAACAGTTCAAGACCACCAAGGACACCCGCTACCTGGACGACGCCTACCAGTTCTGGACCAAAATCGTGGCCCAGTGCCCCAAGCAAAGCAAGAACCTCTACACCAACGGTGCCAACATCATGAAGGTGAAAATCGCCGCTGCCAAGACCACCGAGGAGCGCGACGCCTACATCGACGAGCTGCTGCGCATGTACGACACCCGCATAGCCAACTACGGCGAGGCCGCCAAGGTAACCGCCATGAAGGCCATGGACATCGAGCTGCTGCTCAAAGAGGAAGGTCTTGAGCGCTACTATGCCCTCTACGACCAGGCCGCCAAGATGGAAGGCGAGCTGGAAGCCGCCTACCTGGTCAAGTACATGGAAGCCACCATCAACTACGTCCGCGCCGGCAAAGCCGAGCCCACCCTGGTGGTCGACAACTACGACCTCGCCAGCGAGCGCCTCGAATCCGAGCTGGAGAAGAACATCGACGACAGCGTCAAGGCCAACACCATCCGCGGCTACATCGCCGGCGTCGAGGCCGCCTTCTCGCCCTACGCCACCTGCGACCAGCTGGTGGAAATCTACGGCAAGAAATTCGAGGCCGACCCCGAGAACGTGGACCTGCTGAAGAAAATCACCTCCATCATGATGCGCAAACGCTGCACCGACCAGCCCCTCTTCTTCTCGGCCACCGAGAACCTCTACCGCCTCGAGCCCAGCCCCACCACCGCCATGCGCATGGGCCAGATGTGCCTCTCGAAGCAGCAGTACAGCAAGGCCGTCGAGTACCTGAGCGATGCCGCCAAGGGGGTCGAGGGCAAGGACAAATACATGGCCTACCTCTATCTTGGCCACGCCTACAACGGCATGAAGAGCTACAGCGCCGCCCGCAACGCCTACAACAGCGCCGCCGAGGCCGACCGCACCAAGGGTGAGCCCTACCGCATGATTGCCCAGCTCTACGCCGGCAGCACCAGCAGCGCACAGGAAGACAACGTCGGTGGCCGCAGCGTCTACTGGGCCGCAGTCGACAAGCTGCAGAAGTCCAAGAGCGTGGACTCCTCCGAGGAGAACGTCAACGCCTGCAACCAGCTCATCAGCCGCTACAGCGCCCACTTCCCCAAGCAGACCGACGCCTTCATGGCCGGCCTCGAGAATGGCAACCGCTTCACCGTCCCCGGCTGGATCAGCGAGTCCACCACCGTCAGAACCCGCTAAACGGCTTGACCCATAAACACATCAAACTGCGGAGCGTAGAGACGTGGAAAACCACGTCTCTATGTTCCGTTTTGCTACTGCTGGCTGTCGGCTGCACCAACGACATGAAGGACATCAGCCGCTTCGACCGCAAGGACCCGCCCTCGCAGACGCTCCGCGACGCCCGCGTGTGGCGCAGCGAGTACGGCCGCCTGCAGATGGAAATGGAGGCTCCGCTCATCGTCCAGTACCGCCAGCTCGACACCCGCACCCACTACCCCCAGGGCGTGAACCTGCGCTTCTTCGACAGCCAGCGCCGGCTGCAGACCGCTGTCAGCGCCCGGAAAGCCATCTCCTACGACGACCAGGACATCCTCTACGCCCGCGACAGCGTGGTCATCATCGACTACTCCAACGGCGACACCATCTACCTCGAAGACATCACCTGGAAGTCCAAGGAGGATGTCATATACTCCAACCGCCCCGTGCGTGCCGTCAACGGCGCACGCCTCACCTTCGGCGACGGCTTCATCAGCGACGCCAACCTCACCAACCTGCGCGTCAAACGGCAGCGCGGCACCATCGAATTTGAAGAATAGAACCCCATGCAATATACAGCCAAAGAGATAGCCCGCCTGGTGAAAGGCACTGTGGAGGGCGACGAAAACACCCGCGTGTGGCAGCCCTGCAAGATTGAAGAGGGCTGTGAAGGCGGCATCACCTTCCTGGGCAATCCCAAGTATACCCATTATATATATGAAAAGCAGTCGTCGATAGTCATCGTGCGGCACGACTTCCAGCCCGAGCAGCCCGTGGGCTCCACCCTCATCCGCGTGGACAACCCCTACATGGCCGTGGCCAAGTTGCTCCACATCTTCAACCAGCGCAGCAAACCGCCCAAGGGACGCTCGTGGCGCAGCAGCGTGGGGCGCGGCTCCAAGCTGGGCAAGGGATGCTACATGGGCCCCTACGCCGTGGTGGGCCGCCACTGCCGCATCGGCAACGACGTGAAAATCTACCCCAACGCCACCATCGGCGACAATGTTACCATCGGCGACGGCACCATCGTCTACGCCGGCGCCAAGGTGTATGAGGGCGTCGAGATAGGCCGCAACTGCATCCTCCATGCCGGCTGCGTCATCGGCGCCGACGGCTTCGGCTTTGCCCCCGACGGCAACGGCGGCTGGGACAAAATCGACCAAATCGGAAACGTCATCCTCGAGGACAATGTCGAGGTGGGCGCCAACACCTGCATCGACCGCGCAACCATGGGCTCCACCATCCTGCACGCCAACGTCAAGGTGGACAACCTCTGCCAGCTGGCCCACAACGTGGTGGTCGGCGCCGGCACCGCCATGGCCTCGCAGGTGGGCATCGCCGGCAGCAGCAAGGTGGGCGAAGGCTGCATCATCGCCGGCCAGGCCGGCATCGTGGGCCACATCACCGTGGGCGACCACGTAACCATCGGTGCCCAAAGCGGTGTAACCAACTCCGTCAGCTCCAACCAGACCATCTTCGGCAGCCCCGCCATGGAGGCATCGAAGCGCCGCAAGGTGGAGGTGCTGGTGCGCAACATCGAGAAACTGGCCGACCGCATCTCCAAGCTTGAGAAGAAACAATGAAGCCCGGTCGCATAGCGCTTTTCTTCGCCGCCGTCATCGCCGCATTGGCGGCCGCCTGCGCCCTCTTCCCCCGCGACGGGGTCGAGGTGGCAGGCCACGAGCTCTACCTCCCGCCCGTCCCTCCCCCCCAACACACTGCCCCAATCACCACCCTCGCCGAGATTTCGGATAATTCAGAAATTTCAGAATATTCGGAATTTTCAGAAATTTCCGAAAAATCAGAATACTCCGAATTATCAGAATTTTCAGACACCTCCGCATTCCTCTCCGACACCACCGACCTCCGCTTCTGGCTGCCGGACAGCGCTTTCTTCGACGCGTTCTGGGCGGCTGCCGGGCGGGCACAGGAAGAAGGGCGCATCCTGCGAGTGATGCACTACGGCGACTCGCAAATCGAGATGGACCGCATCAGCTGCCGCCTGCGTTCCTACATGCAGCGCACCTTCGGTGGCGGCGGTCCCGGCATGCTGCCCTTCCGCACCATCATACCCACCTACGCCGTCCGCCAGTACGCCACCGGCGACCTGACCCACCTCTCCTCCTTCGGCGACAGCACCGTCAGCCGCTCGCCCGGCAACTACGGCCCCATGATGCAGTGCTTCCGCCTCGGCGGCAGCGCCAACGTAACCCTCCGCGAGACCCAGAAGAAGGGTGCCGACGACCGCATCAAACGCTTCTCCGACGTGCGCCTGGTCTACAATAACCGCGGCACCGCCCTCCGCGCCACCCTCACCGACCGCACCACCAAGCAACAATTCGCCCTCGAAGAAGGCAACACGGGCATCGGCAGCCTCCGCTGGGCGCTCGACTCGGCCTC
Source organism: uncultured Bacteroidales bacterium (assembly GCA_900315935.1). Taxonomy (GTDB): domain Bacteria; phylum Bacteroidota; class Bacteroidia; order Bacteroidales; family P3; genus Colimorpha. Next base: position 63,435 of record ONBB01000017.1, read on the forward strand.
GTCCAACCTGGCACTCAGCGTCTCCGGCAGCGCCGAACTCTATGCCCTCACCCTCGACAACGGCCCCGGCGTGGCCGTCGACAACATTCCCATGCGTGGCTGCTCGGGACAGCAGTTCACCCTCGTGCCGCTCGACCGCCTGACGCAGGCTTACGCCCAGCTCGACGTCGGCCTCATCATCCTGCAGTTCGGCGGCAACTCCATGCCCTACCTGCGCGACGAGAAGGCCATCTCGAAATACTGCACTTCCATCGGCCGCCAGATTGACCACGTGCGCCGCGCCTGCCCGCAGGCCAAGGTGCTCTTCATCGGCCCTTCGGACATGAGTACACGCGTCCGCGGCCAGCTGCAGACCTACCCCCAGCTGCCGGCCGTGGTCGACAGCCTGGCCGCCACCGCCGTCCGCCACGGCGCCGCCTACTGGAGCATTTACCACGCCATGGGCGGACTCAACTCCATGATACAGTGGAAGAAAGAGGGACTGGCCGGCGAGGACTACATCCACTTCACCACCCGCGGCGCCGAACTCATGGGCGACCGCCTGGCCGAAGCCCTTGCCACCAGCTACCGCCGCTACCTCCTCCGCAACCGTTTCGCCGAGGCGCAATAACTGCTACGCGGCACACCTCGCCAGCCAACAATTGGCAAAATCCTCATTGTTAGCATCTTACAACACTAACCTACCATAAGCTTCCATATCCTACCAGTGCCCTTGTATTCCCCTACCATTCCCCTACCATTCCCCTACCGTCCCCCTAGAGCCTCATCCCTAAACTCCCCCTCTAAGCTAGAGGGGGTGGCCGCCGCCAGGCGGACGGGGGCGTGCGTCCAGGCATCCCGCGTAGGGGCGAATCATCATTCGCCCCCACCAAACCCACAACTCCGAACTAATGTTTTTTTCATCCGTTACGAAAAAAGTTGTATCTTTGCAGCCGAAAACATGGCGCAATGCGATGGAGAAGTGCGTGATACACATAGTGTCCAACAAGGCGTGGGGTGGCGGCGAGCAGTATGTCTACGACCTCGCGCGGCGGCAGCTGGCCGACGGCTACCACGTGCTGGCGGTGTGCCGCCCCGTGGAAGCCGTCGTCTCCAGGTTTCGCGCCCTGGGCGTGCTGGCCGGCACCCTGCCGCTCCGTGGCATGGCCGACCTGCAGAGTGCCTGCCGGCTGGCCTCGATGCTCAGGAAGATACAAGGCTTCTGTCTGGTACACGTGCATAATTTCAAGGATGCCTTCACCGCCGCCTATGCCCGCCGCCTGGCTGGCCGGCCTGACGTGCGGCTGGTGATGACGCGCCACCTGGTGCGCCCCGGCAAGACCTCGCCGCCCTACCGCTGGCTCTACCGCCAGCTGGATGCCGTGGTGTTTGTCTCCGACCTGGCGCGCACCGAGTTCTACTCCACCCGCCCTGCGCTGCCCATGGGGTGCACTGCGGTCATCCGCCCCGCAGTCGTGGTGCCCGACGGCGTGGAGCCTGCCGACCTACGTGGCCGCTATGGCATCCCGCTCTCCGACCTCATCGCCATGTACCACGGCCGCCTCGACCCCGAGAAGGGGCTCGACCCGCTGCTGGAAGCCATGGCCACGCTGCACGGCCGGCCGCTGCAGTTGCTGCTCGTGGGGCGCGGTTCCGATGCATACACTGCCCAGCTGAAACAGAAGGCACAGGCGCTCGGCATCGCCGACCGCATCCATTTCGCAGGCTTCCAGTCCGAGGTGCTCCCCTACGTGGCGGCGGCCGACTTCGGTGTGCTGCCCTCCACCGTGCGGGAAGCCTGTCCGCTGTCTCCGCAAGAGTATATGTCGCAAGGGGTGCCCCTGGTGGCTACCGACAACGGTGGCCAGCGCGAGTACTTGCGCCACGGCGAAAACAGCCTCCTCGTCCCGCCCGCCGACCCCACGGCCCTGGCCGAAGCCATGGGTCGCCTAGCCGACGACGCCGACCTGCGCCGTCGCCTGGGACGCCAGGCTCGGGCCGACTTCGACAGCACCCTCGCCTACGACCACTTCTACTGCGCTATGCGCTCCCTTTACCAATCCCTTAAATACTAGATTCCTGCCATGCGAAAATACATCCTCATACCGCTTCTATTCTTTGCCACCTCGCTCCAGGCACAGACCTACCCCTTCATCCGCTACAAGGAGAACCGCCTGCAGTACGCCGACCGCTCGGAGAGCCTTGCCCGCTTCTTCGACCGCTGGCAGCGCATGGAGGCCACCGGCCAGGGCAACATCAACATCGTGCATATCGGCGGCTCGCACGTGCAGGCCGGCACCATGAGCAACACCATCCGCCAGCGCCTGATGCACAACCATCCGCGGCTGGTCTCCGGCCGCGGCATGCTCTTCCCCTACTCCGCCGCCGCCCGCTGCAACAACCCTGCCGACTACCGTGTGCACTGCCCGCAGAAGGTCGCCCTCACGCGTAACATATATAAAGAGTACCCCCATCCGCTGGGTCTCTGCGGCATCAGCGTTACGGCCTCCGACTCGCTCACCGAGGTGGGCATCGTGCTGCGCGACAGCACGGTCAACTACGCCACGCGCCGCATCATCGTCCTCGGCCACTCGGAACAGGGCGTAGTGCCGCTGCTCAACCTCGGCGGCCGCATGGTCTACCCTTCCTACGTCGACCGTGGCACCGACCGCCATGTCTTCAACCTCGCCGGCGCGGTCGACTCGTTCGTCGTGCTGCTCCCTTGCCGCACGGGCGAACAGTTCACCCTCACCGGCATCCACCTCGACAACCTGCGCCCGGGATTTTCGTTCCACTCCATCGGCGTCAACGGTGCCTCGGTGCCCGACTACCTGCGCTGCCGGCACCTCACCCGCGACCTGCGCCTGCTGCGGCCCGACATGGTCATCTTCGGCCTCGGCATCAACGACGCCAGCAAGTCCGACTTCGACACCGCCGACTTCCGCCGCAACTACCTGGAGCTTGTCGACTCCGTCCTCCGCGTCAACCCCGACTGCGCCCTGGTGTTCATCACCAACAACGACAGCTTCACCAAGATTGGCCGCCGCAAATACCGCGTCAACAAGAACGGCGCCCTGGCCCGCGAGGTGTTCCACCGCCTGGCCCGCGAGACGGGCGGCGTGGTGTGGGACCAGTTCCAACTGATGGGTGGCCTGAAGTCCATGGAGCAGTGGCAGAAAGCCAAGCTCGCCCAGTCCGACCGCGTCCACTTCACCCGCGCCGGCTACCAGCTCCTCGGCGACCTCTTCTACGAGGCACTGATGGAGGCTAGACGTTCCAGGTGAAGCCGTCGAAGGGGTTCGTGCGGTCGAAGTCTTGCTCGCGGGAGCGTTCCTGCATGCGCTTGATGCGCCGCATGCCCCAGCGCCACATCATCACGTCGAACACGATGAACGCCACCATCAGCACACCGCTCACGGCCATGCCCAACCCGCTGTCGCCCAGATTGTCGCTGACCATCAGCAGGGCGTCGTAGGTGCCGTGGAGCAGCACGGGATAGAGCAGCGCGTGGAGGAGGTGGCGCCGCTGGTTCGAGGGGTCGAACTTGGCCAGCGACAGGTGGTAGCCCATCGTTACGGCAAACAGGAAATGCGCCGGCACCGCCAGCAGGCCGCGCATCAGCGCCACGCCCAGCGCGTCGGGGCTCCCCGTTACATACATCACGTTCTCCACGCAGGCGAAGCCCAGCGAGAGGAACACCGCGTAGACAATGCCGTCGAAGTACTCGTCGAAATGGGGGCTGCGCCAGATGACCAGCATCAGCAGCACCAGCTTGCACAGCTCCTCGCTCAGACCGGCCACCACGAAACCGTTGTACAGCCCGCCCAGCACCGGCGTGGAGGGCATCCCGACGCTCAATATCAGCTCCATCACCATGGCCGGCACCACACTGAAGCACCCCACCACAAAGGTCCACACCAGTTTCTTCACCGGCTCGGGGTTGAGCTTGTCTTTCCTATAGATGAACCACAGCAGCACCGCCACCGGCAGCACGGCCGAGATAAAGGCTATGTTCATGTCGTACTCCTTTCTGAAACTTTTTGCAAAAGTACGAAAAAAAATCCACCCGCCACCGAAAACCCCTTCCCTACCCCTTCCCGCCCCCCTCCCCACCCACTCCGCCCCCAAGGCCGAAGAGAGGCCGAAGAGAGGCAAAACCTATAGCCTATTACACACTGTGTATCAGTCAGTTGCAAACCTGCCATTTCGCCCCCTTTTCCAACTTTTTTGCGAAAAACGAGCGTATACGTATCTCTGTGATTTCCATCGCTTTGCATCGAAATTGCCATCGATGTACAATAATTGCCCCCCGGGGGCGTTAATGGGGTAAAAACTGCAAACACACACTCATGGAACTGAGCTCCTATTTCGCCCCCATCGACCCATCGGTGGTCGACTTCCACCGGCGCGAGTTCTCCTCGCAGCTGGGCGACGACCTGGCTGCCCATACGGCGCAGGGCGGTTTCCCCAGCCTCGACGGTGTCGACCTGGTGCTGCTCGGCGTGCCCGAGGACCGTGGCGCGGTCGACACCCCCGGCTGTGCCGCCGCCCCCGACCACATCCGCCGCTACCTCTACCGCCTGGCCAAACCCCATGCCGAACTGCGCATGGCCGACCTCGGCAACCTCATCCCCGGCGCCACCCAGCGCGACACCTACTTCGCCCTCATCGAAGCCCTCCACCCCCTGCTCGACCGCGGCATCACCGTCCTTATCCTCGGTGGCTCCGACGACCTCGTCTTCCCCGTCTACAAAGCCTACGAGGTGCTCGGCCGCGTCATCAACATCTGCTCCGTCGACTCGCGTTTCAACCTCGAGGGCGGCGACACGCTCAACGCCTCCAACTACCTCCAACACATCATCCTCCAGCAGCCCAACTACCTCTTCGACTATGTGGCCATGGCCTACCAGTCCTACTTCGTCGGCCCCGAGATGGTAAAGCTTATGGAAGAGCTCAAATTCAGCCTACGCCGCCTCGGCGAGGTGCAGGCCGCCATGTCCGACAACGAACCCCTGATACGCTACAGCGACGTGGTGGCCGTCGACATCGGTGCCCTGCGCCAAAGCGACGCACCGGCCAACCCCAACCCCTCGCCCCACGGCCTCTATGGCGAGCAGCTGTGCCAGCTGGCGCGCTTCGCCGGCATGAGCGACAAGACCTCCACCTTCGGCCTCTTCGGCATGGTGCCCTCGCTCGACCGCGACGGCCAGACGGCCCACATGCTGGCCCACGCGCTGTGGTACTTCATCGAGGGCTTCTACTACCGCCTCGGCGACTTCCCCCACCGCGACCCGCAGCACTACAAGCGCTTCACCGTCGAACTGCCCGACCACGGCCTCAGCATCGTCTTCCACAAGAGCCTCAAGAGCGACCGCTGGTGGATGGAGGTGCCCTGCGACGACGCCGACCGCCGCCAGCGCTACGGACGCCACACCCTCGTCCCCTGCGCCTACGCCGACTACCAACACGCCATGCAGAACGAGATACCCGAACTCTGGTGGCACTATTATAACAGGATTAACAGCTAGACAGTTATGGATGTAAAATTCAAGGAAAAAATCGATGGCCTCATCGCCGAGGTGTCGGCCATCACCGACCTCACCACCAAGGTGGCCGTGCTCAACTACATTCAGCAGGAGTCGGGCTTCCTCCTTTGGCAGCTCGAAGATGAACAGCGCATCGATGAGGACTCGCGCGATTACTAGCCTGCTGGCGCTATGCCTGCTGCTGGCTGCCTGCACGGGTGGCTACTCCTTCACCGGCGCCTCCATACCGCCGGACGCCAAGACCATCTCCGTGGCCACCTTCCCCAACTATGCCGCCACGGTCAATCCGCAGCTCAGCCAGCAGATTACCGACGCGCTGATCCAGATGTTCTCCTCGCAGACCACGCTCAACGTCATCTCCGACGACGGCGACCTGCAGCTCAGCGGCCAAATCACAGGCTACGACACCCGCGCCTCGGCCCTCAGCAGCAGCGACGAGGTCTCCATGAACCGCCTCACCGTTACCGTCAAGGTCAAGTTCGTCAACCAGAAAGACCCCGAGGCCGACTTCGAGCAGTCGTTCTCGCGCTACCGCGACTATGCCGCCTCGCTCGACTTCTCCTCGGTCGAGAGCGGCCTGGTGGCCGAGATTCTCAATGAACTATGCGAGGACATCTTCAACAAGGCCGTCGTGAACTGGTAGCGGGATGGCTGCTGGCCGCCGTGGCCACAGCTGTCTACCTGCTCACCATGAGCCGCACCGTCGACTGGTGGGACTGCGGCGAGTTCATCGCCACCTCGTACCTTCTCCAAGTGGGGCATCCGCCTGGCGCGCCGCTCTACCAGCTGCTGGCGCGCTGCATGATGATGCTCTCTTTCGGCAATCCCCTGTGGGTGGCTCCGCTCTCCAACGCCCTCTCCGCCCTCTGCGGCGGCCTGACCGTCATGGTGCTCTTCCGTACCCTCCGCGAGCTCCGCACTTCCTGCCTGGGTGCCGCCGTCGGCGCCCTCTGCTACCTCTTCTGCGACACGGTGTGGTTCTCCGCCGTCGAGAGCGAGGTCTACGCCATGGCCATGCTCTTCTGCTCGCTCGACGTGTGGCTCATGCTCCGCTGGCGTCGCACAGGCAACCTGCGCCTGCTGCTGCTCGTGGCATTGCTGCTCGGCCTGGGTGTATGCGTCCACCTGATGACACTCCTAGTGGTACCAGCCCTCCTCTGGATATTCTTCCGCAACGCCAAGCTTTCAATTTTCAATTCTCAATTTTCAATTCTCCTCCTGTTCTGCCTCTTCCTCGGTCTCACCCCCTACGCCATCGTACCCATCCGCGCGGCAGCCAACCCACCCATCAACCAGATGGGCGACGGTTTTGCCTCCTACATCAAGCGCGATGCCTACGCCAAGGCGCCTCTCTACCCCCGCCTGTGGCGCGAGCGCGACACGGCAAACTGGCAGCAGTGGGATGTCAGCGACCCCGCCTCGCTGTGGGACAACACCAAGTACTATGCCACCTACCAGCTCGGCTACATGTACCTGCGCTATTTCATGTACAACTTCATCGGCCGCGAAAATCTTCGCTCCGGCAATATAGTTCTTCTTATCCTACCATTTTTGTTAGGACTTTGGGGCATGGTGGCGCAGTGGAAGCGGCGACGGCGCGACTTTGTGGCCATTCTGCTATTGTTCCTCTTCGGCGGCATCATCCTGAATTTCTACCTCAACCACCCCTGCTACGAACCGCGTGAGCGCGACTACGCCTACGTGCTCTCCTTCTACGCCTTCGCCCTGTGGATCGGCATCGGTGCCAGCAGCATCGGCCTTCGCAGGTGGCGCTGGTTGGTGCTGCTCGCACCGGCCACCCTGGCCTTCGGCAACTGGGCCGACCACGACCGCAGCGGCAGCCATGCTGTCCACGACATCGCCTTTAACCACCTCCAGTCCTGCGCCTCCGACGCCATCCTCATCACCTACGGCGACAACGACACCTTCCCCCTCTGGTACCTCCAGCAGGTGGAAGGGCACCGCCCCGACATCGAAGTCCACAACATCAACCTCGAGGGCTACCGCAACGTGCTCGGCCTGCTGCGCGACAATGACGGCCGCCGACCCGTCTACCTCACACAGTACACCTACGATGCCGTGGGCCGCCTCTTCGGCGACGACTTCCACTGCTCCAGCTTCTGCTGGCGCCTGGGCGGCGAGGCAACGGAAGATTGCCTCGACTCCATTCGCTGGCATATCACATCCACCGAATACCTCGACCCTGTCTCGCGTCGCTTCCTCCAAACATGGGAAACCAACACACGGCAATCCGTAAGACTTTTGACGGGGGAGTGAAAAAAAGATTTTGCCAGTCCGATTCTTTTTTGTACTTTTGTAGGTCGATTATTCATCCCCAGAATTAAGAAATAATAACATAAAATATTGTAAACATGTATACTAAATTCCAACAGCATCTTCAGAAAGAGCTGGCCGACATCGAAGCCGCCGGCCTCTACAAGCACGAGCGCATCATCGAGAGCCCCCAGGGCGCCGAGATCATGGTCAAGGGCAAGAAGTGCCTCAACTTCTGCGCCAACAACTACCTCGGCCTGGCCGACAACCCCGAGCTCATCGAGGCCGCCAAGCGCGGCATGTGCCCGCGGCTACGGCATGGCCAGCGTCCGCTTCATCTGCGGCTGCCAGGACCTCCACAAGCAGCTCGAGCAGAAGATCTCCGACTTCTTCGGCACCGAGGACACCATCCTCTACGCCGCCTGCTTCGACGCCAACGGCGGTGTGTTCGAGCCCCTGCTCACCGAGGAGGACGCCATCATCAGCGACGCGCTGAACCATGCCTCCATCATCGACGGCGTGCGTCTCTGCAAGGCCCAGCGCTACCGCTACGCCAACGCTGACATGGAAGACCTTGAGCGTCAGCTCCAAGCCGCCCAACAGCAGCGCTTCCGCGTCATCGTTACCGACGGTGTCTTCTCGATGGACGGCAACGTCTGCCCGCTGGACAAGATCTACGAGCTGGCCCAGAAGTACGACGCCATGGTGATGGTGGACGAGAGCCACTCCGCCGGCGTGGTCGGCAAGACCGGCCGCGGCGTTACCGAGCGCTACAACCTGCGTGGCCAGATCGAAATCCTCACCGGCACATTAGGAAAAGCTTTCGGCGGCGCCATGGGTGGTTTCACTACCGGCCGCAAGGAAATCATCGACATGCTGCGCCAGCGCAGCCGCCCCTACCTCTTCTCCAACTCGATGGCTCCCGGCCTCGTGGCCGCCGGCATCCGCATGTTCGAGCTCATGAGCGAGACCAACGCCCTGCAGGACAAGCTGCACGAGAACACCGACTACTTCCTGCGCCGCATGAAGGAGGAGGGCTTCGACTGCAAGCCCAGCGAGAGCGCCATCTGCGCCGTGATGATCTACGATGCCGCCAAGAGCCAGCAGTATGCCGCCAAGATGCAGGAAGAGGGCATCTTCGTTACCGGTTTCTACTATCCCGTCGTACCCAAGGGCCAGGCCCGCATCCGCGTGCAGATCAGCGCCGCCCACGAGCACGAGCACCTCGACAAGTGCATCGAAGCCTTCAAGAAAGTCCGCAAGGAAATCGAAGGCAAATAAAAGATTGCACCAATAACAACAAGAACGGGAGCCCGCATTGGCTCCCGTTCCTTGTTCCCAATATTCCCACGTTTTTCATACGGCAAATATACGGATTATTCTCCGCCCATCCGTATTGATGTCTTATTGGTGGGTTGTCGGCCAAGCCGATGGCATACCAATATGCGCCTTCATGGAGAGCCCTTTGCGTCTATACGAATCATCACCATAGAACCCCCAACAAGCATTATATTATATCGCATATAAAAACATTAAATTTTATTAAATTATATGCGAAACAATGTAATGTTAGTTTTTTTTTGTATTTTTGCAGCCGAAATGATATAATCAAACTATGGCTAAAACAAAGTTATCGGCGGTGGTGAAGTCGTTGCGCAAAGAATATGGCCTCACCCAAGAGGAACTCGCAATGAAGTCCGGAGTAGGTCTTTGTTTCGTGCGCAATCTGGAACAGGGCAAAACTTCATTGAGGATGGACAAGGTGAACCAACTCCTCGACCTTTTTAACTACGAACTGACAGCAACCAAACGGATATGAGACAGGCGGAAATATACAGAAAAGGCATCCTGGCAGGCATCCTTACAGAAGATGGAGGAGAATACCGATTCTGCTATGACGAGGCATATCTCAAAAATGAGGATGCACAACCAGTAAGCCTGACACTTCCTTTGCAGACGGAAGCGTATGTCAGCCCGGTATTGTTTCCTTTCTTTGACGGACTGATACCGGAGGGCTGGCTGCTTGACGCAGCACTACGCAACACCGATATCAGCATACTCGACCGTATGTCGCTATTGCTGCTGTGTTGCAAAGAGTGCATAGGTTCTATAAGTGTTGTATCAATAACCAATAATGGAGGTGATGCATAATGTGTAAGTGCCTGTATTGTTATCAAGATCTGGAGGAAGGACAGGTTGACTTTCATCCAAATTGTGCAAAAAAGATCTTTGGCACGAAGGAAGCTCCATTGTTGGAATACCGCCACGAAGACCTTGACCGGCTGGCCGAACAAATTATCCGTGCCCAGACATCGCTGACCGGCGTGCAGCCCAAGCTGTCATTGAACCTCACCAGGCACGACGGCAACAGTCGGCTGACTATTGTGGGACTTTGGGGCGACTATATCTTCAAGCCACAGACGGAGAGTTACGTACAGCTACCCGAGAACGAGGACTTGACCATGCATCTGGCCGAAGCTGCAAAAATAAAGGTGGTTCCCCATTCCCTCATACGTCTTGCTGACGGTCGCCTGGGGTATATCACCAAGCGCATCGACCGTACAGAGAATGGCGAGAAGTTAGACATGGAAGATATGTGCCAGCTTACGCTGCACCCGACGGAATATAAGTACAAAGGATCATACGAGCAGGTTGCCAAAGCCATCGCCATGTATAGCGACACCCCGAAGCTTGACCTTGCGAACTACATGCAGCAGCTGCTGTTCTGCTTTGTTACAGGGAACAACGACATGCACTTGAAGAATTTCTCGCTTTATCGTCCTGCGAAGGAATATCGGTTGACCCCAGCATACGACCTTCTTAACGTGGCCATCGCCAATCCCCATGACAAAGAGGAATTGGCACTTACACTATCTGGTCGCAAGACAAAACTACAATTAGATGATTTTGTGAACGCTGCAAAGACCATGGGGCTGGAAGAAAACTTGATCTATAACCTCATTGGGAGTTTTCAAAAGGCCCTTCCCAAATGGCAAATGCTGATACACAACTCCTTCCTGTCCAATGAGATGAAAAAAGAGTATGAAGAGTTAGTAATGTCCAGATTGTATCGTTTGCAGAATTAGGTATTGACGTTTAATTTAAAATGCGTCAAATAGACGAATTGTTCTCCGCATTTTTCGGAGAATAATTATTTTTTTTCTCCACACATCCGTATTGATGCCTTCTTGGTGGATTTTTTGTGCCTTCCTTGTGGGCTCTTTGTGACATATACCAGAATCACCACAAAAAGAGGGGAGTAAAGCCTTACTGGTTTTGCTCCCCTTTTACCTTCCTTTGTTTTGCCTAGTGCCTTGGTATATGGTGATACCGAGGATCCTTCGGTGATGTCTCGACGGTCTTATTATTTATTTCACACTACCCAGCAATGACAACATCGACGTCATTCGCTCTTTGAGGTATTCTGCTACAAGATTAGTCATCGCCTGCGGTGAGCTCGTGGCGGCATAGTCTTCGAACGCCTCGTAGTATCGCTTGCGGTCGGCGAACTTGACGTTGATGGGCGGGTAGCCGGCCTGCATCAGGTGCATGTTGAGCAACAGGCGTCCCGTGCGGCCGTTGCCGTCGACAAAGGGATGGATGCCCTCGAAGCGCAAGTGGAACAATGATATACGCTCCACCGGGTGCAACCGAGCCATCACCGTGGAACAGTCGTTCAGCAGTTCCTCGACCATAGGCTCTATCAGGTACGGTTGCGGAGGGGCGACACTTGCACCCATAATCCTAACCGGCACCCTGCGCCAACGGCCGCGGTCTTCCGGCCTGTCGGCAAGCACCAGCGAATGGATGGAACATATCTCGTAGGCCGACAGCGGTTTCTGCTCCTTTACAAGCCGCTCTACATACTCGTATGCCTCCTTGTATCCCACAGCCTCAAGGTGGTCCTTCAACGGCTTGCGGTCTATGGTGATGCCTTGCAGCACAAGCGCCGTCTCCTTCAGGGTCAGCGTGTTGCCCTCGATGGCAGTGCTTTGGTGCGTGTGCTCGACGATAAACTCTTCACGCAAAGCCTCCACCTCGCCCTGCGAGAGGGGCCGCATTGCAGACAGCCGTTCCTTGAGTTGGTCCACCTCGGCCAGCAGCGGCGAAACTCCGTGCCTGGCCAGCGAACGCGCGTCGGCAGGCTGCACCGCATGCTCGGGGATGAGGTAAAGATTGCCCCTGCGTATCACACCGCTGATTCTTCCCTCGGCGCAGAGCCTGCGCACACGCCTGTCGCTGATGCCCCATTTGGCGGCGACCTCGCTCACCTTCAGATATGCCATATTGTTCCGATTTTTGCCCGTATAACGCAAAATTCCCGGTTATATTGTTCCGACTTTACCCGAAATCGGAACAAAAGGCCCACCTTCCGGCTGTGAGTTCGGGCGGGGCGGGGGCTGTGGTGTGGGATGGGGTGGGAAGTGGAGTGGCGGAAAGTTCGGCGGCCGGCTGTGCCATCGCTGTGCCGTAGACGGTGGCGGAGACGTTGCCCTGGCCGCTGGCGGCGAAGGCCCAGAGGTGCAGCTCGCCGCCGGCAAACTCTTCGGGTAGAAGGAGTTGCACAGCCCTGCGTCCGCGTTCCGCCACGGCCGTGAGGCCGCGGCCCGCCGCGGGGCTGTATATATAAATATGTATGTCGTCCGCGAGGCCACCCCCGTCGGCGACCCAGCGCACAGCGAGCACACCGCGCTCGTCCACAGCGTATTGCAAGCCTTTGGGCACCGCCAGGGTGCCCTGCGAGAACTGCAGGCTGGGATAGTCAATGGCTCTAGAATTTCTAGATTCTCTAGAATTTCTAGTATTTCTAGATCCTCTAGGAAAACACTCCTTGTTGATTTTCAGGAAGGCGTTGCCTTCGGTAATCTGCCAGTCGGCGGCCAACCTCCGCAGCCCCACGCGCAGCACGGGCGTGGCAGGCGAGGCGAACTGTATCATCGCTTTGAAGCGGCTGCGCTGTTGCAGCTGGGCCTCTGATTTGCGGTCCTTTATATGCGGCTGGTAGGCACGCACGAACCAGGCCCCGCGGCGGTGGTACCCCACCACGGTGCCCACGCGGCCACTGAAGCCGCCCAGTATGCCCATATCCAACTTCGCCATCTTACTGCTTATTTTTTTCTGTCGGCGAATTATGCGAATTATGCGAATTGGTCTAATTTACTGCAAGTTAGATTAATTCGTAAAATTCGCATAATTCGCCGACCAAAAAGAATAACGCCGACATCGGCAGAATATTGCATCAGTCCCCCTGCAGGGTACGAAGAGAGGCAAAACCTATAGCCTTCCGATTGCTGGCTGCCAGCCTGTTGCGTCCCTGCGCAGGGGGCGTTTTTTCTCGAAAAAAATGCAGGAAAACATTTTTTCTGCCCCTGCATACGATAAACACCATCTCGGCGTTACTCCCTATTATGACCCCCGAACGCAAGTCCACACAGATAGGCAACTTCGTGCTCATCCTCATCGCCATGGTGCTGGGTGTGCTCATCGGCCTTATGTTTGCCTCGCACAGTCGCCAGGATGCCTACCAGCACTCGCTGCTGCAGGGCAAGATGGCCGAGGTGCTCGACCTGGTGGAGACCGAATATGTAGACCCGATCGACGCCGACTCGCTCTCGGAGAGCCTCCTCTCGGTGATGCTCTCCAAGCTGGACCCCCACAGCTCCTACCTCTCGGCCGTCGCCGCAGCGGAGTCCGACGAGAAGCTGCGTGGCAACTTCGAGGGTGTGGGCCTGCTGCTGCGCGCCGAGGGCGACAGCACCTATATCGGCCAGGTGATGGCCGACGGTCCCTCGGCTGGGTCGGGGCTCCTGCCGGGCGACCTCATCGTCAGTGTCGACGGCTACCGCGTTTGCGGACGGAACCTGCCGGCCGACAGCATCGTGGCGCGCCTGCGCGGCCCGCGCCGTTCGCAGGTAGCCATCGAGGTCTACCGCCAGTGCGCCTCCCCGGCACCGTGCCAGCTGACCTTCACCATACGCCGCGGCGTGGTCAACCACCTCACCGTGCCCTACAGCGGCATGCTCGACGACACGACGGGCTACCTGCTGCTCACCTCCTTCGCCTCCACCAGCCACAGCGAATTCCGCTCCGCCCTCCGCTCCCTCCTCAGCCAAGGCATGAAGCACCTCGTGCTCGACCTGCGCGGCAACGGAGGAGGGTCGCTCAACGCCGCCACCGACATCGCCGGCGAACTGCTGCCGGCCGGCTCGCTCATCGTCTACATCCAGGGCGCCCACCACGCCCGCCAGAACAGCTACTCGTACCCGGGCGGCCTCTTCACCCGTGGCGGCCTCACGGTGCTCATCGACGAAGGGTCCGCCTCGGCCTCCGAGGTGCTGGCCGGTGCCCTGCAGGACAACGACCGCGCCCTCATCGTAGGCCGCCGCACCTTCGGCAAGGGCTTGGTGCAGCGCGAGTTCCCGCTGGAGGACGGCTCGTCGGTGATGCTCACCACCGCCCGCTACTACACCCCCTCCGGCCGCTCCATACAGCGCCCCTACAGCGCCGGCACCGACGAGTACTACCGCGACTACATCAACCAGCTCATCGAAGAGTCCTACGCCGACAACCCCACGCTGCACGTTACCGACTCGACGCCCTACCACACCGTCGGCGGACGCGTCGTCTACGGCGGTGGCGGCATCTTCCCCGACCGCCTCATCGCCTACCGGCGCGACAGCTCGCTGGTCTACTACAACCGCCTGGCCTCGGCCGGCCTCATCACCCGCACCGCCTTCGCCGAAGTCAGGCTCCACGCCGACGCCCTGCTGCGGCGCTACGCCGACGCCGACGACTTCCGCCGACGCTACACCGTGCCCGACAGCACCATAGCCCGCCTCACCGCCCTCGGCCAGCAGCGCGGCATACCGCTCGACCCCAAGGGCCTCAACGCGCAACGACGCCTCATCACCACCATGCTCAAGGCATACATCGGCGACCACCTCTTCGGCCACGACGCCTTCTATCCCCTCATCCTGCGCGAAGACAACGACCTGATGCAAGCAATGCAGAAGAAATGATACATATATAGAAACGCCTCTATGAAACGACACCTCGCAATAGCCCTCGGCCTCCTGCTCGCCCTCGGCGCCACGGCCCAGAAAAGCACCGTTACCTGCACCTTCGACGGCCTGCCGGCCGGCACGCGCCTCCTCCTCAACGAGCCCCATGGCGGACGCCTTGTCCCCACGGACACCCTCGTGCCCGACGCCAAAGGGCGCGTCAAACTGGAACGCTACTCCACACAGCCCGAGTTCCTCGTCCTGAGCCTCGACCAGAAGCAGCCCCCGATGCTCCACCTCATCACACTCCCCAAGGAGCGCATCACGCTCGAAGCCACCTACATGCCCGCCCTCAACCACATCGATATCACCTCCGCCAAGGGCTCCGACAACATGGACCTCTACCGCCGCTTCTCCAACCTCACCACCCGCTCGTTCCTCAACCAAGACCCCAACCGCGTCAGCGACAGCCTCGAAGTGCTCCTCTCCGGCACCCCCGGCACCCTCATGAGCGCCTTCCTGGTTACCTTCTACGAGCAGTACTTCGAGCAATACGCGCCGCTCTACAAGAAGATTCGCGACGCCCTCGTCGGCCAGTATGCCGACAACGACTTCGTGCGCCACATCGACTCGCGCCTGCGGTCGGCCCTTATCGCCGGCATGGAGGCTCCCGACATCGCCCTGCCCAACCCCCAAGGCGACACCCTCCGCCTCTCCTCCCTGCGCGGCAAGGTGGTGCTCATCGACTTCTGGGCCTCGTGGTGCGGCCCCTGCCGCAGGGAGAACCCCCACGTGGTGCGCCTCTACGAGCGCTTCCGCGACAAGGGCTTCGAGGTATTCAGCGTCTCGCTCGACCAGAGCCACGACAAGTGGGTCGACGCCATCGCCAAGGACAACCTCAGCTGGCCCTACCACGTCAGCGACCTGCGCGGCTGGAACTCCGCCGCCGGCCGCCTCTACGGCATACAGTCCATCCCCGCCACCGTCCTCGTCGACCGCGAGGGCAACATCGTGGCACGCAATTTGCGGGGTTCGGATTTGGATAAGAAACTAAACGAATTGCTAGCACAATGATAACCACCACACAGATAGAGATGGCCCTCGGCCATGTCAACGACCCCGCCACCGAGCGCACTGTAACCGAGCTCGGCTGGCTGTCCAACATCCAAATCGACGGCCTCGACGTCAGCTTCGACCTCGCCTCGGGCGACGCCTCCCTGGTGCAGCCCTGCGTCGACGCCATCCACGAGTACGTGGACCGCAACGCCTCGGTCAGCGTCAACGTTACCAATCGCCTCGAACCCGCCGCTCCAGCCGCACAGCCTGCCGCCGAAAGCGACAATGCCATGCCTGGCCTGGCCGGCGTCAAGCACATCATCGCCGTCGCCTCCGGCAAGGGCGGTGTGGGCAAAAGCACCGTGGCCGCCAACCTGGCTGTGTCGCTCGCCAAGAGCGGTGCCAGGGTGGCCCTCGTCGATGCCGACATATACGGCCCCTCGATGCCCATCATGTTCGACGTCAGCGGCGAGCAGGTCTTCGGCCACCAGGTGGGCGACAAGACCTATATGCTGCCCGTGGAGAAGTACGGCATCAAGCTGATGTCGGTCGGCTTCTTCGTCGACCCCGAGAAAGCCCTCATCTGGCGCGGCCCCATGGCCAGCAGCGCCCTCAAGCAACTGCTGGGCGACACCTGGTGGGGCGACATCGACTACATGGTGGTCGACATGCCTCCCGGAACCGGCGACGTGCAGCTCACCCTCGCACAGACCATCCCCGTTACCGGCGCCATCATCGTCAGCACCCCCCAGCAGGTGGCGTTGGCCGACGTGGTGCGCGGCGTGCAGATGTTCCGTGCCGAGGCCATCGACATCCCCGTGCTGGGATTTGTCGAGAATATGGCCTACTTCACCCCCGCCGAGCTGCCCAACAACCGCTACTACATCTTCGGGCAGGGCGGCTGCCGCAAGCTGGCCTCCGAAATGGGCATCCCCCTGCTGGGCGAGATACCCCTGGTGCAGCGCATTGCCGAGAGCGGCGATGCTGGCAAGCCCGTGGCCCTATACACGCCCGACATGTCCCAGAGCCCCGAGCGCGACGCCTTCGACGCCCTGGCGCAGAATACCATCAACGCCATCAATAACCTGAAATAACACACAGTATGACCGACCAAGAGAAAGCCACCCTAGAGGTGAAAGTAAAGAACGCCCTCCAGCAGATACGCCCCTACCTCCAGCAGGACGGCGGCGATGTGGAATATGTCGACATGACCAACGAGGGCGTGGTCATGGTGCGCCTGCAGGGCCACTGCGGCTCCTGCCCCCACGCCATGATGACCCTCAAACAAGGTATCGAGCAGGCCATCAAGCGCGTCCTGCCCGAGGTGAAAAGCGTCGAGCGCGTATGATATACACCAAGACAGGCGACGGCGGCACTACCAGCCTCGTAGGCGGCAGCCGCGTCAGCAAGGACGACCACCGCGTCGAGGCATACGGCACCGTCGACGAGCTCAACTCGCACATCGGCCTCCTGGCCGAGCTCTTCCGCCCGGAGCCCGGCGGCTACTGCGACGAGCTCAAGGCTGTACAGCGCAACCTCTTCACCCTGCAGACCCTGCTGGCCACCGAGGATGCCGACCTCTATGCACGTCTGCCCCAGCTGCCGCTGGAAGAGGTGGAAATACTGGAACGCCAGATAGACACCATCAGCGACCAGCTGCCCAAACTGCGCAGTTTCGTCATCGCCGGCGGCAATGTAATCGGCGCCCAATGCCATGTCTGCCGCACCGTCTGCCGTCGCGCCGAGCGCCGCGTCGTTACCCTCGCCCGCGAGGTGCACATCGACGAGACCATCCAGCGCTACCTGAACCGTCTTTCCGACTACCTGTTCGTCCTCGGACGCCATGCCGTGGTGGCGAAAGGCCAGGTGGAAGACCTGTATACCAACTGATTGCAAAAACAATTTGCCAGTATGGGAAAAAGATGTACTTTTGCAAAAATTTTTTAGACACGAGATATGTATTGGACACTTGAATTAGCATCAAAACTGGAAGACGCCCCTTGGCCCGCTACCAAGGACGAACTGATTGACTATGCACAGCGTACGGGAGCCCCCATGGAAGTCATCGAGAACCTGATGGAAATCGAGGACGAGGGCGACCCCTACGACAGCATCGAGGATATTTGGCCCGACTATCCGACCAAGGAGGACTTTTTCTTTGAGGAAGACGAGTATTAAAGACGTTACCTTCATCGGTTCGGGCAACGTGGCCACCCACCTCGCCCTAGCGCTCCATAGCACCGGCGTAGCCATACGTCAGGTGCTTTCTCGCGAATATGACCATGCCGCGCTCCTCGCCTCGCGCGTGGGAGCACAGCCCATCAACCGCCCCGAGCTGCTGAAAAACAATGCCGATGCCTACATCCTGGCCGTCAACGACGATGCCCTATACGACCTGGCCCTCGACCTGCGGCTGCCCGACGCCCTGGTGCTCCACACCTCGGGCAGCACGCCGATGGCGGTGCTGAAACCCATATCGCGCTGCCATGGCGTGGTGTGGTCGCCTCAGACTTTCGTTCGCGACTTCGCCATGGACTACGCCCGCCTGCCCCTCTGCATCGAGGCCGACTCGCTGCAGTCGGAGGAACTTATCGTCGGGCTCTTCGGACGCATCACCCACAACATACACCGCCTCGATTTCGAGCAGCGCCGCTGGGCGCACCTGGCCGCCGTGATGGTCAACAATTTCAGCAACGCCATCAACGCCTTGGCGCAAGACCTCATGCTGCAGCGGGGGCTTGACTTCTCCATGCTGCAGCCCCTGGCCGAGGCCACGACCAAGAAGATCAACCTCGGCCCCCTGTGGCCGCAGCAGACGGGTCCCGCCGCACGCCACGATGAGAAGACCCTCGATGCCCAGCGCCGCCTGCTGGCCGACCAGCCGCAGCTGCTCGAGCTCTATAACCTCCTCACCGATATCATTCAGCAGCGATGACCTTCATCGACACCCACAGCCACCTCTACGACGAGGCGTTCGACGCCGACCGCGAGCAGGCATTGCAGCGCGCCCTGGATGCCGGCGTGTCCACACTGCTGCTTCCCGACATCGACAGCAGCAGCCGTCCGCACCAGCAGGCGTTGGCTGCAGCCCATCCCGGATGCACATACGAGATGGCCGGCCTGCATCCCACCTCGGTCAAAGAAGACTATGAAGAGGAGCTTCGCCTAGTGCACGACCTGCTTTTCTCCGGACATCACTATATCGCCGTGGGTGAGGTTGGTATGGACCTCTACTGGGACCGCACCTTTGAAGTCCAGCAGCGCGAGGCGTTGAAACGCCAGCTGAGATGGGCGTTGGAACTGAACCTGCCCGTATGCCTCCACATCCGCAAGGCACACAACGAGGTTTTCGGCCTGCTGCGCGAAATGAACCGCCCCGCCTGGCGCGGCGTGATGCACTGCTTCGGCGGCAGCCTGCAGGAGGCGCGCCGCGCGGTGGAGATGGGGTTCCACCTCGGTATCGGCGGCGTGGTTACATTCAAGAATGCCGGCTTGGCGGAAATTGTGAAAGAGATACCGCTGGAGCACCTCCTGCTGGAGACCGACGCGCCCTACCTCGCGCCGGCACCCCACAGAGGAAAGCGCAACGAGAGCTGCTATATTCCTCTCGTTGCGCAAAAGATTGCCGAGCTTAAAGGCATCGGCGTGGAGGAGGTGGCCGATGTAACCACCGCCTCGGCACGCGCCCTGTTTACTCTACCCAGCCTATAACATCGCCTTTCTTGACCATCTGGCCCTGCTTGGCACAGGTGTCGATGATTTTGCCGCCCTTGAGCGAGGGCTGCGGCATGAGTGCGTAGGGGGCTTCGATGTGGGCCAGGGTGGCGCCCTCCTTCACCTCGGTGCCGGGGGCGGGGGCGGTGCTGCGGTCGTCGAAGTTGACCTCCCACAGCAGGCGACCCGTGGCGGCGGCCACGATAGGGGTGGCATTGGGGTATTTCTGCGAGATGTAGTTGAGTGCCGCCTCGCCGCCGGCTTCCTGCTGGTTGCCGCCCGACTTCTCGGCACGCAGCTGCGCCACCTCCTTGTGGAAGCGTTCTTTGGCAATGCCGCTCTTGTAGTCGCGGTACTGGCGGTCGTGCATGGCCAGCTCGAAGAGCTCCTCGTCGTCCTCGCCACGCTCCCAGCCGTTCTGCTCCATTTCCTTGATGTATTCAGGCAGGGCGTCGGGATAGGCTTCCTGCGGCACGCCAGTGTAGAACTCCATGCCCTGCTTCTTGGCCAGCTCGACGATTTCGGGAGCCAGGGGCCCCGGCAGCTGGCCGGCGCGGCCGAGAATCATGCTCCACGAGTCCTTGTCAATCTGGCTGAAGCGCGGCTTGCCCTGCGCCATCGAGAGCAGGTTCATGACGGCTATATTCTTGGTATACTGGCTGAAGGGGGTTACCAGCGGTGGATAGCCCAGCAAGGGCCAGATGTGCTCCACCTCCTGGAAGAGCTGCACGGTAAGCTCTTCGAACGAGACCTCAGGCTTGCCGCTCTTCTTGAGGGCCATGTTGATGGCGCCGTGCACTCCCTTGAGGTCGCTCATCATCGAACCCATCATGCCGCCCGGCAGACCGCAGCCTACCAGCAGCGAGCTGCTGATGCGATTGCCCGGGTTGATGTAGAGGCCGAGGAAGTCGTCGATGAACTCCTGTGTCAGGCGGCGCGCCTCCATGTAGGCGTCCATGTTGATGTCCTTGACGCTGAAGCCGGCATCCTTGAGCATGGCCTGCACCGAAATGACGTCGGGGTGCACCATGCCCCAGGAGAGGGGCTCCATGGCGCAGTCGATAACGTCGGCTCCGGCCTGGGCCACCATGAGGGTGGAGGCCATCGAGAGGCCCGGACCCGTGTGGCCGTGGTACTGCACCACGATGTGGGGGTATTTGGTCTTGATTTCATGCACGAGGCGACCCAGCGTGGCGGGACGCCCCACACCGGCCATGTCCTTGAGGCATATCTCGTCGGCACCGAAAGCCACCAGCTTGTCCACGATGCCCATGTAGTACTCAACAGTGTGAATGGGCGAATGGGTGATGCTCAAGGCGGCCTGGCTGATCATGCCGGCCTCCTTGGCGGCCGTAACGCTCAGCTCGAGGTTGCGCGGGTCGTTCAGTCCGCAGAACGAGCGCATGATGTCCACACCCTGCGCCTTCTTCACCTTGGGCATCAGGCGGCGCACGTCGGCCGGCACGCCGTACATACGCAGGCCGTTCAGCGCGCGCTCCAGCATGTGGGTCTGGATGCCAGCCTGGTTGAAAGGCTTAGTCCAGGCACGGACGGCCTTGTTGGGGTTCTCGCCGTACATGAGGTTCACCTGCTCGAAGGCGCCGCCGTTGGTCTCGATGCGGTCGAAGCAGCCCATCGCGACAATCACGGGCGCAATCTTCTCCAACTGGTCCACACGGGGCTGGTACTTGCCGCTGCTCTGCCACATGTCGCGGTACACTAAACTGAATTTTATTTCTCTTGCCATAGCGTAATGGTTTGATTAAAAAAACATTACCCCAATTTAACAATAATTGGGGACAATGCAAATATACAAATTTTATTTGAACTGCAGAAATAAAGATTTTCCGCAGGCGAGATTTAGGATTCGCAGCAGTACACAAAAAAGGCCACAACCAAGTGTGGCCAGTAAAAGAAGGGGCAAGCCCCTAGCCTATGTTTCTTACGGCAGGGGAACCAGGTTGGAGAAGCCCATGAAGGCCATGGCCAGGATGCCGGCGGCGACGAGGGCGATGGGTACACCCTTCATGCCGCGGGGCGTGCCGGTGAGGTCGAGCTGCTCGCGGATGCCGGCGAAGATGACCAGCGCCAGCGTGAAGCCCACGGCGGTGGAGGCCGAGTAGACAACGCTCTGCAGGAAGTCCATGTTCTTCTGCATCACCAGGATGGCCACGCCGAGCACGGCGCAGTTGGTGGTAATCAGCGGCAGGAAGACGCCCAGCGCCTGGTAGAGCGGAGGGGCGATTTTCTTCAGCACGATTTCGACCATCTGCACCAGCGCCGCAATGACGAGGATGTAGGCGATGGTCTGCAGGTAGCGCAGGTCGAGCGGGATGAGCACATACTGCATGATGAGGTAGGTAACCATGGTGGCCAGCAGCATCACAAAAAGCACCGCGCCGCCCATGCCGAGCGAACTTTTCACATCTTTCGACACCCCGAGGAAGGGGCAGATGCCGAGGAATTGAGCCAACACAACATTGTTGACAAAGATGGCTCCGATGATGAGTGCGAATATCGAGATGGTCATTTCGTGGGGTGTTTTAGTCCAACATTTGAAAGTGCAAAATTACAACCTTTTTTCCACATGGCAAAATTTTTTTTTCTTCCACCCCCTAAAAGTGCCCCTATGACCCTGTTATGGACCATAGAAGTCCAGAGTCGAACAATTCCCCTACCGATCCCCTACCATTCCCCTACCGTCCCCCTGCTGCACCTCACCCGGCCTCGAAATGCACGCTCATGGTTATCAGATTGATTATTAATATACTAACGATTATTTTAAGAAAATTTATAACTTTAATATGTACACGTATGGGAAAAGAGTTGTACTTTTGCACCTTGTATCGCCTGCGATACAGCAATATAACAGAATGAAAATAAACAACTTAAACAAAATTTAACAAGATGAAGAAAGTATTTTTTGCCGCTGCCGTCGCCGCCATGTTCGGCCTGGCCGCCTGCAACAACGCCAGCAAAACCGCTGAAGAGGCCACCGACTCCGTGATGGAGACCGTCGAGGCCGCCGCCTGCGACGCCACCGAGGCTGCCGCCGACTCCACCATGACCCTCGCCGAGGAACTCGTCGACGCTGCCAGCGACGCTGTCCAGGAAGTGGTCGCCGAATAACCTCCGGCTACACCTTAGCAACACACCGCGAGGTGCCGCCCCACTACGGACGGCACCTCGCTATTTTTGTACCCCGGCATACAATAAAACGCCACGCCGCGCGTTATCCGAAACATGAAAAAGAACCGCACCACAATCCTGCGCGCCCTGGTCCTGTTGCTGGTGGCCGGGTGTCTGGTCTGCGCCTCGTGCAGCAGCAGTCCCCAGATGTACAAGCACAAACGCAACACCGACTGCGGCTGCTAGTGGAAAACACTGCCGACAAATACCGCGCCATCCTCGGCCGCTACCTGCCCGGAGCGGCGGTCGAGTGGGTCTACGGCTACCTCAACCTCCACCGCATTCACCTCCACATCGCCCGCGAGCGCCGCACCAAGCTCGGCGACTACCGCCGTCCCTATCCTGGGCATGAGCGCCACGAAATCTCCGTCAACGGCGACCTCTCCAAGCCCCTCTTCCTCTGGGTCTTCCTCCACGAGGCCGCCCATCTCGAGACACGCCTCACCCATCCCCACGCACAGCCCCACGGCCACGAGTGGCAGGCACACTACGCCCGTCTGCTGGCCGACCATATCGACTGGTTCCCCACCGACACACAGCCGCTTATCGCCCGCTACATCCGCCGCATACCCCTCAACCGCGTCCTCTGCCGCCAGATTGAGACCGCCCTGCGTGGCCAGGCTCCCGGCCAACAGCCCTCCCCCACCCTCGACCAGCAGCCAGTCGGCATCCGCTTCCGCCTGAAAAACAGCCCCGAACGCCTCTTCGAGGCGCTCGGCAAGCGCCGCACCCGATGGCTCTGCCGTTGCCTCGACGACGGGCGCCAGTACCTCGTCAGCGGCGCGGCGGAAATCATCCCCGAATGTTAAAAAATTTGGCAATTTAATTTTTTTTCGTACCTTTGACCTCGGAGAACACACCTGTAAATTAACAAAACATAATATAAATTAAATAGTTACACAAAATATGAAAGTATTAGTTTTAAACTGCGGAAGTTCATCCATCAAGTATCAGCTGGTCGACATGGCCAACAACGCCCAGGTGATGGCCAAGGGCCTCCTGGAACGTATCGGCCTGGAAATGGGCGAGTTCACCCATAAGTGGAACGGCCAGAAACACTACGAGCAGCAGCCCATCCCCAACCACACCGAGGGTATCAAGATGGTGCTCAAGGCGCTGACCGACCCCCAGATTGGCGTCATCGGCGACCTGAAGGAAATCGGTGCCGTCGGCAACCGCGTGGCCCACGGCGGCGAGCTGTTCAAGGAGAGCGTCCTGGTGGACGACAAGGTCATCGAGCAAATCAAGAGCCTCGAGCATCTGGCCCCACTGCACACTCCCGGCAACCTGGCCGGCATCTACGCCATGCGCGAAGTGCTCCCCGGCGTGCCCCAGACCGCTGTCTTCGACACCGCCTTCCACTCCACCCTGCCCCCCAAGAGCTTCCTCTACGGCCTGCCCTACGAGATGTATGAGAAATACGGCATCCGCCGCTACGGCTTCCACGGCACCAGCCACAAGTTCGTCGCCGAGAAGGCCGCCAAGATGATTGGCCGCGACTGGAATGACCTCAAAATCATCTCCTGCCACCTCGGCAGCGGCGCCTCCATCGCCGCCATCGACCACGGAAAGAGTTTCGACACCACCATGGGCCTCACCGCCCTCGAGGGCCTCGTCATGGGCTCGCGCTGCGGCGACGTCGACCCCGGCGTCATCCTCTACCTCCTCGACCAGGGCTTCACCTCCAAGGACCTCACCAAGATGCTCTACAAGCAGAGCGGCCTGCTCGGCATCAGCGGCGACAAGCAGGACATGCGCGACATACGTGCCGGCCGCGACGCGGGCGACGAGCGCGCCACCTACGCCTTCGACATGTTCGCCCAGCGCGTCAAGCGCTACATCGGCGGCTACATGGCCGAGATGGGCGGCTGCGACCTGCTCCTCTTCACCGGCGGCATCGGCGAGAACGCCTGGTTCATGCGCCGCCCCATACTGGAGAACATGGAGTGCCTCGGCATCAAAATCGACTTCTCGAAGAACGACAACGTGATGGGCGAGGACATCATCCTCTCCACCCCCGATTCGAAAGTCGCCACCGTGGTCTGCACCACCGACGAGGAGTTCGTCATCGCCAGCGACACCTTCAAGCTCGTCAGCTGATTCACCTACACCATTTTATAGTTGAGCGGGCCGTGCCATGAGGCACGGCCCGCTCAACTTATGAAATAGGTGGTGCAGACGGTGGTAGCGCCGTTTTTCAGCACCGATTTCTCGCGTTGCAGGCCATGTGGCTATTGGACAAGATGTCCTAATGAATCGTAAGTTCCATAGGGCGGCCACATCTTGATGTTGCGCATAGCCTCCGTGGGGGGGAAGGCAAAGCAGTCCTTGTCGTATACATGCTTTGCATCTGCAAGGCTCATGTCATAAAAAATTGTGTCGGTATTGTATTTTGCATATAACCTGTCCAGATAGTCATTATACTCATCGCCGTATACAAAGCTCCAGTCGTGGGCTTTGATGACAATCTCTTGGATTAGTATAAAAGAATTGTCGCGTGAGAGCGTTGACGAGACGGACACTTCAACGTCAGAATTGTTATAGAATCGGAGATCGAAACTTTTATCCATGGCCAGATGACTACATCCAGCCAGCATTAGTGCTGCTATTGAAATGCAAATTATTTTCTTCATTTTATTGTCAAATTAAGTACGTTTGAAATAAATCCATAGTAGAATGGGACTGGATACTTTGTGTGATTCCAAGCAATATCATAAATACGCTCAAAATAAAGTGCACCCCAAAAGTTTGCCAACTTCTCGGAAAAGAAAGTAGCGTGAGCATGACTGGAAGATATTTTGAATAGAGCCATCATG
>ONBB01000028.1 GCA_900315935.1 uncultured Bacteroidales bacterium
GAAGCGCTCGGGGAATTCCTTGGCGAAGCCGTCCATCTTGACGCTGCCTTTCACGTCGGCGCTCAGGGCGACGACATTCTCGTTCTTGCGGCCAGCCTCGACAAGGCCTTCGCCCATGCCGGCGCGCAACTCTTTGCTTGATTGTTTTTCGTAGTGGGTCATTGTTATTGTTGTTTTTATTTGTTTGTTTTCTTTTGGTGGGGTTAATGGGTTTTATGGGTTTAATGGGCGGCTGAAGCCTAATATTTGTTTTGCCCATTAGACCCATTCTGCCCATTAAACCCATTGTTATCTCTGTAGGCTTTCCTCGCCCTGTACATCTCTTCTTTTATTCCGCCGTTCTCGAGGAAGTTCTTCTTCTGCCATTCTATCAGCCCTTTTATCAGCACGTCGCACTGGTGTATCAGCGTGATGGCGATATTGGCGATGGTCTCGTCGGAGCGGTCTTTTATCTTCTCGCGGTAGACCGCCGAGTCGAGGTGTCGCTTGCAGAACTCGCGCGTCTGCACACAGCGCGGGTCGTTGTACGGCCACTGCTCCAAACCTCGCACTCGCAGGTAGTCCTCATAGTCGAGCAGCAGCTCGTGTAGAGAGGCCCGGTTGACGTTGGTGAGTTTTATCTCCATCTCCTTGGAGGTTACCCCGTCGATGTTACCCTCCGCCAGATTCTGCTTACCGCTCCGTGCGGCCTGCACCATCTGGTCAATGGTGCGATCGCCCTTCTGCAGGAACTTGTTGGCAAAATAATAGGTCACGTCGTAGACGCATTCCGCCTTCCGGAATGCCTTCAACGTCCTGTAGTTGTTATCTTGCCGTATGAAGTCCTTGTTATCCATGCTATTTGTTAATTATCGTTTCCTTTTTCTGTAAACAGTCAATAGGATAAACGCTACTGCAATTACTGCAGCCAAACTTATAATAACTCCTTTCCAATTGAAAGAGGCTTCGTTGTCTTCGTAATAGATGATTTGCCGGCGGACATAATAGTGGATGCTGTCCCTCTCAAAATCCATCGAGAGCCAGTTACCGTATTTGTCGCGGTCGGAGCCGTAGTTGAAGTGCACTGTCCCGTGATGGGCGTATATTCGTTGCTCCTCATCGCCGTATTTATTGTATACCACCTTGTGGTCGCCGCTAATGCTGTCAACCTGACCTTGCGGGTTGTAATACACTATCCAGCAACCCAGGCGCTCTGCCGAAAGCAGGCTGCCGTCGGAGCGGTATGTGTGTCTATACAGAGGCTTCTCTTTATCCGAAATCTCCAGTGTGCGACCTTGCTCGTCGTATGCTGTCACCCGTAAAGTGGTGTCATTCCTGTATATAGAATCAAAGTCGCTGTTGCACATATACAGGAGACGTCCGTCATCAGAGTAGATATAGTGGCAGCCAAATTCAGTGCCTTCATAATGTATGTTCGTCAACCGTCCCTCTTTATCCCAACCATAGAAAACAGTTTCGCAATAGGGCCATTCCGAGACGTAGGTGTTGTAAATCTTCAAACCGTCTCTGCTATATACGTCAGTGGATGTATAGGGGAGTACGTCCTCATCGCCGTAATAATACCATCTTGAAGTCTGTACTATATGCACAGGTCCCCTCAACCCTTCGCTTGCTGCAGTGGGGACAAACAGTTCCTGTTGTGCCGCAGCCGTTATTGCCACAGCGCAGAGAAGTATCGTCGTCAAGAGTGCTTTTTTCATATTAGAACTGTATCTTCGTTGTCTGAGAGCTTTCTATGACAAAGCGTTTGGTCTGGACTTTGTCGTATTTGGTGGCGTTCTGGGGGTGGAGGACTAGTTCGTATTGGCCGGGCTGCAATAATAACCTCTCGCCGGCGGTGCTGGGGTTGAGGTCGGTGGCGAACTCCACCTGGCCGTCGCGGAGGCGGAAGATGGCGCCGGTGGTGATGCCTTTGGGTTTGCTCAGCACCAGCATGCCGGGCATGGGCACCGAAAGCTCGGTGGCGGCGTTGCCACGCACCTCTACGCCGCGCAGGGTGGTAACAGGCAGGGTCTGCACCTCGACGTCGTAGCGACCGGCGAGGTACTGGCCGGTTTCGCCGACCTCCTGCGCTGCCACGCGGTCGCCACTGCCGGCACGGCGCACTATCGCATCCACATTAGGCTGCTGCCATTGCGGACGCTGGCCGGCGTACTGCACCTTGAGGGTGCCTTCGCTGACGGTGATGTCGATGTTGTTCACGCGATCGATGCTGAACTGCATGGCCTCGCGGCGCAGCGGGGGGTGGGTGAAGACGGCCATGTCGTAGGTCACCAGCGGGTCCATCAGCAGCGTGTCGGGCTTCAACTTGCTGTCCACGCTATAGATGGTGCTGTGGCGGATGACGCCGGTGCGGTGGTCGTAGAAGGCCACGGGGTGCTCGGTCTCGTAGAGGTCGCCGCTGGCGTCCACCATGTTCAGCACCACCTTGGCCTTGTGTCCGCTGAGGCGGAAGATGTCGTAGAGTGTCTTGGAGTATTCCTCCTCGTTGACCACGGGGAAGACGCTGCCGGCGCACGAGGCGTGGGCCGACAGGTTGCCGCCGATGCAGAGCACGAAGGTCTGCACCACCACGCCGCTGAGCTGCACCTGGCGCGCCACGTCGCATATCTCGGCGTCGCAGTCGTCCATGCCGTCGGTGATGATGAGTATCAGGTTGCGGCTGGAGCCCGTGGCGGGGAAGTCGGAGAGGGCGTCGGTCAGCGCCGCCGCCGCCGTGCAGCCGCCCTGCGGCACGAGGGTCTTGATCTTGCTCTGCAGCTGGTAGATGTTGTCGCTGCCGAAGGGTACCTCGAGGCGTGTGCCGAACTGCTCCTTGTTGAGGTGTCCGAAGACGCGGAGGGCCACGTCGACGTCGTGCTGGCGCGAGATGCTGTCGAGGAACGACAGCAGCACCTGCTGCGTTACCTTGATCTTGCTGTTACTCTGCCAGTGGTTCCACATGGAGTTGGAGCAGTCCATGATGAGTAGCAGGCGGGTCTTGTCGGGCTGCTGGGCCTGCGCGGCGACGCCTGTAAGCAACAGTAATATCACTATGAATACTCTACGCATATCTCTGTATATCTTTAGGCTCCTTGCCCTTTGGGCAGAAATCTTGTAAATCTTGTAAATTATTTGCTGACGCAACAACATGGCGCAGCATATTTACTAGATTTACAAGATTTCGCGAGCGTAGCGAGCAGGAGGATTAATAGTCGCCGAGGGTCTCGGGCAGCTGGGCGAGGGCCTTGGGGAGGTCGGCGGCGGGGACGACGGCGCCGTGGTACTTGTTGGTGTCCTGCATGAAGTCGACGCCGTAGCCCATCTGGGTGGTGAGGATGACGCAGACGGGAGCGCCCTGGCCGGTGAGGGCTTTGGCCTTGGCCATGCCGTCGAGCACCTGCTGCATGTCGTTGCCGTTGTCGATGACGACCACCTTCCAGAGGAAGGACTCGAACTTGGCGCGGAGGTCGCCGAGGGTCATCACCTCGTCGACGGTGCCGTCGATTTGCTGGTGGTTGTAGTCGATGGTGGCGACGAGGTTGTCGACGTGCTTGGCGCCCGCGAACATGGCGGCTTCCCATATCTGGCCTTCCTGCAGCTCGCCGTCGCCGTGCATGGTGTAGACGAGGTGCGGGTCGCCGGTCATCTTCTTGCCGAGGGCGGCGCCGATGCCGACGCTGAGGCCCTGGCCGAGGGAGCCGGAGGCCATGCGGATGCCGGGGAGGGCGTGGGCGGTGGAGGGGTGGCCCTGGAGGCGGGTGCCGAACTGGCGGAAGGTGGCCAGCTCGCTGACGGGGAAGTAGCCACGGCGGGCCATGGTGGAGTAGATGACGGGGGTGATGTGGCCCTGGCTGACGAAGAGCATGTCTTCGCCGGTGCCCTCCATGGTGAAGCGGGCGGGGTCGATGTCCATGATGTTGAACTGCATGGCGGTGAACCAGTCGGCGGTGCCGAGGGATCCGCCCGGGTGGCCGCTCTGTGCGGCGGTGGTCATGCGGAGGATGTCGCGGCGCACCTGGGTCGCGAGTTGCTGAAGGTCTTGTGTGGATTTCATATATGCTTATTTTTTTAGTTTGAATACATACTGACGTGAGTTCTGGTCGACGGCGAAGAGTTCGTTGCCGTGGCGGGTTACGGAGACGGTGAGGGTGTTTTCGTCCCAGTCGTGGATGGTGCCGGTGCCGCGGTCGCCACGCATGGTAACGTGGCCCCATACGCGGCCCTGCGCGCCTTCGGTCTCGACATAGATGGTTTCGGCCGGCCCTTTGGCCTTGGGGGCGGGCTTGGCGGCAGGCCTGGCGGAGGGTGCCTTGGAGGCGGGCCTCTTGGGGGCGGGCCTGTCGACACGCATGACAGGTATCTCCACCGTGTCGGTGAAGGCCACGGTGATGCTCATCGGCTCGGCGGGCAGGCTGTCGGTTGCGGCGTCGTTCTGCCCCTTGCAGGCCATCAGGAGGGCCAAACAGGGGAAAATCAGGGCTATACTACTGTGTTTCATATCGTTGTATTGTTTTTGCTCTATTGGGGGTGTTTCTGGGTTCTCTAGGGGAATGGTAGGGGAACGGTAGGGGAATACAAAGGCACTGGAAGGATATGGTAGGTTATGGTAGGATAGGTGTATTTCCGCATGTTTTATCGCTCCCAGATTTTCCATTCGAAGGTGCTTTCGGCCGCCTCGGGCACCTGCGGGAAGAGGTTGCGCGAGATGAGCGCCTCCACCTCGTCGACGGTGAGGGCATAGTGGCGGGGCGACTTGTCCTGGGCGTTGTTCTCGACGAGGAACGCCACGGTGTGGAACTTGCCGTCGACGCGCACGGCCAGCGCCTTGAAAAAGCGGTCGGGCACCATCACGGCGGCGTCGCCGATGGTGCCGTAGCGGTGCTCCTTGAAGATGGGGCCGGTAACGATGTAGACCGAGCCGTAGCGGCGCGCCATACGGCGGCAGAGCTGCTCGATTTTGTTCCACGCGCCGGCGTTCATCTTGCGGTTCTGGGGGCAGATGTTGGTGAAGTAGTCGCTCTCGGCCATGGCCTTGTGGCTCCACTTCATGTCGGCATGGGGCGCCATGTGGCCCTTGTCCCAGCCGGTGCCCGAGTAGTCCTCGCGGCTGGCCTTGGGGAAGCGCACCTCGGGGTCGCGGCTGAAGTTGCGCTGTTGCTCCAAGCGGCCGTCGGCCTCGTCGGCCGTCAGCTCCCACGCCACCCAGTCGGAGACCAGCGTGCGGTGATTGTAGGAGGCGGTGTAGCCGAGGTGGACCACAACATCCTCGTCGTCAGTGTACTCCGGAATCTCCAGACTTTCGGGCACCGCCCCCGGCAGCTCGCGCGGCTGTGGCGGCTGCTGGGCGCGGGGATGGCAACCGCCGGCCAGCAGGCAACCAAGGATGAGAAAGGCAATATGCTTGTTCATAACGGTTTACAATTCTACTTCTTCACGGAATTCGGGGATGCTGACGCGGTGCCAGCCGTTCTTGCTGAGCGTGGCGGCGAAGTGCTGCTGCGTCTCGGCCTCGCCGTGGACGAGGAAGAGGCGCTTGACCTTCTTCTTGTCCTGGCAGTCGATGTAGCGCATCATCTCGTTGTAGTCGCCGTGGCCGGAGAAGGACTCGATGCGGCGCAGCTCGGCGCGTACCTTGTGGCGCTGGCCGAAGATGGAGACCTCCTCGTCGCCGCGCATAATCTTGGCGCCCAAGGTGGAGGGCTCGCAGTATCCGACGCAGAGGACGGTGGTGGCGGGGTTGTCGATGTGGTTGGCCAGGTGGTGCTTGACGCGCCCGGCCTCCATCATGCCGCTGGCCGAGATGATGACGCACGGCTTGTGGCGCACGTTGAGTTGCTTGCTCTCCTCGACACTTTGCACGTAGTGCAGGCGGTCGAAGCCGAAGGGGTCGGGGTCGGTCTTGCAGTACTCGGCGATGTCGTCGTTGAAACTCTCGCTGTGGAGGCGCATGATGTTGGTGGCCGAGACGGAGAGGGGGCTGTCGACGAAGACGTCGATGTCGGGCAGGAGCTTGACGTGCTCCAGACGGTCCAGCGCGTAGATGATTTCCTGTGCGCGGCCGATGGCGAAGCTGGGGATGATGAGTTTGCCCTTCTTCTTGGTGCAGGTGTCGAGTACGGCCTTGAGCAGCTCGGTCTCGGCATCCTGAAGGCTCTCGTGCAGGCGGTCGCCGTAGGTGGACTCCATGATGAGGTAGTCGACCTGGGGGAAGGGCTCGGGGTCCTTGAGGATCTGCTTGCCGTAGCGCCCGATGTCGCCGCTGAAGCCGAGGCGCACCTTGCGGCGGCCGTCCTTGATTTCGAGGTAGACGAAGGCCGAGCCGAGGATATGGCCGGCGTCGAAGAACTCGACCGTAACCTCGCCCTCGATGTTGAACTTCTTGTGGTAGGGCACGCTGATGAAGCATCCCATGCAGGCTTGCGCGTCCTGCTCGTCGTAGATGGGCTCCACGGGGTCGAGGCCCTGCGCCTTGCGTTTCTTGTTGAAGGTCTGGGTGTCCTGCTCCTGTATGCGGCCAGCGTCGGCCAGCATGATGGCGCAGAGGTCGCGCGTGGCGGGGGTGCAGAGCACGGTGCCGCGGAAGCCCAGCTTGTAGATATAGGGGATGAGGCCGCTGTGGTCGATATGGGCGTGGGAGAGCACCAGGTAGTCGATCTCCTCGGGGTCGAAGCCGAGGTCGCGGTTCATCGCGTCGGTCTCCAGGCCCTTGCCTTGGTACATGCCGCAGTCGAGCAGTATTTTCAGCCCGCTCTTGGTGGTGATGAGGTGCTTGCTGCCCGTAACCTCGCGGGTGGCTCCCATGAATTGCAGTTTCATTTTCGTGGATAGTTTATGTGGTTTTACTTGATGACTATTTTGCGTCCGGCCTGGTTGTCGACCTGGACGATATAGGTGCCGGCCGCGGCCAGCTGCAGGCGTGTCGGCGCAGCCTGGGCGGTGAGGGTGGCGACGAGGCGCCCCTCGAGGTCGTACACTTTGATAATGCTGCCCGCCTGACACGACACCTCCACCTGGCGACCCAGCACCTGCACGCTCCACCCGGGCACGGCCGAGGGTGGCAGGGCGAGGGATTCGAAGCGCGCCGTCAGCGTGGTGGCGGCAGCGAGGGTGAGGCGGCGCGGATTGTCGGTGCTGCCGTCGTCCCACGAGAGGAAGCGGTAGCCCTCCAGCGGCAAGGCTCCCACCTCGGCCTCGGTGCCGGCCGGCAGCAGGGCGTTGCCGATACCGATGCCTGCCGAGGCGTTGTCGGAGAGCACCTGCAGGCGGTAGAAGGTGGGCTGCACCAGCACGGTGTCGGTGCGGTAGAGCGTGTCCGTCCCGAAGAGGTAGGTGGTATCGTGCACCTCGACCGTGTCGTGCACGCGGACGACTACCGTGTCGGTCAGGCGCAGCGTGTCCACATGGAAGACCACCATGGTGTCGCGCAGCGGCAGCTGGAACACGGCCGCGAGGTGCAGGTCCTGCAGCAGGGTGAGGATGCGGGGATTGAGCGTGTCGCCGTCGCTCCAGCAGGCAAAGCGGTAGGGCGCGACGGGCGTGGCCGTGAGGGTAACGTTGGTGCCGGTGGCGTAGGTGCCGGCACCGCTGACGCTGCCACGCGAGGGGTCGGTGGAAGCGAGGGTGAGGGTGGCGGACTCATGCCCATCCGATACAAAACCAAAGTTATCCCAAGGAAGACCCGAATAGTTTGCCAACGCCCCCGAGGGAACATGTAATGTGCATGAAGAAAGAGGTGTTTGGTAAAAGGCGTTGACATGAGTGTTAGTCGGCGGGGTCGAACCATGCATATAAACATCGGTGAGCGCACTATCAGAGGCAAAAGCACTAATATTGAGGGCAGTGAGTGATGCCGGCAGGGTTATTTCTCCCAAAAAGGAACATCTAGCAAAAGAGTTGTTCCCAATTTCCGTCACCCCATTTTCAATGACCAAAGATGTTATATCTGTGCCATACAGTGCTTTCATCCCAATCCTTAGTACAGCATAGGTCGTGGATCCACTGGTAACCGTGGACGGGATAATCAATGCGCCAGATGGAACATCAGAACCGAGCCATGGGTTCGTAGCAGTGTTAGGGAAAACCACCTCCACCCCACCCTCAATCACGTTGAAGTATAGCGTCTGGCCGCCGGGCACCTGGGCGGAAAAGTCGTAAGCCCTGGCAACCAGCGACATCAACATCGATATAGCAATCAGATATTCCTTCATAATTCTAACACAACGCACATTCGCACTTTATATTGTACATTATTTAAAATAAAATAAACTTGCCGCATTCAAATAATATGTGTACCTTTGCATTTTCCAATCCTTGACATGGGATTGACTATTGTATTGTATATCAACAGCTAAAAAGAAAAACAAGAATACTGAATGGATAAGAAATCGATTATCGGACTGGTACTGATTATGGGCATCTTCGTGGGCTACATGTTCTGGGTGGCCCCGTCGAAAGAGGAACTGGCCGAGCGGCAGCGTGTCTACGACAGCACGATGCAGGCCAACCTCGAGGCGCAGCGCGTGGCCGACAGCCTCGCCGCCGAGAAGATGCGCCTGGACAGCCTCGCCGCCGCCGGCGACAGCACCGGCAGCCTGCGCGCCGTGGCCGACATGGGCGCCTTCAACGCCGCCGCACAGGGCTCCGCAGCCACCCTCGCCTTCGCTAACGAACGCATGAGCCTCGAAATCAACACCCTCGGCGCTATGGTCAACCGCGTGGTGCTGGCCGACTACGTTACTTTCGACAAGCAGCCCCTCGAGCTGGTCTCGCCCGCCGACGACCACCTCAACCTCGTATTCTCCACCGAGGACAACCGCGTGGTCAACACCAAGGACCTCGTCTTCACCCCCTACCTCGACGGACAGCGGGTGGAAAGTGGCGAGTGGCGACTGGAAAACGAGGACTCGCTGCTGCTCAGCCTGCGCGCCGAGCTCGAAGGCGGCTACCTTGAATTCGCCTACACCCTGCACGGCAACAGCTACGAGGTGGGCTTCGACATCCGCTTCGTCGGCCTCGACCAAGTGGTGCGCAACACACCCTACATCGACCTCCAGTGGCGCAACCGCATGAACCGCCAGGAGAAAGTCTCCGACAGCGACCGCGGCAAAGGCAACCGCAACAGCGACCGCGAGCGCTTCTACAGCAGCATCTACTACAAGCCGCCGAAAGACAAGGTGGACCACCTCTCCACCGGCCGCGACGACCAGGAGCAGGTGCGAACCAACCTCGACTGGATAGCCTTCAAGCAGCAGTACTTCTGCGCCATCCTCACCGCCGAAGGCGGACAGCCTTTCGAGAACGCCGAGCTGGAAATCAGCACCGACCAGCGCGACACCGCCCGCAACTACCTCACCGACATGCGCGCCACCATCGGCCTCCCCTACTCCGGCAACAACAACGAGACCCGCATGGGCTTCTACTTCGGCCCCACCAAGTTCCGCGACCTCAAGGCCATGGACCGCGGCTTCGAGAAAATGCTGCCCCTCGGCTGGACCGTCTTCTCCAAAAGCGTCAGCCGCTGGCTCATTATCCCCATCTTCAACTTCCTGGAGAACTTCATGACCAACTACGGCCTCATCATCATCCTCTTCACCCTCCTCATCCGCTTCATCCTGCTGCCCCTGGTCTACAAGAGCTACAGCGGCAGCGCCATCATGCGCATCCTCAAGCCCGAGATGGAGGCCCTCAACAAGAAATACCCCCAGCCCGAACAGGCCATGCAGAAGCAGCAGGCCATGATGGCCCTGCAGAAGAAGGCCGGATACAGCCCCATGGCAGGCTGCCTGCCCATGCTCATCCAGATGCCCTTCCTGACGGCCATGTTCATGTTCTTCCCCATCGCCATCGAGCTCCGCCAGAAGCCCTTCCTCTGGTGCGACGACCTCTCCAACTTCGACTCCATCCTCGACTTCGGATTCAACATTCCGCTCTACGGCGACCACATCTCGCTCTTCTGCCTGCTGATGTTCGGCATGCAGTTCTTCTACACCTGGTACACCATGCGCGGACAAAACATGAACGCCGGTATGCCCGGCATGAAGGCCATGATGTACTTCATGCCCTTCATGATGCTCTTCATCTTCAACAGCCAGTCGGCCGGTCTGAACCTCTACTACTTCGTCTCGCTCACCTTCACCATGATTGTGATGATGCTTATCCGCCAGTTCACCAGCGAGCAGAAGGTACGCGCCCGCATGGCCGCCTACGACGCCAAGCAGGCCTCCGGCAAAGGCAAGCCTCAGAAGAAGAGCAAGTTCCAGCAGCGTCTCGAAGAGATGCAGAAGATGGCCGAGCAGATGCAGAAGGAACAGAACAAACGCAAATAACAAACCTAAAAAAAATAACAACTTAAAAAAACAACGTTATGGTAGTAACCCTTGTTACCATATTCATTCTGGGTTATGCTTGCATAGCCCTCGAGCATCCGCTCAAAATCAACAAAACCGCCACTGCCCTGCTGCTGGGCGGACTGCTGTGGGCCATCTTCGCGCTCTCTCACGTCATGCCTGCGGAGGCCATCAGCGAGCACCTCATCGAGAACCTCGGCGAGACGGCCGAGATTGTATTCTTCCTGCTCGGTGCCATGACCATCGTTACCTTGATTGAAGACTATCAAGGCTTCCGCGTCATCACCGACAAGATTACCACCACCGACAAGAAGAAGCTCCTCTGGACGCTCTCCATCCTCACCTTCTTCCTCTCGGCCCTGCTGGACAACATGACCACCGCCATCGTCATGGTGGCCCTGCTGCGCAAACTGATTGCCGACCAGAAGGAGCGCTGGCTCTACGCCGGCATGGTCATCCTCGCCGCCAACGCCGGCGGCGCCTGGAGCCCCATCGGCGACGTAACCACCATCATGCTGTGGATTGGCGGACAGGTAACCACCGTCAACATCATCGTCAAGACCATTGTCGCCAGCTTCGTCTGCATGGTGGTGCCGGTAGTCATCCTGAACCTCACCCTCAAAGGCGAAATCGTGCGCCCGAAGGAGGACACCTCCGGCATCGAGGTGCCTGCCCACCTGCGCAAACTGGTGCTCATCATGGGTGTCTGCGCCCTCATCTTCGTCCCCATCTTCAAGACCATCACCCACCTGCCGCCCTACCTCGGCATGCTGATGGGTCTGGCTGTGCTGTGGGTTACCACAGAGATTATCAGCCGCAAATACGAGAAAGAAGGCCACAAGCTGCCCACCGCCGTCAGCACGCTGGAGCATGTGGACACCCCCACCATCCTCTTCTTCCTCGGTATCCTGATGGCCGTCTCCTGCCTCAAGGTGGCCGGCATCCTGGGCAGCCTGGCCGGCGGCCTCAACGAGGCCTTCGGCACCACCGCCCCCGGCTTCTTCTTTATCGACCTTATCATCGGCGTCCTCTCGTCGGTGGTCGACAATGTGCCGCTCGTGGCCGCCGCTATGGGCATGTATCCCATCACCGGCACGGACGTCATCTTCGAGGTCAACCACCCCTTCTGGGAGTTCCTGGCCTACTGCGCCGGTACCGGCGGAAGCCTCCTCATCATCGGCTCTGCCGCCGGCGTGGCCGTGATGGGCATGGAGAAGATAGACTTCATCTGGTACGTCAAGAAAATCACCCTCCTCGCCTTCGCCGGCTACATCGTCGGTGCCTTGGTGTTCGTCCTGATGGATGTAACGCTCTTCGAGCAGGTGGAGTGGCTGCGCAACCTAGTATAACCTAGTATTACTAGATAAACTAGAATTTCTAGTACCCTCTCATGAAACAACTCTGGCTCGACTTCAAGAGCCGCCCCCTCTGGCGGAAAGCGCTGAACATCGTTTCAGCGCTTTTCGCCATTGCTGGCATGGCTATTATCGGAGCCTGGGGCATCTACCAGCTGGGGCTCACCAACGACCGCGGAGCCGCCGACCAAAACCACCGCTCCTTCCTCACAGTGGCCGAGATGGAAAGCCTCCAGGGAGCCAAGCTCTCGCAGGAACGCATCGACGAGCAGTGGGCGCTGCAGTACGGCCGCCTGGCCGCCCTGGCACGCTATTACCCCGAGAATGCCCGCCTCATGCTGGCTGCCGCACAACGCAGCGGCGACCCGCTGGTGGTGGACCGCATGTTGGCCGCCGCCCGCATCTATATGGACCAGAATCCAGCCCTCGACAGCCTGGGCGACCGCATCGAAGCCATACTCGTAGCGGCACCGCAGCGGCAGCGCCGCAACGTCATCCCCTGGATGGACAACCCCGAGTGGACAGTGCTCAAGCAGGCCATCCTGCGCGACAGCGCACTCATCAACCGCGCCGCCGACCTCACCGGTGTCGAGGCACGCCTCATCGTGGGCTGCCTCATCGGCGAGCAGGTGCGCCTCTTCCATACCGACCGCGAAGTGCTGAAGCAGTACCTCGGCCCGGTACGCACACTGGGCGTGCAGAGCCAGTTCTCCTACGGCGTCAACGGCATCAAGGAACGCACCGCCGTGGCCGTGGAGCAACACCTGACCGACCCCTCGTCGGAATACTACATGGGTCGCAACTTCGAGCACCTGCTGGATTACCCGGGCGGGGTGGACCAGACGCAGGAACGCTACCACCGCCTGGTGGACTACGGCAACCACCTCTATTCCTACCTCTACACCGGCTGCATCCTGCACCAGACGATGCTGCAGTGGCGGCGCGCCGGCTACGACATCAGCGACCGCCCCGACATCCTCTTCACCCTCTTCAACGTCGGCTTCCGCCAGTCGGTGCCCAAGCCCAACCCCGTGGCCGGCGGCAGCCGCATCACCATCGAGGGGCGCCAGTACACCTTCGGAGCCATCGGCTTCGACTTCTACTACAGCGGCGAGCTGGCCGAGGCATTCCCCTACCGCCGCCAGCGTTTCTCGCAGCCCGACCACCCATTGACGGCGACCGACATTGAGCATATCCAGCAGGGCATCACCGACTGCCGCCGCCCAGGCTACCACCACGAATACCGCCGCGACAGCACAGCCGCATCCAGCACTGGCTACACCCCCGAGCCGCCCGACCCCTTCGGCATCGACCACTCGCGCGTGAAACCGCAATAAAAAAGAAATCCGCCCCGAAGCACCGAGGCGGATTTCCCGTTTAGAAAAGCACTTAAATCTTCATTCGGCATTGCCAATGGTGTCATCAAAAAGGCCATTGCCTTCGTCACACCCAGTGTCGAGGAGGTCTATAAGTTCCCACTCATCATCGCAACCTAACGAGGGGAAGCTAGAGCCTGCGTTCCTTAATACGTGCATCAGCTCCTGGTGGGTAAACAGGTCGGCGGTCTGCAAGGCAGGGTCGGACGAGATGAAGAGGCAGCGCGCTACCACAAGGGCGAGATACTTGACATCGAAGGCCACACCGTCGGAGGTTACCTTGGGGGCCGTGTACTTAACAGTGTGGGGCATGTGGCTGGCTGTCTTGACGCGCCAGGAACCACCCTTGAGCGGGAGGAGCTGGAAGAAGGAGGTGTCGACGACGAAAACATCGGCGGGAAACTCGAAACTGTCGCCAACGATGCTGTCGGAGTCATAGTACACTACAATGCCGCACAGGAGGCTGTCGAGCCAGCCGTAGTATACAATCTGTTGGCATTCGCGGTTCGCGATGAGGGCATAGTCGCAGCCCCTGGCTTTCATCTCGGCGCGCACATGGTCGGGGGTAAGGCCATTGGCATAGGGTTCGAAGCCCTTCCCGCTGGGATAGCAGCCCACGGCCAGCAGGCTGGCGAGGGCAAGGAGTATGAATGTTGTGTGTTTCATTGTTGCAGGTGTTTGGTTAATTCTTCGATAGTGATGCCGAGGGCATTGATACGCTTACGGATGACGGGTAAATCATCCTCGAGGAACTCCCTCCGCTGCTCGGCCAAGATGCGCTCGCGTGCATCGGCACCGACGAAGTAGCCCACGCCGCGGCGCTGGAAGATAATCTCGTTGGCCTGCAGGTGGTCGAAGGTGCGCACCACGGTGTTGGGGTTGACGCCCATGAGGGCGGCCACCTCACGCACCGAAGGCATGCGCTCCTCGACCTTCCCAGCCATAATCTGCTCCATCAGCCGGTCGGCTATCTGGAGGTATATCGGTTTCTGTTTCATGAAATCCATAGAGACGGGAGGGATTAGTAAGCCATACGATTCAGTCTGCGCCAGCTAAGCCAGCCGAAGAGGATTATCTCCAGCACATCGAAGGCGATGACACCCATCAAAAAACAGCGGGCAACCCATTCCTCGTCGTAGCGCTCGAAGAGGGAGAGGATCCATTCCCCGAAGTCGGGCTGCGAGACGACGGCGATGCAGACCGGGATAAGGATGAGGGTGAAGACGAACTGGATGAGGTAGAGCCAGAGGAAGGTCTGGAGCACCTTGTGGCGCTTGAAGAGGGTGCTGGTGAAGAGGAAGAGCAGCACGCCGCCGATGTGCCCGAGGAGCATGCCGACGAACCACCAGGTGCCGTAATAGCGCAGAATCTGGTCTTCCTGGCCGCCGCCGAGGTCGGCCAGCAGGGAGAAGTCGGTAGTGAAGGGGAAGCCGCCCCCCCCCTGCCATATCCAGCTCTGGTAGGACCCCCACGGGAGGGCGGTGAGCAGCATGTCGAGCGCCAGGCCGCCGAGGTAGACCGCCAGGGGAATCACCACGATGGAGAATATGAGCGCCGAGAGGAATTTCTCGAGCTTGGAGGCTGGCAGCATGGCAAAATGGACGCCCTCGTTGCGGAGGTTCCACGTGCGGTAGAGGCGCGACGGCGCCATCAGGGCGGCGAACATGGCCAGGAATTCAATAATGGCCAGGCGCAGGTCGGCCGGGAATGCCATCGAGCTGCCTGCCACCACCAGTATGAGCAGCCACAGCGCCAGCGGCAGGGCCACGAGGATGAGCATGGTGGTGCCGAAAGAGGGCCAGAGGTTCTTGAGGTCCTTGTGGACCACCTTGCAGAAACGGTTCCAGTCAAATGTATTGTTCATTGTTGTAATCTATTGTTTTTGTTTACGATTAATATGTCATTCTATCCAGCTTCCTGCGGCCCAGCCAGACGACCAGCGCCAGCATCGCCAGCTGAACGGCGAGGAATATGGCCATCCAGCGGACATTCCCATGAGCGACCTCATGCCAAATAACGAGCTGTCCGAGGCACCCCGCCGTCATCCAGACGAGCGCCCCTATCCATCCCAGCGCAACGACAACCTTGTTGCGGAAGGCGCTGATCCACAGTACACCTGCCATGCACAGCAGCATGGCTACAGCCATATTGGCCAGCATCCAGGGGGTGAAGGGGTGTTTCAGGGGGCCGATTTGCCAGAAGAACTGTTGCCAGGGGCCGACGTGGAAGAGGGCGATGAGGGTGTCGAGCGCAAGGGCACTGGCAGCGAGGATGCCGGGCACTATCACCACCGACACCAGGTACATGCTCCAGTACTTCTCGGCCTTCGAGGCGGGCAGCAGGGCAAAGTAAATGCCCCTGCCCTTCTTGGGCTGCGGAGAGTAGAGCTGGCCAGGAAGCGTGAAACTCATCATAAAAGGGAAGCCCACGGCGAGCAGCAAGCGGTAGAGCGGCTCGCCATAGTTGGTGGACCCCATGCCCATCAAGAGCTGCATGAGCACCATGAGCACAGGGAAAAGCGGAGCACTCACCAACGAGCCACCGACCGTGCTGTAGCGCGGGTCCAACATCTGCAGGTTGTGCCGGACCAGCTTTCCGAAGCGGCGTAGATTGAATGTTGATTGCATTGTTTTCGATTAATATTTAACGGCAGTATGGGCGGGGTTCTCTAGGGGAACGGTAGGGGATCTCTAGGGGAATACAAAGGCACTGGAAGGATATGGTAGGATATGGTAGGATATGAGTTTCCTTCTCCGCCGCCACATGGTTACATCTTAAACAACTCCTTGATAGTGTTTTTGTTACGCAACACAGCATTAAACAACGCCTCGATGTTGAGCTTGCTCTCCTCGCCGGAGGTGTTGGGCAGCACGTTGAGGTAGCCGCCGGGCTGCATCTCGCTGTAGAGGGCGTCGGGGCGCTGCTCGCCACCGTACTCGAAGAGGAGCTTCTCGGTGATGCGGTCGACCGGCGCGTTGAGCAGCACGGCGTTGTTGGAGAGGATGACTATCGGGTCGATGAGGTTCTCCACGTCGCGCACCTGGTGGGTGGAGATGATGATGGTCCGGCCTTCGCCGGCGCAGTTGCTGAGGATGGTGCGGAACTGTGCCTTGGAGGGGATGTCGAGGCCGTTGGTGGGCTCGTCGAGCAGGATGTAGTCGGTGCCGAGGCCGAGGGTGGCGGCGATGAGGCTCTTCTTCTGCTGGCCGAAGCTCATCTCGCGGAACTTGCGGTCGGGCTCCACCTCGAACTCCTGCATCAGGTGCAGGAAGGTGCCCTGCGAGAAGGTGGGGTAGAAAGGCGCCAGCTCGTCCACATAGCGCTGTGGGGTGGCCATGTCGGGCAGCAACACCTCGTCGGGAAGGAAGACGACGCGCTGGAGCATCGACGGCAGACGGTCGTGGCAGGTCTGCCCGTCGAGGATGCAGGTGCCCATGGTGGGGCGCTGCAGGCCGCAGATAAGTTTCAACAGGGTGGTCTTGCCCACGCCGTTCTCGCCCAGCAGGCCGTAGATGCTGCCCTCGGGGAAGGTGAGGTTGATGCCGCTGAAGACGGGCGTCTTCTTGTAGCTGAATTCGAGGTTTTTGATTTCAATCATAAGCGTATCGGCCTCACCCCCAGCCCCTCTCCTGCCAGGAGAGGGGAGTGGATACCCGGCCGCGGGGTTGTTTTATAGGTTAATCATCAAATTTCGTTTTTCTTTTTTTTTTACTCCATCCACTCCCCTCTCCTGGCAGGAGAGGGGTCGGGGGTGAGGCTACTTGTACCTGATTGCGGTTCCGAAGGCCAGCACCTCGGCGGCCTGGGCCATGATGGCGCTGGTGGTGTAGCGCACGCCGATGATGGCGTCGGCGCCGAGGCGGACGGCCTGGTCCACCATGCGCTGGGTGGCCTGGTTGCGCGCCTTCTCCATCATGCCGGTGTAGCTCTTCAGCTCGCCGCCCACGATGGACTTCAGCCCCTGGCCGAAGTCGCTGAACATGTTCTTGCTCTGGATGGTGCTTCCGGTAACCACTCCGAGCTCCTCATACCGTTGACCCTGAAGGGTCTCTACTGTTACTATTTTCATAATCATTTCGGCCTCACCCCCAGCCCCTCTCCTGCTAGGAGAGGGGAGTGGATACCCGGCCGCGGGGTTGTTTTATAGGTTAATCATCAAATTTCGTTTTTCTTTTTTTTTACTCCATCCACCTAGGAGAGGGGAGTGGATACCCGGCCGCGGGGTTGTTTTATAGGTTAATCATCAAATTTCGTTTTTCTTTTTTTTTACTCCATCCACTCCCCTCTCCTCCCAGGAGAGGGGTCGGGGGTGAGGCCACTACATCTGCGGTGCATTTCCTGTGTCGGAGGCACCCTGGCGGGCTTTGCTTTCGAGTTCCATCTTGCCGATGCGCCAGGTGAGGCCGAGGCTGACAAAGCGCGAGTTGTAGCGCTGGCTGCCGGTAGTCTGGTAGCTGGGGGCGGTGGTGTTGCTGCCCCACTCGCTCCAGCCGAAGATGTCGTTGACATTGAAGAAGACGGAGAGCTTGCGTTCGAGGAAGTCGGCCGAGCAGCCGAAGTCGATGCCCTTGTTGGCATTGGTGAGGCTGTAAAGGCCGAGGCGCGGGCTGCTGTAGCGGGCGTTGGCAAAGACCTCCAGCCGGTTCCACACCTTGGCCCAGAGGTTGAGGCGCGCGCTCCAGCTGACCTTGCTGTCGGAGTCTCCGTTATATTCGTAGGCGTAGTTGAACACCGAGGCGTTAAAGCGCACGTTGAAGAAGCCGTTGGGGCGGTACATGACGTTGGCCTCGATGCCCTCGGTGTGGCTCGAACCGATGTTGTCGGGGAAGGTGTAGTGCACCAGCTGCGTGGCGGGGAAGTAGGCCGGGGCGTAGCCGGCGGCGGTCATGGTGCCTATCTCGTCGGTGTTGGCGCGGAAGTAGGCGTTGAGCCCCACGGTGCCGAAGCCCATGATGTACTTGCTCCAGGCGGCCTCCAGGTTGTGGGTGTAGGAGACGAGCA
Source organism: uncultured Bacteroidales bacterium (assembly GCA_900315935.1). Taxonomy (GTDB): domain Bacteria; phylum Bacteroidota; class Bacteroidia; order Bacteroidales; family P3; genus Colimorpha. Next base: position 18,061 of record ONBB01000028.1, read on the forward strand.
GGTTGGGGTTGCCTGTTTCGTAGCTGTAGTCATCGTAGCGGACGAAGGGGCTGAGCTGGGTCATGCCGGGCATGGAGTGTCGGCGGGTGTAGGAGAGGCTGTAGGAGGTGAAGGACTTGGTCTGGTAGCTGAGGTGGAGGCTGGGCACAGGCGCGAGGAAGAAGGTGTCCACCTCGGTGAGGCCACTGCCGTCCCCGTAGGTCCAGCGGCTGTGCTTCCACTCGGCCTCGGCACGGAGGCCCAGCTTGGCGGTGAATCCGCCCCAGCGTTTCTGCAGGGTGAGGTAGGCGGCCAGGTCGCGGCCACGCTCCACCCCATCCTCGGAACGGAGCGGCACGTTGACATACCGGCCCGCGACCAGGCTGTCGAGCGACTCCACCGCAGTGCCGCCGCCCATGCCGGCCTCCAGGCCCGCGCCGAGCTCCCAGTCGTGCTTCATCGGGTGAACGTAGTCGAGCCCGAGGCTGATGTGGGGATTGTGCTTGGGACCGCCCTGGCGGCGGCGCAGGGTGTCGCGGGCAGGGTCGTCGTAGGCAAAGGTCTCATGGCCATAGCCGCTATTGTTCGAGGTGTTGCCGTTGAGGCTGACGGAGAGCTTACGGCCGGTGGAGTCGAAGCGGTGCTCGAGCCAGGCGCCAAGGTAGCCGCCCCAGAAGAAGCCGTCGTCGTTGCGGAAGTCGTACTGGTAGCCGAGGTCGCGGCGCATGGGCAGGTACTCGGTATATTGGAAATCGGTGGACGAGCGGTTGGTGCCCCAGTAGGGGTAGATGCCGGCCCAGGTGGCGAGGTGGGTGCGGTCGGAAATATTCCAGTTGAGGTTCAAGCCGGTGTAGCCGCCGAAATTGCGGCTGCGCGACTCGGTGTTGTATGCCTGGTGGCGGCTGGTGTCGCCGCCGTCGGTGAGGAGAGTCGAGGTGCCGTCGGAGGCCATGCTGTGCTGCGCGTAGTTGGCGTTGACATAGAGGTTCACGTCGAACTTCTCATTGGCATAGACAAACGACGCCCAGGGCGAGAAGCTCGGCATCGTGTTGGCGCGGAAACCGAGGCAGAGCAGCTCGTTGCGCGTAACGCGCTGGTTGGTGACGATGTTGATGACGCCGCCCTTGGTGGAGTAGCGCGCCGAGGGGTTGGTGATGACCTCGATGCGGTCGATGGCGTTGGCCGGCATCTGCTTGATGTACTGCTTCAGGGCCTCCTCGTTCATGTGGGAGGGGCGGTCGTTGATCCAAATCTCCACACTGGAGACGCCGCGCAGCGTGATATTGCCCTCGGCATCCACCTCCACGCCCGGGGCATTCTGAAGGGCGTCGCTGGCCGTGCCGGTCTGCACCGAGGGGTCCTCGGCAGCGTTGTACATGTTCTTCTCGCCATCCATCACGTAGAGCGGCTTGTCGGAGACGATTTCGACCGTCTGCAGGGTGGTGCCGGCCCGCAACTTGAGGTCTAGATTCTCTAGATTTTCTAGAACCTCTAGATTTTCTAGCACAGTTTCATACCCCACAAACGAGGCCTGCAGGAGGTACTGCCCGGGGGCGACGTCGGCGATGGCGAAGCGCCCCTCGGCATCGGTCGTGGCGCCACGCATAAATATGGTATCGTGCGTACGCATGAGGGCCACATTGACGAAAGGCATCGCCTCGCCGCTCTGGGCGTCGCTGACCCTGCCGCTGACCGCGTGGCGCTGCGCCACGGCAGGCAGCATCGTTCCGATTGAGAACAGAATTGCTAGAAGTGTCTTTTTGTTCAACATATTGATTTTCAATTTATAATTTGTCTTACCATACTAGTGTACTAGTCAACTAGTACACTGCAAAAGTAGTACACTTTCCGATACTGACCAAATTTTTTTGCCATTTTTTTGAAAATATTTTGCAAACAATTGAAAAACAAATCGTTGCAAAGCAAAAATTTTTCCATCAAAAAACAGAAAAAAGGGTCAAAATTGCAGGTTCACAACCCGCTGATAGTCAGCGAATAATATCGCTCCCCTTTTTCTCCTCTTCTTACCCTCTTCTTCCCCTCTAGGGCAACCGGGGCGGACCGGGCAGGCGCACATTGGACAACCGCAGCCAAACCATAAAACAAAACTGCGCCAAATCATAAAATAAAATCGCGCCAAATCATAAAATAAAATCGCGCCAAATTATAAAACAAAACTGCGCCAAATTATAAAACACAATGCAGCGACACCGCATCGGAGATATTTTTATGGGGGCGATATACTAAACCGCGGGCGGGGGCGTTATTGGGTTGATACTTTTTTAGAACAAAAACAAACTCCAACATGCAAGAACAGAACACTTCGCTGAGCAATGCCTACGACCACGCCGCCACGGTGCGTTTCTTCCGCCGCTGGTGGAAGCTGCTGACGGCGGTGGCCGTGGTGGCGCTGGCGGCCTCGACGGTGGCGGCCTTCCTCATCAAGCCGCTCTACAAGTCGTCGGCCGTCATTTTCCCCACCAACTCGAACCGCCTCTCGAAGGCCATCATGGGCTACCACTACAGCCTCGACTTCATGGACTACGGCATCGAGCGCGACTGCGAGTACGCCATCCAGATACTGAGCTCGAAGCGCATGCAGCAGGCTGTGTGCGAACACTTCAACCTGATGGAGCACTACGGCATCCCGGCCGACCACCAGCACCGGCAGCACAAGCTGGACGTGCAGTACAAGAGCAACATCACGGTGCGCCGCACCGACTTCCTCGGGGTCGAAATCGGTGTGCTGGACCAGGATGCGCAGTGGGCGGCGGACATAGCCAACTACATCGCCGCGATGTACGACACGCTCTGCCACGACATACACAGCGACCGCGCCGAGTCGGCCGCCGAGGTGATGGTGGAGGTATGCACCGCGATGGAGCGCGAGATTGACTCGCTGTCGCAGCTGCCGGCCACCCCCTGGCGCACCAAGCTGATTGCCGACAAGTGCGAGCAACTGGCCGACCTTCAAACGCGCTCGACGCAGACCACGGTGGACAAAGGGCTGACGGTCAGCTACAAATACAGCGTCGACACCGCCACCCCGGCCGACAAGAAAGCCTACCCCAAGCGGCTGCTCATCATGCTGGGCGGCATGCTGGGCGCGGTGGTGGTGTGCATCTTCGCCCTGCTGCTTTTCGTCAAAAAGGAGGACTAGCCCCTTGCGCGGATGGTTCACTAGCCATGCACGGCTGCTGACGGCCCTGGCCGTTACGCTGGCCTTCATCGCGGCCGAGGCGTTCGCCCTGTGGTACAGGGGCAACGCCATGGTGGCCCTGGTGCCGGCGGCGCTGCTGGCGGTGTGGCTGGTGGTGATGCGCCTCGAGACGGCGCTGCTCTGCATGGCCCTGCTGACGCCCTTCGCCATCAATATGGCCCTGCTGCCGGGCATGGAGCTGTCGATGCCGGTGGAGCCGATGATGATTCTCTTCTCGGCCGTGTTCATCTTCCGCGTGCTGGCCGAGCGCGACTACGACCGGCGCCTGCTGCGGCACCCCGTAACGCTGCTGCTCACCGCCTCGCTGGCGTGGATGGCCGTCACCTCGGCCACCTCGGAACTGCCGTGGGTGTCGGTCAAATACACCCTGGCGCGCCTCTGGTTCGTGCTGCCGTTCTTCTACGCCTCGGCACAGATCTTCCGCCAGCGGCAGCGCATCCGCCAGTTCTTCTGGGCCTACGCCATCGGGCTGGGCGTGGTGATACTGATTGCCACCTCGAAGACGCTGGGCAACTTCAGCGACCTTCAAACCCTGCACCGCGTGATGAAGCCCTTCTACAACGACCACACGGCCTACGGCTGCGCCATCGCGCTGATGCTGCCGGTGGCGGTGTACTTCTGTGCTGTAGGGACGGGTGCTTGCCTTACTCCTCATAGCACTGCTCTGCACGGGCCTCTTCTTCTCCTACTGCCGCGCGGCCTGGATCAGCGTGGTGGGCGCCATCGGGGTCTACATGCTGGTCAGAATGGGCATGAAGGTGAAATGGATGATACTGCTGTTCGCCCTGGGCGTGGGCGGCTTCTTCGCCTACCAGGGCGACGTGCTCTACCGCCTGGAGAAAAACACGCAGGACTCCTCCTACACCCTGGCCGACCAGGTGAAGAGCATCTCCAACATCTCGACCGACGCCTCCAACCTCGAGCGCCTCAACCGCTGGGCGGCGGCGCTGCGCATGTGGGGCGAGCGCCCCGTAACCGGCACCGGCCCGGGCACCTACCAGTTCCTCTACGCCAGCTACCAGCGCTCCTACCAGCTCTCCACCATCAGCACCAACGCCGGCGACCTGGGCAACGCGCACAGCGAATACATAGGCCCGCTGACCGAGCAGGGCGTGCCCGGCACACTGCTGGTGGCGGCGCTCTTCCTGGCCACCTTCGTTACCGGCGTGCGCGTCTACCGCACCGCCAAAGACCCCGCCGTAGGACGCATGGCACTGGCATTTACCCTCTCGCTGCTCACCTACTACATCCACGGAGTCTTCAACAACTTCCTCGACACCGACAAACTCTCCGTCCCCTTCTGGGCCTTCACGGCCGCCGTTGTCGCCCTCGACGTCTACAGCGAAAAGTCCGACCCAGAACGAAAAGAAACTTTACCACGGTAAGAAGGCTCAAAAAAAAATTGGACAGTTTCAAAAAAACACGTATCTTTGCAACACAGACTAGTATAGAAATACAAATGCAACTTACTGATAACAAACAACTTACCCCCCCCCCCCAACACAGAACACATCCCGTAAAGTTTTCCGCCTGCGGGAACACTGATATGCCGTCCGACATCCATGTGCCATGTGGATGCCGGACGCGCTTTTTATTATAATGTATCGCGCGAGAGTAGTGTAGTGGCAGCACGCAAGACTTCAGATCTTGATCGGCGTACCTCCAGTGCGCAGGCGCGGGTTCGATTCCCGTCTCTCGCTCCAACAACAACGGCACACGCGGGCATAGTGTAACGGTAGCACGCAGGCTTTCGGGGCCTGATTGCCGGCTTCCAACCCGGTAGAGGTGGTTCGACTCCGCCTGCCCGTGCCAAGCACAATCCGCACACGCGGGCATAGTGTAACGGTAGCACACAGGCTTCCGGGGCCTGATTGCCGGCTTCCAACCCGGCAGAGGCGGTTCGACTCCGCCTGCCCGTGCCATCAATGGACACTCCGGCCATACACCACCAGCAGCCCAACCCTCGAGACAACTTCAAGGGCTGGCGCGACCCGGCCTACAACGACCTACGCCGCATCTTCTCCAAAAGCTACCTACAAAAGGTGCTCACCCACAGCTCTTTCTACGAGACCAAGGGCAAGGGCAACAGCCGCGACATCTTCGCCGGCATGTTCGTCTTCAAGGGGCAGGTGGCAGAACTCCTACACCGCCATGTACCCGAGGACGGCACTCGACTCCAGCACATCCTCGGCAACCTCTTCCGTCAGGAGCGGCTCCTCCGACTCTTCGACCAGTGGAAGCTCCGCCACTTCGTCCGCGCGGGTCAGAACTTCGACATCGACGCTCACCGCCACATCTTTGTCTACGCCATCTTCGGCTACGTCTCCACCCTCGACGAGCCCCTGCGCAACTGGTTCATCACCCGATATATCCTCAACAACGAGGCCGAGCACCTCTTCGCCCACCGACCATCCAACCGCAACCTCCTCCAGCAGGCCGACGCCATGGTGCGCCAGACCGACGGCCGCCGACTGCAGCTCGAGATGGAGATTCTCGACGACGGGCTACACAAGGCCAAGGCCGTCCTCTCCGACGGCACAATCCTCTGCGAGGCCACCAGCAAAAGCTGGCGCTACGCCCGCACCAAGGTGGTGAAACTGGCCCTCAACATGCTGGCCACACCCTTCCGCCAACAGCTGCTCTCCAACCCCGACTACCAGGCACGTGTGCTGGCACGCGAGGAGGAGAAAGTTGCCCAGCGCAAGGCCGACGTCGAACAGCGCGAAGCCGCCAAGGAGGCCCTGCGCCTCAAGAAACGCGAGGAACGCCGCCAGCAGGCGCGCCTAGCCGACGCCAAACGCCGCAAAAGCCAAGCCGAGGCCAAGAAGCGCAAAGCCGAGAACGCCGCACGCGCCGCCGCCAAGGCCGCCAAGGAGGCTCGCCCCATGAGCGCCAAGAAACGCCGCCACCTCGAAGACAAGAAGAAGTAAGTTGAAATCAAAAAAAAATTTTGCCATTCCAAAAAAAGTTCGTAATTTTGCACCGTCGTTTAACCGAGCCAATCCTTTTTCCGCGAGCACCGGAGAAGGCCACCCGCGGGGGTAGCGCTTGTCTGCGTTCACAGCCCGCTGCGGTGGGAGAGGAACAGCCGGGAGCGCCGCGTGCAGGGGCGGGGAATAGAAAGTGTGCTGCATTATGCTGCATAGGGATATGCAGGCAAGACAGCATGGCTGCCGCCCGAAGACAGGCACAAAAAACTTGGCGACGCTCCGCCATAGGCAATGTTCTTGACCCTTGGAAAGCGCTCCATCGGAAGGACCACGCTCCTAAAAACACAGACCACGGACATGAAGAAACGCTGAACCCACCACTGACCCGAAAGAAAAATCACGGCCCTCGCCGTCATCGCCCTCATAGGCATCGCACTGGTGCCGGGATGTGAAAAAGCCGAACTCGACACCGCCGGAACCGACACCATCGTCACCGACACCGTCCCCTCTATAATTATGGACACCGTCGCGCCGGACATCCGCGTCGTGTGCGCCTCTTTCGACGTCACCTGGTGAAAGCTGCTCCTGGTGGACAGCAACCAGCTCCTCATCGGCGGCGACCTGGCCGCCACCTGGAGCGACAACAGCGACACCGCCTGCTCCGTACTCCTTTCCGTCAACGACCAGACCGTCGCCTCCGGCGACTCCCTCCTCCAGGCCGGCACCCTCACGCTCCGCGTCGCCGACACCGCCGGCAACACACAGACGGCTCAGATCGAACTCACCGCCGACAACACTCCCATCTTCGGCCTCGAGTCCCTCAACGCACTCTTCATGCAGGTCGACCAGCCCGTGAACCTCCTCTCCGCCATCACCCTCGGAAGGGGCGTTACCCTCGTCAACGTGATACTCGAGATGGGCGGCGAGCGCAAGGTATTCGCCGCCCCCTCCAACTTCGTGCCTCCAATACCCGGCACCTGCAGGCTGCTCTTCACAGTCAGCTGAAGTCAGGACTGACGTAGTGAAATACCGTCAACTAATCTCACTATCAGACCACTCAATCATACATCTTTTCAGCCTACTAATATACAGCCAGCTTCTATTTTGCCAATTATCAATCAAGTGACAAATGGAGATATAAATGCATACAATCACATAAATCATCTAAAAATCGCTGAAGCTACTAGGATGAGAGATATGATGTGGACATACTGAGCATGAAATTATACTCCAGAGCAATATCAGACTTATATGTCTAGACTAAATGTGGGTATGATATGAGAGTATCCTACATGATATAATAACTTTACTTTTCTTGGATGAAGTTCTACTGACTCCCCAACAACCCATGCACATAATTGCTGGGGGCCTGTAAATACATTGATAAACCATGCAAATTTTTATGTTTTAAGAAAAAGCTATCGATTCGATGTTTTATTATCTTTTTGTCAATGAAATCAAAGCAGTGATAATCAGTGAAAAATAAATATTTTTTGATGCTCTATGTGAGCATCTGTTAATAGAGATCAATATGATACTCGAGAGTTTACAGATGAAACTTTATGCGAAAGTTTAGATAATTTTATACTATTTCAATCATGATCGAATGTAGACTGATCAAAAAGAAAAATTTGTCATGAAAGTATCAATCCATTACCTGATACCAATTCTCTTTATTGACCAGCATCTCATGCAAACTGAAGTAGTGATAATGCATCAAATTTGAGACATATGATAGTCACTGTATGAACAAACGCATCATGAAATGCTAATGTAACTACATGATACTCATGATCAAAATTCCCTGTATGATTTCATAATGATGTACTCTTTGCATGACGTACTTTCCCTTTCCACTGAGCATCATGATGAACAATCACTGCCGAAACTAACAACTACCGGACATCTTACACAAATTTTGTAAACGTAGCGATGACATCTCTACTATTCCAACTAAGTGCTGATGTACTTAATGTAGATACTCTACTCAATAGAATCAGAAATACTTCACTTACTGATCATATTACCTATGGATCTCAGACTCAGGCTCTACACCTCATCAACCCCGCAGGCTACATCAAGGCCTACCTCATGCCCAACGCCCTGCCCGCCCACATCAACGCCGGCACCCTGAACGACCCGGGACAAACCCTCCCGCTCAACAAAGGCTTCTACAAGGGCGTCCTCTTCGACATCCCGGGCGCCGAGGTGAAAATCGGCGGACAGTGGATACCCTACAACTCCGCCAACCGCTATCAGATCATCGCCCAGAACCCCTTGAACCTTGAGTGGAGGCTCAACGGCCAGCTCCTCAAGAAACTCGGCAAGAAAGGCCAGACCGTCAGCGGAACCCTCATCGTCGTCGACGACCAGTGCAACGGCCTCTCCATCACCAAGCCCTTCTCCATACAAGTCAACTAATCCCGCCGCACCCATACAAAGCACCCAAACAGCGATGTCCCCATACATATGCTATGGGGACATCCGTATTTTTATAAGCCAATGGAGAAACTACTCGTCCGAAGTGTCGGAGATAAACTGACGGTATGCGCTGAAAGTATTGGCGCGGGAAAGAAAGCCGAGGTAACGGTTATCGGCGTCGACAACAACCAAATTGTAGCGATCCCCGATTTTGAATTTTTCCACCACGTCGCTCAACGTGTCGCTCGAACGCACCATGTCGCCCTCGCTGAGAGGGTGCATGAGGTCGTCCACCCAGACAGAATCATAGAGGTCGGGGCGGAAAATGATTTTACGCACATCGTCCAACGCAATAACTCCCAGGAACTTATCCTCGTCGTCAAGCACGGGAAAGAGGTTGCGGCGCGAAGTCTGGATGACCTCCACCAAGTCCCTCAACGAGTTGCCGCTACGGACAATAACGAAATTGGTCTCAATGAGGCGGTCCATGTCGAGCAGACGCCAAGCAGAGGCATCCTTGTCGTGGGTGAGGAGGTCTCCCTTCTCGGCCAACTTGCGGGCGTAGATGGAATGGCGCTCGAAGGGATTGACACAGAGGTAGGTAACCGCCGAGGCGGTGAGCAGCGGCACCAGGAGCTGGTAGCCGCCGGTGATGTCGGCGATGAGGAAGGTGGCCATGAAGGGTGCGTGCATCACACCCGTCATTACGGCCGCCATGCCGACCAGGGCAAAGCTGGCGGTATCCAACGGCATGGTGCCCAGTTCGTTGCAGAGCATGGCCACAAAGTAGCCCGCCAGGCCGCCCAGAATGAGCGAGGGGCCGAAGGTGCCGCCCACGCCGCCGGAGCCGATGGTGGTGGCGGTGGCCACGGCCTTGAGCAGGATAAGGGCGAAGAGGATGCCGAGGGTGGCCCAGGTGTTGCCCGACAGCGAGCTGTATATCGTATTGTTAAACAGGCTGGTGGAATCGCCGTTGAGCAGCTCGGTGAGCATCCAGTAGCCCTCGCCGTAGAGGGGCGGGAAGAGGTAGATGAGCACACCCAGCAGCAGGCCGCCCATGAGGACGCGCGTCCAGGCATTGCCATGCTTGGCGAACCAGCCCTCGACCCTGTCGGCGGTGCGCAGGAAATAGAGCGACACGAGGGCGCAGAAGATGCCAAGCACCACGTAGAAAGGCAGTTGCGAGAGGGTGAAGTGGTGCATCACCTCGAACTGGAACTGCACCTCGCGCCCCATGAGGAAATAGGCCGTCGAGGCCGAGACCAGCGCCGAGATGAGCAGCGGCAGGGCGGTGGTGGCGGTGAGGTCGAAGAGGAACACCTCGACCACGAAGAGGATGCCGGCGAAGGGAGCCTTGAAGATGCCGGCGATGGCACCGGCGGCGCCGCAGCCGAGCAAGAGCCGCAGCGACTTGGGGCTCAGTCGGAACCACCGACCTATATTGCTCCCGATGGCCGAGCCGGTGGAGGCAATCGGAGCCTCGAGTCCCACGCTGCCGCCGAAGGCCACCGTGATGGTCGACGCCACCAGCGAGGTCCACATATTCTTGGGCGGCAGTTTCGACCCCTTGCGGCTGATGGCCAGCAGCACCGAGGGGAGCCCGTGGCCGATGTCGCCACGCACTATATACCTGACAAACAGCACTGTAAGCAGTATGCCCACCAGCGGAAACACCAGCATCATCACGTTGCCCCCCATGGGCGTCAGTTCGCCCATGCGCGACACCAGGCGGCCGGCGTAGTGCACCACATTTTTGAGCAGCACCGCAGCCAATCCGCTCATCAGACCCACCACCACGGCCAGCAGCAGCAACATGCTCTGCTCGCTCATGTGGCGCAGGCGCCAACGGTATATGTTCCTGTAGAGTTGCAACTTTTTTTCGGAAAAAATCGGGTGCAAAGATACGAAAAATATTCCAACTGCGTTATAAATGTCGAATTTTAACAAATATTATTATGAAAAAGACCCTCTTCGCCGCCGCGCTGGCCTCCATGCTGACGGCCTCGTGTGTATCGCTGAGCGAATTCGAGAACCTGCAAACCAGATACGACCAGACCACGCGCCAATACAACCTCACGCGGCAGGAGCTGGACGAGATCAAGGAGGAAAACGCCGCCCTGGCGCGACAGAACACGGCCCTCAACAGCGACTACGGCGACCTGGCCCTGGCCAAAAGCCGCTGCGAAGCCACCAGCGACAGCCTCGGCCGCCTGCTTGAGCGCACCCGCCACCACTACGACACCACCATGGAGAACTACATGCAGGAGGTGGCCGGCAAGAGCCGCGACCTGACCCGCGCCCAGAACCTCCTCGCCGCCCGCACCAAGGAACTCAACGACAAGGAGGCCCTCCTCCAGATGCAGCAGAACCAGCTGCAGCAACAGCAGGAGACCTTCGCCCTGCAGCGCAACGACCTGTTGGCCAAGCAGAAACAGCTGGAGCAGGACGAAGCCGCCGCCCGTGCCCAACTCGACGCCAAGGAGCGTGAACTCGACGCCGTGCGCAACGCCGTCGCCAACGCCCTCACCGGCTTCGCCGACAAGGGGCTGAACGTCGAGGTGAAGGACGGAAAGGTCTATGTATCAATGGAAAACAAACTGCTCTTCCCCTCGGCCAGCTGGACCGTGAGCAAGGAGGGCCAGAATGCCATCAAGGAGCTGGCCAAGGTGCTCGAGCAGGACAGCACGCTGAGCGTCATGGTCGAGGGCCACACCGACAACGACCCCTACCGCGGCAACACGGCCGTCAAGGACAACTGGGACCTCAGCGTGATGCGCGCCACCTCGATTGTCAAACTGCTCCTGCAGCACGGCCCCGGCATCAACCCCGCCCGCATCGAAGCCTGCGGCCACGGCGAGTTCGCCCCCAAGGCATCCAACGCCACCGCCGAGGGCAAGGCCGCCAACCGCCGCACCGATCACCCCCGACCTCGAGAAAGTGCTCCGCCAACTGGGACGCTAACCCCTCCCGTTCCACCCCTCAAGCCGACCCTCCGGGCCGGCTTTTTCTGTATGCTCCCCTACCCCCCTCCTTCCACCTCCCTAGAGAGGAAGAAGAGGGGAAGAAGAGGATAGGGTCAGACTACTGGAAACCAGCATCTTGCAAACCTGCATTTTTCGGGTGTTTTTCACTTTTTTTGCCAAAAATTGCCGCAGTATGTAATACATTGTTTATCAGCACAGTTATCTATTTTTCCAAAAAAGAGTTTGGCTTGTTCGGGGAAAAAGTGTATCTTTGCGATTGCGGGTTGTTGCCCACAGGTAACATAACACGCTGAAAAATAAAGTAGTATATAATAAATATAATTATAAAAATGAAGAAAAACACGCTTCGCTGCCGCCTCGGGCGGCTCACTGCCGCCGCCGCAGTCCTGCTGACCCTGGCCGTGCCCGCCACGGCACAGGTGGTCCGCGACCCACTGCCCATGCCCGCTGCCAACAGCGACTCGATCATGAAGCACATCATTGAGCTTTCGTCGGAGACCTACCGTGGCCGCCAGGCCGGCACCGCCGGCTACGATGCCGCCGTGGCCTACGTGCGCCGCACCCTGGCCTCCTACGGCATAGGCTCCGACCTGCAGCATTTCACCCTCGAGGCCAACGAGGTGGAGAACTGCAAATTCAACGTCTACACCCCCGGCACCAAGGAGCGCCGCACCTTCATCCTCGGCAACGACTACTGCTGCGCCGGCATGACGGGCCGCGGATATATCGACTCGCGCATGGTCTTCGTGGGCTACGGAATCGACGACGAGGAGTACAACGAGTACGCCAAGGTCGACGTGCAGGGCCAGATTGTGGTGGTGCTCACCGGCCTGCCCGAGCATCCGTGGCTTCCCAGCACCGTAACCGACCACTACACCACCCTGCGCGACAAGGCCCGCGCCGCCGAGCGCCACGGCGCCATCGGCATGCTGGCCATCAACACCAGCCCCAGCTGCCTCCCCTACGAGCCGCAGGGGCGCATCTACTGCGGCGAGCCGCCCCACATGGGCACCTTCCCCGTGCTGCAGCTCACCCTCGACTGCGGCCGCGAGCTGCTCCTCGACGAGGACATCCGCCTCGAGGAGGCCATCGACAACATCGCCAAGGATCACACCCCGCAGTCCTTCACCCTGCGCCGCAAGGCCGAAATCGACGTCAACGCCATCTACCGCCAGCATGCCCTGACGGCCAACGTAATCGGTCTCCTTGAAGGTAACGACCGCAAGCTCAACAAGGAGCTCATCGTGGTCGGCGCCAGCCTGGACCACGTCGGCATGCAGGGCGAGACCTGCCTCTTCCCCGGTGCCGACATCAACGCCTCGGGCGTGGCCTCGGTGCTCGAGGTGGCGCGCCTGCTCTCGCTGCCGCAGTACCGCCCGCGCCGCAGCGTCCTCGTGGTGTTCTTCAGCGGCAGCGAACAGCAGTTCCTCGGCTCGCGCATCTTCCTGTCGGGCTACCCCAAGCTGCGCAAAGTGGAAGCCTTCGTCAACGCGCAGAACCTCGGCTGCGGCGACAGCCTGCTGGTGCTGGGCGACAACCACTACCCCGGCCTCTACGACATAGCCCTGCGCCGCGACTCGGCCCACTTCGAACTCATCTCCGCCCGCTCCGCCAAGACCAATCCCCGCGGCGACGCACGCGCCTTCGACCAGATAGGAATCCCGTCGCTCGTCTTCACCACCCTCAACGGTATGCAGCACAACCGCGTAACGACCGACGTGTGGGAGAACATCGACCGCCGCATCCTGACCGCCGCCACCCAGGTGATGGCCGAAACCGTCCGCGAGCTCTCCGACGGCATCTACCAGGGCCGCAGCCGCAAAAGCAAAGCACGCAAATTCATCGAATAGCACCCTTCTATGTGGACACTCTATAAGAAAGAACTCCGAGGCTTCTTCTCGTCGCTCACCGGCTACCTCACCATCGCCGTCTTCCTGGTGCTGACCGGGCTCATGCTGTGGGTGCTGCGCAGCGACTTCAATATCCTGGACTACGGCTATGCCTCGCTCGAGGGCCTCTTCCTCATCGGCCCCTTCCTCTACCTCTTCCTCATTCCGGCCATCACGATGCGCTCGCTGGCTGAGGAGCGCCGCACCGGCACCCTGGAGATGCTGCTCACACGCCCGCTGGGCGAGTGGACGGTGGTCTTCGCCAAGTTCCTGGCCGCCTGGACGCTGGTGCTGATTTCGCTGCTGCCCACCCTGGTAACTTACTTCAGCGTCTACGCCCTGGGCGACCCGGTGGGCAACATCGACACCGGCTCGGTCATCGGCTCCTACATCGGCCTGCTGCTGCTCGGCGGTGCCTTCACCGCCATCGGCCTCTTCTGCTCGTCGCTCACCTCGAACCAGATCGTCTCCTTCATCCTCGCCGCCCTGCTCTGCGCGGTGGCCTACCTGGGATTCGAGTCGGTATACAACATGGGGCTGCTCGGCAAGGCCGACCTCTTTGTCAAGCAGTTGGGCGCAGCGCACCACTACGAGAGCATCAGCCGCGGCGTGGTCGACACACGCGACGTGCTCTACTTCCTCTCCGTCATGGCGCTCTTCCTGATGGCCACCCGCCTGGTGCTGCAGAGCCGCCTGTGGAACGGCTGGCAGGGTCGCAAGAACCTGCGCCGCAGCCACTGGCTCGAGATGGGCGCCGCGCTCCTCATCATCGTCTCGGTCAACGTCATCGGAAAATACCTCTTCCTGCGCCTCGACCTCACCTCCGAGCGCCGCTACACCCTGTCGAAGCACACCAAGGACCTCCTCAAGCGCATCGACGAGCCGGTGCTCTACCGCGTCTACCTCGAAGGCGAGTTCCCGGCCGACTTCAAGCGCCTGCAAAACGAGACCAAGGAGATGCTCAACCAGTTCCGCGCCTACAACAGCAACATCGAATACGAGTTCGTCAACCCCAACCAGTTCGACACCCGCGAGGAGCAGCAGGTATTCTACCAGAAGCTGGCCGCCAAGGGCATACAGCCCACACAGATACAGGTGCAGACCGAGGGCGGCATGACGCAGCAGATACTGCTGCCGGCGGCCGACGTCATCTACCGCGGCCGCGAAACCTCCATCCAGCTGCTGCAGAGCCAGAAGTATGTCAGCCAGGACGACCTGCTGAACAACTCGGTGCAGAACCTCGAGTACGCCCTCACCAGCGCCATCCGCGCCCTGGCCCGCGGACAGAAGCGCTCCATCGGCTTCCTGCAGGGACAAGGCGAGCTCTCCGGCCCCGTGCTCTACGACATACAGCGCTCGCTGCAGGAATTCTACAGCCTCGAATACATCACCATCGACGGTCAGATACAGTCGCTCACCATGCACCGCCAGAACAACAGCGACTCGAGCTACCGCTTCATCAACCGCTTCGACCTGCTCATCGTGGCCAAGCCCACCCAGCAGTTCACCGACCAGGACCTCTTCATCCTCGACCAGTACATCATGTACGGCGGCAAGGTGCTGTGGCTGATCGACCCGCTGGACGCCGACATCGACTCGCTGCAGAACCGCGGCCAGTTCCTCGCCACACGCAACGCCACCGGCCTGGACGAGATGCTCTTCACCTACGGCGTGCGACTCAACCCCAACCTGCTGATGGACATCCGCTGCCGCCCCATCCCGATGCAGGTGGGCATGGTGGGCGAGAAACCCCAGTTCCGCTTCGTCCCCTGGTACTACTTCCCCGAGCTCATCCCCACCTCCGAACACCCCATCGTGCGCAACCTCGACGTCATCAAGACCGACTTCATCTCCAGCATCGACCTCATCGACAACGACATACAGAAGACCGTCCTGCTCACCACCTCGGAGTACACCCGCGTGAAGAACGCCCCGGCCATGGTCGACCTGGCCGACGCGCAGGCCGAGCCCGACCAGCGGCTCTACAACCGCAGCTCGCTGCCCGTGGCCGTACTCCTCGAGGGCGAGTTCCGCTCCGCCTGGCGCAACCGCCTCAGCCCCGCGCTCACCAACCAGGACGCCATCGGATACCAGGAACAGAGCAAGCCCACCAAGATGATTGTCATCGCCGACGGCGACATCATCCGCAACCGCGTGGGATCCGAAGACGGCGCCATCTACCCCCTGGGCCTCGACAACTACACCCAGACACTCTACGCCAACAAAGACCTCATCCTGAACTCGGTCAACTACCTGGTCGGCGACGACGGCCTGCTGGCCTCCCGCTCGCGCAACATCAAGCTCCGCAAACTCGACGTCATCAAGGTGCGCAACCAGCGTTCAGCCTACCAGATGCTCAACCTCATCGCCCCCCTGCTGCTCCTCGGTGCCGCCGGCGGCGCTATCGTACTTACACGCAAGAAGTTATACTCCAAGAGCAACATCCCCGAAAATCAAAAAGGCTCATAGCGGTCCATAGCGGTCCAGTGCCTTTGTATTCCCCTAGAGAACCCCTACCGTTCCCCTAGAGAACCCCTACCGAAAAGACGCAAATAAAACATCCATGAATAAGAAAAAACGCAACCTCATCCTCGTCGCCGCGGCAGCCCTCCTGGCCGTGGTGGCCGTGGTGGTGGCCACCACACAGTCGCGCACCGCCACCTTCAAGCAAGATTACCACATAGCCGACACCTCGACCATCACCCGAATTTTCATCGCCGACAAGCAGGACTACCACGTAACCCTGCAGCGCCAGGCCGACAGCACCTGGCAGGTCGACGGCAACTACCCCGCCAACCAGCCCCTGGTCGACCTGCTGCTCGAGACCCTGCGCGACATGCGCATACGGCAGCAGGTGAACAAGAACGCCATCCCCAACACCGTCAAAGACCTGGCCGCCCGCGCCATCAAGGTGGAAGTCTACCAGCGCCAGCCCCGCATCAACCTCTTCGGCGGCCGCCTGCAGCTCTTCCCGCACGAGCGTCTCGCCGCCACCTACCACGTAGGCCGCGAGACCCAGGACATGATGGCCTCCTTCATGTACCGCGAAGGCGACAAAGTGCCCTACATCGTCCACATCCCCGGCTTCCGCGGCTTCCTCACGCCGCGCTTCCCGGCCGACCCGCTCAAGTGGCGCAGCCACACCATCGTCGACCTCGACGTCCACGCCATACAGCGCATTGAGCTCCAGCTGCCCGACAATCCCCAGGAGAGCTTCGCCGTGGTGCGCGACGGCGACGGCTTCGCCATGGAGATACTCGAGCCCCAACGCCGCGTCGACGGCTTCGACACCGCCCGCGTGGCGCAGATGCTCTCCTCCTTCACCTGGCTCAACTTCGACGAGTTCGCCGCCATCGTGCCCAACAGCTTCGCCGACACCTGCGTCAGCGGCACCCCGCGCTCCATCCTCACCATCACCGACACCGCCGGCGCCACCCACGAAGTGCGCACCTACATCAAATACTCCAACCCCGACGACATCGCCAATATGCCCGACAAAGAGCTGTACGAGACCTTCGACCTCGACCGTCTCTATGCCATCGTCGACCGGAAAGACACTGTGCTGATACAGTACTTCGTCTTCGACAACATACTCCAACCCGCCTCCTATTTCCTCGGCAAAGACATCAGCCTCCAGCCATGAAACCCCTCATCCTCATCACCAACGACGACGGCTACCTGGCCAAAGGCATCCGCACGCTGACTGACATCGCCTGCGAATTCGGCGATGTGGTGGTCATGGCCCCCGAGCGCAACGCCTCGGGCACCAGCCACAGCATCACCTCCGCCCGTCCGCTGCGCGTCCACACCCTGGTGGAAAAGGAGGGGCTCGCAGCCCACTACTGCGACGGCACCCCCGTCGACTGCGTCAAACTCGCCGTCGAATACTTCTGCCCCCGTCCGCCGGCACTCGTCCTCTCCGGCATCAACCACGGCTCCAACTCCTCCATCAACGTCCTCTACAGCGGCACCATGGGCGCCGTCATCGAGGCTACCGCCCTCGGACTCCACGCCATTGGCTTCTCCCTCCTCAATCACAACCCTGAAGCCGACTTCTCAGGCGCCGCCCCATCGGTGCGCCAAATCATCGCCACCGCCCTCGAACGCGGCCTCCCTGCCGACGTGTCGCTCAACGTCAACATACCCCGCCTGCCCGCCGACCAAATCAAAGGGCTGCGCGTATGCCACGAAGCCTCGGCCAAATGGCTCGACAGCTTCGAGAAACGTTTCGATCCCCTCGGCCGCCCCTACTGGTGGCTCACCGGCAAGTTCCAGTGCGAGAACCCTCCCGACACCTCCGACGAATGGGCGCTGGCCAACGGCTACGTCTCCATCGTGCCCATACATCCCGACTTCACACACTACCCCTCGTTAGAAACCCTCACCAACACCTTCAGCCATGCTTAAACGACTGCTCGAGCGCGACACCATAGCCACCGGCCTCCTCCTCGGCCTCGGCGCCATCATCGCCACCGCAGTGCTGCTCACCCTCGGCCTGCTTGTCGCCGGCCAGCCCCTGGGGTCGCACCTGCGCTGGTATGCCGCCTGCTTTGTGCCGCCGCTGCTCCTGCTGCGCTATGTCATCAAACTGCAGCGCATCACCATCACCAAGACCCTCATCATCACCCTCTTCCTCACCTTCATCCCCTTCATGGCCTACCTCATACGCTCCAACAACCTGCTGATACAATGAAGTATTACATCATAGCCGGCGAAGCGTCGGGCGACCTGCTGGGAGCCCATCTCCTGCGTGCCCTGCGCCAACACGACCCCGAAGCCCGGTTCCGCTTCTGGGGTGGCGACGCCATGGCCGGCGAGGCCGGCACGCCGGTGCGCCACATACGCGACCTGGCCATCATGGGATTTGTCGAGGTGGCCATGCACCTGCGCACCGTGCTCGGCAACATAGACCTCTGCAAGCGCGACATTATGCAGTGGCAGCCCGATGCCGTCATCGGCATAGACTACCCGGGCTTCAACCTGAAGATTGAGAAATGGGCACACGAGCAGGGCTTCAAATCCGTGCACTATGTCTCGCCCCAGCTGTGGGCCTGGAAGAAAGGACGGCTGAAAGGCATGCGCCAGTATCTGGACCTGCTGTGCTACATCCTCCCCTTCGAGCAGCAGTTCTATGCCGAGAACCGCATGCCGCAGGCCACCTACGTGGGGCATCCCCTGCTGGACGCCATCCAAGCCGCCTCCTACCCCACCCCGCTGCCTACCGACCGCCCCGTGATAGCCCTGCTGCCCGGCAGCCGCAAGCAGGAGATACGCAACAGCCTGCCCTACATGGTGCGACTGGCACAGCGGCACCCCGGGTACCGATTCGCCGTGGCCGGCATGAGCCTTGTGGGCAAACCCTTCTACGACAGCCTGATACCCTCGGGCAGCAACGTTACCGTACTCTACGACCAGACCTACCCCCTGCTCTCGCAAGCCTATGCCGCCGTGGTGTGTTCCGGCACGGCCACGCTGGAGACCGCCCTGTTCCACGTGCCGCAGGTGGTCTGCTACCGCGCCAACCCTGTCTCCATTGCCCTGGCCAAGGCACTGGTGGGCAGCAGGATAAACCACATAGCCCTGGTCGATTTGATTGACGACAGCGACGTGGTTACCGAGCTGTTGCAGGGCGACTTCAACGACGAGCGCCTCGAACGCGAGTTCAACCTCCTCACCGACGAGGAGAACCGGCAGCGGATGCTGGAGGGCTACCGCCGCGTAGAACAGAAACTGGGCGGCCCGGGTGCCAGCAGCCGCGCAGCCCAAGCCATAATAAACACCATCCAAAGATGAAACGTTTTCTAGCCATACTGCTCCTACTCGCCCTCGCCACCGCGGCCAAAGCCGACAAGGTGAAGGTGCGGCTGTACAGCAACAACACCATCAGCACGCTCAGCATCTCGTTCGACCTGGGGGCGTACAACCTCTACGTCGACGGCAACCGCCTGCTGGAGGACATGGTGGGCGACGGGCGCCTGGTGCAAATCCAGGCCAAGGGCGGCAGGATGAACATCAAGGTCAACGAGACAGACTACGGCACCTTCGGCAACCTGCGCCTCGAGGCCACCGACACGGCCTGCATCCTCTGCCTCAACCCCGAAGGGTGCAAGCAGCGCACCTATGAGGGAGACCTCGAAGTAAAACCCCACAAGGGCGGCAGCCTGATGCTGCTGAACGACGTGGAGTTCGAGACCTATATCGCCGGTGTGGTGCAGAGCGAGATCTACGGCAAGCAGACCGACATCTTCCGCATCCAAGCCATCATCAGCCGCACCTGGGCGCTGCGCAACATTGGCAAGCACCGCAGCGAAGGCTACAACTTCTGCGACCACGTGCATTGCCAGGCATACCTCAACCGCTGCATACGGCCCGACATCATGATGGGGGCCATACAGAGCAGCGGCGAGACGCTGGTGGACAGCGAGGGCAAGCTGATTGAGACACCGTTCCACTCCAACTCCGGCGGCCAGACGGCCAACTCGGAGGACGTGTGGCGCGCCGCACTGCCCTACCTCCGCTCGGTGGTCGACACCTTTTCCTACCGCATGCGGCAGAGCGACTGGACGAAGACCGTCAGCGAGAGCCGCTGGCTCAACTACTTCGCCACCAAGCACAAGCTGAACACCAAAGACCCTGCCGTGCGCGACAGTCTGCTGCATTTCTCGCAGGAGACGCGCAAGGTGAGGATAGCGGGAGTGCCGCTGACGAGGGTGCGGGTGGACTTCCAGCTGAAGTCGACCTTCTTCTCGGTGGAGTGGGACAGCGTGGAGCACAACGTGGTGATACACGGCCACGGCTACGGCCACGGCGTGGGTCTCAGCCAGGAGGGCGCCATCCGCATGGTGGGTCTCGGCATCGCCTACGACTCTATCCTGTATCATTATTATACGGGAGCCATGCTGCACCACGACCCGTCGGCCAACCGCAACTATGTGGAGCACTACGTGGCGCAGATAGCCCGCATCATCGAGGAGGACAAGCACAAGAAGACCCAGACCCACTCGAAGAAGGACGACTGGCTGGGTCGCCTATTCCGCCTGCGCGACCGCGAGGAACGCGAGGAGGTATATGTCGAGTCGGAACAGGACAACGAGAAGGACTGGCAGTACGAGTGGTAGACGGTAGGGGATCCCTAGGGGAATACTAGGGGAATACTAAGGCACTGGAAGGATATGGAAGCTTATGGAACCCCCAAAAAGACAGACAAAACATAAGACACTATAAATCAATGGAAATGACAGCTATCAGGAAAATACTGACGACCACTTTCGCCATGCTGCTCCTCGCCGGGGTGCAGGCGCAGGTGAAGTGGCACACCATCGACGAGGCATCGAAGGCCAAAATCGGCTCCAAGATGTACTTCGTCGACTTCTACACCGACTGGTGCGGCTACTGCAAGAAGATGGACCGCCAGACCTTCACCGACCCCACGGTGGCCAAGATACTGAACCGGTACTTCTACCCCGTAAAATTCAACGCCGAGAGCAGCCAGACCGTCCAGTGGGCCGGCAAGACCTACCGCCCCGGCAGCGGCCGCGCCCGCAGCCACGAGTTCGCCGCCGGCCTCCGCGGGTTCCCCTCCTTCGTGCTCTACCGTGCCGACGGCTCTGTCATCCAGGTGATTCCGGGCTTCTACCCAGCCAAGGACTTCATCGTCGTGCTCTGGTACTTCGCCTCGGGCGACTGCGACCGCTACCCCTTCGAGCAGTACAGCAAGATGTTCGACAAGGACATCAAACCCGCCATGTTGAAACAATTGAAATAAGATAGCATTATGGGATTTTTCGACTTTTTACGCAAGAGCAAGGAAGAGGAGCGCCAGACACTGGACCAGGGCCTGGCCAAGACCAAGGAAAGCTTCTTCCAGAAAGTGGCCAAGAGCATCGTGGGCAAAAGCACGGTGGACGACGAGGTGCTCGACGACCTCGAGGAGACGCTCATCACGAGCGACGTGGGCGTGGACACCACGCTGAAAATCATTGAGAAACTGCAGGAACGCATCCGCCGCGACAAATACATCTCCACCTCGGAGCTCAACTCCATCCTCCGCGCCGAGGTGGCGCAGCTGCTGCGCAAGTCCGCCGACGGCTTCCCGAAGGACTTCGACGCCGAATTGCCGAAGAAGCCTTACGTCATCCTCGTCGTAGGTGTCAACGGTGTGGGCAAGACCACCACCATCGCCAAGCTGGCCTACCAGTACAAACTGGCCGGCAAGAGCGTCATGCTGGGCGCCGCCGACACCTTCCGTGCCGCCGCCGTCGAGCAGCTCATGCTCTGGGCCGAGCGCGTCGAGGTGCCCATCGTGCAGCAAGGCATGGGCGCCGACCCGGCCTCCGTGGCCTACGACACACTGCAGTCCGCACTGGCCAGGCAATCCGACGTGGTCATCATCGACACCGCCGGCCGCCTCCACAACAAGGTGGGCCTCATGAACGAGCTCTCCAAGATACGCAAAGTGATGCAGAAACTGGTGCCCGACGCGCCCCACGAGGTACTCCTGGTGCTCGACGCCTCCACCGGCCAGAACGCCATCGAGCAGGCCCGCCAGTTCACCCAGGCCACCGATGTCAACGCCCTGGCACTCACCAAGCTGGACGGCACTGCCAAGGGCGGCGTTATCATCGGCATCAGCGACCAGTTCAACATTCCCGTCCGCTACATCGGCCTCGGCGAAAAGATGACCGACCTCCAACTCTTCAACCCCGAGGAGTTCGTAGACAGCCTGTTCGAATGAAAATCAACATCATCACCCTGGGCTGCTCGAAGAATACCGTCGACAGCGAGAACCTGGCCGGGCACCTGGCGGCGGCCGGGCACACGGTGCACTTCGACCGCGAGCGCAACGACTGCGACGCCGTCATCATCAACACCTGCGGCTTTATCGGCGACTCCAAGGAGCAGTCGATAGAGACCATCCTGCAGCAAATCGGCGTGAAGGTGCGCGGCCGCAAGGCGCGCCGCCTCATCGTCTGCGGCTGCCTGGTGGAACGCTACCGCGAAGAGCTGCGGCAGGAGATGCCCGAGGTGGACGGCTGGTATGGGGTGCACGAGTGGGAGAAGATAATTGCAGCCATTTCGGAATCTTCGGAATCGATGGATTTCCCTGGGAAGAGGGAACTTTCCACCCCGTGCCACTACGCTTACCTGAAGGTGGCCGAGGGGTGCAACCGAAGTTGCTCCTATTGCGCCATCCCGCTCATCCGCGGAGCGCACCGCTCGCGACCCATCGACGACCTGGTGAATGAAGCCAAACAGCTGGTACAGAATGGAGTGAAGGAACTGCTGGTTATCAGCCAGGACACCACCTACTACGGCCTCGACCTATACCGCAAGCGGCGGCTGGGCGAGCTGCTGGAGCGGCTGGCCACCGAGAGCAGCGCCGAATGGATACGCCTGCACTACACTTACCCCACCTCGTTCCCCGAGGACGCCATCGAGGCCATCGCCCGCCATCGGAACATCTGCAACTATATCGACATCCCGCTGCAGCACATCAATTCGCGCATCCTCAACTCCATGCAGCGCGGCATCGACCGAGAGGGGACGCTGCGGCTGATAGACCGCTTCCGCCAGCTGATACCCGACGTGGCCATCCGCACCACCCTCATCGCCGGCTACCCGGGCGAGACGGAGAAGGAGTTTGCCGAACTGATGGACTTCGTGCGCGAGGCGCGCTTCGACCGCATGGGCTGCTTCGCCTACTCGCCCGAGGAAGGCACCCCGGCCTACCGCCTGGGCGACCCCGTGCCGGAGGAAGAAAAGCAACGCCGTGTGGCCGAACTGATGGAACTGCAAGAGAGCATATCACTGGGAATCAACCGCTCCCGAATCGGAAAGAGACTCCGTTGCATCGTTGACCGCCGCGAGGGCGACTACCTCGTCGGACGCACCGAGTACGACAGCCCCGAGGTAGACGACGAAGTGCTCATCCGCCAGACTACCGGCGGTATCCGCAGCGGCGACTTCGTCGATGTACGCATCACCGACGCCCTGGAAAACGACCTAGTGGGCCACATCGAAAACTAGAATTCGCTTGCCATATACAATAAATCGAAAAACAACACGTTACGGAAAAAAACAACATCAGAAATTATACAAAACTAAACAATATGAACATCATCATCACCGGCGGCGCCGGATTCATCGGCAGCCATGTGGTACGTCTCTTCGTGAACAAGTACCCGCAGTACAAGATTATCAACGTCGACAAGCTGACCTACGCTGGCAACCTGGCCAACCTGAAGGACATCGAGGACAAGCCCAACTACAAGTTCGTCCGTATGGACATCTGCGACTTCGACGGCATCTACAAACTAATGCAGGACGAGCAGGTCAGCGGCATCATCCACCTGGCCGCCGAGAGCCATGTGGACCGCTCCATCAAAGACCCCTTCACCTTCGCCCAGACCAACGTGATGGGCACCTTGAGCCTGCTCCAGGCCGCCAAGCTGTATTGGGAGAGCCTGCCCGAGAAGTATGAAGGCAAGCGCTTCTACCACATCAGCACCGACGAGGTGTACGGCGCCCTTGAGATGACGCACCCCGAAGGCATCAAGCCGCCGTTCAGCACCAAGGCATCCAGCGGCGAGCACCACCTGGCCTACGGCGACAAGTTCTTCACCGAGGAGCTCAAGTACCAGCC
Source organism: uncultured Bacteroidales bacterium (assembly GCA_900315935.1). Taxonomy (GTDB): domain Bacteria; phylum Bacteroidota; class Bacteroidia; order Bacteroidales; family P3; genus Colimorpha. Next base: position 42,126 of record ONBB01000028.1, read on the forward strand.
CCACAGCCCCTACAGCGCCGCCAAGGCCAGCAGCGACCACTTTGTGCGCGCCTTCCACGACACCTACGGCTTGCCCACCGTGGTTACCAACTGCTCCAACAACTACGGCCCCTACCAGTTCCCCGAGAAACTCATCCCCCTCTTCATCAACAACATACGCCACCGCAAGCCGCTGCCCGTCTACGGCAAGGGCGAGAACGTGCGCGACTGGCTCTATGTGGAGGACCACGCCCGCGCCATCGACCTCATTTTCCATGAGGGCAAAGTGGCCGAGACCTACAACATCGGCGGCTTCAACGAGTGGAAGAACATCGACATCATCCGCGTGCTGATCAACACCGTGGACCGCCTGTTGGGCCGTCCCGAGGGACAGGACATGGACCTCATCACCTACGTTACCGACCGCGCCGGCCACGACATGCGCTACGCCATCGACAGCAGCAAGCTGCAGCGCGAGCTGGGCTGGGAACCCAGCCTGCAGTTCGAGGAGGGCATCGAGAAGACCGTCCGCTGGTACCTCGACAACCAGGAGTGGATGGACCAGGTTACCAGTGGCGACTACATGAAGTACTACGAGGACATGTACGCCGGTCGATAACCCACCCGACAGATACCAAACCAAAAGCCTCCCCGATGACAGGGAGGCTTTTTCGTTTTACTTACCTTTCAGTATCAGGTCGCAGTGGCTGTGGTAGAGCACCATCAGCTGGCGGAACTGGGCGTAGTCCTCGACCGGGATAATGCTCTTCTTGAGCACCAGGCGACGTTTCGCCACAATCTTGTTGCCTTTCTGCACGACGGAGACCTCCACCGAGCCGAGCCCTGCAAAGGAGAGCGACTCGTTCACGTCGCCGCCGACCACCTTCAGCCCCTTGGGCAGGAGGTAGGAGGCATTGTCGGTGAAGTCGCACATGGTAGCCTGCAACGGGGTGGTGCGGGTGGTGGGGAGTCTTGCGGGGGCAAACGCCACGGCATCGCCGTTCAAATCCGTCAGGACCGACAAGGCGCTGCGGAAGTAACCTCCTCCGAGCGAATCCAGCTTCAGTTCCTGATTTTCATGGCTCATGGAGAATACCTGCTCCACATCCCTGGCCTTGCCCAGGATGGCCAGCGGGGTGCGATGGTGCGGGTCGAGGGTATACTCGAGGGTATCGACGACAACGGCCACCTGGTCGTACATATCACCCACCACGCGGGCGGGGTAGCCCTCGTTGGTGAGGATGGAGGCCAGCAGGACGGCCTTCTCGGTGGCGGTGCCGCAACCTGAGTTCCACACCTCGGCGGCGGTGGCGCGGGTGTAGTTGAGGTGGCGCGGATGGATGGCGTTGAGGTGGATGTTCTCAAGCACGAAATTGCGGATATGCTCCACATTGTACATGTCGTCGCCAACCATACCGCGTGCCACATCGTCGGTGGCGGCGGTGAAAGGCTCGACCTGCACGGCGGGATTGAACTCGACCGGCCCGTTGAAGAAGCGGATGGTGGGTACGATATGCTCGGGCATGTAGGATTCACGGGGAGCCTGCGGCAGGTTGCGCAGGACGATATCGCCGTCGAGGAGCGACGACTTGGTTACGCCGGCGGGCAGGTAATCCTCGCCGAGCAGCACGCGGCGCACCTCCATGTCACGCGGGGCGTTGACCTTGACTTCCAGGCGTTCCACCGGGCAGTCGCGCAGCAGGGGGAGGGTTTCGTAGAGGAAATTGTGGCGGCGGTGCACGGTGTAGTCGACCACCACCAGGCAACCTATCTCCATGCCGGTATGCACCATGGTGAGTTCGCGCAGGTGGTTGAAGCGGCCGCAGTCGGCGCACTCGGCGGGCAGCTGGTGGATGAAGGCGTTCTGCGGCATGTCCACGCGCGAGCCGTCGAGCTGTATGGTATAGACTTCGTTGACGGTAACCTCCTCGATGTCGGGGTTGTAGACGACGAAGGTCTCGCCCTTGTCGGCGTAGGCGGTGAGGGCGCGGTTGCGGAGTATCTGCACCTCGTGGCGGTAGCTGTAGTCGGAGGTGCCGTCGTCGTTGAGGGTCCACTCGTGGCGCAGCAGGCGGAACACGGCATCGGGCTGCTGGGCGTGGGAAACTGAAAATTGGAAATTGAAAATTGAAATGAATGCCGCAAGGAGGAATATCTTCTTCATGACGATGGAATTCTATGGGGTTAATGACTTATTTGGTGAGTACCAGGGGTGTGTTGGCGGCGTTTTTCTGCGCGAGGGCGGCGGCGCGGAAGGCGGGCCAGTCGGCGGCCTCGTAGACACGCTTCGAGAAGACGGCCTGCTCGCCGAAGGTGAGGGTGGCGCCATTGAGCTGGATGCCCATGCCGAAGCTGGCCACGGGGTCGGCGATGCCGTCGACCATCGGGTAGTGCAGCTGCTTGGGTTCGAAGGGGAGGGTAACGGTTTCGCGGATGTCCACCAGGCGCGAGCAGCGGTCGGCGAAGGGCTGGGTGCGGCTCTCGGACGTGAGGTCGAAGTTCAGGTGCCCCATGGCGCGGCTGAAGATGCCGCGGGCGGCCAGGGGGGTGAAGACGACGGCGTTCTTGTCGACGGCGGCATAGTGGGGGATGCGGTAGGAGTAGGTGATGGAGACGGGCTGCTCGAGGTAGCGGTCGGGGTCGGTATGGGTAATGTCGAGAATCTCGGCCTGCGGGGCGATGCGGAGCAGCTCGCGCTCGAGGTTGGCGCGCCACTCGCTCTGGCGGGCCGAGAAGACGGAGCGCACCGAGGCGTCGCTCTGCCCCTCGGCGGTAACGATGAGGGTGCCGGTGAGGGTGCCGTCGGCGTGGACGGTGCTGGTGCCTACGATGGAAAGGTAGTGATTCTCGGCGGGCGAGACGGGGGTCTCCATGAGGTCGCACCCCTCGGGGGTGCCGATGAGGTAGCCCTGCTGCTGCTCGGCGCTGGACCACAGCTCGCGCACGTTGGGCACCCAGGTGGGGTCGAGCAGCTCGAAACGTCCGTTACGGCGCTTGACGGCACAGACCGAGTGGTTGAACTGGTCGGCCGGTATGCGGTCGATGCGCTCGCCGGCCATGGTCATGGCGGCATAAGCCTCGAAGCCGGCGGCACGCAGCATGGCGATGAGCAGCGACGCCTTGTCCTTGCATACGCCGCAGCGGTCGGTGTAGTTCATGTCGGCGTTGTGGAGGGTGAAGCCCTCGCCGGGACCCATCGAGATGCCGGCGTAGCGCATATTGTCGGCCACCCAGTGGGTGAGGATGCTGATGGAGTCGGTCTCGTCCTTGGCGCCGCGCAGCAGCTCGTTGACCTTCTTCTGCAATTCGGGCGTGGGGTGGAAGCTGCCGTAAGACTCGTTGACGCCGTAGAACCAGCGGCTTTTGGCCTGCCAGTCGGGGCTGGTGCTGAGGAGCAGCTTGCACTCGATGTCGTTGCCGGCCAGGGCGCGGGGCTCGCGCTCGAGGGGCATGATGTTGGCCTTGACGAAGGTGTAGAGCGAGCGGCCGGGCTCGTCGGCGGCGGCGCGGTGGGTGCCGACGGTGCCGTTGTACACCTGGTACTGCACCTTCTTGCTGTCCTGTATGTTAAGCTGATAGACCTTCTGCACGATAGGCTCCGAACTCCAGAAGGGGACGATGTCGTAGTAGTGGCCGCGCATGGGCGGTATGTAGCGCTCGTCGTCGTCGGGCAGCGAGGCGAAGGCGGCGTTCAGGCCGGCGGTATTGCTCTGGCCGTCAGCGAGCAGGGCGTAGGTGTATCCCTTTTTGTAGGTCCACACCTCCAGCTCGTCGTGGAGTTCGAGGCGTCCCACCTGCACCATCTTCTGGCTGGCGCCCCAATAAATCATGCGGGCCGGGGCGATGTAGTCGTACACCGGGCGGTTCTCCTTGCGGCCAGGCCAGACGAGGGTGTCGGTGCGGCCGGTGGAGGCGCGGTGGACCAGCACGCGCTCGATGTCGCAATGGGCCGAGAGGGGGTCGTAGTCGATTTTCACCGTGCTGTTCTGCGCGCAGCCCTCGAAAGAGAACATGCGCACGCGGCGGTGGTTGACGATATGGCTCAGGCCGCTCTCCTCGACGTAGACACCGGTCGAGTCGAAGAGGGTAACGGTGTTGCTGCCGGCATATTTGTGCGGCAGGGCTTGCAGCTGGGCGGCGGCACCGAAGGCCGTAGCCACTAGCAGAGAGAGGATTGCGTATGCTTTCTTGCTCATAGACGAATATGTTTTGAACTGCAAAAGTACGAAAATTTTTCGGATTTTTTCCATTTTTTTGCAAAAAAATCGACGCACACAACCCACTGACAGACAGCCGATTAAAATCACCATCTTCTTCCCCTCTTCTTCTACTGTAAATGAACGGGCACAATACGGCGTTAAATCTGGCGTTATTAGTGAAAACTCCTAGCCGCTGCGCGGCAGAAATCTTGTAAATCTTGTAAATTATTTTTGTCAAAAAAAACAAACACCGCGAAGCAAAAAAATCTACAAGATCTACAAAATCTCGCGAGCAAAGCGAGCAGGAAAAAAAGAACAGCACCGCGAAGCGATAATTAACAAGATTTACAAGATTTCGCAAGCGAAGCGAGCAGGAAAAAAAAACAAGCATCGCAAAGCAAATAAATTTACAAGATTTACAAGATTTCGCAAGCGAAGCGAGCAGGAAAAAAAACAGCACCGCAAAGCAAATAAATCTACAAGATCTACAAGATCTCGCGAGCGAAGCGAGCAGGACAAAATAAAAACAAGATAATCAGACAGATATGGCAAAATTAGAGCAAGGCATCCTCGGGCCGTTCCGGGGCAAGGTGGGTACCGTGGTGGGGTACCTGTGGCGCGGCCGCCACGTGGTGCGCGGCTACCGCAGGGAGATTAACTATCCGAATACGGAGAACCAACAGGCTGAAAGAGACTGGTTTGTGTCGATGGTGCGCTTCGCGGCCACGGCACGGCAGGCGTTGCTGTTGGGCTTGCGCGAGCGCGCCGCCCGCGACCAGATGACCGAGGGCAACGCCTTCGTCAAGATGAACAAGCACTGCTTCGGCCGTACACACGCCC
>ONBB01000019.1 GCA_900315935.1 uncultured Bacteroidales bacterium
GCGCATACGTCCCGAGTTCCTCAACCGTATCGACGAGATCATCATGTTCCAGCCACTGACGCAGGGCCAGATACGCGACATCGTGCGCATACAGCTGCGTCAGGTGGCCCACATGCTGGAGCAGAACGACATCACCGTCTCGGCCACCGACGAGGCCGTCGACCGCCTGGCCGAGGTGGGCTACGACCCCGCCATGGGCGCCCGTCCGGTGAAGCGCGTCATACAGCGCGAGATACTCAACGAGATGTCGCGCCAGCTGCTCGAGGGCAAGGTGCAGTCCAACCAGACCATCATCATCGACGTCATCGACGGCCACTTCGTCTTCTACAACCCCAACGGGAAGGCGTAAAGCCCTGGTTCATCCTGACGCGAGGGTGTCCCCCCGGGGGGCACCCTCTCTCTATTGGGTTCAGTCGGGTGGGGCGCCGAAGTCGAGGGCCAGCTGTAGCTGCGGGGCGGTGGCGCGCGGCTGCTTTGAGGCTTTAGGTTCCTTGTTTCCATCGGTCTCTGGGTTATCTAGAAATTCTAGTCTTTCTAGAAATTCTAGATTTTCTAGATTATCTAGATTATCTAGATTTTCTAGTCTTTCTAGATTTTCCAAGCCCCCTGCAAGGGGCACATACCGGGTGGCGGAGGCCACCCCCTCGGCGTTCACAACGAATGCCCAAAGATGGATTTCCTCGCCGGCAAACTCTTGGGGGAGAACGAATTGCGCCTGCCGGCGGCCGCGCTCCACGGCGGCCACGGCCAGCCCTGTGGCGGCGGCGGGGCAGTAGGCGTAGAGGTGCACCTGGTCGGCGCCGCGCCCCAGGCCGCGCTGCCAGCCGACGCGCACCGTCAGCGCGTCCACGCGCTCCGCCACGGCGCCCTCGACGGGCGGCAGCGACCCGTGCGAGAACTGCAATAAAGGGTAGGCTATCGGAGTGTTCTGATTATTCTGAATATTCTGAGTGTTCTGATTATTCAGATTATTCGGAAGATTCTGATTATTCAGAACATTCTGATTGTTTGGAAAATGCGTGTGGTTGAGCCGCAGGAAGGCGTTGCCTTCGGTCAGTCCGTGCTCCGCGGCCCAGGCTTTGAGGCCGAGGCGTAGCAGGGGCGTGGCCGGCGAGGCGAACTGTATCATCGCCTTGAAGCGCGAGCGCTGCGCGAGTTGCGCCGCGCTGCGGCGGTCGTTGTACGAGTGCGGCCGTGCACGCATGCACCAGCGGTCGCGCCAGCGGTAGCCGATCACCGTCCCCACCGTGCCGCGGAACGGTCCCAGAATGCCTTGTTCGAGTTTTGCCATAGCTATTTGATTTTTGAGTTCTTATTTCTTACTTTGTACTTCAGTAGCACAACGCCGCGGCACCTTTTTTATTGTGCAGTGGTTGAAAAATATTATCAAACCATAGGCAAACTTTGATTGCCGTAAAGCGCTGGCAGTGAGCGGTGGATGTGCGGCGGGTTGTGGATAAAAATTTGCGGCGCCATTGAAAAAAAATGCGTATATTTGCATTTGGAATTCCGTGGGGGTGAATGGTATTATATATTGAATATTAGTAAAATGGATAATTTTGTAGTTTCGGCACGCAAGTATCGCCCGTCGACCTTCGCCACGGTGGTGGGGCAGGAGCATATCACACGCACCCTGAAGAACGCCATACTGACCGGCCAGCTGCCGCAGGCGTTCCTCTTCTGCGGCCCGCGCGGCGTGGGCAAGACCACCTGTGCCCGCATCCTAGCCAAGACCATCAACTGCGAGCACCGCACGCCGGAGGGTGAAGCCTGCAACCAGTGCGACAGCTGCCGCTCGTTCAACGAGGGCGCGTCGATGAACATCTTCGAGCTCGACGCCGCCTCGAACAACGGCGTGGACCAGATGCGCGAGCTCACGCGCCAGGTGCTTATCCCGCCGCAGGGGGGCAAGTTCAAGGTCTATATCATCGACGAGGTGCACATGCTCTCCACCGCGGCCTTCAACGCCTTCCTCAAGACGCTGGAGGAGCCGCCGGCATACGCCAAGTTCATCCTCGCCACCACCGAGAAGCACAAGATCATACCCACCATCCTCTCGCGCTGCCAGGTGTTCGACTTCAAGCGCATCGAGACCTCCGACATCGCGGCGCACCTCAAGTATGTGGCCGCCAGCGAGGGGGTGCAGTACGAGGACGGCGCCCTGGAGGTCATCGCCGTCAAGGCTGAAGGCGGCCTGCGCGACGCCCTCTCCATCTTCGACCAGCTGGTCAACTTCACCCAGGGGCACCTCACGCGCCAGGGGGTGCTGGAGAACCTCAACGTGCTGGACTCGGAGTACTACTTCCGCCTGATGGACCAGGTGCGGCAGAGCTCCCTCAGCGGCGCCCTGCTGCTCTACCAGGAGGTGGTCAACCGCGGCTTCGGCGGCCAGCAGTTCCTCACCGGCCTGTGCGAGCACCTGCGCAACCTCATGGTCAGCCTCGACCCGCAGACCCTGCCCCTCATCGAGGGCACCGACGCCCAGCGCCAGCGCTACGGCCAGCAGGCCCAGCAGTGCGGCCTGCCGTTGCTGCTCAAATGCCTCAACACGGCCTCCGACTTCGAGTACCGCTTCCGCGAGGCCAACAACAAGAACCTCTTCGTCGAGGTGTGCCTTATGAAGATGGCCACCGCCACGATGCCCGAGGGATAGATAGCAAGACGCCGCGAGGCAGGCACGGAACCGCAGCAGCCGGCGCCCGACAGTGGGCGTCCGGCGGAGCGTGCGCCGCAGGCATCGCCCGTCGGCGAGCCGCCGGTGGCACCTGCCGCCCCTGCGCCCGCCCCTTCCGCTGCGCCCGCCCCCGCGTCTGCGGCACCCACGGCGACCGCCGCCCCCGCGCCGCGTCCGTCGCTGACGGGCGGCTTCTCCATCAAAGCCAAGCCTATGCCTGCCGCACCGAAGGTGCAGACGGTGGTCGAGGTGAAGCCCCTCACGCAGGACGACCTGGAAGCCTACTGGCAGGCGGCCGGCACCGAGCTGCAGCTGGAAGAGCTGCTGAAGGCCGCCGCACCGCGCCTCGGCGAGCGGGTGGGGATGATTGAAATCGACGCCCTGACCGTGGGCTTCCGCGACGAATTCATGCCCCACCGCATCGACGTCATGCAGGTGCTGCGCGCCAAGTCGGGTATGCCCATGCTCGAATGCAAGGTGAACCCCATGTTCGTTACCAAGGAAGAGCTCATCTACAACCCCGACAACAAATACAAAACCATGCTCGAGGCCAACCCTGCCATGCGTTCGCTGCGCAGCATCTTCCCCGAGATAGACTATTGATTGAAAGCGAAAATGGAATTCTACAAGTTTGACGGAGCGGGCAACGACTTCGTCGTCATCGACAACCGCTCGGGCGACCTCTCCCTCACCACCGAGGAAATAGCCCTCATCTGCCACCGCCGCTTCGGCGTGGGTGCCGACGGGCTGATGACGATGGAGCGCGGCACCGACTTCGAAATGAAATACTACAACTCCGACGGCCGGCTGGGGTCGATGTGCGGCAACGGCGGCCGCTGTATCGCGGCCTTCGCCCACGTGCTCGGCATGGGGCGAAGCTTCACCTTCACCGCCTTCGACGGCCCCCACGAGGCCGAGGTCGAGATGTGGGACCCCGTGCAGCGCGTCGGCATCGTCAGCCTCGGCATGCGCAGTGTCGCCGCCGGCGACGTGCGCCGCTGCCTCGACGGCTGGTTCCTCGACACCGGCTCGCCGCACTATGTACAGCGCGTGGCCGACCTGGAACACTTCGACGTTGTCGGCGAGGGCCGCCGCCTGCGCCACAGGCAGGACATATTCCCGGAGGGCACAAACGTTGATTTTATAGAAGACCTCCCCGACGGACGCCTCCTTGTCCGCACCTACGAGCGGGGTGTAGAGGACGAGACCTGGGCCTGCGGCACCGGCGTTACCGCCGCCGCCATCGTCAGCGGCAACCGCTCGCTCGTTACCCGTGGTGGCGACTTCCGCGTCGGCTTCGATGCCACTGGCCAAGCCTTCGACAACGTGCGCCTCATCGGACCCGTATCACTCAACTTCACCGGCACATGGACCTCTTCTCCGCGATAGACACCGAGCCCGTCCGCCAGCAGATGGAGCAGCTGGCCGAACGCATCGACCAGCTCAACCACGAGTACTACATGAACGACCGCTCGCTGGTCTCCGACCAGGAGTTCGACGCCCTGCTGCGCCAGCTCCAGGACCTCGAGGCGCAATATCCCGAGCTGGCCTCCCCGCTGTCGCCCACCAAACGCGTGGGTGGCGAGGTGAACAAGAGCTTCCGCCAGGTGGAACACCGCTTCCCCATGCTCTCGCTCGGCAACACCTACTCGATGGAGGAGATAGAAGAATTCGAGGCCCGCACCCGCAGGTTGCTCGACGGCGAGGAGTTCTCCTATACGTGCGAACTGAAATACGACGGCGTGGCCATCGGCCTCACCTACCGCCATGGGCAGCTGGTCCAGGCCGTTACCCGCGGTAATGGCGCTGTGGGCGACGACATCACCCTCAACGCCAAGACCATCCCCACCATACCCCTGCGCCTGCGAGGCGACTTTCCCGACGACTTCGAGGCGCGTGGCGAGGTGGTATTCCCCTACGACGCCTTCGAGGCTTTCAACCGCCAGCGCGAGGCCGACGGCGAGGAGCCCTTTGCCAATCCGCGCAACGCCGCCAGCGGCAGCCTCAAGCTGCAGGACAGTGCCGAGTGTGCCAAGCGCAAGCTCATGTTCTGCATGTACTTCATGATGGCGCCCGACGGTACAACAACCCTGCCGGATACCCACTATGGCCGCCTCGAATATGCCAGGCAGCTGGGCTTCAAGGTGCAGCCGTATATCAAGGAATGCAAGGATATTGCCGAGATAAAAGCCTTCATAGACCACTGGGACCGTGCCCGCTGGGAGCTGCCTTTCGGCACCGACGGCATCGTCATCAAGGTGAACCAGACCGCCCTTTGGGACCGCCTGGGCCTCACCGCCAAGTCGCCCCGCTGGGCCATAGCCTACAAGTTCAAGGCCGAGCGGGTCAGCACACCGCTGCAAAGTATAGACTATCAGGTGGGGCGCACGGGCAAGGTAACCCCTGTGGCCAACCTGGCACCCGTCCATTTGGGCGGCACCACGGTGCGGCGCGCCACGCTGGTCAATGCCGATTTCATCGCATCCTTCGACATACACCAGGGCGACCACCTCTTCATCGAAAAGGGTGGCGAGATTATTCCCAAGGTGGTGGGCGTGGATATTGACCGGCGCCCGCCGGCAAGCCTGCCCGTGCAGTACATCGACCGCTGCCCCGAGTGCGGCACACCGTTGGTGCGCCCCGAGGGCGAGGCGGCGCATTACTGCCCCAATGCCGACGGCTGCCATCCGCAAATCATCGGACGGCTGGAGCACTTCGTCAGCCGCAAGGCCATGAACATCGAGACCCTCGGACCCGAACGCCTCGAGCTGCTCTACCGTGCCGGACTGGTGCGCGACGTGGCCGACATATACTCCCTGCGCCGCGAGCAGCTCATCGGCCTTGGCGACGAGGCCACCATACAGGACAAAGGGGCCGACAACCTGTTGGCCGCCATCGAGGTATCGAAGGAGGTGCCTTTCGAGCGTGTGCTGTTTGCATTGGGCATGAGGTATGTAGGCGAGGTGGGGGCCAAGAAACTGGCACGCTACTTCAAGGACATGGACTCGCTGTTGGCCGCCAGCGAGGAGGAGCTGGCGCAGGTGGAGGACGTGGGCGAGGTAACCGCCAAGGCGGTACACGACTGGCTGGCCCGTCCGGAACATCGCCGCATTGTGGAGCGGTTGCGTGCCGCCGGCCTGCAGATGAGCTGCCGCCAGACAGCACTCGGAAACCAACTCGATGGCCTTACCTTCGTGGTCAGCGGCGTGTTCGAGCGCTTTTCGCGCGACGAAATCAAGACCCATATCGAGCAGCACGGCGGCAAGGTCTCAGGCTCCATCAGCGGCAAGACCTCCTACCTGCTGGCCGGCGAGAAGATGGGACCCGAGAAGCGCAAGAAGGCCGAGAAGCTGGGCGTCAGCATTCTGACCGAGCAGGAGTACCTTAATATGGTTGGGCAATGAAGCATTGGGTAGTCATCATGGCCGCAGTGTGCGGACTGGCCACCGCCACCCGGGCGCAGCAGGGAGGCACGGCCTGGGAGTTCAACACCAACCTGGGCTATGCCATGCCCAACGACATGCGCTACATCAAAGATGTAATCCTCACCTACGGCATCGATGCCGCCTGGTTTTCGCGGCCGGTGGGCAACGAGTACTGGCAGCTCAAGCGCCGCTTCCCTGCCTTCGGTGTCAAGGCATCGTATGCGGCCATACCCAAGGGCGTCTACGGCGACCGTTTTGCACTGACGGGCCTGCTGCGCTGTCCGCTGGGGAAACACCTTGAATGGACCCTCGGGGCCGGCCTTTCCTTCTACACCAAGCCCTACAGCCTCACCCACGACGACGACAACGGCTACATCGGTTCGCTGGTGAACTGCATGGTCGACCTGGCGCTCACCTGCCGCCCCACCACGCATACAATGCTCTCGCTCCGTTTCCTCCACAGCAGCAACGGCATGCTTTACTACCCCAACCAGGGGCTCAATTTCATACAGTTGGACCTGGGCTATGCGCTGAGCCGTGCGGAGGTGCCCGATGTGGGGCCTGTGGCTAAGCCCGAAGGATTCCGGCGCAACGAGTTCGTGCTTGCGGTGGCTCCCGGTATCATCACCCCGCGCGAGCGGTGGCTTTCCCGCAATTATTACCCCACCTACAACCTCACCCTCGGCTACCAGCGCTACCACACGCCCACCTTCGCTTATGGCGGGTGCGTCGACGTGTGGTACAATTTCGCCCACCAGGCCGTAATGGAGCGCGAGGGCAACACGGACTATACCGTCCCGGCCTACGTCAGTGTGATGCCCATCATGGAGTCGTTCTATGGCCCGCTGAGCATCCGCGCGGGTATGGGCCTCACGGTTGTTGCCTCGGAGAAGGTGCGCCTGCCGCTGTACGAGCGCGTGGGCATATACTACAACTTCGGTCGCGCCTTTGCCGGCATCGGCATCAATGCCCACGGCGGGCAGATCGAGTATGTGGAGTGGACCCTTGGTCTCCGTTTATAAGTATTTGTCTATAGTAAGGGGCTTTCGGCGAGAGGCTATTCGCCGGACGACCGCAGGATGGATTCCACCTCGGCGCGTTTCCACGGGGTGGCCATGTCGAACAGTTCGCCGATGGGGCGGCTCAGCTTCTCGATGAGGAGGTGCGTGTTGTCCTGGTGCTCTATTTTCTCCAGTTCGGCGGCCACACGGTTCCAGTCGTGCTGCGAGTAGAGCAGGGGGATGAAGTTGGTGAGGTCGAAGTTGCGCACCACCATGTTGTCGATACCTTCGGTCTCGATGCGGCTGTGGGCGCGCGCCAGGCGTATCTCGCCCACCTCCTGCAGCACCTGCTGGTACTTCTCGTACAGCACGTACTCGTTCATCAGGAAGGCCACCACGGCATCGCTCAGCGTATCCCACATGCGTTTGGGCAGGGGCCTAGCCACAAAGCGGCCGAGCATGAAGCTGCCGGCGGTGAGCCCCGATACGCGCTTTTGCGTGCACACGCGCCAGGCGCGCTGGAAGAGGTCTACCTTGTGGCCCAGCTGCAGCATGTTGAACAGGCGGCTCTGGTCGTTGTGGTCGCCCATGCGGCTTTCGAGCACCTGGTTGACGTAGCGGTCGGGCTGGCTTTCGTACCAGCTGTTGACTATCTGCGAGGCTATCTTGGGCTTGTTTTGCAGGTCGCATCGGATGAGGCGCGCCAGCTTGGAGAGGTCGGTGATATAGGCGGCCTTGTTGGAGGTTACGATGTTCTGATACTGTGTGTAGGCCACGCGCATCCGCTCGAAGAAGACCTCCTCCTCGGGCGTGAGCTCCACCTTGGCGCCTTCGATGTACTTGGTGAAGCGTGCGGGCTTGTAAACGGCCTGGCCCTTGTAGAGGCTCTGGCGCTTGGAGCTGACGGTCATCATCTCGCCCTCCTCCAGCGCGAGGCCGGCACTGTTCACCAGGCGGCCCTCCTCGAGGCTGATGCCGTAGGAGCGCAGGTCCATAAAGGCCGGAATGCCGTAGCCGCGGCAGGCGGTAACCACGTGGATGGCCGCCGGCATGATGGAGAGGATGGCATCCACCTCGTTGAGCGTTACGGTGTCCTCGGGGATGAATTGCTGCTGGCACAGGCATACGTTCTCGCCGCGGCTTTTGTACTCGCGCGCCTTGCCGATGGTGAAGCAGAGGCGCGCCGAGATGGCGGTGCGGGGCAGCACGTTCAGTCCGTGGCCGAAGAATTGCAGCGAGGGCAGCGACCGCTCGTCGATCGAGGCCGAGATGATCTGCCGCAGGTGGTAAGGCTTGATGAGGTCGGTAACGTGGGCGTCGCCGACAAGACCCTCGTTGCGCAGGTCGATGGCCGAGATGAGGGCGGCGCGGCCGGTCATCTCCGACGCGTTCAGCTGCAGCACCGAGAAGAGGCTCAGCTGGTGCGGGCGCGTCTCGACGGCGAACTCGATGGTTACTGGCGTCTTGTATCGGTTCTCCAGTTTTTTCAGCAGCGGGTCGAAGTGGTACACCGCCGGGAACTGGGTGCGTATCTCGGTGCGGTCGCTGTAGGCGAGGTCTTCGGTGGTAACGTCGCCGGTCATGATTTCCTCGCCGAAGATGTTGCGGTAGCTCTCGATTTGCTTTCCTTCGCCTGTGCGCGAGTGGCGGCTGTAGAGCACGCCGGGGTAGCTCTCGTTGTTGCCCACGGTCCACACCATGCGCTGCAGGATGAGGCTGGGATAAGCCTGCTTGCCCTGCATGAAGGTGAGGATGAGGTCCGAGTTGTCGATATAGAAGCTGCACACATGCTGCGTCAGCCGCAAGGCTTGGTAGTGCGCGTCGGTGGTGAGGCGGGCGTCTATGGTGCCGATGCGCGCCTCCAGCTCGGCGATGCGCAACTGCTGCTCGCTGCTGCTGAGGGTGATGTCGGGGGTGGGGGAGCGGTGCTCCAGCGAGAGCATCTCGCACAGCGTGTGCAACGTGCTCAAGTACACGCGATTGGCCATGGCTTCGTCGTACATACGCCCCAGCGCATGGTGCGCCGTGTGGGTAACGCCGATGTTGAGCAGTGTGGGCATCAGGCCCGGTATGTACTGCGGCATGGCGCAGCGGATGGCGAACACCAGGGGGTTGCGGCTGTCGCCCAGGCGGCAGTGGGTCATCACCTCCAGGTTGTGGATGGCCTGCTCGAGCAGGGAGGGCAGCAGGTCGGGCTGGTTGAAGGAGCGCGAGGTCAGGATGCAGAAGTCGGGCACGGGGTAGCTGTTGCGCGTCAGGTCGAGCAGCATGCGTCCTTTGTAGGAAATCTCTTCGTCCGTGAAGTCCCCTTCGGTGAGGGTGGTGATCAGGCAGTCGTTGTCGGTCAGCGGGTTTTCCGCCACAAAATGCCGGCACTGGCTGTGGAATTCGTCGCGGATGCAGTCCAGCTCACGGCGCGCTTCGTCGCCGAGTGTCCCGTTGCGCTCGTCGAGCAGCAACTCGAGGAAGTGCCTGCGGTCCTCGTCGCGGCGTTTCAGCAGGCAGTACATGTCGTACCACCGCGGCGGGAATTCGCGCAGGGTCTTGGCGGGATCGCCCTCGAGGCGGTAGATGACGGTGCCGGGCTTGTTGCCCTCCAGTTGGTTGTCGGGGTCCTCGCTGTCGTGGTTGAACACCTCGCGCCCGCAGCGGGCGTAGAGGCTGACCATGTAATAATTGGGATAGCTGGCCCTGATGCGGAAGGTGCTGACTTTCATATCTGTGCGTCTCTATTGCTCGGTGGCGGCGGAGGCGAGGATGGCGTTGAGCATCTCCTCGGGCGTGAGGCCGATGTAGGGGAGCATCTTGCGCGTGTCGGGAGCCAGCACGTGGTCGGGATAGTCGTTGACGAACTGGCTGTATGCCTCGCGGGCTTGGTCGTACTGCTCGTTGTTCTCGTAGGCTTGCCCTTTGAGGAAGAGGCATCCGGCGAGGTCGTCATAGCCTGGGTACTGGGCTATGATGGTGTCGAGGATGGCCAGGGCCTGGTCGTTGTCGCCTAGGTTGAGGCAGATGTCGGCCGACTTCTGGAGGTAGACGGGCGCAAGGCTGTCCTCGGGAAAGTTGGCGGCGAACTGCTGGTAGAGGTCTATCATGTCGTGCGCCTGCTGCTCGTCGGCAACGATGTTGACCTGGGCCAGGGACTGCTCGTGGGCGGCGATGTCGGCCACAGCCTGGTCTCGGTCGGGCCTGTGGCCGCAGGCGGCCAGCAGCAACAGGGCGGAGGCAAGAAGGAGTGTGCGTCTCATGGGGCTATCTTTTGTTGGGTTTCATACGGTACTTGGTCTGGATGCGGCCCAGCTGGATGTCGTTCAGGCGACGCTTGAGCATGGTGCGGCGCAGGCTGGAGAGGCGGTCGGTGAACACCTTGCCGTCCAGGTGGTCTATCTCATGTTGCGCCACGCGGGCGAAGAGGCCGGTGATTTCCTCGTCGTGCTGCTGCCAGTTCTCGTCCTGCCAGCGCATGCGCAGGGTGGTCGGGCGGAGCACGTCCTCGTGGATGTCCGGCACCGAGAGGCAACCCTCGTTGAACCAGTCCTTCTGCTCGCCGAAGGAGACTATCTCGGGGTTGATGACGGTGTACTCCTCGGTGGGGTCGCCGTAGGTGTTGGTCTTCTCGTCGTAGGGGCGGAAACCGACCACGAAGAGGCGTATCGGCAGGTCGACCTGCGGGGCGGCCAGGCCCACGCCGTCGGCATTGTACATGGTTTCAAACATATTGGCTACCAATTCCTTGAGGTCGGGGTAGTCCTGGGTGATGGGGCTGGCGGTTTTGCGCAGCGTGGGGTGGCCGTAGCCTACGATGGGGAGTATCATAATGATGGGTGTTCTCTTGGTGGATACTAGGTATATACTAGGGTCGTTCTTCGTCTGTTCTTCGTCTGTTCTTCGTTTGTGGGTGTGGAATGCTATTGCTGGGTGCGCATGAAGTCTTGCAGCATGATGGTGGCCGCCACCTGGTCGATGGTGCCTTTGTTGCGGCGGTCTTTCTTCTTCAACCCGCTGTCAATCATGCTCTGGAAGGCCAGCTTCGAGGTGAAGCGTTCGTCGATGCGCGCCACCTGCTTGGAGGGAAATGCCTCGCGCAGGGTCTGCACGAAGGGCTCGATGTACTGCGCCGAGGGCGAGAGGGAACCGTCCATGCGGTGCGCCTCGCCGACCACGAAGAGATCCACTTCTTCGCGCGCGCAATAATCCTTTATATAGGAGAGCAGGGCAGGGGTCTCCACGGTGGCCAGCGCGGTGGCAATGATGCGCAAGGGGTCGGTTACCGCCAGCCCCGTGCGCTTCGCGCCATAGTCTATTGCCATTATGCGTCCCATAGTCTTTAAATTGAAAATTGAAAATTGAAAGTTGAAATCAAGACGCTTAATTTTCAATTTTCAATTTTCAATTTCCCATGTGGCCCCTCTCGGGTTCGAACCAAGGACCCGCTGATTATGAGTCAGCTGCTCTAACCAACTGAGCTAAGAGGCCGCAATTCCATTGCTGAAATCGGGTGCAAAAGTACTACTTTTTTCCGACATGGTAAAATTTTTTTTTCAGCAATCCGAAAATTCTTCCTATCTTTGCCATGTTTGAAATTATGTAAATAACAACTTAAAAAACTAACTATCATGAATATAGATTGGCAAAACCTTCCGTTTGGTTACGTAAAAACGGACTACAATGTGCGCTGCTGGTACCGCAACGGCCAGTGGGGCGAAATTGAAGTTTCGAGCTCCGAAAACATCGAAATTCACATGGCTGCCTCCTCCCTGCACTACGGCCAGGAAGCCTTCGAGGGCCTGAAAGCCTACCGCTGCAAGGACGGTAAAATCCGCATGTTCCGCCCCGAGGCCAACGCCGAGCGCCTCCAGAGCACCTGCCGCGGCATCATGATGCCCGAGCTGCCCACCGAGAAGTTCGTCGAGATGTGCAAGCGCGTCATCAAACTCAACGAGAAGTTCATCCCGCCCTACGGCACCGGCGCCAGCCTCTACCTCCGCCCGCTGCTCATCGGCACCGGCATCACCGTGGGTGTCAAGCCCGCCGACGAGTACCTCTTCCTCATCTTCGTCACCCCCGTGGGTCCCTACTTCAAGGGCGGCTTCCAGGCCAACCCCTACGTCATCACCCGCAAGTACGACCGCTCCGCCCCCCTCGGCACCGGCGTCTACAAGGTGGGTGGCAACTACGCCGCTTCGCTCAAGGCCCACACCGAGGCTTGCCATGGTGGCCAGTACGCCTGCGAATTCTACCTCGACGCCAAGGAGAAGAAATACGTCGACGAAGCCGGCGCCGCCAACTTCTTCGGCATCAAGGACAACACCTACATTACCCCCAAGTCCACCTCCATCCTGCCCTCCATCACCAACAAGAGCCTCATGCAGCTCGCCGAGGATCTCGGCCTGAAGGTGGAGCGCCGTCCCATCGATGTCGAGGAGCTGGCCACCTTCCAGGAAGCCGGCGCCTGCGGCACCGCCGCCGTTATCAGCCCCATCGAGCGCCTCGACGACCCCGAGACCGGCAAGAGCTACGTCTTCGGCAAGGAACCCGGCCCCTGGAGCACCAAGCTCTACAACGCCCTCCGTGCCATCCAACTCGGCGAGGCCGAGGATGTCCACAACTGGAACACCGTTGTCGAATAAACTGAATGTCAACAATCTGTCAGCGGGCGACCTCCACAGGTCGCCCGCTTTTTTATTGGTTGAACATTCGTCAGTGCACAAGGGCGCCGGAGAGTTCTGCCGGCGCCCGTTCTTTATGCCCCCTAACCATCCCCCAACAGAGGACGAAGAGAGGCAAAACCTATAGCTTTTTGTTGCCTGTTTTACAGCATGTTATGTGCGTGCAATTTTCACCCTGTTTTTCATCTTTTACACGAAAATCCACGTCGTATTCTCTGTCGGCCTATCTCCTTGATTATCACTACATTGTCTTTTTTAGTGTGCTGTTTTGAAAAAAAGTCGTATTTTTGCATCCTCAAATCCTTACCGAAACAATGAAAGTAAAAG
This sequence comes from uncultured Bacteroidales bacterium, assembly GCA_900315935.1. Classification (GTDB taxonomy): domain Bacteria; phylum Bacteroidota; class Bacteroidia; order Bacteroidales; family P3; genus Colimorpha. Next base: position 13,097 of record ONBB01000019.1, read on the forward strand.
TGGGAATCGCGCAGCTGAGCTGCGTGGAAGACAAGGCGCAAAACATTGAGCGCTACACCGATAAGGTGCGCGAGCTGGCTGCCGGCGGCGCACAGATCATCTGCCTCCAGGAGCTCTTCGCCTCGCTCTATTTCTGCGACGAGGAGCGCTACCGCAACTTCGAGCTCGCCGAGCCCATCCCCGACGGGCCGACTACGCAGCACTTCATGGCCCTGGCCAAGGAGCTGGGCGTGGTGCTCATCTGCTCGATGTTCGAGAAACGCGCCGAGGGTCTTTATCATAACACCACCGCCGTCATCGATGCCGATGGCAGCTACCTCGGCAAGTACCGCAAGATGCACATCCCCGACGACCCGGGCTACTACGAGAAGTTCTATTTCACCCCCGGCGACCTCGGCTACAAGGTCTTCAAAACCAAGTTCGCCACCCTCGGCGTGCTCATCTGCTGGGACCAGTGGTATCCCGAGGCCAGCCGCATCACCGCCCTCATGGGCGCGCAGATACTCTTCTACCCGACCGCCATCGGCTGGGACGTGCGCCAGAACGAGCACGACAACCGCGAGCAGTACGACGCCTGGCAGACCATCCAGCGCTCCCACGCCGTGGCCAACGGCGTGCCCGTGGTCAGCGTGAACCGCACGGGTAGGGAAGGGGGCATGCAGTTTTGGGGCGGCAGCTTCATCACCAACGCCTTCGGCCGCCTCCTCTACCAGGCTCCACACCTCGAGGAAGCACTTCACATCGAGGAACTTGACCTCGACCAGACCGACCACTACCGCCGCCACTGGCCCTACCTCCGCGACCGCCGCATCGACAGCTACGCCCCCATCACCAAGCGTTATATTGACTAAAGTCTTAACTACTTAACTACTGTCTACTTAACTCCTTAAGATTATGACACCCAAGGAACAAGGTTATTATATGCCCGCAGAGTGGGCGCTGCATGAGGCCACCTGGCTTACCTATCCCAAGAACCCCGACTCGTGGCCGGGCAAGATTGAGACCATCTATCCCTCGTACCATCTCTTTGTCAAGACGCTGGCCGAGAGCGAGCGCGTGTATATCAATGTGGACGACGAGCGGATGCTGCATCATGTTAAAGTTGAACTGGAGAAGATAGGTTGCAATATGCAGAATATCAGCTTGCAGATTATCCCGAGCAATGATGCTTGGTGCCGCGACCATGGCCCCGCTTTCCTGCTCAATCGCAGCGATGCCGCCAAGCGTGCCATCGTCAACTGGAACCACAACGCCTGGGGTGGTAAGTACCCCTACGAGCTTGATACCGAGGTGCCTGTGCGAGTCCATGACCTCTTCCCCGAGATGCAGCTCTTCTCGCCCGGCATTGTCATGGAGGGCGGAAGCATTGATGTCAACGGCTGTGGCGACCTGCTCACCACCACCTCCTGCCTGCTCAACGAGAACCGCAACCCCCACTTGAATCAAGACCAGATAGAAGGTTATCTTCGAGACTATTACGGTGTGGAGAATATCATCTGGCTGGGCGATGGAATTGTGGGCGACGACACCGATGGCCACGTCGACGACCTGACCCGCTTCGTCTCCGAGGACACCATCATCACCGCCGTCGAGGAGGATGCCTGGGACGAAAACTACGAGCCTCTGCAAAAGAACCTCCGCATGCTCAGCCGCTGCCGCCTGGCCAACGGCAAGCAGCCCACCATCGTCGAGCTGCCCATGCCCGACGTGGTTTTCTATGACAATCAGCGACTTCCGGCATCGTATGCCAACTTCTACCTGGCCAACGGCAAGGTGATTTTCCCCACCTACCGCTGCCTGACCGACAACGAGGCCGCCTACATCCTTGAGGTCTGCTTCCCCGACCGCGAGGTCATCGGCATCGACTCCACCGACATCATCTGGGGTCTCGGTTCCTTCCACTGCCTCAGCCAGCAAATGCCCTCATTATGAAGAAGATATTGTTTGCTATAATCATTGCTTTCCACTTCCCGTTTTCCACTTTCACTTTACACGCCCAGCCGGCTTTCATCCCCGACACCATTACCCCCGGACAGGTGCGTGTGGACGAGGTGATGCGCCTCATCGACGGCAACTACACCGTGGCTCCCGACATGAGCCGCATCTCCGACGAGGCCATCCGCGCCATGCTCAAAGCCCTCGACCCCCACAGCATCTACATCCCCGCCAAAGACGTGGAGCGCGCCAACGAGGGGCTGCAGGGCAACTTCGAAGGGGTCGGCATCTCGTTCCAGATTGTGAGCGACACGATTGTGGTCCAGTCGGTTATCGAGGGCGGCCCCAGCGAAAAGGTGGGCATACAGGTGGGCGACAAGCTCATCCGCATCGACGGTGAGGCCGCCACAGGCGACACCATCAATAACAGCTTCGTTTTCAAGCGCCTGCGCGGCAAGAAAGGCACCACAGTGGTGCTCGACATTATGCGCCAGGGGACGGTCTATACCTTTGACATCGTGCGCGATAAGGTGCCTCTCTACTCGGTTGAATCCTATTTCATGGCCGACGACACCATCGGCTACATCCGCCTCACGCGTTTTGCGCGCACTTCGGTCGACGAATTTCGCAAGGCCCTCCGTGCCCTCGAGAAGCAGGGTATGACGGCGCTTATGCTCGACCTGCGCGGCAACACCGGCGGTTTCCTCGACATCGCCTACGGCATGTCCAACGAGTTCCTGCAGCGCAACCAATTGGTTGTCTACCAAGAGGGTAGGCGCACCAAGCGGCAGAACTTCTTCGCCAACGGGCGCGGCAAGTTCCGCGAGGGGCGCCTCGTGGTGCTGGTCGACGAGGGCTCGGCCTCGGCCTCCGAAATCGTTGCCGGCGCAGTCCAGGACTGGGACCGCGGCCTGGTCGTAGGCCGCCGCACCTTCGGCAAGGGACTGGTACAGCGCATGTTCCCCCTCAGCGACGGCGGCCAGGTGCGCCTCACCACCGCCCGCTATTTCACTCCCTCCGGCCGCTGCATCCAGCGCCCCTACGATGAAGGGTCCGATGCCTACCGCGACGAGTTCTCCAAGCGTTACAAACGTGGCGAGATGGTCAACGCCGACTCTATCCATTTTCCTGATTCACTGAAGTATAAGACCGCCTCGGGGCGTACCGTATACGGCGGCGGCGGCGTGATGCCCGACGTCTTTGTGCCGATGGACACCATGCGGCTGACCGACTACTACATCAGCCTTCGCGGCAAGGGACTGCTCAACACCTTCCCCATGCAGTGGGCTGATGCCCACCGCGGCCAGGCGGAGGTGAAGACCTTCGAGGCGTTCCTGCAGCACTACGACACCTTCGGCCTCGACAGCCTGCTGGCCGCCCATGCCATCGAGAAGGGAATCGTGCGCGATACGGAAAAAGAGGCCCGCGAGCCCGAGCGCACCGCCCACACCGACCGCTACCTGGCTCTTATGCTCAAAGCCCAGGTGGCCAAAGACCTCTTCGGCACCGACTACTACTACAAGGTGATGAAAGACTTCGACGACGGCTACCAGGTCGGCCTCGAGGTGCTGCGCAGGAAGTAACCGCTCCGGCATTCGGAAGCATCATTGATATATAAACACGGCCAGGCCGTAGGAACCACCCACCTGCGGCCTGGCCTTTTTATGTACCTTTGGAGAGACCCTACAGAGGATTAAGAGAGGCAAAACCTATAGCTTTTTAATGGCTGGGAATCAACCTGTTGCAGTCATGCCATTTTCCGCTGGTTTTCAAAAAATATTCAGAAAAAACACGCTCTTTTTCCTTGCAGTCCGCATCGCCTCCGCAGGGCAATTAACAGCCTGTTGTTCAAAGATTTTTGCTTGTATATGAAAAAAACTTTGTATATTTGCACTTTCAAACCCTGCCTCCTGCCTGTGCAGCAGGCTGATAATTAATAGATAACATAAAAAGTAAGATACAAAAGTTATGACACCTTCACACATTGAACACATCGGCATTGCCGTGACCAACCTCGACGAGGCCATCCGCTATTGGGAAGACGTGATGGGCCTCAAGTGCTACGCCATCGAAGAAGTCAAAGACCAGAAGGTCAAGACCGCCTTCTTCCGCTGCGGCGACGTCAAGATCGAGCTCCTCGAGCCCACCTGCCCCGAGAGCACCATCGCCTCGTTCATCGAGAAGAACGGCGGCAAAGGCGGCATGCACCATATCGCCTTCGCCATGGAAAACACCGACCAGGCTCTGGCCGAGGCCAAGGAAAGGGGCGTCCGCCTCATCGACGAGCAGTCCCGCCCCGGCGCCGAAGGCCTCAAGATAGGCTTCCTGCACCCCAAGAACACCCTCGGCGTGCTCACCGAATTCTGCTGCAAATAGTCGGCGGAACGTATCAACTTATCAACGTATAAACCTATCAACAAGATAAATTATGGCTTTTGAACAGAAGATAAAAGAGCTGCTCGACAAGCGTGGCGAGGCCCGCTTGGGCGGAGGCCAGAAAGGCATCGACAAGCAGCACGAGTCCGGCAAGCTCACCGCACGTGAGCGCATCGCCCTGCTGCTCGACGAAGGCTCCTTCGAGGAGTTCGACATGTTTGTAACCCACCGCTGCATGAACTTCGACATGCAGAAGAAATCGTTCCTCGGCGACGGCGTCGTTACCGGCTACGGCACCATCAACGGCCGCATGGTCTACGTCTTTGCCCAGGACTTCACCGTCTTCGGCGGCTCGCTCAGCGAGACCATGGCCCTGAAAATCTGCAAGGTAATGGACCAGGCCATGAAGGTCGGTGCCCCCGTCATCGGCATCAACGACTCCGGCGGCGCCCGCATCCAGGAGGGTATCAACGCCCTGGCCGGCTATGCCGAGATATTCGAGCGCAACATCCTCGCCTCTGGCGTGGTTCCCCAAATCAGCGCCATCTTCGGCCCCTGCGCCGGCGGCTCGGTCTACAGCCCCGCGCTGACCGACTTCATCCTTATGTCCAAGGAGAACAGCTACATGTTCCTCACCGGCCCCAAGGTGGTCAAAACCGTTACCGGCGAGGATGTTACCGTCGACAAGCTCGGCGGCGCCATGGTGCATGCCACCAAGAGCGGCGTGGCTCACTTCGTCGGCGAGACCGAGGAAAGCACCCTCCAGCTCATCCGTGACCTGGTCGGCTATATCCCCAGCAACAACTTCGAGGAGGCCCCCTACGTGGCCACCGAAGACCCCATCGACCGCCTGGAGGACAGCCTCAACACCATCATCCCCGAGAACCCCAACGAGGCATATGACGTCAAATCCGTCATCAGCGCCATCGTCGACGAAGGCAAGTTCCTCGAAGTGCATGAGAACTTCGCCAAGAACCTCGTCGTCGGCTTTGCCCGCATGGGTGGCATGAGCGTCGGTATCGTCGCCAACCAGCCCAAGAGCATGGCCGGCGTGCTTGACTGCAACGCCTCGCGCAAGGGTGCCCGCTTCGTGCGTTTCTGCGACGCCTTCAACATTCCGCTCGTTACCCTCGTCGACGTGCCCGGCTTCCTGCCCGGCACCGGCCAGGAGTACAACGGCGTTATCGTCCACGGTGCCAAGATGCTCTACGCCTATGGCGAAGCCACGGTGCCCAAGATTACCGTTACCCTCCGCAAGAGCTACGGCGGCGCCCACATCGTGATGAGCTGCAAGCAGCTGCGTTCCGATATCAACTACGCATGGCCCACGGCCCAGATTGCCGTCATGGGTGCCAGCGGCGCCACCGAGGTGCTCCATGGCCGCGCCCTGAAGGAGATTACCGATGCCGACGAGAAGGCCAAGTTCATCGCCGAGAAGGAGAAGGAGTACAACGACCTCTTCGCCAACCCCTACAATGCAGCCAAGTATGGCTACATCGACGATGTCATCGAGCCGCGCAACACCCGCTTCCGCGTCATCCGCGCCCTGCAGGCCCTTGCCACCAAGAAGGACTCGCTGCCGATGAAGAAGCACTGCAACCTCCCCTTGTAATCCATTCATTATTAACCAATATCAAAAACATCAAACAATGAAAAAGGTCTTTTTAACCGCTTTTGCTGCCCTGGCCATGGTTGCCATGGTTGCCTGCAACAACAACGCCCAGCCCGCCGAGCAGGCTGATACCGCCGCCACCGAGCAGTGCGACAAGCCCTGCGAGAAGAAGTGCGACAAGCCCTGCGACAGCACCAAGTGCTGCGAGCAGAAGGTCGAAGGCATGGCCTGCGACAAGGCTGAAGGCGAGAAGTGCTGCAAGGAAGGCGAAGCCAAAGAGTGCCACAAGGCTGACGGCGAGAAGAAATGCTGCAAGGCCGAAGGCAAAGAGTGCCACAAGGCCAACTAAAAAAAGCCAAGGATTAAGGCTTGGGTGCGCCCCGGGCCTTAATCCTACCTTTTACAAGTTTTGATGTTACAACCCATTAAAGACAATGAATACCATTTATAAATTGTTATTCGCAGGTCTGCTGTGCTTCGCCACGCTGACGGCAACGGCCCAGGGGCCGCAGCCCGACGTCGTGGCCGGTGCCACGCCCGACCAGCCGCGCCACGAGCAGCCCCACCACGGCTGCATGACGCATGGCATGGTGGCCCCCGTGGAATTCCAAAGCACCAAGATCTGCTACGCACCCCAGATGGGTGCCTTTGTGGCCATCGACAGCATGGAATGCTCCGTGCATCTGGTCAAGATGGTGGACGGCAAACTGGACACTGCCGCCAGCTACCAGACCGACAATATCCACAAACGACACGACCTCAAGAACATACTCCGTCCTGTGAGCGTAAGCGTGTTGGGCAAGTACATCGTGGTATTGGCTTCGGCCGCCAACGATTCTGCCTATGTGGCCCTGCTGGACCAGGAGATGAAACCTGTGGCTCGCCGCGCTTTCAACAGCCCGATGTATGCCATGCACTTCGAGCACGGAAACATGTTCGTTGTGGGTCGCAATGCGTGGGGCTATGATATCAACGTGCTTCCGCTGCGAGGTGGCTTGGAAAACTTTGAGAATGGCGAGGCGCTGACCCACCGTTACCGCGTGGCCAAGCAGGCCGAGAAGATCAAAATGTCCGACCCTGTCGGCGTGGGTCTCACCGCTGTGGCTGTGGCCGTGGTGTTCCTGGCGCTGATTTGCATTGCCCTTATCTTGCAGGGCAGCGGCAAGCTGTTCATGGGCATGGATGAGAAGGAGAAGAAAGGCAAGAAGGATTCCAAGGTGAAGCCCGTGTCCGAAGGCTCCTCGACAGCCAACAACGACCTCTATGCCGCCATCGCTGCCGCGATACACCTGTACAACGACGAGCTCCATGACGAGGAAGACACCGTGATTACCATCCAGAAGGTGGAGCGCGAGTGGACGCCGTGGAACGCGAAGTACTATAATATGAATCATTATTTTAACAACAAGAAGTAAGCAATGAAGACCTATAAACTCAAGATAAACGGCAACGACTACAACGTAGAAATCAACGAAGTCGAGGGCCAGGAGATAAAACTGAATGTGAACGGCATGCCGTATGCCGTAACGGTGGACCAGGAGCTGAAGCAGCAGAAGAAGACGGTGGTTACCAGCGCCGCCCAGCCCCGCGTGGCCCCTGCCGCCGGCGGTTCGGTGCAGAAGTCGAACGCCTCGGCCGGCACCAAGGTGCAGGCTCCGCTGCCTGGTACCATTCTGGACGTGTTCGTCAACGTGGGCGACACGGTGAAGAGCGGCCAGACCGTGGTGCTGCTCGAGGCCATGAAGATGGAGAACAACATCGAGGCCGATGCCGACGGCACCATCAAGGAGGTCAAAGTTCGCAAGGGCGACAGCGTCCTCGAGGGCGATGTACTGGTAGTGATTGGATAATGTTCGTTTAAAGTTTAATGTTTAAAGCTAACGCAGCCAAGAACACCTTAAACCTTAAACCCTAAACCTTAAACTTTAGAGAACAATGATTAGTTTAGCAACAGGTGGCTTCATGGAGTTCATGTCGACGCAGTTGGTGCAATTCTTGGAATACACCGGCTTCGCCAACGTGACCTGGGGCCATATCGCCATGATTTTGATTGGCTTGGTGTTCATATTCCTGGGCATCAAGTATGAGTTTGAACCGCTGCTGCTGGTGCCTATCGGATTCGGTATGCTCATCGGCAACATCCCGTTCTATCCCGGACTGAAGATAGGCATCTACGAGCAGAACTCGGTGCTGAACATCCTCTACCACGGTGTGCAGAACGGATGGTATCCACCCTTGATATTCCTAGGTATCGGCGCGATGACCGACTTCTCGGCGCTGCTGAGCAACCCCAAGCTGATGCTGGTGGGAGCCGCGGCGCAGGTGGGTATCTTCGCGGCCTACATGGGTGCCTTGGCTCTGGGCTTCCAGCCTAACGAGGCGGGTGCCATCGGCATCATCGGTGGCGCCGACGGCCCGACGGCCATCTTCCTCTCCTCGCAGCTGGCTCCCGAGCTGATGGGTGCCATCGCCGTGTCGGCCTATAGCTACATGGCCCTTGTGCCGGTCATCCAGCCGCCCATCATGCGCCTGCTGACCACCCAGAAGGAGCGCACCATCAAGATGAAGGCCCCGCGCCAGGTGTCGAAGCTGCAGAAGATCACCTTCCCCATCATCGGTCTGCTGTTCTGCGCCTTCATAGTGCCCAGCGGCCTGCCGCTGCTCGGCATGCTGTTCTTCGGCAACCTGCTGAAGGAGTGCGGCGTAACGAAGCGCCTTTCCGACGTGGCCTCGAACGGCATCGTGAATGTCTGCACGCTGCTCATCGGCATCACCGTGGGCGCCTCGACGCAGGCTTCGGTGTTCCTGAGCGCCAAGTCGGTGCTGATTTTCGGCCTGGGTGCCGCCAGCTTCATCGTGGCCACCTTCTGCGGCGTGCTCTTTGTGAAGGGCATGAACCTCTTCCTGAAGGAGGGCAACAAGATCAACCCGCTGATTGGCAACTCGGGCGTGAGCGCGGTTCCCGACGCCGCCCGTGTGTCGAACAACGTGGGCCTGGAATACGACAAGACCAACTACCTGCTGCAGCACGCCATGGGTCCCAATGTGGCCGGCGTGGTGGGCTCGGCGGTGGCTGCCGGTATCCTGCTGGCCTTCCTGCATTAATGAGAGCTACCTAACAACAATGAGGCCCCTGCCATTCGGCAGGGGCCTCACTTGTCTATTCCACCCAGCGTACATAGTCCGCCTTGCGGGGCAGGGGCGGGGGGAGTTCTTTGGCGCGGTAGCCGAGGACGAGGTGCCCGATGCCCTCGTAGTCGCCCTCGATACCGAGGTCGGCGAGGATGGCTTTGCCCTCGGGGCTGTCGAACTCCTCCTTGGCGCGGTGAATCCAGCAGGAGTCCAGTCCGGCGGCATGGGCGGCGTTGGCGAGGTTGGCCAGCACCGCGCAGCCGTCGTAGAGGTAGGTGGGCGAGGTGCGGTCGGCCAGCACCACGAGGACCACCGGCGCGCCGTAGAAGGGGTCCATCGGCGCCTTGGGGCCGGTGCCGCGCTCGATGCTGAGGCGGTTCCAGGCGCGGAAGTTCATGTCGGAGAGGCGGTCGCGCAGGGCGCGGTCGCTAACGGCGAGGATGCGGGGCGACTGCTTGCCGTGGCCCGTGGGGGCGTAGGTGCCGGCTTCGCAGACCAGGGCCACCAGCTCGCGGCTGGGCATCTCGCTACTGAAAACGCGGCAACTGCGCCGCGTCTTCATGTTTTCCAGTGCAGCGGTGTTCATCTTTCGAAGGTGCGGATAAGGCCGGTGATGGCTGGCGCGGCGGAGGCGTTCTGTTTGCTGGTGTTGGTGGAGCTGACGTTGGTCAGGCCGTTGGCGGCCAGCAGGGCGTCGATGAAGGCGTTGGAGTTGTTCTTCGTGATGAGGCCGGCCGACGAGAGGACGAGGCCGTTGGCGAAAGCCTTGCGGTAGGCTTTGTCGTCCTTGTGCTGCTTGATTTGGGTGTAGGCGGTGGCCAGCGAGAGGGCGTAGCCGAGGTTGGCGGGGTCGGCCAGGCTGATGGTGCCGGTGGCCTTGTAGGCGTTGTAGAGGCCGAGGATGGCGCTGCCGCAGGTCTGGCCCGTGGTCTGGGCCAAGGCATTGGCGCCGGCGCCCGACTGGAGAAGGTTGCAAGAGGCCAGCGTCAGGGTGGCCACACACATCAGGAGGAGTCCTAAACGTTTCATAGTTACATTTTTATTAATGATACATTATATTGTTTGGGACTGCAAAAGTACGAACAATTTCACATACGGCGAAAATTTTTAGATTTTTTTTGATTTCCGACGCCATATCCATTGGGTGCTAAACGGCTTACTACCAGCGAACTGTAGGCTATAGGTTTTGCCTCTCTTCGTACCCTCTTGGGGAACTCGTACAATATTCTTTCGGGGTCGGCGTTCTTCTTTTTGGGTCGGCGAATTACTTTTTTTGGTCGGCGAATTCCTTTTTTTTGGTCGGCGAATTTTGCGAATTAAGCGAATTAATTTAACTCGCAGTAAATCAAATAAATTCGCATAATTCGCAAAATTCGCCGACAAAAAGCCGACAGAAAGAATAAGCAGTAAAATGGCGAAGTTGGATATGGGCATACTTGGCGGCTTCAGTGGCCGTGTGGGCACCGTGGTGGGCTACCGCCGCCGCGGGGCCTGGTTCGTGCGTGCCTATCAGCCACACATAAAGGACAGGAAATCAGCGGCCCAGCTGGAGCAGCGGTCGAGGTTCAAGGCGATGATCCAGTTCGCTTCGCCGGCCACGCCGGTGCTGCGCGTGGGGCTGCGGAAGGTGGCCGCCGACTGGCAGATCACCGAGGGAAATGCGTTCCTGAAATTGAACCATCAGAATTTTCTGAATAATCCGAATAATCAGAACATTCCGAATAATCAGAATAATCAGAATATTCGGAATAATCAGAATAATCAGATAAACTATTCGGGCTTGCAGTTTTCCTATGGGCACCTGACGGCCCCCAAGGGCTTGCAATACGCTGTGGACGAGGGCGGTGTGCTGCATGTGCGATGGGAGAGCGTGGGCGGCGTGCGCAGCGACCGCGTGCACATCTATGTCTATTGCCGCGGCCGCGGCCTCTGCGCCGAGGGCAGGCGAGGGGAGGGGCGAGTGCAACTGCTTTTGCCCGAGGAGTTTGCGGCGGACGGGCTGCACGTATGGGCCTTCGCCGCAAGCGTGAACGGCGAGGTGTCGCCGACGGCTTATGCCGCCGCACGGATGTCCGAATATTCCGGCTATTCGGAGCATAATGCTCCCGTTGAAGCCTTGCAGAGGCTTCCTCTCAATAACCCCACACCAGAGAGTGGGGAGCACGTCCATACAATCCTTCAGGCAGGGTCGCCTGTTTCTGCACCGTAGGTGCTTCCGTTTAATAGCGGGTGCCGATTGACCGCATGGCAATTCTCCGTCAGTGGATTTCGTCTAATGCCACCTTTCCCTGTCTCAAATCTCCATGAAACGGCAACGCCTGCGGCGTAACACGAATGCAAAACCTGTGTTAATTTTAATGCAACCGTCTTGGAATCCAAGATTTATTGTATATTTGCATTTCAGAAAATAATCTAGAAAACGCTATAAATACATGAAAATCAGTAACTTGCGGGGGGGGTACTATGCCTAACCTCTATCATTCCCGGAAAGCGACGGCTGTAATCGCCGCGAAATATGTGAGCAAAGCGAAGTGGGCGGTGGCGGCAGCCGCCGTGCTGCTGATGGTCTCCCGGGCCGCAGCGCAAAGCACGCAGTCCATACCCTACACGCAGAACTTTACCGGAGTAACGGGTGCCACCGGAGGCATGTCTTCCAGCGGAGCCGATTTAAGCCAGCTCACCTCACGAGGCTTTAACGTCTACTCCAACGGCACGGGGACGTATTACCCCCACGTGGTCAACAGCAGCACCAATTCCGGTGTTTTCTACAAGCAGAATTCCGCCAGCAACGGTAAGAGAAGCCTTTGCATGCCGGCGTCGTCCAGCTCGAACTATGGCGATACCAAGCATGTCCTGCTGCCGACCTTCAATTTGGCCGTGAACAGTCTTATTTTCAAGTGCTGGATGGCTACCAGTTCGAACTCGATCGGCACGCTCTCCGTCGGCTACGTAACCGGCGACAACACCACGAGTTTCGTCGAAGTCGCCTCCTTCGCTTCCGATGCGACCAGCTACTGTTCCACTCCAGGTGAGCAGTCAGCAGGAAAGGGGCGCGATATTGAGGTGGATCTCTCCTTGGTGCCCTCCACCGCCACGCGCATCGCCCTGCGTTGGTACAATGGCGGCACTACGCTGGTCTCCTGCTGTATCGACGATATCGAGGTCATCGAAAACCCTGACCTCGGCTGTCGTTCCGTATACGAACTCGCATCGACGTCGCTGACCTACACCTCGGCCACCGTCTCGTGGACCGAGCGCGGCGAGGCCACCCAGTGGCTGGTCTCCGTCAACGGCGGCGCGGCCCAGACCGTCAGTTCGACCACCTACAGCATGACGGGCCTCAACCCCAACACCGAGTACACCGTCGAGGTGCGTGCCGTCTGCGGCGGTGAGAACTCCGACCCTACCTCGCTTACCTTCAACACCCTCAACTGCGCCCCCGTTGTCGGTCTCATGGCCAACCCTGACTACACCTCCGCCACCCTCATGTGGTCCGAGGCGGGCGAGGCTGCCCAGTGGCAGGTCGCCCTCAATGGCGGCAGCCCTGTAACCGTCTCCTCGCCCAACCATGCCTTCACGGGCCTCACCCCCAACACCAACTACACCGCCACGGTGCGTGCCGTGTGCGCTGCGGGAGTCTATTCCGACTGGAGAACCGTGAACTTCCGCACTGTCTGCCCGTCGCCCGGCACCGTCTCTGTCTCCGGCATCGAGAGTCAGACCCTCCACGTCACCTGGCCCAGCACCTCCGGCCAGTACGAGGTGCAGCTGGCCTCCGACGCCTCCTTCTCCTCCAACCTCCAGACCTCCACCGTCTCCACGGCCGCCGCCTCCTTCTCCAGCCTGGCGATGGCCACATATTATTATGTTCGCGTGCGCGCCATCTGCGGCAGCGACCTTAGCGACTGGAGCGATGTGCTGTATGTCTACATGGCCGACTTCTCCTCCGCCCAGGTCACCGGTCTCTACCCGAGCGAGGGCAAGGTGGTGCTCAACGACCTCGAGTCCCACGACTGGGCCCTCTACACCACGCAGGTGGACAAGCCCCTGCGCACGCTCAACCCCGTGGATGCGAAAATCACCTACCGCGGCTACGGCACCAACAACGTCTCCACCAACACCACCTACAACACCAACAGCCAGAGCCCGACCGGCTATGTCGCCGTGCGCCCCTCCGACTTCACCGCCAACAGCGCCCCTGCCGACGTCAGTGTCGGCATCTCGCAAGACGAGCGCCAATACCACACCTTCGAGTACTACAAGACCCTGGAGCGCGTGGACGGCAAGTCCGCCGCCACCGAGGCCTCGGGACGTCTGGAATACCAGACCATCTTCAACCCCTTCTCGCGCCGGCCCACCTACGGCAACCCGGCCAACTATGACTGGGCCACCACCTCCTCCCTCAACGGCGCCCCCTGCTGGCGCGGCTTCTACAAGTGGCGCATAGACCGCATCGCTGGCGGCAGCATCTACATTTCGAAGACCGGCGGCACCGCCCTCGCCGTGGGCGACTTGGTGGCGGCCGACCAAAAGCTCTATTTCGATTGCACCTCCTCCGGCATCGAGGTGGACTTCACCGCAATGTGGGCTCCCGCCATCGTGCGATTCCACACCGGCGCCGACCAGTCCAACGTGCCAGCCCGCGCCCATGGCGCCTACGCTCTCAGGGACACCGTCGGCATCGAGCGCAACTTCCTGGTCTGCGACGGCACGATGTACCTTCCCAACAGCTACCAGTTGGTCTCTCCCTATCTGCCGCTTGACAACGGCGGCAGCAGCGAAGGCATCTTCGCTTGCACCTACACATCGGTCTTCCCCAACGGCACCGTCGACGGCGTCGAGCCTGCCTACGGCCCCGTGAAGGAGGCCATAGCCACCAGCCGCGTCAACCGCCAGGCCACCTATATCGACCTCTGCCGCGACCTGACCAAGGCTGGAAACTCCGTGGCTGGCTTCAACTCCGACACCCGTTTCGAGTACCTCGCCTTCAGCCGCCTGCGCGGCCGGCGCAACGGCTTCCACCTCGACGGCAGCCATGCCGCCCTCTGGGGCACCATCGCCGGCAACGGCAAGGCCAACCTCACCTTCGGCCGCGGCATCGAACCCATGTTCGACGACAACAAGGGCACCTTCAACTACATCTGGGGCGTAGGACCCATCAGCGAGAACCGCACCGACTGGGGCTGCCGACGCAACGAGGAAAACCAGGCCCTCAACGCCAGCGGCCAGGTAATCGCCTACGGACTTGAATACGAAAAACCCACCCAGTTCCGTCCCACTTACAACGTACGCTACACTATCCGCCTCGAGAGCGGCTATGTCGGCTGTCTGATGACTATGTCAGGCTGGAACTCCGCCTATCAGGACATGGAGGGCAACGATTTGCAAGCCTATAACGGCGGCAACACCACGCCGGCCTGCCGCATCGGCGGAACCAACAACTATGCCCGCTTCATCATGGGCACCGACTTTGACCGCGCCGACGAGCAGCAGCGGGTGGCAGCCCTGGGCACCAACTTCGCCTCGCACGGATACGCAAACCTCGACTCGATGCTCTACCACGAGGTCTACAAGAACGCCAAGGTGAAAATATACCGCCCCTTCCGCGTTTCCAGTTTCAACACGCAGATGAACCTGCAGGACAAGGACAGCGTCTACAGCGACATAATCATCAAGAGCGGATTCATTGGCCAGGAGAGCATCGACCGCACCTTCGGCCACGAGGACGGCGGATCCGGTGACCAGAACAAGCCCGGCACCGTCATCGTCGATGGCATTGTCCGCGGTCACTGGTATACCCATGCCATCTACAACTGCGCCTCGAACAACAACGCCCACCGCGGCAAGCGCCGCATGCTCATCGAGGGCGGCTTCATCAACTCCTCCGTCTCCGGCGGCGCCTGGGACCGCTCCAACGACCTCACCCGCTGGAAGAAAACCAATGCGACTGTCTCTTCCGCCTCGATTTCGTGGGGACCCTACACCGACGGAGCCTCCACCCCTAACGACGTTAGCACCATCCGCATGCGCGGCGGACACATCACCGGCGCCATCTTCGGCGGCAGCAACACCTACACCGCCTCTGGCGGCGGCCGCCAGATTATTCTCACCGGCGGCACCGTGCGCGCCTGGATCGCCGGCGGTGTCAACGGCACCGACCCCCGCGCCGACCAGTGGGAGGGTATCCATTTCGGCAACACCTGGATCTATGCCGGCGGCGCCTCCCACGTGGGCAGCGGCGACACCAACCATGTAACCGTCGGCGCACGCCTCTACCATCCGGCCTACAGCGGCGACAACGGCTCCACCGACGGCAACATATTCGGCGCCGGCTGCGGCATCAAGCCCAACTACTTCCGCGCCGACTCCACCGAGACCGACCACCTGTGGAACCTCCACGCATGGAAGCACCACCGCAGCGGCCGCGTCGACAGCTCCTTCATCTACATCGCCGACCAGGCCGATGTGGAGGGCGATGTCTACGGCGGTGGCAACTACGGCTACAACAACACGGAGGACAACGACGACGACGACCGCGCCTGGACCGGCGGCCGCGGCGGTTCCAACACCGCCAAGGGCAAGGCCACCCTCCGCATCCTCGGCGGCACCGTGGGCGGACGCGTCTTCGGCGGTTCCAACATGAAGATGGGCCGCGAGGTGGATATCCTCATGACAGGAGGCCACGTCAAGCGTGGACTCTACGGCGGCTCCAACACATGGGGCTACATCAAGAAAGATATAGTCATGAATATATTGGGCGGCACCATTGGCACCCAGGAACGGCCCGCCATCGTCTGCGGCGGCGGCCTCGGCAAGGAAACGGCCGTCTTCGGCAACATCACCCTTAACTTCGGACAGGCCGGCACGGACGGACCCACCATCTACGGCGACATCTACGGCGGTAGCCAGCAGGGTACCACCAACGCCGGCGGCATCACCAAAACCCAGCTCGGCGTTTTCAACCTGAGCTCCATCCACGGCGCCGGCGGCGTCTACGATATCTACACCATCGACCTCGACACCTCCGCCGCACAGGGCTACGGCTACAACAAAGCCAGCAAGACCATCATCAACTTCTACTCCGGCAGGCAGTCCGAAGGCGCCATCTTCGGTGGCGGCTGGGGCATGGACAGTGCCTACGCCGCTGTCTACGGTGACGTGGAGGTCAACATCCTCGGCGGGCAAGTGAACGATGTCTTTGGCTGCAACAACACCACAGGAAAGCCCCATGGCAAGGTAACCGTCAACATCGGCACCCTCGACTCGGTACGCACCGCCCTCAACACCGGCGACCGCAGTCACCGTAACCGCCCGCTGGTTGCCGGGTCGGTCTACGGCGGCGGACGCAACGCAGCCTATGGCGGCGCACCTGAAAACGACACGGTGCGCATCAATATGTACTCCGGCACCGTCCAGGGCGATGTCTTCGGCGGCGCCCTGGGTTTCGGTGCCGTCGTCTCGCGCGACACCAAGGTTGACATCCACTACGGAACCGTCCGTGGCAACGTCTATGGCGGCGGAAACAATGCCAAGGTGCAGGGCGACACGCGCGTCATCATCGGCAACGCCCCCAACCTCTCCACCTCCAATGTGCCTTCCGGCAGTTTCCTGCTCTCCGTCTCCTCGGCCGACCCCTCGATGGGCTCCGCCACCGGCGGCGGCGTCTATCCCAGCGGTGCCTCGGCCACCCTCACCGCCACCCCCAACAGTGGCTACATCTTCGAGTGTTGGAGCGATGGAAGCACCCAGAACCCACGCACCGTCACAGTTACGGGCAACGATATGTATGTGGCCCACTTCTCCAGCCAGTACGCTACCCTCACCGTCCAAGTCAACGACCCCTCGATGGGTTCCGCCACCGGCGGCGGCACCTATGCCAAGGGCACCTCGGTCACCCTCTCCGCCACTCCCAACCCGGGCTACCGATTCGTGCAGTGGAGCGACGGCAACACCAGCCCCTCTCGCTCCGTTACCGTTACTGACGACGCTATCTACACCGCCCACTTTATCAGCACCTCCGTCACTGTAACTGTCGTGGCCAACAACCCCGACTGGGGCACCGTATCCGGCGGCGGTACATACACTCGTGGCGACGAGGTGGTTCTCCGCGCCATACCCAACACCAACTACGAGTTCATCGGCTGGAGCGACGGCTCTACAGACAACCCGCACTCCGTCGCGGCCGACAATGCCCACTATGTCGCAGAGTTTGCCAGCAACCTCCGCGTACTCACCGTCCTTCCCGACGACCCGGTCAAGGGAACCACCACCGGCGGCGGAAACTACCCCAGAAACACCTCCGTTACCATCACCGCCACCCCCAACGCCAACTACCGATTCCTGCGCTGGAGCGACGGCTCCACCCTCGCCTCCCGCACCATCACCGTCACAGGAAACGCCACCTACACCGCCTACTTTGCCGAACTGAATGTAACTATCACCGCAGAAACCGAAGACCCGGCAAACGGATCCGTCACCGGCGGCGGCACTTACGAGTGGAGCACATCCTTCACCCTCACCGCCACACCCTCACCCAACCACGTGTTCTACCGATGGGAAGAAGCCTGCACCGGCCGCACCTACACCGCCAACCCACTCACACTTGTCGCCAACCAAAGCTGCACCTACACCGCCCGCTTCGTAGATCGGTTCGCCACCATCACCGTGGCCACCTCCAACGCTGCGATGGGCTCCGCCACCGGCGGCGGCATTTACGAGACCGGCTCCTCCATCACCATCACCGCCACGCCCAACCCAGGTTACTACTTCACCCACTGGCTCGACTCCGAAGGCAACCGCCTCATCAGTGCTACCCGCACTGTCACCGTCTTGGGTTCCAACACCTACACCGCCTATTTCACTGACGTCAACCCGGCCTTGGCCATGGAGTGGGTCGACCTCGGCCTCCCCTCCGGCGCCAAGTGGGCCGCCTGGAATATCGGCGCCGACGCCCCGCATGGAACTGGCAACCGCTACGCCTGGGGCGAGATTGAACCCAAGAGCACCTTTAACTGGGAAAACTATAAATACGCCAACGGTTCCTACAACAATCTTACCAAGTACTGCTCTTACCCCTCATATGGCTATCAAGGTTTCACGGATAGTCTAGTTAGGTTGTTGCCCGAGGATGACATCGCCTCAATCTTATATGGATCAGACGCCCATATACCGACAACTGATTTGTATTTTGAGTTATTCAGATATACCACCAGGGAGAGTGAAGTCCTGAATGGCGTGGCTGGAATACGATACACCGGGCCTAATGGAAACTCCATTTTTATTCCTAGAGCCAATGATATTTGGTGCTCACAGGTTTATAACACCACTCAAGAAAATCATAAAGGAGTGGCCGGCAAAGTATTTGATATGGCCTGGACAAATACTGTCTCATCATATAGCAACTATAGGTACGATCTGTCCCGTTATAATGGATTGGCTATCCGCGCTGTCATCGACACTGTGCGTATCACGGTGGTGGCCAACAATGCATCGTGGGGAACGGTAAGTGGCGGCGGATTGTACGGATATTATGAGCGTATGACCATTACAGCCACACCCAGGTCGGGCTACTATTTCCGCTATTGGTCGGACGCCGAGGGCAACCTCATCTCCTTCAACAGCACTTATGTTAAAACGGTTTCTCAACCCAAAAAATACATCGCCGTTTTCGGCGCTATCCCGGCCTCGACAACGGTGCAGTGGGTGAACCTCGGCTTGCCCAGCGGACGGCTGTGGGCCGACCGCAACGTAGGCGCAATGACATCTGCCGATGCCGGTTATACGGTTTCCTGGGGTGGGACAACTCCAAGGAATGACTTTAGTATAAGAAACTATGAACACGGTATATATTCTACTTGGTATTATTATGGTTCCTCTAGAACAGGAATAAAATATACCAAGTACATTAGTCGCTCTGATTATGGGTACAATGGATTTGTTGACAATAAGATAACCCTGGAGGCGGTGGATGATGCCGCCACAGTCCATATCGGCAATGGTGCCCGTACTCCGACCAAGTATGAATGGGAAGAATTGCTCAATAATACCACCAAGACTTTTACAACACGGGATGGTATCCCGGGCTTCATACTCACCGGTCCCAACGGAAACAGTATTTTCTTGCCCCAGACAACCGGCAGTTATTCAGAGTATTCCACAACAACTACTATTATGTATTGGTCTAGCAATCTTGAGTGGATAGACGATGCATATGCGCCAGGCCTCTGGAGTAGTGGTACGTACAGAATGTTGACGCAGCTACGTTATATGGGTAGATCCATACGCGCTGTGAAATAAAAAAAGGCCGGGGAAAACATCCAATATTATTATTATTTACCCCGTCCCGCGAGGCACCCCGCAAAGGGTGCCTCGCATCTTTTTTCAACAGGCGTTAAAAACTTTTCTCGGCGGAATGGAAAAAAGTGTGTACATTTGCACCCAAAATTAAACCTTTAAAATCCAACCCAATGAACAACAGCATCTATGTATTCCCGAAGCCCGAGAACGAGCCTGTGAAAGGCTACGCACCCGGCAGTCCCGAACGCAAGGAAATCCGCAAAGCGCTCGACGAGCTCTACAACACGGTTACCGAAATTCCCGTCATCATCGGCGGCAAGGAGGTGAAAACCAATGATATGGGCGAGATTGTCATGCCGACGGAGAACAAGCACGTCCTGGCCCGCTACCACAAGGTGGGCGAGAAGGAGGTGAA
>ONBB01000012.1 GCA_900315935.1 uncultured Bacteroidales bacterium
CACCGACATGGGCACCGACATCTACAAGCCCGCCAAGCTGCATGAGCACAGCATGTACCTCGACGGCCACTGGTACAAGATGACCGCCAAGCCCGGCACATACAACGACAACGACCCCATCGGCGTGCTCGATGTTACCATCCTCTCCAACCTCGTCCTCGACAAGGTGCTCGGCATCAAGGACCTCCGCACCGACAAGCGCATCGACTTTGTCGGCGGCATCCGCGGTCTCGGCGAGCTGAAACGTCGCGTCGACAACGGCGAGATGAAGGTCGCCTTCGCTCTCTATCCCGTCAGCATGAAGCAGATTATCGACATTGCTGACACCGGCAACATCATGCCCCCGAAGACCACCTGGTTCGAGCCCAAGCTCCGCTCCGGCCTTGTGATCCACGAGCTCTGCTAGGCATTAACCTTTTGCAACGGGTATCATCTCATTAAGGTGATGCCCGTTTGCTTTTCTGCATGTAGTCTTTCGTCCAGTGTTTCAGGCAAAATGATTCTTGTTCTTTCGATAGTAATGCTCTTTGCGGTCTATGTGGGGTGGCACCTGTGGATGCTGCCGCCTGTGCTGTGGTTGCGGTGGGCGTTGGTCGGCATGGAGGTCGTCTGCATGGCGATGGCTGTTTTCTCGTTGACGCGCTACCTCGATAGGTTTCCCTATTGGATGGCCGTGGCGGTCTACAATATCGGAAACAGGGGGATGATTATTGTCTGCTATCTCTTTCTGGCGTTTCTGCTGGCTGACCTGTTGCGGCTGATGCATGTGCTGCTTACGTCGTGGGTGCGCGACAACTGGTGGATCTGCGGTGTGCTAGCGGCAACCATGGCGGGTATTTTCATCTACGCCCGCTGCAACTACGAGAACAAGCGGCGCGTGGAACTGACCATCGACACCCATGGCAAGGTGGACAAACCGGTCAAGCTGTTGGCAGTGAGCGACCTGCACCTAGGCTACCACAACCGCCGCGCCGACCTCGACCGCTGGGTGGCGATGCTCAACCGCGAGGGTGGCGACATGCTGCTGATGGCCGGAGACCTCATCGACCGCTCGACACGGCCGTTGTGGAAGGAGGATATGTCTGAAAGCATCCGCCAACTGCAGATGCCTGTCTATGCATGCCTTGGCAACCATGAACACTACGCTGACTATTACACACCCGGCGAGGTGGAGCGTTTCTATCGCGAGGCTGGCATCATGCTGTTGTGCGACTCGGCGGTTACCGTCGGTAATCTTGCCGTCATTGGTCGCGACGACCGCATGAACCGCCGCCGCCGTTCCCTTGATTATTTCTCAATCTCCGACACTCAATACTCCATCCTGCTGGATCATCAGCCCACCCATCTCGAGGAGGCCGAGCAGGCGGGTGTCGACTTGCAAATCAGCGGACACACCCACCGCGGCCAGATGTGGCCTTTGACGTGGGTTACCGATAAGATTTACGAATGTTCATGGGGTACATTAAGCAAGGGTAAAACAACCTATTGTGTTACTTCCGGCCTCGGCATTTGGGGTGGCAAATATCGTCTCGGCAGTCAATCGGAGTATGTCGTAATCAATCTGATTCCGTAACCTTTCGGTTTGGTTTGCTTTCTCGACATTGCTGACACGGCGGGTTTGCCTCGTCAAGATGTTTGCCGCAACAAGATCTCAAATTGCACTCCAGCCGTACAATCCACGGGTTCTAAAAAAAAACAGCACTGACAAATCAGTGCCATTGTGTACCCCGGGAGGGACTTGAACCCTCACGCCCTTGCGAGCAACAGATTTTGAGTCTATCGTGTCTACCATTCCACCACCAGGGCAGGTGTCGAAATCGGGTGCAAAAGTACTAACATTTTTCGACATGGCAAAAAAAAAGTTTTGCCAGTCGCGTAAAAAGGTGTATCTTTGCAGCCATAAAAAGAGGTGAAGAAATACCTCTGTATGTTGTTAAAAATATTGAATATCAATAAGATGATGAGCAGTATGCGTTCTGACAAAGTGTTCATATTCGCTGGTCGCGCCACCGAGAATCTGGCACGCCGCGTGGCTGAAATTTATGGCATCCCGCTGGGCAATTCGACCGTTTTCCAGTATGCCGACGGCGAATTTCAACCCTCCTACGAGGAGACTATCCGCGGTGGCATCGTGTTCATCATCCAGAGCACCATCCCGCCGACCGATAACCTGTTCGAGTTGCTGATGATGATTGACGCCGCCAAGCGCGCCTCGGCACAGAAAATAGTGGCCGTCATCCCTTATTATGGATTCGCGCGTCAGGACCGCAAGGACAAGCCGCATGTGCCCATCGCCTCGAAGCTCATCGCCGACATGATCACCGTGGCCGGCGTGGATCGTATCATCGCCATGGATCTCCATGCTGACCAGATTCAGGCCTTCTTCAACGTGCCCGTAGACCACCTCTTCGGCTCGAGTGTCTTCATGCCCTACATCCGTGAGAAATTCGACATCGAGGACGTCATGTTTGCCAGCCCCGACATGGGAGGCAGCAAGCGCGCCGGCATCTATGCCAAAACGCTGAATAACAGTTTTGTCATCTGCTACAAGCACCGCTCCAAACCCAACGAGATTGGAGAGATGCGCCTTATCGGCGACGTGGAGGGCAAGCATGTCATCCTGCTGGACGACATCATCGACACGGGCAGCACCATCTGCAAGGCCGCCGGAATCATCAAGGCCAGCGGAGCCAAGAGTGTGCGCGCCATGATTACCCACCCCGTGCTCAGCGGCGAGGCCATCGAGAAGGTGGAAGCCTCCGAGCTTGAGGAGCTGGTGGTAACCGACACCATCCCGCTGCGCCGCGAGAGCAGCAAGATTCACGTATTGAGCTGCGACTGGCTGCTGGCCGAGGCCATCCGTCGCGTGGTGAACTACGAGAGCCTCGACAACCTCTACGAGACCACGCTCCACCGCAAGGGTGTCATCAAGAGAATGAACGATTAACAAACCTAATTTTATAAACCAATTCAAATTCACAAAAAAATGAGAATAGTATCAATGAGCGGTTCTCTTCGCGAGAACGTAGGGAAAAAGGATGCTAAGGCTCTGCGCCGCGAGGACCGCGTGCCTTGCGTCATGTACGGCAAGGGCGAGCAAGTTATGTTCAGCGTCGAGCAGAAGGCTTTCCAGCGCATTCTGTTCAACCCCGAACCCTGCTTCGTGAGCATCGACATGAACGGCACCGTCCGTAAGGCCATGCTGAAGGACATCGATTTCCACCCCGTAACCGACATCGTCTACCACGCTGACTTCTATGAGCTGAGCGACGACAAGCCCATCGTGATGTCCATCCCCGTCCACACCACTGGCACCTCGAAGGGTGTCATGAAGGGCGGCAAACTGGTCTACAAGCAGAAGCGCCTCAAAGTGAAGGCTCTGCCCGCCGACATGCCCAGCGAGATTATGCTCGACATCACCAACCTCGACGTGGCCCAGCGCATCCGCGTGCAGGAGATTGCCACCGACAAGTACGAGATCCTCAACCCCAAGAGCAGCGAGGTCGTCAACATCGTCAGCACCCGTGCCAGCGCCACCGCTGCCAGCACCGAAGAGGCTGCCGAGTAAGCCTTGTGCTTGGTTCAACAAACGGGAGGCATTCTGGCGACAGGATGCCTCTTCTATATGATAAGTGTATGAAGACAAAGACAATACTGTCGGTCTTTGCGTTGCTGCCGCTGCTGGCGGTGGCCCAGCCCCGTTTCGACGGCGGCATGATGGTTCACACGGGCTACCTGTCGGCCACGCTGCCCGTCCGTTCCTTCGAGGCCAGCGGAGTACCTTTCGGAATCGGCGGCACGATGCGTTTCCATGTGGGCAGCCATGTGCGCCTTGGTGGCGAAGGCTTTATCTCCACGCTCAACCTGCTGGAAAACGGAAGTTACGTCCGCATAGGGTGGGGTGGGGCGGTAGCCGAAATACGCTGGCGTCTAGGGCGTTGGCATCCTTTCTTCGGATGCACCCTGGGCGGGGGCTCGGCCACCACGCTGCTGATGTTCGACGGGGCGACCGATGACTGGGCTTCAGAACCCGACGTGGTGTTGCACAGCGAGAGTTTCATGCTGGCTGACCCGCATATTGGCCTTGAATACGCGCTGACAGAGCGCATATTGCTCTCTTCGCGGCTCTCTTGGTTGGCACCGCTCAAAAACATCGACGTACCCACGGGACCGAGGCTCTTTCTAGGATTTGTGTTTGCGCACTAGAGGCGCAGGTCGTCATTGCTGCATGGAGATGACGCGGCAGGGATTGCCGGCGGCGTTGGCATAGGCAGGTATGTCCTTGACCACCACCGATCCGGCACCTATCACGGCGTGGTCGCCGATGTGCACGTTGCCGATAATGCTTACGCCGCACCCGAGGAAAACGTGGTCGCCCAGCACGGGCTGCTCCTCGTGGCGGTTATCGCCCTTGTTGCCAATGGTGGTGAACTGGCGGATATCCAGGTAGTTGCCTACTTTGCAGTTGCTGAATACGATGCCGCCGCAGCTTAGGTGGCTGATTCGCAGGCCGTAGCCGGTGGTAAAGGGCGGTATCTCGAGGCGGTAGCGCTTGGTGAGGCGTGTGTAGCGCAGACGCCAGTAGCCGCACAGCAGCTTGTGCAGCGGCGACCGGCGGCTGTTGTTAATGTAGTACTCCAGATGGCGCAGCGCCTTGAGGAAGCGCCATGCCGAGTAGCCGCCGATGTCTTTCATCCGGGCTTTGAGCATCTGGCTGCGTGAGAGGTTGCCGAGATTCACTCGGCGGTCTTCGGCCAGGTAGTGGCGCAGGTCTTCGCGGGTCTGTATCATGGCTGTGGGGTTAGTCTTCAATGGCGTAGCCGAAGCTCTTCAGGGCGCGGTCGCTGTTGCGCCAGTCCTTCAGTACCTTGATGTGCAGGCTGAGGAAGCATTTCTTGCCGGTGAACTCCTCGATGTCCTTGCGCGCCTCGGTGCCCAGCTTCTTGATGGCCTTGCCTTGGTGGCCGATGAGGATGGCTTTCTGGCTCTCGCGTTCGACGTAGATGAGGCACGAGATGTTGTCGATGCCGTCTTTCTCCTCGTAGGCTTCCACCGCCACCTCGCAACTGTAGGGTATCTCCTTCTGGTAGTATAGGAGTATCTTTTCGCGCACTATCTCGCTGACAAAGAAGCGCATCGAGCGGTCGGTCAGCTCGTCGGTGGGGAAGTAGGCCGGATGCTCGGGCAGCAGCCGGAGGATGTGGTCGAAGATGGTGTCGATGTTGAAACGTTCGGTGGCGGAGCAGGGGATGACCACGGCGCGCGGTATCTCCCGCTGCCAGTGAGCGATGCGCTCCTCGACGGTGGCCTGGTCCGAGAGGTCTATCTTGTTGATGATGAGCAGCACCGGCGTATTCGAGCGGCGCACGCGCTCCATGACGGCCTCGTTCTTCACCGGCGCCCCTTTCTCGGTAACCAGCAGGAATAGGTCGGCATCCTGCAACGCGGTGCCGATGAAGCCGAGCATCTGCTCGTGCAGCTTGTTGGCGGGATTGACGATGCCGGGGGTGTCGGTGTAGACTATCTGGAAGTCGTCGCCGTTTACTATGCCCATCACGCGCTTGCGGGTGGTCTGCGCCTTCGAGGTGATGATGCTCAACTTCTCGCCCACCAGGGCGTTCATAAGGGTCGACTTACCCACATTGGGGTTGCCGATAATGTTGACAAAGCCGGCTTTCATCTAAAAATACTCTATCTTTCGCTCGGTGGTGTAAGTGGGGAACTTGCGGTCGCCTTGCACCTCGTACTCCGTGCAGCGCACCCAGTTGCCGTGCGAGTCGTACTCGCGTACGTAGAGTGTTACGAACATCTCGGGCTCCGCCTCGGTGTAGTCGTACAGCGTGTAGCTTACGGGCTCGCCCTGCGCATCGTACTCCCAACGCTTCTCCTGAATCTTCTGCTTCGAGCGGTCGTAGATGACGGCCTTGTTGATGGTGCCGTTGGCGTTGAAGAGATACTTCTCGCGGCGGAAGATTTCGTTCACGTGGTCGTTGTACGAGCGCTGGTCGATGCGGCCCTGCGCGTCGTGGTGCAGGCGCAGGCGGCTCTCCACTTGGCGCTCGGCATCCTCCACATACACCTCCACCAGCGTGTGGTCAGCGTCGTAGACATAGTATGTGCGCCCGATGACGCGGTCCTGGTTGTCCACCACATGCTCCAGCGTCGTCAGTCCGAATCCGTCGTGCTTGTAGCGCGTGCGGAATATCACGTCCTCGGCCACCGAGAGGTAGGTCTGGCTGCGCCGGAAGCCTTTTTGGTTGTATTCGGTGATGAGGTGCTCCAGCTGGTCGCCACGGGCCACGTTGTCGTTTTGGTCGTACATGGCCTCGTAGAGCTTGGAGTCCACGCGTTTCACGGTGCCGCGCAGGCCGTCGTCCTGCAGGTCGTGTCCGCTCTGGGCACTGGCAGTCAGCGTGATGGCGGCAATGGCCAAGGTGGCCAGGAGGTTTTTTATCTTCATCTTGGAGGTGTTGTTCGGTTTTTAATTTTGTACGCGTAACGCGCGCTTTATTATATTATTGTGTGGCGGGTGCGAAAAAAGTGCAAAATCGCCCAGCGGAAGGATGTTTTTTTTTGCTCAAAAAGTGCGAAAAGGGTCGATTTTGGCCCGATTGCAAGTGGCTGATAATAAGTGGATAGTAGGCACCCTCTTCTTCCTCTCTTCTTCCTCTCTAGGGGACGCGAAGGGAGAGGGGCAGAAAGGCATATAACAATTATTAATTTATAAATTTGTAAAGTAACAAAAAAAGGCGGCTTTGCCGCATTTTTTATCTGCCGTTAATTTTGTAACCGCAATTTATCAATTTATACTATCTTCAACGGATGCAACACCCGGTGTAAAATCAAATTATTTTTTGCGCGTGTGGGTTATTTTCTTATCTTTGCAGACGAAATAATTAAAGCAAGCTAGATGGAACTGACTATACTGCTGTGTTTTGTGGCCTATACGGCATTGCTCTTCGGCGTGATGTGGCTGACGGGGCGGCGCGGGGCGACGGGCAACGAAGCCTTTTTCCGTGCCGGACGGCGGTCGCCCTGGCCTGTGGTGGCTTACGGCATGGTGGGAGCCTCGCTCTCGGGCGTTACCTTCATGTCGGTCCCCGGCGGCGTGTATGGCGGAGCCTGGACCTATATGCCGCTGGTGTTCGGCTATGTGCTTGGCTATGCGGTGATTGCGCTGGTATTGCTGCCGCTCTACTACCGCCTGAACCTCACCTCCATCTACACCTACCTCGAGCAGCGCTTCGGCGCGGCGAGCGAGAAGACGGGCGCCCTCTTCTTCATTGTCTCGCGCCTGCTGGGTTCTGCATTGCGCATGTACCTGGTTGTCTTTGTGTTGTATGAGTTTGTCTTCCGCGCCTGGGGTGTGCCCTTCTGGGTGCCGGCGGTGGTCTTCATCGCCATTATATTAATGTATACCTTCCGCGGCGGCATCAAGACGGTGGTGTGGACCGACATGTTGCAGACCACCTTCCTCCTGGTGGCTGCCCTGGCCACGGTGGTGGCCATACTCCACCGGCTGGACATGAGCTTCATGGACCTGATGCGCATCTCCCACGAACAGGGCCACACCCGCATGTTCGACACCGACCCCACGGCTCCCAAATTCTGGCTTAAACAGGTGGTGGCCGGCATGTTTATCACCATCACCATGACCGGCCTCGACCAGGATATGATGCAGAAAAACCTCACCTGCAAGACTTTGCGCGATGCGCAAAAGAATGTCATGACCTCCAGCCTGCTTTTCATCGTGGTCAATATCCTTTTCCTCTCGCTCGGCGCTGCCCTGCTGGCCTACGCCGCGCAGACGGGCTTTGCCCTGCCGGTAGGCGAGGGTGGGGGAGTGGTGGCCGACAAGATTTTCCCCTCCATTGCCTTCAGCCTCAGCGGTTTCACGGCCGTGTGCTTCGTGCTTGGCATGGTCGCCGCCGGCTATTCCTCTGCCGACGGCACCCTGACGGCCCTGACCACTACCTTCTGCTACGACTTCTTGGGCTTTGCAAAAAATGAGGAAACTGGAATGAAGAATGAGGAATTGGCTGGCGAGAAAAAGCGCTCCTCACTTCTCACTCCTCATTCCTCACTGAGGATTCGCCGCTTGGTCCATGTCTCGTTTGCCCTGCTCTACTTACTGGTTATCATTGCGTTCCGTCCGTTCCACACGCAAAGTCTCATCGACACCCTCTTCGATGTGGCCGGCTTCACCTACGGCCCCCTGCTGGGTCTCTATGCCTTCGGCCTCTTTACGCGGCGCGGCGTGCGCGACCGTGCCGTGCCGTGGATTGCCGTGGCCTCGCCCGTCATCTGCTATGTACTGAAACTCAATGCCCCGCAGTGGCTCGGCTACCACTTCGGCTTCGAGATACTGCTCCTCAACGGCCTCATCACTTTCCTCCTGCTCCTCTGCTTTCCCAAAAAGAAACTCGCAACTCATAACTCGCAACTCATAACTCATAACTCATAACTCATAACTCATAACTCATAACTCATAACTGAAATGATACTCACCATACTAGGCTCGGGCGCCGCCCTGCCCACCGGACCCCGCCGTTGCAGCGCCCAGGTGCTTAATGTCAACGGCTTCAAGCTGCTGATTGACTGCGCCGAAGGCACCCAGAACGGCATCCGCCGCCAGCATTTCCGCCTCCAGTCCTTTAGCACCATCCTCATCTCGCACCTCCATGGCGACCACTTCTTCGGCCTCCCCGGCCTGCTCTCCACCATGCACCTCTGCGGCCGCACCGAGCCCGTCTGCATCGTGGCCCCCAAAGGAGCCAGGGAGGTGATAGAGACCACCTTCGCATTGACAGGCAACAACATAGGGTTTGAACTGGAGTGGCATGAGATGGATTTTTCTGAAGGCATGCAGCGTATGTTCGAGAACCATAAGTGCACCGTTGATGCCTTCCCTCTGGTGCACTCGGTGCCCACCTACGGCTTCCGCATCACCGAGCGCCCGTGGAGCGCGCGCGCCGTGCGCAGCTACTGCTACTGCTGCGACACAGCCTACACCGAGGCGATCCTTCCCTATGTGGCCGACGCTGACCTGCTCTGCCTCGAGAGCACCTTCACCGACGAGTACGCCCCGCTGGCCGAGAAGCGGCTGCACCTCACCGCCGGCCAGGCCGCCCAGCTGGCCGCCAAAGCCAGCGTGCGCCGCCTGCTGCTCACCCATATCAGCGCCCGCTACAAGGAGCCCGAGGTACTGCTGACGCAGGCCCAGGCCCATTTCCCCAACTCCACCATCGCCGCCGACGGCCAGGTGATAGAGTTCCCCCACCGCCAAAAAGAAACACCGCAAGTCGGCTGACTTGCGGTGTCTTGCTCTGCGGAAAGACAGGGATTCGAACCCTGGGACCAGGCAAGCTGGTCAACGGTTTTCGAGACCGCCCCGATCGACCACTCCGGCATCTTTCCGTGGGCATTCCCTTTGGGGAAATCGGGTGCAAAAGTACGAACATTTTCCGACATGGCAAAAATGTTTTTTCAACAAATCGTTCTCACCGCTGTATTTTAGGGCGTTAGGAGGGAAATAAACACCCTTTGTTGACAATTTTTTCGCCGTCGGTTGCAAAAAAGTTTGTACATTTGCACCGTGAAATCACAAGGGAGAGTGCCGAAAATCCCCACCAAGAGTAGGCGCACAAACAATCAACACATTATGGCATACAAGCTTGAACAAATCGAAGGCATCGGCGACGTGTACGCCGCCAAGTTGAAAACCGCCGGCCTGAAGACCACGGACGACCTGCTGGCCAAGTGCGCCACCAAGAGCGGCCGCAAGAAAGTGGCCGAGGCCACCGAAATCAGCGAGAAACTCATCCTGAAGTGGACCAACCATGCCGACCTGTTCCGCATCAAGGGCGTGGCCGGCCAGTTCTCCGAGCTGCTCGAGGCCGCCGGCGTCGACACCATCAAGGAGTTCCGCCACCGCGTGCCCGCCAACCTCCACGCCAAGATGGAGGCCGTCAACGCCGAGAAGAACCTCACCAACCGCATCCCCGCCGTCAAGGAAATCGAGAAGATGATTGCCCAGGCCAAGGAGATGGAGCCCATCGTGAAGTACTAAGGTTCTGTAAACCAACTTGAAACGGAGTCTTCAGAAGGCTCCGTTTTTGTTTAGTGGATTCATAATTAGATACTTGCAGTGTTTTTTGCATATTTTGGGTTGACACACGGGGTGAAAAATGTATTTTTGGGTGGTGGAAAAAGTTTTTTTCATCCGATTTTGGGGTTGTTGGCAAAAATATTTTTCTCGTTTATAACGCTGGAATCCACGTTCTTGTATGCGGTTTATGAGTCTGTTTTGAAATTTTATTTGGTTTATACCATAAACTTATTTATCTTTGCATCAAATTTCAAACACAAACCGATATGATACAAGAAAAAGAACAAAACAAGGAAATGACGGCTCAAGAGAGCCTGAACCTGATCGGCGAGATGCTGAACAACAGCCGCCGCAGCATTTTGCGCAACAGCGCCAAGTACTACATCCTGTGGGGCGCGCTACTGGTGGTTTTCTCGGTAACCATCTGGTGGCTATGGCATTCAACAGGCAATCCGCGCTGGAACTGGCTTTGGTTTGCCATGCCTGCCGTCGGCTATCCTCTGGCAGCGCTTTTGTCCAAAAGAAATGTCGCTGTGCCCGAGAACACCCTCAGCAAACATCTGAGCTGGATATGGATTGCCTATGGTGTGTTCGCGGTCTCTATCGCATTGGTGGCCATGTTGTTAGTACCCATGCCGCTTACACTGACCATCGTGGTCGTGCTGGGCTTTGCCGAGTACCTGTGCGGCATCCTGCTCAGGAACTGGCCCGTCATCGTTGCCGGCTTCCTCTTCGGGGTGGGCGGAGCAGTCGCCGCCATGATGCTGAAGAGCGACGCCCAGTTGCTGCTCTTCACCCTCGGTGGCCTCATCCTCGTTGTTACCGGCCTGATTGTCAAATATCAATACAAATGATATGTTCCCCAAGCTAGACCCACTCCTGCACTCCGAACTGCGGCTGGCGGTGATTTCCATCCTGGCCGAGGCCGACCAAGCGGACTTCACCTACCTCAAGAAGCAGACCGGCGCCACCTCGGGCAACCTCAGTGTGCAGATTGACAAGCTCCACGCGGCGGGCTACATCACCGTCGAGAAGGGCTTCAAAGGCAAGATGCCCTGCACCACCTGCAAGATTACCGCCGCCGGCGCGGAAGCCTTTGGAAACTACGTGGTTGCGCTCAAGGATTACATCGGGAAATGAAAAATAATAATCCACGATTAGCCGCCAATGGTTCATAACGGCTCATAGCGGTTCATTGCCTTTGTATTCCCCTAGAGAACCCCTACAGTTCCCCTACCGCCTCCCTGCCGTTTGGCACACTTTTTGCACTCCGATTTCCGTCGGGGTGCAATTTTCTTTTGCCCGTGTGGCGGAAAAGTTGTATCTTTGTACACCCGTTTTCCGTGCGGAAACGGCCTAGTTAATTGAATAATAATATAATAAGAGATACCATACATGGCAAATTTCCTGACCAAACTGTTCGGCAACAAGAGCCAGCGCGACCTCAAGGCCGTCAAGCCCTTCCTCGATGCCTGCCTCGCCGTATACCCCGCCATCCAGGCACTGACCAACGACCAGCTGCGCGCCAAGACGCTGGAGTTCCGTGAAAAGATACGCCTCGCCGTCCAGGCCGAGGAGACCGAGCTGCAGCAACTGCGCGACCGCATCGAGGCCGAGTACGACATGCCCGTCGACGAGAAGGAGGGCCTCTACAAGCGCATCGACGAGTTGGAGAAGACCTCCTACGACAAGACCCAGAAGGTACTCGACGATATCCTGCCCGAAGCCTTCTCCGTGGTCAAGGAAACGGCTCGCCGCTTCACGCAGAACGAGACCGTCGAGGTAACCGCCACCGACCGCGACCGCGACCTGGCCGCCACCCACGCCTCCATCTCCATCGAGGGCGACAAGGCATACTACAAGAACCACTGGATGGCCGGCGGCAACGAAATCACGTGGGACATGATCCACTACGACGTGCAGCTCATCGGCGGCGTGGTGCTCCACAGCGGCAAAATCGCCGAGATGGCCACCGGTGAGGGCAAGACCCTCGTGGCCACCCTGCCCGTCTACCTCAACGCCCTGCCTGGCAAGGGTGTGCACGTGGTTACCGTCAACGACTACCTCGCCAAGCGCGACTCCGAGTGGATGGGCATGCTGTTCGAGTTCCACGGCCTCGTGGTCGACTGCATCGACAAGCACGAACCCCACAGCCCCGAGCGCCGCGCCGCCTATGCCGCCGACATCACCTACGGCACCAACAACGAGTTCGGCTTCGACTACCTGCGCGACAACATGAGCCGCAACCCCGAGGAGTTGGTGCAACGCGGCCACAACTACGCCATTGTCGACGAGGTCGACTCCGTCCTCATCGACGATGCCCGCACGCCCCTCATCATCTCCGGCCCCACCGGCAAGGGCGACGACGAGCAGGAGTTCTACCGCTTCAAGCCCACCATCGAGAAACTCTACAACGCCCAGCGCCAGCTGGCCGGCCAGTGCCTGGCCGACGCCAAGAAGGGCATCGCCGAAAAGCCTGACCCCAAGCCCGAGGAGGAGTGCGCCAAGCAGCTGCTCCGCGCCTACCGCGGCCTGCCCAAGAACAAGGCACTCATCAAATACCTCTCCGAACCCGGCATCAAGACCATCCTCCTGCGTACCGAAAACTTCTACATGCAGGAGCAGAACAAGCACATGCACATCATCGACGAGGAGCTCTACTTCGTCATCGACGAGAAGAACAAGCAGGTGGAACTCACCGACAAGGGCATGGAATTCCTCACCGCCCTCGGCGAGGACCCCAACTTCTACCAGCTGCCCGACATCGGCTCCGCCCTGGCCGACGTGGAGAACAACGCCGCCCTCACCCCCGAGCAGAAAGCCGAGGCCAAGGACAAGATATACGCCGACTTCGCGGTGCAGAGCGACCGCGTGCATACCGTCGACCAGCTCCTCAAGGCATACACCCTTTTCGAGCGCGACGTGGACTACATCCTCACCGAGGACAACCAGGTGAAAATCGTCGACGAGCAGACCGGCCGCATCATGGAGGGCCGCCGTTGGAGCGACGGCCTGCACCAAGCCGTCGAGGCCAAGGAGAACGCCAAGGTGGAGGCCGCCACCCAGACCTACGCCACCATCACCCTCCAGAACTACTTCCGCATGTACAAGAAGCTGGCCGGTATGACCGGTACCGCCGAGACCGAGGCCGGCGAGCTCTGGAACATCTACAAGCTCGACGTGGTGGTCATCCCCACCAACAAGCCCATCGCCCGCAACGACATGGACGACATGGTCTACAAAACCAAGCGCGAGAAGTTCAAGGCCGTCATCGACGAGGTCGAGAAGCTCATCGGCCAGGGACGCCCCGTGCTGGTGGGTACCACCAGTGTGGAGACCTCTGAACTGCTCTCCAAGATGCTCAAGATGAAGCATATTCCCCACAACGTCCTCAATGCCAAGCTGCACCAGAAGGAGGCCGACATCGTGGCCCAGGCCGGCGAGCCCGGCCGCGTTACCATCGCCACCAACATGGCTGGCCGCGGTACCGACATCAAGCTCAAGGGCGACGTGAAGGAGCATGGCGGCCTGGCCATCATCGGCACCGAGCGCCACGAGAGCCGCCGTGTGGACCGCCAGCTGCGTGGCCGTGCCGGCCGCCAGGGCGACCCGGGCTCTTCGCTCTTCTTCATCTCGCTCGAGGACGACCTTATGCGCCTCTTCGGCTCCGAGCGCATCGCCTCCGTCATGGACCGCATGGGCCTCGAGGAGGGCGAGGTCATCCAGCACTCGATGATTACCAAGCAGATCGAGCGTGCGCAGAAGAAGGTCGAGGAGAACAACTTCGGCATGCGCAAGCGCCTGCTCGAGTACGACGACGTGATGAACAACCAGCGCACCGTCATCTACAACAAGCGCCGCAACGCCCTCTACGGCGACCGCCTCTCGATTGACATCAGCAATATGTTCTACGACACCTGCGAGCTCCTCTACACCGAGGGCCGCGTGTGGGAGGACTTCAAGATGGAGGTGATCCGCGTCTTCGCCCACGAGGTGCCCATGTCCGAGAAGGAGTTCCTTTCCCTCCGCCGCCAGGATGCCATCCAGCTCCTCTACGAGCAGTGCTACAACGCCTACAAGGAGAAGATGCAGAAGATATGCGACTCGGCATGGCCCTTCATCAAGAACATCGCCGAGAACACGCGCTACATCAACGTTGCCTTCCCCATCACCGACGGCAAGAAGACGCTCAACACCGTGGTGCCCGTCAAGAAGGCTTACGAGACCAAGGGTCGCGAGGTGCAGCTCTCCATCGAGAAGGGCATCACCCTGGCCATTATCGACGACCTCTGGAAGGAGCACCTGCGCGAGCTCGACGACCTGCGCCAGTCCGTCCAGAACGCCGCCTACGAGCAGAAAGACCCCCTCTTGATTTACAAGTTCGAGTCGTTCAACCTCTTCGAGAAGATGCTGCTCAACATCAACCGCGAAATCACCTCCTTCCTCAGCCGTGCCCAGCTGCCGCTGCGCGAGGAGAGCGA
Source organism: uncultured Bacteroidales bacterium (assembly GCA_900315935.1). Lineage (GTDB taxonomy): Bacteria > Bacteroidota > Bacteroidia > Bacteroidales > P3 > Colimorpha. The sequence continues at coordinate 14,590 of ONBB01000012.1, forward strand.
TGTGCAGGAGGCCCGCCAGCCGCAGGCTCCGCAGCGCGGACTGAAGGCCGGCCGCCAGAACGAGTTCGACCGTGCCGCCGCCCAGCAGCGCCAGGCCATGGAGCAGAGCGGCCAGCAGCCCCAGCGCCAGATGCCGGTGCATGTTGAGAAGAAGGTGGGCCGCAACGACCCCTGCCCCTGCGGCAGCGGCAAAAAGTACAAGAACTGCCACGGCAAAGACGCCGAATAGCAAGCATTGCCACCTAAATAAAGACACCGCCCCTGCTGGCGGTGTCTTCCTTTTTTCGCTTTCCGCAGAATGTTTTTTTTGTCATATTCAAAAAAGTTCGTATCTTTGCATTTTGAAAAATGCTCTGCGTATAAAGCAGATTTGTGCTAAAAATGCTCTGTGTGCATAGCAGAATGTGAAAAATAATGCTTTGAATAAATAGCAAAAAGTAGCAATGGAAGAGCTGTTTCGCAAACAAGAGGCCTTGTTAAGGGCAACAAATCTCGAGTTTATTCGTGGCTATATGTCTCATGTCAACTGGGAAGCTCCGATGCTGTGCCTTCGTGGCGGACGAGGTGTGGGCAAGTCCACTTTACTTCGGCAATTTGTCAAGCAGAAGTATCCTGCAGGCAGTGAGAAGGTCCTCTACTGCACTCTTGACAGCGTATACTTCTCAAGCCACAGCATCATGGAGGTGTCAGAACGGTTTCATCAACACGGAGGCCAGTTGCTGATATTGGACGAAGTGCATAAATACAGCGGATGGAGCCGGGAGGTGAAGGAGATTGCCGACCTCTACCCAGACATGCAGGTGTATCTTAGTGGCTCGTCCATGCTCAACCTGTTGGATGGCGATGCCGACCTCTCGCGCCGTTGCGTGGGATACAACATGCCGGGCCTCTCTCTACGCGAATATCTCCAGTTCTATAAAGGCATTGATCTGCCAGCCTATCCACTCGAGGAAATACTGCGCAGCCCGAAGCCGATTGCCGCCTCTATAAACGAATCTTGCCGCCCACTGCAGCATTTTCACGACTACCTGCGCCACGGCTACTATCCCTATTACCATCGGAACCCCGTGGACTATTATACCCTGTTGGAGCAAACCCTCAACTATGTGATTGAGGCTGAACTGCCCATGCTGCGCGGTGTTGAGATAACCAACACCAGGAAACTGAAAGCCCTGATGTCGGTGCTGTCCCACGTTGTGCCCTTTGAGGTTGATATTTCCAAGTTGGCCTCGCTTATCGGCGCCGGACGCAACACCGTGATAGAATACTTGCGCAACTTGTCTGATGCCGGCATGTTGAATCTCCTTTACAGCGACTTGCTCTCCGTCAAAAAGATGCAGAAACCCGACAAGATATATCTCAACAACCCCAATATGCTATACGCGCTTGCCGGAGAAGGGGTAAATATAGGGACTGTCAGGGAATGCTTTGCTGTCAACCAGCTGACGCAGCGCCACACTGTGGAATATGGGAAGAAAAGAGGGGATTTCAAGGTGGATGGCCGCATCACATTTGAGATTGGCGGCGACGGCAAGGGTTTCGCCCAGGTGGCCGACCTTCCCGATGCATACATCCTGGCTGATGATATTGAGATGCCGCGGGGGAACAAGCTGCCGCTGTGGCTGCTCGGTTTTTTGTACTAGCGGATATGGTCATCTTGTTACCACCACCTTGCGGGCAGGATAGTTGCCTATCTTGAGCAGATAGGAGCCGTTGGCGTGCACATCGAAGCGCAAGGGCTGGTAATTGTCCTGTTTGGTGGCCATTAGGCGGCCGACAGCATCGTACAGTTCCACCACGTTACCCTCGGCACCCTCGACCACCACCTGACCTTGGCTCACATATACCTTGGCGTTCAAGGTCGCCACGTCGTCAACTCCCACATAGACAGTGTCATGGATATACACCGTGTCATGAATGTACTGAGGCACATAGACCGTGTCGTGCAATGCCAGCCAGATGGTGTCGGTCTGTACTATGGTTACCGTGTCGTAGACTGTGTTTATCACGGTGTCTGTTACCACCGTGGTGTCATGTACAGCCACATAGGTGGTGTCGTGGATTATAATGGTGTCGTGAACAAGCCGGCCGAAGTAAGCCGAGAGTGTAGTGTCCGATGTTACCGTCAGCGTGCGGGGGTTGTCAGTGTTGCCGTCGCTCCAGTGGTCGAAGAAATACCCTTCGTCGGGGATGGCTGTAAGGGTGGCTTCGGAATTGTTACAGGTGGGCTGTATAATATCCACACTTCCGTGGTAACTCTCACCAATGCTGACAGAGTCTGTTACTATTGGATAATTGGTGAAGCGACTCCATAAGGTGGAGTTCATATAAGCGTTTCTGGCGGCACAGGGGACATAGACCGGGATGCTGGTATTTACTGCATAAAAAGGAGAATATATCTCCTCCGACCTCCCCGATGGCGGCACGGTGGCCAATGAATGTATTTCGGTCAGTCCGGTGCAGTCGGAGAAGGCATGGAAGCCGATGGAGGTAACCGAGTTGCCGATGGAGACGGAGGTCAGGCCGCTGCAGCCTTGGAAGGCATAGTCGCCGATGCTGGTCACCGAGTTGGGGATGGTAATGGAGGTCAGGCCGGTGCAGAGTCGGAAGGCATGGTTGCCGATGGAGGTGACGGAGTCGGGGATGGAGATGGAGGTCAGGCTGCTGCAGCCTTCGAAGGCTTCGGGGCCGATGGTGGTAACCGAATTGCCGATGGAGACGGAGGTCAGGCCGCTGCAGCCGTAGAAGGCACTGTAGCCGATGGTGGTGACGGAGTTGCCGATGGAGACGGAGATCAGTCCTCTGCAGCCTTGGAAGGCATAGTCGCCGATGGTGGTGACGGAGTTGCCGATGGAGACGGAGATCAGTCCAGTGCAGCCTTGGAAGGCGGATCTGCCGATGGTGGTGACGGAGTCGCCGATGGAGACGGAGGTCAGTCCGCTGCAGCCTTGGAAGGCGGATCTGCCGATGGTGTCCACCGTAGAAGGTATTGTTACATTTCCGCCTGCTCCTAAATATGCAAGTAGATAGTGTTTTGTGCTATCGGAAAATACGAAGTCGCTTTCTGTCACACCATTCATAGATCTTGCACCCCATGGGCTTCCTGTAGCGCTACCATAATACTCTATATGACGTACAAGAGCAAATGCATTCGAACCTATGGAGGTGACGGAGTTGGGGATGGAGACTGAGGTCAGGCCGGTGCAGTCTTGGAAGGCATAGTTGCCGATGGTGGTAACCGAGTTGCCGATGGAGACGGAGGTCAGGCCGGTGCAGCCTTGGAAGGCATAGTTGCCGATGGAGGTAACCGAGTTGCCGATGGAGACGGAGGTCAGGCCGGTGCAGCCTTCGAAGGCATAGTAGCCGATGGTGGTGACGGAGTCGGGGATGGAGACGGAGGTCAGGCCGCGGCAGTATCGGAAGGCACTGAGGCCGATGGAGGTAACCGAGTCGGGGATGGAGACGGAGGTCAGGCCGTTGCAGCCTTGGAAGGCTCCCCTACCTAGACCATAAGCAAGCACTTTGACTACATAGGTCGTTTCGTTATAAACTACCGTGTTGGGAATAATCAGGTCGCCCGTTACATAATTATTTGTTCCAGGGGACACTACCTCGGCGTATCCGTTGGCGATGTTGTAGTACAGCGTCTGACCGCTTGGGGCTACGGCGGAAAAAGTGTAGGCGTGGGCCATCCGCGGCATAGCCAGCATAGCCAGCAGGAGTGAGAAAAGGGTCAGTTTTTGTTTCATGATACAAATTGCTTTTTTTTTATAGTGTCCTGTCTCCTAGTTGTTTACCATTGAATGGTTCGGGAGTGGACACTGCAAAGATACGAATAAAAATCAAACCGGCAAATTTTTATATGAGAGCTCGTCTGAAATCCAGTGTCCGGCGGTGTTCAGCCAACAAAAAACGGGCGGTTTACGCCCGTTTTTCGGTTTTATGTCAAAAAAATCAGATGGTTTCCCGGGCGGGTTACTTCCAGATCTCCTCGTCGGTGGGAACCTGCATGCGGGTCTGCAGCGGTGCGACGCGGGTGATGTTGAGCAGGTGCTTGAAGGTGAAGTTCTCGCTGATGGAGTTGTTGCCCCAGGAGCCGCAGCCGAGGGTGTTGGTTACGGGCAGGCCGTTCTGTATGCTGCCGCCGGCGGTGGTGGCGCAGGGGGCGTTCACTATCAGGCGCGACACGCTGAGCTCCGAGCCGGCCTTGATGATGTTGGCCTGGGAGTTGGAGTGCAGGCCGGCGGTGTGGCCGTTGCCCTCGCAGTTGAGGTTGGTCTGGGCGATGTCGATGGCTTGGTCGAAGTACTGGTAGGGGAACATGGCCAGCACGGGGCACATCTTCTCCTTGCTGATGGGGTCGTCGATGCCGAAGCCGCCGTTGCTCTCGAGCACCAGCACCTTGGTGCCGTCGGCGACGCTGATGCCGGCCTTCTGCGCGATGAACAGGGCCGACTGGCCTACCACCTGGCGCGCCGTGTGGCCCTCCTCGAAGAGCACGGCGAGCACCTTCTCGCGCTCCTCGGCCGAGCAGACGTGGGCGTGGTGCTGGCGGAAGGCGGCGATGACCTCCTCGCGGGCCTCCTGCGGGTAGATGCAGCTCTGCTCACCGGAGCAGATGATGCCGTTGTCGAATGAGCGGCCGGTTACTATCTTGCCCACGGCCAGGGCGTAGTCGATGTTGCGGTCGAGGATGACCTGCACGTTGCCGGCGCCGACGCCGTAGGAGGGCTTGCCGCTGCTGTAGGCGCTCTTGACCATGGGCATGCCGCCGGTGGCCACCGTTACGTCGCAGTAGCCCATCAGCGCTTGGGTCTTCTCGAGCGTGGGCTCCTCGACAATCTGCACCATGCCGTCAGGCAGGTCGACCGCCTTGAGCGCCTCGACGATGTAGTGCACTGCCTTGGCCGAGCAGCGCTTGGCCTTGGGGTGGGGGGCGATGATGATGGCGTTGCGGCTCTTCAGCGCGAAGGCGATTTTCGACATCGGGGTTACGATGGGGTTGGTCATCGGCGTTACGCCGGCCACCACGCCGATGGGCTTGGCTATCTCGATGAGGCCGGTGCGCTCGTCGATGCCCAGGATGCCGATGGATTTCTTGCCTTTGAGGTCCCACCAGACGCCTTTCGACTTGTTGCGGTTCTTGGCCACTTTGTCCTCGTAGACGCCCATGCCGGTCTCCTCGACGGCCATGCGGGCCAGCTCCTCGGCGTGGTCGTAGATGGTGCGGGTGGTGATTTTCACCGCCTGGTCGACGTCGTCCTGGTCGAAGTGGTTCATGTATATGGCCTGCGCGGCGCGGGCCTTGGCTATCATTTGTTGTATCTCGGTCATTTTGTTGTTTTTTTTATGTTAATGTGTTGGTTTTCTTTGCTTTTTGTAGGGCTTTTGCGTTGTATGCTACCATAAGCTACCATAAACTACCATTGTCGAACTATTCCCCTAGAGATCCCCTACCGTTCCCCTAGAGGGTGTCAGTACAGTTTCCGGTATACGCTGACGATTTCCTCGCGGCTCATCGGCACATAGTTGTTGGCCAGCAGCCGCTGCTGCCGTTCGAGCACGCTGTCGGCGAACTGCTCGCACTCCTCCTCCCGCATGCCGTACTCGCGCAGGGGGCGCTTCTGCACCATGCAGGAGAGCACCTTGTCCAGTGCCGGGTAGAGCACCTCGGGCGCCTCGCCGCAGCCCAGCAGGTTGGCGTACAGGGCGTTGAGCTTCGTGATGTCGCCCGTGGGGTTGCGCTTGGCGTAGAAGTCGAGGATGGTGGTGAAGAACTGGTAGTTGCTCTCGCCGTGGGCCACGTGGTAGTTGCCGCCGAGGGGGTAGGAGAGTGCGTGGACGGCCGCGCAGCCGGCGTTGCCGAAGGCGATGCCGGCGTAGGTGCTGGCGCGCAGCATGGCCTCGAGGTGCCCCAAGCGGTAGTCGGCTCCCTCCTTGGCGATGCCCGCGAAGATGGGCAGGATGAGGCGGATGGCCTCCTCCGAAAACAGGCGCGAGAAGGGCGTGGCCTTGGGCGAGAGGTAGCTCTCGGTGGCGTGGATCAGGGCGTCGATGGCGCTGAAGGCGTAGGGTTTGAAGGGCAGGGTGGTGAGCAGTTCGGGCACCAGCACCGCGTCGTCGGCCAGGATGGCGTTGTCGGCCAGCCCCAGCTTGGTGTGCTTCTGCTTCAACTCGGCGATGCTGATGTTGGTTACCTCGCTGCCGGTGCCGCAGGTGGTGGGCACGATGACCAAGCCCTTGCGCTTGACGATGGGTATCTTGCGCTCGAAGGCGTCGGTTACGTTCTCCAGGCATCCCAGGGCGAACAGCTTGGCGATGTCGATGACCGTGCCGCCGCCCACGGCCACCACGCGCTGGTAGTCCGTGCCGCGCAGGTCGTCCATCATGCGCTGTATCATCTCGTCGCTCGGCTCGCCGGCGCCGTATTGCTCCTGCATCACAAACGTGCAGGGCAGGTTCAGCCCGCGGATGTAGGGCTCGTGGATGAAGGTCTGGGTGATGACCAGGTCGCCCTTGCCGAGTTGGAACGCCTCGGCGAAGCGGGCGAAGGTGTCGAATTGGTGTATGTTGCTTTTTACGGTGAACATGGTTGTCAGATGTTTTTGTAGGTTTTCTCGTAATCTTCGCGCAGCTGCTGGCGGAAGTCGGGGTGGGCTATGGCGATGAGTGCCTCGGCGCGTTTGGGGAGCGACAGGCCGCGCAGGTGGGCGATGCCGTACTCGGTTACCACGTAGTCCACGTCGTTGCGCGAGGTGGTAACGGCGGTGCCGGGCTTGAGCGCGGCCACGATGCGGCTCACCGTCCCCTTGGCCGCCGTCGACGGCATGGCCATGATGCTGCGGCCGCCCTTGCTCATGGTGGCGCCGCGCACGTAGTCCACCTGGCCGCCGGTGCCGCTGAACTGCTTGGCGCCCATGCTCTCGCTGGCCACCTGGCCCATGAGGTCCACCTCGATGCACGAGTTGATGGCCACCATGTTGTCGTTCTTGGCTATGACGGTGGGGTCGTTCACGTAGTCCACGCCGAAAAGTGCCACGTCGGGGTTGTGGTCCACGAAGTCGTACAGCCGGCGGGTGCCCATGAGGAAGGTGGCCACCAGCTTGCCTTTGTGGAGGGTCTTCTTGCTGCCGTTGATGACGCCGCGCTCCACCAGGTCGACCACTCCGTCGGAGAACATCTCGGTGTGGATGCCCAGGTCGTGCTTGTCGCCCAGCTGTGCCAGCACCGCGTCGGGGATGGCGCCGATGCCGAGCTGCAGCGTGTCGCCGTCATTGATTAGGGATGCGCAGTGGCGTCCGATGGCCATCTCGATGTCGCCAATCTTGGCGGGTGCCAGCTCCGGCAGGGGATAGTTGACCGGCACGATGTGGTCCAGCTCGCTGACGTGCACCAGGGTGCCGCCGGCGGTGTAGGGCATCTGGTCGTTCATCTCGGCGATGACCACGCGCGCCTTCTTGATGGCGGCGGTGCTGTAGTCGCACGAGAGGCCCACCGAGCAGTAGCCGAAGGCGTCGGGCTCCGTTACCGTTACGATGGCCACGTCGCAGGGTATCTCCTTGCCCAGCATTCCCGGTATGTCCTTGAAGTAGGCCGGGAAGAACTCCCCGCGGCCACTCCAGACGTGCTGTCTGGAGTTGGCCCCTAGGAAGTTGGTAAGATGACAAAAGTTTTCGCTGCATTCGGGCGCGAAGCACTCGCCGTCGCCCAGCGTGAGCATGTGGTAGATGCTCACGTCGCGGTAGTCGGCGTGGTGCTCGGCCAGGGTTTTCACCATCGTGCGCGGCACTCCGGCGCACTCCGACATCACCACCGTGTCGCCGTTGCGTATGGCGCCGATGGCTTTCTCGGGCGTGGTGAGGCGGTTTTTATATTCGGTTCTCCAATCCATGGTTAGTCGATGTGGGCAATGTTCTTGGCCAGTTTCTTCTTGCTCTCGAGGTCGCCCTGGCGGGCAATCATCACGCGCTGTGCCTGGGGCGAGCCGGCGCCGTGCATGCTCTCGGTGCGGTAGCCCACGGCGGCGGTGCCGAGCGTCAGGTTCTCAATCAGACGCAGGATGCGCATGCGGTCCTCGGTGCTCACGCCGTCGACGCCCTTGAGGTACTTGTCCACGTAGTGGCCTATCTCCTCGCTGCGCAGGTCGGCCTCGCTGGGCATGGTTACCATCAGGCCGCCGGCGATGTCCTCGGCCAGGCGCGCTATCTCGTAGGGCAGGCGTGTTACGTTCTGCTTGCAGACGTTGGCCAGCAGCAGGTCGATCTGGTAGTTGCCGGCGGCCATCTTGCAGCCCTCGCACGAGCAGGCGATGCCGCACGAGTAGAGGGTCTCGTTCAGGTGCATCATCTCGATGAGTTTGTCCTTGATGTGGCTGGCCTTGGGCACGCCGTTGTAGTCGGCAGCCAGCGCCGCGGCGCCGATCAGCACGTCGCCCACGCCCACCTTGCAGCCGCCGTAGCTCTGGCGGTGGTAGCCGGCGAAGCGCTCCACCATCATGCCGGCGAAGTCGTACTCGCGGCACATGAAGACGCGCTCGTTGGGGATGAACACATCGTCGAAGATGACCAGTGCCTCGTGGCCGCCGAACTCGCTGTTGCCCAGGTCCATGTCGTGGTACTGCTCCAGCTTGCGGGTGTCGCAGCTCTGGCGGCCGTAGATCATGGTGATGCCGGGGGCGTCGCTGGCGATGGCGAAGCTGACGGCGTAGTCCTTGTCCTCCTCCTTCATGGCCACGGTGGGCATGATGAGGTGCTCGTGGCTGTTCACGGCGCCCGTCTGGTGCGCCTTGGCGCCGCGCACCACGATGCCGTCCGGGCGCACCTCGGTGATGTGGAGGTAGAGGTCGGGGTCCTTCTGCTGGCTGGGGCTGAGGCTGCGGTCGCCCTTGGGGTCGGTCATAGCGCCGTCGATGGTCAGGTCGTTGTCCTGTACATATTTAAGGTATTCGGTGAAGCGGCGGTGGTACTCCGTGCCGTGCTTCTGGTCGATTTCGTAGGTGGTGCTGAAGATGGCGTTGAAAGCATCCATGCCCACGCAGCGCTGGAAGCAGGCTGCCGTCTTCTGGCCGCAGAGGCGCTGCATCTTCACCTTGTTGATGAGGTCCTCGGTGCTTTGGTGCAGGTGGCAGAAGCGGTTGATGCGCTTGCCCGTGAGGTTGCTCGTGGCGGTCATGATGTCCTGGTACTCGGGCTGCTCGGCCAGCCAGTAGGTCATAGCCACCGAGTTCAGCGACGGGCGGATCATCGGGTGGTCGACGGGGTTGTCGATCTTCTCGCCCATGTACCATACGTTCATCTTCATCTTGCGAAGACTTTCAATGTATTGCTCTCTTGTCATCATGTTGTTTTGTTGTTTTTAGGTGATATGTTATTGTTTGTTTTTTAAGTTTTAGAAACCAGTTTTGTCAACTTTTTATCTGATTTCGGCGGCAAAAGTAGGAAAAAAAAACATACTGAAAAAATATTTTTGATAAATTTTCTGCAAATAGTTGAAAATCTGTAAGAAAAATTTTTCTCGATAGTGTTTTTGGAGCACATTTTACCGAAATTGATGCTGTTTTTGGTTACTTTTTTACCTCTATTCAGCACCTTTCGGGCACCATTTTCCACGTATGGTACCATATCCTTCCATATCCTTCCAGTGCCTTTGTATTCCCCTACCGTTCCCCTACCATTCCCCTACCGATCCCCCAGTTGTTCCTGGTGTATGCCGGGCGGGAATCGGTATGCTTAAACGGATACATCTATATTAAATAATGTGTTCAATTCCGGGGCCTCCCGCCCCTATTAAGGTTTAGGGTTTATAGTTTAAGGTTTATAGTTTATCGTTTATAGGGGAAGATGAGGGCTCTCATCCTACTTGATTTCGGGTAACAAAAAAACGGGCGAATTCGCCCGTTTTTCAGTTTTCTTTAAAAAATACAGTAAACCCTAAACCTTAAACCCTAAACCCTATTACCTACTCGCCGATGAACTTGCCGTCGACCTCCCAGTTGAGCACCTTCGGGTCGCTCTCTTTGCGCCACCACAGGAAGCCGCTCTTCTTGACGATGCGGGCCTGGTAGGTCATTTTGTTGCGCACCTTGCGCACCCATACGTCGGTGATGCTGTAGCCTTTGTAGAGGTGGGAGACGGTGTCGGTGATGGCGTGGGGGTAATGGTTTTCGATGTAGTAGTGGGTTTCCATGCCTTTGTTGGAGAAGACCATGGCGGTGCGGCTCTTCTCGGCGTCGCGGAAGGTTACCTTGTAGGTCAGCGAGTCCACGCGCCACCATTGCACGTCGGTGGCATTCTTCTCTTGGCGTTGGAAATCGTTCACGTAGTTCACCTTTACCTCTTTTTCGGGGATGGCTTTCTGGGCCATGGTGCTGCCGGCGGCCAGTATCAGCAGTGCTGCAGTTATTAATATCTTTTTCATATACAATGGATTAGATGTTAAACGGTATGTTGTTTTGTGGTGGCAAATATACGATTTTTTTTAATTTTACAACTTTTTGATTGCGTTAGTGTGTGATTGTGTGATTGTGTGATTGCGTTAGTGTGTGATTGCGTTAGTGTGTGATTGCGTTATGGCGTTAGTGTTTGTCGCGTCAGCACTCACGCATTAACGCACTCACGCATTAACGCACTCATGACCTGCTCCCCGTCGCGGATCACCTGCGAGGCCCAGTGCAGTTTGAGGTCGATGAGTTCCTCGTCGCCTAGTTGCCAGGCGAGCTGTTTGTCGGCGCGCATGCGTTCGGTGAGACTGAAGAGGCTGAGGGCGGCACATACGGATATGTTGAAGCTCTCGGTGAATCCGTACATGGGAATCTTGACGTAGGCGTCGGCCATTTCGACAGCCTCGGGCGAGAGGCCGGTCAGCTCGGTGCCGAAGACGAGGGCTGTCTTCTCTGTGATGTCGAGGTCGGTGATCATCTGGTCGCGTTCGTGCGGCAGGGTGGCGACGATGCGGTAGCCTTTGTCCTTCAGTGCCTTGTATGCCTCGGCGGTGCTGCCGTAGCGGTAGTAGTCGACCCACTTGGAGCTCCCCACGGCCACGTCGCCGGCGGGGTTGAAGGGGTTGTTTTTCTCGATGACGTGCACGTCCTGCACACCGAAGCAGTCGCACGAGCGCAGGACGGCGGAGGCGTTGTGGCTCTGGTATATGTCCTCGAGCACCACGCAGAGGTGCCGTGTGCGCAGGGGCGCCAGGCGGTCGAAAAGGCTGCGCTTGTTGTCGGAAAACAGTTCGCTTGCGCGTTCGTAGAGGGTGTGTTTCTGTTGCGCCGACAGGTGGTCGAAGGGGCCCTGTTGGCCGGGGATGCGTAGGGGCATGGTGTTGCTGTTTTGTTAAAAAGTTCTAATATTCAGTTGAGATAACGTGCATGTGTGAAAAAAGTTGTAATTTTGCACCGGTTTTTTTGAAAAAAGTTATGCTGGTAGGATTCGAAGCCAATAATGTGCTGCGCAATGGCAGCGAGTTGGGCGACTGGGGCCGGTCCTTGATTGATGGTCTGGCTGGCCGTTATGTGTCTGGTTTCCGGGCGCTGCTTTTCTCCACGCGCATCAAATCGGTCTACCGCACCCGCTACACGAGCTATGCCAATGTGTCCACCTATGTTCCCGACGGCATGGCCAGGCTGCTTCCGTCGGCGTGGGTGCGCTACCGCCTCAACCCCGTGCTCAAGGGCGAGAGGGTGAAGGTGTTCCACGGCCTCAATGAGGAGTTGCCCTACGGCATCGGGCGCGATGTGAAGACGGTCGTTACCTGCTTCGGTGTGGACTTCCACCATAAGACTTCCTTCATTGACAGTTTCTTTTGGCGTCGGCGCATGCGCTACGCTTTCCGCGCCAGCGATGTGGTGGTGGCGGTGAGCGAGGAGGTCAGGCGGCAGCTGGTGGCCGAGGGGGTGAATGAACAGAAAATCGTGGTCATTGGCCACCCGGACGGTCCCTACAAGATGACCGACGAGATGGTCAGTCAGTACTATTCGCTCTACCGTACGCTTGCCGGCGAGGTGTAGAGCTCGCGTAAAATGGTGTATTTCAGGAAGGTGTTGTAGGCCGACATGCGGCTCACGGTGTATCCTGCCTTCCCGTCGAGGAAGCCTCCTTTGAGGATATAGGTGCGGAAGAAGGTCCACATGGGCCTCAATACAATGCCGGCCATGCTGCAGTGCTTGCCTTCGTCGAATGCGCGTTTGGCGGTGAGGGGTGCGTATTTGGTCATGCGGATCAGGTGGTCGTTGACGGAGTAGTATGAATAGTGCAGCAGGTCGCCGTCGATATGGACGTCGGTATGGGGTTCGTGGTAGCGCAGGGTTTCGTGGATGATGCCGTCCCAGGTGGCCATTCCTTGGTGCCACAGGCGCGTGCAGCGGTCGGGATACCAGCCGCAGTGGTGTATCCAGTGGCCGCAGTAGTTGGTGAGCCGGTTGAAGTGGTAGACGGTGTTTTCCGTCATCCTATTATTTTTTATATTGATAATGTTCTCACGCAGGGTGGGGGATAGGGCTTCGTCGGCGTCGATGCTGAGCAGCCAGGGGTGGGTGGCCAGGCTGTTGGCATAGTTTTTCTGTTCGGAATACCCCTCCCAGTCGTGGTGTACGAAGCGCACGCCCGCTTGGTGGCAGATTTGTTTGGTGGCGTCGGTCGAGCCCGAGTCGACCACGATGATTTCGTCGGCCACGCCGGTGAGCGATTCAATGCAGCGTCCGATGTTGCGCTCTTCGTTCAGGGTGATGATAATTGCGCTGATTTTCTCCATGTGTTGTTGGTTCAGTTGGAAGGGTATTGGCGCATCACGCCGCGGCGCACCACCGTGGCGGGGTTGCCGGCCAGCACCGTGCAGGGTTCCTCGTAGCGTCCCGCCAGTCGTGCTCCGGCGGCCACCGTCGTGTTGTCGGCCAGTTGCACTCCTTTGGTGATGATGCTTTCGCACCCTATCCATACGTTGTCGCCGGTGGTGATAGGACGGTCCGGATTGGTGCGGTTGCCCTGCAGGTCGACGAGGGCATGCTGGTCGGTGTCCATCAAAGTGCAATTCCAGGATATGCGGTTGCGGTGTCCGAAGTGCATGGCATGGTGGCATATCAGCAGCGACTTCGGGCCGAGGTGGAATCCGTCGCCCAGGGTGAGCTTTGCCTCCGGCCCCACTTCCAGGCTGCTGCCCGCGCCGAGGGTGCAGTCGCCTTCGGCATGCAGCTCGCCCTGCAGGTTGATGCGTGTTCGGTCGTGGCGGAAATTAGTCCCTTGGTAGGTGGCAAAACCCACCTTTATCATCCCGATGCGCAGCTTTTCGGTGTTGAGAACCACTTTGCCATCCAGGCTGACCACCGTGGTGCGGTGCGACAGCAGCAGGGGCATTTTCCATGCCTGTTTGGCTGGAAACAGCTTGAGGTTGTACCACAAACTGCGTGGCAGCGCCAGCAGGTAGCGCCATGCGTCGCGACGTTTGTTACGGTGTCGTTGGTTCATGTTGTGATAGCCGTTTTCGGGGTGCAAAATTACACATATTTTCCGACATCGTGAAATTATTCGTATCTTTGCAGCCAAATTCAAGCATCAATGAAGATAGCATTCGACGCCAAACGCGCAGCGCAGAACCGTACCGGCCTGGGTAACTACAGCCGCTTCATTGCACGTATAATGAGGCGGTTCGCCCCGCAGCACGACTACCTGCTATGCATTCCCAATGCCGCCAAGGCGACCCAGTTGGCCGACCTGCCGGAGGCTGATGCCTATGGCCGGTTGTCGCCTCGCTCGTGGCTGGGACGCCGCTTGCCGTCGCTGTGGCGCACCTTCTCCATTCCTCGTGAACTGCGACGTCAAAAGGTGGCACTGTATCATGGCTTGAGCAACGAGTTGCCGATAGGCATCCGCCGTGCGGGGATTCCTTCGGTGGTTACCATCCACGATGTCATATTTCTCCATCATCCCGAATACTACAAGCCTGTTGACCGTTTCATCTACCGCCTCAAGTTCCGCTATGCGGCGCGTGAAGCCGACCGCGTGATTGCCGTCAGCGAGTATACCAAGCAGGAATTGGTGCGCTGGCTGTCGGTGCCGGAGGATAAGATTGATGTGGTCTACCAGGGACAGCAGCTTGATTTCGCCCAGGTAACTGCAGCGCAGAGGGCGCAGGTACGCCAGCAATACCGGCTGCCCGGCCGCTATATATTATATGTAGGCACCATTGAGGAACGCAAGAACCTCAAGCTTGCGGCGGATGCAATGGAACTGCTGCGTGAGCGTGGCATTCTGCCGGAGGATATGTGCCTGGTGGCTGTGGGACGCAGTACCCCCTATGCAGAAGACCTCAAGGGTTATCTGCAGGATTTGGGGCTGTTGAAACATTTTATCTTCCTGCACAGTGTGGCTTTTGCCGACTTGCCAGCCTGTTATCTGATGGCCGACCTCTTTGTCTATCCCTCTCGAATCGAGGGCTTCGGCATCCCTATGCTCGAGGCTGCGGCTGCGGGTGTTCCTGCTATAGGATGTACAGGCTCGAGCCTCGAGGAGGCTGGCGGCGAAGGTGCGTTCTATGTCGACCCGGACGATGTGGAGGCGATGGCCGACTGCATGCTCCGTCTATGGAACGACCCCGCTTTGAGAAAAGAACGCTCCGCGATGGGGCTGGCCCATGCGGAGCGTTTTGCCGACCGTCGTCTGTTCGATGACTTGTTGGCGGTCTACCGTAAGGTTATTTCACTATGAGGCGACGGGAAACCTGTCCCGCTTTGCTGCTGAACACCACGTGGTAGGTGCCGGTGGCAAGGCGATTGGCGTTGATGGTGTACACAATCTGGCCTCCCACAATCGGCAGCTGGCCATTGTAGACGGTGCGCCCCGTGGCGTCGATGATAGAGACGCTGTAGCGCTCGCCATCGGTGAGGTCAATGTTGATATGCGCCTGTTCGGTGGCGGGGTTGGGATAGAACTGGCCGAAATGCTTGTTCATCTCCACAGCCTCGATGCCCTGCGTGGAGTTGTCCTCGGTGGCCCAGCTGGTGCCAAAGGGGAAGGTGATGCTCTCAGCGGGGCGGGCGGCGGTCTCGAAGTCGAACATGCTGCTGTCGATGGCGGTGGAGTCGGTGTAGTAGGTGAAGGTGTAGTAGCCTCCTTGACTGGCGGTCATCGGTTTGGTGATGGTCTTGCCGTTATTGGAGGTGGCGCTGATATAGTACTCGACGCTGTGCTGCGGTATGGCGGATACAATCAGGGGCATTTCGCCGCTGAAGCGGTTGCCGTTGGCAGTGAGGGGGAGGGTGTTCCATTCGGTGCCCCCCACTTCGCGCCACATCACCTCGGCGTGGGCTATGCCGCTGCGGTTGGTGATGACGGCACTGACGGGTATGGCGGACATCTCACCGATGTTGACGGTGTCGTGGATGTTCTTGTGCAGGATGCGGACGGGGTTGTCGGCCGGTATCTGCTTGGTAACGCAGTGGATGGCGCCGCCGCTGCCGTCGAACTCGCGCACGTCGACACAGTAGAGCGTGTAGCCTGGGTAGGCTTGTTTGATTTTCTCGATGTTGGCGCGGTCCCATTCAGCGGTGGGCATGCCGTCAGCTCCCACGGGCGAGAAGCAGGGCTGGATGATGAGGTTGTTGACAAAGGTGTGGTTCGAGTAGGTGCGGGTGTAGTAGCTGTCGTATTCGCGCTGGTTGGCGAAGTTGCTGCCGTCGTCCTTCGAGGGGAAGGGGAGGGTGCCCATGGTGTAGTAGGGGCGGTCGAAGACGGTGGAATAGGAGGTGAGGTCGTCGATATTCTGGCTGCCGGTACGATAGTCGGCCCAGTTGCTGTAGTTGTCGGGCATCACCGAGAAGACAAAGCCGTTCTCGTCCCACATGTCAGCGTAGAGGTCGATGTGGCCGGTGCCGCCGTCATACCGATAGGCGGGGATGATGTAGGTGGAGCGCTGGCCGATGAGTTGGGCGAGGGCCTGCTGGACCTGGTTTTGGTTGAGCGGGTTCACCTGTTTGTAGTTCAGGGTGTTGATGTCCTGTCCGTCCCAGATAATCTGGCCATAGCGGTCACCGTTGGCGGAGTAGATGTGGTCGCTGGTGGCCACCATGCCGGCGCCGTCGACCAGGCAGTTGCCGCCTTCCCATTCGATGTCGGTCTGGTAGTTGGCGATGCCTTTCTGCCAGCGGATGATGGAGGGGAGCGAGTCGTCGAGTGCGCGGCCGGGGTAGTAGGTGAAGTCGAGCATGGCCAGTTCGTCCTGTTCACCGTGGTAGAAGCAGATGGGGCCGCAGTCGCGGTACCAGAACGAGTTGCCGGGGCCGATGAGGAACTTGACGTTGTCGCTGCGCAGGTTCAGGCGGGTGAGGGTGCTGCGGACGGTGGCGGTGTCGGACTCCTTCTCCACGCGCACCCATGCTTCGGCGCCGCCCTGCTGGATGGCGTCCATGAGGTAGAAGAATATCTTTCCGAATGTGCTGCGGGTGTCCATGGTGGATTTGTAGGGACCCATGCCTTGATCTTCCCACTCTTGGCGGGTCTCATTGTATTTATAGTAGGCGGCCCAGCCGGAGACCAGTGGGTCGGCAGTCCAGTAGCCGAGGCCCTGGCTTTCGGCGGGCGAGTAGTCATAGTAGGGGGTTACGACGATGGCCTGCACTTCTTCCCATTCGCCGGGGAACCATACGCGGCCGGTGGGGAGGTCTTTGGCGGCCTGGCTTTTGGGCGCGGGTATGTTGCTGAGGGCGATGTTGCTTTGCAGGTGACGCTGGGAGATGTCGCGTTTGCCCACGGTCTGGCGCCAGATGCGCTTCATCTCGTCGGTGGGCTCTTGGGCTACAAGGTTGCTGACCGCCAGGGTGGTGGCGGCCAGCAGGATGAGTGTTTTTTTCATGTGCGGTTTAGTGTCTGGGTTTGAGGCTGAGTATTTCGCGTGCTTCATCGCTGGTGGCGACGGGGCGGCCGAGCAGTTTGGCCATGCGGACCACTTTGTCGACCAGTTCGCCGTTGCTCTTGGCCAGTACGCCGCGCTCGATGTAGAGGTTGTCCTCGAAGCCTACGCGGACGTTGCCGCCCATGACGATGGCGGGGGCGGCGAGGGTGAAGGCGTGGCGGCCGATGCCGGTGGCGGTCCAGGTGCTGCCGGCGGGGATTTTGTTGACGAGCCAGCAGAGGTTGTCGACGGTGGCGGGGGTGCAGCCGGGGACGCCGAGGACGAAGTTGAACTGCATGGGTGCGCCGGGCACCTCGCCTTTGCGGGCCATGGTGAGGATGGTGTCGAGGTGGCCCATTTCGAAGCATTCGTATTCGGGTTTGATGCCTTTTTCGAGCATGCGTTTGCCGAAGGCGCGCATGGTGGGCATGGAGTTGTCGAAGATGTCGTCGCCGAAGTTGCAGGTGCCGCAGTCGAGGGTGGCCATTTCGGGGATGGGGTTGGTGTTGGTGGAGTCGAGGCGTTCGTCCGGGGTCATGCCGACGGCACCGCCGGTGGAGGGGATGAGGATGACGTTGGGGCATTCCTTGAGGATGGCCTCGGTGCATTCCTGGAAGCGCTCGTGGCTCTGGGTGGGGGTGCCGTCGTCGTGGCGCACGTGGAGGTGCACGATGGCGGCGCCGGCGTCGACGGCGCTCTTGGCTTCGCGCACGATTTCCTCTACGGTGTAGGGCACGTTGGGGTTCTGTTCTTTGGTCACTTCGGCGCCGCAGATGGCGGCGGTGATGATGAGTTTATCCATGGGGTGGTTTTGGGGTTTAATTGTTTAAGGTTTAGGGTTTAAGGTTTAATGTTTCTTTTCAGTTTTAATTTTCAATTTTCAGCCGTTGCCAGTTGTCTTTGTATTTGCCGCCGGCCAGGCCGCTGATTTCCTGCCAGCGGTTCTGCAGGGCGGATTCTTTGTTGAGTTTGGCCTCGACGCTTTCGTAGATGTCCTGGTAGGTGAGGCGGAAGATGTTGTCGGCCTGCGATTTGATTTCCTTGAGGAGGAAGTAGGTGAGGAATCCGTGCTGGTAGGTGTCGAAGGCGTAGGCGGTCTTGGTGTCGTCGGCGGCGTAGAGTACGACGGCGTCGGCGCGTCGGCGCGGAGGTTGGCTTTGCGTTTCTTTTTCTTGGGGTCGATTTTGCGGTCGGCGCGGAGGATGGCCTTGCCGTCGCGGCCGTGGCCGTCGAAGCTGGCGTCGAGCACGACGGTGAGGTTTTTCACGGGGTAGGGTTTGAAGGCGTTGCAGAGGGCTTCGACCGAGAGGCATTGGGCGGTCAGGCGGCTGACTTCTTTCTTGCTCAGCACGATGTCGTAGCGGTTGCTGTCGGCGGCTTGTTTCTTTTTGCAGCGGCTGGGTTTGCCGCTGAGGCTTTTGATGTCGTCGGTCTGGATGCCGTTGGGGAGGAGGTAGGTGATGCCATTGAGGTCGGTCAGTCCGTGGCCGGCGTAGTAGACGATGAGGTTGGCGCGGGGTGTGGGTGTGTCGCCTTTGCCTGCGACGGCCTGCGAGAGTTCGGCCAACCAGTGGATGCCTTCCTGCTGGATGTCGGCGCGGGTGGCGTCGGTGAGCACTTTGACCTGGCGTTCAGGCACGCCGAGGGCGCGGACGAAGTACTGGCGTAGCACCTGGCCGTCGTTGTGGGCGTGGGGCACGTCGGGGATGAGGGCGGGGGAGTAGTGCTCGTTGGCGATGATGAGGACGTAGGTGTCGGGGCTGCGGTGGGTGGTGAGGGGGATGTTGTAGTCGACGTAGTTGTCCTGCATGCGTTCGGCGCGCATGCGGGCGACGGTTTCGGAGTAGACGTCGGAGATGCGTATCTCGATGGCCGAGCGGCGGTAGTAGTGGGTGTTGATGGAATCTTTGTACGACTGGGTTACGTAGCGGTAGTTGTTGGTGGTGCGCTGCAGGGCGGGGATGTTTTCTTCTAGGTTGGCGCGGACGGCCTGGGCGCGCAGGTAGGCAAGCTGGCAGTTGTTTTTGATGCCGGTGGTGCGTTCGACGGAGATGCGGAGGCGCTCGCCGTTGAAGACGACGGGGCAGTAGCGGAATTCGCCGTAGCGGCCGTCGTAGGGCACGGCGGTGGCGAATTCGGTGCCGTCGGCGGAGGAGGAGAGGGTGAGCTCGACTTCGCGGCCAGGGATGAAGTGTTCGGCCAGCACGTTCTCGACGAAGTGCTTGGTCAGGCTGCAGATGGCGCGGCAGGAGTTGGAGGAGTCGACGTCATAGTTGCCCAGCGGGTAGTCGTCGGTGTAGCCTTCGAGGTGCTTGCAGTTGTAGGAGAGGCGGTAGACGAGGTCGAGGCGCATGGTGCCGTCGGCGAAGGTGGTGTCGACCAGGTCGCAGCCGACGCTGATGTGGCTTTCGTCGTATAGTTTCTGGTCGTTGGGCAGTGCGGTGAGCCACTGCTCGGCGTAGCGCTGCATGGCGCGCTGGCGCTGCAGCACGACGTCGGCCAGCGAGTCGCGTATCTCGTTCTGGTAGCGCCGGTTGAGGGCTTTTTCACCCATCTGCGACATGGCGGGCAGGGTCAGTGCCACCAGGGAGAGGGTCAGGAGTATCTTTTTCATCGTGGTCATCGTCGTTGTTTTAAACTGCAAAAGTACAATCTTTTTCCCATTCCACCAAACTAACATTTCAATTCGCTGAAATTCAGTGTTATTGAATCTGTTGTCCGCTTGTTTTTGCTGTTGTTTTGCAATGCGATAACTGTATTTGGTCCGTTATGGGGTCATTGGAGGTCAGAGTCGAAGTATTCCCCTACCATTCCCCTACCGTCCCCCTATGGTGTTTGGGTTGGGGAGGGGGTGAGGGGCTGGACTTGCTGGCGCATTTGTTCGATGTCCAGTTGCTGGTAGCCCATCTGGTTGGGGTCGGCGAAGTGCTGGCGGTTGGCGCGGTGGGTTTCCTGGTTGTAGGCGGAGGCTTTCTGGAAGAGGCTGAGGGCGACGGCTTGTTTGAGCTGCTGGAGGGTGAGGTTGCCGTCGCGCCATTGCTGCAGCTGCTGCTGGGAGAGGTATTTGGCGACGGTTTGTATCTGTGTGGAGTCGGATGGGAGTCGTCGTTCGAGGTCGGGGAGGTTGACCCAAGAGGTGATGGTGGTTTCGAGGAGCGCTATGTTGCGGCGGTCGCGGTCGGTGTAGTAGCCGAGGTAGGCGTGGCAGGGCTCGACGAAGATGACGGGTTTGAGGCCGATTTTGCGGAGGATGGAGGCGAAGAAGACGCAGGCGTCGATGCAGTTGGCCTGGCGGTTGCGGTAGATTTCGTCGAAGAAGCGTATGTGCTGTACGTTGGCGCGGGTTGAGGGGTTGGAGGTGCAGGAGATGGAGGCGTAGGTGATGCCGCGCTGGAGTGCGTATTGCCATACGGCCTGTACCTGTGCGGTTACGTTGTCGGGGCCGTGCTGGTAGCCGGTGAGGCGGAGGTGGGGGTTCTGGTCGAGGATGTCGGTGAGTATCTGCTGTATGTAGGGGTGGTCTTCGTTGACGTAGGCTGCGAAGAGGTAGCGTGTGTCGAGGAGTGTGTCGTTGGAGCGGAGTGAGAGTGGGCATTCGTTGATGGGACGTGCGTTGAGGCGGATGTTTTTGATGTCGACGGGTTCGTCGTTGATGTAGCAGGTGAGGGTGAGGTCGATGGGGCGTGGTTGTCGTAGGTTGAGCAGGGCGTCGTATTTCCATTTGACGTCGGGTGTGAAGGTGTAGGTGTGCGCGCGCTGGGGTAGTGTTTCCTGGAAGGTGGTTACGTAGTTGAGTGCGGAGGAGTCGATGACGATGCGGAGGAGTGCGTTGTCGGCCGGGGAGTTGAGGGTTACGGTGATGGGTGCGGTGAGTGGGGAGTGTTGGGTGGTGAGTGAGGAGGGTGCGAGGATGAGGGCGGGGTATAGTTGTCCGTCGAGCAGTTGTGAGGTGCTGGCGGTGAAGGCGACTTTCTGCGGGTCGAACTGCCGGTTGGCGGGTTTGTGCCGGCAGGAGGTGAGAACTATGAGGATGATGAAGATGATTGCGTTAATGTGTGATTGTGTTATTGCGTTAGTGTTTGTCGCGCCAGCACTCACGCATTGACGCATTAACGCAATCTCACGTTTCATTTTATTCTCTCTGGGTTTTGGTTGAGGAAGTCTGTCCATTGTTGTTTGGCTGATTTGCGGGTTTTCTTTTTGGGTGCGAGCTGGCTGCGGAGGTCGGCGAGGGGGGTGGTCATCTGGAGGTGGCAGGTGTAGGCTACGGCGAGGGCGTCGGTGGCGTCGAGGTAGGTGGGGGTCTGGTCGAATTGCAGTATGGATTGCAGCATGGTGGCGACTTGTTGTTTGGAGGCGTTGCCGTTGCCGGTGATGTGCTGTTTGATGACGGAGGGTTCGTATTCGGTGATGGAGAGGTCGCGGCTGATGGCGGCGGCGATGGCGACGCCTTGTGCGCGGCCGAGTTTGAGCATGGACTGGACGTTTTTGCCGAAGAAGGGTGCTTCGATGGCTAGGTGGTCGGGGTGGAAGGAGTCGATGAGGCGGAGGGTACTTTCGAAGATGCGCCGTATGCGGAGGTTGAATTCGGGTATTTTTTTGAGGTAGAGGACGTCCATGGCGACGATGCGGGGCTGTGGGCCGTCGGTGTCGAGGAGGCTGTAGCCGAGGATGAGGGTGCCGGGGTCGATGCCTAGGATTAGCATGGTGATTGTGTTATTGTGTTAGTGTGTGATTGCGTTAATGTGTGATTGTGTTATTGCGTTAGTGTTTGTCGCGCCAGCACTCACGCATTGATGCATTAACGCAATCACACATTAGTGTTTAGGGTTGGGGGTTATTTGGAGGGTGAATTTGGTGTTGATGCGGTGGCGGAGGATGTAGAGTGCCAACACGTAGAGTGCCAGCATGCCGAAGGTGCTTCCGATGACAGCCGGTTCGGACAGGCCCGCCAGCGAGAGCCCTATGATGACACCCAGCAGCAGCAGGGCAGGCAGGATGTAGGCAATCCACACGGCTAGCAGGCCGCGCCCCTGGCTGATACGGACGCTGACGGTCTGTCCTTCAGTGTAGCACTTCCAATCGGCGGTGGGTATGTCGAGCGTTTTGTCCTTGGCGTCGGCAAATCCGCATTTTTCGTGGGCTTGGCAGGAGGCGCAGGCGCTGACAGAGCGTATCTGCACCGTGACGCGTCCCTCTTTGACCGCCGTCACTCGGCCTTCATGTGTCGCAATCTCGTTTTTCATTTTTCATTTCTCGTTTATGTCGCGGAAGGCGATGATGCCTCCGCAGTTTTTCACGCAGCGACCGCTGCGGTCTATGTAGCGTATGTCGCCGTTGTATATGATTTCGGCGCGACCGTATTCGAATGGGGATGCGATGTCGAAGATGAATGGGAGGTAGATGTCGCCGTGGGTGTCGATGTAGCCCCAGCGGCCGTTGTGCTGCACGGGGGCGAGCCCCTCGTGGAAGGGGAAGGCGGCGGTGAAGTGGAAGGGGATGGTGAGCTGGCCCTGCAGGTTGACGTATCCGAAGTGTCCGTTCTGTTCGACGAGGGCGAGGCTGTCGTGGTAGGTGTATAGGTGGGCGCTTTTTTTGCTGTTCTGGTATTGCAGGGGGAGGACGAGGGTGCCTGTGGTGTCGATGATGCCGTAGCGGTCGCCGAGGCGTACCATGGCGCGGCCGAGGTGGAAGCGGCCGATTTCGTCGTAGATGCAGGGGATGGCTTCTTTGCCCCGGAGGTCGAGGAAGCCGTATTTGTCGTTGCGCTGGACGCCGATGCGACGGTCGCTGACGGTGGTGATGGGTTGGTAGTGGAAGGGGGTGAGGGGCTTGAAGGTGTAGTCGAAGAGTGCCATTCCGTATTCGTCGCCGGCGAAAAAGGTGCCGTGGTCGGCGGTGGAGAGGTGCTCGTAGATGTTGGGCAGCATTTCTTTGCCGTCGCGGTCGATGATGCCCCATCGGTCGTAGCGGTAGACGGGGGCGTAGCCGTCTTTGTAGGGCATGGTGTTCTGGTAGATGGCGTCGAAGAGCTGGCGCCCGTTGGTGTCGATGTAGGTGCAGAGCACGGTGAATTCGTCGAAGACGATGCCGATGGGTGCGCGTCCTTCGGAGAAGGGGCTGGCGTAGGGGTATTGCAGGGGGATGACGAGGGTGCCGTCGAGGTCGGTGAAGCCGGTGAGTCCTCCGCGGGAGACCCAGATGCGGTTTTCGGAGGGGTAGTCGACGGCGGTGTATTGGCAGGGTATCACTTCGCGTCCGGTGGTGTCGATGAGGCCGGCGAGGGTGTCGTCGAGCCATACTTTGCAGTAGGCGCCGTAGAAGCGGTCTACGTATTTGTAGCGATTGGGCACGATGACTCGTCCGTCCTCGCGGCGGAAGCCGTAGCGGACGGTGCCGTCGCTGTCGGTCTCCTTGGTGGTCTCGATGCCGTCGACGTAAATGATGTCGCAGCCGCACTGCTCGTCGGTCTCATAGCGTATCTCTTGGGCTGCTATGGGGAGGGCGAGGAGGAGGGCTGCGAGGAGGGCGAGTGGTTTCATATCCGTTCTATGTTGTGGCTTTCGCACCAGCCGGTGGTGCCGTCGGCGAGGGTGATTTTCTCCCATCCGGCGAGGCTTTCGGTGATGCTGACCTTGGTGCCTTCGTGGAGGATGAGTTTTTCGAGACTCTGCTGTTCGGGCGAGTTGCGCACGGCGATGGCTTCTTCGATGACGATGGCTTCGGCGTGGACGTTGAAGTGGTGTGTGGATGAGAGGAGTAGCACGGTGGCCAGCAGGAGCAGCACTGCCGATGCGATGGCGAGGGAGAATGTGGCTTTGCGAAGCGAGAGTTCATGGCTGAGCAAGAAGGTGGCGATGGCGGCGGCCAGCAGGGCGAAGAGTACGATCCAGATAATGCGCCATGTGCGTGGTGTGATGTGGGTGCTGAGTGCGTTGTACCAGTTGACCAGAAACAGGCGCGGCAGTACGGTGATGCGGTCCTGGGTCTTGCTGTTGGCCAGTGCCAGGTTCTCTTTGGCCTCTTTCATGGTGGGTTTGAGGCGCAGGGCGCGCTCGTAGTGCAGGATGGCCTGTCCGAGCTGTTCGAGGCGGTAGTAGGCGTTGCCGAGGTTGTAGTGCAGTTCGGCCGAGGTGAAACCCTCCGCGAGAGCCTCTTCGTAGAGTGCGGCGGAGGAATCGTAGGCTCCGTGGCGGTATAGTTCGTCGGCCTGGTGGGCGAGGGTCTCGGCGGTCTGGCTCCATGCGGACGGGAGGCACAGGGCGAGCAGTATGATAAGGATTGTCTTTTTCATGGGTGGCGTGTGGTTTAAAGTTCGGCTATCATGAGGAGGGCTTCGGTGTAGACGGCTTGTTTCTGCGTCTCTGCGTCGCCGGGGGCGAAGCGGGCGATGTCGACATCCTGCAGCACCTTCATGATGCGCTGCTGTTGTGTGTCGGCTACCTGCTTGTCGGCCAGGCAGGCGGAAACGGTGTCGCGGTTGAGCTGCGAGAGTTCAATGTTGTACTTGTCGGCCAGGCAGCCCCAGATGGCCTTGTATATTTCCTCGTAGAAGCGGTCGGTATTGCCGGGGCCGAGGAAGGCGGAGGCTTTCTTCAGCCGCTTCTGGGCCATGCGGGTGGCGCGTTTCAGGCGCAGGCCGGCGATGTCCTGCCGGGCAGCTTGGCGGTGCCGGCCATAGATGACGGCTCCGATGGCGGCCAATATAATCAGTATGGCCGCGAGGTAGAACGGCAGGCCGGCGTGGTCTTCGGTGTGTATGGGTTTCAGTTTGCCGATGGGGTGGATGTAGTTGATGTCCTGGTTCAGCAGGCGCACGTCGTCCTTGGGGCTGTAGGCCGACGTGGTGTTGGCTCCTTTGTCCACCTGTACCTGCTGTGCGTCGACGGTGAGGGTGCTGTACTGCTGGGTCGTGGGGTCGAAGTAGACAAAGCGGTAGGCCGGGATGGTGAAGTTGCCCTGTGTGCGGGGGATGAGCACCCATTCGTAGGTGCGGCTGCCGCTGACGCCGTTGTCGGTGCGCTTGATGTTGTCCTCAATCTGGGGGTCGTAGACTTCGAACGAGGAGGGGAACTGGGGCGTGGGAGGGGTTACGAGCATGAGGTTGCCCGAGCCGGAGACGGTGAGGCGGTAGGTGAGAGCCTCGTTGGCTTTGACACGGTCCAGGTTGAGCCCGCCTTTGACCGAGAAGCTGCCCACGGCGCCGCTGAAGTCGTCGGGCCGGTTGGGGAGGGGCTTGACGTTGACGGCGAGCTTTTGGGTGTGCAGTGGGTACTCCACGGCCTGGGCCATGTTGAAGAAGGGGTCGTCGAAGATGTCCCAGATGCTGCCGGTGCGGCGGCGCTGGGCGCGCACCATGGCCAGCACGTTGAGGTCCAGCGACTCGATGGTGAGGCGGCCGCTCTCCTGGGCGAAGAGGGCTCCTTTGCGGATTTCGAACACCATGTACTGGCGGCCGTCGAGGGTCTCCGTGTATTGTTTGATATCACGCTGGTTGGCGCTGAGGTCTTCGGCCCAGAACCCGCGGTTGCCGGGCAGCTTGTCGATGGCGTACTGGCGGATGGGTATCTGGGAGTAGACCTTGTAGGTGATGATGATTTGCTCGCCTTGGTAGGGGTTGGCGTTGGAGACTGAGGTGCGGGCGAAGAGCGTCTTTTCGTCGACCGTCGAAGCCTCCTGCGGCTGCTGCGCCCAGGGGTCGTAGGCTTGGCGCTGGCGTTGTTGCTGTTGCTGCTGGCGTTGCTGCTGCTGTGCCTGGGTCATTTTTTCTACCTTGATGCTCACACTTTTCGACTCCAGCCTTTTGCCGTCAGCAGTACAACTGGCAGGTCCGATGGTGAATGTGCCCTCGTCGGTGGCGCCCAGGGTGTAGGAAAAGGTGGTGGACGAGGAGCGCGACATCTGGCCATTGATAAAACTCATGCTGGTCTGCGACGACTGCGAGGGGCCGTTGTACACGCGGAAGCCTTGGAAGCTGGGGCCGCGGAAGTCGGAGGCTTTGTCGTTCACCACAAAGCGGACGGTGAAGTTGTCGCCCACATAGACCTGTTTCGGGGCCTGGACGGTCATTTCCTGCGTCCAGGCACCGCATGTCAGGAGCAGGAGGGTGAGTATTGCGGTTATTCTTTTCATTGTCTGTCTGTTGTGTTTGTTTGGGTGGGCGGGAGGTTCGGGCGGTGGAGGGTGGGGACTCTCTAGGGGAGTGGTAGGGGATCTCTAGGGGAATACATAGGCCCTTTCCCATTATTTCCCATCGATGGGAAAATTTGGTTACTTTTTCTCAGGCTACCAGTCTTTGTCGCTATGTTTTCCGCTGGCGACCTGCAGTTTCTTGGTTTGGTCTTTGAGGGTCTGGCGTTCGTTGTTTTTGACGGCTTCGAGCATGCGCTCGGCATCCTGTTTTTTCTGTTGGTTGGGGCGGGGCTGTTTCTGGGTCTCTTTCTCTTGGCCCTGCTGTTGGTCTTGGTTTTGTTGCTGTTGCTGGTTCTGCTGCTGCTCTTTTTGCTCCTGTTTGTTGTCGCCCTGCTGCTGTTGTTGGTTCTGTTGCTGGTCTTGTTTGTCTTGTTTGTCCTGCTGTTGCTGTTGGTTTTGTTGCTGCTGTTGCTGGCTTTGCTGCAACAGCCGGCGGGCGAGGGCCAGGTTATAGCGTGTGTCGTCGTTCTTGGGGTTCAGCTTGAGGGCGTCCTGGTAGGACTGGATGGCCTGCTGAAAGTGCTGCTGGGCCTGCTGGGGGTCTTTGCGGCCGGCCTGCAGGCTGGCGTTGCCGCGGTTGTGGAGGGTGGTGGCGCGCTGGGCGTCGGTCAGGTCGGTGCGTTGCAGGGTCTGGTCGTAGTGGCGCAGGGCGTCGGCGTAGTTCTCCTGGCGGTAGAGGGCGTTGCCGAGGTTGTAGTGCCCGCGGCGGTCCAGGCTGTCTGTTTCCAGGGCGCGCCGGTAGTTGAGCTCGGCCTGGTCGTAGCGCTGCTGTTTGTATTGGCGGTTGCCGTCGCGCATCAGGTGGCGGTCGGCCTGGGCGTGGGCGGAGGAATTGAAAATTGAAAATTGAAAATTGAAAACCATGCCCGCGCATGCGAGTATGATTTTCAACGGCCAGTTTCCAATCTTCAGTTGTATCTTGAGGTTCATCGGTGTTTCAATTTTCAATTTTTAATTTTCAATTGTCATTGCTCGAAAAGCTTGATTTTCTTGTTCCTGCGCTCGAAGAGGATGATTTCGGCCAGCAGGCAGAGCAGTCCTGCCGCCAGCGGCCAGCGGTAGCGGCTTTCGTACTGGCTGAACACCGCCTCGCCGAATTCCTCTTTTTCCAGCCCGTCGATCATCCTGGTGAGTTCGGAGAGCGAGGTAGAGGCGCCGGCGGCGTGCAGGTAGAGGCCGTCGCCGGCTGAGGCTATGTCGCGCAGCATCTGCTCGTTGAGGCTGGTCATGACGATGGAGCCTTCCTTGTTGCGCTTGTAGTTGTTGGTGCGGCCGCGGGGGCTGTATTCGGGGATGGGGGTTCCGGTGGGCAGGCCCATGCCGATGGTGGAGACCGAGACGCCCTGCTTGCGGGCGTTGCGGGCGGCGTCGATGGCGTCGTCCTCGTGGTTCTCGCCGTCGCTGATGACGATGATGGTGCGGCCCTTGTTGGAGACCCACTCGCGGTCGGGGTCGCCGTATCCGAAGGTCTGCATCGCCTTGTCGATGGCGTCGCCGATGGCGGTGCCCTGCGAGGCTATCATGTCGCACGACACCTGGTCGAGGAAGAGTTTGGTGGCGGAGTAGTCGTTGGTGAGCGGCATCTGGATGTAGCTCGTGCCGGCAAAGACGATGAGCGACACACGGTCGCCTGCCAGCGACGACAGCAGGGTGCTGATCACGCGCTTGCTGCGCTCCAGGCGGTTGGGCTGTATGTCCTCGGCCATCATCGAGTTGGAGACGTCGAGGCAGATGGCGATGTCGCTGCCGGCGCGCTTGCCTTTCTCTATCTTGGTGCCGAACTGGGGGTTGGCCAGCGCCACGATGAGCAGGGCGAGGCCGAGCAGGGTGAGGGTGAGCTTGGCGATGGGGCGCCAGCGTTTCTCGTCGGGCAGCAGCCGCGGGAACATGCCCTTGTCGGCCCACTGCTCCAGGCGGCGGCGCGAGCGCCACTGGTAGAAGGCCCACACCAGGGCCAGCAGCGGCACCGCAAGCAGCAGCCATAAATATTCTATATGTTCGAAATGTATCATCTTTAGTGTTCTATCGTTTCAGCCAGACATAGCGCAGCAACGCCTCGAGGAGGAGTGCGATGGCGGCCAGCCACAGCCAGGGCTGGTGCTCGTCGCGGGTCTGGGCGTACTGGGTAACGTCGATTTTCGAGGTCTCCATCTCGTCGATTTGGTCGAAAATCTGTTCGAGGGCTTTCTTGTTGGTGGCGCGGAAGTACTGCCCGTCGCCCGTGGCGGCGGCCATCTGCTTCATAAGGTCTTCGTCGATTTCCACGTCGATATTTTGATAGTGCACGCGCCCGAACTGGTCGCGGAAGGGGAAGGGCGCCTTGCCGCGGGCGCCGACACCGATGGTGTAAAGACGGATGTTGTACAGGGCAGCGATTTCGGCGGCCGATAGGGGGTCGACGCTGCCTTGGTTGTTCACGCCGTCGGTGAGCAGTATGATGACCTTGCTCTCGGCCTCGCTGTCTTTGATGCGGTTGATGGCGGTGGCCAGGCCGTCGCCCAGCGCGGTGCCGTCGCGGGTGATGCCGCTCTTGACGGCGCCCAGCTGCTTGAGCAGCACCTGGTGGTCGATGGTCAGCGGCACCTGGGTGAACGCCTCGCCGGCGAAGACCACCAGGCCCATGCGGTCGTTCTTGCGCCCCTCGATGAAGTCGGCGGCCACCTTCTTGGCGGCTTCGAGGCGGTTGGGGCGAAAATCCTCGGCCAGCATCGAGCCCGAGATGTCCATGGCCAGCACCACGTCGATGCCCTCCACCGTCATCTCCTGGCGGCTGAGCTGGCTTTGCGGACGCGCCAGCGCTACCACCATGGCCGCCACGGCCACCACGCGCAGGGCGTAAGGCAACCAGCGCAAGCGGACACGAAGGCTGCGGCGCACGCCGTCGAACAGCGAGAGGTTGGAGTGCTGCAGGGCGGCTTCCTGCTTGCGGTAGCGCCACACGTACCACGCTACCATCAGCGGAACCAGCAGCAGTCCCAGCAGGAACCACGGGTGGGCGAAGGTGATGTTACTCATGCTGCGCCTCCTCTTCTTGCGGTTTCACATGCTGCCACATCTGCTTGACGAACTCCACGGCGTTGGCCATCGACCGGTCGTGCTCGTGGGGCAGGGGCTCGCTCTTGGCGAACTTCACCAGGTCGGCCGTTCGGAAAATATCTTCCAGCAGTGAGGTTTCAATTTTCAATTTTAAATTTTCAATTTCCTCCACTGTCTCGTCGCTGGTCATGTCGGTGGCACGGATGGAGGTACTTTCCTCGATGAAGCGGCGCACGGCGTCGGTCAGCTCGGTGTGGTATTCCTTCACCTTGCCGCTCTGCCACAGCTTTTGGTTGCGCAGCGCCTCGAGGGTGTCGAGGGCGCGCTGCTCCGGGGTGCGGGTGTCGACGGGTTCGGCGGTGCCCAGCACCTCCTGTATCTTGCGGCGGTGGGTGTAGAGCCACCAGGCCATGAAGCCCACGGCCAGCACGGCCAGGGCAAGCAGCACCCAGCGGAACACCTCCCAGAAGGTGTAGGGAACGCGCTCGATGTCGGCGATGTCGCGGATTTCGGCGTTGGCCGAGGTGTCCACCTCCACGTCGAGCACCACCAGCCGCAGCGAATCGTCGGGACCGAGGCGCACGTAGCGCTCGCCGGGTTCGAAGCTGGTGAGCACGGTGGTCTGGGTGTTGGCGGCGGTGTCGAACTGTTGGCCGAGGGCCACGATGCCGCCGCGCGTGAGCATGTCGGTGGAGGGGTAGTTGCGGGCGTGCCGCACTGTGAGGGTGGTCTGGTCGCCCAGCAGGATGGTGTCGGCGCTGAGCGTCGCCGAGGCCTGCCCGCGCAGCGTGGCCGGCAGCAGACTGCATAGTGCCACCAAAACTATAATGTTATGTTCAAGTTTCATCTTTATCATTTGTCTTAACTCCTCCGAGAAAGCAGTGCCTTGAGCGGTTTGACGAAGTCCTCGCCGGTGTGCATGGTGGCCATGTCGACGCCGTAGCGTTTCATCACCGTGTCCACCTCGCGCTGGTGGTCGGCGAAGCGGGCGTTCACCTGGTGGCGCACGGCGGCGCTGCCGGTGTCGACCCACAGGGTGCGGCTGCTTTCGGGGTCGTAGAATTTCACTAGGCCGAGGTTCTCCAGCTGCTCCTCGCGGCGGTCGACAAGTCGCAGCGCCACCAGGTCGTGCTTGCCGGCGGCCAGTTTGACGGCGTCGGCGTAGCCTGTGGCGTAGAAGTCCGAGAGCAGGAAGGTGGTGCAGCGTTTCTTGATGACGTTGGCGAAGTAGCCCAGCGCCAGCGCGATGTCGGTGCCGTTGCTTTCGGGGCGGTAGGTAATCAGTTCGCGTATGATGCGCAGGATGTGGGAGCGGCCTTTCTTGGGCGGGATGAATTTCTCGATGCGGTCGCTGAAGAGGATGACGCCCACCTTGTCGTTGTTGGCTATAGCGCTGAATGCCAGCGTGGCGGCTACCTCGGCGGCCAGCTCTTCCTTGAACTGGTTGTGGGTGCCGAAACGGTTCGAGCCGCTGACGTCGACCAGCAGCATGACCGTCAGCTCGCGCTCCTCCTCGAAGACTTTGACGTAGGGGTGCGCCAGGCGGGCGGTTACGTTCCAGTCGATGTTGCGCACGTCGTCGCCGTACTGGTACTCGCGCACCTCGCTGAACACCATGCCGCGTCCCTTGAAGGCCGAGTGGTACTCGCCGCTGAACATCTGCTGCGACAGGCCCCGCGCCTTGATTTCGATTTTGCGGACTTTCTTGATGATGTCCGGCCTCTCCCCCGTGCCCCTCTCCTGTGAGGAGAGGGGAGTGGATAGCCCGTTCTCGTATGTGTTGTCTTTTTTGCTCACGATGGTTGATATTGACATTCAACTCCCCTCTCCTCGCAGGAGAGGGGGTGGGGGTGAGGCCTTTTCACGGCACATCCACGCGGTTGAGCACTTCGTTCACCAGCTCTTCGCTCGTAACGTTCTCGGCTTCGGCTTCGTAGGTGAGGCCAATGCGGTGGCGCAGCACGTCCATGGCGATGGCGCGCACGTCCTCGGGGATGACGTAGCCGCGGCGTTTGAGGAAGGCGTATGCCTTGGCGGCGGCGGCCAGGTTGATGCTGCCGCGCGGCGACGAGCCGTAGCTGATGAGCGGCTTGATTTTCTCCAGCCCGTGCTGCTCGGGGAAGCGGGTGGCGAAGACGATGTCGGTGATGTAGGTCTCAATCTTCTCATCCATGTACACCTCGCGCACCAACTCTCTGGCTTTCAGTATGTCGGCGGGTTTGAGGATGGGTTGTTGCTGCTGCATGCGCTCGCCGCTGATGGCCTGGTGCAGGATGAGGCGCTCCTCGTCGCGCCTGGGATAGGTGATGACCACCTTCAGCATGAAGCGGTCCACCTGTGCCTCGGGCAGGGGATAGGTGCCCTCTTGCTCGATGGGGTTCTGCGTGGCCATGACGAGGAACGGCTCTTCGAGGCGGAAGGTCTGCTCGCCGATGGTTACCTGGCGCTCCTGCATGGCTTCGAGCAGGGCACTCTGTACCTTGGCGGGGGCGCGGTTGATTTCGTCGGCCAGGATAAAGTTGCTGAATATCGGGCCCTTCTTCACCTGGAACTGCTCGCTCTTCTGGCTGTAGATCATGGTGCCCAGCAGGTCGGCGGGCAGCAGGTCGGGCGTGAACTGTATGCGGCTGAATTTGGCGTCGATGGCCTTGGCCAGCGTGGTGATAGTGAGTGTCTTGGCCAGGCCAGGCACACCCTCGAGCAGCACGTGTCCGTTGCTCAGCAGGCCGATCATCAGGCTCTCCACCATGTGCTTCTGCCCCACAATCTGTTTGCCGAGCTCCATCTGCAACACGTCCACAAAGGCGCTCTCGCGGCCGATGCGTTCGTTCAGTTCTTGAATGTTAATGGGTTCCATATTTTCGAGATGCTTTTTTGTTTTTCAAATTGACATCCCATTAACTCCTATAGGGCGATTTTATTGCCCTGTGGTCGTATTTTTTTGTTTCGCATATTGATTATGAGTGAGTTGAGGGATTGTCTCCCGCCAAGGGTTCCATAAGCTACCATATCCTTCCAGAGCCTTTGTATTCCCCTACCGTTCCCCTACCGTTCCCCTAGAGGGTCCCTGCCGTCCGCCCTCCGTTGCCCCGCCCTGGATGAGCACCTCCGACCGTGGCTGTTGAAAACTTTTTTGGCCCTTGGCATCACTTTTTTCTTTGTATATGCAAAAATATGTGTATCTTTGTGCGTTAATTATTCAGTGTGAAAATAAAATAACTAATTAATAAATAATCACTTATGAAAAGAAACAAAGTACTGCTCGGCCTCGTTGTGGGCCTGATGACTTTGGCCGGAGGCGTTGCTAGCGCCCAATCCGGAACGCAAAAGGATAGCATTTTCCACGAAGTCGGCCCCACCAATATCAGCGGTGAGGTGTCGAGCATCGTTGTCGACGTGCGCGACACCACTGGCACCTCCCTCTTCGCTGGTTCGGTTACCGGTGGCCTGTACTACCGTTCGAACAAGCGCGACTACGTGAAGAACCTCTACCTCGCCCTCGGCCGTACCGACGAGCAGGCCGAACGCCTGGCCGACACCTCCATCTGGCACTACATCCCCTACCGCGCCAACGACCGCGAGGTGGTCCTCCCCATCTCCTGCATGGTGCAGGGCCCCGACGGAGCCCTCTATTTCGGCACCGGCGACGCCTTTGTCCAGTCGACCTCCAACTATAGCCGTATGTCTGCCAGCGGCAGGGGCCTCTTCCGCTTCGACCCCGAGTCGGCCCAGTTCACCCTCCTGCCCGAGACCAACGGCTCCGACTTCTGGGCCGTCAACGGCATCGACTACTACTACAACAGCGATAACAGCACCATGTATCTCTATGCCGCCACGCCTCTCGGCCTCTACCGCTGGACCGTTGCCAACCCCTCCAATGTTGGCAACTGGCTCAACGCCTCGCCCGAGCGCATCCGCGAAGGTGCTGTCGACGAGATTAAAATCGCCCGCCAGCTCCGCCTCGCCTACTTCAGCGCCCCCTATGAACTCTTCCGCATCGGCGACGTGGCCGCCGCCAATGTGCGTGTAACCCGCCTCACCACCACCAACGAGGCATTCCACGCCGCCCAGCGCATCCGCCTCGCCGTCTCGCCGACCGACCCCACCTACGTCTACGCCATGACCATCGACGCCAACGGCCGCATGGAGAATGTCTACCTCACCACCGACCAGCAGCACTGGAGCGCCATCGCCACCAGCACCGTTACCCCGCTGCTCTACACCTCCGGCCGCCACTCCGGCGCCATGGCTGTTGACCCCGCCAACGCCCGACGCCTCATCATCGCCGGCGACGAAATCTGGATCGGCCAGGGCTACGTCCCCGGCGCCCTCTACCAGTGGACCAACGCCTCCTACTGCGAGTACTCGCTCATGGGCATGGGCGGCGACTTCATGTCCTCCGTCTACAACTCCTCGGCCTATGTCCACTCCGGCATCCATTGCATCGTCCCTGCCCTCACCCTCATCTCCAGAATCGTCAACGGCGAAAGGACTGAGTATTCCGATTTCCTCTACTACATCGGCACTGACGGTGGCGTATTCGGCACCACCAAGGAATTCTACTATTTCGCCAGTTCCAACCGCGGCCTCAACGCCGCCGCCATCAACTCCGTCTCCGTCAGCCCCGACGGCAGCCTCATCTCCGGTATCCGCGACAATTCCAGCGCCATCATCGAGCCCCACTTCACCCATGCCGGTGGCCAGCCCACCATCTCGTGGTTCGACAACGGCTCCAGAGGCAACCTCAACCACACCGCCAACGTCATTTGGCGTGTAGGTACCGGCGGCGCCACCGCAGCCTCTGCTTTCCAGCAGTATGCACCCCAGAACCGTCGCACCATCTTCACCTCCAATGCCGACGGCGAAATTGGCCGCACCTATGCCGACTACCTCGACTACACCAACACCACCACCTGGACCATCGGCACCAACTTCATGACCGCTGATATCGTCGGCGGCCCCGAAATCGGCAGCATCTACCTTTGGGAGACCGACAAGAATACTGTCTTCAATCAGACCATCCGCCAGGGGGTCGACACCCTGGGCTATATCATCCGTGGCAACGACACCCTTTGGGTCAACGATACCGCCTACGGAAGCGACCGCGGCACCAAGTTCCGCATCCGTCGTGGCGACAAGGTCAATTTCCACTCGCGCGCCCATAACAACTATCCTTTCGAGTACACCTTCCCCTCCGCCCAGCTGGCCGGCGACTCGGTCGATGTCCTCAACCCCATCCAGTCCCGCATGGTCTGCATCGCCGACCGTGTCAATGATGACGCCCCCTCGACCAAGCGCGCTGTGTACTACTCCTGGGCACCCACCGACTTCACCAAGGTCTACAACTACGAAGAGGACAGCATCGTCCGGGCTACCGGGCGTTATTCCCTGTCGGAGCGCCACCACCTTTGGAGCCCCATTATGACCATCGCCCGCGTCGAAGGCACTCCCACCGCGAACCTCTACCCCCGCAATGCTGTTATCAGCCGCGACGGCTTGAATGTCTACGTCAGCGCCTACGACACCGAGACCCGCCAGTCTATGCTCTTCCGCATCAGCGGCTTCGAGAATGTCGACTTCTCGCAGTACAACTTCAACATCATGCGCGCCACCAGCCAGGACTACGTCGCCGAATACCGCCTCACGATCGACACCTTCCGCGTCGACGGCTCTGTCTACTTCCCCCGTCCTATCAGCTCGCTGGCCATCGATCCTCGCGAAGGTAGAGACCGCCTGATCATCACCTTCGACGACAACTCCGAGAACTATGCCAACGTGGCTGTCATCGACAATCCCCGCACCAACTGGAGCACCATCACCCAGATGCCCATCGACGGCATGGCCGGCGTGCCCGCCTTCTGCGCTCTTGCCGAAGACTCCACCGGTACCATCTATGTCGGCACCGCCAACGGTGTCTACACCAAGCAGGGCGCCGCCGCCTGGCAGGTCTATGAGAACATCCCCGACATGCCCGTAACGGCAATCGTCCAGCAGACCAAGAAACTGCCCATCCGCCGCAGCCTCACCCACACCGGCATCACGCCCGACAGCAATGTTTTCGCCAAGACCAAGTGGCCCCGCGCCATCTACTTCGGCACCTACGGCCGCGGTATCTTCATGGACATGACCTATGTTACCGACACCGTGAACGAAATCGTTGACTCTGTCGACTACACCCCCGTCAACATCCCCACCGTCAACAGCATCGGCCTCAACAGCGTCAGCCTCTATCCCAACCCTGTCAGCACCGAGGCCCACCTCAATGTCCGCTCCGCTGTTGCCGGCATGGCCACCATCCGTGTCTACGACCTCAATGGCCGCTGCGTCATCGACCGCCAGCTTGGCTTCGCCTCCGAGGGTGAGAACCTCTACACCCTCCAGACCCAGAACCTCGCCAACGGCATGTACCTGGTCAACGTCATCATCGGCGGCCACACCGCCGCCACCAAGATGATGGTGCGCTAAACGCAGGGCGTAAACTAGCACTGAAAAGGAGGTACCGCCCGCAGGCAGTGCCTCCTTTCATTAAATTAATGAATACAATATAATATATATATGAATACAAACCTTGTAGAAGAGCTCCGCTGGCGCGGCATGATTCACGACATCATGCCCGGCACCGAGGACCAGCTCAACAAAGAAGTAACCACCGCCTACGTCGGCATAGACCCCACCGCCGACAGCCTCCATATCGGACACCTCGTCTCCATCATGCTGCTCAAGCACCTCCAGATGGCCGGCCACAAGCCGCTGGCCGTCGTCGGCGGCGCCACCGGCATGATTGGCGACCCCTCCTTCAAGGCCGCCGAGCGTAAGCTGCTCACACCCGACGAGATACAGCACAACGTCGACTGCATCAAGGGGCAGCTCTCGCGAT
Source organism: uncultured Bacteroidales bacterium (assembly GCA_900315935.1). Lineage (GTDB taxonomy): Bacteria > Bacteroidota > Bacteroidia > Bacteroidales > P3 > Colimorpha. The sequence goes on from ONBB01000012.1 coordinate 50,573, forward strand.
TCCTCGACTTCGACAACCCCGTCAACGGTGCCGAGATACTCAACAACTACGACTGGATGAAGGACTACCTCTTCCTCGATTTCATCCGCGACGTGGGCAAGCATATCACCGTCAACTACATGATGACCAAGGACAGCGTCAAGAAGCGCCTGGAGACCGGCATCTCGTTCACCGAGTTCAGCTACCAGCTGCTCCAGGGCTACGACTTCCTCGTCCTCTACCGCACCAAGGGCTGCCGCTTGCAGATGGGCGGCTCCGACCAGTGGGGCAACATCACCACCGGCACCGAGCTCATCCGCCGCATGGAAGGCGGCGAAGCCTTCGCCCTCACCTGCCCGCTCATCACCAAGGCCGACGGCACCAAGTTCGGCAAGACCGAGGGCGGCAACGTGTGGCTCGACGCCGAGCGCACCTCGCCATACAAGTTCTACCAGTTCTGGCTCAACTGCTCCGATGTCGACACCGCTCGCTACATTCGCATCTTCACCCTCTTCGGCCGCGAGGAGATCGAGGCCCTGGAGAAGCAGCACGCCGAGGCGCCCGAGCAGCGCATCCTTCAGAAAGCCCTGGCCAAGGACATCACCATCCGCGTCCACGGCGAAGCCGCCTACAACACCGCCATCGCCGCCTCCGAGATCCTCTTTGGCAAAGGCACCACCGAGCAGCTCAACGGCCTCGACCGCAAGACCCTTGACGGCGTCTTCGAGGGCGTTCCCCAGTTCTCCGTCAGCCGCGCCTCCATCGAGGCCGGTGCCTCGCTGGTCGACCTCGCCGCCGAGGTGGGCATGTTCGCATCCAAGGGCGAGATTCGCCGCGAACTGAAGCAGAACTCCATCTCTGTCAACAAGCAGAAAGTAGGGGAGGGATGCACCCTCACCACTGCCGACGTCCTCGCCTCTGGCTGCATCCTCGTCCAGAAAGGCAAGAAGAACTACTACATTCTCAATGTGGAGTAACAATAAATCCACTCCATTCACGTTATCTCCAAAAACAAACCGCTATGAGCCCCACAACGCGCCCTATCACCGTCGACGTCCCCACGCCCTATTATGACCTCTTCACCAAGATGCTCAACGGCATGGGTTTCAAGTACGACAATCCCCTTCCCAAGGCGGAACCAAAACCCGTCAAGAAAGCCAAGCCCAAGCGTGGCACCAAAGAGTATATCCTCGACACCATCGTCGAGGGTGTGCGCGAAGCCAAGCTTTATGAGCAGGGTTTGATAGAATTGCCATCAGCGGAGGAATTGTTGAATGAGTTGTAGCATTGTAAACTCTGCAGGCTTCGGCAGAGATCTCAAGGCACTTGCCAAGCGCTATCGGTCTATGAGAGATGATTATGCTCGTCTGCTCAAAGATCTAGAGGCCAATCCCCAACTGGGCACCGACCTTGGCGACGGCCTCCGCAAGATTCGTCTGGCCATCACCTCAAAGGGCAAAGGCAAAAGTGCGGGTGCGCGCGTGATTACATACACGGTGGTTACCCGTGTCAGTGCCGGGTCGGTGGTGCTGGTCGCGATTTACGACAAGTCCGAGCAAGCCTCCATGTCCAAGCGCGATATTGTGTCGCGACTCAAGTCCGAGGGCTTCCTATGATGATGCTACCCTAGCAGCGCGTCAAGCTTCGGATGGCCGGCCACAAGCCGGCCATCCATCGTTACGGCGCAGTCCACCTTGGCCTTGGCGCACAGCGTGTTGTCGCTGGCGCGGAAGATGGCCTGGTGGAACACGTACCGCACGCCCTGCTTCTCGGGGCGCAGGCGGCAGATATATTCGTCGTTGGGGCGCAGCGGCGTCTTGTATTGTATTTCGAACCGCGCCACCACCACGTCGATGCCCTCCGCGTGCAGCTCGGCGAAACTCACCCCGCGCTCCTCTATGAAACGGTGCCGCGAGTGCTCCATATAATGCTGATAGTTGGCATTGTTCACTATGCCCTGCAGGTCGCACTCATAGTCGCGCACCCGCTCCCTGTTCTCGAATATGTATTCCATTGCAGTGTTGTTTTCTGACTGCAAAAATACGACAATTTCCGCACCCGCCGGAAAAAATATTTCGCCAATTCCGAAAATGTTCGTATTTTTGCACTCGCAAACCGATAGAACGGTTTGCCGAAAGAAAGCGCATTTTCGCCATATCCACAGATGTGAACTTCGACACTTCACTGAAAGTAATGCAAAGGATATCAAGAATGATGATGCTCTTGTTGGATTATATTCCTACTGGATATATCCATAGTGGAGCGGTTCATTAATCAATCGTTTTGCATTACAGGGAGTCGAAGCCCTACATCTGAAAGGAGAGACATAAATGGATGGCTCCACTTTCTTCGTTGTACAAATTTGTCTTCCCCGGGCCGGAAAGAGACTCTAACAGCGACGTGCCGATGCTCAATAACCGGCAAACATTAATATGAGAAAAACTGCATTCCTATTGGCTGTGGCTTTGCTTTTTTCCTCCTGTGAAAGGGACGACAACAACAATGGAGGCACTGAAGGCGGTACGGAATTCGCCGAGTGGATCGATCTCGGCCTGCCGAGCGGCCTGCTGTGGGCAAAATGGAATCTGGGTGCCACCGCTCCCGAGGAGTACGGCGACTACTACGCCTGGGGCGAGACTGAGACTAAGAGCGTGTATGACTGGAGCACTTACAAGTACTGCAACGGTGGCCAGAACCAGTTGACAAAGTACTGCAACGACCTCAAATATGGCTATAACGGATTCACCGACACCTTGACCGTTCTACAGCCTATGGACGATGTCTCCACCGCAAAACTTGGCAATGGGGCACATATCCCCACCAAAGAGGATTGGCTGGAACTATTGGACAACACTACCTCGGAATGGACCACTATGAATGGTGTCTATGGCCGCAAGCTCACTAGCAAAACCAACGGGAATTACATCTATCTTCCAGCTGCCGGACGCCGGTATGGTTCCGAGTTGAGATCCGCGGGCGAGCACGGCTTTTATTGGTCATCCTCGCTTGCTGCGAATCGAGGCGCGGACTACGCGTTTAAACTCGACTTCGGGTCGAACGATCAGTATTTGGACAGCGACGCTGGAACTCGTAAGGGCGGTCTGTCGGTGCGTCCTGTGCATTCCTCGCTATAGGTCATCTGTTAGTATGTGTTATTAGGGAGCCGGCATCACAGATCCGGCTCTTTCCTTTTTCCCACTATCCAACCACTCCCGAACCAAGGCCGAAGAGAGGAAGAAGAGGGTGGGTTCAGTGTCCTGATAATTAGTGTTTTGTGAACCTGCAAAAAATGGCCATTTTTCGCTTTCTGTGCAAAAAGTTGAGCGGTGTTTTCTGCCGCATTTTGCCCCTTTTTGAAAAAGATTTGCGCCATGTCGTTTTTTATTCGTATCTTTGCACTTTCTTTTGTAAGTTAAATAAACATAAAATAGTATGACACAAACATCTATCAACACCCTGCGCGACAGCGCCGCCATGCGCTGGATTGCGCTGCTGCTGCTGGCCCTGGCCATGTTCTGCAGCTACATCTTCATGGACATCCTGTCCCCCATCAAGGACCTCATGCAGGAAACCCGCGCATGGGACAGCCTCGCCTTCGGCACCATGCAGGGAGCCGAGACGTTCCTCAACGTCTTCGTCTTCTTCCTCATCTTCGCCGGTATCATCCTCGACAAGATGGGTGTCCGCTTCACGGCCGTCCTCTCCGGCGCCGTGATGCTGGTGGGCGGTCTCATCAAGTGGTACGCCGTCAGCGACAGCTTCTATGGCAGCGGCCTTGAGACCTGGTTCACCAACAACCTCAACTACATCCCCGGCTTCGACGAGCTCGGTGTGTCGCCTTTCTACCGTGGCATGCCCGCCTCGGCCAAGCTGGCCGCCGTCGGCTTCATGATCTTCGGTTGCGGCTGCGAGATGGCCGGCATCACCGTCAGCCGCGGCATCGTCAAGTGGTTCAAGGGCCGCGAGACCGCCCTCGCCATGGGCTCTGAGATGGCCCTGGCCCGCCTCGGCGTTGCCACCTGCATGATTTTCAGCCCCTACTTCGCCAAGCTCGGCGGCGAGGTCAACGTCTCCCGCTCCGTCGCTTTCGGCGTGGTGCTCCTCTGCATCGCCCTGATGATGCTCATCGTCTACTTCTTCATGGACAAGAAACTCGACGCCCAGACCGGCGAGGCCGAAGAGAAGGACGACCCCTTCAAAATCTCCGACATCGGCAAGATCCTCTCCTCGCTGGGCTTCTGGCTCGTCGCCCTGCTCTGCGTGCTCTACTACTCGGCCATCTTCCCCTTCCAGAAGTATGCCGTCAACATGCTGCAGTGCAACCTCACCCTGACCGAGGCCGACCCCAACACCTTCTGGGGCGGTGAAAGTGTTACCTGGGTGCAGTACATCCTGATGCTCGTTGTGGCTGTCGCCTCGTTCACCAGCAACTTCATGAAGAAGAACAAGAGCCTCCAGTACGGCCTCATGGGTCTGGCCGTGGTCGCCCTGGTAATCTACTGCTACATGGGCTACATGCGCGGCACCGCCGAGACCATCTTCGCCGTCTTCCCGCTGCTGGCCGTCGCCATTACCCCCATCCTCGGCAACTATGTCGACCATAAGGGCAAGGCTGCCTCCATGCTCATGATTGGCTCCATCCTGCTGGTGCTCTGCCACTTGACCTTCGCTTTCATCCTGCCCATGTTCAAGGATTCGGCCGTCGGCGGCACCGTCGTGGCCTACGTTACCATCCTCGTCCTCGGCGCCTCCTTCTCGCTGGTGCCCGCCGCCCTGTGGCCCTCGGTGCCCAAGCTGGTCGACGAGAAGATTATCGGCTCCGCCTACGCCCTCATCTTCTGGATTCAAAACATCGGCCTGTGGCTCTTCCCGCTGCTCATCGGCAAGGTGCTCAACAGCACCAATCCCGAAGGCACCGCCGCCACCGAGCTTGACTACACCTGGGCGTTGGTCATGCTGGCTGCCCTCGGCATCGCAGCCCTCCTCATCGGCATCTACCTCAAGGCTGTCGACAAGAAGAAGGGCCTCGGCCTCGAGGAACCCAACATCAAGTAACGAATAGATTTTTCATAAAGGAAGTCCGGGTCATGCGTGGCTCGGACTTCGTTTTATAGGTATGAAAAAATGTATTAACAATTATTAACATATTAAATTTGGTGGCTCTCGGGAAATGTGTGTACTTTTGCACCGTCAAATGATAATAACCTAAAACATCAACATCATGAAAAATCAAGTTCTTGCAGCCATTGTGGTTGCCCTCGCATTCGCCTCGTGCGCATGCACCAAGCCCGAAAAGCGGGTCGTCGAATTCACCTCTATGCCCCAGCAGGCGCAGACTTTCATCAACACTCACTTCGCCGACAAGCAGATTGCCATCTGCTACCAGGACCGCGAGCTGTTCGACAAGGACTATGAGGTCATCTTCATGGATGGTTCCAATGTCGATTTCACCTCCAGCGGAGTCTGGACCGAGGTAGAGGACCGCGACGCCGACGGTATCCCCACGGCCATCATCCCCGCCGCCATCCTCGAGTACGTCAATGCCCGCCATCCCGGCCAGTACATTGTCGAAATCTCCAAGGACCGCCAGGGCTACGACGTGGAGCTGAACACCACCATCGAGCTGGAGTTCAACAAGAACGGCCAGCTTCGTCGCTACGACGACTAGGCGATTTTCGTCCTCCAAACAAGGGTCTGCCTACGCATTCGGGCAGGCTCTTTTTTTTCGTCCCCTGGGCATTGCCTTGGAGAGGCCGAAGAGAGGAAGAAGAGGGTGGGTTTAACCTGCTGATAATCAGTAATGAGAAAACGGCCCGTTTGGAGCCGTTTTTCGGATTTTTGACGTAAAAATCAACCGCTTTCCATCAGGGGTTCCTCACATCCTCCATCGCCCTCTGTACGAAGCGGTTAAGTGGTACGCTGGCGCGCCACACCTTCAGCACCTCGTTGAATAGCTTTCCTCCTTCGAGGTATTTGTCCGGCATGGTATGGCTGGTGGTGTAGTCCTTGTATTTCAGCAGGTCGGCATGCTCCCAGTCAGCGGGGTAGCCCTTGGGTACGCGCTGCAGCTTCTTCAGGGTAAAGAACTCCGTGCCGAAGTATTTCTTGTACGCTGGCTCGTTCATGATGGCCAGGAACTCGTCGGGACAGTAGAATATCTCCTGGCGTATGGCGTTCAGCGCCTCGGGTGTGGGCATGAAGATGCCGCCGCCGAGGTTGCAGGTGCCCTTCAGGCCGTATGCCTCTTCGGTGCCAATTTGGAAGTAGTAGCCGGGCACGCCGCTGTTCTTCGGCCCCCAGCTGCTGAGGAAGCAGGCGATGTGGGTCTTGTAAGGTGTCTTGTCGGCCGAGAAGCGTGTGTCGCGGTAGATGCGGTAGACCGAGTTCTTGGCCGTCAGCCCCACCAGCGTGTCGTCATACTTCACCATCTCGTCAATCAGCGCCTGCGTGAACGCTTCGAAGTCGGCCTTGATGGCCAGCCAGCGCTCCTTGTGGTCATTGAACCAGGGGCGGTTGTTGTTCACGGTCAGTTCCTGCAGGAAGGGCAGGGTGTCGGGGTGCAGTTGTGTGGTCATATTGTGTGGGGATGTTTAGCGTTTAATGTTAGGGTTTGACATGTTTATTGTTCGCATATTGTTTCTGTCATTTTGTTCAGTGTGAGGCATTCCTGGCGCGAGAGGGGTAGGGTGGAGGAACGGTCGGGCCAGGGGGCGAGGATGAGGAGGTCGCCACGGGAGCAGGCTTCGATGAAGGTGCCGCCAGGCTTGGTGAAGGGGGTGATGTTGTTTGGAGAGAGGAAGATGAGCGGCAGGTGGGCCTCCAAGGCCGCCCGCATGACGGCCTTTTCCCCATTGCTGATGGCGGGCGATACCAGTACGGCCCCTTGTCGGGCTTGCGAGAGGAAGTGATCTGCTTTGGCGGCAATCTCCTCTTGGGAGAGGCTCCTCGAGCATTGCACCTGCAGTTTCCATGGCTGCTGAAGCAGGAAACGGTTGCCGATGGCGGCGTAGGTATGTCCTGCCAGTTGCAGGCCGAAATGGACACGGAAGAGGTCGGGGTGTTCGCGTTTGGCCAGCAGGCGGCGCGGGTTGTCGTCGAGGTAGTCTATCCAGCGTTGCAGTTGCCCTTCCCGCAGCAGCAGGCGGTCGTTGTAGTTGCGCTCGAAGAGGAGGCCTTTCTCGTGGCCCGTGTGCTTCTGCGGCTGTCTTGTATGTTGCAACATTGTTCCTGTATGTTGCAACACTGTTGCAACACACCCAACAGGGGCAGCACTCCCATCCATCAGTCGTCGATATTCTTTGTTGCAGCCGGTTTTAAATCCTTTGATTACAGAGCCGAGGGGTACATCCATCTGGCGTTGCACAAAAATGATGCCATGCAGATGGTCGGGCATCATCTGTAGTTTTACCATTTTTACCTCGGGATAATGCTCAGGGATAGCGTGCCAGCATCTGACAACAGCCTCGCCCAGTTCCGACAGCACCATGCGAGGCGCCTCGGCACTGCCGGCCCCGGCATCGCTGCGCCCTACCACGTCGCCGAAGAGTTTTCGCCGGTCCTCTGTCACCAGCGTTATCATGTACATGCTACGCTGGCGGTAGTCGCGGTCAAGGCAGCGCCGTTTCATCGACGGCTGCCGCTCTCCGGCGAATGCTTTCTGCTGCTCAAAGGTCTTCCGGTCCATGCTTTACAGGCTGCGCAGCCATCTGATTTCCTCGGCCCAGCGCATGGGGTCGGGGGTCTCGAGAATGATGGGCATGTTGTCGAAGCGGGGGTCGTGCATGAAGCGGGTGAAGAATGCTTTTCCGAGAAAACCCTCGCCCAGCACCTCGTGGCGGTCCACGTGGCTGCCGTTGCCTTTCTTGCTGTCGTTGAGGTGCACGGCGCGCAGGTACTGCTGACCTATCAGTCGGTCGAATTCCTCGAAGCAGAACATATAGCCCATCTCAGTCGAGAGGTCGTAGCCCGCGGCCAGCGTGTGGCAGGTGTCGATGCATACGCCCACGCGGCTCTTGTCGTCGATGCCCTCGATGATTCGGGCTATGTGCTCGAACTTCCAGCCGAGGTTGGTGCCCTGTCCGGCGGTGTTCTCTATCACGGCGGTAACGCCCTCGGTCTGCGCCAGTGCGGCGTTCACCTCGCGGGCTATCTGGTCGAGGCATTCCTCCTCGCTGATGCGGTTGAGGTGGCTGCCGGGGTGGAAGTTCAGCATGGTGAGGCCCAACTGCTGGGCACGCTGCATCTCATCCAGGAAGGCGGCACGGGATTTTTGGAGGGTCTCCTCGTCGGGCGAGCCTAGGTTGATGAGGTAGCTGTCGTGCGGCAGCACCATCTCGGGCTTGAAGCCTCGGTCAAGCAGCAATGCTTTGAAGCCGTCAATCTCCAGCTGCGGCAGCGGTTTGCTTACCCAGCTCCTTTGGTTGCGTGTAAACAAGGCAAAGGCGTTGGCCCCGATGGCCTCCGCATTCAGTATGGCGTTCCCCACACCGCCCGATGCACTCACATGAGCGCCGATGTATTTCGTCATAGTTTTATTGTTGTTTATAAGTTAATGGGACGGTATTGCCCGTCCCATTATTTATTAATTCATTTGTTGTGTGTACTGGCTATTCCACCACAGGTGTCTCTGCGTTGCCTTCGCCCTTGGGGTTGGGGCCATACTTGTTGGGGCCGTATTGCGAGTCGGTGAACATCCACACCAGAGATATGATACAGATGACCAAACTGGCAAGTGCCAAACCAAGGTAGAGACCGACATTGGTCGTCTGGAAGATGCTGGCAATATTGCCAAGTAATGAGCCGCCAAGGATAAAGAAAGCCCAGAATCCGGACTTGCCGATATCGTGCAGGCGGCGCACCAATACAGCGATGCCGGGGATAAGCATGGCCATGTAGTACAGGATGTAGATGTACATGAACGGGTTCTTCAGTATTGTGGGGATGGCTTCCTGCGGGTCGAAGTCGGTGTTTCCGGATGCCGCAGCTTCAAATCCCATCTTGAAGGTGGGGGCCAACCAGCAGATGAACAGTATCATCGTGATGATGAAGTTGATGAGTATGAACCACCAGTATTCTTTGCGGCGGGCGCGCCCCTCAAAGTCGACATACTGTTTGAGGCATTTGATATACCACTTCATTGCTTTATGATTTCAGAAGGAAGTCGATGTTGCTGCGGAGGCCGTACTCTTTGGTGTTCTCCATCTTGGTCTTGAAGACTTTCATCTTGTTGGGCTTGCCGACGAGCTTCAGCTTGCCGTCCTCGAGCAGCAGGGCGGTGGCTTCGCGGATGGCGGCAACGGTGGCCTTGGGGTTCACCATGATGTACTCCTTCAGGCGGTCGTCGCGGGTCTCGCCGCCGTGCTTCGGGTCGAAGAAGTCGGTATAGTGGGGGTTGATCTGGAACGGCACGAGACCCATGCAGTCGAAGCTGGCGGGCATGACGATGGGCATGTCGTTGGTGGTGCAGAGGGTGGGGCCTGCCACGTTGCTGCCGGCGCTCCAGCCCATGTAGGGCATGCCGTCGAAGGCGCGCTGGCGGATGGCCTGCATCAGGCCCGTGCGCTGCAGCTCGCGGACGAGGTGGAAGGTGTTGCCGCCGCCCACGGCCACGCAGTCGGTGTCGTACACGGCGTTGATGGGCAGCGCCTTGTGGTGCACGGAGGTCAGTTTGACGCCGAACTCGGCATACACCTTGGCCACCTTGGCCTCGTAGGCGTCGTAGCTCTTCTTGAGGTTTTCGCCGAGCGACACGCCGGCATACGGCACGAAGAGCACGCGCTTGATATTGTGCCGCTTGCAGAAGTCGGCAATCATTTCTTTGCACCAGCCGAGGTATGCCTCGCCGCGCATGGTGCTGTTGCTGATAAGGAGGAGGTTACGTTTATCCATGATGCTCAATTTTCTTTGTTCAACTTTTTTCGATGGTTATCAGGTGTCGATGGTGGCGTAGGTGGCGTTGGCTTCGATGAAGGCGCGGCGGGGCGGGACGTCGTCGCCCATGAGGAGGGAGAAGATGCGGTCGGCGCTGGCGGCGTTCTCGATGGTTACCTGGCGCAGCTGGCGGCCTTCGGGGTCCATGGTGGTGTCGTGCAGCTGGTCGCTGTTCATCTCACCTAGACCCTTGTAGCGCTGCACGTGGATGCCTTTGTCGCCGAACTCCATCAGGGCCCGCTTGCGATCCTCTTCGGTCCAGCAGTATACCTGGCGGTTGCCTTTCTTGACGAGGTAGAGCGGGGGGGTGGCGAGGTAGACGTAGCCGTTCTCGATGAGTTCGGGCATGTAGCGGAAGAAGAAGGTGAGCATGAGGGTGTCGATGTGGGCGCCGTCGACGTCGGCATCGGTCATGACGATGATTTTGTGGTAGCGCAGCTTGCTGAGGTTCAGTGCCTGCGGGTCCTCGGGGGTGCCCACGGTTACGCCGAGGGCGGTGTAGATGTCGCGGATGGCCTCGCTCTCGAAGGCGCGGTGGCGCATCACTTTCTCGACGTTGAGGATTTTACCCTTGAGGGGCAGGATGGCCTGGTTGCGGCGGTTGCGGCCTTCCTTGGCGGAGCCGCCTGCGGAGTCGCCCTCGACGATGAAAATTTCGCATTCGGCGGGGTCGTTGCTCTGGCAGTCGGCCAGCTTGCCGGGCATGCCGGCGGAGGAGAAGACGTTGCTGCGCTGCACCATCTCGCGTGCTTTGCGGGCGGCCTGGCGGGCGCGGGCGGCGAGGATGACTTTGTCGACGATGGTGTGGGCTTCGTTGGGGTGCTCTTCGAGGTAGTTCTCGAGCATCTCGCTGACGGCCTCGTCGACGGCGCCGCGCACCTCGGTGTTGCCCAGTTTGGTCTTGGTCTGGCCTTCGAACTGGGGCTCGGCCACCTTGACGCTGATGATGGCGGTGAGGCCCTCGCGGAAGTCGTCGCCCGTGATTTCGACCTTGGCCTTGGTGAGCAGGCCGCTGCGGTCGGCATAGGATTTCAGCGTGCGGGTGAGGCCGCTGCGGAAGCCGGCCAGGTGGGTGCCGCCCTCGTGGGTGTTGATGTTGTTGACGTAGGAGTGCAGGTTCTCGCTGTAGCCGGTGTTGTACTGCATGGCAATCTCGATGGGGATGCCCTTGCGCTCGCCCTCGATGTAGATGGCCTCGGGCATCAGCTTCTCGCGGTTCTCGTCGAGGTAGCCTATGAAGTCGCGCAGGCCCTTCTCGCTGTAGAAGTGGTCCTGTCTTGCCGGTTTATCAGCGCTCTCGGGGTTTTCCGGATTTTCCGGCTTCCTCCAGTCGGTGATGTTGATTTCGATGCCCTTGTTGAGGTAGGCCAGCTCGCGCATGCGCTCCAGCAGGGTGTCGTATTTGTATTCGGTAACGGTGAAGATGGTGGCGTCGGGGTGGAACTCGACGCGGGTGCCGCGCTTGTCGGTGGGGCCGATTTCCTTGACGGGGTAGAGGGGCTTGCCCTTGGAGTATTCCTGCTGGTATGCCTTGCCGTCGCGGTAGACGTTGACCACCATGCGGTCGGAGAGCGCGTTGACGCAGCTCACACCCACGCCGTGCAGACCGCCGGAGACCTTGTAGGAACCCTTGTCGAACTTGCCGCCGGCGTGCAGCACCGTCATCACGACCTCGAGGGCCGAGCGGTGCTCCTTCTCGTGCATGTCCACGGGGATGCCGCGGCCGTTGTCCTCGACGGTGATGCTGTTGTCGGGGTTGATTTGCACGTCGATTTTGCTGCAATAGCCCGCCAGGGCCTCGTCTATCGAGTTGTCCACCACCTCGTATACCAGGTGGTGCAGGCCGCGCTCGTTCACGTCGCCGATGTACATGGCCGGCCTAACGCGCACAGCCTCAAGTCCTTCCAGTACGGTAATATTACTGGCGCTGTAGTCAATGTTCTGATTTTCGCTCATATAATAGTCTGTTCTTGTTTGCAAATTAAAATGCAAAATTACGAAATTTTTCCGATATGGAGGCATGGTTTCCAATAAATGTTTTCAACAAGTAATTAACCGCTCTTTTTGAGCCCCGGAGCACCAATGGTACCATATCCTTCCATAAGCTTCCAGTGCCTTTGTATTCCCCTACCGTTCCCCTACCATTCCCCTACCGCCTCCCTGCCGAAATTTATTTTGCCGTGTCGGTTTTATTATGTATATTTGCAGGGTTAAATATGCGTAAACTCTGCTCCATAGTGCTGATACTCTGTGGATTCCTTTCCGTGCGCGGACAGGAATTCCGTTGCACCGTCAATATCAACTCCCAAAAACTGCTCACCACCACCCAGCAGTACGGTTCCGAGAACGACAAAAAAGTCTTCGAGAACATGAAGCAGGCCATCGAGGACTTTGTCAACGGCCGCCGCTGGACCACCATGGACTTCCAGCAGCAGGAGCAAATCGAGTGCTCCTTCTCGCTCATCCTCAACCAGCGCACCTCGGCCACCGACTTCGCCGGACAGCTCTCCGTCCAGCTCAAGCGCCCCGTCTACAACTCCACCTACACCACCGGCCTGCTCAACTACCTCGAGCAGGGCAACCTCACCTTCTCCTTCAACGAAAGCCAGCCCCTCGACTTCGACCTCAACAACTTCTCCTCCGTCCTCAGCTCGGTCCTCGGCTACTACTGCTACATCATGCTGGGCATGTACTTCGACAGCTTCTCGCCCGCCGGAGGCGACGCCTTCTTCCAGCTGGCACAGCAGGTGGTGCAGGCCGTCAACACCGCCACCTACTCCGGTTGGGACTCCAAGAGCTCGCGCAACCGCTACTGGTTCATGGAGAACCACACCAACTCCGCCTATGCCGGCCTCCGCAACGCCAACTACCTCTACCACCGCCTCGGCCTCGACCTCATGACGCGCGACCAGGCCATCGCCCGCCAAAACATCATTCAGGCCCTCGAGAACCTGCAGCAATCCGCCAAGACCAACCCCGGCGCACTCTCCATCCAGCAGTTCGTCGACGTGAAAATCCAGGAGATTGTCTCCATTTTCACCCCCGCACCTGCCGACGAGCAGCAGCAGATCTACGACCTTGTGGCCGCCATCAGCCCCATCAACACGGTGAAGGTGCGCTCCTTCAAGAAGAAATAGTCAACGTATCAACAAAACACATATCAACATTATGTCACAAATCCCCATACAGAAAGAGACCATAGACCGCATTGCGGCCGCCAACAAGATTGCCAACCCCGGCCGCGCCAGCATCCGCGAGATGCGCAAAATGATACAGGACGTCGAGGCCGAGACCGGCGTGCGCTTCGTCAAAATGGAGATGGGCATCCCCGGCCTGCCCGCCCCGCAGGTGGGCGTCGAGGCCCAGATCGAGGCTCTCCGCAACGGCGTCGCCTCCATCTACCCCGAAATCTACGGCACCGAGGACTTCAAAAAGGAGGCCGCACGCTTCGTGAAGAACTTCCTTGATGTCGACGTAACGCCCGAGTGCTGTGTCCCCACCGTGGGCTCCATGCAGGCCGGCTTCGCCAGTTTCCTCACCCTCACCCGCTACGATGCCAAGAAGACCAAGGTGCTCTTCATCGACCCGGGCTTCCCCGTGCAGAAGCAGCAGTGCCGCGTCCTCGGCATCCCCATGAAGACCTTCGACGTGTACGAGTACCGCGGCGACGCCCTCCGCACCAAGCTCGAAGAGGAACTGCGCGACGGCGACGTGGCCTGCCTCATCTACTCCAGCCCCAACAACCCCGCCTGGTTCTGCTTCACCGAGCATGAACTCCAGATCATCGGCGAGATGGCCAACAAGTACGGCGTGGTCGTCATGGAGGACTCCGCCTACTTCCTCATGGACTTCCGCAAGGACTACTCCGTCCCCGGCCAGGCTCCCTTCCAGCCCACCGTGGCCAAGTACACCGACCGCTACGTCATTATGATTTCCGGCTCCAAGAGCTTCTCCTATGCCGGCGAGCGTATTGCCATGATGGTGGTCAGCCCCACGCTGTTCAATATGGAGTGCCCCGACCTGGGCCGCTACTACAGCCAGACCCAGCTCGGCCGTGCCCTCATCTTCGGCACCCTCTACTGCCTCTCCTCCGGCACCGCCCACAGCGTCCAGTACGCCATGGCCGCCATGCTCAAGGGCGCCAACGACGGCACCTTCAACTTCGTCCAGGATATTAAGGAATACGGCGAGAAGGCCGGCATCATGAAGAAGATGTTCACCGATAACGGCTTCTATATTGTCTACGACAAGGATATGGGCGAGGACATCGGCGACGGCTTCTACTTCACCTTCTGCTACCCCGGCTACGACGGTGTCGAGCTCCTCAACGAGCTTATCCGCTACGGCATCAGCGCCATCAGCCTCGACATCACGGGCTCCCACAAGCAAGGCATCCGCGCCTGCGTAGCCCTCGTGCTCCGCGACCAGTTCCCCGACCTCAAGGCACGTCTGGAGAAATTCCATGCCGACCACCCCACGAAGTAGTAATAGTATAGTACATTTAATCAGTAATAAATCAAGATGAAGAGAATGGTTCTTTTAACTCTCTCTGTATTAGGTATTTACGGGGGGGGGTACGCACGTGATTTCACGGTTGTAAACGCCGATGGCGTAACACTCAAGTACATTGTATCCTCGGTCGACAACCAGACCCTAAGACTGGCATCCAACGGCTACTCCGGCCGTGTGGAGGTGCCGGAGACGGTTGTCTACAACGACACCACCTGGACAGTTACCAGTGTGGGCACGGCATTCTCCAATTGCCGAGGGCTTACCTATGTCAGCCTTCCGGCCACGGTTACTAGTTTGGAGCGACAGGCGTTCCTTGATTGCGTGCGTCTCGACACGCTGGTCTTCGCCTCCGCCACGCCCATGGGCATTCCCAGGGTAACCACAGGAGTTGTCTATTCCATCTTCAGCAACTCGGTATCCTACAACAACCGCATGGCCATCATCGTCCCCTGCGGAAGTTTGGCCGCCTACCGACGCACGCAGTGGGCCAACTTCCGAGGCCTGCGTTCCGAGTGTGCCGTACCGCTGACGGTGCTTGTTACCGAGGAGGGGGTGGTTAGAGTGGATAGTATTTTGGTGGCTCGCAACACCCTGCACAACAGCAACGGTTGGTATGAGATTGGCGACACGGCATTCCTCAAGTACGAATGGATTGCGGACGATGGCTACCAGTGGGGCTGGAGTTGCGGGCAGGACTGGCTGGTTGTTACGGCTCCCGACACGGTCTATATGCAGACCTTCCGCATCCATTGGGCTACGCTCAACGCCAACAATATCTCAACGCCGATTTCGGTAGCAGGTACGATGAGCGGGAAAGATGGTGTGGCCAACTATGCGGTAACGCCCGACGGCAAGTCCACTATCTATGCCTCGGCTTTGTGGATGGGTGGAAAACTGGATAATGAGGTCTGTGTCGCTGCTCACAAGTTTTGGGGAGGAGGTACTGACTTTGGCCCAGGGCCGTTGCGCGTAGGCAACCCGTTTGGCGTTCCTTTCAGCACGGTGCAGAAATACAACCATGTGTGGCACCTCACGCGTGAACAGATAGACTATCACATCGCCCATTGTGGAGAGCAGGGGTATGTGGCGATAGAAGACATTCTCACCTGGCCGGGCAATGGCGACAGTGCCGACGGCTATGCCGCCCAACTGGCTCCCTATTACGATGCCGACGGCGACGGTCGCTACAACCCATACGCGGGCGACTACCCCCTGATCCGTGGCGACGAGGCTACCTTCTCCATCTTCCACGACAATGTTTCACACAATGCCTCGCAGGGAAGTAGCCCATTTTTTGTTGAGGTGCATGCCATGTTCTATGCCTTCAACGAGCCGCAGGATACCGTGCTCAGCAACACGGTCTTTGCCCACTACGAACTCTTCAATCGCTCGCCATTTTCCTATAACAGCGTCTACCTCGGAGCGTGGATTGACTTTGACATTGGGTATTCTGGTGATGATTATGTTGGATGCCATGTAGGAGAAAGCTTGTTCTATGGGTATAATTCCCAGTTGCTTGACAATGGTGGTGGGCTAAATTCCGCCAGTGTGATAAGCGGCCGCGCTCCGGCGCAGGGCTGTATCTTCCTCGAGTCGCCCGTTGAGGCAAATCCCATGTCCTCGTTCATGACGTATGATAACGGTAGTAGTTCCCTTAATGGAGACCCCACCTCTGCAGATGATTTCTACAATTATCTTCACGCCTATTGGAAGAACGGTCAGCATCTTCGTTTCGGAGGCAACGGCATAAACATAAATGTTACCGACCAAGAATGTAATTATATCTACCCGGGCCAGTCTTTCCCCGATATGGGAGAGTGGGATGAATTTACGGCAGGAAACGCCGGAAGAGACGTCCGTGGCGTTGGGGCAGCAGGACCATTCTCTTTCGAGGCGGGTGCTTCGTGCCAGTTGACCGTGGCACATCTCACCGCGTGGAATCACCAATTGACCGACGATGTAAATACGTCCCGTAATAACCTAATAGGTCAGGCTCCCGATGTACGCCGCCAGTGGGAGCGAGACACTACGGACAGCGGTAAACCGTTCACCCACCGCCCCTACTCGGCACCGCACGAGGTGGGTGTCGCCGAGGCTGCGCAGGCCGAGGTGATGCTCTATCCCAACCCCACCACGGGCCAACCCCACCACGGGTGTTCTCAACGTGCGCCTCGATTCTCAGGGACCTCGGCAGGTGCATTTGATGGACATAATGGGGCGCAAGGTGCTGTCCGCACATGTAATGGGTGGGCGAGCAGTACTCGACCTTTCCTCCCTGTCGCAAGGTGTGTATATCCTCAGCACAGGAGGCACCTCCAAGCGCATAGTGAAGAAATAGAAATGAAAGAGGCCGCTCGAAAGAGCGGCCTCTTCTTTTCTATCTCAGGTACTCGTCGATATGGCCGAAGACGATGTCGGCGCGGGCGGCGAAGCTCTCTTCGGTGGCGAAGGTGTAGTAGCCTGTTATTTGTCGTTGTAATGGCCGTAGGCGGCGAGGACGTCGACGTATACCTCTGTCTCGAAAATGCGGTACACCATGCGGTGCTTCTTCGTAATCTCGCGGCTCCAGCGGTTCTCGGGTTTGCCTTTCAGTGGCTCCGGATGGCCGGTGCCGCTTTTGGGGTGTTCTTCCAGTTCCGAAAGGAATCGCCCAGCTTTGGCGAAGGCTTTGGGTTCGCTTTTGGCTAGTCGTTGCAGGTCGGCAGCGGCTTCGGGAAGGATAAATACCTTATATTTCATAGCCGTTCCTGATAAGGAAGTGCGACAAGTCCTCGCCAGGAAGCATCAGCATACCTTCGCCTCGGTCAGCTTGCCGTTCAGCGCGTTCCAATTTGGCGAAATACTCCTCCTTGGACATCAGCGTGGGGTCGTTCTCCTGTTCCTTCACCAGTCGGCGGGTGTAGTGCGCCAGGCGGCGCATCAGGGGCTCGTTGTCGGCTATGGCTCCGATGTTGCGCCACACTTCAGCGTTCATTGCGTTCATCTGTACAGCGTTCATGTCTGTTTCCTCCGTAAATGGTTATATGCTGTTGTAACGCTGTTTTTTTTATAATATTGTGTTATTGTTGGAGCCACTGGTCGATATGGCCGAAGACGATGTCGGCGCGGGCGGCGAAGCTCTCTTCGGTGGCGAAGGCGATGTGTGGGGTTACCAGGCAGCGGTTGGTGGATAGTAGCAGGTGGTCGAGGGGTAGGGGAGGCTCGTGCTCGAAGACGTCGAAAGCGGCGCCGGCGATGCGGTTCTCGACCAGCGCCTTGCCTACGGCGGCGATGTCGCATACGGGGCCGCGGGCTGTGTTGACCAGCAGGGCGGTGGGTTTCATCAGTGCCAGCTCGCGTTCGCCGATGAGGCCGCGGGTCGCGTCGCAGAGCGGCACATGCAGGCTGACGATGTCGCTCTTTTTGAGGAGCTCTTCGAGCGAAGCGTATTCCACGCCCATGGCCTTGACCTCGGGGCGTTCGGTGCGGCTCCAGGCGATGACTTTGGCGCCGAAGGCCAGCAACAGGCGGATGGTGGCGATGCCGATGGCACCGGTGCCCACGATACCCACTGTCTTGCCGCGCAGTTCGCGGCCGAGGAAGGTGCCGCGGCTGCCGCCCTGGTGCATCTGTTCGCTCAGGGTGAGGATGTTGCGCAGCAGGTCGAGCATCATGCCTACGGCCAGTTCGCTGACGGCGGTGGTGCTGTAGCCGGCGGCGTTCTGCACCTGGATGCCGTGCTCATGGCAATAGGCCAAATCGATATGGTCGAGGCCGGTGAAGGCCACGCTGAGGTATTTCAGGTTGGGGCACTGGCTGAGTACCCCGGCTGTCAGCTTGATGTTGCTGACGGCCACGACGTCGGCCTCGCGCATGCGTTCTGCCAGGGTGCCTTCATCCTCGCGGCGGTCCATATAATAGATGAACTGGTGCCCCATGGCGGCATAGTGCGCCTTGAGGCTCTCAAAACGTTCGCGGCCGATGCCGAGGGATTCTACACAGACTATATTCATCGGTTAATTGTTTTTTTTTTTTTTTCTGTCGCCCCTTCGGGGCTCCTCCGCTATGCGCTAGCGGTGTTCCTATTTGTTTCCTTTGCGTTTTTTTTTCACGCTGAAGCCGAAGCCGCCGAGTTTTTCGCCGAGGCCATAGTATTTGCCGTGGGAGTAGGCCAGGGGGGAGGCGTGGTTGAGCTGGAACTGGCCGGTGCTCTTGTCGATGAGGCTCTCTTCGGCGTTGACGGCCACCACTTCGGCCATGAACATGTCGTGGCTGCCGAGGTGCTTGATGTCGAACACCCGGCACTCGATGTTGAGGGGGCTTTCGGCGATGAGGGGCGCTTTGACGATTTGCGCCGGTTCGGGGTGGAGTCCCATTTCGCGGAACTTGTTGTAGTCGCGCCCGCTGCGGACGCCGCACCAGTCGGTCTGGCGCGCCAGGGCCTCGGTGGTGAGGTTGATGACGAATTCGCCGGTGCGCTGGATGAGTGCGTGGCTGTGGCGTTCGGGTCGGACGCTGATATAGCACATGGGCGGGTCGCTGCAGAGCGTGCCCGTCCATGCGATGGTGATGATGTTGTAGTTTTCCGGAGCGTCGCCGCAGCTGACCATGACGGCCGGTAGCGGGTAGATCATCGTCCCGGGCTTGAAGGCTTGCTTGGTTCCACCCAGCCCGCTGTGTCCCGGCAAGGCAGGTGAACTTGCTTTGCGCTCGACGTTCGCGGTCTTCATGCCTCCTTGAATTTCTTCTCCAGATCGTCGACCAGGCCGCGGATGAAGCGGTCGGTCTGGCGCAGGTTCTCGATGGTCTTGCAGGCGTGGAGCACGGTGGCGTGGTCCTTGTTGCCGCACTGCATGCCGATGACGGCGAGGCTCGACTTGGTGATTTTCTTGGCGAAGTACATGCTGAGCTGGCGGGCCTGCACGATTTCGCGCTTGCGCGAGGTCTGCTGGATGACGTCGACCGGCAGGTCCAGCGTGTCGCACACCACCTTCTGGATGTAGTCGATGGTGATTTCGCGCGAGGAGCTCTGCACGTATTTGTCAATCATCTGCTTGGTGAGCTCGAGGGTGATCTGCTTGCGGTTGAGCGAGCTCTGCGCGATGAGCGAGATAAGGGCGCCTTCCAGTTCGCGCACGTTCGTATTTATATTATAGGCGATGTATTCTATCACGTCGTCGCTCATCTCGATGCCGTCGTTGTTGAGCTTTTGGCGCAGGATGGCCTTGCGGGTTTCGACGTCGGGTGCCTGCAGGTCGGCGCTGAGGCCCCATTTGAGGCGGCTGATGAGGCGCGGCTCGAGGCCCTGCAGCTCGCCGGGGGCTTTGTCGGATGTGATGATAATCTGGCAGTTGCGCTGGTGCAGGCGGTTGAAGATGTGGAAGAAGGCGTCCTGCGTCTTGGCACCGCGGTTGGACCAGAACTGGATGTCGTCCACGATGAGCACGTCAATGGTCTCGTAGAAATGGATGAAGTCGTTGGTGGTGCCGTCGCGGCCGGCTTCGGCGTACTGCTGCATGAATTGCTCGCTGGTAAGGTAGAGTACGGTCTTGTCGGGGTGTAGTTCCTTGGTTTTAAGTCCGATGGCGTTGGCGAGGTGGGTTTTGCCAAGGCCCACGTTGCTGTGCAGGAGCAGGGGGTTGAACGAGGTGGTGCCGGGTTTTTCGGCCACGGCGTAGCCGGCCGAGCGGGCCAGGCGGTTGCAGTCGCCTTCGACGAAGTTTTCGAGTGTGTAGTTGGGGCTGAGCTGCGAGTTGACACGCACTTTTTTCATACCCGGGATGACGAAGGGGTTGGGTATCTCGCGCATGTTGCCGGCGCTGATGTCCATCGGCATGCTGGTCAGCGGGTTGCGGGTGGAGCGCTGGTTGCTCTGCGAGGGCAGGGTGGTTTTGAGCGGGATGGAGGGGATGGCCTGGTCCATGACGATGCTGTATTTCAGCATGCCGTTGGGGCCGAGTTGCATGCGTATCACGCGGCGCAGCAGGTCTATATAGTTCTCTTCAATCCATTCATAGAAATAGGGGCTCGGCACCTGCACGGTGAGGGTGCTCCCTTCGAGTTGGAGCGGCACGATAGGCACGAACCAAGTGTCGTATGCCTTGCGGTTTTCGGGTCCCAGGGTGTCCTTGATCACATTCAGGCATTCTGCCCATACTCTCTTGTATTCTTCCTCAATCATAGTGGTTATCCAATTCGCTTATTTTCAATTTTCAAATTTATGTTCGGGGATGTCAGGTGTGTCTGATTTCCGCTTGCAAAGTTCAACCTTTTTTTGTGCATAAAAATCAAAAAAAAAATTTGCATCTTTCGTGGATATTATGTAAAGTTTCTGCCATGGGGAGCGCCCTGTTCCGGGCACCCTTGTCCATAATCTATTATTTTCCAAGCAAAAAACAGGAAAATGCCATTCTTTCCCCGCTTTGTAATATACGCAAAAAAACGCGGTCTCCAAAATTTTTTTTCATTTTTATGCCTCAGGGAGCCCGATTTTGTTCATAAAACGGCACTCTGTTGTAAACCATCCACTTGGCAATTCATAACTTCTGCAAATCGTTGCTGTACAATGGTTTGCCGTAATTTGTTGAGTTTCAGAAATACTCTTTTCAAGGGCTTTTTCTAACTGCTTGAAAGCGTGAAAAGATGCTGGGATATGCACCTAAAGTGGTTGAAAAATATTTCCGCCAGCGGTGTTAAAAATCTTTTGAAAAACTGCATCGCGGAATTATCCCGGTTTGCATGTCATGGTACCATAACCTTCCATATCCTTCCAGTGCCTTTGTATTCCCCTACCGTTCCCCTACCATTCCCCTACCGTCCCCCTGCCGCTTGCCGCCGGTGGTGATAACTTTTTTTGCCGGAATGCGAAAAAATATGTACCTTTGCATTTTATTTTAGTACTTAATAATATACATAAATAGCAATGAACTACGACCTTATCGTCATCGGCAGCGGCCCCGGAGGCTATGTGGCTGCCGTCCGTGGAGCCCAGAAGGGTCTCAAGACCGCTGTTGTTGAACGTGAAAACCTCGGTGGCATCTGCCTCAACTGGGGCTGCATACCCACCAAGGCCCTCCTCAAGAGCGCCCAAGCCTACAACTATGCCCGCCATGCCGAAGCCTACGGCGTGAAGGTGGCCGACGTGCAGGCCGACCTCGGCGCCATGGTCGACCGCTCGCGCGGCGTCTCCGCCACCATGAACAAGGGAGTCGAATTCCTCCTCAAGAAGAACAATGTCGACGTCATCCACGGCACCGCCACCCTCCTGCCCGGCGGCCGCGTCAGCGTCGACGGCACCGAATACCAGGCCCAGCACATCATCGTCGCCACCGGCGCCCGCTCGCGCGTCATGCCCTCCATGCCGCAGGACGGCCAGCGCATCATCGGCTACCGCGAGGCCATGACCCTCCGCACCCAGCCCAAGACCATGCTCGTCTGCGGCAGCGGCGCCATCGGCTCCGAGTTCGCCTACTTCTACCAGAGCATCGGCACCCAGGTAACGCTGGTCGAATTCATGCCCCAGATCCTCCCCAACGAGGACGAGGAGGTGGCCGCACAGATGAGCCGCTCGTTCCGCAAGATGGGCATGAAGGTGATGCCCTCGGCCAGCGTCGAGAAGGTCGACATCGAGGGCGACGTCTGCCACGTAACCGTCAAGGACCTCAAGAAGAACACCGAGACCGTCATCGACGTCGACGTGGTGCTCAGCGCCGTCGGCGTGGTTACCAACCTCGAGGGGCTGGGTCTCGACGAGTGCGGCATCAAGCACGAGCGTGGCAAGATAGAGGTCGACGACTACTACCGCACCTCTGTGCCTGGCTACTATGCCATCGGCGACGTGGTCCACGGCCCGGCCCTGGCCCATGTGGCCAGCAAGGAGGCCATCTGCTGTGTCGACGCCATCGTCCACGGCTCCGCCCCCAAGGTCAACTACCAGAATGTGCCCGGCTGCACCTACACCACCCCCGAGGTGGCCTCCGTCGGCCTCACCGAGAAGAAGGCCGTCGAGGCCGGCCACGAGGTCAAGGTGGGCAAGTTCTTCTTCAAGGCTTCGGGCAAGGCTACCGCGGCCGGCAACACCGACGGCTTCGTCAAGGTGGTGGTCGACGCCAAGACCGACCTCATCCTCGGCGCGCACCTCTGCGGCGACAACGTTACAGAGATGATTTCCGAGCTGGTGGCCGCCCGCGAGCAGGGCATCACCGCCCGCCAGCTGGCCGCCGCCATCCATCCGCACCCCACCATGAGCGAGGGTGTCATGGAGGCCCTCGAGGCCGCCCATGGCGAAGCTATCCATGCATAATTGTTTTAAAATCACAGACGAATGAAGATTCTGCCATTCAAATATGTCAAGGTAACCGAGGGCCTCCATGTCTGGGTCTCCAACCATTTCTACTATTCCGACTTCGGCATTCGCGACTCGGGCGAACGCCGCTACAACGGACGCCGCTACATCATGGAGTTCGGCCCGGGAAGTGGCTTCATAGAGCGCGAGAGCGAAAGCCACTCCTACCACCAGAACATACGCAAGCGCCTTGTCAAGCAGAAGCCCAAGTACTGGCGCATGCTGCTGGGAAAGGAGCCCGACTTCGACCGCACTATCGCCCAGGTGGAAGCCGCCGTAACCACCTGTACCGACCCCGCCAAGCGGATCATCCTGGAGAGCTACCAGAATTCCCTCTCGGTGGCCCGCACCGAAGAGCGTATCCTGCGCATCATCCGTGGCATCAAAAACAAGATGGGGCGCAAGAGCAACAAGTTCATGGTCTCGGTCATGAGCCACTACAAGTCCAAGATTAACCAACTGGAGAAGGATATGCTGGCTGTCGAACTCCATGTGAGGGACCTTTGTTCGGCCGACACCTTCGCCGCTTACGAGGCTGCCGTCGAGGCTTTCGTCCGTGTTGTCGCCTGCCGCCGTATCTGGCATTACAATGAGAAGGTGCGCGGACGCTTCGCCCAGGTCTACTTCGACCTCGGCACATTCGACTACATACAGTCGGAGACCTACCTCCCCATGATTCGCGACTCCAAGGGCACCATCTACTTCCTCCTGCCCGATTCCCTCATCGCGGCCCATGGCTCTACCGATTTCGATGTCATCCCCCTCAAGGACCTCACCATCGTCTTCCAGGAGCTCTCCATCGAGGAGCCCGTCGAGGTGCTTTCCTCGCGCCTCGGCGATGCCGCCAGCATGATCAAGATTCCGACCCTCGACCTCACCTTCTACTTCAACCACGTGCGCCCCATCGCGCAGTTCGTCGACTGCATCGACCGCTTGAAAGCAACCCTCTAGTGCCCGAACCGTGAAGAAGCAGCGCCACACATACCATCTCAATCCCCATACCCTGCGGTATGAGAAGGTCTTCGTGTCGCTGCGCGAGCGCCTGCGGGGCATCAGTTTCAACGTCCTTTTGGGCGTCGTCATCGGTGTGGCGCTGGTCATCATCGGGCTGCAGTTCATGCAGTCGCCCAACGAGCGCCTGCTGCGCCGCGAGCTCGACCAGTACAAGCGCCAGACCGCCCTCCTGGGCGAGCGTGTCGACCGCGCCGAGAAGGTGCTCCTCAACCTCGAGGAGCGCGACGATGCCCTCTACCGCGCCATCTTCGAGAGCGACCCCGTGCCGCACTCGGAACGCTACAGCGGCATCGGCGGTGTGGAGCGTTACGCCTCGTTCGACGGCGATGCGCTCCTCAAAAGCACCACCCGCCGTGTGGACAACCTCGACAAGCGTCTCTACGTCCATTCCCGTTCGCTCGACGAGGTCTACGAGATGGCCCTCGACAAGAGCCAGCGCCTGGCCTCCATCCCGGCCATCATGCCCGTGGAGAAGAGCCTGTGCCAGGTGGTCAGCGGCTTCGGCAATCGCTTCCACCCCATACTGAAGAGCCACCGCCTGCATGCAGGCATCGACTTCGCCGCCCAGCCCGGCACGCCCGTCTACGCCACCGGCGACGGCATCGTCCGCGTGGCCAGCTACAACCCCCAGGGCTACACCGGCTACGGCATCGTTGCCATCATCGACCACGGCTACGGCTACCAGACCCTCTACGCCCACATGCAGAAGGCCACCGTGCGCCCCGGCCAGCGGGTGAAGCGCGGCGAGCAGATTGGCACCGTCGGCAGCTCCGGCATGTCCTCCGGCTCCCATCTGCACTACGAAATCACCCATGGCGACCGCAAGGTGGACCCCGTCTACTACTTCTCCGGCGACCTCTCGCCCGAGGAGTACCAGGAAGTCCTCGAGCAGGCCCGAAAGGAAAACCAATGCATGAGTTAATGGTTATAGGTTAAAGGTTATAGGTTATGGAGATACGTATCGACGAACAGGCAGGCTACTGCTTCGGAGTGGTCAAGGCCATCGGTGCCGCCGAGGAGGTGCTCTCGCAGGAGGGTACCCTCTACTGTCTGGGCGACATCGTGCATAACAGTGCCGAGGTGGAGCGCCTCAAGAGCAAGGGGCTACGCGTCATCGACCATTCGATGCTCCCCTCCCTCGCCGGCAGCAAGGTGCTCATCCGTGCCCACGGCGAGCCGCCCGAGACCTACCGCACCGCAGAGCGGTTGGGTATCAACCTGATAGATGCCACCTGCCCCATCGTGCTGGCCCTGCAGCAGCGTATCCGCAAGGGGTACGACGAGATGCAGCCCGTCAATGGGCAGATTGTCATATTCGGCAAGCCCGGCCATGCCGAGGTGGTGGGCCTCACGGGCCAGACTGGCGGCACCGCCCTCATCGTCAGCCATCCCGAGGATATAGCCGCCATCGATTTCAGCCGCCCCATCCGCCTTTACTCGCAGACCACCAAGAGCCGCGAGGAGTACCGCCAGCTTATCGGCAACATAGAGGCGCGCCTGCCCGAGGGGGCCGACTTTGTGGCCTACGATACCGTCTGCAACCGCGTGGCCAACCGCGCCCGCGAGCTGGAGACCTTTGCCCGCAGCGTCGATGTGCTCCTCTTTGTGGCCGGTTCCAACAGCAGCAACGGGCGCTACCTCTACGAGTACTGCCGCAAGGTGCAGCCCGCCACCCACCTCATCGCCTCGCCCGACGACCTCCAGGTCGAGTGGTTCCGTGGCGCCAATTCGGTGGGCATCAGCGGCGCCACCTCCACACCCCGCTGGCTCATGGAGGAGATAGGGTTCAGGTTAAAGGTTATAGGTTAGATGATATTGGATAGGCTCATACTCAGCAACTTCAAGAACTACGTCGAGGCCGACGTGGCCCTCTGCGGCAATGTCAATTGCTTCGTGGGCAACAACGGCACCGGCAAGACCAATCTGCTCGATGCCGTCCACTACCTCGCCTTCTGCAAGAGCTACTTCAACCCCGTCGACAGCCAGAACATACGCCTCGGCGCCGACTTCTTCGCCATCCATGGCCACTTCGGCCCCGATGTGGCCAGCTGCACCCTCCGCCAGGGGCAGGCCAAGCAGATGCGCTGGAACAAGAAGCAGTACAAGACCCTAGCCGAGCACATCGGCAAGGTGCCGCTGGTCATGGTCTCGCCCAACGACCAGCAGCTCATCACCGGTGGCAGCGAGCTGCGCCGCCGCTTTGCCGACAGCGTCATCTCGCAGGTCGACCGCGACTACCTCAACCACCTCATCGCCTACAACAAGGCCCTCGACCAGCGCAACCGCCTGCTCAAGCAGATGTGGGACGACCGCCAGTGGGACCCCGCCATGGTCTCCCTCTGGGATGCCCAGCTCGAGCTGCATGGCAAGGTCATCTATGCCGGTCGCGAGGCGTTCATCGCTGACTTCCAGCCCCTCTTCGAGGAATACTACCACTGGATTGCCGGCAGCGCCGAACCGGGAGCCATCGCCTACCAGCGCGACGACCGTCCGCTGATGCAGCAGCTGGAGGCCGCCCGCCAGGCCGACCGCTACGCCCAGCACACCACCGTCGGGCCGCACAAGGACGACTTCCTCCTCACGCTGGCCGCGGATATGCCCGTCAAGCGCTTCGGCTCGCAGGGGCAGCAGAAGAGCTTCGCCCTGGCGTTGAAGCTCGCGCAGTTCCAGTACCTGCTCAACCATTCGGGCACCAAGCCCATCCTGCTGCTCGACGACATCTTCGACAAACTGGACATGGACCGCATACGGCAGCTCATCGCCCTGGTGGGCAGCGACCGCTTCGGCCAGGTACTCCTCACCGACACCCAGCCCGGCCGCGTGCAGGCCCTCTTCGACGACCTGCCCCACCTCGAGCACCGCCTCTTCCAAGTAGCCCACGGCCAAATAACTCATAACTCATAACTCATAACTGAACAGATGCAGCCCGACTACACCATAGACCACTTCCTGCAGCGTGCCCTGCGCCGTCTCGACCTCGGCGAGGTGGCCGACGAGGCCCGTGTGGAGCGCATCTACCGCCAGCTGGCGGGCGACCTCATCTCGCGCCTCACCCCTTCGGTCAACTACACCAAGGGCACCCTTACGCTACGCCTCTCCTCGGCTGCCCTGCGCCACGAAATGTTCAACCGCCGCGAAAGCCTCCGCCAGCGCATCAACGACCAGCTTGGCGCCGAGGTGGTGCGAAGGATTATAATACGCTAAATATAACTGAAATGAAAAACCTCTGGCGTGCCCTCATGATGGTCCGGCGTTGCAGCCCGCGCTCCTTCTGGCTGCGTGTCTTCTACGTAACGATCGAGAGCCTGCTGCCGCTGGTCAACCTATACATCCTCAAGCTGCTCATCGACAGTGTCCAGCAGCCCGGTTTCCAGTTTGCTGCCTTCGGTTTTCAGCTCTCCACGCTCCACCTCCTCCTTGCCATGTGCGGTGTCTTCCTGCTCAACCGTATAGTCCACGCGCTCAGCGGCATCAACAACGACATCCTCGGGCAGCGCCTCATCGACCACGTCAGCGACCTGCTCCAGCACCAGTCGGCGCGGCTCGACATGCAGTACTACGACACCCCCGCCTACCACGACACCTTCCACCGTGCCCAGCAGGAGGCCACCTTCCGCCCGCTGCAGGTGCTTTCCAACTTCATGGCCCTCGGCGGCTCGCTGCTCTCCATCGCCGGTGTGGTGGCCATGCTGGTCTCCGCCTCGTGGTGGGTCATCGTGGTGATGATTGCGGCCGTGTTGCCGGGATTCGGCGTGCGGCTCTACAAGGCGCGCAGCATCTACCGCTTCCGCCGCGACAACACCCAGCTCTACCGCCGCACCTCCTACTACGGCGCCCTGCTCACCGGCCGCGACTTCGCCAAGGAACTCCGCTCGCTGCGCCTGGCGCCGCTCTTCCGCATGCGTTTCGTGGATGCGCGCAAGCATCTGGTAGGCCGCCTGTTGGCCATCTCGCGCCGCCTGGGTGCGCTCGACATCGCCTGTGGCCTCATCGAGGCCGCCGCCATGTTCGCCGTCGTCTGGCTGTTGCTGCAGCAGACCCTCGCCGCCGCCATCACCGTCGGCACCTTCGTCATGCTCTTCGAGGCTTTCCGCCGCGGCCAGGGCTACCTATCGTCGCTCGTGGGCGGCGTGGCCGGCCTCTACGACAACCGCCTCTTCGTGGGCAACCTCTTCGAGTTCCTCGACCTCCAGCCCTCCATCCTTTCGCCCGCCCGCCCCGTACCCTTCCCCGGGAGCGTGCAGCAGGTGGAGTTCCGCGACATCACCTTCCGCTACCCCGACATGCAACGCAACGTGCTCGAGCATTTTACCCTCACCGCCCGACGGGGCGAAATCACCCGCATCGACGGCCGCAACGGCTTCGGCAAGAGCACTTTGGTAAAACTCCTCCTGCGCCTCTACGACCCCAACCAGGGGCAGGTGCTCGTCGACGGCACCGACCTCCGCCAGTTCGCCCTCGACGACCTCCGCTCCCACCTCGGCGTGCTCTTCCAGGACTTCGTCCGATACAACCTCACCGCCCGCGAAAACATCGTCCCCGCCGACACCCAAAATCCCGAATTTGAAATTCAAAATTCAAAATTCAAAATTCAAAATTCAAATTTATTAGATTTCGTCGACCGCCTACCCCAAGGGCTCGACACCCAGCTCGGACGCCTCTTCGACGGCGGCAGCGAACTCAGCATGGGCCAGTGGCAGCGCCTGGCCATAGCCCGCGCCGTCGCCTCCGACGCCCCCATACTCCTCTTCGACGAACCCACCGCCTGGCTCGACCACACCGCCCGCCAGCACTTCCAGGCCATGCTCGACGCCCTCGCCCCCCACAAAATCATCATCCTCATCACCCATTCGTAACCTCGTCCGCCGGGGTGCTATCCAGGCACCCTTCCCCCATTCCCCTACCATTGCCGAAGAGAGGAAGAAGAGGGTCCCTCTTATGTGTTGGAAATCTGGTGGTTGTGTTTGGTCAAAAATGGGTCTTTTGGGCGTTTTTTTTCAAAAAAATGTGCACTTTTTTCGGGGTGATTCCGGGCGTTGCCGTCTATAAAAAATATTCGCGGGCGTACAATATTATATATGGGGTCGCCGTTAAATGTGAAAAATACTTAAACGATGACCTACGAACTCCTATCCATAGCCCCGCGCCAGTACGAAGGCGAACTGCTTTTCCTCTATGGCGACGAGGGTTCCGAGCGCAACCTGCCGCTCAGTAAGAAAGAGCTCGCTGCCGTGAATCAGCGCCGCGAGCGCGACAAGAACTTCATCCTCTCCTTCGACCGCCTGCCCTACAGGCTGCACCTGCTGTCGTTCGACAGCGAGCGCCCCGCCCCCGAAGTGCAGGAGGAGCTGCGCCGCATGGCCGCCAAGCTGCTGCCGTTGCTCGAGCAGGAGCGCGTCGGCACCCTGGCCGTCAGCGGCGAGGGCACCCTGCCCGAGGAGGTGATGGCGCTGGTGGAGGGTCTGACTTTGGCCGACTACCGCTTCGACCGCTACCTTTCGAAGGATGTGTATCACCTTCAGCATGTGGTGATTGACTCGGCATTTATGCGTCAGGAGGAGCTCGATGCCTCGGTGCGCCTCTGGAACCGTATGTACTGGTGCCGCGAGTGGGTCAACCTGCCGGTGCAGGACCTCAACGCCGAACGTTTCGCCGACGAGCTGCAGTCCATTGCCGCCGACCTCGAGGGTGTCAAGTGCACCGTCATGGACAAGCGCCAGATCGAGAGCCTCCGTATGGGCGGCCTGCTGGCCGTCAACCGCGGAAGCGTGGACGAGCCCCGCTTTGTCGTACTGGAATACAATGGGATTTCCGGTAGAACTGGCAAAACTGGTAAGAATGGTAACTCTGGCAGACCCATCTGTCTGGTCGGCAAGGGCGTGATGTACGACACCGGCGGCCTTAACATCAAGCCCGACGACTACATGTGCGAGATGAAGAGCGACATGGCCGGTGCCGCCACCATGGCCTCGGTACTCTTTGCCGCCGCCGACAATAAGCTGCCGGTCCACCTCGTGGCCCTGCTGCCGCTGACCGACAACCGCCCGGGATTCAACGCCTATGCCGCCGACGATATCCTGACGATGTACGACGGCACCACGGTCGAGGTGGTCAACACCGACGCCGAAGGCCGCCTCATACTGGCCGACGCCATCGCCTATGCCGCCAAGAACTACAACCCGAGCCTCATCGTCGACGCCGCCACCCTCACCGGCGCCGCCGTCCGCGCCATCTCCACATTCGGCATCGCCGCCATGCAAAAGGGTGCCGACAACGAGCTGACCCTCATGAAACTCGTCGGGCAGCAGGTATACGAGCGCCTGGTGGAGTTCCCGATGTGGAAGGAGTACGACGAGTTAATCAAGAGCGACTTCGCCGACCTCCGCAACTGTGGCACCACGCCCCAGGCCGGCACTATCACGGCTGGCAAGTTCCTGGCCCACTTCGCTGACGAGGTGCCCTATATCCACCTCGACATTGCCGGCGTGGCCTACTTCTCCAAGCCCCAGCCGCCCTACCGCACCGGCGCCTCGGCCTACGGTGTGCGCCTCCTCTATGCCTTTCTCCAAATGCAATACAAAGATTAACAACACGATAGAATGAAAGAAGACAAAAAGATAAAGCTAGCCATCACGCACGGCGACATCAACGGCGTGGGCTACGAAGTAATCCTCAAGACCTTCGGCGACAGCCGCATGTTCGACCTATGCACCCCGGTGCTCTACGGTTCCACCAAGGTGGCCTCCTACCACAAAAAGCTCCTCACCTCGATGCCGCAGGAGATGACCTTCCACGGTATCCGCGAGGCCGGCGAGGCCGGTGGCGGCAAGTTCAACGTACTCAACCTGGTGCCCGACGAGGTGAAAATCGACCTCGGCAAGAGCACTGAGGTGGCCGGCCAGCTGGCGCGCGAGAGCCTCAACCGCGCCTGTACCGACCTCAAGGCGGGCCTTGTCGACGCACTGGTTACCGCGCCCATCAACAAACGCAACATACAGGCCGCCGACTTCGACTTCCCTGGCCACACCGAGTACCTCTCCCACCAGTTCGGTGGCGAGAGCCTTATGTTCATGGTCTGCGACCGTATCCGTATCGGTATCGTTACCAACCATCTGGCACTCAAGGATGTCCCATCGGCACTTACCCCCGAGCTCCTCTCGAAAAAGATACGCCTGATGAACGAAAGCCTCAAGCGCGACTTCGGCATCACCATCCCAAAGATTGCCGTCCTCGCCCTCGACCCCCACGCCGGCGACAACGGTGTCATAGGCGATTTCGACATGAAGGTAATCAAGCCCGTCATCGACGAGGCCCAGTCCAAGGGCATCCTCGCATACGGACCCTTCCCCTCCGATGGCTTCTTCGGCAGCTCCGAGTTCAATAAGTTCGACGGAGTGCTGGCTCTATACCACGACCAGGGGCTCATCCCCTTCAAGCTCATGTCCTTCACCGAGGGTGTCAACTACACCGCCGGCCTGCCATACGTGCGCACCAGCCCTGCCCATGGCACGGGTTACGACATCGCCGGCAAGGACAAGGCCAGCGAGCAGTCTTTCCGCTCGGCAGTGTACCTGGCCTGTAACATCATCCGTAACCGACAGGAATACGACGAGTTGACTGCCAATCCCCTGAAATGAAGAAGCTGATGCTCATCGACGGCATGGCTGCCGTCTATCGCGCCTACTACGCCCTCAACCGCAATCCCAGAGTGAATTCCAAGGGGCTCAACACCTCTTGCATCCTGGGTTTCACCACCACGCTCTACGACCTCCTTCGGTCGCTCAAGCCCACCCATGCGGGTGTGGCCTTCGATCTCCAGGCACCCACCTTCCGGCATGAGATGTACGAAGCCTACAAGGCTAACCGGGACGCTATGCCGGAGGAGATACAGCTGGGGCTGCCCTGGGTGAAGAAGATGATTGAGGCGTTCCGTATCCCCATACTTACCTGCGAAGGCTATGAGGCCGACGACGTCATCGGCACCTTGAGCCATGCCGCCGAGCAGGCGGGGTTCGACGAGGTGGTGATGGTAACGCCTGACAAGGACTTCGCACAGCTGGTAACCCCCCATGTGAAGATGTACCGTTTCGGCCGCATGGGGAAGCCCGATACCTTGATGGGCATACCCGAGGTGCAGGAGAAATTCGACGTGCAGGACTGCCGGCAGGTAATCGACCTGCTGGGCCTCTGGGGCGACTCTTCCGACAATATCCCCGGCATCCCTGGGGTAGGGGAGAAGACCGCCAAGAAGCTCATCCAGCAGTTCGGCTCGATAGAGGAAATGGTGCAACGCCCCGGGGAGATAAAGAACGAAAAACTCCGCGGCCTGGTGCAGCAGTATGCCGACCAGGCCCTCTTCTCAAAGCAGCTGGCCACCATCAGCCTCGACGCGCCCATCGCCTTCGACGAGGAGGCTTTGCGGCTGCAAGCACCACCGACCTCTCCATGGCGCAGCCCGAGCAGGCAGTGCAGTGGAGCAAGAAGGAGAGCGCCACGCCGACACTGTTCGACCTGGCACCCTCGGCGAGCGACGCGCCACAGGTGCAGCACGCCGCCTTGACGGCCGAGGTGCTGAAACAGTTGCAGGGCAAGGACGTGGCCATTGTTGTGATGGGACCGCAGGTGGTGCTGGCGAGCAATGCCGACAACGTATGGGGCGCCAAGGTGGCCGACCTGGACATCCCCCTTCTGAAAGCCGTGCTTGAGGATGCCGGCAGCACCAAGCTCTGCTTCGACCTCAAGGGATTGAAGTACATATTGGCCGAGCTCGGTATCGAGCTGCGCGGCGAGGTGTTCGACGCACAGCTGGCGCACTACCTGCTGGATGCCGAGATGCGGCACACGATGGAGTTCGTTTGCTCGTCGCTTTTGGGCTACGAACCCCAGGGAGCGGCGGCGCAATGTGCGGCGCTGTGGCAGCTCTATCCCCTGATGCTGGCGCGCCTCACGGCGGCACAGATGACCCACCTCTACACCGATGTGGAGCTGCCGCTGGTGGATGTGCTGATAGACATGGAGCGCGAGGGTGTGCGCATTGACGTGGATGCCCTGCAAGCCTACTCGCACCAACTGACCGAGGAGCGCCTCCGTATCGAGCAGCAGATATACGACCTGGCCGGCATGCAGTTCAATATCGCCTCACCCAAGCAGCTGGGCGAGGTGCTGTACGAGCGGCTGAAGGTAACGGACAAGCCGCCCCGCACCGCTACCAGGCAGTACAGCACGGCCGAGGAGGTGCTGGCCAAGCTGGCCACGGCGCACCCGGTCATACCTCTCATCCTGGAGTACCGCTCGCTGACCAAACTGGTGGGCACCTACTTGGATTCGTTTCCGAAGCTGATCAACCCCGCCACGGGCCGCCTGCACACGGTCTACAACCAGACAGTTACGGCCACGGGCCGCCTCTCCTCCTCCAACCCCAACCTCCAGAACATACCCATCCGCACCGAGCGCGGACGCGAAATCAGGCGGGCCTTCGTGGCACGCGACAACGACCACCTGCTGCTGGCGGCCGACTACTCGCAGATCGAGCTGCGCATCATCGCCGCACTGGCCAAGGACTGCCACATGCTCGAGGCGTTCAACAGCGGCCACGACATCCACGCCGCCACGGCCGCCAAGATATACCACCTGCCCATCGACGAGGTCTCCAAGGACCAGCGCCGCAACGCCAAGAGCGTCAACTTCGGCATCGTCTACGGCATCTCGGCCTTCGGCCTGAGCGAGCAGCTGGGCATCGCCCGCAAGGAGGCCGCGGCGCTCATCGAGGAGTATTTCACACAGTACCCCGACATACGACGCTTCATCGACCAAAGCATAGCCACGGCGCGCGAGTGCGGCTACGCACAGACCCTCCTCGGCCGCCGGCGCTACCTGCCCGACATCAACAGCCGCAACGCGGCGGCACGCGCTTTCGCCGAGCGCAACGCCGTCAATATGCCCATACAGGGCACCTCGGCCGACATGATCAAGTTGGCTATGGTGCGTATACACAAGGCGTTGCGCGAGCAAAGCCTGCGCACCCGCATGATATTGCAGGTGCACGACGAGCTGGTGTTCGACCTATACCGCCCCGAAGAGGCGGCGGTGCGCGAGCTGGTGGTGCGCGAGATGAAGCAGGCGCTGCCCCTCGACGGGCTCGACATCGAGGTGGGCGTCGACGTGGGCGACAACTGGTTGCAGGCCCATTAAAACCACAGGAACTATGAAACGCTACTGTTTGACCATCGCTATCATATCGGTTTTCAGCGCTTTGTCGGCGCAGCAGCCCTGGAATTACGCCGCGGTGCAGGAGATGCATCTGGACGATGCCTACCTGATGCCGCTGCCCGACAGTCTGGCGCAGCTGACGGCCAAGTGGGCGAAGGCCGAGGTGCGCAGCGGCTGCCGCTACCGCCTCACGGTGGATTACCCCAGGAAGAACCGCCCCACGGTGCGCTTCCAGAACGACAGCTGCGACTTCACGCTGCGGTGGCAGCAGGCCGAGTCGCTGCTGCCCTACCTGGTGTCTGACCGCTACTGGCGCGAACGCCTCGCGCAACTGCAGCGGTGGACCTACGTCAGCATCTCCAACGGCGGCCGCCTGGCCGTCGACACCGCCGACCACCGCTACGGCACCTACAGCCCCATCCACTGGATAGCCTACCGCTACCAGCCCTCTGCCGACAGCCCCGTGGTGTTCAACGTGCGCACCAACCGCCGTGGCACACAGCAGCTTACGCTCGAGTCCGTGCAGCGGCTGGCCGAGGAGGGCGCCTTCACCACCGATGCCGGAATGGAAGCCTACGAGCGCAACCAGCGCGAAATGCAGGCCAACGAGCGCGCACGCCAACAGGCACTGCAGCAGGAACTTGACTCGCTCAACCGCGTGGCCCTGCGGCAGGCGCGCCTCACCGACAGCATCGCCACCGCCATCCGGCGCGACTCACTGGCCCTGGCCGAGGAAAACCTGCGCGCACAGGTGCAGTCCACCAAGGACCGCATGAACCGCGACCAGATATTCCTCATGAGCGTCAAGGCCGCGCGGAGCGACTATATGTTCGGCCTCGAGTTCAACTTCTACAACTGTTTCCCCAAGGTAATCAGCAAGATAGAAATCAGTGTAACACCCGTCAACGAGCGCGGCCAGGTGCAGCAGGACGAGTTCCGCCGTAGTGTGCGCACCGTGCGTTGCATGGGGCCGGTGCAGCCCGGAGCCCCTGCGCAGTACACCTTCGACGAGCTCTTCTGGGACCAGAAGGGACGCATCCGCTACATGCGCGTCAGTTCCGTAACCTTCCACTTCCCCGACGGCACGCGCCGCACCTTCAACGGCTACGAAAAAATCCTCAAACACACCCTCAACCGCTAGCTTTCTGCAGGTACACAACCGCCTGTCAGACTGCCCTTTATAGGCACCCTCTTCTTCCTCCCTTCGGCAATGCTAGGGGAATGGTAGAAGTGTTAAATTTTAGTTAAAAATCAAAGGTGCCATAATTTCTGCGTTATATTATATATAGCAACTATTTTTGACGACAATCTATTTCTGACGACAACAGCGACTACTGGCACTCGCCGGCAGGGTGGATGGCGCATGTTGCGCTTTTCCGATGTTGTCCCGGTTGTCAGGAGTGTCGTAAAACATTAAAACACATAGATATGGCAAAATTACATCAAGGCATCCTCGGGGCCTTCTCGGGGAAGGTGGGCACGGTGGTGGGCTACCTTTGGCGCGGACGACAGGTGGTGCGTGCCTACCGCAAGGAAATCAATTATCCGAACACTGAGAGCCAGCAGGCTGAACGAGAGTGGTTTGTGTCGATGGTGCGCTTCGCGGCCACGGCGCGGCAGGCTTTATTGTTGGGCCTGCGCGAGCGCGCCACCCGCGACCAGATGACCGAGGGCAACCTATTTGTGAAGATGAATAAAGGGTGTTTCGGCAGGGGCGTGGCGCGGCGTGTCCTCACCCAAGCACCCCTCCGGCCTGCGGCCACCTCCCCTTGTGAAGGGGAGGAGCGGAAGCGCACAATTAGGGATCAAATATATAAGCCATCCGGCTGCTCCCCTTCACAAGGGGAGCTCCCCGAAGGGGTGAGGGGTGGGATTGATTATGAGCGGATCAAGATTGCGGAGGGTGCGGCGGCGCCGGTGTTGTTTTCAGCGGCCAGGGTTGATGGGGATGGCGTGCTGTCCGTTGATTTCGAGAAGAATAGCGGCATGAGCCGCGCCAAGGGCAGCGACCGCGTGTACATTTATATTTACAATACGGACACCCGCGAGGGTCTCCTCTCCGCCCCCGCCGAGCGGCGCAGCGGACGGCTGCAGATGCAGCTGCCCGACGGCTGGAATGAGTTGAATACCAGGATGTGGGGCTTCACGGTGGACAAGGAGGGCCGCGCCTCGAACTCGGCCTATATCGCCTACGGCACCGAGGCTGCCGAGCCCCGGATGGAGGGCGAAATGGAGAATTATTTCGTGGAAAACGGGGAAGGATCGGGCAGTAAGTCAGTGGACGAGAAATTTTTTTTATACGACAACATATTGATTCCCAGTCCACCAAATATAAAAATTTTTGAAATGTAAAAATTTTTTTTGTGGAATAATTTTTTTTCGTAATTTTGCAATCGGAAATCAGTTCCTGATATCCCTCGATAGTATGGCAGGAAAAAAAGGCGTCCGCCTGCCGCTGACCCGAGCAACAGAAACCCCAGGGAGCCTACACGACAGAACCCACAGAGAGCAATATCAAAGAGAGTCCCGCCGCGAAGGAGTGCGCTGTAGTAGCGGAAAGGGACAAGGAAAAAAGGGAGGGTGCCAACGCAGGGAGGGTGCAATAAATTAAAGAACCAAAAAGATACACCCAACCCTGCAAAACCGCACCCGGGGCATAGAGCGGTCTCTATGTAAGAGAGACAACGCAGCGAGACCGACTTTATTGTGCGGAGGTTGAAAAAAAACAGGAATGCCCGCCAACCGAGGCACAGCACAATGGAAATGGGACTTCCGAGAAAGTACAATACATTAAAGAACCATATGAAATGAAAAAAACAAACAACAAAATAAAGATTCTTCTCACGGCTGTTATGCTTTTCCTGGTCTGTGCCTGCTCCCCCGATACGGATTACCCTGTCCTAGAGCCGTATCCCAAAGACCCTGGTGGAACGTATTTGGGGGAAAAAATCGACAACCCTTATTCTTTGGACAATATGAAAAAGGCTCTGTCAAGCTTGCAGCAGGCAGGGCAATTGAGTGGCAATGTGAGTATTGCCCCCACCCATCTATACATCAAACTCACCCCGCAAGACAGTACCGAATTGAACCGTATTCTGGAAGACACGACACTGAATCTCTTTCCATATCCGCTGGATTACAAGTTGGAGGGAGAAGGTCCGTATGTCGCTCCTGTCGGCACCGAGGCGGACCTCTACACAGTCATTCCCATAGATCACGATATGAATGGCATTCCGTATGTTCTGATTGAGGAATGTTTCATTCCGGAGGATGAGGATCATGAACTGGCCAAGCTCGAGTTGGAGTCAATGAAACTTACCGGCAATATAACGGAATCGGAGATACTCCAGTTGGAGATGGAGGAGACAAAGGGGCTTTGGAAGAAGCCACGGGGAAGAGTAGCAGTATATAATACTAAAAGTGAAGAATTGCAAGGTGTGTCAGGAGTAAAAGTACTTGTCTCATGGTGTGTCAAAATAGCATCAACCTATACTGATGAATATGGAAATTATCGAATCAACAGAGGATATCTTTTCGATGTCCACTATTTTGCGATATTCCGCAACCAAGAGGGTTTTTCGCTCTACAGCAATTGGGGGTTTCTTCTTCCAGCAATCCATCATGTGGGTCGGCACAACCGCAGGGGATATGACATCCACATAGGCACAGGCTCACAGGCCTGGCCGTGGGCTACTATAAACAATGCTGCACACGTATTTTACAACGATATGTGCAGCTCTTTTCAGATTAACAAGCCTCATTCCGATTTGCGGATATGGTATTGGGATGCAAGAAATGACGAATCTACCGGGGCGGCACCCATGTTGCAACATGTTGTGTACGACACCACAAGTCTGTCGGGGCTCCTGCTTGCGCTAGGCATCTCTCAACCCTTTCTCATCACAGGGCTTCCCGACCTATTCTTATTTCAACAACGGGAACGTGCTACAGAAAATTATTACAGGACTGTTTTTCACGAGTTGAGTCATGCCGCGCATTTCAAACAGGTGGGGTCGCTTTATTGGGCCACCTATATCTATCAAATATGCCAAAACAGTCTGGGAGGGAGTCTGTACGGGACAGAGCCGAACGGTAATAACGAAATCGTCGGCGTCGGTGAGATGTGGGGGTACTATTTTGATTATAAATGCCACAAATCACATTTTAACATTGATGAATTGAGGAAACAGACAGAATGGTTCAAGCCTCAAATACTGAAAGAGATAGAGGAAGAAACGGGGCTTACGCCAGCCGAGATATTTATGGCATTCACATCAGATGTATGCAAACATGAAGAGTTGAGAGAAAAATTGAAAGAATTGTACGGGCACGACGATATTATTGACGCTTGTTTTGCCCGACACGGATTTTAATATAAGAATACCTTAATGAGAAACCTTATGAGAAAATACCTGACAGCAGGCATCGTCGCTGCGCTTTGTACCGTGATGTCTTCCTGCATATTTGCGTGGGATTGCTTTGAGTCGGACGGGGAGGGTGAATGTTGGTTGCGCTTTTCCGGGGCGGAGAGCGTCGGAATCAAGTACATGGCCTATAAGCCATTCTATACCGGCGGAGAGAGAACATCCGATTCAGAGGTAAAGAATGTCGCTGTATACCTTTTTGGGCATCTTACCGGGCCTGATGTCGTGAAATCGCTGGCCAGCCAGGGTGTCGACAGTATTCTCTGGCTGCGGAAAGACCTGAGTGTTGCCGCCGTTTGGAATCCTTTGGCCGACACGGTCGATGCCGCCAACCGCTGGCTGGATCCTGCGGCATGGGTTACCGACACCGTGAGAAGACCAGCATGCGGCGAAGGGGTTTTCACTGAGTACCACCACACGTTCACTTTCCGCCCGGAAGACATTCAAGCAAGATGACAAAAGAATGAGGAGTACCAGAGAGGGACGAGAAAAAAAGAGAGGGTGCATGAGGCAGGGAGAGCGCATGTTAGGTATTAAAAACCAAAAACGAACAACGATGAAAACAAGCAAAAAAATCCTAGGACTGCTGGCATTGGCAGCCTTTGCCACGGCATGCGATGATCAACCCCAGATAGACCCACCTTCCAACCCTCTGATGGGGTACAAATGGGTGAATGTGAGGGAGCGCGTTATTGACGGAGAGAACACCACCTCTACAAACACGTTCTATTTCGAGACGGATTCAACAGGTAAGCTTGTGATAGAATTTAAGGCTCCCGGGTATAGAAACCGAAATGAGGATTATGTTGTATATACTTTCGAAGGGGACAGCGGAAGCATCAACTGCTTTGACAGGGATGGCTTTAATTATTCGAGAAATAAGATTACGTATGATCGGACAAAGCATGAGCTCTATTGGTGGATATGGAGAACGTATGATGGCAGACGGGATTCAGCGATGGTGCTGACCCGGTACAGCCTGTAGGCGATCCGCGAAAAACGCAATCCAGCCGGCAAGAAGCAATGATGAAATAATCTGAAAATCATCGGCAGCCCGACACTTTCCGTCGGGCTGCCGGTGATTTAGGGGATGTTTCTTCTCGTTTACAGCGCCATCTGTTGCAGGAAGCGGACGGAGGCGTGGATGTGGCGGAACATGATTTCGTCGATGTCGACGAAGTTGACCTCCTTGCGGTAGTCGGCCACCATCTGCTCGATGGCGGGGCTGGACGTGAGGCCCTGCTGGTGGCGGAAGTCGAGCGCCTGGGCGGCGTTGAAGAGCTCGATGGCCAGCACGCGCTCGGTGTTCTCGCACACGCGGTAGCACTTGGTGGCTGCGTTGCCGCCCATGGAGACGAGGTCTTCCTGGTTCTGGCTGCTGGTGATGCTGTCGACGCTGCAGGGGGTGCAGAGCTGCTTGCTCTGGCTGACGATGCTGGCGGCGGTGTACTGCGGAATCATGAAGCCGCTGTTGAGGCCGGGCTTGGCGACGAGGAAAGAGGGGAGGCCGCGCTTGGCGTCGATGAGCTGGTAGGTGCGGCGTTCGCTGATGGCACCCAGCTCGGCCACGGCGATGGCCAGGAAGTCGAGCACCATAGCCAGCGGCTCGCCGTGGAAGTGGCCGCCGGAGATGACCATGTCGTCGTCGGGCAGCACGATGGGGTTGTCGGTGGTGGAGTTGATTTCGGTCTCGACGACGCTCTCGACGTAGCGCAGCGTGTCCTTGGCGGCGCCGTGCACCTGCGGGGCGCAGCGGAAGGAGTAGGGATCCTGCACGTGCTCCTTGTGGCGCTTGATGAGCTGGCTGCCTTCGAGCAGGTCGCGCACGGCCTGTGCGGTCTCGAGCTGGCCGCGGTGGGGGCGCACCATGTGGAGGCTCTCGTAGAAGGGCTCGATGCGGCCGTCGAAGGCGTCGAGGCTGAGGGCGAGCACCATGTCGGCCTGGCGGCTGAGGCGGCGGGCCTTGAGCAGGCTCCACACGGCGTAGCTGCTCATGAACTGGGTGCCGTTGAGGAGGGCCAGGCCCTCTTTGCTCTGCAGCTCGATGGGCTGCCAGCCTTTGGCGGCGTAGACTTCGCTGACGTCGCAACGGCGGCCTTTCCAGTACACCTCGCCCATGCCGAGGATGGCGGGCAGCATCAGGTTGGCCAGGGGGCAGAGGTCGCCGCTGGCACCGAGCGAGCCCTGCTGGTAGACCACGGGCAGGATGTCGTCGTTGTAGCAGTCGATGAGGCGCTGCACGGTCTGCAGCTGGGCGCCGCTGTAGCCGAAGGTGAAGTTCTGCGCCTTGAGCAGGAGCATGAGGCGCACCACCTCGGCGGGCACCTCGTCGCCCACGCCGCAGGCGTGGCTCATCACCAGGTTCTTCTGCAGCTGCGAGAGCTGCTCCTTGGAGATGCTGATGTTGCAGAGCGAGCCGAAGCCGGTGGTTACGCCGTAGATGGGCTCTTTCTGGCTTTCCATCTTGTGGTTGAGGTAGGCGCGGCATTTCTCGATGCGGCGCTTGGCCTCCTCGCCGAGGGCGAGGGTGGCCTTGTTGTCTATGATAGCCTGGATCTGGTCCAGGGTGAGTCTCTCTTCGGGGTTGAAAGTGTGTGTCATATTTTGGGGTGTAAGGTTTAGGGTTTAGGGTGTAAGGTTTAGGGTTTAAGGTTTAAGGTTTAATGTTTAGGGTTTAAGGGGAGGGGGCACGCCTGTAAACCTTAAACCCTAAACTTTAAACTTTTATTTCTCCAACTGCGCTTTGGCTTTGGCGGCGATGTCGTCGTCGACGAGGATGCGGCCGCAGTTCTCGCATACGATGACTTTCTTGTGCATCTTGATTTCCATCTGGCGCTGGGGGGGGATGGCGCTGAAGCAGCCACCGCAGGCGTCGCGGTCGATGGTAACGACGGCCAGGCCGTTGCGGGCGGCGTTGCGGATGCGCTTGTAGCCGGTGAGGTAGCGCTCGTCGATGTACTGCTCCTGCTCCTTCGACTTGGCCAGCAGGCGGGCTTCGTCCTTCTCGGTCTCGGCGATGATGGAGGTCAGCTCCTCGCGCTTGGCGTCGAGGTCCTTGGTGCGGTTCTCCACAAGGGTCTTGGCGGCCTCGATGTTGGACTTGAGCTCCTTGACCTTGGCGGCGCCCTCTTTGTTCTTGCGCTCGCAGAGCTGTATCTCGAGGTTCTGGAATTCAATCTCCTTGGCCAGCGACTCGAACTCGCGGTTGTTGCGCACGTTTTCCTGCTGCTTCTGGTACTTCTTGATCATCTCCTCGTGGTCGGCCACCTCGGTCAGGCGGGTCTTGTTGGCGGCTTCGGTCTCTTTGATTTCGGTGGTGATGTTCTCGATGCGGGTGTTGAGGCCGGCGATTTCGTCCTCAAGGTCCTGCACGGCCTGGGGCAGTTCGCCACGGATAATCTGAATCTTGTCGATTTCGCTGTCGACGCTCTGCAGGGTGTAGAGTGCCACGAGGCGTTTTTCGATGGCGAGGTCGACATCGGGACGTAGGATGACGGGGGCTTCGGCCTGGGTTTCGGCTTTTTTGGTGCTGACTTTCTTTGCCATATTTATATTATATATTATTAGATTTCAACTATATATAACGCACGATGCTTTCCTGGCATGAGGAAATTCGGCATGCAAAGTTACTAAATTTTTCTGATATGCGGCGAGAAATTATTTCTTTGGCAAACTGTTCGGTCTCGTAGTGGCCCGCGTCGACGAGGATGATGCGTCCCTCGGCGCGCTGGAAGTCGTGGTATTTGAGGTCGGCGGTGAGGTAGAGGTCGGCGCCGGCGGCGATGGCATCGGGGATGAAGTGCGAGCCGCTGCCACCGCAGAGGGCGACTTTCTGTATGAGGAGTGAGGTGTGGGGAGTGGTGAGCGGGGAGGTGCGGAGGGTGGGGATGCCCAGTATCTCTTTGACTTTCTGCAGGAATGCCTCGGCGGGCATGGGCTCGGGCAGCAAGCCTACCATGCCGGCGCCGGTGTCGGCACCGAGGGGGCTGAGGATGCGGCAGTCGTGCAGATTGAGCCGTTCGGCTAGGGCGCCGTTGACGCCCCAGGGCAGGTTGTCGAGGTTGGTGTGGGCGGCGTAGACGGCGATGCGGTGCTGCGCGAGGGCAAGCACCATGCGGCCGGTCTCGTTGCCGTCGGTGATGCGGCGCAGGCCGGAGAAAATAAAGGGGTGGTGGGTAACGATTAGGTTGAGGCCCAGCGCGATGGCTTCATCGACTACGGAAGGGGTGAGGTCGAGGGCGACGAGGGCACCGCGGTAGGGCTGTTGGCTGTCGCCGAGAAGGAAGCCTGCGTTGTCGTAGTCCTCCTGTAGCTCGGGGCGGAAGGTGTCGTCGAGCCAGGCGACGAGGTCGTGAATGGTGGGGGTGTTGGTTGTCATGCCTTTGTAACGGCATGGCGACCGATTTATTGCGCGTCGGGGCTAGAGATTTTTGTTTTGCGTGTGGGTCATCTGGTAGTCGAGCAGGGCGTCGTACTGCTGTTCGGAGG
The DNA here is from genome assembly GCA_900315935.1 of uncultured Bacteroidales bacterium. Taxonomy (GTDB): domain Bacteria; phylum Bacteroidota; class Bacteroidia; order Bacteroidales; family P3; genus Colimorpha. The sequence goes on from ONBB01000012.1 coordinate 93,452, forward strand.
TGAGGATGTAGAGTGCCACGGTGCGGCGTGCGTGCGAGGCGATGGCCTTGCATACGGGTCGGCCGTTCCATGAGGTGCGGCGCGAGGGGTCTTGGACCGAGGCGACCCACGAGGTTACACCCTCGGAGGTGCGGATGTCGAGCTCCTGCTTGAGGCGCTGCCAGGCTTGGTCGTCGTTGGCGACGAGCATGACCACGTCGACCTTGACCGAGTCGTTGAGGCGCAGGCCGCTGACCTCGGCCACGGCCAGGTCGGTGCGCTGGGCGTAGCGCTGGTAGAGCGGGCTCTGTGCCGCTGCCGCCAGGGGCAGGAGTAGGGTGAGTATGAGCAAGATGCGTTTCATAGTCGTCAGGCGTTTTCGGTGAGCATGGCGGTGGCCAGGTCGGCCCACTGGGCGTCGCTGAAGGTGTTGCCGTTGGCGTAGACGCGGTCGTAGCCGATAGGGGAGGAGGGTCGCAGCAGGGGCACTGCCGCGGCGACGACAAGCCCCATGGCGAAGACGGCCACGGCCACGCGGCGGCGCTGCTGCTGACGGCGGCGCCAGGCGGGGTACTCGCGTGTGAGGCGCTGGGCGAAGGCGTGGGCCTCGGCCTGCTGCCAGAGGGTGTCGAAATTGTCGTTCGGTATCATAGTGCGTTCCATTGTTTTCTTAATTTTTCTTTGATGCGTACCAGTTTGACGCTGATGTTGTTGGCGGTGAGGCCCACTTGCTGGCCTATCTCTTCATAGTTGTAGCCCTGGAGGTGGAGGTTGGCGATGGTGCGGTCGGGTTCGGTGAGTAGGGCTATCTGTTCGTGCAGTGCGTCGAGTTCGGGGTTGCGGTCGTCGACAGCGTCGTAGTTTTCGTCGAGCGAGGCGTATTCGGGCGAGCGTCGCAGGATGTCGATGCAGGTGCTCCGTGCCACCCGCCACACCCAGGCCGCCTGTTGCGGGGCGAGGGTGATGCTCTCCAACTTCTCGCGCCGTTGCCAGAGGGCGATGGAGACCTCCTGCAGCAGGTCTTCTACCGGTGTGCCGCGGCTGCTGTAGCGTCGGCAGACGGTGAAGAGCAGGCCGCGGTAACGCGTGAGCGTCGCTTCGAATGGTTCCTGAACTTTCACACACTAATAACGCAAAATGTTGCAAGAAAACTACATGCCATGTGAATTTTTTTGCATAACGCTGAGAACCAGTGTGTAACAAAACTGCACAATTTTTTGGAAAAAAGTGCCGGAAAGTGTCCGGATGGCAGGTTTGCAACTGGCTGGTTCCTAGCCTGTAAGAGGCACCCTCTTCTTCCTCTCTTCGGCCTCTCCAGGGGGATGGCTGCGGGGTGGGGATGCATTTAAAAAAAAGGGGGCCGCGCCATCGGCGCGGCCCCTTTTTTAATTTTAGGTAATCAGGAATTTCTGAAAAGGGCTACCAGAGTATGGCGCGCTTTTCGGGGGCGAGCCACATGGCGTCGCCTTCCTTGATGCCGAAGGCGTCGATGAACTCGGTGATGTGGGGGAGTGTGATGTTGACGCGGTTGCGGCCGAGGGAGTGGACGTCGTTCTGGGTGAGGTTGCGGATGCCGTCCTCGTTGATGTTGCCGGCCCAGACGAAGGCGTAGGCGAGGAAGAAGCGCTGCTCGGGGGTGAAGCCGTCCATCTTGTCTTTGTTGACCTGGTTCTTGGCGATGGCGTTCTGCATGGCGAGGTAGCTGACGTGGAGGCCGCCGTTGTCGGCGATGTTCTCGCCGAGGGTGAGCTGGCCGTTGGCGTAGAGGGGCTGGCCGTTGCCGCCGTCTTCGAGCACCTGGACGGCGTTGAAGGCGTCGATGAGGACCTGCTTGTTGTTGTCGAAGTTGCGGGCGTCCTCTTCGGTCCACCAGTCGTTCATGTTGCCTTCGTGGTCGTATTTGCGGCCCTGGTCGTCGAAGCCGTGGGTCAGCTCGTGGCCAATGACCACGCCGATGGCGCCGTAGTTGGCGGCCTCGTCGGCATGCATGTTGAAGAAGGGGGGCTGGAGGATGGCGGCGGGGAAGCAGATTTCGTTGGTGGTGGGGTTGTAGTAGGCGTTGACGGTCTGGGGGGTCATGAGCCACTCGTCCTTGTCGACGGGTTTGTTGACTTTGGAGAAGTTGTAGGCCATGTCGAACTCGTTGCTGCGCACGATGTTGGCGTAGTAGCTGTCGTCCTTGATGTCGAGGCTGCTATAGTCGCGCCACTTGTTGGGGTAGCCGATTTTGACGTAGATGGTGCCGAGTTTCTTGTGGGCGTTGGCCTTGGTGCTGTCGGTCATCCAGGTGGCGGCGTCGATGCGCTGGCCGAGGGCGGTGATGAGGTTCTGCACGAGGGTCTCCATGCGGGTTTTGGCCTCGGCGGGGAAGTGTTTCTCGACGTAGAGTTTGCCGAGGGCCTCGCCCATGGCGCCTTCGACGGTGGAGGTTACGCGTTTCCAGCGGGGGCGGTTGACCTGACGGCCACCCATCTCGCGGCCGTAGAAGGCGAAGCTGGCCTCGACGAAGTCGTCGCTCAGGTAGGGGGCGGCGCTGACAATCTCGTGCCAGGCGAAGTAGGCTTTGAACATTTCGATGTCGGTGTCTTTGAGCACGCGGTCAACCTCGGCGAAGTATTTGGGCTGGCCGATGTTGAAGCTCTTCATGCCGTCGAGGATGTTCATGGCCTTGAAGTAGCCCTGCCAGTCGATGTTGGCGGTGAACTGGGCGGCTTCGTCGACGGTGTAGCGGTTGAAGGTGGCGTGGGGGTCGCGGTTCTCGAGCTTGGTGTTCATGGCGCGGGCGAGGCGGGTCTCGAGGGCCATCACGAGGTGGGCCAGCTTGTCGGCTTTGGTGCCGCTCATCTGGTCGTAGCCCGACATGGAGAACATTTTGGTCATCAGCTCGACGTAGCTCTGGCGGAACTGGGCGTTCTTGCCTTCGTCGGTAACGTAGCGGTCGCGGTCGCCGAGGCCGAGGCCGCCCTGCCATGCCCAGGCGATGTTCATCTTGGCGTCATCCTTGTCGGCCTCGCCGAAGACGCCGAAGAGCACGTGGTTGCCGCGGCGGTGCATGCGGAGCATCTGGGCCCACACGTCGTCGCGTGTTTTCATGGCGATGATTTCCTCGAGGAAGGGCTTCAGGGGCTCGGCGCCTTGCTCCTGCAGGCGTGCGCTGTCCATGCCGATGTTGTAGAGGGTGGCGATCTTGTCGGCCAGGCTGCCGCTTTCGTTCTGGGCTGTCTTGACGGAGTCGATGAGGTCGTTGACGTCTTTCAGCGCCTTCTCGCTCAGCACGTCGAACGAGCCGAAGCGCGAGTGCTCGGCATCGAGGGGGTTCTTGGCCATCCAGCCGCCGCAGGCGTACTGGTAGAAGTCGTCTTCAAGACGCACCGTGGTGTCGAAATTCTCGAGGTCGACACCCGAGGTGAGCTTGGTCTTGTTCTGACAACCGGTAGCGATAACTGCCATAGTTGCAATGCTTAATAAGGTTTTTTTCATTTTCCGTTCTAATTATTATATGTTTTCTAAAATTAAATACAGTGGATTGAACCTCGCATGGGTGAGAGGCCCTATTCGACGGCAGACTCCTCGTCGTCCGGGGCGAACTCGATTTGCTGCGGCGGCTCGGGGAAGATGTTGTCCTTGATGATGTAGCCTTTGTAGGTCTCCTTGATTTCCTGGAGGAAGGCGTAGGCTTCGAGGCGCGAGCGGAAGTCGCCCACCTTGACCTTGAAGTTGGGCTCGTCGTAGATGATGTATGCCTGGACAGACGGGTGGTCGGCCATGAAGCGTTCGCGCAGGTTGAAGGCGTTGGCTTTCGAGCTGGTGCCGGAGAAGGAGGCTATCTGCACGCGGTAGCCAGGGATGGTTTTGGCGCGCGAGTTGAGCTCGATGTGCTTCTCCACCATCTGGTTCACCGCCACGTCGCCCACAACGCGCACGCGGCCGGTCTGTGCCTGGGCTTCGAGGCCGCTGGCAATCAGCGCCGCGGCCAGTCCGAGGGCCAGTCTGATTTTCTGTATGTGTTTCAATTGTCGGTTTCGGGTTTGGGGGTTCAGTAGGTTACCGTGTCGGCCAGCACGCGGCGCGGGCGCACGGTGAGGACGGGGATTTTGGAGTTGGTGAGCATCTGCTGCGCGTAGTTGCCCATGATGAGGTTCGAGAGGGAGCTCTCCTGCTCGGTCATGATGGCGATGAGGTCGGCGTTGACGGAGTTGGCGTAGTCGATGGTGTCAAGGCTGACGTTCTTGCCCACCTCGATGAACTTGGTCTGGTATTGCACGCCGGTCTTGTCGAAGTGGCGCTGCACCATGTTGATGTACTTGTTGACGATGGCGCGCACGTCCTTGGCGGTCGATGTGTAGAGGCCGAGGAGGTGGATGGTGGCGCCGAAGGTCTTGGCGAAGGTGGCCGCCTGGCCGGCCTTCTGGCGGGTGTTGTCGCTGCTGTCGATGGGTACGACGATGGTTTCCAGCTGTTTGTTGAAGTTGAAGTCTTCGCGCAGGAGCAGCACCGGGGCGGGCGAGAGCTCGACGGTCTTGTAGGTGTTGCGTCCCAGGATGCCTTTCTTCATGCCGCTCATGCCGTGGGTGCCGACTACGACGAGGCTGGCCTCATCCTCTTCGGCCTGCTTGGCCAGCTGCTCGGCCGGGTTGCCCTGGCGCAGCACGTATTCCAGCTTGATGCCCTTCAGGAGGTGCGCCACGCCGGCGTTGCGGCGCTCTATCTCCTCGCGGATGGGCTTCTCGTCCTCGTTCTTCTCTTTCACGTATACCAGACGGATGTCGCTTTGCCAGCGGTTGGCAATGTCAATGGCCAGGTCGACGGCATAGGCCGATCCGGATGAAAAATCGAATCCAACAACTACTTTGTTCATGATGGTTTTGTGTTAAAATTTCACGGCACAAAATTACAACTATTTTCCCAATTGACAAAAAAATAATTCGGTTTTTCTGATTTTGGATTTCGGGAGAACGGTTGTAAGTATTTGTAAAACAGTTGTGTGGGTGGATTGTTCAAAAAAAAGTTTGTGTATATTATATATTGTATGTATCTTTGCATCCGCTTATTAATGTTAAAAAAACCGAGTTTGAAATCTTAAAACATACAAAAATAACATGACTCAACAAATCTTGATTGCGGTATTGGTATTGGGTGCCATCGGTGCCTTCTTTGCCGTGGTGCTCTATTTTGTGGCCCAGAAATTCAAGGTGGTGGAAGACCCCCTGATTGACGAGGTGGCCGACGCGCTGCCCGGCGCCAACTGCGGCGGCTGTGGCAAGGCCGGCTGCCGTGCTTTTGCCGAGGCTTGCGTTGCCCAGGGCAATATGGACGGCCTGCGCTGCGCCCCTGGTGGCGAGCCGGTGGCTACCCGCATTGCCGAACTCCTCGGCTGTGCCGTCGAGCAGGGTGAACCCCAGGTGGCTGTGGTGCGTTGCAACCCGGCCAACTGCGGCGAGAAGCGCCGCGCCAACTATGACGGCCTCACCTCCTGCGCCTTCGCTGCCACCGTCTTTGTCGGCGAGAGCGGCTGCGCCTTCGGTTGCCTCGGCTGTGGCGACTGTGTGGCCGCCTGCCAGTTCGACGCCATCCACATGAACCCCCAGACCTCCACCCCCGAGGTGGACGAGGCCAAGTGCACCGCCTGCGGTGCCTGTGTCAAGGCTTGCCCTCGTCGCATCATCGAGCTCCGCAACAAGGGCCGCAACAACCGCCGCGTCTACGTCAGCTGCGTCAACAAGGAGAAAGGCGCCGCCGCCCGCAAGACCTGCGACAACGCCTGCATCGGCTGCTCCAAGTGCGAGAAGGTGTGCCCCGTCAGCGCCATCACCGTGGCCGACAGCCTCTCCTATATCGACCACACCAAGTGCATCGCCTGCCGCAAGTGCGTCCCCGAGTGCCCCACCAAGGCCATCCGCGACGTCAACTTCCCCACGCCGGCCAAGAAGGCCGAGCCCAAGCCGGCACCCGAGGCTGCGGCTCCGAAGGTGGAAGTGCCGAAGGCCGAGCCGGTGGCTGTCCCCCAGGCCGAGCCCGCCAAGGCATAACCGTAGCAACAGATCAACGTATCAACCTATCAACATTGCTAGAATGAAGACTTTCAAAATGGGTGGTGTCCACCCCGAAGAAAACAAGATATCGAACGATGCCGCCATACAGGTGATACCGGTAGGTGCCCAGATGGTGGTCCTGATGAACCAGCACCTCGGTGCCCCCGCCACCCCCATCGTCCAGAAGGGCGACAAGGTGAAGGTGGGCCAGCTTATAGGCGAGGCCCAGGCCTTCATGTGCGCCAATGTCCACTCGCCCGTCAGCGGCACGGTGGCCAAGGTGGAACCCGTCAAGGACGCCTTCGGCCTCCTCAAGCCCGCCGTCCACATCACCGTCGAGGGCGACGAGTGGATGGATACCATCGACCGCACGCCCGACATCAAGCGCGAGTGCACGCTTGAGCCCGCCGCCGTGGTGGCCAAGCTCAAGGAGATGGGCATCGTGGGCCTCGGCGGCGCCACCTTCCCCGCCCACATCAAGTACAGCGTGCCCGAAGGCAAGAAAGCCGAGTACCTCATCATCAACGCCGCCGAATGCGAGCCCTACCTCACCTCCGACTACCGCGTCATGATGGAGCATGCCGAGGAGATCTGCATCGGCATCAGCATCCTGCGCAAGGCTCTGGGAGTCCCCAACGCCTACGTCGGCATCGAGAGCAACAAGCCCCAGGCCATTGCCCGCATGCAGGAGGTGGCGCGCCAGTTCGAGGGCATCGTTATCGAGCCCCTCAAGGTGAAGTACCCGCAGGGCGCCGAGAAGCAGCTCATCAACGCCGTTACCGGCCGCAAGGTACCCAGCGGCAAGCTGCCCATCGACGTGGGCTGCGTGGTCTCCAACGTCGGCACCACCTTTGCCGTCTACGAGGCCATCCAGAAGAACAAACCCCTCATCGAGAACATACTGACCGTTACCGGCAAGAAGCTGCCCACGCAGCACAACTGCCTGGTGCGCATCGGCACCACCTTTGCCGACATCGTCAAGCACACCATCGGCGAGCTGCCCGCCACCACCGGCAAGGTCATCTCCGGCGGCACCATGATGGGCAAGGCCATCGTCAACCTCGACGCCCCCACGGTGAAGGGCAACGCCAGCGTGCTGGTGATGGACGAGGGCGAGGCGCGCCGCGCTCCCGAGACCGCCTGCATCCGTTGCGGCAAGTGCATGAATGCCTGCCCGATGGGGCTGGAGCCCTACCTCTTCTCGTCGCTGGTCAAGGCCGGCCGCACCGAGGAGGCGCAGCAGAGCAACATCCTCGACTGCATCGAGTGCGGCTGCTGCTTCTTCAGCTGCCCCGCCAACAAGCCGCTGACCGACGAGATACGCCTCGGCAAGAACCGCGTCCGCGCCATGATGGCGGCCAAAAAGTAGTTAAGAGTTAAGAGTTAAAAGTTAAGAATTAAGAGTTATATAATATATTATGAATCTATTAAATATATCGGGCTCGCCCCACGTGCATAGCGACGAGTCGACCAAGAAAATCATGTGGCGTGTCAACCTGGCCCTCGTGCCGGCGCTGTTGGTCGCCATCGCCTACTTCGGACTGAACGCCCTGCTGGTCAGCCTTATCGCTGTGGCCTCCTGCGTGCTGTTCCAGTGGCTGATAGAGAAATACATCCTCAAGGTACCCACCACCATCGGCGACGGCTCGGCCGTCATCACCGGCCTCTTGCTGGCCTTCAACGTGCCCTCGACGGTCGACATGATGTGGATTGTCGTCATCGGCGCCCTTGTGGCCATGGGCATCGGCAAGATGGCCTTCGGCGGCCTGGGCAAGAACCCCTTCAACCCCGCCCTGGTGGGCCGTGTCTTCCTGCTCATCTCGTTCCCCGTGCAGATGACCACCTGGCCCGTGGTGGACGGCATCTTCCCGATGAATTTTGATGTCGCCACCGGCGCCACGCCCCTCGGAGCCTTCAAAGAGGGTGCCCTGCCGGCCGACGTTACCCTGTGGGATGCCTTCCTCGGCCATGTGGGCGGCTCGCTCGGCGAGGTGTCGGCCCTGGCCATCCTCCTCGGCGCCTGCTACCTGCTGTGGAAACGCGTCATCACCTGGCATATCCCCGTGGCCTTCATCGGCACCGCCCTGGTCTTCAGCGCCATCCTCTGGCTGGTGAACCCCGAGCAGTACATGGATCCCCTGATGACCATCTTCACCGGCGGCATCATGCTCGGCGCCTGCTTCATGGCCACCGACATGGTTACCTCGCCCATGGCCAAGAGCGGCCAGCTGCTCTTCGGCTTCGGCTGCGGCCTGCTGACCATCATCATCCGCAACTGGGGCGCCTACCCCGAGGGTGTCAGCTTCGCCATCCTGCTGATGAACAGCGTTACGCCCCTCATCAACCGCTGGTGCAAACCTGCGCGCTTCGCGAATTAAGTAGTTAAGGAGACAGTAGTTAAGTAGTTAAGTAGTTAAGGTTTTATCATCATATAAACTTATCAACCTATCAACAACGTTATGGCAAAGAAAGCACAATCCACACTCGTCAATATGCTGCTCGCGCTGACGGCCATCGCCCTGGTGGCGGCCGCGGCCCTGGCAGCCCTCAACGCCGTTACCGAAGAACCCATCGCCCAGGCCCAGCAGGCCAAGGTCGAGGAGGCCATCAGCGCCGTGCTCCCGTCGTTCGACAAGCTGGAGGCCACCGAGGTGGACGGCAGCAAATGCAACAAGGCATACGATGCCGACGGCAACTTTGTCGGCGCCGCCATCGAGGCCGGCAACGACAAAGCCTTCGGCGGCCGCCTGCAGATTATGGTGGGCTTCGACAAGGACGGCAACGTATACGGCTACCGCATCCTCGAGACCCACGAGACCCCCGGCCTCGGCGCCAAGGCCGACACCTGGTTCCAGGCCGACGGCAAGGCCCCCGTGGTGGGCAAGCACCCGGCCGAGGCCAAGCTCACCGTCAAGAAGGACGGCGGCGAGGTCGATGCCATCAGCGGCTCCACCATCACCTCCCGCTCCTTCCTCCAGGCCGTCAACGACGCCTACGAAGTATTCCAGAAGATTAACGCCTAACCCACAGTACAGTAGCTTATGAACGCAAAAGATATAATCCGCAACGGCCTCGTCAAAGAGAACCCCATCTGGGTGCTCATCCTCGGCATGTGCCCCACACTGGCCACCACCACCTCGGCCATCAACGGCCTCTCCATGGGCCTGGCCACCACCTTCGTGCTGATGATGTCCAACATCGTCATCTCGCTCCTCAAGAGCGTCATCCCCGACAAGGTGCGCATCCCCGCCTTCATCGTCGTCATCGCCACCTTTGTTACCATGGTCGAGATGGTGATGAAAGCCTACCTGCCGGCCCTCTACGACAGCCTCGGCCTCTTCATCTCCCTCATCGTGGTGAACTGCATCGTGCTGGGCCGCGCCGAGGCGTTTGCCTCGAAGAACAGCGTGGGCCACTCCTTCCTCGACGGCCTCTTCATGGGCCTGGGCTTCACCTGGGGCCTCACCCTGCTGGGCATGGTGCGCGAGCTGCTGGGCACCGGCTGCATGTTCGGCCACAGCCTCATCGGCGGTGCCGACGGCATGCTGATGATGATTCTGCCTCCGGGCGGCTTCATCGCCCTCGGCCTGCTCATGGCGCTCATCAACCACCTGCGCGCCAAGGGTGCGAAATAAAAAAATCTTAAAAATAGTTAAAGTTTGAGCCGATTTTGCCTTTTCTCCGTCTTATAGGTAAAGAGAAGTGAAATCAAAAAATAGAACAGTATGAAACGTATAGCTATTGTTGCCGCCCTGCTCCTGGCCTACAGCGGCTTGAAAGCCCAGGATTGCGACGCCATCATGTTGCCCTATTTCAACAACAATGTTGAGCGGATGGAGAACTACAAATCCCAGGCTCCGGAGAAATTCGATTATCGCTGCGCCTATGCGCGTGCGGCCTTCTACGAGTCGGACACGGTTCCCGCCGGCGTTGAGGTGTTCAGCATCACCGAGGTTGTAGACCCGCAGACTGGCAATGCCCTGCCTAGGAGCTTCAAGGTGGATCTCAACACGCTGGGCTATTATTCCTATACTTTCAGCCATTTCCACGGCCGTTACAAGGACGGGCTGCATGCTGTCTGTTTCTCCACCCCCTCATCCAGGCATCCCTATCTTGTGATGCGCTCACTCTACGAGATGCGTCTCATCGCCGATAATTATATTAACGCAAAATAACGATCGCCATGAAAAAGCTGTTACTGTTTCCGCTTATGGTCTTCATGGGATTTACATCCCTGTGGGCTCAGTCTGGCTTAGACTCCTACAGTGTCGATGCCGCCAATCACGGTACCCGCATCACGCATGACATTGCGGGCAACCAGGTTGCCATCTTCGACAACGGTGGCGCCAATGGTCGCTATTCGCCGGGCGACTACTATCTTACCATAGAGAGCAACTGCCAGGCTCCTAACCGATTCTGCCTCATTATCGAAGAGTTAGATATAGCCTGCAGCGATACCCTTTATATCTACGATGGCGCCGATACCAATGGTGCTGTCCGTGCCAAAATCAACAATTGCTCTGGCCACCGTGTATCGCAGAAGATATTTTTGTCGGCCACCAATGCCACCAGAACCCTCACGGTGCGTTTTCGTGTCTCCGACACCACCCATGGTGGAACCGGATTCGCCCTCAGCGCCGCCTGCGGCATCCCCTGCGAGGACATCTATGCCGTAATCGACTCCATGTTCTACCGCACCCGCAACGGTGTCATCTATGATTCGGCCTACCAGCGCCAAGTACCTGTCTACGACACCACCTACAACATCAACTCCAATGGCGATACGATTGGCATTAGCGCCATCGACACCTCCTACTTCACCGGTGTCCACCTCTGTGTCGGCGACGGTGTGATTTTCCGTGGCCACGGAGTGTATACGTTCAACCATGGCTACTACACCCCTTCGGATGCTACCACCTATTTCATCTGGGACATGGCCAACGAACCCGATACCCTCCAAGGAGTGGGTCTTACTGAAATAACCTACGACCAGTATCAGGCGACAGGATGCCATGACGTTACCCTATCCATTGTCGATGCCTTCGGATGCACCTCCAACGTGCTGACCTCGGTCCGTGTCCGCACCTCGATCAATCCTCTCAAGACCATCTTCACCATCGCCGATGTCTGCAACAATACCGAGCGCGCCGTTACCATGGGTTACGACGGCGACAACGCCACCCTCACTCTCCGTACCGTTGAGAGCAAATTGACTGTCTCGAAGGTCAACGAGGTCCGCACCTTTATCCCTGACGGCCCTAACTGCGAGCAAGCGTTGGGAAGCCGCTGCTATTCGGCTCCCGTTCTGTTCACAGAATTTCCGCCCAGCAAGCGCGTTACCTCGGGCGAGGACGTTTGCTCCATCTGCATCAACATGGAGCATACCTACATGGGTGACATCGAGGTTCACCTCGTATGCCCCACCGGCCAGAAGGCAACCCTCTTCTACGGCAACTACAGCACCAACGGCTCGGGCTTGACCGGCAACAACGCCAATGACCACGGCTCAGGTACCGACATGGGCTGCCCCGACCGTTCCCGCGACAGAGGCTGCGACACGCTGCAGAATCCTTTCGGTGTGGGCTTCGACTACTGCTGGAGCCGCAGCATGGACTATACGCTTGTTACCGGTGTCCCCGCTGGTTCTGTTGCCGGACGCCCGGCTGGCAGCCACTATATCACGGCACCTGGCAACACCATCACCGTCAATCCTGCGGTTACTTACACTATCCCGGCTTATTTCACCAATGGCGGAGGCCAGACCGTTACCTTCAGCGGCTCGACCCAAAAGCCCAGCGACCACGAAGGCAAGTCCGACTACTATCTGCCCTACACCGATTTCTCCGAACTCATAGGCTGTCCCTTGAACGGCACCTGGGAGGTAGAAGTCTGCGACCTCTGGGGCCAAGACAACGGCTGGATTTTCAACTGGAGCCTCGACATCTGCGGCGTGTCGCAGAATCAGGACTGCCGCTACGAGGTAGGCATCGACAGCCTCGTGTGGCGTCCCGCCCCGGGGCATGAGGACTACGACCTCGGCCACTACCGTGGCCTCGTGGTGCGTCGCGAAACGCCCACCCTTTCTTACCTCTCCTCGCCCGACACAGCAGGCTTCTTCCCCATCGACGTGCTCCTCTACGACGAATTCGGATGCGTCTGGGACACCACCACCTCCATCACCACCTACTGGAGCCCCGAGCCCGACCTCGGTCCCGACACCACCCTCTGCGGCGTGGCCACCATGACCCTCGACGCCCGCGACCGCCACTCCGAGCTCCCCACCGAGAACTACACCTACCTCTGGAACCCCTTCGGCGAAACCACTTCCACCATCGAGACCAGCTCCGACGGCGAGAATGTGGGCGATGTAACCTATGTCGTGCAGGTCAAGAACACCCGCCGCAACACCGTCTGCACCACCCGCGACACCATCTTCATCCGCCAGCGCAAGCAGCCCTATCCCGTCTTCGAGCCCGAACCCTTCACCTTCGAGGGCTGCGCTCCCCTGACCCTCACCTTCAACAACACCAGCGTCAACACCGACCGCCACTTCTGGGACTTCGGCGACGGCATCACCTCCGAGTTCCAGAGCCCCACCCATACCTTCGCCGAGGGTGTCTACACGCTGAAGTACTACGCCCTGTCCGACGAGGGCTGCATCGACTCCGTCGTCTCGCCCAACGGCATCGTCGTCTTCCCCACGCCCAAGGCCGGCTTCATCTGGGAACCCGTCTACCCCTCGGTGCTCAACCCCGTGGTGCAGTTCACCAACACCACCGCCCCGCACACCGGCAACACGGAGTACCGCTGGGAGCTGCAGTATAACCGCGACAACACCCTCTCGGTCCACACCCTCACCTCGCGCAACCCCTCGTTCGACTATTCCACCTACGCCGGCGACGAACTCTCCGGCAGCTACGCCGTCCGCCTCGTCGCCTTCACCGACAACCTCTCGCCCCGAGGCAACGTCATCTACTGCCGCGACACCGCCGAGAACATGATCCTCATCGTCAACGACTTCCTCCAGTTCCCCAACGTCGTAACCCCCAACGGCGACGGCATCAACGACCGCTTCGTCATCGTCAACCTCCTCGACGGCATCGGCTACCCCATCAACCAGCTCGACATCTACAACCGCTGGGGCACCCGCGTCTACCACATGGAGAACATCTCCAGTGACGAGGACTTCTGGGACCCCTCCGACCTGCCCGCCGGCACCTACTTCTACCGCTTCTCCGCCAGGGGCTACAGCGGCAACATAGAGCACAACGGCGCCATCGAGGTCATCAAGTAATCCCACCCCCGCAAGGGTACAACCGCAAGCCTCCCCCGGCCACGGGGGAGGCTCTTTTTTTGTACCCCGCAGGCGTGGTTCAGGCGAGGCCGAAGAGAGGAAGAAGAGAGGAAGAAGAGGGTGCCTCCAACCCGCTGTGAAACAGCGGGTTGTATTTTGACGAAAATGGGCCTTTCCGGCACTTTTTTTCAATTTTTCCGCCTCTTTTCCGCCACCCTCCGGCCAAGGGTGTAATAGATTGACAGCCAGCGTAAAGCAGTTTTTGTGCCGCGATGTCGGAAAAAAGTCGTATCTTTGCACCCCCGAAATGATAGACCAGGAGACCATACAACGCATCATGGACGCCGCCCGCATCGAGGAGGTCATCGGCGATTTCGTCTCGCTCAAGAAGCGCGGCGCCAACCACATCGGCTGCTGCCCCTTCCACAACGAGAAGACCCCCTCGTTCTATGTCTCCCCCTCCAAGGGCATATACAAGTGCTTCGGCTGCGGCGAGGCGGGCGATGTCGTCGCCTTCCTCAAGAAGCACGAGCACTTCACCTACCCCGAGGCGCTGCTCTACCTGGCCAAAAAGTACAACATCGAGGTGCGCGAGGAGGAGCAGACCGAAGAGCAGCGCGAACGGCAGAACGAGCGCGACGCCCTGTTCCACGTCTCCGAGTTCGCCCAAAAGTACTTCGACCACCTGCTGTGGGAGGACGAAATGGGGCGCGCCATCGGCCTCTCCTACTTCCACTCCCGCGGCCTGAGCGACGAAATCATCAAGCGCTTCGGCCTCGGCTACTGCCTCGACGAGTGGACCAACTTCACCGACCACGCCCGCCGCAGCGGCTATAGCGACGCCGTGCTCGAGAAGACCGGCCTCACCATCTTCAAGGAGGATACCGGCAAGAGCTACGACCGCTTCCGCGGCCGCGTGATGTTCCCCATCTACAGCATCTCGGGCCGCGTGCTGGGTTTCTCGGGCCGCATCCTCTCGTCCGAGAAGCAGGCGGCGAAATACGTCAACTCGCCCGACAGCGACATCTACAACAAGAGCCGCATCCTCTACGGCCTCTATCAGGCGCGCCAGGCCATCGCCAAGGCCAACAAGTGCTACCTCGTGGAGGGCAACCTCGACGTTATCTCGATGCACCAGTCGGGTGTGGAGAACACCGTGGCCAGCTGCGGCACCAGCCTCACCGTGGAGCAGATACGCCTCATCAAGCGCTACACGCCCAACGTTACCGTCCTCTACGACGGCGACTCGGCCGGCATCAAGGCCGCCCTCCGTGCCGTCGACCTGCTCTTCACCGAAGGCATGCACGTCCGTGTCGTACTCTTCCCCGATGGCGACGACCCCGACTCCTACGCCCAGCGGCATGGGTCGGCCGCGCTGCAGGACTACCTGGCCCAGCACGAGGACAACTTCGTCATGTTCAAGACCCGCGTGCTGCTCGACTCCGTCAAGAGCGACCCCATACGCAAGGCCGAGCTGGTCAAGGAGACCGTCCAAACCATCGCCCTGGTGCCCGACCTGCTGGAGCGTACCGAGTACATCTCCCAGTGCGCCCACCTCCTTGACGTGCCCGAAGAGGCCCTGGCCTCCGAGCTCTCCAAGGCCATCAACCGCAACCGCCAGAAAGCCTACGAGGGCCAACCCCAGGCCCCAGCCCCCCAATCGCCCCAGGATACTCAGAACATTCAGAATACTCCGATTATTCAGAATGTTCAGAATACTCAGAATATTCAGACTCCCCCTCCCGACCCGCGCGAGAAGCAGCTCATCTCCCTCCTGCTCAATTTCGGCGAGACCTCCATCGAACTGGCCGTTCCCGACGAGCGCGGCGTCAACCAGTACTACACCTATCCCATCTACGAACTCATCGTGAACGACCTGCAGGCCGAGGAACTCACCTTCTCGCACCCCCTCTGCCAGCGCATCTACGAGCACTATGCCGCGGCCGTCGATGCCGGCCAGCCGGCCGATGCCACCCACTTTATCACCGTCGACGACGAGGAGCTGCGCCAGTTCGCCATCTCGCTTATGGTCGACACCTACCGCATCAGCGACTCGTGGAAGAAGAAGCAGATAGTGGTCCCCAAGCTCGACGACAACCTGCAGCTGGCCACCACCGAGGCACTGTTCAATTTCAAGCTCAAGTGCCTCGACGACCGCATTGCCGACAACGCGCAGCGTATGCGCCGCGCCACCTCCGACGACGAGCTCTTCGTCCTCCTCGAAGAGAAGAAGCAACTCATAGCCCTGCGGCGCGACATAGGGCTCGCCCTGCACCGCGTCATCAGTTAATACCCACAGCACTATGGACATACAATCGCTCAAACTGCGCTACGACATCATAGGCAACGACCCCAAGCTCCTCCTGGCCCTCAACAAGGCCATCCAGGTGGCCCCCACCGACCTCTCCATCCTCATCACCGGCGAGAGCGGCGTGGGCAAGGATGTCTTCTCGCGCATCATACATGAGAACTCCACCCGCAAGCACGCCCGCGGCGGCCGCGGCCTTATCTCGGTCAACTGTGGCGCCATACCCGAGGGCACCATCGAGAGCGAGCTCTTCGGCCACGTCAAGGGTGCTTTCACCGGTGCCGACCGCTCGCGCAAGGGCTACTTCGAGGAGGCCGACGGCGGCACCATATTCCTCGACGAGATAGGCGAGCTGCCCCTGGCCATGCAGGTCAAGCTGCTGCGCGTGCTGGAGAACGGCGAGATTATCCCCGTGGGCAGCAGCACGGCGCAGAAGATAAACGTCCGCGTGGTGGCCGCCACCAATGTCGACATTGTCGAGGCGGTGCGCACGGGACGCTTCCGCGAGGACCTCTACTACCGCCTCAACCAGATCAGCATCTACCTGCCGCCGTTGCGCGAGCGCAAGGACGATGTGCCGCTGCTGTTCAGGAAGTTCTCCTCCGATGTGGCCGAGAAGTACCACATGCCCCCCATCGTGCTCACCGAGGCAGCCAAGCGCATGATGATGGACTACCCCTGGTACGGCAACGTGCGCGAGCTGAAGAACATCACCGAGCAGATTGCCGTGGTGGAGACCGAGCGCAGCATCACGCCCGAAATACTTCAGAATTATCTTTCCTATATCCCCACCGAGAAGATGCCGGCCCTGGTGGATGGCGGGCGGCAGGCCGCGGGCGGCAGCCAGATTACCGACCGCGAGCTGCTGCTCAAGGCACTCACCATGGGGCAGATGATCAACGAGATGCGCTCCGAAATCAACGACCTGCGCCAGATGGTCAGCCAGCTGGCCCACGGCACAAGCCTGCCGCTCGAGCACACCTCCTTCCTGCCGGCCACGCAGCCCCATGCCGATGCCTACGAGGAGGAGTTCGTTACGCCCGAGGTGATTGAGGACGAGTCGCTCGGCCTCGAGGACCGTGAGCGCCGCGCCATCATTCGCGCCCTCGAGCAGAACCGCGGCAACCGCAAGCAGGCCGCCGCCGACCTGCATATCTCCGAGCGCACCCTCTACCGCAAACTGAAAGAATACAACCTCAGCGAATAGATGAATACCAACGACATACGCATCACCCTGCCGGCGTCGAAGAGCATGAGCAACCGCTGGCTGATGATTAACCACCTCACCGGCGGCCACTTCCGTATCAACAAGCTCTCCACCTCGGGCGACACGCGCCTGCTGCGGCGCCTGCTGACCCAGCTGGAGGAGGGTACCTCGGACGTGTACTACTGCAACAATGCCGGTTCGGTGGCGCGCTTCCTGATGCCGCTGCTGGCCATCACGCCGGGGCACCATGTGCTGACGGGCGACGAGCGTCTCTGCCAGCGTCCGATGGCGCCGCTCATCGAGTCCCTGCGCCAGATGGGGTTGCGTGTGGAGTGCACGGGCCAGGAGGGTTTCCTGCCGCTCAGCATACAGGGCGGTGTGCCCACCAAGCGCACCGTTACTGTCGACCCGCTGCTGAGCAGCCAGTTCGTCAGCTCGTTGCTGCTCATCGCGCCCCGCATGCCGGAAGGCATCTCGCTCACCATGACCCAGCGGCCCACTTCGCGACCCTATATCGAGATGACGTGCGATGCCCTGCGGCAGGCCGGCATCGAGGTGCGCCGCTCGTCCAACGGGCGCACCTACTACGTCAGCCACTATGCCGGGCGCCCCAAGTCGGCCACCGTCAACATCGAGCGCGACTGGTCGTCGGCTTCCTACTTCTACACCATGGCCCTGCTGCGGCCCGACCTGCGCATTCGCCTGCTGGGGCTCCAGCTCGAATCGTGCCAGGGCGACGCCGCCACCGACCGCTTCTTCCGCCTGCTGGGCGTTACCTCGACCGAGGTGCGCTCGCCCTTTCGCGCCGCCGGCCGCAGCATCACCATCCAGGGTGGGGCAGAGGCGTCGCGCGTGATGCAGTTCAACTGTCTGGACTGCCCCGACCTGGTGCCCACCTTCGCCGTCGCGGCGGCCGTGGCCGGCGTCAAGGCTACCCTGAAGGGAGTGAGCAACATAGCCCTCAAAGAGAGCGACCGCATGGAGGCCATCTGCACCGAGCTGGAGCGCATGGGCGGCAAGGTGAGCAGCAGCGCCGACGAGCTGACCATCCTTCCCGCCAAACTCAACCCCGTCGAACCCGTTTGCACCTACGGCGACCACCGCATCGCCATGGCGTTCGCTCCGCTGCGGCTGCGCTATCCCGACCTTCAAATCGAGGCTCCCGAGGTGGTCGACAAGTCATTCCCCGAATTCTGGGAGCAGTTCGAACTGGTTGTGGAGAATAAGCATTGAAACAGTTGATTGTCATCACCGGCCCCACCGCCGTCGGCAAGACGGCCGAGGCAGTGCGCCTGGCGCGCGAGCTGGGTGCCGAGGTGGTGTCGTGCGACTCGCGCCAGTTCTATCGCGAGATGCGCATCGGTGTGGCGCGCCCGTCGGACGAGGAGCTCGCCGCCGTGCCGCACCATTTCATCGCCTGCCGCTCGGTTGCCGACCCCTTCAACATCTCCACCTATGAGCAGGAAGCTTTGCAGGTGATAGCCCGCCTGCACGAGCGTTGCGACACGGTGGTGGCGGTGGGGGGCAGCGGCCTCTATATCGATGCCCTCCTGCACGGCGTGAGCGCCATGCCCGACCCCACGCCCGAGTTGCGCGCCAGCCTGCAGCAGATGCCCCTGGAGGCGAAGCGCCAATTGCTGCAACGTGTGGATCCCGACTACTACGCTCGCGTCGACCTGCGCAACCCCGTCCGCCTGCAACGCGCGCTGGAGGTCTACCACATGACCGGCCGCCCGTACAGCCAGGTTGTTGCCGACCGCAAGCCTGCCGAGCGTCCTTTCAGTGCCGAGGTACGTGTTATGGCGATGGAGCCCAGCCAGTTGCGCGAGCGCATCGACCGCCGTGTGGACAAGATGCTGGAGGAGGGGCTGCTGGAGGAGGTGCGTTCATTGATGCCTAGCCGCCATCTGCCCACGCTCCGCACCGTGGGGTACAGCGAACTCTTTCCCGTGCTGGATGGCACAGCAAACCTCGACGACGCTGTCCGCGCCATCAAACTCAACACCTGGCACTACGCGCGCAAGCAGATTACCTGGATGCGGCGCTACCGATAGCTTACATGTTGTCCCAGAATGTTTTGGGCAGGTATACGTTCTCCAATTCGACGGCGTCCTTGAAGAGCGGTGCCACCTCCCGGGGGCTGTAGCCGGCGATGCCGGTGCCCACAGCCGTTACTAGGAAGGTCAGTTCCTTGTGCACGCGTGCGCATTCAATAAAGTTCTTCACGGCGTGGCAGAGCGATGCCTCGCCCTCCATGGTGGGCAGGGCGTAGCAGCGACCCGTAAGTCCCTCGCCCACACCCCATTCGGCTCCGAAGTGCTGGTTGGCATACCATGCGGCGCCACCGCCGTGCATGCCTTGGATGTTGCTGCCGAAAACAAAGATTTCATTCTCGCCCAGTTCCTTGATGGGCTCCGGCGCCACGCGGCGGCCGTCAACGGTCTGTTTGTTGTCCATATTGAGTAAGATGTTTTAGGTTTTTCGCGCTGCAAATTTACACATTTTTTTTCATTCTGCACCAATTTTTTTTTTCTCCCACACCCCCGAAGGCGGTTCCGATGCGACCCTTGTTCTGTGTGTGGCGAGGGTAGGGGAGTGGTGAGGGGTGAAGATGCCAAAGTGCGAATTTCCCTCCTGCGCAACTTTCTCGCCATTCTGTACGTCCAGGCTGTCGGAGGGCGAGATAGGCGATTAGGAGCGAAATTTTTGTATTTACATCTGTAGTGTCCTATTGTTTGTCGGTGGTGGTGATAGGTGTAAAATTCTCTGTTTTTTGTAAGTTTACAATTCTACATACAGTTGTATTTGTATTTTTTGTTAAATAAATTAACATTGTGTGGTTTATATAGTATAATGAATTGTAGTTCAGTTTATAATATGTTTTATATTAAAGTGTTAGATGTAATGTTTGTTTGATGTGCAGTGATGGATTATGTTTGATTATGGTTTAAGTGTAATATATTTAAAATAAATGTATTATATTGTGTTATTTAAAGTGTTAGTGTTATATATGTTGGATTTTACTTTTGTAAGTTGCAGAATTATGTTTGGTGGTGTCGGAAATTATGTGTAATTTTGTAATTCGATTGCAGTGTGAATTACAAATGTAAGATTATGATAAACAGGATAAATTTGATTTTGCGGGCCAAAAATATCACCGCAAGACAGTTTGCGGAGGAGATAGGCATCCAGCCCTCCGGCATGTCGCACATCATGGGCGGTCGCAACAACCCCAGCCTTGACTTCGTGGCCAAGGTGCTGCGCCGCTATCCCGAGATTGATGCCAACTGGCTCATCCTTGGCCGCGGCGAGATGTATTCGTCAGGCACGGCACTACTGCCGCCGGCTCCGATGGATCTGCCTCCGGCATCCCCTGTTGCTTGGGCAGAGGAGGAGGCCGGCGAGCCTGTTCAGGAGGAGGTGTATTTCGCAGAGAATGAGCAGGTAGAAGAGATACCCGAGGTGCCTTTGGCAGGGGTGGCCGCTCCCGCCGGCAGGCGAGTCGCCAAGCTGCTCTTCATCTACATGGACGGCACCTTCGAGGAGTGTCGGCCTGCAGTGAGTTAGGTCAGCTGCCAGCAGCCGTCTCGGCTGCGTACCCGGGGGCACCTTATTATTACGTTAATTGACGGTGCAGAGGCACAGAATGTTGTTCATATGCGTGGAAAGCAATATATATGCTGAAAATGAGTTCTTTATCATTGCGCTGTGTTCTTTCCGCCGTCTGCAATGTACCATAAGCTTCCATATCCTTCCAGTGCCTTTGTATTCCCCTACCGTTCCCCTACCATTCCCCTACCGTTCCCCTAGACGGTCTCACCCCCCGATGGGGGAATGAGTTTTTTTCGCCGTGTCGGGTAGTTTTTGTATCTTTGTGGATGAATAAAGATAATATGAATATTGACAATATGTTGAAATATAGATATATAGTCCGTATACTGCTGCTTGTCTCGATTTTCAATTTCC
The DNA here is from genome assembly GCA_900315935.1 of uncultured Bacteroidales bacterium. GTDB lineage: Bacteria > Bacteroidota > Bacteroidia > Bacteroidales > P3 > Colimorpha. The sequence continues at coordinate 114,238 of ONBB01000012.1, forward strand.
ATTTTTCAAATTCCCACGCCCAGCAGGGTGCCACCGGCCTGCAGGGCAAGGTGGTGGATGCCGTAACGGGCGAGGCGGTGCCCTTCGTGCAGATAGTCTTCGCCGGCACCCTCACCGGCACTTCCAGCGATATGGACGGCAAGTTCAGCCTGACCAACACCGAGGGCCACACCTCGGTTTCGTTCCGCATGATGGGCTACGAGCCCCTGACGATGAAGGTGGAGCGCGGCAAGGTGCAGAAGCGTGCCACGGTGAAGCTCACGCCCCACGCCAAGACGCTGGGCGAGGTAACCGTTACCGCCAAGCGCGGCAAGGACCGCTACCGCCGCAAGAACAACCCTGCCGTAGAGCTGGTCAAGAAGGTCATCGACCGCAAGGAGCAGAATAGGGTAGAGGCCCTGCCGCGCTGGCGGAGGGATGTGTACGAGCGCATGTCGATGAGCCTCGACGACTTCCGGCCCGACTTCGAGAAGAAGCGCATCTGGCGCAAGCTGAACTTCCTGGAGAAATACATCGACCGCACCGAGTTCGACGACACGCCGATACTGGTCATCTCGATGCGCGAGTCGTTCAAGGAGCAGTCCTACCGCCAGAAGCCGCGCCAGCTGCGCACCCTCACCACGGGGCACCGCATGGAGGGCGTGGACGAGGTGCTGACCGACGAGGGCATCGACGAGAACCTGGCGGCCATGTTCATGCCGGTGGACATCTACGATGCCGACATCGAGCTGATGCTCAACCACTTCGTTAGCCCTCTCAACGGCCTCATCGGCACCACCTTCTACAAGTACTACATCACCGACACCCTCGAGGTGGAGGGGCAGCGGTGCGTGGAGCTCTCCTTCGTGCCGGCCAACAAGCAGAGCTACGGCTTCACCGGCCAGATGTACATCTCGCTCGACGCCGACAGTACCTTCGCCCTGACGCGCTATGTGATGACGGTGTCGAAGTATGTGAATCTCAACTTCGTGCGCGACCTTTCGATAGTGCAGTCCTTCCAGCGCGACTCGTCGGGCCGCTGGCTTCCCTACCGCTGCGACACCTACGGCCGCCTCTCCATCCACAAGAAGATACAGGAAATCTATGTCCACCAGATGCGCGTCTACACCGGCTACCAGGTGGGCGACACCGTGCGCCTGCTGCCGGACAGCCTCTACAGCGCCTTCACCAGCGAGGCCACCCTGCCCAAAGGGCAGCTCAAGCGCTTCAAACGTCAGTTCAACGAGGGTCGCCCCGTGCAGCTCACCGCCAAGCAGACGGTATTGGACAGCATGTGGGTCGAGCTGCGCCGCCTGCCCACTTTCCGCGCCATCAAGGCCGTGGGCGAGACCATGGTCAGCGGCTACATTCCCACCCACCGCCAGCGCAAGGAGAGCCGTTTCGACATCGGTCCGGTATTCAACATCCTCAGCCACAACCACCTCGAAGGCTGGCGTCTGCGCCTGGGCGGCATGACCACCGCGCGCCTGCATCCGCAGCACTTCCTCGAGGGCTATGTGGCCTACGGCTTCCGCGACAGGCAGCCCAAGTTCAACGCCACCTACACCTACACCTTCGACGAGAAGGAGCGCCACAGCCACGAGGGACCCTACAGCAGTGTGAGCCTCATGGCGGGCTACGACCTACAGACCCCCGGCCAAGCCTACGACAACTTCGACCGCGACAACATCATGATGTCGTCCGACAAGGAGTTCAAGGCGCAGTACGTGGCCCAGGCCCAGTTGCGGCTGCGCAAGGAATGGAAGAGTCATGTGCGGTTCGACTCGTGGCTCGCCGGCCGCCGCTACGAGCCGGCCGGCCTGCTGCGGTATGAGCGCTACCTCGAGGATGGCTCGCTGCAGCCCGTCGACTTCTTCTCCGAGGCCGAGTTGCGTGTGGGGTTGAGCTTTTCGCCCAATGTGGCCAGCGGCACCCGCCGCCGCGAGAAGCAGAGCAACCTGCGGCGCGACGCACCCACCATTTCCCTCAGCCACACCGTCGCCCTCCTCGCCAACAACGCCTCACTCCTCACTCCTCACTCCTCGCTCTACCACGCCACCGACTTCGCCGCCGACAAGCGCTTCTGGCTCGGCGCCTTCGGCCATATCGACGCCAAGCTGGCCGCCGGCGTGGTGTGGAACCGCGTGCCCTATCCCCGCCTCTACATCCCCAGCGGCAATGCCGGTCTCTTCCTCTCGTCCAACGCCTTCAACACCATGCAGCCCATGGAGTTCATCATGGACCAGTATGTGGCTTTTTTCGCCACCTACCACCTCAAAGGCTGGATTCTCAACCGCGTGCCCCTCGTCAACCGTCTGCGCCTGCGCGAGGTGGTGGGTTTCAACATCCTCTATGGCGGCCTCTCCACCAAGAACGACCCCGCCCACGACCCCGCCGGCCTCTACCGCTTCCCGGAGAACACCATCCCCTTCGGCACCAAACCCTACATGGAGTACTCGGTCGGCGTGGAGAACATACTGTCGTTCCTGCGGGTCGACTTCGTGCGCCGCCTCACCTACACCGAGGGCATGGAGGGCTGGGACCGCTGGTTCATACGCCTCGACCTCAAGTTTGCTCTTTAGTAGATAGTAGTTAAGTAGTTAAGTAGTTAAGTAGTTAAGTAGTCAAGTAGTTAAGTAGTTAAGTAGTTAAGTAGTTAAGACAAATGTTACCATATATGAAAAAGACATTTTTTATAGCCGCCCTGTTTTCAATTTTCAATTTTCAATTTTCAATTTGCACTCTCCATGCCCAGTATGACGAGCAGGGCCACCAGCAATATGCCTCGTGGGGCTTCGCCGTGGGTCCCAACACCTCGTCGTACATCATGCGGGTGGACCCCCTGCTGCGCGACACGCTGATTGCCGACACCGTGCTCAACTCGCTCCCCGCCACCGGCCTCAGCCTCGGCCTCTTCCTCGACTACCACATCACCGCCGAGTGGGCCCTGCAGTTCAACGGCCAGTTCGCCATGGAGCAGTCCCTGCTGCGCTACGCCGACCACCACAGCCACATCCTCACCCTCGGCAGCGACGTGGGCGTCGCCGTGCGCTACCGCACCCCCTGGCGCCAGGGCCACTTCTACTGCGCCTTCGGCCCATACGTCCATTTCGTGCTCTACTCCGGCGCCACCGAGGGCATCAACCTCTACCGCCGCCAGATCTACACCGACCCCGCCACCGGCACCTCGCGCTTCGCCATGAGCGACATCCACGCCGGCCTCAACCTCACCCTCGGCTACGAGTTCCGTAACCGCTGGCTTGTGCAGCTGGAAAACAAGTTCGGCGTAACCGACATCCTCCACCTCAAGACCCCGGGCACCTACGTCTACCCCTACAAAATCACCATCGGCGTCGGCTGCCGCTTCTAGCCTCCTCCTCAAAAGACCGCCAGACTGCCCATCCGCCGCCACCCGCATCCGCAATACAACAAATACCTCGACCCCAAGAAATTCGCCACTTTCACCATCGATGGGGGCAATGTGGTATGGGGACGTAACTGGGATATGATATTTCCCATCGAGCAACTCCGCACCGGATATATCGACTGACTATCATCACCCTATATAACTCATTCCCCGGCAGCACTTCCGCCCGTCGGGGAAAATTATTTTTTGCCAGTTCGGAAAAAGTTCGTATCTTTGCACCCGCAAACTGCAAGAGAAATGGTTTGCCAATGTTTATTGAAAGCATTTGTTTGGTGTCCCTTCTGAAAATATCGCCAATATTAATCACAGGACATGAAACCGATGCCTTTTTCTGCTTTTTGTATTCGTTTACAATAGCATAGGATAAAGGTAAAACTGTTTCTGCTGTGATAAGGTGTTTGGCGATGCCTCAGAAGGAGGAAACAGGCAACAAGAGTTCTATGCTTTCTTTATTTAATAAAGATAATTACCGCCGCCATCTGTGGACTCTGGGCAGCAAAAAAACAAACACCCAACAACATGAAAAGAAGACTACTCTTTTTCGCCCTCCTGCTGGCCGCCCTGCCGTGAGGGGGCACTTGCCATCCCTGCTAGCGTAACTTTTAGCGGCACCACTTATGCTGTAACCAGCATCATGGATGCAGCCTTTTGGGAATGCCGTGGTCTGACATCAGTAACCATCCCCAGCTCGATAACCACCATCGGGAATGAGATATTCTTTGGTTGCGATAGCCTGACGTCAATACATGTGGAGTCAGGGAATACGGTGTATGACAGCCGCAATGGTTGCAACGCCATCATTGAAACATCCACCAACACGCTTATTGCAGGTTGCAAAAATACGATGATTCCCAACACTATTGCCATTATTGGAAGACGAGCGTTCTGTGGTTGCATCAGCCTGACATTAATAGCTATCCCCAATTCGGTTATCTCCATTGAGTATGAGGCGTTCGCTTATTGCGACGGCCTGACGTCAATAACCATCCCCAGCTCGGTAACTTCTATCGACAACTCATTCAGAGGTTGCAGAGACTTGGCTTCAATTGTGGTGGAGGCAGGGAATACGGTGTATGACAGTCGCAACGGTTGCAACGCCATCATCGAGACTGCCACAAACAGGCTTATTGCTGGCTATCGAGACTGCCACAAACAGGCTTATTGCTGGCTGCAAGAATACTGTTATTCCCAACACGGTAACTACCATCGGGGAAATAGCATTCTCTGGTTGCAGCGGCTTGATGTCAATAACCATTCCCAATTCAGTTATCGCCATTGAGTATGAAGCGTTCTGTGGTTGTAGCGGCTTGACATCGGTAACCATTCCTAACTCGGTAGCCGTGATAGGGCATTATGCGTTTGCTTTTTGCAGAGGTCTGACGTCGGTTACCATTGGGAACTCGGTGCACAACATTGGAGACCGTGCGTTCGCTTATTGCGACGGCCTGACGTCATTAACTATTCCCAGTTCTACAACCTTTATCGGTCAACTCGCATTCGGTAATTGCAGCGGTCTGGCATCAATACAGGTAGAGGCTGGGAATGCGGTGTATGACAGCCGTAATAGTTGCAACGCCATCATCGAGACTGCCACAAACAGGCTTATTGCTGGCTGCAAGAATACTGTTATTCCCAACACGGTAACTACCATCGGAGAAGCTGCATTCTATGATTGCAGCGGTTTGTCGTCTGTAACGATTCCAAACTCGGTAACTACCATCGGGGAAGAAGCATTCGAAAATTGCCGCAGCCTGACATCGGTAACCATCGGCGGTGCCGTGGATTCCATAGGGAGTATGGCGTTTGCTTGGTGTGATAATTTGGCAGAATTGCATTGCAAGGCCGCTGTGCCGCCGGCATTGGGAGTAGGGGTTTTTTATCTCATTGGCCAAGAAATCCCCGTCTATGTGCCCTGCGATGCGGCGGACACCTACCGCGCCGCAGCAGGGTGGAATGAGTTCACCAACATCCAGGAGGACTGCATGGAAGGCATCGGCGATGTGGACGGAAGGGACGGCCTGCAGGTATGGAGTGTTGACGGAAGCATTCACGTATCGGGTTTTGCCGAGGGCATGGAGGTTCGCGTGTATGACATCACTGGGCGCCGCGTCGGCACGAGCGGCCTGCGCAGTGGGGTCTATTTGGTCAATGTGGGCACGCTGCCAGCCAGGAAGGTGGTGGTGATTGTTAAGGGTTAGGTTTGGGACCCGCGGGTTCCCCGCGGCCTTGTACTTGTTTTTGGGAGGAGCGGTTTTGGACGGATTTGGATGGGTAAGGGGCTATAGGCTGCCATAAGCGACCAGAGCCGAAGTATTCCCCTACCATTCCCCTAGAGACCCCCTGCCGCTTCAAAGCATCGCCACGAGGCGCTCCAGGTACTGGCGGTCGGTGTCGTCGAAGGTGGCCAGCTCGCGGCTGTCGATGTCAAGCACGGCCACCACTTCGTCGCCCTCGAACACCGGCACCACTATCTCGCTGCGGCTCTCGCTGCTGCAGGCTATGTGGCCGGGGAACAGCTCCACGTCGGGCACCACCACCGTGCGCCGCTCCTTCCACGCCGTGCCGCACACGCCGCGGCCGTAGCCGATGTGCATGCAGGCCAGCGGGCCTTGGAAGGGGCCCAGGACTAGTTCTGAGTTGCCGGTTGCGGCAGCCGACCTCATAACTCCTAACTCATAATTCATAACTCTGTAAAACCCTGTCCACCAGAAGCCGAACTCGCTGTGCAGCAGTGCGCAGACGTTGGCCATCTTGGCTATCATGTCCGCCTCGCCTTCGCAGAGGGCCTTCACCTGCGGCAGCAGGGCTATATATCTGTCTTCCTTTGTCATTTGCAGTCTGTTTTGTCTCCCGCTTCGCGAGATCTTGTAAATCTTATGGATTGTCTTGGATATTTTGTCTGTATCAGAAAATCTTTTTAAATCTAAGGGAATCTTTTCTGGATTTCCAGGATCTCCGCCGAGGCGGGGCGGTGGATTTGTCTCCTGCTTCGCGAGATCTTGTAGATCTTGTAGAAAATGGATTGTCTTGGATTTCCAAGATTTGCAATGTCTGGTATGAGAAATCTTTTAAATCTAATGTAATCATTTCCATGATTTTCAGGATTTCCGCCGATAGGCGGGGAGATTATGTCTATCTGTTCTTTTTCATCTTCCTGACGGTGGCATAAGGGTACTCGTCGGTGAGGGTTATCTCGTAGCGGTGCTTGCCGTCCTTGCTCTGCGTGTAGCGGCGGTTGCCGTCGCAGTAGGGTGAGAGGGGGCGGGTGCCGTAGATGGCGTATCCGTACACATCGAGCCACTTGCCAATCTCCTCCATGCGCCGCAGTGCCTCGGGGGGCAGGTTGCCGTCGGCATCGGGACCCACGTTGAGTAATAGGTTGCCGCCCTTGGCCACCACGTCGCACAGGAGGTGTATCAGCTCGCGGGTGCTCTTGTACTGGTCGCGAGGCGAATAGCTCCAGCTGTCGCCCATCGTCATGCAGGTCTCCCAGGGGTAGGGCAGGAGGGTGTCGGGCACCTGCTTCTCGGGGGTGCGGTAGTTTTCATACCGGCCGCCCACGCTGCGGTCCACGATGATGGTGCGGGGATTGCGCTCGCGCGCGATGGAGGCCAGGCGGTGCATGTCGAGTTCCTGCACCTGTCCGCTGCAGCCCAGCCAGGGGCGTGTCTCCTCGTTGACGCTCCATGCCGGGCGCACCCAGCCGCCGTCGAGCCATAGGATGTCGATGGGGCCGTAGTTGTGGGTCAGTTCGTGTATCTGGTTGTAGGTGAACTCTTGATACTTCTTCCAGCGGTCGGGGTGGTCGGCGATGGTGTAGTTCACGTTGCGGTCGGGCGTGGCCCACTCGTGCGCCCAGTAGTCGTCGCAGTGCCAGTCGGGCTTGCTGAAGTAGAGGCCGGTCCAGAAGCCCGCGGCGCGGAAGGCATCCACCACGCCGCGCGTGAAGTCGGTCCGCGCCGGGCTGTGCATGCTGGTGTAGTCGGTATGCCGGCTGTCGAACATGCAGTAGCCGTCGTGGTGCTTGGTGGTGAAGACCACGTATTTCATGCCGGCCTTCTTGGCCGCCTCGGCCCACCCCTGCGGGTCGAAGTGCTTGGGGGCGAAGGTCTTGCTCAGCGCCCAGTAGGCGCGCTTGTAGTCCTCGTAGGGGGCTCCGTCGCGGTTGAGCCACGGCTCGTTGCATAGGTTCCAGCTCTCCACGCAGCCCCACTGCGCGTAGATGCCCCAGTGCATCATAAAGCCAAATTTGAGGTCCTGCCACTCCGCGATGCGCTGCACTATCAGCGGGTCGCTCTCGGGGATGCTGTCGTGCTGGGCCTTCACACTACCCATTAAACCCATCAGGCCCAATAAACCTATTAGTATTGTCTTTTTCATTTTCTGTTGTGATAGATGAATGTGAAATCTTGTAAATCGCGGTCGTCGCTGGAGAAGCCTATTTGGAGGGTGAACGGGGTGCCGTCGCGTGGCTCTTCTAGGAGGCCGGTGGCGGGATTGTACTGGCGGAACCAGAAGGGGTCGAGTTGGATGGTGAAGGGCTGCAGGTGGTTCTCCTCGGTGAGCGACAGCGAGGAGGTGCCTATCAGCTGCTTGAGCGGTGCCTCGGGGTCGTTGTCGTTCTTCAGGTAGACCTGTATGACGGTGCGGTGGGAGGCCGCTTGGTGGGCGTCGGTATTGCAGAGGCTGGCTGTGCCGCCGACGGTGAAGTTGGCCTCGTCGACCCAGGGCTCCTTGAGGCTGAAGAAACTGTAGCTGTAGCCGAAGCCGAAGGGGAACGCCACGCGCTCGGGGTCGACGTAGCGGTAGGTTCGCCCCTGCATGGCGTAGTCCTCGAAGGGCGGCAGGTCGCCGGTGCTGCGGTAGAAAGTGATGGGCAGGCGGCCGAAGTCGTCGCGCTCGCCGAAGAGCAGTTCTTTGACAGCGGTGCCCATGTCCTGACCGCCATACCAGCCCACAAGGACGGCGTCGCAGTCGTCGATGACGTTGTCCAGCGCGATGGCGCTGCCGGTGCAGAGCAGCAGGACGATGCGGTAGCCCTGTGCCTTGAAGGCTTTGATTTCGGCGACCTGCTCTTTGGGAAGTTCAATAAGGGTGCGGTCGCCCTTATAGAATCCCTCTTTCTCCACGGGCAGTTCCTCGCCCTCGAGTTGGGGATTGAGGCCGCCGCAGTAGACAATGGTCTTGCCGGTCTGGCTAATCAGACCAGTCAAGCCTTCTCCGATGGTTACGGTGTGTCTCGGAGTGCCATTGTAGTTGCCGAGGGGCATCAGGCTGTCGTAGGCGTTGGGACCTTCGAGGCGCAGGCCGTCCTCTGCCTTGAAGGGCAGCACGCCATCGTTTTTCAGCAACACCATGCCTTGTGTGTAGAAAACAGTCAAGTCGATGTATTCTTCGGCAGGTTCTTCGACCGGTTCGGGGTCGTCGGTGACGCGCAGACGCACTCGCAATATTCGCCGCACATGCTCGTCCACTTTGCTTTCGGGCACCAGCCCTTTCTGTACGGCTTCGCGCAAGGCGGGCAGGCCGCTGCCGCATTCGAGGTCCACCTCGCGACCGAAGGCATCGCCATAGGCGGCAGCTGCAGTGGCGTGGGTGCGGTGGCGCGGGATGACGGTGTCGGTCTCATAGGCATCGTTCAAAGCCCAGCAGTCGGTAACAAGGATGCCATCGTACAGCCATTCGTTGCGCAGGATGTCAAAGAGTCTTCGGTTTGTGCAGCAGGGCTCTCCGTTAAGACGATTGTAGCCGCACATCACCTGTGCCACGTCGCTGTTCTTGATTATATATTCGAAGGCCGGCAGGTAGGTGGTACGCAGGTCGCGGTCGGAGACGCGGCTGTCGAACTCGTGGCGCACGCCTTCGGGGCCGCTATGCACGGCATAGTGCTTGAGGCAGGCAGCGGTGTTACCCCCTTGTAACCCTTTGACGCAGGCCAGTCCCATCATGGCGGCGAGGTAGGGGTCTTCGCCGTAGGTCTCCATGCCGCGTCCCCAGCGTGGGTCGCGGAATATGTTGATATTCGGGGTGAAGAAGGTTAGACCCGTATAGTCGCCGTATCCTCCAGTGTCTTGTGCATCATAGTATTTTTGGCGTGCCTCAAAGGCAACATGGTCGAAAATACTGTGTACCAAAGGCGGGTCGAAGGTGGCGGCCAGCGCGATGGGCATGGGGTAGACGGTGGCCAGGCCGGCTCGTCCCACGCCGTGCAGCGCCTCGTTCCACCAGCTGTACTCCTCCAGCCCCAGGCGCGGGATGGCAGGGTTGTGGTGCATCATCAGCGAGAGCTTCTCATCGAGCGTCAGCTGCCCAAGCAGCCACTCCACACGTTTCTCCACGTCCGTCGCCTCCTGGGCCCAACAGGCTGGACTGCAACCCAATATAACGGCTGCCAACAGCAGCATTCCTCTTTTTTTCATGTTGCAAATATACAATTTATTTTCCGGTTTCCAAAAATATTTGTACTTTTGCCTCTATGATTCATAGACTTGTGTGTCTGTGATAATGTTTATAATCAGTTTTTTATGAAGAAGAAGTCCCTGTTTATGACCCTATTGGCGGCCATCGTTTTCATTGCCTGCGACCGCGATGTGGTGCCGCTGCCCACCTCCATCGAGCACTTCACCGTCAGCTCCTCCAAGCGGGTCAAGTTTTCCAAGGGCAACCTGCAATACCACCCCGCCAGCGGGCAGTGGCGCATGGCCGAGGCGCAGCACGTCTACCTGGGCGACCCTCTGTACGATGTTGACGGCTGGGAAGACTATTTCCCTTGGAACCCAGAGGGTTGGAGCATCGGCGAGTGGCGCACCCTCTCGTCGGGGGAGTGGCACTACCTGCTCACCTTCCGCACCAATGCGCCCAAGAAACGCGGCCTGGTTTCGATAGAAGGCATCAATGGCCTGGCCCTCCTGCCCGACGGCTGGAAGCGTCCCTCTGGCATCCTCTTCTACGCTGATGCTGAAGACTATAGCACCAACGCCTACACCTTCGAGGAATGGGAAGTGATGGAAAAGGCGGGTGCCATCTTCCTCCCTGCCGCCGGCCATGACCTCGGAGAACGGATAGAGGGCTTGGGTACCGAAGGATACTATTGGTCCACAACCGCTTACGACGACCTCGGCGCCTGGAACGTGGCCTTCCACTCGGCCGGCATCGGTGCCGTCTACGGCCACAACAAGTCGCACGGCTACTCCGTCCGCCTCGTCCGCGAGGACTGAGCAGGATTGAACAAGTTTCCATCCACCTTCAATCCTTCCCCATACCCCAAATCTAGAGATATTTCTCTTCTGCATATATAAGCGTTGTGCTATGATACTTAATACGATGACATACAAGGAGGTCTACGATAATTATATGCGAGACCAATCCAAGGTGCTTTATTGGCGGAATAAATATGCTGACAAGTATCAAAAATCCATAAAGCCCAATTGCCCTATTCAGGTAAAACACCAAATTGAGAAGAACGATTATATTATTTCTCTCTTTACAGAGAATCGTGTTCAATTATTTGAATATTATTTCCTTCCGTTCTTCAATAATAACCAGAGACTGCTTTTGGTTTGCCAAGAGACTCCTTGGATTGCACCTTGGGGAGAAGAAGTAGTGATTCCTGGTGTGCATTTATACACAATGCATTTTCTTGAAAGGTATAATGAGAGGTTTTTGAATTCGTTGCGGTCTTCTTTGAATGAGGTGGCTGGTGTGTTTTTTGGTCGAAATATAATGCGGTACCCGGTTAAGGTTACGGATGCAATAAATCGCAATATAGGGAAATATAGTGAGAATTCGCAGCTTGGATTTAAGATTAGAGATGGATTCTGTTTTACGGTGAGTGCATCTCAAAACAGTCAGGATTCGCCTATTCCCATGGCAGTATGCCATGTTTATACAACATTTGTTGGCAATAAGGATTTGTCCGAAGAGCAGTCGCAGGCTATTGCGGATGAATGTGCCAAAACATTGTCGATGCACAAGAATCTCCTAGGCTAGTTTTTTCTGGAGAAGGAGAGGTGGCGATGGTTATGGCGTTCCCTATTGATTTGTTTTCTTGCTGAATTACAGCGGATTCCCGCAGGGGTGAGCTTTGCAGGGTGTCAATTGTTGTGGCCTCCTGCGGAGTGGTGGTGGCGTAGGCCGTGGAGGATGCGTGGCCTTGAGTGTCGGTGGCGAAGAGATAGCAGTGGAGGTCTCTTCGGTTCCAATGATCTGGGAGCAAGATGGTTATGGTGCTGTCGGAGCGGCGGGCAGATGCAGCGAGGAGACTCTCGCGCGTGTGGGCGTTATAAATGTAGAGATGTACGCTGTCGCTTGATTTGCATCGGGGCAGAGGAGTGCGTCGTTCCCAGGAGGCGGTCAGCACCTGCCGCTCGTCCATCCGCCAGGTGGCGCCCAGGAGAGGGGCGACGGGACCGGAGGAGAGTGTGAGGTGTTGGTAATCACACAACTCCCCCTCTAAACCAGAGGTGTTGGCGCCGCCACAGGCGGCGGGGGCGTGTGCACGCCCGAAACAGCGCTTGTTCATCTTGACGAAGGCGTTGCCCTCGGTCATCTGGTCACGGTTAGCCTTTTCCTTGAGACCTAACAACAAAGCCTGCCGTGCCGTGGCGGCGAAGCGCACCATGGAGATAAACCAGTCGCGTTCAAGCTGTTGGTTCTCTGTGTTGGGATAGTTGATTTCCCTGCGGTAGCCGCGGACTACGTGCTTGCCACGCCAGAGGTAGCCCACCACCATGCCTACTTTGCCTCGGAAGGGGCCGAGGATGCCCTGCTCCAATTTTGCCATATATCTTGAATTTTATTGTTTTACGACAAATTTGGCAACAAAGATAACGGAGTAGGCGACGCGTTTCTTTCGAAGGGTTCCATGTTCGTTGTCCTGGTTGTTTGTGTTGTCGTTGGTTGTCGTTTTGAAACAAACAACGTCGGGAATTTGGCTTTATTGTGCCCATTCACTAATCAAAGAAGAAGGTAGGAAGAAGATGATGATTTCAATTAGCTGTATGTCAGTGGGCTGTGTTGGTGCGAAAATCTGGTTTTTCCACAAAAAATGTGTTTTTTTTTCAAAAAGTTTTCCGCCATGTCGGATTTATTTTGTAATTTTGCAGCCTCAAAATATTTGTACTATAATATAATAATACATTCTGACCGTGGGCAAGCGAACTATATTCACCGGCCGCATGAAGATGGCCGACATGATAGCATCCAACTATGACCTCATCCTTATGTTGCCGCGTTTCGGCATCCACCTGGGCTTCGGCGAGAAGACCATCAAGGAGGTCTGCCGCGAGTTTGGGGTCGACGATTTCTTCTTCCTCACCGTGTGCAACATATACACCTTCGATGACTTTCGTCCCGACGACGAGGAGATTGCCCGGATTGACAACCGGCTGGTGGTGGAGCACCTGCAGGCATCGCACCGCTACTATACCGAGGAGCGCCTGCCGCACATGCAGCGCCATCTGGACCATATCGCCGACTCGGCAGGCGAGCAGTCGGCCGCCATATTGAAGAAGTACTTTGCCGACTACTGCCGCGAGGTGCGCGAGCATGTGCGCCGCGAGGAACGCAACCTGGCCAATATGCTCACCGCCCTGCGCGAGGGCGAGCCGTTGAGCAAGGGTGTCAGCGATCACTATGTGAAGAGCCACGACAGCATCAAGGACAAGCTCTCCGACCTCACGCAGATTATCTACAAGTATATCCCCGGCGAGCGCCTCAACGAGGAGATGATGGAGCTGGTGTTCGACATCATGCAGCTCAGCCGCGACCTGGAGAAGCATGCCGAGATAGAGGAGATGCTCCTCCTGCCGCCCGAGGACCATTCGCTCTCGGAGCGCGAGCAGGAGGTGCTCGAGTTGGTGGCGCAGGGATTGAGCAGCAAGGAAATCGCCTCGCGTCTCAACATTACAGTCAACACCGTCAACACGCACCGCAAGAGTATCACCCGCAAGACCGGCATCAAGTCGGTGGCCGGCCTGGCGGTGTATGCCATGCTTAAGAAGAATTAATCCTAAAAACCCATGTATAAGTATTTCAAATACATCCGAATGTTTCTGGCAGGGTTGATGCTGGTAGGCATCACGGCCCTGCTGCTGGATTGCACCGGCGTGCTGCGCCACTGGCTGGGCTGGGCGCCCAAGGTACAGCTCCTGCCCGCCATCCTGGCCCTGAACTTTGTGGTTGTGGTGGCCGTCCTGTTGGTAACTGTCCTCATCGGCCGCCTCTACTGCTCGCTTATCTGCCCGATGGGTATCATGCAGGATGTGCTCATTTGGCTGCACAAGGTGTGGCCCTCGCGCCGCAAGTCCCGTTATCGCAAACCCTTGCCTTGGCTACGCTACACCGTGCTGGCCTTGTTTGTCATCCTTATGGTCTTCGGTCTCAACAGCCTAGCCGTCCTCATCGCCCCCTACAGCGCATACGCCCGCATGGTGCAGGGTTTTGCCTCCGGCGGTGTCATGCTGGCGGTCGCTATCGCCTCGGCTGTGCTTATGGTCGTCATGACCTTGTGGGGGCGCCTCTGGTGCAACACCGCCTGCCCCGTCGGCACCTTGCTGGGGTTGGTCGCCAAGCATCGCATTTTCGGCATCCGCATCGATGCCTCGAAGTGCGTCGGCTGCCACCAGTGCGAGCAGGGCTGCAAATGCTCCTGTATCGACATTGACGGCGGCTGCAAGGTGGACGACTCGCGCTGTGTCGACTGCTGGAACTGCCTCTCCAAGTGCAAGTTCGGTGCCATTAGTATTGCTAGCAAAACTGGTAACACGAGTTCTACTAGTGAAGTCGACCCCTCGCGCCGCGCTTTCGTGGCCACCACCCTTGCCGTCGGCGCCACCACTGCCCTGCATGCGCAGGAGCAGAAGATGGACGGCGGCCTGGCTGTGCTGCTCGACAAGTCGGTCCCCAAGCGCCAGGTGCCTCTCCGTCCCTTCGGTGCCATCAGTCAGAAGAACTTCGAGAGCCGCTGCACCGCCTGCCAGCTCTGCGTCAGCCAGTGCCCAGAGAAGGTGCTGCGCCCCTCGACCGACCTCGGCACCTTCCTGCAGCCCTATATGGCCTACGACCAGGGCTACTGCCGCATGGCCTGCACCCGCTGCAGCGAGGTGTGCCCCAGCGGTGCCATACAGCCCGTCAGCCGTGAGCAGAAGACCGCCATCAGCATCGGCCTCGCCGTTACGCTGCACGACAACTGCATCTCCACCCAAGGCGTCAATTGCGGTGCCTGCGCCCGCCACTGCCCTGCCCAGGCCATCACTATGGTGGAGGCCGGCGGCATGACGGTACCCTCGGTCAACGAGAGCAAGTGCACCGGCTGCGGCGCCTGCGAGTACTACTGCCCCGCCCGCCCCATGACGGCCATCTACGTCGAAGGCCGCCAGCATCACACCGAAATCTAACCCTACAACTCAATTAAATACCCCCATTATGGACATTTCTACAAAAGTGAACGAAGCCATCCGCTATGTCGGAACCTTCAAATTCTGGAAAGAGCTGGTCATCATGACCCTCGGTATGATGGTTACCGCCGCCGCTGTCTACTACTTCCTGGTCCCCAGCAAACTCATCATCGGCACCATCAGCGGTCTCTCCATCGTACTCTCCAACATCTTCGGCGGCAACCTTGGCACCTGGATTACCTGCATCAACATCCTGCTGCTCATCCTGGCCTTCATACTGATTGACAGCGAGTTCGGCTTCAAGACCGTCTACACCGCCCTCATCCTCGGCCCGCTGACCCAGTTCTGGGATGCTGTCTACCCTTGGCAAAACATTGCCAACACCAACATCGTTACCGGCAGCCCCTCGGTCATGGGCGACCCTTGGCTGGATCTCTGCTGCTTCGTGCTGCTGCTCTCCGCGGCCCAGGCCCTGATGTTCAGCATCAATGCCTCGACCGGCGGCCTTGACATCCTGGCCAAGATTGTCAACAAATTCCTTCACTTCGACATCGGTGCATCGGTCTCTGTGGCTGGTGCCGTCATCTGCTGCACCGCCTTCTTCATCAACGACTTCCGCATGGTGGTCATCGGCCTCATCGGCACCTGGATCAATGGCCTGGTGGTCGACTACTTCACCGCCACGCTTAACAACCGCAAGCGCATCTGCATCGTCAGCAAGGACTACGACCGCATCCGCCACTATATCATCAATGACCTGCGCCGTGGCTGCACCCTCTACGAGGTAACCGGTGGTTACAGCGGAGAGAAGAGCATCGAACTGGTCGCTCTGCTGGGCAAGGACGAGTTCAGCAGCCTCATGCATTGGCTCAAGGAGAACGATGTCAATGCCTTCACCACCGCCAGCAACGTCAGCGAGGTTTACGGCACCTGGTTCAGTACCCAGAAGCGCAAGCAGCTGCTTGAAGAACAGAAAAAGAGATAAATACAATGGATAGAAGAGATTTTCTGAAAGGAATGGCGGGTGCCGTTGCGGCGGGTGCCGTGGTGGCTGCCGGCTGCGACAACCCCAATAGCGTGCCTGCCGAGGGCATGACCGCCGGCGAGGTGCCGATGGGTCAGATGACCTATCGCCCCGATGCCCATGGGCAGCAAGTGTCGCTGCTCGGATTTGGCATGATGCGCCTGCCTGTGGAAGGTGGCGGATCGGGTCGCGAGAACCCCGGTGCCCCCATCGACCAGGAGATGGTCAACCAGCAGGTAGACTACGCCATTGAGCACGGTGTCAACTACTTCGACACATCCCCTGTCTATTGTCAGGGCCGTTCCGAGACCTGCACCGGCATTGCCCTCAGCCGCCACCCCCGCGACAAGTACCTCGTGGCCACCAAGCTATCCAACTTCCGCAACTGGACTCCCGAGGCCAGCCTGAAGATGTACCGCGAGTCGTTCGAGAAGCTGCAGGTCGACCACATCGACTACTATCTCCTCCACTCGTTCGGCATGGTCGACGACGAAGGCAAAAGCGACTTCGAGAAGCGCTTCGTTGACAACGGCATGCTCGACTTCCTCATGAAGGAGCGCGAGGCAGGCCGTATCCGCAATCTCGGCTGGTCGTTCCACGGCATGCAGGAGGAGTTCGACAAGGTGGTCGCATTGCACGACAAATACCACTGGGACTTCGCCCAGATACAGATGAACTATGTCGACTGGCACTACGCCAAGGAAATCAATCCCCGCAATGTGGAGGGCGAGCACCTCTATACCGAGCTGGACAAGCGCGAGATACCCGTCGTCATCATGGAGCCCCTGCTCGGCGGCCGCCTGGCCACCCTCAACGACCATGCCGCCGCGCAGCTCAAGGCCCGCGAGCCGAACCAGAGCCTCGCCTCCTGGTCGTTCCGTTTCTGCGGCACCTTCCCGCGAGTGATGACCTCGCTCAGTGGCATGACCTTCATGGAGCATCTGCAGGACAACCTCCGCACCCACTCGCCCCTCAAGCCCCTGAACGCAGAGGAACTGGCCCTGCTGGAGCGTATCGCCGACGAGTTCGCCCACTATCCCGCCGTCCCCTGCACCACCTGCCAGTACTGCATGCCCTGCCCCTATGGCCTCGACATCCCCGGCATCTTCACCCACTACAACAAGTGCCTCAACGAGGGTAACATAGCCCTCGAGGGCACTATGGAGCAGCGCGAGTTCCGCCGTGCCCGCAAGGCGTTCCTCACCTCCTACGACAAGAGCATTGAGCGCCTGCGCCAAGCCGACCACTGCATCGACTGCGGCGAGTGTGTCAAACACTGTCCGCAGGGCATCAAGATACCCGAGAAGATGCACATGATTGAAGATTACACCAACAAACTTAAAGATTCACTGGTATGAAACTCCTCTTTTTAGGCACCTGGGAGATTATCCTCATTGTCCTTGCCGTGCTGCTGCTATTCGGCGGCAAGAAGATACCCGAGCTTATGAAGGGCGTCGGCAAGGGCGTCAAGAGCTTCAAAGACGGCATGAATGGCATCGGAGAAGATGAAGGCGGAAAAGGGAAGGGTGAAAGTGAGGTCAAATAGCTTGCCGCTTTAAACTTTCCACACACTCCACCGGCATGACCTTCTGGGACCACTTGGATGCCCTGCGCTCGCACCTTTGGCGTATGCTGCTGGCTGTGCTGATGGCGGCTGTGGCTTGTTTCTGCTTTAAGGATGCACTCTTCGGGGTAGTGCTGAGGCCCAAGCCGGCCGACCTTACGCTTATCAACGTCGACATCGCGCAGCAGTTCCTTACCCACATGCGCGTGTCGCTGCTGACAGGTCTGCTTCTCGCGGCTCCCTATCTTATTTACCAGCTCTTTGCCTTCGTGGCTCCCGGCCTATACAGTGCCGAACGGCGCATAACCGTCCGTGCCTTGGCTGGCGCTTGCCTGTTGTTCTATGCCGGAGTGGCGCTCAACTACTTCGTTATCTTTCCCTTTGCAGTCCGCTTTCTTGGCGGTTACCAGGTGAGTGCCGAGGTGCAGAACCTCATATCGCTCACCTCCTATGTCGACCTCCTTCTGCTGATGAGCCTGCTGATGGGTATCCTATTCGAGCTGCCGGTGCTATGCTGGCTGCTGGGCAAGGTGGGTTTGCTCAAGGCGGAGGCCATGCAGCGCTACCGCCGCCATGCCGTGGTGGCCATCCTCGTACTCGGCGCCGTCATTACACCCACCGGCGACCCCGTTACCCTCGCGCTGGTATCCGTTCCGATATACCTCTTGTGGGAGTTGAGCATATTGATAGTCAAACGCGTAACGAAATGAAACATATCCTATATTTTGCAGCGGCATGCCTCCTGATGGCAGCCTGCCAGCACCCACAGAAGCCGGCATCGCAGTGTGGCAATGCCCTGATGGCCTATGCCGAGCGCTACCCGGAGGCCCAGCCGCAGGACCTCTACAAGCTGGTGTTTCAAGACCTATACGGGCCGGGGCACCTGCTGACTGACTCGGTTGCGGCCCTGCGCTATATCGGGCGCGAGATGGAGGAGATGCCGGACACTACGGCATTTCCCCTGTATGAGTACACACTCTGCGACAGTAATTTCGTGCGCGTCAACCTTATCTTCCTCAAGCGCGGCACCCTTCAGCTGGCACCCTTCGTATCGGCCGTACTGCGCAGCGCCGAGGGGCTGCCGACACCCGACCCACGCTTCGTCATGTCGCACAGCCAGCAGTTCAAGGATGCCTACCACCTCCACTACCGCATCATCCGGCGCGACATCTTTGAAAAAGAGATACTTCCTCTACTTTAGTGTTTAGATTTTGACCATTTTCCGCTCGAATCCCTCGACGGTCATCTCCTCGGGCGAGACGAGCCAGAGCAGGTCGTTGTGCAGGAAGATGGTGTTCCGGCGCGGATTGACTATCTTTTCGCCCGCCCGTTCGATGGCAATGACCATCACGTGGTGCTGCGTGGCGAGGACCGATGTGCCGACCGGCAGGCCGCACAACGGGCCTCCGGATTCGACGCGGTAGCGGTACATGTGTATGGCGTGATCCGAATGGTCGTGGATGAGCACGTCGGCCTCACGTTCCACGTCGCCTCGGATGGCCGACACCTGTTCCTCGGTGCCGATGACGGTGAGCACGTCGGACGGCATCAGGATCTCGTCGCGACCGGGGAGGTCTATGATTTGGTCGCCACGTTCGATGGTTACCACGTTGGCTCCGTAGCGGTCGCGCAGGTCGTTCTCGGCGAGGGTCTTGCCGGCCAGGGGCGAATAGGGGCTCATGCAGAGGCGCTCCATGTAGAACTCGTTCTCCATGCCCGCCGGTATGCGGAAAGAGTTCTGCGCCTGGCGCGAGTTGAGGTTGTCAAGGAAGCGCTCCTCAATCTGGGCGTAGAAGCCGTTCGCCTTGCGCGAGAAGAGCACCACTATCAGCACCATCAGCGCGATGACCATGAGGAAGCCGACGGCGAGGTTGACGTAGCTGCCGACCACCATGCCGACAAAGAACAGCGCCACGAAATAGCGCAGCACCAGTATCGGGATGACCACCGCCTGCGAGAAGCGGTAGGTGCTGAACATCTCCTTGATGCGCTGCTTGCTGACGTTCTTTACAGCCACGGCCCACAGGAAGGGGGACATCAGCAGCAGGGTGGCTGCCATGCCTATCAGACGGCTCCAAATCTGCGGTATGCCTGCCTCGGCGAAGATGCCGTCGAGCAGCGGCCGCAGCAGGGTGCCCGAGAGCAGCGCGATGGCCGCCAGGATGATGCCGTAGAGGATGATGTTGGTCAGCTGCTTTTTGACGAAGGAGCGTATGCCGGCCTCATGGTCGGCGTCGCTCGAGGCGTTGTTGCTGTAGTGGTCCAGGTACTGCTTGGCCTTGGCGGGCAGCTTGGGGTTGAGCCAGTTGTAGAACGGCAGCGCCCCCTTGATCATGTAGGGGGTTACGAAGGTGGTGAGGATGGAGACGGAGACGATGATGGGGTAGAGGTTGGGGTCGATGACCTTGAAGCTGAGGCCCAGGCCGGCGATGATGAACGAGAACTCGCCAATCTGGCAGAAGCAAAAGCCGCTCTGGATGGCGGTCTTGAGGGGGCGACCGCTGAGCAGCACACCGGCCGTGGCGGCTATGCTCTTGAAGAGGATGATGGTCAGCGCGATGACCAGTATGGGGACGATGTAGTCCACCAGCACCTCGGGGTTGACCAGCATGCCGACCGAGACGAAGAAGACGGCCCCGAAGAGGTTCTTCAGCGGCATCACCAGGCGGTGGATGACGTCGACCTCGATGGTTTCGGCCAGGATGGCACCCATGACGAAAGCTCCGAGGGCGGTGGAGAAACCAGCCTGGGCGGCCAGCACCACCATGCCGAAGCAGAGACCCACGGCCAGGATGAGCAGCGTCTCCTCGCTCATGTAGCGCCGCATCCAGCGCAGGAAGGTGGGTATCAGGTAGATGCCGAACACGAACCAGGCCACTAGGAAGAAGGCCAGCTTGACCATCTGGCCCGCCAGCGCACCGCCGTCGAAGCTGCGGCTGACGCTGACCGTGGACAGCACCACCAGCAACAGCACCGCGATGATGTCCTCGACCACCAGCACGGCGGTTACCGTCGAGGTGAACTTCTGCTGCTTGAGCCGCAGGTCGTCGAAGCTTTTGATGATGATGCTGGTGGACGAGATGGAGAGCATGCACCCCAGGAAGGTACACTCCATAGAACTGAAGCCCAGCATTTTGCCTACCGATGAGCCAATGAGGAACATGATGGCCAGCTCGGTCAGGGCGGTGATGGCACCCGTGGCACCCACCTTTTTCAGCTTTTTCAGGCTGAACTCCAGACCGAGGCCGAACATGAGGAAGACGATGCCGATGTCGCTCCATACGTGTATGTTGGCCGCGTCGGTAACGCCGGGGAACCATTTGAAGTAGGGCCCGATGAAGAATCCGGCCAGGATGTAGCCCAAAACCAGCGGCTGCTTGAGCCACTTGAAGACCACGGTGATGACGCCGGCGGCGATGAGGATGACGGCAAGGTCGGTAAATATGGCGGGTAGGTTTTCCATTGCAAATAAAATAAATATGCCATTCGGAACGAGAAAAATGGCAATTTATTATGTAAAAATAACAAAAAAAATGAAACAATGATTTGGAACGGCATGAGAATTTTAAATAATGTTAAATTAACTTTTATTAGGAAAATTGGCAATGTTAATGTGAATTTGTTAAGGAATGTTAAAATGGCAAAAATGGAGAAAAAATGCATTTGCAACAATTTGGAAAACAGTGTATTGCAAGCTCAATTTCTTGAAATTGGCCTCCTGCCTAGCTCCAGAGGCATTTGGTAGGGGATCTCTAGGGGAATAGTTCGGCCATGGTAGGGTAATTTAACACAAATGTTAATACATGTTTTTGGAGGGGTGTGTTTAACAGTTATTAACAGTTTTCTCGGCTCGCCTTCGTTCATGCTATTTTTTGGCGTGTATTCAAATTTTATTTCGTACCTTTGCAACATTGATTCAACTGTTGTTAAAAAACATTAGGTTATGAATATCAGAAAGATACTTCTTCCAATCCCCCTCTTCGGCGCATGGCTGCTGGCTTCATGTTTCGGCATGTCGGAACTTTCGGTCGACCTCGGCGAAGCCATCGAGCTGATGAATGCCCGCGAGCAGGGTGCCTCCGAAGAGGAGGTGCAGCCGCTCAACGTCATCCTTATCGTGGGCGACGGCATGGGTGTGCCGCAGGTCTACGCCTCGGTGGTGGCCGAGCGCGAGAACAACTCCGCCTTCCTGCGCTTCCCCTACACGGGCTTTTCGCGCACCTATTCGCGTAACAGGTACCGCACCGACTCCTCGGCCGGCGGCACCGCGCTGACCACCGGCCACAAGGTGGACAACTACCACGTCAACTGGGGCCCCGACTCGGCGCGCTACGCCACCATCTTCGACGACGCTGTGGCTGCCGGCATGAGCACCGGCTTCGTGGTAACCTCCTCCGTGCTCGACGCCACACCCGCCGCCACCTACGGCCACGTGCCTTATAGGAAGATGTTCGACACACTGAGCCTGCAACTGTCGCAGTGTCAGCACAGTGTGATGGTGGGCGGCGGCCGCAAGTATTTTCTTCCCGAAAACCGCAAGGACGGCCTCGCGCCGCTCGACACCCTGGCACGCCGCGGCTACACGGTGGTCGGCACTCTCGACAGCCTCAACCGCTTCGCCGGCGACCGCCTCGTGGGGCTCCTCTACGACGGCGACCCGCTCACCGAGCCCTCGCGCGGCGACATGCTCACCCAGGCCACCAAGAAGGCCATCGCCATGCTCAGCCGCAACCCCAAGGGCTTCGCGCTGATGGTCGAGGGGTCGCAAATCGACTGGGCCTGCCACAACAACGACTCGGCCTACCTGCGCGCCGAGCTGGCCGACTTCGAGCAGATGCTGCACGCCGTGCTCGACTTCGCCCAGCGCGACGGGCGCACCCTGGTGGTCGTTACCGCCGACCACGAGACCGGCGGCCTCACCCTGCCCGACGGCGACATCCAGCAGGGTATCAACAACGTGCGCTTCCATTGGGACAACCACACTGGCTGCATGGTGCCCGTCTTCGCCCTCGGCCCCGGCGCCCACAACTTCTCCGGCATCCAGGAGAACACCGACATCCCCATGAAAATCCGCCTCTTGATGGGGATTGGGGAGTTGTGAGTTAAGAGTTATGAGTTAGGAGTTTTGAGTTTTTAATGTTATGTTCGAGAATGTAATCAAACACTACTTGGATTTTCCCAAGCCCGGCATCGACTTTATCGATGTGCTGCCTTTCCTGCAGGACAAGCAGGCGTTCACCGAGGCCGTGCGCGAGATTGACCGCCTGGCTACGGCCCCCAACCTGGCCACCGTCGAGGCCCGCGGCTTCCTCTTCGGCGCACCCCTGCTGGCCATGAGCGACCACGTGCGCACTCTCGTCCCCTTCCGCAAGAAAGGCAAGCTGCCCCATGCCGAGGGCGATCTGGTGCGTGTGGAAATCGAGAAGGAATACGGCAGCGACGAACTTTTCTACCGCCTCAGCGACTTCGCCGCCTGCCAGCCCGCGGGCGACGAGATAGAGGTTACCCTCTTCGACGACCTGCTGGCCACCGGCGGCACCGTCGACGGCATCGTCCGCTCCCTGCAGCAGCAGGTCATCGACGGCCGCCGCATACGCATCAAGGAATTCATCTTCCTCGTCGAGCTGCCCGCCCTCGGCGGACGCAGGTTGCTGGAACCCATCGCCCCCGTCCACTCGCTGATGAGCCTCGAGGGCGTCGAGTAAGAGATTTACACCAGGGCCACGATGACCACGACGAGGAGGGCGATGCAGTAGACCACCTTCATCACCGTGCCGCTGAGGAAGCCCACAAAGGCGCCCCAGGCCGCACGCAGGGCGGGCTGGATGTCCTGTTTCTTGATGTATTCGCCCACCAGGGCACCCGCAAACGGCCAGAATACCAGTCCGAAAAGGCCCGTGGGGCCGAACGGCAGGCCGAAGATGGAGACCAGCAAGCCGATGTTGCAGCCCCAGATGCCGTACTTCGAGCCGCCGTAGCGCTTGGTGGAGAGCGAGGGGATGATGTAGTCCAGCACACAGATGACCACCGCCACGGCAGCGGTTACGATAAGCAGCAGCGGCGAGGTCTCGACCCACGGAGTGAAACCCGCCAGCAGCAGACCCAGCCAGCTGACGGGAGGGCCGGGCAGCGCCGGGGCAATCGAGCCGATGATGCCCACAACGAGGCACACAAATGCGATGATGATGAGGAATGTGTTCATGGTTATTTTGAGGTTTAAGGTTTAGGGTTTTAAGGTTTAGGGGTTTAGGGTTATGTATTTTTCAAACAGTTGGCGCAGGCGCTGCTCGTCCTTGATGATGGCGCGCAGGTCGGCTAGGGGGGCGGCGTTGGGCGAGTTCTCCATCCATAGTTTGATGTAGCCGCCTTCGGCATATTTCTCGTGCAGGTGGTCGAGGGTGCGCTGCCAGTGCCCCTCGCGGTCGAGGGTAGGGTAGTGGCCCAGGCCGTATTCCACGGTGCGGCGCACGATGGTCTCGGGCTCGATGTCGCGGTCGGCTTCGGCCACGATGCAGCCCAGTAGCGAGCGCGGTGCGGTGGTGGCGGAGGCGCGGTGGTCCTCGGCGGCCTGGGCGATGAGCTCTATCTCCTCCTCGCTGAACCAGCGGCGCAGGTTGCGGTCGGCGCGGATGATGCGGCCGGAGGCCAGGTGGTGCACCTCGCGCCCCTCGCAGATGCCGATGTCGTGCATGGCGGCGGCGGCGTAGGCCAACGTGGAAAGTGGAGAGTGGAGAGAGGAAAGTGTTTTTGGGGCGGCAGCTTTGTTTTCCACTTCCCACTTTCCGCTATCCACTATCTCCATGGCCCGTGCAATCACGCGGCGGATGTGGTCGGGGCGATGGGCGGCATCGTAGGCTTCATGCCGTGGAAGTATCTCTTGTTCAACATATTCCTTGAGGTCGGCAGGCACTTCGTCGTAGCGCCACCACTCGTAGGCGTCTCTCGGGCCGCCGTCGGGCATGTAGATGATGCCGCAGTATACAAAACCCTCTTTCTCAAGTATGTGGTGCATGGGACGGTTGCTGTGGTGGGTGTCCACGCGCAGGTGGTCGTAGCGCTCCTTGGCGAAGCGGAAGGCCGCCTCGGCGATGCCGCCGGTGCCCGGCATGGCTGCCAGGCGGTGCAGGGTGGCGTAGGGGGTGCGGTCGTCAATCCAGCGCCCATGGTCGATGTAGGCGTAGGTGGGCTCCACGCCCGGCACCAACGCGAAGGTGCCGATGGGAGTGTTCTCACAGTACATCAGATACGCCACTCCTTGTGCGATGTCTGCTGCCACGTCGTTGCAGGTCGGGTAGCCCACCCACTGGCTGTGGTTGCCGTCGGCGCGCATCACGGTGCGGGAGTGGTCGAACATCTTCAGTATCAGTTCGATGTCGGCCTCGGTAGCTTTCCTTATGGTGTGTTTTTCATTCATATCTGAATGGATTCCTGCAATTTTAGTGCCACACTTGGCATGAATATTGCAGACGGTGATAATGTTATGTTGGAACAACTAGGACTTTTCGGCCTCTTCCTGGCCTGTCTGCTGTCGGCCACCATCGTCCCCTTCTCGTCGGAGGCGATTGTGGCGGGTGCTTTGCTGCTGGGGTATCCCGGGTGGGTCATCGTGTTGGTGGCCACGCTGGGCAATACCGTCGGCGGCATGATCAGCTTCTCCATGGGCTGGCTCTGCAAGTGGGACTGGCTGGAGCGATGGTTCAAGGTCAAGCGCGAGAAAATAGAGCGTTTCCGCCATCGTATCGACCGCTACGGCGAGTGGGCGGCCCTGCTCACCTGGCTGCCCATTGTGGGCGACCCGCTGGCCATCGCCATGGGTTTCATGCGCCTAAATCCCTGGTGGACAATGCTTATCATGTTCTGCGGCAAATTCCTCCGCTACCTTGCCACCACCTACCTCCTCGGCCTCACCGGCTGGTTCTAGAGAGGGCATTTTTATTGTAAAATGTCTTTAATGCGGTCAAGGACCTCGAGGAGTTGGGCTTTGGGGCAGCCTAGGTTGAGGCGGAAGCAGCCTTCATAGTCATCGCCTCCAAATGTCGTTCCGTCGTTCATCACCACGCGGGCCTCGTGGATGAAGCGGTCGGCCAGCTCCTTGTGCGGGATGCCGTAGGCGCTGAAGTCGAGCCAGGCGAGGTATGATGCCTCGGGCAGCACGGCCTTGACCTTGGGCAGCTTGGTCTTCAGGTATTCATCCAGCATTTGCACGTTAGTATTCAGGTAGTCAAGCATCTGCTGCAGCCACTCGTCGCCTTGGGCGAAGGCGGCTTCGGCGGCGGTGAAGGCGAAGATGTTGCCACCGGCCACGCCCAGGCCGTCGAGCCAGCCGAAGAATTTCTTGCGGAGGGTAGCATCGGTGATGCAACATACAGAACTGCCGAGGCCGGCGATGTTGAAGGTCTTGCTGGGGGCCATGAAGGTGATGCTGTGGCGCGCCGCCTCGGGACTCACCGTGCTGTAGCTCACGTGTTTACGTTCCTCCCCTTCGCAAGGGGAGGTGGCCGAAGGCCGGAGGGGTGACGATGGCAGGGTGAGGTCGGCGTGTATTTCGTCGCTGATGACGATGAGCCCTTTCCGTTCGCAGATGTCGGCAATCCTTTGCAGCACCTCGGTGCCCCACACGGTGCCGGCGGGGTTGTGGGGATTGCTCATGATGAACACCTTGCAGCCTTCGGCGCGGCGCTCGAAGTCGTCGAAATCGATTTCGAAGCGGCCGTTGTTTATCTTCAGCGGTGAGCATGCCACCTCGCGCCCGCTCTCCTTGGGCAGGTTGAGGAAGGGCGGGTAAACCGGTGTCGTTACCAGCACGCGGTCGCCCGGTTGCGTGAGGCAGAGCAGTGCATACGAAATGCCAGCCACAATGCCAGGGATGAAGTGGAGGCACTCCTTGGAGGTATGTATGTTGTAGCGCTTGTCGAGCCAGGCGGTAACGGCCTGCCAGTAGCCGTCGGAGGGCATGGTATAGCCCAGCACGGGGTGGTCGCAGCGGCGGCGGATGGCCTCCAGCACGAAGTCGGGCGAGCGCCAGTCCATGTCGGCCACCCACATGGGCGTAAGGTCGTCGCGGTGGTACATCGCGGGCAGTGCGTCCCACTTGAAGCAGTCGCTGCCGTGGCGGTCAATCGGTGTGTCGAAATCGTAGTGTTTCATTGTGATAGAAGTTTCAGTGTCTTGTTTCTTGTGTGGAGGGCGCCAGGCTTCAGCTCCGAGGGTTCGATCAGCAGGAGGCATTGCCGCACCTCCTCCTGCAGTTCGGGGTAGGGCAGGGCGAGTTTGCCGGCCAGTTTCATGCAGAAGCAGCGGACAGCGCAGGGCTCGTCGGCGAGCATCATGTGCTCCAGGCAGAAGTCCAGCAGTGCGATGTAGTGTGGCGGTGCCTCCTCGGGGTCTTGTATGCTCCAGTCGAGGCGCTCCAGCAGTGCCAGCGTGATGCGCCGCAACGACGTGTCTGGGGTTGTGGTGGCCAGCGAGACCAGTTCCTCGCGGTGGGTGGCGATATGGGGAATGTCCGTCTTGGGCAGGTGGGTCAGCGCCCAGGCGGCGTGTACTGCCTCGGTGCGGACGTCGCCCTGCATGGTGGCAAACAGACCTTCGCGCACTGTCGCGTCCGCGTGTGCACGCTGCGCCATCGCCTTGATTTCGTCTATGTGCATCGTTGCCATGGCCGTTCAGTTTATTGGACAGCTCAGCGGACTGGTGATTTCGCAGCCTCGGTTTCTTGCAAGCCACAGTGCCGCATAGCTGCAGGTGGCCTCCACGCGCCCGCCTCGCTTTTCAATCTCCGCTACCGCCCGCCGCACCAGCTCCGAGGCGATGCCCTGCCCCCGCAGCCGGTCGTCCACATACGTGTG
The DNA here is from genome assembly GCA_900315935.1 of uncultured Bacteroidales bacterium. Classification (GTDB taxonomy): domain Bacteria; phylum Bacteroidota; class Bacteroidia; order Bacteroidales; family P3; genus Colimorpha. The sequence goes on from ONBB01000012.1 coordinate 141,476, forward strand.
GTTGATGACATGGACGCCGTTGCGCTCGGGGAATGTTACTTCGCCCACCTCTTCGCCGTCCATGACGGCAGCAATCCGGTTTTTATAGGTGATGTATTCCATAGAGAATGTGGGAATTCGTTAATGTGTTAATGCGTTAGTGTGTTAGTGTGTTAATGTGTGATGCTATTGTCGCTATAGGTGAACCGACGATTAAGCGAGTATAGAGCCAGGCTTGCTTGAGCTTTATAGAGCGAAGAGGAGGTCGGCGAAGCCAACCAATCGAGACAGTCCGTCGTTTTCTTGCTGGGAATGAGTTTTGCCAAAGCTGTTATATCATCCTGGGCCAAACAATCTGTGGCGTATTTCTTTCCGTCGGCAGCGGTAAGTTTCAGTTGACTACATTTTGTAGTCAACTCATTGTTGTCTTTCTTTTGCCTTGTTTTTAGTACACTCCAATACTTTCGTGGATTAGGGATTTCTGTGATGTCTGCCACAATATCCACTATCGAATGCTGCGGCTGGCGAGCTTGATGAGCCAACCACCAATGGTTGTGTTCCTCGTCCCATACGGCACGCACCTGATGGTCTTTATAGAATCGTATGGATATCTTGCTCATTTTTTTATTCTCTTGCAAAGTTGCACATCTCTCACATATTCTGGTGGCGGGGTGGAGGAATCATGGGTGGGCGAGGTATAGGTTATTCTCCCTTCAGGTATTTTTCAGTTTCGCGGTCGAAGTCAGAGATGTATTCGCGGTCTTGGCGGACGCGGAATATCTCGTATTCCTTTGTGGCTTTGTCAACGGCCTCGTCGTGCGATACTGTGCCCTTGTCGGCGAGGATGTTGCGACGGTTGGTGGATAGAAATACATCGGTCTGTTTCAGCCAGTCGGCCATGCTCATCAAAATCTCATCTTCGGCCATCAACTCGGCATAGTCAATAAACATAGTCACCAGCCTATTCAGTCGCGACAGTTCTTTCTCGTTCAGGTAATTCTTGGCGATAGTTACATCGCGTTTCAATATTTTGCCATCAGGGGCGGCACTCCATGTAGTCAGTCCCATAGTGGGTTGGTTTGAGTCCGCACGTTCATAGATGAGTTCTGCCGCAGTCTTGCCTGTCACGGCGAAATGTAGTTTGTTTTGCACGAAGGAATAGAAAGCCTTGGTGGTTTCGCTCTTCTTGTCGTAATCGTAGCTGCACTGCTCAAACACATCGGCAATCTTTTGATAGGCACGACGCTCGCTGGCACGAATCTCGCGGATGCGTTCCAGCAGCTCATCGAAATAGTCCTTGCCAAATGGTTTTCCATTTTTGAGCATGTCGTCGTTCAGCACAAAACCCTTGGTGATATATTCTTTCAGGGTCTTGGTTGCCCATATACGAAAAGCCGTAGCCTGATGTGAGTTGACGCGGTAGCCAACGGCAATGACTGCATCGAGATTGTAGAAGTCAACAAGTCTTTTTACTTGACGTTCACCTTCTTGTTGAACTTGTTCCATTTTGGAACAGGTTGCCTCTTTCGATAGTTCCTGTTCTAGATAGATGTTGCCTAAGTGTTTGGTGATAGCTTGAGTGTTTACACCAAACAATTCCGCCATTGCTTTTTGCGTCAGCCAGAATGTCTCATTTCTATAGTAGACGTTGACACACACATTGCTGTCCTCGTTCTGATAGAGTACGATGCTGTGTTGATTATTTTGTATTTCGTTTTTCTTCATTATTCTTTTGCAAGGTTACACAGTTCTCACCTGTTCTGGTGGCGGGGTGTTAAAATGGGAAATTGCAGCTATTATTCAGCAGATGTTAATTCTAATAATTTTTTTCTTATATCTTCTTCATTTCGTTTGAAAACAGCAACAAGTATTTCCATTGGACAATGTTTCTCTTCAGACAAGGTTTTTAGGAGTTCAAGGTCTTTGTCTGGCCACAATATAGTCTCATTTTCTTTTATTATCTGAGATGCTACAATTAATTGCATTTCGTCGGTCCCCTCTGAAAAATTACATTCTCTATGTTCTGCGACAATAGTGTGCCCTGTGCTAGCTCTTCGTGTAGGAATATGGGGATTACCCTCAAAAAATTCTTGCCAATCACGTTCTGAGTTTGGTAAACCGAACAGGAAATGTAAACCGATGTTATCCAAAATAATGCAATTGTTTTTTCCTGATGTTGGACGAAGCCCTCGTCCTACTTGTTGCAAATATTTCACTAGTGATTTTGTAGGACGTGCTAGTTGGATAAATTCAATATCAGGACAATCAAATCCTTCAGAGAAAATGTCTACATTTACAATTATGTCAATAAGTCCCTTTTTAAATCGTTCAACAAATAATTTCCGTTCGTCTTTAGGAGTCTTGCTGTCTATTCTAACAATATTCACTCCAGCTTCACGGTATTCTTGACAAATATGATCGCTGTGCTTCCGACTAATAGAATAAATAATACCCTTTTTCCCTTTGGCAAACTTAATATAGCTATCCAATAACTGTGCTCTGATATGCGTGGTGTCTATCTTGTTCTCTAAAGCGGAAATCTTATAATCGCCTTCTACGTCAAACTCTGTAATAGAATCTATTTCCTTTTGGATTTCACTATTTGCACATATTGAATAATAGTCATATGGAGCAAGCCATCCTGCATCAATAAAACTTTGAATTGACTGAGAGATAATTATTTTTTCGAAAATACCTTTAAAGCCTCCGTTATTCATACGCCAAGGTGTAGCAGTAACTCCAAGCTTTTTTGCATTGGGATACATTTCCCATAGCTTTTTGTATGAATTTGCAACACAATGATGTGCCTCATCAACTATAATATAGTTGACATTTAAATCGCTTACAACATCAAAATTGTTTCGATGAGTAATAGTTTGAACTGAGGCTACTTGAACAGGATATCTTAAATCCCGTTGTTTTCCACCAGCAATAATACCATGCGATACCTTGTACCGCTCAAGATTCTCGCTAATCTGATCTATCAATTCAATACGATGTGCAATAATAAGAATTTTTACATCCTTATCGTTTTGCACTCCCCAAGTCTTGATGTCGCTGATAATGGAAGAGAACAATCTGGTTTTTCCCGTGCCTGTTGGCATCTGGAACATCACGTTATCACACTCGTCCCAGGCAGAGAAGATTTCTTTCTTTGCTTGTTGCTGGTATGGCCGCAGCGTGTTATCTGTTCTTGAGATGTCCTTGTACATTATTATGCATCAATAAAGTTGGCTAGATGAGTATTGATCAATTCTAGTCGATTCAAGTCAGACCGGGTTAATGCAGAAGATTTCTTCCCTTTGGGTTCACTTATTAATGACATCCAACCAAGTTTATCTTTCTTGGATTTGAATGCGAGACCGATGTTAATAGCAAATACCTCTTCAAATTCATGATAGCTGAAGTTTTTATCTATTACTTCTCGATATTCGGAAATCTCAAGATAATCTTTCCAATCATATTCAGACATATCAAAGTCATCGTTGTCACCGTATTCTTTGATAATCCTTCCTTCTACCGTGTTACGTAATATGGCAATGTTATTCATCCATTTGGAGCCATATACCATTTCCAATCTGTCAAACAACAATACTCTGAGCTGTTTCTTAATATCCGCCTTTCGTTCGGCTCCCTCTTGTTGCAAACTCTGATCTTGGGTTTCTTTCCATTCAAGAAGTTCTTCCGGAGCATACTCGGAGAATTTTCTGTTGATTATGTTTTGGTAAGAACGCAACCAGAATGTGTCAGCACCTTGTCCAAGTACACCTTTTATTGTTCGATTTTCTTCATCAGAGAGTTCGTTTAAGCTAAATGCAAGGTGTTTAATATAAGGCTCAATCGCCGCTATTCTTTCGGGAATAGAAGATTGTGGGTTGATGGTGTTTATTTTTATCAGATAAGTATGTAATGAACCTAATAGTGCAATGAAAGCAAAAGTTGCGCGGTTAGAGAACAAGTAATCTTGCTTTACTTCCTCCGTCATGATTGCATCAGCAATATTATAACCACCATCAATAAACTGCGTTATTCTCTTACGAGAATCTTTCATTGCTTTATCAGTATCCGTCTCGTTTGTATTATAGATACAAATATCCGTATCCCCTGTCCATTGGGTAGATGTTGCTTTGGGAATAAGGCCAGAACGCCCTAATGCTGTGTCAAATGGCTTAAATGCTAACAAAGAAGGGTCTTCTCCTACTGATATTCTGTTGTATAGCACGTTGTTGGAATTTGCTGCCAATGATTTTATGATAGAAGAACGTAGTGCTTTCATTCGCGAGTCAAGACGGGACGATTTCCAATATAGATCTTCTTCCAAGTCAAGTCGAAGGCTGGGACTGACAGCCTTTTGATTTTCATTAATCTCCATGAAAATTTTTAGCTGCTCTTCCGATTCCATGTCCTCAAATGCTACTACAGGAATCGTGCTGTCTTCTTTATGCTGCGATTGCGCATATCCATAAACTCTGTGCTGTCCATCAATAATATAAGCTATTCCATATGCATTCGGGATTCGCAAGAAACCAAATTCTGATTGGGAATCTGTTTCTGTTTTAATGGAGGTGAATTTTACTTTGAGTTTGTCATTTGCAGATCCAAAATTAATTATTATCGAGTTTGGGAAATATCCTCCTCCATCAATGAATTTTGTAATGCCCTTTAATCGAGAAGGAACAAGAAGGCGCTGATAGGTAGGAGCCATCGAATCGTTTACACGAGTTCTGTGCAACACAAATCCGATTTTCAGCAAAGTGCTAGGTTCGATAGAAAAAATGTAATAATTGCGTTCTCCCATTTTGCCCCTTAGAACGGGTATTTTTATTTCTTCAGTATTAATTAATTCGTCCTTAAACATCAATCCATAAAATTGATAGATGACGGACTCTTTATATGATTTGATGAGATTACTGATATAGTTATACGAGTTGTCGTTTAGGTGGAATATTCCAGCGTTTGCCATGCGAGCGGTATCCTCATCATTGACACGGTAATTGCGTGTGGCGAATAAAAACTTAACTCGTTTCTCTTTACCATATATCTGTCTCAAAGATTCAGTAATTCCATACATATACTGCTCCATCTTGTTTAGTTCTGTCTTGAAACTATGACTGACAGATGAAAGAGCTGCTTTGCACTCCACTACAAAAATGGCATCGTCTCCCACTGCCACAACATCTAATTGCTGCGTATCTTCTTTGTTGGGTCCCCACTGCACAACGAGGTTCTCGTCACTGTTCATAATACGGAATCCCAATTTGTAAAACATACACCACACATCATCTTCAAATTGTACCCCATGATCCTTTTTGCGAGACAGTGTGGTTTTACGAACGGAAGAACGAACAGTGGAGAATCCTTTTTTTTCATAATCAGCCACTTCATTATGGGACACACTGATTGTATCGAATTCTGTGTTTTTTGCCCTGAATTTGATTTTCAAGACATCCTCGCTATGCATCATGTGCGATTTGATGGTCTCAATCTGTAATTCTGTAAGATGTGCCATATCTTTAGTATTTGGAATTCATTTTTTCAATTATTCGTCTACACCATTTCACAATATTGTCTGCACGACGTTCATATACTGCTTCGCTATAACCAGGGAAATACTCTTTTGTCAATGCAATGGCGAAAGACAAGGGATTTTCATTTGGAAGTACATATATATGGGCGAAAATTTGCCCCATTAACTCGTCAGAGATAATTCTAGCATATACTCGTTCCGAGATTTCAGCGGGATTGTTTGTAAAAATATCTGTTGCCAACGGAGTCTTGTCGAGATTGTCATCTATTAAATCCAGATATTTACAAGCATTTGTGTAGTAATCGGCCTGTCGAAGTGTAAATCCACAGTAATTTGCCAATTCTTGTTTTGTACACCCGGGGTGCAAATAAAGATACATAAAAGTATCTATTACTGTATCAGGATTATTTGCCTGTATTAGTATCTTTCCCATAATTCAATAGTTTCTAATTACAATTTCAGTCCATCTTAAACGTTTTTCGGGTTTCGCATTAATAAACCGAGGGGCTATGATTCTTTGGATGTTATACCCTAAATAAAGTTCATTAAAAAAAGATTCCCCATTTACATTCCTACTATCAGAATTGCTCTGCATAATAAGACAATTCTGTTGTGTGAGACTATCACAAAACTCCTTCAATTCTATCTGTTGTTCGTCTTCAAATGGATGATTGGAGTACTCTTTAAAATTATAGGCTCCGATTAATGGGCGATATGGTGGATCTAAATAGATGAAGTTCGGATGCTGATGACTAAGGTTTTGCCGAGAGAGTTTATAATCACCCGGAGTACGAACGACCAGTTCTACAGATGACAATAACTGGTGATCTAGCATAATCAGTTCTTCGTTACAGATAATGGGGTTTTTGTATCGACCAAATGGAACATTATACTTTCCTGATGCATTTACTCGATATAAACCGTTGTAACAAGTGTGGTTTAGAAATATTAGTAAAGCGGCTCGCTCATCAGGATGAGGGTTTCCGTTATTATATCTATTACGGTAGGAGTAATACAACTCTTTCCTGGCTAATAAATCAACACTATAAAAGGCTTGCTCGATTTCTCTTAGGTGTTCAATAAGAATATTTGGCGATTCGGCAATAAGCTTGTAGCATCGAATGAGATCTGGGTTTATGTCATTAATGACAGCTCGTTGTATACACTTGTGATTTTGCAACATGTGAAACAACATTGCTCCACCACCGACAAAGGGCTCTATATAAGTGACATTCTGAAGTGCATCAAAATTGGCAGGGAGTAGTCCTTCCAACTTTTGAAGCAAATTGCCTTTTCCTCCAGCCCATTTTACAAACGGTTTCGCATACATTGTGCCATATTTAGACATGTTGCCAATATCTTCAAACAACTGCTATCTTACCTTCTGTCTAGAATATATTTATATATATCCAAGATATATTTTTTTGCAAAGATACTCATAATTCCCGAACTGACCAAACAAATTCCGCCATTGTGGATAACTTTTCGCGAAATTATTTTTTCGTCGGGGCGAGGGGTTGGCCGTCTGGATATTGGCGGCAAGGCACTCTGCCGTAACTGCGCTGTTGATATTATTTGCAAGGCCGGTTGGTGTTTTCTCAGTAATTTTGTGGCCCGAACAAAAGCAGCCAGGCTTATTTAACTCGATGAATTACAATGTCAGCAACCGAAGGTGCCGAGGTAGCGGCTGGGGCTGGATTGGTCGGGGCGGACTTGGGCTCGGGTGCCGGCGGCACGGTGGAAGGAGGTGGCCTGGAACCAAGCGTAGACATGCATGGCGGCAGGGAGGTCACTCCACTCGTCGGGCAACTCGAAGGTGCATTGGGAACAACTGTTGCGCAGGGGACCCTCATAGAGTATAAACGCCGGTACATCAGGCAGGTAGACAGCCACATAGAGACGCTCGTCGGGCACGGCATGGGTGTGGGCCAGCCCGGGGTCGGGGCAGGTGATGCGCAATAGGTTGCCGTCGAGCTCGGCGGTGATGCCCTCGGGGATGTGGCGCGGTCCCTGCGCCAGCAAGAGGCGTTCGGGGCGGAGTGCCCAGGCGCCGGTCTCCTCGTCCCAGCGCAAGGCGCCATTGTCCCAGTTGGCTTTGACGAAGGCGTTGCGGGGCGTCTGGTTCATGGCCTCCTCGGCGATGCGCGCGAAGCCGATGTTGACGGCCTCGGCCAGCTGTGCCGAGAGGCGGTTGGCGAAGGCCAGCTTGGCGCGGTGCTTCTGCTGCGCCGGTGTGCGCGGATTGGTGGGGCGGTAGAGCTCTTTCTTGATTTGCTGGCCGTTGAGCACCACATAGATTTTGTCGCCCCGACGGCCGTGCTCCAATCCATTGGAATCTATCTTCGACATAGGCGTGTATTATGTTAGCTGTATGCTGGTATTATGCTTGTTATTCCCTTGTATTATGCCGGTATCCCTATATTTACCCTAGAATTACCCTATAGTTTCCCTATAATTACGCTAGAGTTTCCAATATAACGTAACATGCTGAAGATTATTATCTCTATAGAGATAATAATATATGTTGCCGAGGGTATGTTGGGGGATGTATGGGTGTCGGTTAGTGGCCTTCAACAACGGATTTTACCTCGTCGATAATCTGTTGGCAACGCTCGCGGCTCATCTTGGTATTTTCTGCATGCTCTTCATCCTCGGCTTATACCCTTAACCACGGTGCCTCAGCAAGTGGATGAGGAGGGCGATGAGGAGGAATACTGCGCTGATAATTCCAAAGAACTCTCCAAAAGGCCAGTGGAACAGCCGGAAGGCGGCGTTGGCGACAAGGAACAGGCAGGCAATCTTGGCGAGTCGGATTACCGGGCGTTCGTCGGGGACGATGCGAGCCAAATGATTTCCCGTGAGCAATACGAAGACCACTCCCGACAGTACGGCGGCGAAATAGATGAGGCTGGCGAAAGGCCAGTGCATCAGCTTGAAAACGAGACCGACAAGGCTCAACACGACCAAGACTATGCTCGCCCAGTAAGCTTTGCCACGACGATGGGCCGGTGCTTCGGCAGTTTCGCTGCCATTCAATCGCGCAGTTAGCGACACGAGCTCGTCGCTCATCTTGGCCAGTCGGTCGATATGACCCAGTATCAGGATGACGGATATCGTGAGGATGGCAGCCACAATGATGAACGAGGGTCGTAGAATAGCAATCTCATGTTTGGCTCCCAGCTCACTCACAAACCAAATCATCCACAGGCAAAGGGCAAGCACCCCGGTGCTCCACACCAGCGAGAATCGCGTCTGTGCACTTTTCATCTTTTGGGTGAGTGTATGGATATCGTCATCCGACGTGTTGATTTGCTGCACTTTCCGGCAGGCTAGCAGCTCGAACAGGCCTAAGAGCAGAATAAGCAGCACCGACAGGACCACGAAGGGGACACGCAGCTCGAAGCAATACCAGCTCCAGCCCACGGCGGCGGTCAGCAACCCGTAGGTGAGCACTCTTTCCATATTGCGGCGCTTGAAGTCCGTTATTCTCGTATGCAGCATTTCGTGCATCAGGTCGTTGTTGACGATTTCCTGCTGGTTGAACTTTTCTTGGAGCGTCTTGTATTGTGCTTGCAGCGACGACAGCTCCATCTCCTGGTTTTGTCTGTTTTCTTCCATGATAAAGGATTATTGGGTGATGGATTTCGATTTCTGAATCAGTTTCACCTTGATGCGGTGCAGTTTGACGCCCACATTGGCCACGCTGATGCCCATGATGGCGGCAATCTCGTCGTAGCCGATACCTTCGAGCCACAGCATCACAAGGGCGCGGTCCATCACGTCGAGCTGCTGGATGAGCGTATGGAGCTGATGCATCTGTTCGAGCGAGGTGTCCTGCGGGTCGTAGGGGTTGATGTCGGTGCTTAGCGGAACCGTCTGAGGGCGGCGTTTTGCCCGTTTGTCGCAGTTGATGGCGGTGTTGAGCGCGATGCGGTACACCCACGTGTTCACGCTGCTGCGGTTCTCGAACTGGTCGTATCCCAGCCACAACCGGACAAGAATCTCCTGAAACAGGTCGTTGACCTCTTCGTTGTCGCGCGAGAACATATAACACACGGAGTAGATAGTCCGCTTGTACTGCCTCACCAGTTCCTCAAATTGTTTCTCTTTAGTGCTTTTCATCTGGCCGTTTTGAATTTCTACACCATTGGACAACTCATTCCCAAAATCCTTACATTAATTTGTAAAAAAAAGAGGCATCTGTAAGAAACAGGTGCCTCTTTTTTGAATGCAATCATGCGCAATGGTTACTTCTGCATGGTCTTGAGACGCTCGGTGAGCATGGGGACGATTTTGTGGAGGTCGCCCACGATGCCGAGGTCGGCCACCTGGAAGATGGGTGCGAACTTGTCTTTGTTGATGGCGACGATGAGTTCGCTCTCTTCCATGCCGGCGAGGTGCTGGATGGCGCCGCTGATGCCGCAGGCCACGTAGAGGGCGGGGCGGACGGTCTTGCCGGTCTGTCCGACCTGGCGGCTGGCGTCCATGACGCCGGCGTCGACCATGGCGCGGGAGCTGGAGACTTCACCGCCGAGCTCGGTGGCGAGGGCCTGGAGCTTGGCGAAGCCGTCCTTGGTGCCTACGCCGCGGCCGCCGGAGACGAGGATTTTGGCCTCGCTGATGTCGGCCACGGTCTTCTCTTCCTTGACGGTCTTTATCAGTTTGACGCGACCAATCTTGGCCGTGTCGAAGTTGACGCTGAAGTCGACGACCTCGCCTTTGCGGCTGCTGTCGGCGGCCATTTTCTGCATGACGCCGGGGCGGACGGTGGACATCTGCGGGCGGTGGTTCTTGCAGAGGATGGTGGCCATGAGGTTGCCGCCGAAGGCAGGACGGGTCATGCGGAACTCGTGGGCCTCGTCGTCGCTGATTTCCAGCTTGGTGGCGTCGGCGGTGAGGCCGGTGCGGTTGCGGGCGGAGACGCGGGGGCCGAGGTCGCGGCCGATGGTGGTGGCGCCGATGAGCATGATGCTGGGTTTCTCGCTTTCGATGATGGCGGTGATGGCCTGGGTGTAGGCTTCGGTCATGTAGTCGCGCAGCAGGTCGTGGTCGACGACCATGACGCGGTCGGCACCGTGCTCGATGAGGGTCTGGGCGAGGGGCTTGATATCCTTGCCGAGGAGCATGGCGACGACTTTCTCCTGGTTGGCGTCGGCCAGTTCGCGGGCTTTGCCCAGCAGCTCGAGGGCCACATTTTGAAGTTTGCCTTCGCGCTGTTCGGCAAACACGTATACATCTTTGTATTCTGCTAAGTTCATATTCTTGATTGTGTTATTGTGTTAGTGCGTTATTGTGTTAGTGCTACGCAATCGTGCTGCGTCAGCCGCTTACGCATTTACGCATTCACACATTCAAACATTAAATGATGTGTTTCTCCTTGAGCTTGTTGACAATCAGCTCGACAGCCTCCTCGGGGCTGACCTCGAAGGTCTGGCCGGCGGGTTTGAGCTGCTTGGGGAACGACTTGAAGACGCTGGTGGGCGAGCCTGCCTTGCCGATTTCCTCGTCGGGCACGTTGATGCGGTCGGCGCCCCAGATCTCGACTTCCTTGTCGAAGGCGTCTACGATGCCGCTGACGCTCATGTAGCGGGGCTGCACGGCGCTGGCCAGGGCGGTAACGACGCAGGGGGCCTGCATCTCAAGCACCTGGTAGCCGTCCTCGAGCTGTTTGCGGATGGTGAAGGTCTTGGTTGCCTCGTTGTACTGGAGGTCTTCCATGTAGGAGACCTGCGGCAGGTCGAGGTGTTCGGCAATCTGGGGGCCTACCTGTGCGGTGTCGCCGTCGATGGCCTGGCGGCCGGTGATGATGAGGTCGACATCCATGGTGCGCAGGGCGCCGGCGATGGCGCTGGAGGTGGCGAGGGTGTCGGCGCCGCCGAGCTTGCGGTCGGTGAGCAGGATGGCGCGGTCGACGCCCATGGCGAGGGATTCGCGGAGGATGGCCTCGGCCTGGGGCAGACCCATGGTGATGACGGTTACGTGGGCGCCGTATTTGTCCTTCAGCTGGAGGGCGAATTCGAGGCCGCCTTTGTCGTCGGGGTTCATGATGGAGGGCACGCCCTCGCGGATGAGTGTACCGGTCTGGGGGTTGATTTTCACCTCGGTGGTGTCCGGCACTTGCTTTATGCAAACTACTATGTTCATTTTTCTTTCTGAATATTCTGATTACTCTGAGTGTTCGGAGTATTCTGATTTATTATTTAAACAACTTACCGGCGATGACCATGCGCTGCACTTCGGAGGTGCCTTCGTAGATCTCGGTGATTTTGGCGTCGCGCATCATACGCTCGACGGGGTACTCGCGGGTGTAGCCGTAGCCGCCGTGGAACTGGACGGCCTTGGTGGTAACCTCCATCGCGGTCTCGGCGGCGAAGAGCTTGGCCATGGCGGCGTCGGCGGAGTAGGGGATACCGTGGTCTTTCTTGTAGTGGGCGGCGCGCACCAGCAGGCGTGCGGCCTGGACCTTGGTTTCGAGGTCGGCCATCTGGAACTGTGTGTTCTGGAACTGGGCGATGCTGCGGCCGAACTGCTTGCGCTCCTTGGTGTACTTGACGGTCTCGTCCATGGCGCCCTGGGCGATGCCGAGGGCCTGGCTGGCGATGCCGATGCGGCCGCCGTCGAGGGTCTTCATGGCGAGTCCGAAGCCTTTGCCGAGTTGGCCCAGCTGGCGGTCCTTCGGGATGCGGCACTCTTCGAAGATGAGCTCGGTGGTGGCGCTGCCGCGGATGCCCATCTTCTTCTCCTTCTTGCCGATGGAGAAGCCGGGGTCGGTCTTCTCGACGATGAAGGCACTGATGCCCTTGGTGCCCTGGCTCTTGTCGGTCATGGCGATGACGATGAAGACGTGGGCGTAGGAGCCGTTGGTGATGAAAATCTTGCTGCCGTTGAGCACCCACTCGTCGCCGTCAAGCACGGCGGTGGTCTGCTGTCCGGCGGCGTCGGTGCCGGCATTGGGCTCGGTCAGGCCGAAGGCGCCGATCCACTCGCCGCTGGCCAGCTTGGGCAGATATTTCTGCTTCTGCTCCTCGGTGCCGTTCTCCATGATGGGGGCGACACAGAGGCTGGTGTGGGCCGACAGGATGACGCCTGTGGTGGCGCAGACGCGGCTCAGCTCCTCGACGGCCATGCCGTACATGAGGTTGGTGCCGCCGGCGCCGCCGTACTGCTTCGGCACGGGGATGCCCATCAGGCCGATTTTGGCCATCTTCTGGACGGTCTCCATTGGGAAACGCTCCTCCTCGTCGACTTCGGCGGCGAGGGGCTTCACCTCTTTCTCTGCAAACTCACGAATCATCTGCAGGAAGAGTTCTTCTTGTTTGGTGTAGCTAAAATCCATTATGTTTGTGTGTTGTTAATTATGATTTTTCGTTTTCAAGTATTCTGTTGAACAGGATGTCCAATCGTTCGATGTTGCGACCGATGAACTCGCGCATGATGTCGAGCTCGGCGTCGAAGTGGTTGGCGTCGTAGTAGATGTCGTTGTCCACGGGCCACAACAGCTCGTTTGCCTTCACGGCGGCCTCTATCTGGGCTGCATTGTCGGCAATCATGCGGTTGAAGGTGGCCTCGGTGAAGAGGCCTTCTGTCCGCAGCTGCTGCCAGCGCCGGGCCACCTGGCTGCGGTATTCGGGCCACTGCCACAATCGGCGCAGCAGCACCGCGCGGTTGCAGTCCACAGTGTCGCGCAGCATGTTGGGCTCGTTGTCGCCGTCGCGCCCGAAGGAGTGGTCGTAGTCCCACGGCGCCACACGGTAGGGCGTCGCATCGCCGACTTTGTAGAGGAAGAAGTTCTTCCGCAAACCGTCGGCATTGTTGCTCAGCAGGAGCAGCAGCTGCCAGTCGGCTATGTTCTTCAGGTCGAACCATTGGCCCACCTCGGCGCGGAACACCTCGTCAGGGCTGTCCTGCAGGAAGGCGACGATGGCCTCGGCCTGCGCGGTACGGTCGTCCTTGCGCTTCTTCGGGAAGGTCTGCTGGTAGTAGTTGTCGGGGTCCTGAGGCACGATGCGCTCGTCGTACATCACCGGCGGTTCCTTGAAAATCACCGACGTGCTGTCTCCCTTGTCGATGCCGAGGGTCGAGGCGTCCATCTTCTGCATCACCACATAGAGCCCCTGCCCGTGTCCATCGACCGTGAGGGTGGCGTAGGCGCACAGCGGCGCGCGGTTCACCTCCTCGTCCATCAGGCGGAAGAGGTCGTAGCAGAGTTTGTGGCGCATGAAGGTCTTGTCGATGTAGTTGGCATTCAGGATCCAGTCCTTGTCGGCCGGCAGGCCGCAGAGCGGATACCGCTCGTCGAGTTTCAGCGCTAACGAGTGCTTGGGGTAGCCCGCCGAGAGGCCACCGCGATAGTGGATGCGGCCGTCCAGCGTGTCGCCTTCGGCGACGAGGGTCGCCGCAGTCCATCCTTCCCACACAATCTCCCCGTTGGCGCTCAGTTGGAGCTCCGGCAGCTCGGGACGCCCGCCGCCACACGACAGCAGCATCCCCGACAGCAAGGCAATTGTGATGGTGCGCAGTTTCATCCCGTCGGCTTTACTTCACGGCGATGGTCTCGATTTCCACCAGCACGCCCATCGGCAGACCCTTCACGGCGAAAGCGGCGCGGGCCGGGCAGTCGGTGTTGTAATATTTGGCGTAGACCTCGTTCATGGGCTTGAAATACTCCATGTCGGCCAGCAGGCAGGTGCTCTTCACCACGTCGTCGAACGTGTAGCCGGCCTCGTCGAGGATGGCCTTGATGTTCTGGAAGACCTGCTCGGTCTGCGCCGTGATGCCTTCGGGCACCTCCTTGGTGGCGGGGTTGATGGGAATCTGTCCCGAAATGTAAAGCGTGTTGCCGGCCTGCACCGCCTGGCTGTACGGGCCGATGGCGGCAGGGGCATTGGGGGTGTTGATGATTTTCTTCATTTCCAGTATTTTTATTTAGTTTTTATTTCTCAAATTGAGGGTGCAAAGTTACACCTTTTTTTTCAATCGTCGGCACATTTTTTATCAAATTTTATTATCTCGCTGACTCACAGCCGCTTGCCTCCCGACGCCAGCCTCCATCCCTCCGCCCCAGTTTTCCGCCCCTTTTGCCGCCCATTTTCCACCCGCATCGTTGCCCTTTTGCACCCCGTTTCCCTCCTCCTTCCATTGCAGAATTTATCCAAACTATGGGCAAACTTTGATACCCCCAATTCGCTGGTTTTCAGGTTGCCTTTTCCTGCCCGTTTTCCCCCGTTTTCCATTTTTGTTTCACTTTTTTTCGCTCCCTTTTCGCCAAAAGTCGTATCTTTGCACCCCGAATTATGCTGTTCAATTCGCTCCATTTCGCCCTCTTCCTGCCCGTGGTCTTCGCCGTCTACTGGCTCCTGCGCCCTTCCCTCCGCAGCCAGAACCTCTTCATCCTCTCCGCCTCCTGTTTCTTCTACGCCTGCTGGGATCCCCGCTTCCTGCTCCTCATCGCCTTCACCTCCCTCGCCTCCTACCTCAGCGGCCTTGCCATCCACCGCTCTTCGGGGCAGGGGAGACGGTGGTTCCTCTGGGCGAATGTATCTGTCAACCTGCTGATACTCTGCCTGTTCAAATACTACGACTTCTTCGCCCAGTCCTTCGCCGACCTCTTCCTCGGCGGCCGATCCGACCACATGCTCCTCCACCTCGTCCTCCCCGTCGGCATCTCGTTCTACACCTTCCAAGCCCTCAGCTATTCCATCGACGTCTACCGCCGCTCCGTCACCCCAACGCGCGACCCCGTGGCCTTCTTCGCCTACGTCAGCTTCTTCCCCCAGCTCGTCGCTGGCCCCATCGAGCGCGCCTCCTCCCTCCTCCCGCAGTTCCTCGCCCCCCGCTCCTTCTCCTATCCCCTTGCCGTCCAGGGGCTTCGCCAAATGCTGTGGGGCTTCTTCAAAAAGATGGTCGTGGCCGACAGCTGCGCACTCTATGTCGACAGTGTATTCTCTTCTTATTCAGACTGCTCCGCCCCCTCGCTCATCATCGCCTCGCTCCTCTTCTCCATCCAAATCTATGCCGACTTCTCCGGCTACAGCGACATCGCCATCGGATGTGCCAAACTCTTCGGTATCAGCCTGCGGCGCAATTTCAATGTCCCCTACTTCAGCCGCGATATCGCCGAGTTCTGGCGCCGCTGGCATATCTCGCTCACCTCCTGGTTCCGCGACTACCTCTACATTCCCCTCGGCGGCAGCCGTGCCTGCCGTTGGCGCTCCGTCGCCAACACCTTTATCATCTTCCTGGTCAGTGGGTTGTGGCATGGCGCCAACTGGACCTTCCTCCTCTGGGGATTCTACCACGCCCTCCTCTTTCTGCCACTCATCCTCCTCGGCCGCAATCGCCGCCATCTCGACACCGTCGCCCCCTCCCGTCCGCTGCCCTCCCTCCCCGAGCTCTTCCAGATGTTGCTCACTTTTCTCCTCGCCACCCTCGGTTGGATATTCTTCCGCTCGCCGTCTATCGAGTTTTCTTTCAGCTATATAGCGCGTATGCTGGGAATGGGTTCCGCTGGACAGTTCCTTTCGCCCGTCGCCGGTGACCACTTCATCATTCTCCCCGCCATCTTCCTGATGTTCAGCGTTGAATGGTTCTCGCGCCATAGCAGCTACCCCTTCGCCCGCCAGCCCCGCAGCCGTACCCTCCGCTGGGTGGGATATATGTCGTTGATTTTCATAATTATCGCATTCTCGCAAACCTCCGAAATGCCCTTTATCTATTTCCAGTTTTGAAACGCTTCGTCCGCCATATCATCCTCTTCCTCCCCCTCGCACTGCTTTTCTCCGTGCTGATGCTCTGGCTGCTGGGCGGCACAGGGCGCCTGCGCAACGTTTCCTATCGGCTCGGTGGCGACGATTTTCTCTACTCCAAGTCGCGCGAAATCGCTTCCATTCAGCAGGTTGACGTCCTTTTCCTCGGCTCTTCCCACGCCTATCGCACCTTCGATCCACGCATCTTCGCCGAGCGGGGCATCTCCGTCTTCAACCTCGGCTCCTCCAACCAGACACCTCTCCAGTCCGAAGTCCTTCTCCGTCAGTATCTTGATTCCTGCAACCCCCGCCTGGTGGTCATCGAGGTGCACCCCGACATCATCGACTACGACGGCATCGAGTCCGCCCTCTCGCTCCTCTCCAACGTCCCCCCTTCGTGGCACATGCTTCCCATGGCCCTCCGCTCGCGCAACCTCCGTGTCCTCTGCACCGCCCCCTATGCCATGCTCCACAACCTCTTTTCTCCCTCTTTCCGCTCTTTCGATGAGCCTCCGGTTCTCGGCGTAAATCATTATGTGTCTGGAGGCTACGTCGAACGCGACATGGCTCGCTATACCCCTTCCGACGAGCCGCTCTACCACATCGCTCCGCTTCCTGCCCAGACGGCAGCCCTCCGCCGCTGCCTCAACTACCTCGACTCCAGGACTGTTCCGTTCCTCCTCGTCCAAACACCCGATACGCGCGCTCGGCTGGAGGCATATACTAATTTGTCTGATTTCCAATCGCTCATGTCCTCCTTGGGTCCCTTCTGCGCGCTGCGCTCCGACGCCTTGGTCGACACGCTCCACTTCTTCGACTCCGACCACCTCAATCAGCGCGGCGTCGACCTCTACTGTTCTCAATTCTGTGATTCAATTATTATCCTATTAATCAATACATTATGACAATCCTTGGCCTCATGTCCGGCACCTCGCTCGACGGCATCGACCTCGCCCTCTGCCGCATCTCCGGCTCCGCCTACCAGGTGCTTGCTGCCACCACCGTCCCCTACACCGACCACTGGCGCCAGCGCCTCGCCTCCCTCGAGCATTCCTCCGCCCTCGACTATGCTAAAGCACATGTTGAACTAGGACATCTTTATGGCAAGGTAATCAATGAATTCCTTTCTGGTAAAAGTGTCGTAGTCGACGCCATCGCCTCCCATGGCCACACCATTTTCCACCAGCCTGATCTGGGGCTGACCACCCAGATTGGCGACGGCGATGCCATTGCCGCGGAGACGGGGCTGCTGGTGGTCAGCAACTTCCGCACGTTTGACGTGGCCCTTGGCGGCCAAGGTGCTCCGCTGGTGCCTGTTGGCGACGAGCTGCTCTTTGGCCAATACGATGCCTGTCTCAATCTCGGCGGCATTGCCAATATTTCCTATCGCGCTGATGGCCATCGAGTTGCATTCGACATCTGCCCTTGCAACATGGCGCTCAACCGCCTCGCCGCCCGCCTCGGCCATCCATTCGACCCCAAGGGCTCCATCGCGCGCCGCGGTGCGTGCCGCTCCGCGTTGCTTGACTTGCTGGATGGCCTTGATTTCTATTCCGCCAAGCCTCCGAAGTCTCTCGGCAAGGAGTGGTTTCTGGCCGACTTCTGGCCTCGGGTTGATGCGGCGGATGGATCCGCCGAGGATTTGCTCTGCACCGTGGTGCATCATATCGCGCGGCAGGTGGCGCATGTTGTTGGCCAGCAACGGATTGGGTCGTTGCTTATCACTGGAGGTGGCGCTTTCAACAAATACCTCGTCGAGTGTATCACCGGCCTTCTGCCTTCGGTCGAGGTGGTTGTTCCCGACAGCGAGACGGTCAACTACAAGGAGGCCATCATCTTCGCTTTCCTGGGCTACCTCCGCCTCTCCGGGCAGGTCAACACGCTTGCCTCGGTTACGGGTGCGCGTTGCGATTCCGTCGGTGGCACCATTAGCGGATTTTGCCTGAAATAGCCGCTTGCCGACTGCGTTGCGTCCCTTGCGTAGTGCTTTTGTTTGCAAAATAAGATGTTGTTTATGAGCTGGTTGCATATTATTTTGCAAAAATATTTGGCCATGTCGGAAAATGTTAGTACTTTTGCACCCGTTTTTGAGAGAATCAAAGGCATGTGATGGCGGGATAGCTCAGCTGGTTAGAGCGCTGGATTCATAACCCGGAGGTCACCAGTTCAAGTCTGGTTCCCGCTACCAAAGAAGGCACTTCCATCGAGGAGGTGCTTTTTTTGTCTCCCCTCGCAATATAAATATATGATACGCGTTATCACGGACATGGAAGACAAGCATCTCTACAGCAACTTCGACTACGACTCCGCCCTCTCGGTGCAGCAGGGCGTCAAGCAACCCGACCAGGTGAGCCTCAACTATATAGAGCGTGTGCGCGCCAAGCGTGCACAGGAACCCTCGGTCGAGGAGTTGGTGGCCGGCATCCGCCATGCCGACCGCACCCTGTTGAGCCGCGCCATCACGCTGGTGGAGAGTTCGTTGCACGCCCACCAGAAGAAGGCGCAGGAGGTCATCGAGCGCTGCCTTCCCTACAGCGGCAAGTCGGTGCGCCTCGGCATCACCGGCGTGCCCGGTGCTGGCAAGAGCACCACCATCGAGGCGCTGGGCAAGATGCTGACCGCTCACAATCACAAAGTTGCCGTCCTCGCCATCGACCCCTCCAGCGAGCGTTCCAAGGGCTCCATCCTGGGCGACAAGACCCGCATGGAGGAGCTTTCCGTGGACCCCAACGCCTTCATCCGCCCTAGCCCCTCGGCCGGTTCGCTCGGCGGCGTGGCGCGCAAGACGCGCGAGATCATCACCCTCTGCGAGGCGGCCGGTTTCGATGTGGTAATCGTTGAGACTGTGGGCGTTGGACAGAGCGAGGTGGCCGCCCACTCGATGGTCGACTTCTTCCTCCTGCTCCAGCTGGCCAACACCGGCGACGAGCTGCAGGGCATCAAGCGCGGCATCATGGAGATGGCCGACATGATTGCCATCAACAAGTGCGAGCTCGACATGCAGCGCTCCGAGCTGGCCGCCGCCCAGTTCCGCAACGCTCTCCACCTTTTCCCCATGCCCGAGAGCGGCTGGACCGTCAAGGTGTCCCTCTGCTCGGCCTACACCAAGCAGGGCCTCGAGGAGCTGTGGAACGACGTGATGGACTATGTTACCTTCACCAAGGGCAACGGATATTTCTACCACAAGCGCCAGCAGCAGAGCCTGCGCATCATGACCGAGGCCATCGAGAGTGGCCTGCGCGACCGCTTCTACAACACCCCCGGCATCGAAGAGCGCATGAAAGAACTTGAACAGCAGATACTTGAAAACAAACTTACCCCCTACGCCGCCGCCGACCAACTGTTAGACTCTTAACTCCTAACTCCTAACTCCTAACTCTTAACTCATAACTCGTAACTCAATTTGATTTACCTCCACGTTCCTTTCTGCCACCGCAAGTGCACCTACTGCGCCTTCTACTCCAAGCCTGCGCGCGGGGTGGATGCCTTTGGCCGCTACGTCAATGCCCTGCTGGCGGAAATGGAGCAGCGCAAGGGCGAGCAGCCGCATTCGATTCGGACTGTCTATTTCGGCGGCGGTACCCCGTCGATACTGCCCTTGGCGGAGCTTACACGCATCGTCGACGGGCTGCGGCGCTGCTTCGACCTCTCGCAGGTGGAGGAGTTCACGCTCGAGGCCAACCCCGAGGACCTCACGCCCGACTACCTGGCCGGCCTCCGAGCGCTCGGTTTCAACCGCTTGAGTGTCGGCATCCAGAGCCTTGACGACAGCCAGCTGCGCCTCCTCAATCGCCGCCACACCGCCCGCCAGGCACTCGATGCCTTGGAGAACGCCCACCGTGCAGGCTTCCATAACGTCAGCGCCGATTTCATCTACGGCCTTCCTCATGGGAATTTTCAATTCTCAATTTTCAATTTCCAATTAATCACCCACATCTCCGCCTACGCCCTCACCGTCGAGTCTGGCACCGCCCTGGACCTGCAGGTGCGGCAGGGTAGGGTGGTGCTCCCCGGCGAGGAAGAGGTCGTGCGCCAGTATCATGCACTGCAACAGCAGTTTGGGGAGGCTGGCTTCCGGCAGTACGAGGTCAGCAACTTCGCCCGTCCGGGCTACCATTCGCGCCACAACAGTCGCTACTGGGACCGCACCCCCTACCTCGGCCTCGGGCCCGCCGCCCACAGCTTCGACGGCCGTCGCCGCCGTTGGAACAGCCCCATGGAGGTGGAAAGTTGTATGTGGAAAGTGGAGAGCGAAGAGGTTCTCACCGCGGCCGATGCTGTCAACGAACTCCTTATGACCGCCCTCCGCACCACCCGCGGCCTCCTCCTCGCCGACGTCCCCGAGGCATACCGGGCAGGGCTCCTCCAGAAGCTGCAGCCCTACGTAGCCTGCGGCTGGCTCTACGTTGAAGAATCCCACCAGCCCTCACTCCTCACCCCTCACTCCTCACTAATCTATTGCCCCACTCCCGAGGGTCTCCTCCACGCCGACGGCATGGCCGCCGCGCTCTTTGTCTGACTTCCCTGAATACTTTTTCCGACGTGGCCAAAAATAATTTTCCCCGATGGAATCGAAATTCATCGGGGAAATAATGTTTGTGTGGCTATGCGATGGACACTCCGTATTTGTATAGTACGTCCGAAGGCAGGTCTATGCGATCGTTCCAGTATGCTACCGTGCGGCTCTTGTCCAGTTGCACATGGTTCCACAACCCGGCAATGAGTTCTAGGTTTTTGAACTCTTCGAGCGTATCGATATCGTCCTTTACATCGTAGAGCACTCTTCTTCCGTCATCGAAGAGGACGGACAACTGGAAGTCAGCCAAAGGCTGGATGGTTTGTATGCGAGGAATTGTGGTCATTCCAGTGGTGGTAGTTTATGAATATTTTGAGAATCCCACATCACAATCAATTCATTCCCATGAGAACCCAACCATTCTTGCACTAGTCGTTGAGCTTTGACAGGGAGATCTCCTGCGGTCATCTCGTAGGTGTGGATATCAAAGATGCCCACATATTCGTCATAGATGGCATGAATATGTGCAGGTTCATGTTCTTTGGGTTTGAAGAACATCTTGATGATAATCCCATAAAAGCGACTTATCTCTGGCATGGATGTGGTGTTTGTTTCAAAATGCAAAATTACAAACTTTTTCCGACGTGGCCAAAAATAATTTTCCCCGGTGGTAGGATGCCATCGGGGAAAATTTGGTTGGGCGGATATATTCGCTTGTGTTACGACTTGATGCGCATGCCGTAGAAGGAGCGGTAGACGAAGTAGAGGGCCACCAGCAGGAGCACCACGCCGACCCAGGGGGCGGCGGACTTGAAGCCTTCGCTGATGGCGATTTCCATGGCCAGCACGCCGAAGAGGGTGGTGAACTTGATGATGGGGTTGAGGGCCACGGAGGAGGTGTCCTTGAAGGGGTCGCCGACGGTGTCGCCCACCACGCTGGCGTCGTGCAGGTCGGTGCCTTTGGCCTTCATGTCCACCTCGACCACCTTCTTGGCGTTGTCCCAGGCGCCGCCGGCGTTGGCCATGAAGACGGCCTGGAAGAGGCCGAAGACGGCGATGGAGATGAGGTAGGAAATGAAGAGGCAGACGGCGTTCTGGCCGCCGATGCTCTCGGGGCTCGACAGGCAGGCGAAGGCCAGTGCGAAGCAGAAGATGGCGATGAAGATGTTGATCATGCCTTTCTGGGCGTAGTTGGTGCAGATTTTGACCACTTCCTGGCTCTTGGCGATGTCGGCCTTCTTGGCGGCGCCGAGGTCGAGGTTGATGTTCTGCTTGATGTATTCCACAGCGCGGTTGGCACCGGTGGTAACGGCCTGCATGGAGGCGCCGGTGAACCAGTAGATGACGCAGCCGCCGAGGATGAAGCCGAGGATGCTGTAGGGGTTGAGCAGGTTGAGGATGCTCTCGGGCTCGATGCCGAGGGTCTTCTGGATCATCAGGATGAGGGAGAAGATCATGGTGGTGGCACCCACGACGGCGGTGCCGATGAGGACGGGCTTGGCCGTGGCCTTGAAGGTGTTGCCCGCGCCGTCGTTGGCCTCGAGGTAGTACTTGGCCTTCTCGAAGTCGGGCGTGAAGCCGAATTCCTGTTCCACCTCGCGCTTGGTCTTCTCGATGTCGTCCTCGATGAGGGAGAGTTCGTAGACGGACTGTGCGTTGTCGGTTACGGGGCCGTAGCTGTCGACGGCGATGGTTACGGGGCCCATGCCCAGCATGCCGAAGGCCACGAGGCCGAAGGCGAAGATGCTGTGGTAGGTGCCGAAGATGCTCTCCATGCCGAAGGCGTTGGAGGAGAGGTAGGCCACAATCATGAGCACGAAGAAGACCACGCCGGTCCAGAAGGCGCCGTAGTTGCCGGCCACCAGGCCGGAGAGGATGTTGAGCGAGGCGCCGCCCTGCTCCGAAGCCTTGACCACTTCGCCCACGTGCTTCGAGGTGGGGGAGGTGAAGATTTTGGTGAACTCGGGGATGAGTGCCGCGCCGAGGGTGCCGCAGGAGATGATGATGCTCAGGGCGAGCCACCAGTTGTTGCCCAGTCCGCCGAGGATGGCGTAGCTGGCGACGAAGGTGGCCACGATGGAGAGGATGGAGGTGATCCAGACGAGGCTGGTCAGCGGATGCTCGAAGTTGATGTCGTCGGCGTTTTTATATTTCGCACGTGCAATCGCGCCATTAATATAGTAGGAGAGGACGGAGGCCACGATGCCGAGGATGCGCATGACGAAGATCCAGACGAGGAGTTTGACCTGCATGTCCATCTCGGGGACGGCCAGCAGGATGAAGCTGACGAGGGCCACGCCGGTAACGCCGTAGGTCTCGAAGCCGTCGGCGGTGGGTCCGATGCTGTCGCCGGCGTTGTCGCCCGTGCAGTCGGCGATGACGCCGGGGTTGCGCGGGTCGTCCTCGCCGATTTTGAAGACCACCTTCATCAGGTCGCTTCCGATGTCGGCAATCTTGGTGAAGATACCGCCGGCGATACGCAAGGCGCTGGCGCCCAGGCTTTCGCCGATGGCGAAGCCGATGAAGCAGGCACCGGCCAGGTTCTCGGGCATGAAGAGCAGGATGATGAGCATCAGCAGCAGCTCGACGCAGATGAGCACGATGCCGATGGACATGCCGGCGCGCAGCGGAATGTTCAGCAGGTCAAGCGGTTTGCGCTTGAGCGAGGCGAAGGCCATGCGGGCGTTGGCGTGGGTGTTCATGCGCACGCCGAACCAGGCCACGCCGTAGCTGCCCAGGATACCGACCACGGTCCAGGCCAAAATCAGCACCACGGCACCGGCGCCCATGTGGCTCAACACGCCGAAATACAGCGCGATGGCGGCACCGATGAAGATGAAGAGCAGGCCGAGGAACTTGCCCTGCTGCATGAGGTAGGTGGAGCAGGTTTTGAAGATGACGTTGCCTATCTCCAGCATCGACTTGTGTGCTTTCAGCTTGCGCACGTTGCTGAACTGCCAGAATCCGAACAGCAGGCCCAGCACCACAATGGCGAAGCCCCAGTAGAGAATCGATGCGTCGGGCGAGGAGGCGAATCCTGCCGGCATTTCGAGGTCGGCTTCGCTCGCCATGGCCAAAATGGGCGCTGCCAGCGTTGCCAGTAACATAGTTAATTTCTTCATATTGAGTGTTTTTTGTTATTTACAAGCTCAAATTTGAGATTACAAATATATGTAGTTTTATAAAAATGACAAAAAAAAAGTGCTCTGCCCGCAATTTTTTTTTCATCTGCGGGTGTCGGTCAGGTGTCGGAAAAGGGTGGGGGAGTGCGCTAGGTGCGCAGGTCAGGCGGCGGCGCATCGAGGTGGGTTGCCGGTAGTGTGTATGATGTGTTTATTTCGATATAAATCATAGTGATACGTTGTGTTTCTTCAGGTATCGGTTCAGCTGTGTCGGCGGCTGTCTCCTGTGCGATGTAGGCCGAGTTTGAGGATCGCCCCTCGCGGTCCACAACGAAGCCCCACAGTTTCACCTCTTGGCCGCGCCAGTGGTCGGGCAGCGCTGCGCGCAAATGCTTGGTCTTGCGTGTGGTAGGGGCGGTGAGGAACCCCTCCTCCAGCGCGGGGCAGTAGGCATAGACGTACACGCGGTCGTCCGGCGAGGCGCGGTACAGCTGCGTATTCTTCTCGAAATCAACTCTTAGGATACCGTCATTGCTGATATTCGCTTCGCGGAAAAGCACTGGTGCGGCCGAGCCTTCGGATATGCGAATGCGCTCGTACACTGTAGGGACGCAGCGTGCTGCGTCCGCAATCGCACCGCGGTCGGCAGCGTCGGCAACCGCACCGCGGACGGATATGCTGGCAGCCGCTTTGCAGTCCGGAATGTTGGCTGGCGCATTGCGGACGCGGCACGCCGCGTCCCTACATTTCAACTCCCCCTCTAAGCTAGAGGGGGTGCCCGAAGGGCGGGGGCGTGTGGCCTTGGAGCCATACTCTCCTCCGTCCTGCAACACACTCCTCCGCCCTTCGGGCACCTCCCCTAACTTAGGGGAGGAGTTCGGTTGCAGTTCAACTCCCCCTCTAAGCTAGAGGGGGTGGCGCCGCCGCAGGCGGCGACGGGGGCGTGTGTACGGCCGAAGCAATGCTTGTTCATCTTGACGAAGGCGTTGCCCTCCGTCATCTGGTCGCGGGCGGCGCGCTCGCGTAGACCCAGCAGCAGCGCCTGGCGCGCCCGTGCGGCGAAGCGAACCATGCTCACAAACCACTCGCGTTCAGCCTGTTGATGCTCTGTATTTGGGTAGTTTATCTCCTTGCGGTAGGCGCGCACGCAGGCCATGCCCCGCCAGGTGTAGCCCACCACGGTGCCCACTTTGCCCCGGAACGGCCCGAGGATGCCTTGCTCCAATTTTGCCATATTTCTCTGATTATATTTTTGTCTTTTTTTTACCTCAACGCAGCTTTTCTCCGTTTATTGTCCCATTCCTTTCCAAAAGAAGAAGAAAGGAAGAAGATGAATGTTTCAAGCGCCTCACAATCTGCTGGTTGCGTCGGCACGGTTTTTCTCTTTTTTTCTGTTTTTTCACACTTCTTTGTGCACGGATGCCGCTGTGGTGTGGAAAAAGTTTTTTTATAATTTTCTTTATATATTAAAAAAAAGGCGTATCTTTGCACCATGATTAACAACACTGACATGGCTGCACAGACAGCCGAATTCTTACTGAAAGTGAAAGCGGTAAAGCTCAATAACGAGCAACCTTTCACATGGGCTAGCGGGCGAAAATCGCCCATTTATTGCGACAACCGCGTTACGTTGTCCTACCCCGAGATACGCACTTTTATCCGCCAGCGCTTCTCCGAGATAGTAACCGACCAGTGGGGCGACGTGGATGTCATAGCCGGTGTGGCCACCGGCGGCATCGCCCAGGGCGCGTTGGTGGCGCAGGAGCTGGGCAAGCCCTTCGTCTACGTCCGTTCCGAGCAGAAGAGCCACGGCCTGACCAACCAGATTGAGGGCGAGATCCACAGCGGCCAGTCGGTCGTGGTGATTGAGGACCTTGTCTCCACCGGCAAGAGCTCGCTCATCGCCGTCAAGGCCCTGCGCGAGAAAGGCTGCGTGGTCAAGGGCATGGCCGCCATCTTCACCTATGGCCTCCAGGTGGCCGCCGACAACTTTGCCGCCGAGAATGTCGACCTGTTTACCCTGACCGACTACGACACCCTCGTCCAGGTGGCCCAGCAGCACGAGTACGTCCGCCCCGAGGACTTCGAGAGCCTCGCCGCCTGGCGCCTCAACCCCGAGCGCTGGAGCGAAGAGCACATGTAACGCGGACAGTGTAAAGTGGAAAATTGAAAGTGGTTAATTGGGGTCAACTCGTTATGAAGCACCTGTCGAAAAAGTTGAAAATTGTTATGCTTGCGGCTGCAGGCATGCTTTTCAATTTTCAGTTTTCAATTTCCAATTCCCTCTGGGCCCAGGACAGCGTGCTCACCGTTCGCCTCGACGGCGGGGTGAGTTTTGACCTGGTGTGGGTCGAGGGCGGCACCTTTACCATGGGCAGCAACCAGGCGCGCGGCGTGAAGTACAACTACGAGTCGGCCCGCCCCGAGCACCGCGTGTCGGTGGGCGGCTACTTCATCGCCCGCTGCGAGGTAACGCAGGGCCTCTACCGTGCCGTCATGGGCGAGAACCCCTCCAAGTTCACCGGCACCGACAGCCTGCCGGTGGAGAGCGTCTCGTGGGCCGATGCGCAGCAGTTTGCCGTGATGCTCAGCCAGATGACCGGCCACCGCTTCCGCCTCCCCACCGAGGCCGAGTGGGAATATGCCGCCCGCGGCGGCCACCGTTCGCGCCGCCAGCCCTTCCCGGGTTCGGACCGCGCCGGCCTCGACCGTGCAGGCTGGTACTGCGTCAACAGCAAAGGCGCCACCCATCCTGTGGCCCGGCTGCAGCCCAACGAGCTGGGACTCTACGACATGGCCGGCAACGTGGCCGAATGGTGCCTCGACTGGGCCGGCGAATACGCGGCCGACCCGCAGGACAACCCCCGCGGCCCCGCCGAGGGCGAGCACCGTGTGCTGCGCGGCGGCCACTACAACAGCACCTCCTCGGCTTGCACCGTCTACGACCGCGGCTGGTACATACCCTCCGGACGCTACGAATTGTTTGGCTTCAGACTTGTAATGGAACCCGACCATGCAGATTAAGGACCTACACTTCCGACCCTTCATCCCCGAGGCCGAGCTGCAAGGCATCGCCTCGGCCCTGGCCGCGCAAATCAGCCGCGACTACGAGGGTCGCGAGCTGGTGGTCTGCCCCATACTGACCGGCGCCTTCATGTTCGCCACCGACCTGGTGCGCCGCCTCACCGTCCCCTGCCGCCTGGCCTTCGTGCGCTACGCCTCCTATTCCGGCCT
The DNA here is from genome assembly GCA_900315935.1 of uncultured Bacteroidales bacterium. Taxonomy (GTDB): domain Bacteria; phylum Bacteroidota; class Bacteroidia; order Bacteroidales; family P3; genus Colimorpha. The sequence continues at coordinate 168,599 of ONBB01000012.1, forward strand.
GGCCTCCACGGGCGAGGTGGTGTGCCAGCTGCCCTTCCCGGCCGAAATCCGCGGCCGCGACGTGCTGATAGTGGAGGATGTGGTGGACACCGGCCTCTCCATGCAGCGCATCCTGGCCGACGCGCGTGCCCTGCAGCCCGCCAGCCTCCGCGTTTGCTCCCTCTTCTTCAAGCCCGGTGCCTTCCGCGGCGACTACACGGTCGACTACATCGGCCGCAACATCGGCAACGAGTTCATCGTCGGCTATGGCCTCGACTACGACCAGCTGGGCCGCAACCTCAAAGAAATTTATGTCCTCGACAAGCAATAGTACCATGAAACACACACGCCTCCTGCTCGCACTCCTCCTTGTGCCCCTCTTCGCGGCCTGCTTCCCCGAAGAGAAACATATCGATGTCGACCCCGTGATGCTCCACGGCAAGTGGATCAAAGTCGGCACGCAAGAGTACTGGAGTTACTACGATGCGGGCAACGGTGCCACCTGGGACGAGAGCGAAGGCAAGACCGAGGAGACCACCAACCTCAAGTACACCTGGGACCTCGACCGCGACGAGCTCACCCATTGGTTCCCCGGTGAGCAGGAAAACCAGATGGTGCCCAAGGTCTACACCATCAAGGAAATCACCTCCAACTCCATGAAGTGGAAGGACGCCTACGGCATCACCTCCACCTATACCAAAGTGAACTAGTATGAAGAAAGGTTGGAAAATAACGCTCATCTCGCTCGGCTCGCTGCTGGGTCTCGTGGTGGTCGCCGTGGCGGTGGCCATGTATCTGGTCTTCACCCCCAGCCGCCTCACCAAGATTGTCAACCGCCTGGCCTCCGACTACATAGCCTGCGAGAGCCATTTCGACAATGTCGACCTCACCCTCCTCTCCACCTTCCCCGACGCGGGGCTCAAGTTGGACAACGTCTACCTCGTCAATCCCACCCCCGGCGCCCCGAGCGACACCCTGGCCCGCATCGGCTCCCTCACCGTGGGACTCGACGTCAAGGCTTTCCTCAAGGAGCGCAAGGTCATCGTGCACCAGGTGCTGCTCGACGATGCCGACGCCAACCTCTACATCGCCCGCGACGGCTCCAACAACTTCTCCATCTTCCCCACCTCCGAACCCGACACCACCAAGGGCGAATCCTCGCTCCCCGAGCATATCGACGTCGAGAAAATCAAAGTCAGCCGCCTCAACGCCACCCTCAAGGACGAGCAGCACTGCCTCGACGCCTCGCTGGCCGACCTCGGCCTCACCCTCAAGGGGTCGCTCTACAAGAATGACATCGATGCCGACCTCACCCTCAACGGTCGCCGCGTGGTCCTCGCCATGGCCGACTCCACCACGGGTCGCACCACCCTCAAGGCCCTCGTCGACAACCTGGCCCTCTCGGCCAAAGGCGGCATGATAAACGAGGCCATCGACGCCAAGGCCACGCTCGACACCAGGCAGCTGGCCCTCACCATGGCCGACACCGCCGGCCGTACCACCCTTGTGGCGAACCTGACCGACCTCGAAACCGAACTCAAGGGCGACGGCAGCACCAACCTCTTCTCCGGTCTGCTCGACCTCACCATCGCCAGCGGCACCCTGCAGGCCGCCGGCACCGACATGGTCAACGCCACCCTCCGCGAATCGAGCCACGACCTGCTTTCCGCCAAGGTGCCTTTCGTGTTCGATGTCAACAAGATGATGGTCGCCCTCAACGAGGTTTTCATCGGCCTTGACCAGTTTGTGTTCACCGCCGACGGCGATGTGCAGCTGGCCACCGACAGCCTCCCCCTCAATCTTGACCTCCGCGTGGCCACCGACGGAGCCTGGCAAATCAAGCCCCTGCTGGCCATTGTGCCCGAGGCGTATACCGCCGCGCTGCGCGGTATGGACCTCGACGGCAAGGCCCGCCTCGAGGCCACAGCCTGTGGCACACTCACCGACAGCACCATGCCTCTAGTCAACGCCCATATGGTGCTTGCCGACGGCCGCTACCACCAGCCGGCGGTGCTGCCCTACAAAGTCAGCAAAATCAACGGCGACCTCACCGCCCGCCTCGACCTAGGCCCCAAAGGGAAGTGCAGCGCCGTCATCAATACCCTCACCGCCCGCACCCTCGACACCAAGCTCTCCCTCAAGGGGCGTGCCGACGACCTGCTGGGCGACATGCGCGTCAACGCCGACATCAAGGGTGCCCTTCCCCTCAAGGACGCCCTCCCCATGGTGCCCGACACCCTGCCACTCACCATCGCCAAGGGCGATGCCGACCTTGACCTGCACGTCGACTTCCGCATGAGCCAGCTGCAGGCCATGGCCCTCGACAAGATGGTGGCCAGCGGTACGGTCAAGATGCGCAACCTCGACCTCACCTTCGACACCCTCCGCGCCACGGCGCCGACCCTCGACCTCTCGCTGCAGCTGCCCGCCAAGCTCCACAAGAGCAAGATGGCCGATGCCCGCATCAAGGGAGCCAGTCTCCGTGTCGACATGCCCCACAAGGGCATTACCGCCACGGTGGACAAACCCAATATCAGCCTCGGTGTCAACAATTTGATGAAAGAGCAGATCTCGGCCGCCTTTGTCGTCATGGTGGGCGAGACCGAGGCCAACATGGACTCGATGATGGTGTCGCTCGACGAGCTATCGCTCAAAGGTACTATCCGTCTCGACTCCACCCAGACCGACCCCCTCAAGCGCTTCAACCCCGTGGCCGACCTCACCACCCATAGCGCCGTGCTCTACATGCCGAACCTGCCCGATGCCGTGCGCCTCTCGCAGTTCTCGGCCAAGTACGACCGCGCCCACACCGACATCCGCAAGGTACAGGTTAAGCTCGGCCACTCCGACTTCGAACTCTATGGCACCGTGGACAACCTCGAGGACTGGCTCGACAACAAGGCCATGCTCCGGGGCGACCTCAACTTCACCTCCAACTATGCCGATGTGGACCAGCTGATGGACCTCTTCAGCGGCATGGGTTCCGACCCCGACAGCCTCGAGCTGCAGCGCCAGCAGGACCGGGTGCCCAATGACGCCAACCCCTTCATCGTGCCCAAGAACGTGGACGTAACGCTCCACACCCATATCAAGCGCAGCGTGGCTTTCGGCAACGACCTCAACGATGTGGCCGGCAGCCTCACGGTGAAGGACGGCGTGGCCATCCTCGACCAGATTGGTTTCGTATGCAAGGCCGCCACCATGCAGCTCACCGCTCTCTACCGCTCGCCCAGGCCCGACGACCTCTTCGCCGCCATCGACTTCCACCTGCTCGACATACAGATCGACGAGCTGCTCGACATGATTCCCGTGGTCGACACCCTCGTCCCCATGCTCTCGGCCTTCGACGGCAACGCCAACTTCCACCTCGCCGGCGAGAGCTACCTCTTCGCCAACTACCAGCCCAAGATGAGCACCCTTCTCGGCTCGGCCGCCATCAGCGGTCAGGACCTCGTGTTGATGGACAACAACTCCATCTCCAACATCGCAAAGCTGATGCGCTTCAAGAGTTGGAAAGAGAAGGACAACAAGATACACATCGACAGCCTCTCGGTCGAGATGACCTGCTTCCGCAAGGAAATCGAGGTCTTCCCGTTCCTCATCAACATGGGTTCCTACTCCATCTGCGCCTCGGGCAAGCACACGCTCGACAACACCTGCTCCTACCACCTCGAGCTGCTCAAGAACCCGCTCCTGGCCAAGGTGGGCGTAGATATCAAGGGCAACCTTTCGTCGCCCAAGATTTCGCTCGGCCCTGTCATCTACGGCGACTTCTACAAGCCCGAGAAGAAGGGCGCCGCCTCGAAAAAGGCTCTTGAGTTGAAAGCCGCCATCCGTCAAGCACTAGAAAAGAACGTCAGATGAGATTCCCGCGTCGATACACCTCCACCATCCACGGCAACTACCGCCGCGCCTACCTGCGCAGCGGCTTGCTGACGGGCATGCTGCTGTTCCTATACATCCTGGTGCGCCACCTGCTCGGTGTGCCCGCTCCGGCGCCTGAGAGTTACGCCACCGACGGCATCCTGCTGGCGGCGGTCTTCCTGCTGGCGCTGCTCTACCGCAACTCGCTGGACGGCAAGCGGGCTTCGCTCAAGGAACTGATGCTCTTCGGCATGGGTATGAGCCTTGTGGCCGCGCTCCTCTACGGCCTGCTGCTGTGGGCTTTCTGCCTCGCCGTGCCGGCGCAGACGGTGCTCTTCGCCCACGCCACCACCGGCGCCGACATCACCGCCGCCGACCCGCAGCTGCACTACTGGGCCGCCTTTGTGGCCATCGTCGCCGCCGTCAAGCTGGCCCTCATCGGTTGCTTCGGCGCCTTCCTGGCCGCCGTCTTCTTCAAAAATGAAAAGTCTGAAATAAAAACGAAAAACTCATAAAATCAACAATATGGACATCTCCATCATAGTACCGCTATACAACGAGGCCGAGTCGCTGCCGCACCTGGCCGAGTGGATTGACCGCGTGATGCGCGAGCATGGCTTGAGCTACGAGGTCCTCATGGTCGACGACGGCAGCAAGGACGGCTCGTGGCAGGTGATAGAGGACCTCCACGCCAAGAATCCCGCCTACCGCGGCATCAAGTTCCGCCGCAACTACGGCAAGTCCGCCGCCCTCAACACCGGCTTTGCCGCCGCCCAGGGCGACGTGGTCATCACCATGGACGCCGACCTGCAGGACAGCCCCGACGAGGTGCCCGAGCTGCGCCGCATGATAGTCGAGGAGGGCTACGACCTCGTATCTGGCTGGAAGAAAGTGCGCTACGACTCCAAGCTGGCCAAGAACATCCCCTCCAAGTTCTTCAACGCCACCACCCGCCACCTCTCCGGCATCAAGCTCCACGACTTCAACTGCGGCCTCAAGGCTTACCGCCGCGACGTGGTCAAGAGCATTGAGGTCTACGGCGAGATGCACCGCTATATACCCGTCATCGCCAAGTGGGCCGGTTTCTCCAACATCGGCGAGAAAGTGGTGCAGCACCGCAAGCGCGAGTTCGGCGTTACCAAGTTCGGCATGAACCGATTCCTCAACGGCTACCTCGACCTGATGTCCATCATGTTCATGTCCAAGTTCGGCAAGCAGCCCATGCACTTCTTCGGCGCCATCGGGTCGCTGTCGTTCCTCTTCGGCTTCATCTCTCTGGTGGTCGTCATCGCCCTGCGCCTCTGTGGCCGCATCGCGCTGACCAACAGCGTCTGGTTCTACCTCTCGATGCTATTCCTCGTCATGGGCACCATGCTCTTCCTGGCCGGATTCATCGGCGAGCTGGTCTGCCGCAACTCCTCCACCCGAAACCACTATCTTATTGAAAAAGAGCTCTGAAAAAACCTAGGGTACCATATCCTTCCATAAGCTTCCAGTGCCCTCCTATTCCCCTAGAGATCCCCTACCGTTCCCCTAGGGAACCTTGACAATAAAAACAACGTATAATAGATAAAGATACAATATAAAATATGAGCCTCCAATGTGGAATCGTAGGACTGCCCAACGTCGGCAAGTCGACCCTCTTCAACTGCCTCTCCAATGCCAAGGCGCAGGCGGCCAACTTCCCCTTTTGCACCATTGAGCCCAACGTGGGCGTCATCACCGTGCCCGACGAGCGCCTGGCCAAGCTGGTCGAGATTGAGCGTCCCGCCTCGGTGGTGCCCGCCACGGTCGAGATAGTCGACATCGCCGGCCTCGTCCGCGGTGCCTCCAAGGGCGAGGGCTTGGGCAACAAGTTCCTGGCCGACATACGCAACTGCGACGCCATCATCCATGTGCTGCGTTGCTTCGACAACGACAACGTAACCCATGTCGATGCCACCGTCGACCCCGTCCGCGACCTCCATACCATCGACCTCGAACTCCAGTTCAAGGACCTCGAGACCATCGAGAACCGCTACGATAAGGAGGTCAAGAAGGGCAAGGCCGGCGGCGATGCCCGTGCCAAGAAGCTGGTCGAGGTGATGGACCTCTACAAGGCCGCCCTGCTCGAGGGCCGCAGCGCCCGCACCGTACAGCTCGACGACGCGCAGGCCGACGTGGCTCGCGACCTGCAGCTCCTCACCACCAAGCCCGTCCTCTACGTCTGCAACGTCGACGAATCCTCCGTCGTCAGCGGCAACGCCCACGTCGAAGCCGTGCGCCAGGCCGTCCAGGGCGAGCAGGCCGAGGTGCTCATCCTCGGTGCCGCCATCGAGGCCGACATTGCCGAGCTCGAGACATACGAGGAGAAACAGATGTTCCTCAACGACCTGGGCCTCGAGGAATCGGGCGTCAACCGCCTCATCAAGGCCGCCTACCGCCTGCTCAACCTGCAGACCTTCCTCACCGCCGGCCCCAAGGAGTGCCGCGCCTGGACCTTCAAAAAAGGCATGAAAGCGCCCCAGACCGCCGGCATTATCCACTCCGACTTCGAGCGCGGCTTCATCCGTGCCGAGGTCATCAAGTACGACGACTATGTCGCCCTGGGCTCCGAAGCCAAATGCCGCGAGGCTGGCAAGATAGCCGTCGAGGGCAAGGACTACGTTGTGCAGGACGGCGATATCATGCACTTCCGATTCAACGTTTGAAAAACGAAGATAGATGAAGATAAAAGGAGATAGCATGCTTCGCTTGCGGAAGATAAAGGACAAATGCCGTGGTATTGTCCCCTATCTTCCCCTATCTCCCTCTATCTTCCGCTATCTCCCTTTAACTCCCTCTATCTGCCCCTATCTCCCACTGCTCCTTCTACTTCTTGTAGCCTCTTCCTGCTCCACAAAAAAGGCCAAGTGGACCAATATCCAGTACCACAACATCACCACCCATTACAACGTCTGGTGGAATGGCAACGAGAGCATCAAGGAGGGGCGCCAGAAGCTTTACGCCTCGGTTGTCGACGACTATACCCAGATGCTCCCTGTCGAACCCCTCGGCACCGACGAGAACGCCCGCTCGGTCTATCCCGAAATGGACCGCGCCATCGAGAAGGGTGTCAAGGGCATCAAGAAGCATAGCATCTTCGTCAAGGGGCGCGAACATGTGCCCTACATCAAGGAGTGCTACCTGCTGACCGCCTATGCCTCCTTCTACAAGCGCGACTACGCCTCGACCGTCAACACCTGCAATATCCTCATCTCCCAGTTTCAGGGCACCCGTGCCGGCGACGAGGGCGCCGTGCTCCTGGCCCGTTGCATGACCATGGAGAAACGCTACGCCGAGGCCGAGGCCACCCTCGACCTGCTTGTGCAGCAACTGGCCAAGAGCCAGTTCACCCGCTCGCAGCGCGACAAGCTCTATATGGCCATGGTCGAGGCCACCCTCCCGCAGGGAAAGTACAAGAAGGCCGTCGAGTACATCCACCAGGCCGTCGATGCCTCCTCCGACCGCCAGGCCAAGGCGCGTCTCACCTTCATCCTGGCCCAGATCTATCGCCAGCTGGACCGCCGCTCGGTGGCCGCCAAGTACTACCATGAGGTGCTGCGCTACTCGCCACCCTACGTCATGGAGTTCAACGCCAAGCTCGGCGAAGCCTCTTGCGCCGACCTGCAGCATGCCGACATCGGCCGCCTCGAGCGCCAGCTCGACGACCTGCTCAACGACAAGAAGAACGAGGAGTACCGCGACCAAATCTATTTCGCCAAGGGCGAGATGTACCTCGGTATCAAGCAGCCCCGCGAAGCCTGCGACAACTACCGCCTCTCCGTGGCCGCCGCCACCGCCAACAAGGCCCAGAAGGCACTCTCGTCGCTCCGCATGGCCGAGGTGCAGTACGACCAGTTCCAGAACTACGACCTATCCCAAGTCTACTACGACACCGCCATGCAGTGCATCCAGCCCGACTATCCCCGCTACGACCACATTCGCCGTCGCCACGAGATGCTCACCGAGCTGGTCTCCTATACCCGCGTCTACACCCGCAACGACAGCCTCCTCCTGGTGGCCGCCATGCCCGAGGACGAGCGCGCCAAGCTTATCAACGACCGCATCGAGGAGTTGAAGCGCCGCGAGGCCGAGGCGCGCGAGCGTGAGCTGTTGGCCGAGATACTGGGCGAGAGCAAGGCGCAGCAGAACACCCTCACCGGCGACTGGTACTTCTACAACCCCACCACCGTGCAGAAAGGCAAGGAGACCTTCCGCCAGCGTTGGGGCATGCGTGGCCTGGAGGACCTCTGGTGCCTCTCCAGCAAGACACTCATGTCCATCGCCTTGGACGAAGATAACCCCGACGACAGTGGTGCGTCCGATACCTCACTCCTCACTCCTAATTCCTCCCTCCTCACTCAAGCCGGCAACCCCGACGACCCCCACAGTCCCGCCTACTACCTCAAGGACCTCCCCACTTCGCAGCAGCAGCTCGACTCCATCGACTCGCTCACCTCCATCTGCCTGCTCAATGCCGGTTATATCTACTACGACGGCGTGGGCAATGAGCCCCGCGCCCTGGAGTGCTACCACCGCCTGGCCGCCGACTACACGTCGCATCCCGAGGTGGTGCAGGCGTTCTACATGCTCTACCGCATCTACGACCGACAAGGCAACACGCCGCAGGCCAACTACTACCGCGACATGGTCCTCATGGGCTTCCCCGACAGCGACTTCGCCAACCTCATCCGCGACAACGAGTACTACAAGGAGCTCCTCCGCCGCGACCGCCGCATCGAGGAGGACTACGAGGCCGTCTATGCGCAGTACGCTTCGCGCCGCTACTCCGGTGTGCTGCGTTCGGTCGACGAGGCCGAGGAGGTCTATGCCGGCATGCCCCAGCTGGGTCGCTTCCGTTACTGGAAAGCCCTTGCCCAGGCGCGCATGGGCGACCGCCCCGAGGCTGTGGCTACCCTCGAGACCCTCCTCTCGCAGGCTCCGCAGGGCGACAGCATCATCCCGCTGGCGCAAGCCCAGCTCGAGCTGTTGCGCGACGACACAGCCTTCGCCGCCCTGACCTCCAGCGAGACCATCACCGACCTCGACGAGCAGCGCGTCCGTCGCCAGGTGCTCCCGCAGGATACCACTGCCGCCGCCACCGTCTCGCCCACCACACCCCGCACCTCACAGCAGGACGAGACCCTGCCGCCGGAGTCGCAGGTCTACCGCTTCCGCGAGAACCAACAATATTACGTCGTCATCCTCGTCAACGACCGGAATGTACGCGCCACCGAGCTGCAGTACAAGGTGGCCGCCTTCAACAGCCAGTACTATTCCAATTCGGGCTACAAGGTCAACACAACCCTCTTTACCGACACCACCCAGCTCATCACCATCCACCGCTTCATGTCGGCCGCCGAGGCCATGAACTACTGGCGCCACCTGCAGCAGGACGAGAGCCCCCTCAAGCAGCTGGCTGACAGCGACCACCAGGAGTTCGCCATCTCCACCCAGAACTACGCCACCTTCTACAACCGCAAGAACCCGGCGGCCTACCTGCCTTTCTTCCGCAAATATTACGTCAATAAATACAAATAATCAATACATTAACAATTTTAAATTATGGCTAGAACAATGGAAGTAGAAAACAGCTCCATCAACATCATCAACAACGGCACCCTCATCAAGGGCGACATCACCGCCAGCGGCGATTTCCGTCTCGACGGCACCCTCGAGGGCAACATCCAGCTCGACGGCAAGCTCGTCGTCGGCGACACCGGTGTGGTCAATGGCAACATCCTCTGCCAGAACGCCAACATCATCGGCTCCGTCAACGGCAACCTCTCCGTCAAGGAACTCCTCTCGCTCCACGCCACCGCCCGTGTCCGCGGCGACATCCTTATCAACAAGCTCTCCATCGAGCCCGGCGCCGTCTTCACCGGCAAGTGCCGCATGCTCGACGAGGTGCGCCAGCAGCAGGAAGCCGAGGCTCGTGCCTCCGCCGAGGCCGCCCGCGCCGCCGAAGAGCACACCGAAGAGTAATGCAGCTCCTGCAGCAGCTCTTTGAGCAATGGGCAGGCGAGGCATGCACCGAGTGCCTCGCCTTGGGAGCCAATGGCTCCAACCGCCGCTACTACCGCCTCTGCGGGGCCACCCGCCGCTGTATCGGCACCATAGGCGACGACCTCCGCGAGAACGAGGCTTTCTTCGCCTGCACCCGCCATTTTATGGCGAAGGGTATCGCCGTGCCCCAGCTCTACGCCGTCAGCGACGACCACCGACGCTACCTCCAGCAGGACCTCGGCGACCAGTCGCTCTATGGCCTCCTGCTCGACAAGCGGCGGCAGGGTAGGGGATTCGATGCCGAAATGCTGGCGCTCTACCGCCAGGCCCTTGCCGACCTGGCCGCCATTCAGCAGGCCGGAGCCGACCTCGATTTCTCCGTGGCCTACCCGCGCCCCGCCTTCGACCGCCAGTCCATCCTCTGGGACCTCAATTATTTCAAGTACTTCTTCCTCAAGCTTGGACACATCGACTTCGATGAGCAGCTCCTCGAGGACGACTTCCACCACCTGGCCGACTTCCTCCTTGAAGCCGACTGCGACTACTTCCTCTACCGCGACTTCAATCCACGCAATATTATGGTATCGGAAGGGCTTTACTACATTGACTACCAAGGGGGTAGGAGGGGGGCGGCGCAGTACGACGTGGCCTCGCTGCTCTACTCCGCCAAGAGCGACCTGCCCGAGCCCCTGCGTCTCGAATTGCTGAACCATTACCTGGCCGTGCGCGGCATCAATGGCGACGACAAGCGGCAGTGGATGAGCCACTTCTGGGGCTATGTCCTCGTCCGCATCCTCCAGACCCTCGGTGCTTACGGCTACCGCGGCCTCTACGAGCGCAAGCCCTACTTCATCGAGAGCATCCCGCTTGCCCTCAACAACTTGCGCTCCCTCCTCGAGAACCATCCCATCCCCATCGCCCTCCTCCCCGAACTCAACCGTGCCCTGCAGTCGGTAGTGGAAAGCGGAAATTCCTCACCCCTCACCCCTCACTCCTCACTCCTCGCTCCTCACTCCTCACTCACCGTTACCGTCCTCTCCTTCAGTTACAAGCAGGGCCTTCCCGAGGACCCCTCCGGCAACGGCGGTGGCTTCATCTTCGACTGCCGCGCCCTGCCCAACCCCGGCCGCTACCCCGAGTACAAGGCCATCACAGGCCGCGACCGCCCCGTGATAGAATTCCTGCAGAAAGAACCTGCCGTCGACCAGTTCCTCGGCCATGCCAAGGCGCTTGTGGGACAGAGTGTTGAGAAATACATCGAGCGCCGTTTCACCCACCTCCAGGTGGCTTTCGGCTGCACCGGCGGACAGCACCGCTCCGTCTACTGCGCCGAGCAGGTGGCCCGCTGGCTTTCAGATACCTACCCCGCCTGCACCGTCAGTCTCCGACACCGCGAGCAGGACAGGTAGTCAGGGCAGATTCAAGTCATAAATGCAACACTTTTCTTTTTTTCCAAGGTGTTGCATTTATTAGTTGAACTTAAATCCCTTAAAAAAAATTAAAAATGAGGCTGCATTCAGTGTTGTCTCGATAAAAAGTGTATATTTGCATCGAACCATAACTCCTGCGGCTAGCCGCGATATCTCCGCAAAACTCTCACAACCAAACTGCTATACCCGACTGGATTCTCCCGCCGATAAGTAAATATAACCTAAAAATATACCGACGAGATGAAAAAGACACTATTTGCGATGCTGCTGACGCTGGCGTGCCTGTGCGGGACGCAGGGGCAGCGGTTCGAGTGGGCCAAGGGGTATGCCTCGGCCCAGCAGGGGAGCGAAATCAAGGGCACGGTGGCCGACCGCGAGGGCAACCTCTACA
>ONBB01000014.1 GCA_900315935.1 uncultured Bacteroidales bacterium
GGTGCCCAGCAAGGGCGTCAACCCCGACGAGGTGGTCGCCATCGGCGCCGCCATCCAGGGCGGTGTGCTCACCGGCGAGGTGAAGGACGTGCTGCTGCTCGACGTAACTCCCTTGAGCCTCGGTATCGAGACCCTCGGCGGTGTGATGACCAAGCTCATCGACGCCAACACCACCATCCCCACCAAGAAGAGCCAGGTCTTCAGCACCGCTGCCGACAACCAGCCCGAGGTGGAAATCCATGTGCTGCAGGGCGAGCGCCCCATGGCCAACGACAACAAGACCATCGGCCGCTTCCATCTGGCCGGCATCCCGCCAGCACCGCGTGGAGTGCCCCAGATTGAGGTCACCTTCGACATCGACGCCAACGGCATCCTCAACGTCAGCGCCCTCGACAAGGCCACCGGCAAGAGCCAGAACATCCGCATCGAGGCCAGCAGCGGCCTGAGCGAGGACGAGATCAAGCGCATGAAGGCCGAAGCCGAGGCCCACGCCGACGCCGACAAGAAGGCCAAGGAAGAGGTGGAGAAGATCAACAACGCCGACGGCATGATCTTCCAGAGCGAGAAGAACCTGAAGGACTATGGCGACAAGATTCCCGCCGACAAGAAGAACGCCATCGAGAGCGCCCTCAACGAGCTGAAAGCCGCCCACAGCGCCCGCAACGTCCAGCAGATCGACGCCGCCATGGCCAAGATCAACGCCGCCTGGCAGGCCGCCAGCGAGGACATGTACAAAGCCCAGCAACAACCCCAACGACAACGTCACCGACGTCGACTATGAGGAGGTGAAGTAAGACACTTTGTGAATCCAAGAAAGAGGTGCAACCTTTTGATTGCACCTCTTTTTTTACTTTTAGGCACAATAAAACCACTTCATTTCCGTTACACCAACGTAAATCAATACACAAAGACATGGCGACAATCACATTGGAATATGACGGACGAAACAGCGCAATCAAACAGCTGATTCAGGTGCTGTTGACCTTGGGCGCGAAAGAAACTGCACCCGACACCAAAGAAGTGCAGACTAAAATGGTGAAAGATAGTCTGACTACGGCTTTCGACGAGTTGTATGCCGGCAAGGCCCGCAAAAACGCCCGGAACCTATTTGCGTAATGGTCAACTTTGAATACCTGCCCGAGTTCGAGCGGCGTGCCAAAGCATTGGCCAAGAAATACCGCTCGTTTATCGACGACTACAACACCTTCCTCGACGAGTTGGTACGCAACCCGTTTGGCGGTACCCTGCTTGGCAAAAACACCTATAAGCATCGCATGGCCATTGTATCAAAGGGAAAAGGTAAAAGCGGTGGCGCAAGGGTCATTACCTATAACGTGCAGCAGGCCGAGAATGATGTCACCATCACGCTGATGTCCATTTATGATAAGTCCGAAATCAGCAACGTGTCCGACGCATACCTCCGCCAACTGGTAGGTGAAATCGAAAGCAAGAAAAAGAACTGATATAACCATCATATAAAAACGACGAAAAAGGAGCGTCAAAGTTGGCGCTCCTTTCTTTATGGCTTCTTGGTGGGTTCTATGTGAGTTATTATTCTACACACCTTTCGGGTCGCGCGGGTTTACCCTTTGCACTTTGTTGTAGAATAACGGCATAATTTGCTCCTTTCTTCTTTAGTTAGACATTGGTTTAATTCGGCTGCAAAGGTACGCAATCTTTCCAATACGGCAAAATATATTTAAATGGAACCATGATAGCCTGTTAGCACTTCGACATTATCCCTTGAAGTTTACGTCTGACAAAATGTTGGATTGTGTATAATTCCAATGTTTAATTATATTACCCGTAAACTCTAAAACCTCGTCCATAATGTCAATATCGTTCATGGAGTATCCTGACGTAACATTGGACTTAAATTGATTTTTAAAAATGGCACAAAATAAGGAGAAAGGAATATATTGTTTTGTTTGAGGATATTTTGAATTAAGCAATCCCGATATTTCGTCGCTGTACATTCCATAACGGCTTTTGAATATTGGATAGAAATCTGTAACATCCATTATCTTGTCTGCACCAGAATACACATATGCGCTGCTTATGAAGGTGTTCGCCGTTTTGCTTGATTGTTTTAATAAGTCATGTTCCAAGCAGTATTTCCATACAGTCCATGCGTTAAATACAAAAACTTCCCCTTTAACAAGTTCTCTGTTCTTCACATCGCTTTTGACATACTGCTCCATGAAAGAATTTGTCCACGTTGTGGCTTTCTCCATCATCTGATTAACGGATATGGTCTTCTTAAATATATTGAACAAGCCCATTTTATTATGTAATTTGTAATGTTTATATTTTGTCAATGATTGGGTTTCCATTCTCATAATATGATAGCAGTCCGCTCATTTGTTTTGGACTGATATCACTTCGCTGGGCAAGATAAAGTAAGCATTGATAGACATGAGTCTTGTCAAAGCCCATTCTTCTAGCAATTTCATGGCATAATTTTATTTCCTCCTGCGTACTTTCTCCGTCAGTAATCATCATGGAAATTACCATAAGCAGGTATTTAAGCCTTTTCTTCTCGTCTTTTGGATATGGCAATAAGCTCCATTCATCAATCAGCGAAGATATCCACGATTTAATCCCTCTAATATCATTATTATCATACATCAACAACTCCTCCAACGTAACGCCCTCGCCTTCTAAACCTGTAGTAACAACATGATTTTTCATTCCAGCAGTATCCATTAGAGCAAAAATAAAATCACTCTCATCTTCAGATATTTCTCCGTCTGCACGAGCCATCTGTAGCAAGTCGGCAAACAAACGTTTCATTTCATTAGAAGCTTTTTCTGCCTTCATTTTCCTTAATGCGGTTATTAGTCCCATAATTTCCCCCGTATCACATCAGCGCCTTATGTGATGCTTTGTTTAACAAAAGAAGCGTGGCACTGTACACCACGTCTCTAGTTGAGGGTCGTGAGAAAATACCTTTGAAGAAGATGCAGCAAACAGCCCACGCTATACGCGCGAAGCCATTATACTCTCGCTTGCTTCATCTGAAAATTTCTCACGTTTTCAACTACAAGAATCGAGGCATAACGCTCCGTGATTTCCTTCTGAAATCGGCTGCAAAAGTACGACTTTTATTTTGATTGACAAAATATAATTTCATCCGCCACCGATCAGCAAAAAGAAAGCGGCTCCATCTGGAGCCACTTATTGCGTTATTAAGCTAATTGATGCCTTTTATCTAACGAGAACAAGAGCGTCAAGCTCAATATGTCTTTGTAATATTTCTACGTTTTATGTCATCATCATTTTATTAATTTCACGCTGCAAAGATACTAAAGAGACATTGCCTGTTCGGCAAGGACTTGCTTTGCCGGGATATGCTGTATTTCTCCGTCGGAGTTCTGCACGATGACACACTCGTCATGCAAGGCTTTTTCTTGCAACATACGTTTCTCGGCCAATCGCAAGCCCTCGTCTATTTTATCTTGCAATTCAAATATTTCCTTTTCTGACATGGCTTATTATCTGATTGTATATTTCTTCATTGTTTATTACCGTTTTAATAGTCTTGCCACCAACTGCCACATTGCGGCGAAGGGTGGTGCTATTGTCGTAGATGCTCCATGAATCCACCTCTGCGGCATAAAGGTTGAAGAGGTTCTGGATTCCGCTGACGTAGCGACGGCGAATGATGTCTTCGGGGATATCATGTCCCCCTTTGCTTACACGCTCGGCTACGCGCTGTATGGCCAATTCCGGGGAATTCAGCCAAAAGAACAGCAACGTTACACGGTAACCTTTGTTATGGGCTCGATGTACAAGATTGACATAGGATCGTGTGGCAAGAGTGGTCTCGATGGAGAAAGACTCCTCTCGGGCGAGAAGTTCCTCTATGCGCTTCAACATAAGCCTGCCAGCCTCAATGGCCACATCTGCAGGATTGAACGGAGACAATCCCCGTGCTATCTCATCGGCATTGACGAACTCACGACAGTCAAGAATATCGGGCAAAACGGTATATGAGGCAGTGGTTTTACCAGCCCCGTTACAGCCCCCGATGATGTACAACATCTTGTCCATTTCAAATTGCAAAGATACACATAATTATTCATCCGGCAAAATAAATGTTGCCATGCGGAGAAAAAGTTGCATATTCTCCGCATGTTTTGCGGAGAATGGCCGTGCCTCCGTTTAAGGCGTTTTCGGCAGGGGCAGGAGTGGGCTAGGGGAATAAAGGGATGAGTAAGAGTTGGTGCGAACAAGATGCTGTGGGTCAGTATGGTATGTCCTGGCGGTTTGGGGATGGTTTTATGGTTTTTGGGGACAAAAAGGCGAGGGCGGCTACCCGTGCGGGTGGCCGCCCTCGCTGGTAATATTTTATATTGCGGCTCAAAGCATCCCTTTGCGTTTGAGCAGAGCCTTGGGGCTGGGGTCTTTGCCGCGGAAGCCGCGGTAGAGGACCATGGGCTCGATGGTGTTGCCGCTCTCGAGCAGGTGGCGGAACTTGCGGGCCAGCTCGGGGTTGAACAGGTCGCCGCTCTCGACGAATGCCTCGAAGGCGTCGGCGTCGAGGATGGCGGTCCAGGTGTAGCTGTAGTAGCCGGCGTCGTAGCCCGTGGTGAAGACGTGCTGGAAGTAGGGCGAGCGGTAGCGGCTGATGATCTCGGGTATGAGGCCGATGCGCTGCATGGCCTGCTCCTCGAACTGCAGCGGGTCGATGGCGCGCTTCTCGCGCAGGGTGTAGTAGTCCATGTCGAGCAGCGAGGCGGCCAGCAGTTCGGTGGTGATGAAGCCCTGGCCGTAGGTGGCAGCGGCGTCAATCTTGCGGATGAGCTCGTCGGGGATGGCCTCGCCGGTCTGGTAGTGGCGGGCGTAGCTCTTCATCACCTGCGGGTGGCGGCACCAGTTCTCCATCACCTGCGAGGGCAGCTCCACGAAGTCGCGCGGCACGTTGGTGCCCGCCAGCGAGGGGTAGGTGCACTTGGAGAGCAGGCCGTGCAGGGCGTGGCCGAACTCGTGGAAGAGGGTCTCGCTCTCGTCGAAGTTGAGCAGCGAGGGCTTGTCGGCCGTGGGTTTGGTGAAGTTGCAAACCACTTGGATGATGGGTATCACGTTCTCGCCCTGCAGGTTGCGCTGCTGGCCGCGGAACTCGGTCATCCAGGCGCCGCTGCGTTTGCTGGCGCGCGGGTGGAAGTCCATGTATAGGATGCCGATCACCTCGTCGCCGTCCTTCACCTCGAAGCCGCGGGCCTCTTTGTCGTAGGTGGGCAGGTCGGTGCGCTCGGTGAAGGTGATGCCGTAGAGTTTGTTGGCCACGCCGAAGGCACCCTGCAGCACGCTGTCCAGCGCGAAGTAGGGGCGCACCACGGCGTCGTCGAGGCTGTACTTCTCCACGCGCAGCTTCTCGGCATAGTAGCGCCAGTCCCAGGGCTGCAGCTTGGCGCCGGGCTCGTCTTTCTCGAGCATGGCCTGGTACTGGTCGCGCTCCTGCTTGGCCACCTTCAGCGCCGGTGTCCAGATGTCCATCAGGCAGCGGTATACGTTGTCGGGTGTCTTGGCCAGGGTGTTGTCGAGCACGTAGTCGGCGTGGGTCTCGAAGCCCAGTATGTTGGCGCGCTCGAGGCGCAGGTTGACCAGGGTGTCGATGATTTTGGTGTTGTCATACTCGCCGTCCTTGCAGCGCTCGGTGTAGGCGCGCCACAGCTCCTCGCGCAGCTTGCGGTCGGGGCAGGTCTGCATGAAGGGCTCCCACGAGGGCAGCTGCAGCCCCACCTCGGTGCCGTCGTCCAGCTTCTTGGTGTAGGCGTTGGTGGCTTTGAGCACGTTCTGGGCGAAACGCATGGTCAGCGAGGCAATCTGCTCGTTCAGCTGGCGGAAGCGCTCCTGCTTCTCTTCGGGCACGTTGGCACCGCTGCGCACGAAGCCTTTGTAGGTCTCCTCCAGCAGGCGGCGCTGCTCGGGGTTGAGGTCGAGGCTCTCGCGCTGGTCGTAAACGGCCTTGATGCGTGCGAAGAGTTTGGCATTCAGCGCGATGTCGTCGCCGTGGGCGGAGAGCAGGGGCGTTACCTCCTCCTCGATGGCCTCCATCTCGTCGCTGTTGCTGCACGAGGTGAGGTTGAAGAACACCAGCGACACATCCTGCAGCAGTTGCCCGCTGTATTCGTAGGCCAGCACCGTGTTCTCGAAGGTCGGTGCCTCGGGGTTGTTCACTATGGCGTCGATTTCGGCCTTCTGGCGGGCCATGCCTTCGCGGAAGGCGGGCATGTAGTGGTCGGTTTTGATGCGTTGGAAGTCGGGGATTTCATACGGTGTGCCCCACGCGGAGAAGAACGGGTTGTCCATTTCGGTCTGTTTTTTGTCTTTGCAGCCTGCGGCCAGCACCAGGGCGGCAGCGGCAATGAATACGGTTCGTTTCATATTGTTGTTGTGTTTACTTTTTGTTCATCAGGTCCTTGCACAGCATCTCCAGTATTTCGGCGCCCAGTTTCTTGGCGGCGATGGTGTTGTCGCTGTTGCGTATGAGGTAGATTTGCGGTGTGGTCTGCACGTCGTATACCTCGCGCCAGTCCACGTTGGCCTCGCCGCCGTTGAGGTTCACCCACCGCGGGTGGTCGATGCCGTGGTCGGTGAGGAACTTCTTCCACTTGCCGGTGGTGTGCTCGTCGGGTTCGGAGAGGATGCTGAAGGCGCTCATTTGCAGCGAGTCGGCATATTGTTCGTATACCTTGTAGACGGCGGGTATGATGTCGCGGCAGTGGCCGCAGGTGGGGCTCCAGAAGAGCAGCAGCGTGTATTCGCCCGGCATGTGGTGCAGCGAGTGGGCGCGGCGCAGGGTGTCGAACAGGATAAGCTCCGGCGCCACCTTGCCCACCAGTAGCCGTTCCCACTTGGTGGCGCGCTCCACCTCCTTGTCGATGCCCGAGGGCGACATCCAGAATGCCTTGCCGGTCTCGTAGTAGCGCTTCACCAGGTGTACATACACTTCGTCGTAGACCATGATTTTGCTTTGCAGGAACTTCTCGGTCATGGTGTGCACCAGCCACTTGAACACCTCCGGCGCCGGCTCCGAGCGGTCGATTACCGAATCCAGCAGCGGGCATATCATCGACGGCGGCATGCGGTTCATGTGCACGTCCACATACTCCATCACGCGGCGGTAGAAGACGCTTTCGGGGGTGCGGATGATGAAATTGTCGTCCAGCGGCACGTTGTCGAAGTAGTGCGCCATCAGCCAGTCGAAGCGCTCGCGGGGCTCCATCGGCGAGCCGTCGGGGCGGTGGGTGGGGATGTCTACATCCTTGGTGGCGAGCATCATGCGCGAAATCATGGACTTGGGATGCTGTTCGATGAAGGCCATGCGGGCACTGTCGATGCGTTTGGTCTGGCGCGGCATGAAATCGTGGTAGAACGAGGCCGAGTCCAGCTCCGCCTGCGCCTCCTCCATCTCTTGGTATAGCAGGTCGCTCATGCGGTTGAAGCTGAAGAACAGCTCATTCTCCTTCGAGCCTTTGGCCTCGGCAGTGCGGCGCCAGTTGGCGTTGTCGACCGTCAGTGTGAAGCGGGTCTCGTCGTTGTAGATGACCAGGTCGAGGGTGCGGTCGTGGCTGTTGGTGATATAGTAGAGGCCGGGCTTGAGCTCCTTCTTCTTGTCTTCGAACACGTAGCGCCCCTTGCCGTTGTTGAAGGCCGTGTCGGTGATGTAGCGATTGTTGGCGTGGTAGTAGCAGAGCAGCATCATTGTGTCCTGGTTTCCGTTGGCCTGGAAGGTGATTTTATAGCCCTCTTTGGCACCGAAGGCTCCCAGCGGCAGCAGGATTGTCATTATCAGTGGCAGGTAACGTTTCATTGTTTTGTTCGTTTTTGTCAAAGGTAACGTGCGCGCCTGCGATTTATTGTATCCATTTGGCCATGTCGGTCAAAAGTTGTATCTTTGCCGCTATGAATTACGCCACGATAATAGCCAAACGGCTGGAACTCAACCAGCGACAGGTGGAGAAGACCATCGAACTTCTGGAACAGGGGGCCACGGTGCCCTTTATCGCACGCTACCGCAAGGAGGCCACCGGCAGCCTCAACGAGGTGCAGATTGCCGCCATCCGCGACCTGCTGCTCAAGCTGAAGGAGCTGGACAAGCGCCGCGAGGCCGTCCTGCAGAGCATCGACGAGCAGGGCAAGCTGACTGCTGAACTGAAGCAGCAGATTGAGGCCGCGGAGACACTGACCGACCTGGAGGACCTCTACCTGCCCTACCGCCCCAAGCGCCGCACCCGCGCCACCATCGCCATCGAGAAGGGCTACGAACCCTTGGCCGACGCCATTATGAGCGGAAAATGGAAGGAGGAGAGTGGGAAGTGCAGTGAGGAGGAACTGCAGTATGCGCGCGACATCATAGCCGAGCGCATCAGCGACGATGCTACGGTGCGCAACCGCGTGCGCAACATCTTCCGCCGCAGGGCGATGCTCACCTCCACGCTGGCGCGTGGCGTGAAGGAAGGCGACGAGCGGGTGGGCAAGTTCGAGTCGTGGCTCGACTGGAAGGAACCCATCTCCAAGGCACCCTCGCACCGCGTGCTGGCCCTGTTGCGCGGCGAGGAGGCCGGTGTGCTCAGTGTGCATGTGCGGCCGGAGAAGGTGGAGAGTGGGGAGTGGAAAGCGGAAAGTGGAAAGTGGCGGATGGAAAGCAAGGATTGCGCCGAACAAATCGCCTTGGCGGCCGAGGATGCGTACAAACGGCTGATAGAGCCCAGTATCGAGACCGAGTTCCGCAACCAGCTGAAGGAGAAGGCCGACCGCGAGGCCATCCGTGTCTTTGCCGACAATCTGCGCCAGCTACTGCTGGCCGCGCCGCTGGGTCAGAAGCGCACCCTGGCCATCGACCCGGGCTTCCGCACCGGCTGCAAGGTGGTCTGCCTCGACGCCCAGGGGCAGCTGCTACACAACGAGACCATATACCCCTTCACATCGGTGCGCGAGGAGCGCGCCGCCGTCAACAAACTCGAGGCGCTGGTGGAGGCATTCCAGATAGAAGCCATCGCCATCGGCAACGGCACCGCCGGCCGCGAGACCGAGGAGGTGGTGCAGCGCTGCCGCTTTAAGAACAAGGTGGTGGCCGTCAGCGTGAGCGAAGCCGGCGCCTCCGTCTACAGTGCCAGCGACGTGGCGCGGAAGGAGTTCCCCGACTACGACGTAACCGTGCGCGGCGCCGTCAGCATAGGGCGCCGCCTGATGGACCCCCTCTCCGAGCTGGTCAAGATAGACCCCAAGAGCATCGGCGTGGGACAGTACCAGCACGACGTGGACCAGAAGATGCTCTCCGCCTCGCTGGCCGACGTGGTCGAGAGCTGCGTCAACAGCGTTGGGGTCGAGCTCAACACCGCTAGCCGCGAACTGCTGGCCTACGTCAGCGGCATAGGTCCCGCCCTGGCCGACAAGATAGTGGACCACCGCAACCGCAACGGCGCCTTCGCCGACCGCCAGCAGTTGAAGAAGGTCAAGGGGCTTGGCGACAAAGCCTTCGAGCAGTGCGCCGGCTTCCTGCGGGTGCGTGAGAGCGGCAACCCGCTGGACCGCAGTGCGGTGCATCCCGAGCGCTACGCCCTCGTGGAGCGTATGGCCAAGAGCGTCGGCGCCGACGTGGAGGCATTGATGAAGGACCGGGAGCTGCGCGGCAGGATCCGGCTCGACGATTTCGTGGGCGGCGACTGCGGACTGCCCACCCTGCAGGACATCATGCGCGAGCTGGAGAAACCCGGACTGGACCCGCGCGCCAAGTTCGAGGTGTTCGAGTTCGACAAGAGTGTTACGCGCCTCGAAGACGTGAAGGAGGGCATGGTGCTGCCCGGCATTGTAACCAACATCACGGCCTTCGGTGCCTTTGTCGACATCGGAGTGCACCAGGACGGACTGGTGCATGTGAGCCAGATGGCCAACCGCCGCGTGAGCGACCCCGCCGAGGTGGTACACCTGCACCAGCACCTGAAGGTCAAGGTGCTGGAAGTAGACCTGCGGCGCCGCCGCATCAGCCTGACACTGAAAGGGGTGGAATAAAAAGAAAGCCGCATCGCGATGCGGCTTTCTTCTTGGCTCCCCCTGCTGGACTTGAACCAGCGACCCTCTGATTAACAGTCAGATGCTCTAACCAACTGAGCTAAGGAGGAATATTTTCAATCTCAATGTTCTCTTGGCGACGGGGGCCTGTTCTCTTGAAATCGGGTGCAAAAGTACACACTTTTCCGATACTGACCAAATTTTTTTTGAAATATTTTTCAAATCGTATGCCAACATGCTGTAATATAGTGTGCTAGTGCCTGCATATTTTAGTGCTATCTTGGACGAAAAGCGTGGCTTTGCGAGGGCATCGGCGGCTATTTGGGCTGCGATTTGCATCGTACAACATGCTGTATCGGCAGTTTTTCTGTATAAGTATATGTGTAACAGAGTGGTAATGTGAATGCGGTGCAGAGGTGAAATGTTAAAAATGAGGTTGGGAGTGTTAAAAGATGTTAAGTACCATTGTAGGCGACGTTGTAGTATATACAGGGGGGATTGTAGGGACCAAGTCTTACTATACTCTTTGTTCGGTCGGGAGGCCGGACAGGATGGCTTTTTTATCTGTTAATCAATTAAAATATAATACATTATGGCAAAATTGGACAATGGAATCCTTGGGGGATTCAGTGGTAAGGTGGGTACCGTGATAGGGTACCGTTGGCGCGACAGGTGGTGTGTGCGCGCTCGGCCGACGCATGTGCACAATCCGCGCACGGCGGCGCAGACGGCGCACCGGATGCTGTTCCGCGAGATGGTGCAGCTGGCCGGCGCGCTGAAGGAGGGGTTGCGTATCGGGCTGAAAGCCAGGGCCGACCGCGACGGGATGACGGAGATGAACGCTTTCTGCCGCTTGAACTGGCGCGAGGGCGGCCGTCCCGACTACGGGCAACTCCGCGTGAGCGAAGGGCCGGTGGCGCCCGTGCGCTTCGGCGCGGCGCGCCTGGAAGGCGACGTGCTGCGGGTGGCGTTCGAGAAGAATCCCACGGGCAGGCAGGTGTGCGGGAGCGACGGCGTGCGCCTGCTGGTATTCAATGCCGTGCGCCGCCAGAGTGTGCTCACCCAGGCCGTCGCGCGCCGCAGCGGCTCGCTTGCCGTGGCCCTGCCCACCGGCTGGGCAGCGGAGGAGCTGCATGTGTATGCTTTCGCGCAGGATGCCGCGGGGCGCTGCTCGGGGAGCGAGTATGTCCGCCTTCAGCCGCTAGATGAGCCCCCGGCGGCGGGTTTGGAAGAAAAAAAATCCACGATGTCGGTAAAAAAGTGTATCTTTGCAGGTGAAAACAAGTCGGAAATGAAACGGCAAGACAAAGATAACGTGCTGAATATCATACGTACAACGGTCAGAAGAAGCGAGCCGGATGCGGAGATAATCCTGTATGGGTCGCGAGCCCGTGGCGATGCGCGCGAGGACTCGGACTGGGATGTCATTGTGTTGCTGAACAAGCCCGAGATGCGCCATTCGGACCGCTACGAGATAGCCTGCGACCTTTGGGAAGAGGGGTTTGATATCGGCGAGGAAATCAATGCCTTCGTCTATACTCACGCCCAGTGGAATGCGGCTCCGCCGTCGCTTTTTAAATACAATGTAAGAGAGGAGGGAATAAGACTATGAGTTTGACCGATGAAGAGCGCAGGGCGATAGTGGAATACCGCATAGAGAAGGCCCGTGTGGCGGTGGAAGACGTGGAGCAGGTGTCGAGCTTGAAACGCTGGAGTGCGGCTGCAAACCGTATGTATTACGCTCTGTACTATGCGGCAACGGCATTGCTGATAGCCAACGGCTATGTGTGTCGTACCCATACAGGCATGATCACGTTGTTGCATAAACATTTTGTTCTTAGGGGAGTGCTGACAAAAGCGGAAGGACGATTGGTGGGGAAAGTGTTTGATATACGCCAAGAGGCCGATTATGATGACTTTATAGATGCAGATGAGAATTTGATACAAGAATATTTTCCACAGGTCAAAGCCCTGGTTGAAAAGATGATATCACTGATTGAATTTTGAACAGATGAAATAAAATAGATAAATAGATAGATACGAGCTTGACGCTCTTGTTCTCACTCAACGAATCTGGTAAATTCAAAACACACGAGAATAGGATGCGAAAAGTTCACGCAGTTGGCGTGGATTATTCGTTACTTATTAGTGTGAAAGGTTTACCAGAACCGGTTGAGTTAATAAGTAGGCATTCGAGGAATCACGCCTTTCTTCATGCCCAAATTTCAGAGAAACATCGGCTTCCAGCTCGCAAAAAAAACAAGCAGGGAAGCCGAAAACTGCATCAAAGAGTAGGCAGCAAAAAAAACATTGAATCATGAGCAAGAAAGTATTTGCAGTTATGGTGCTGGTCATTGCGATGGCAGCATTGAAGGTTTCCGCCCAGCCGGCGGTGACGTTCCACAAGGTGGGTGTGGAGGCCGGTGCTTTTATGGGCGATGACCCCTGCCTAGTGGTGCACGCAAAGTTTACGGTAAGGAATAAGAAAGATGTTCCCATTGAGGCCTCCGCTTATTTCTATCTTGACAATGGCGAAAAGCTAAAGGATTACAATGGTTCTTATAAAACGGGGGATGGTCAAGTTAGTGTGGGTACAAATTTAAAGCCCACATATGAGTCTACTATATGGCATGATTTGAGGCTCCGAATACCTATTTCCGAACTGCATTTGTCGGAAGAGGTTACCTACAATCTCAAGGTGAAATTGATTATATGGGATAAAGGTGGAGCGAAATCTGTCGAGTTGGGGCAGAGCGAATTTGTCATTTTCTCTATTCGTACATGGGAAAACATGAAGGGAAAATTGTACGGACAGATACAGGATTGCTCCTCGTTCGCTTTTGGAAGAAGAGAGGGGAAATGTTATTTTGAGGATAAACAGGGGATGGACATATGGGGATACGTTGGCTTGGATTTTGGAGACGAGATTGGAATGTATCGTGTAAGTACTTCTCATAGTAGAGGAGGCTATGCTTATTATGTCTATGTTGATGATACGGATGACGATTATGTATTCCAAAAGGCGGAGAGAAGAGTGGAAACCATTAGAACACCGAGAACAATGACAATGCCTGATCCATATGGAGGCACCTATACTATAAATCTAGGTGATCATACAGAATTAAAAACAGTTTTTGATAAGTTGCCCAATGCCCCTAAAATGTATGTGGCCAAGAATGGCAGTAAAGTGCTGATAGAAAGGGCGCTCCCCAATGGAGGAAATGCCTTGCTGACAAGAGAAATATCGCATAATGAGGTGTTGGCAATAGACAGAAGAAAAGGCTCCTCATCTTCGGGTATATCGTATATTCCTGCGAGCACAAATAGTTCAACGGGTTCTTCCACGGTGAACTACAATTCGTCCACCTCACAGAGCAAGACGAAAGTCCCGTGTCTGGCATGCGGGGGAAAGGGAGAGGGGGCTGATCTCATCCATTACAGACATTCGTATACAGGAGAATCACCAAAGGAATATTGCTCAAAATGTGGCACTACGGGCAATGCACACTGGCACCAAAGCGTGCGATGCGGCAAATGCAATGGCAGCAAGTACGTGTACCAATAGAGGAGACGGATTCGTGGACAAGAAGAGAGGACAGCCTGGCAGGACTGTCCTCTCTTTTGCATTGTGTGTGGGGGATTACTCGGCGCTGCCCTGGGAGGCGTCCTCGGGGCGGAGGGTAACGACGACGTAGTTCTCGAGGTTGATGTAGCGGTTGGCCAGGGCCTTGATGTCGGCCACGGTAACGGCTTTGACCATCTGGTCGTAGTTGTTGACCACCTGCTCGCGGGGCTCATTGAGCTGGTAGCTGCTGCTGATCTGGCCGAGCCAGAAGCTGTTGTTCTGCTTGCTCTTGCCGCGGTTGACGATCATCTGCTCCTGGACCTTGTTGAGGGTCTTCTGGTCGCAGCCTTTCTTCATGTACTGCTTGAGGATCTTGATGCAGTCTTTCTCAATTTTCTTGGCCTTCTCGGGGTCGCAGCCGATGTAGAACTGCCAGCTGACCTGGCCGGCGGGGGTGATTTCGTAGTCGAAGCCGGCGCTGGGGCTGTAGGCGTCGCCGTTCTTCTCGCGGATGATTTCGGTAACGGTGATGGAGAGGGCCTCGCCCAGCTCGGTGATGGCGATGCGGGTCTGCGGGTCGAGCTCGGCGGCGTCGACGTCCATCTGGCTGGTGATGATGAGCATGCCCTGCTTCTCGATGCCCTTGACGGCCTCGGCGTGCTGGATGCCCTGGGCGAACTTGGGATTGCGGTTGACGAACTTCTCGTTCTTCTGCTTGCCGTTGGCGGGCAGGTTGTTCAGGTAGCGGGCGATGAGCATGATGTCGTCGTCGCTGACGTTGCCGACGAAGAAGAATGTCTGGGTCGAGGCGTCGGCGAAGCGTTCGCCGTAAATCTTGAACATCTGGTCGAGGTTGAGGCTGCGCACTTTCTCCTCGCTGGGGATGACCACGCGGCGGTTGTCGTTGGGGTAGGCGGTCTTGTAGTAGGTCTCGATGAAGGCCACCTGCGGGTTCTCGCGGATGAACTTGATCTGGTTCAGCGTGTTCTCGATGTTGCGCTCGTAGGCTTCCTGGTCCTTGCGGGGGGCGGTGTAGTAGAGGTTGATGAGCTGGAGGGTGGTCTCGAGGTCCTTGGGCGAGCAGCTGCCGGAGAAGCCCTGGGTGAGTTCGCCGATGAAGGGGCTGATGCTGAGGTTCATGCCTTTGAGTTTCTTCTGGAGCTGGGTGGCGCTGAAGTTGGCGATACCGCCGGCGTCGACGAAGTTGGCGGCGTTCTGGGCCTGGTAGGCGGTGGCGTCATCGTAGAGCGAGCTGCCGCCGAAGGAGAAGGAGGAGATGAGGATTTCGTCGGCCTTGAGGTCGGTCTGCTTCACGACGAAGCGCACGCCGTTGGGGCACTGGTACTCCCAGTAGCCGAGGGCGGAGTTGAGCTTGTTGGCCTTGTAGGCGACCATCTTGGGAAGCTCCTCGGTGAAGAGGGCCTCGTCCTGGAAGTTGTCAACCCAGGGTTCGGTCTTGACCTTCTTGCTGTCGTTGATAATCTTGGTGGCGGCCTCCTCGGTGGGCACCTTGAAGCCGTCCTTCTCGGGGGCGGTGAGGTAGAAGATGAGGTTCTCGTCGGTGATCCAGGTCTTCACCATGGCGTTGCACTCCTCGAGGGTGATTTCGGGGATGAACTCCTTGGCGTATTTCCACTCCTGGCGGATGCCGGGGCAGGGTTCGTTCTCGAGGTAGTGGTTGGTGTACTCGTCGGCCAGGCTGTTGGTCTGGGTCTTGTTCTCTTCCTTGGCCAGCTTGGTGTAGGTGGAGAGGAGGTCTTCTTTCTGGCGGTCGAGTTCGGCCTGGAGGAAGCCGTGCTCGTCGACCTGCTTCATGGTCTTCAGCAGGAGGGCGGCGGTCTCTTCGATGCGGTTCTCCTTGGGAGCGGCGCTGAGGGCGAAGACGTCGATTTCACGGCCGAGGAAGCCGCTGTAGCCGCCGCCGGCGTACATCATGGGGGCGGTGGGTTTCTCGACGATTTCGGTGAAGCGCTCATTGATCATCATGCTGATGAGGTTGCGGACAAGCATCTGGCGGTAGGCGCCGACGGTGCCGTTGGGGGTCTTTTTGTGCTTCCAGTAGAGGGCCAGGCTGGTCGAGGTGGCCTCGCGGTCCTGGGCGATGCAGATGAGGGGCTCCTTGTTGTCGGGTATTTCGTAGCTGAGGCGGGGCAGTTTCTCCTTGCCGAGGAACGTGTGGCTGCTGAAGAGGTCTTTCACCTTCTGCTCCACAGCCTGGGCGCCCTTCTTGCCGTCGTACTCGTAGCCTTCCATGTCGCCCACGATGACGATGGCCTGCAGGTCGGGACGGTACCAGTCGTTGAAGAAGTCGACGATGCTCTGGCGCTTGAAGTTCATGATGACCTCCTCCTTGCCGATGGGGAGGCGGTCGGCGTAGAGGGAGCCTTTGAGCATGATGGGCCATGTCTTCTGGCGGAGGCGGTCGCCGTGGCCGACGCCACCGCGCCACTCCTCGTGGATGACACCGCGCTCTTCTTCAATCTCCTTCTGGTCGAAGAGGATGTTGCCGGCCCAGCCGTCGAGGATTTCAAAGCCCATCTTTACCATTTCGGCGTCGTTGGCGGGCATGTTGACGTAGTAGACCGTCTGGTCGAAGCTGGTGTAGGCGTTGATGTCGCGGCCGAACTCGACACCGTGCTGCTGCAGCTTGTCGATCATCGAGTTGCCGGGGTAGCCCTTGATGCCGTTGAAGGCCATGTGCTCGCAGAAGTGGGCCAGACCCTGCTGGTCGTCGCGCTCCATGATGGAGCCGGCGTTGGAGACCAGGCGGAACTGGATCATGTTCTCGGGCTTCTTGTTGTCGCGGATGTAGTAGGTGAATCCGTTTTCGAGTTTGCCGTAGCGCACCTTCTTGTCGAGGGGCACCTGGGCCTTGAGGTCGCTCTTCTTCTCTTTGTTGCCGCCGCCGAGGCCGAGCTGGGCGAAGGCGCTGCCGCTGAACAGGACGGTCAGCAACAGAATCCAGATAGATTTTTTCATCATTGTTGTGTGTTTTATTGTTATTTATTCCTTGTTTTTTTGCACAAATCGGGCTGCAAAGATACGAAAAAAAAGTGTATCTTTGTAAAATATTTTATAATAGGCTGTCTGTTAGGGTGCTAGCACTCGTATTTTTCCAGCGCTTGGCGCAGCTGGACGGGCGATATGTCGTGGTGTATCTCGCCGTCGACGGCGTAGGAGATGGAGCCGGTCTCTTCGCTGACGATAACGCTCAGCACGTCAAGCTGTTCGGTAACGCCGATGGCGCTGCGGTGGCGCAGGCCGAGGTTGGGGTCGACGTCGAGGCGCGACGTAACGGGGAGGATGCAGCGCGCGGCCAGCACCTGGTTGCCGTGGGCGATGACGGCGCCGTCGTGCAGGGGCGAGTTTTTGAAGAACAGGGCCTCGATCAGCGGGCTGGAGGCCAGGGCGTCGATGCGCTCGCCGGTGGCGATGAGTTCCTCCACCTCGTTCTTGCGCTTGAAGACGATGAGGGCGCCGGTGCGCGACTGCGACATGTGCATGCAGGCATTCACGTATGCCTCGTAGCTGTTGCCTTTGGATGCCTGCTGCTGGTGGCGCCAGAACTGCAGGCGCTGCAGCCACGACTCGTCGAGCTGTGTCTTGGTGCCGAGGAAGAGCAGGAATTTGCGTATTTCGGGCTGGAAGATGACCACCAGCGCAATCAGTCCCACGCTGGCCACGCCGCCCAGCAGGGCACCCAGCAGGCGCATCTCCAGCAGGTCGGCCACGCGCCACGAGACGAGCAGCACTATCAGCGCCCAGAAGATGAGCATCACGTTGGTGCCGCGCACCATGCGGTAGATATAGTAGACGAGGACGGCGACGATGAGTATGTCAATCACGTCGATCAGTCGTAGGGTGGGCAGGCCCATAATGGCGTTAAGTATCATGGAAACAGTAGTTTGATGGTGTCAATGGCAGGTTTTGGGTCGTGGACTCGCAGCAGGCGGGCACCCTTCATCAGGGCCACGGTGTCGAGGGCCACGGTGCCGTTCAGCGCCTCGTCGGGTGTGCAGTCCAGGCGCTTGTATATCATGCTCTTGCGGCTCAAGGCGGCCACCAGCGGCTGGCGGAAGAGGGTGGTG
Organism: uncultured Bacteroidales bacterium; assembly: GCA_900315935.1. GTDB lineage: Bacteria > Bacteroidota > Bacteroidia > Bacteroidales > P3 > Colimorpha. The sequence continues at coordinate 17,674 of ONBB01000014.1, forward strand.
AGCTCGTCGAGGCGGTCGAGCAGCTGGTAGTTGTCCTCCAGGCTCTTGGCGAATCCGAAGCCCGGGTCGAGCCACACGTCCTTCACGCCCAGGCGGTAGAGCGTGTCGAGGCGGGCGGAGAAGTATTGCGACAGGTCCTCGATAATGTCGTCGTAGCCAGCCAGTTGCTGCATCTGCGAGGGCAGGCCGCGGGTGTGCATGAGCAGGTAGGGCACCTGCAGGTCGGCCACGGTGGAGAACATCTGTTCGTCGAACTGGCCGCCGCTGATGTCGTTGATGATGTCGGCTCCGGCCTCGATGGCGGCGCGGGCGGGAGTGGCCCAGCAGGTGTCGACCGAGAGGATGGACTCCGGCAACTCGCTGCGCAACAGGTGGATAGCTTCGACAAGGCGTGCGGCCTCCTCCTCGGGGGAGGGCAGGGTGGCGCCCGGGCGCGACGAGGCGGCACCCAGGTCTATGATGTCGGCCCCTTCGGCCAGCAGCCGGCGGGCGTGGGACAACATGGCCTCGGACGACTGGTGTCGGCCGCCGTCGTAGAACGAGTCGGGTGTGATATTGAGGATGCCCATCACGGCGGGGCGGCGGAATTCGACGAGGCGGCCGCCGACCGTGATGCTGAAGGGCTCGAATGCGGGTACTGTGGTCATGCTCCGATAACGGCGCACAGACCCTTTTATTGTGCCGCCATTCCCCTTTTTTTCGCCCGATTCTCCAAGGGCGCAAGAGGCTGGCAAAGAGCACGCTGTGGGTATCAACTCTTACTCATCCCTTTGTTATGTAGGGGAACGGAAAAGGGTGCGTCCGGCAGCCGATAGGGTGGCCGACCGGTGTCAGAATCGAAGCTTGTAGCCGAGGGTGAGGGTGGAAGGGTGGAAGCTGAGGTTGTCCACCTCGGTCTCCAGTCCGGTGATGATGGCTTTGCCGGGCTGGGCGACGCTGATGATGTATTGCAGATAGAGGCCGACCGCCTTTTTCTGTCCATACCAGATATTGAGCGTCAGCGGCACGATGAGGTTTCCCGTGGTGAACGAGTTGACGTAGTCGGAGCCGCCGCGCGCCGAGGAGAGGAATATCTCGCTGGAGCCGAGGCCGAAACCGGCTGTGGGCTCGAGGAAGAGCCCTTTCCCGAGGTCGAAGCGGTAGCCGAGGTCAAGGTATAGGAGGTTGTCCTGTTTCCTGACCAGCTGGTTGTTGGCTTTGGCACTGTTGAGATTGGCGCTGAGGTGCATCCCCAGGGAGAGGCGTTGGTAATTCACGCCGATGGCCACGCCGATTTGTGCTGACGGCATGTAGACGCTGCGGTAGTCGAGTTCGGAGTGGTGGGTATGCATGTGGTCGGTGAAGCCTTGGCTGCCATCGAGGAAGCTGATGCCACAGAGGAACTCGCTCCAGGGGTTCCATTTTGATTTGGCAGTTGCGTTTTCCTGGGCCAAGGCCGTTCCGATGGCCAGCGCACAGGCCAGCATGACGATTGTGTTTTTCATATAGATGTTGTGTCTTTTTTTTCGGTTACCATAACGCTAATGTGCAGAAAATATTGCATTTGGAAACGTTTTTTCTTTTGCGGACACTTTTTTTATATGGTTTATACAATAAAAGGGTGTGGTCGTCGTTCTATGGGTTTGATATGGATAAATACGCAGATACACGAAGCGAGATGGAGCACGAGGTGGCGGCCTGCCGCACGCTGTTCGAGAAGAAGACGCGCGACTACGGCACCTCGTGGCGCATCATGCGCCTGCCCTCGCTGACCGACCAGATATACATCAAGGCCAGCCGCATCCGCAGCCTGCAGGAGAGCGGCGAGAACCGCGTGGGCGACGACGTGCGCGACGAGTTCGTGGCGATGGTCAACTATGCCGTCATGGCGCTGATTCAGCTGACCCTCGAAAGCGACGACCTGGAGCTGCCACTTGACGACGCCATGGCTCTCTACGATGCCGAGACCACCCGCATCCTCGACCTGATGATGGACAAGAACCACGACTACGGCGAGGCGTGGCGCCAGATGCGCGTCGAGTCGATGGTGGACCTCATCCTGATGAAGCTGCTGCGCATCAAGCAGATAGAGGACAACCATGGCAAGACCCTCGTCAGCGAGGGCGTCGAGGGCGGCTATATGGACATCGTGAACTACTCGCTCTTCTGCCTTTGCCGCCTGACGGAGATGGAGCAGAAGTCGGAATAATCGGAATTAGTCGAAACAATCAGATAATCAGAAGAAAACCATGCAAATAAAAGACACAACCCTCAACTACACGCTCAATGTCATCGCCCGCTGGGTGGTGGGATTGGTGTTCCTTTTCTCCTCCTTCGTCAAGGGCGTCGACCCGCTGGGCACGGCCTACAAGGTGCAGGAGTACATGACCGCCTGGGAGCTGTTCGGCATGAGCTTCGAGTGGGCGTTGCCGATGGCCAACCTGCTGAGCGTGATGCTGATATGCGCCGAATTTGTGGTGGGCGTGCTGCTCATCACCAACAGTTTCCGCCTCCTCTCGGCCTGGGCGCTGGTGCTGATGATGCTCTTCTTCACCGCCACCACCCTCGTCGACGCCATCACCAACAAGGTGAGCGACTGCGGCTGCTTCGGCGACGCGGTGAAACTGACAAACTGGCAGACCTTCTGGAAGAATGTGGCGCTCGACGTGCCCACGGTCTGGATATTCCTCACCCGCTGGCTGCGCTACCGCCGCCGCTTCGAGCGCGACTGGATTATCCTGCTGGCCGCCATCGCCGCTATGGTGGTATTTTCCATCTACAACATCAAGCACGAGCCCGTCATCGACTTCCGCCCCTGGAAGGAGGGCAACCGCATGATTGAGGAGCGCGAGGCTATGAACCACATGACGTTCAAGAACATAGCCTCGGGCGAGGAGGTAACCGTCGACTACCCCAACGGCGGATGGGACCAGGTGCCGGCCGAGTACAAGGACTTCGACCGCTGGGAGATAGTCAGCTCCACCAGCGACGAGCCCTTCGAGGTGAAGGCTGACGGATTCAGCATGATGGATGCCGAGGGCGAGGACCACTCGGTCGACCTCCTGCTGAGCGAGGAGGGGCTTGTCATGGTTACCGTGCACTCGCTGGCCAAGATGAAGCCCTCGGGTGTGGAGGAGGTGAAAAGCGCTCTGGCCCAGGCCGAAGAGAATGGCACGAAAATTGTTATGCTTACTTCGGCGCTGCCCGAGGAGGTGCAGGCGTGGCTGTACGAGAACAATATCTCGGGCCTCGACTACCTCTTCGCCGACGCCACCGCCATCAAGGCCATCATGCGCGGCAACCCGGGCTTCATGTATATGAAGGACGCCACCGTGCTGCAGAAGACCCGCAAGGCGGACGAACTGGAAATTGAAAACTGATAAACTGACACGATGATACAACGTATCCAAACCCTGTGGCTGGCCCTGGCGGCGGTGTGCATGGCTTTGTGCTTTGCCTTCCCCGTGGCCGGTTACACCTTCGACCTCACTACCGGCCAGCGCGTAACGGCCGAACTCAACCTCATTGCCGGCGACAACCCCGACACCCTGCAGCAGCTGGCCTCGGGCGAGCCCTTGGTACAGTATGGACAGCGCCTCGCCGGCATGTCCACCTGGCCACTCATCACCCTCGCCCTCTGTGTGCTCCTGCTGGCGGTGCTCTGCATCTTCCTCTACAAGCGCCGCACCACGCAGGCTCGCATCACGGGGCTGGCATTCCTTATCAATGTGGCCTACGCCTTCGTGGTCTTCTTCTGGGCTGTGGACAAGTACCGCGACCTGCTGATGGCCGGCCTCGGCGGCGGGGAGCCTGTGGTGGGCTGGCAGGCAGGTGCCTTCCTGCCCCTGGCCTCGCTGGTGCTGCTCTTCCTCGCCCAGCGCGCCATACGCAGCGACGAGGCCAAGGTGCGCGCTGCCGACCGACTGCGGTAAAAGAACACTATGAAAGTCGAGATTTCAAATATAGACCAGCTGCCGGCCGTGGCCGAGGCGTTGCTCGGGGAGTTCCCCGGGGAGCGCTTCTACGCTTTTTTCGGCAAGATGGGCGTGGGCAAGACCACCCTCATCAAGGAGCTCTGCCGCCAGCTCGGCGTGGAGGACAACGTGAGCAGCCCCACCTTCGCCATCGTCAACGAGTATAAAATCGAACGCGACCGTAGTGGAGCGAACGATTTTATGGCAGGGGAGCCGGTCTACCATTTCGACTTCTACCGCCTCAAGAGCCTCGCCGAAGCCTACGATATCGGCTACGAGGAATATTTCTACAGCGGAAGCTGGTGTTTCACCGAATGGACCGAGAAGATTGAACCTCTGCTGCCCGAACACTATGTGCGTGTGGACATCGAAGAGCGCGAGGGAACCAGAATATTTACTGCCAACACAATCTAACAGAATGAAAGACAACAAAGAGAGCCTGGTGCTGGCCCGACTGGCCGCCCAGATAATGGACGAGAAGAAAGCCGAGGAGGTGCGCATCCTGGACCTGCGACGTGTGCAGGGCGCCCCGTCCGAGTTCTTCGTCATAGCCACCGGCAATGTGCCGTCGCACGTCAGCGCCTTGAGCGATGCCGTCCACGAGGCGGTCAAGAAAGCCACCGGCCTGAACCCCCACAAGGTGGAGGGCTACCAGAACGCCGAGTGGATACTGATGGACTACTTCGACGTGGTGGTCCATATTTTCCAGAAAGAGAAACGTGCTTTCTATCGCCTCGACGAGCTGTGGAGCGACGGCGAGGAGGTGGCCATCAGAGGAAAGGAGTAACGTATGGCAAACCAACAACAGAACCCTACGCCTCCGAAGCAACCCCAGGGCAAGCGCCCCAAGGTCGCGCGCGTACTATTTATTATATATGGCGTCATTATGCTGGCCCTCATCTTCGGCTTTTTCGGCGGCAAGGGAGCCAGCAAGGTGCCCGCCGACTGGGCCAAGCTGGAGTATATCCTCGAGCGTGGCGACTATGAGAGCATCACCGTCGTCAACAAGGAGATGGCCGAAATCAAGGTCAAGCCCGAGGCCATCAAGACCGACAGCACCTACCGCGAGTTGCAGAATTATTCCATCACCGGCCAGGCAGCGCCGGCCGGCATCTACACCCTCAATGTCGGCGACCTCGACCACTTCGACAAGGAACTGGCCCGCATCGAGGAGAAGACCGGCGTGCATGTCAGCTATAAAATCGACACCCGCAGCAACGCCCTGCGCGAGATGCTCATCTGGTTCGGCCCGCTGCTGCTCTTCATGCTCTTCTTCTGGGGCATGAGTGCCTACGCCCGCAAGCAGATGGGCGGCGAGGGCGGCGGCCTCGGCGGCATGTTCGGCTTCGGCCGCAGCAATGTCAAGCAATACGACGCCACCAAGCAGAACAACGTAACCTTCAAGGACGTGGCCGGCCTGGCCGGTGCCAAGGAGGAGGTGATGGAGGTGGTGGATTTCCTCAAGAATCCCAAGCACTACACCGACCTCGGCGGCAAGATACCCAAGGGCGTCCTTCTCGTAGGCCCTCCGGGCACGGGCAAGACCCTGCTGGCCAAGGCTGTGGCCGGCGAGGCGGGCGTGCCTTTCTTCTCCATGAGCGGTTCCGACTTCGTCGAGATGTTCGTCGGTGTCGGTGCCTCGCGTGTGCGTGGACTCTTTGAGGAGGCCAAGAAGAAGTCGCCCTGCATTGTGTTTATAGATGAAATCGACGCCGTCGGCCGTGCGCGCGGCGGCCGTGGCTTCACCGGCGGCAACGACGAGCGCGAGAACACCCTCAACCAGCTGCTGACCGAGATGGACGGCTTCTCCAGCGGCACCAACGTCATTGTGCTGGCCGCCACCAACCGCGCCGACGTGCTCGACAAGGCGCTGATGCGCGCCGGCCGTTTCGACCGCCAGATTTATGTGGAACTGCCTGACATCGAGGAGCGAAAGGCCATCTTCGCTGTCCACATGCAGAAACTCAAGCTTAATACCGACGAGCAGAGTGAGGGCTATGTGGACCGCGACTTCCTGGCCAAGCAGACCCCCGGTTTCAGCGGTGCCGACATCGCCAACGTGTGCAACGAGGCCGCCCTGGTGGCAGCCCGCAAGAACAAGAAATTCATTGAGAAACAGGACTTCCTCGATGCCGTGGACCGCATCGTCGGCGGTCTCGAGAAACGCACCAAGGTGCTTTCGGAGACCGAGAAGCGCACCATCGCCTACCACGAGAGCGGCCACGCCTCGGTATCGTGGCTGCTGCAGTGGGCGCACCCGCTGGTCAAAGTAACCATCGTGCCGCGCGGCAAGGCCCTCGGCGCCGCCTGGTACCTGCCGGAGGAGCGCCAGATTACCACCTACGAGCAGATGTTCGACGAGATGACCTCCCTCATGGCCGGCCGCGCTAGCGAGGAGATAGTCTTCGGCAAGATCTCCACCGGCGCCCTCAACGACATCGAGCGTGCCACCAAGATGGCCCAAGCCTTGGTAACCTACTACGGCATGAGCCCCGAGGTGGGCAACATCAGCTTCTATGACTCTTCGGGTCAGAGCGAGTGGGGATTGACAAAACCCTTCTCCGAGAAGACTGCCGAGACCATCGACGCCGAGGTGCGCCGCATGGTCGAGGAAGCCTACGCCAAGGCCAAGGAGCTCATCCTCAACCACCGCGACCAGCTCGACCAGCTGGCCACCCAGCTCTACGACAAGGAGGTGCTCTTCCGCGAGGACCTGGAGCGCATCTATGGGCCCCGCCCCTGGGACGAAGATCCTAAGGCGCTGCCCGCCTCGTCCGATAATCCTGAAGAATCTGGATCCTCCGAAAATTCAGAGAACTCCGATAATTCCATAGAACAATGAAGACCTTCTGGATACGCACTGCCTCGGCGGCAGTCTATGTGCTGCTCTTCCTCGGCACCCTCTACAGCGGCCGCCTCACCGGCAACGCCCTGCTCGGACAGCTCCTTTTCGGCGCCTTCCTGCTTTTTGTGGCGGTGGGCTGCACATTTGAGTTCTTCCGCATGGTGAAACAGCAAGGGGCCACGCCCTGCCGTCCGCTAGGCTACCTCTACGCCGCGGCCACCATCCTGGTTTTCGTGGCCGTGCCGTTCCTGGGGCTGAAAGCCTTCGGATTGATGCTGATGGCCTATATGCTCTTCCCTGCCTTGTTCGGCCTCTCGGCCATCGTGCAGCTGTGGCACCACAGCGAGCAGCCTTTACGCGAGGCCGCCTACACGATGGTGCCTATGCTCTATGCCGCCCTGCCGCTGGCGCTGATGACGGTGCTGGTGGGCGACTTGGGCGAGCACGCCCTGCTGATGGTGGTGGCCATGGTGTGGGTCAACGACAGCGGTGCCTACATCGGTGGTTCGCTCTTCGGCAAGCACAAGATGTGGATGCGCCACTCGCCCGGCAAGACCTGGGAGGGCACCGCCTTCGGTGTGCTGGTTACCCTGGTGCTGGCTTACTTCGTCGGTCCGCTGTTGGTGCCCAGCGTTGCTTGGTACCATTGGCTGGTGCTGGCACTTATCTGCTCTGTTGCCGGAACATTGGGCGACCTCGTCGAGAGCATGCTCAAGCGCTCCGTCGGTGTCAAGGACAGCGGCAACATTATGCCCGGCCACGGCGGCTTCCTCGACCGCTTCGACAGCCTCCTGGTCATCCTGCCATTTGTTTGTGTTTATCTTTCTTTAGCCCTATGAAAATACATCGCGAAGGTAAAAATATCATTCTTCTTACGGCCGGCGTCATCTTTGTGGTGATGCTGCTGATGCTCCTCTTTGTCAAGGAATGGATGTGGCTGCACTATCTTTTCCTGGCGGGACTGGTGGTCTTCGGACTGCTGATTACCGCCTTTTTCCGCATCCCGCGCCGCATCTTCACCGTGAGTCCGACTGAGCTGGTGGCACCCGCCGACGGCACTATCGTCGCCATCGAGCAGGTCTACGAGAAACATTACCTCAAGGCCGACTGCATGATGGTCTCCATCTTCATGTCGGCAGCCGACGTGCACGTCAACCGCTACCCCTGCGACGCCACCGTCGAGTACGCCAAGGTGCGCCACGGCAACTACTTCGTCGCCTCCTACCCCAAGAGTTCCGAACTCAATGAGCGCACCGAGGTGGGCCTGCTGCTCCCCGGCGGCCAGCGCATACTGCTGCGTCAGGTAGCCGGCGTCATGGCGCGCCGCATCGTCTGCTATGCCAAGGAAGGCGAGCAGGTGAAGCAGAACCAGGAGATGGGTTTCATCAAGTTCGGTTCCCGCGTCGACATCTTCCTTCCGCTCGACTTCACCATCAACGTCGGCCTGCAGGACAAAGTAAGAAACGGCATCAGCCCCATCGCGGAAATAGCATGACCTTCAGCCCCGACCAGATACTCTACGAGGACAACCACCTGATGGCCGTCAACAAGCTCCCCGGACAGATTTGCCAGGGGGACAAGACGGGCGACGCGGCGCTGACCGACCTGGTGAAAGCCTTTATCAAGGAGCGCGACCACAAGCCCGGGCAGGTCTACTGCGGCCTCATCCACCGCATCGACCGCCCCGTCTCCGGCGTGGTGCTGCTGGCCAAGACCTCCAAGGCGTTGAGCCGCATGGTCGACAAGGTGCGCACGCGCGACTTCGAGAAGCATTACTGGGCCGTGGTCCGCAATGCTCCGCCCCGGCGCGAGGGCGTGCTCGAGAACTGGCTCGTCAAGCGCGAGCAGCTCAACAAGTCATACTGTGTCTCCAACGGGCAGCCCGGCGCCAAGCTGGCACGCCTCACCTACCGCGAAATCGCTGTCTCCGAAGGCGGCTACCACCTGCTCGACATCAACCTCCACACCGGCCGGCACCACCAGATACGCTGCCAGCTGGCCAACATCGGGTGCCCCATCAAGGGCGACCTCAAGTACGGCGCACCGCGCTCCAACCCCGACGGCTCCATCTCGCTGCACGCCAGGCAGATCACCTTCCAGCATCCTGTGCGCGACGAGCTCGTTACCATCACCGCCCCAAAAATCGAAATAGAATCTATTTTTAACCTAAAATAACATAAATGTACCATATCCTTCCATAAGCTACCACGGTCGAAGTATTCCCCTACCGTTCCCCTACCATTCCCCTAGAGAACCCTGACAAATATCATAGAAAATAAACATAATTTAACATAAAAATGACAAAAAAAGCCCTCTGCGCCCTATTCTTGGCCTCCGCCACCCTGGCAGCCAGCGCACAGCAAATCCTTGAGGACAACCTCCAGCGCCTACAGGTGCGCTACGAGACGCCCTCGGTTCATTTTACCAGCATGTCCCTCGACGGCCAGAAGTACGCCGCCCTCAACCTCGATGGGTACACCCTCGGCGGCGAGGTGGGCGCACCGGCACTGCCCGTCATGAGCCGCTACATCGCCACCCCCTTCTGCTCCGGCATCGAGGTGTCGGTGGCGAATGCCGTCTACGACACCTTCCAGCTCAGCGAAGCCAACTTCCAGTTCTACCCCATGCAGCCCGCCCGTAGCAAGAGCGACAGCGTGCATCGCACCGCCTTCGACCGCGGGCGTTATGCCACCGACGCCCCCTACGGTATGCCGCTGGCCACGGTCCAGCCCCTCGGCATCGAGCGCGACCGCAACCTTGCACGCCTCTCCTTCGCGCCCGTAACGGTCAATCCCGTCAGCGGTCAGGTCATCGTCTGCCGCAGTGCCGACATCACGGTTAGCTACATCGCCCCCGATGTCCAGCGCACCCTCGACCACTATGCCCTCCACCACACGCCCGCCTTCGTCTCCACCGCCACCCTCAACGCACCCTTCGCCAAGGCCACCGTCATGAAGGCCCCGCTCCGCATGCTCATCGTGGCCGGCGATATCAACGGCATTCGCCAGAGCCACTCCCTGCATCGCTTTGTCGAGTGGAAGCGCAGCCAGGGTATGCTTGTCGACGTGCTTTACACGTCCGACCTCTCCTCCAACACCACCTCCGCCATCGCAACCGCCATCAAGCAGTACAACATCGAGGCCACCGCGGAAAACCCCGCCCCCACCTATCTCATCCTTATCGGCGACCACGCCCAGTTGCCCGCTTTCGATTGCCAGCTCTCCTACGAAAACCAGATAGCTTACGGTTGGTCCGGCCTCAATGACCATGTTTCCGACCACTACTATACCACCTGGACTGACGACAACATCCGCGACTGCTACCTCGGCCGTTTCTCTGTTACCGACACCAACCAGCTCAACAACATCATCAACAAGACCCTCCTATACGAGAAATATGAGTTTGCCGACGACAGCTATCTCGCCCGCGCTGTCCTCATTGCCGGTGTCGACAATGGCCGTAACACCGACCGCAATGACAATGCATGGCGTTGCGCCGACCCCACCATGGACTATGTCGCCCGCTACTACATCAATGCCGCCAACGGCTACTCCGATGTTACCTATTACAAGAACAACACCGCCTTCGCCCCTGCCGGCGTTACCGTTACCGGCAGCTCGCAGGATGGTGGCACCAGTGCCATCCTCCGCGCTCTCTATGACGAGGGCATCGGCTGGATCAACTACAGTGCCCACGGCTTCGAGCGTGGTTGGGGCTCCCCCCAGTTCTACAACAATGAGGTGAACCAGATGACCAACAACGGCAAGCCCTCCTTCATGATTGGCAACTGCTGTCTCTCCAACCACTTCAACACCAATGCCTGCTTTGGCGAAACACTCCTTCGCAAGGGCGGCAATGCCGGCGCCATCGGCTATATCGGCGGCACCAACTCCACCTTCTGGGATCAGGACTTCTACTTCTCGGTCGGTGTGCGCAACAATATCAGCAACACGATGAATGCCTCCTACGACGCGGCCAACCTGGGCTCCTACGACCGCCTCTTCCACAGCCACGGCGAGTCCTTCTCCAGCCACGCCATCACCGCCGGCGCCATTGTGCACTCGGGTCTCATGGCTGTCAACAGCCATAGCACCAACACCTTGGAGCGCGATATGATTGAATACTATTGGGAAATCTACGAACTCATGGGCGACCCCTCGCTCATGCCCTGGCTCGGCATCGCCTCGCAGCTCACGGCTACGGCCACGGTCTCCGACAGCGTCCTCACCGTTGAGACCGACCCCTACGCCTATGTGGCCGTGGTCGACCAGGACCTCACCCTTGTGGCCGCCGCTTTCGCCGGCCCCGTTGGCCGAGCCACCATGGAACTGCCCGCCGGTCGCGACCTCGCCAACGCCACTATCAGCATCACCGCCCAGAACCGCAAGCCCTTCAGCATGCCTTTCAGCAGCGCCAGCGTCGGCATCGGCTCGGTCGATATGCAGGGCGTCCGCCTGGCTCCCAACCCGGCCACCGACCGCTGCGAGGTGCAGGCTGACGGCCTCAACCGCGTGCAGCTTCTCGACCTCATGGGCCGCACCCTCATCGACCAGCCCTGCAGCGGTACCTGCACCTTGAACCTCCACGCCATCCCCTCTGGCCTCTATCTGGTGCGTATGCACACCGCCTCGGGCGTCTCCGTAAGCAAACTCCAAATTGTTAAATAGCCATTATGAAGACAAATACAATCACGGCCCTGCTTGCCGCCGGCCTCCTGCTGGCGGCTTGCGGCGGCAAGCAGCAGAAATGGGACACCACTGGCGAACCCCGGTTGGATAATATGATTGACTCCCTCTCCTGGGCCTACGGCGTCAACTTCGCCAGCATACTCCAGCAGGGCGCCTTCGACACCCTCGACCGCGCTGTCGTGGTCAAGGCCATCTGCCACACCCTCGATGCCAAGCCGCAACCCATGTCCGACCATGAAATCGGCGAAGCCTTGGGCTACCTCTCCTTCTTGCAGAATAGCGTCCAGATGCGCCAGGCACAGCAGCAGTCGTCCAATGTGGATGCCCTCCAGAATGAATACTTCGAGAACCTCAAGCGCACCAACGGCAACGTGAAAGCCCACCCTGCGGGCTTCTACTATGAGGTGTTGCGCGAAGGGCGCGGCCCCAAGGCCACGGTGGCCCAGCGCATCTGCTTCGATTATCGCAGCAAACTCCTGCTCACCGGCGAACCCTTCGACCAGTCCTACGGCCAGCGCGACTCAATCATCCACGTGGTGGGCAACCCCATGTTCCCGGGTCTGGTTGAGGGCTTCCAGCTGATGAATGCCGGCAGCCTCTACCGCTTCTACTTCCCCTACCAGCTTGCCTTCGGCGAGCGTGGCAGCGGCAGCGTGCCCGGCTTCACCCCGATGATTTACGAGATTGAGCTCCACAAGCTGATGTAGGGCTAGTAGCCCAGTATCTTCAGCATCGACTTGTAGCTCTGCTCTTTGGCGAATAACTTGGTAGTGTATTCGCCATTTTCGTCTTTGTCTATGATGACGTGCTTCGGCGCGGGTATCAGGCAGTGCTGTATGCCGCCGTAGCCGCCGATGCTCTCCTGGTAGGCGCCGGTGTGGAAGAAGCCGATGTACAGCGGCTCGTCCTTCTGCAGCTTGGGCAGGAAGATGGCGTTGGCGTGGCTGTCGGCGTTGTAGAAGTCCTCGCTGTCGCAGGTCAAGCCGCCCAGGAACACGCGCTGGTACTCACAGTCCCAGTGGTTCACCGGCAGCATGATGAAGCGCTGGTTGATGCCCCAGGTGTCGGGCAGGGTGGTGATGAAACTGGAGTCAATCATGTACCACAGCTCGCGGTCGTTCTGCTGCTTCTGGTCTAGGATGCTGTAGAGCGTGGCGCCGCTCTCGCCCACGGTGAAACTGCCGAACTCGGTGAAGATGTTCGGTTCCTCCACGCCGCGCTGCGTGCAGATGTTCTTGATTTGGGCCAGTATCTCCTCGGCCATGTACTCGTAGTCGAAGTTGGCTGCCAGGCTCACTTTGCTGGGGAAACCGCCGCCGATGTTCAGCGAATCGAGTTCGGGGCATACGCGCTTGAGGTCGCAATAGACGTTCACGCATTTGGCCAGCTCGTTCCAGTAGTAGGCTGTGTCGCGGATGCCGGTGTTGATGAAGAAGTGCAGCATCTTGAAGTGGAACTTCGGATTCGGCTTGATTTGTTCCTCGAAGAATGACACGATGTCGTTGTACCGGATGCCCAGGCGCGAGGTGTAGAAGTCGAATTTAGGCTCCTCCTCCGAGGCAATCCGGATGCCCAGTTGCATCGGCTCGTCGGCACTTTGGAGCATGCGGTCCAGCGTGTAGTATTCGTTCTTGTTGTCCAAAACGGGTATCACGTTACGGAATCCGTCGTTGAAGATATTGATGATATTCTCAATATATATGTCTTTCTTGAACCCGTTGCAGACGATGACTTTGTCTTTCTCGATGAGGCCCTGGCTGTGCAGTTCCTGGATGAGGTTGATGTCGAATGCGGAGGATGTCTCGAGGTTGATGTCGTTCTTGAGCGCCTCGCGCAGCACGAATTCAAAGTGCGACGACTTGGTGCAGTAGCAATAGTTGTACGAGCCCTGGTAGTCGGTCTTGGCGATGGCTACGTTGAACAGGCGCTTGGCGCGCTGTATCTGCGACGAAATCTTCGGCAGGTAGGTGATTTTCAACGGCGTGCCGTACTGTTTGATGACCTCCATCAGCGGAATGTCGTGGTAGTACAGTTCGCCGTCCTCCGTGCGGAATTCGTCCTGCGGGAAGTCGAATGTCTGGTCGATCAGGTCGCGATATTTGTTTTTCATAGCAACTAAATTGATTAATTTACAATATTTTCGCCAATCCGACTCACTTGGATTGGTTTTGCAAAGATACAACTAATTTGGTTAGTTTGTGAATTATTTTTCAATTTTTCAGTTTTTTTTATGTTTTCTCGGCCCGTGAAAATGGACAAATCTCACCCGCCGATAGGGGGATGATGGTGTGCTGGTTTGTAAATTATTGGAAACGAGCGTTTTAGATATATGTAGGATGCATTAATGTACCATAAACTTCCATAAGCTTCCAGTGCCTTTGTATTCCCCTAGAGAGTCCCTACCGTTCCCCTAGAGAACCCGTGGAGGGTGGGGAAGGTTATTTGCCGCGTCCCTGGACGATGATTTTCACGGTGTAGACCATGATTTTCAGGTCGGTGGTGATGGACATATTGTCCAGGTAGAGCAGGTCGTAGCGCAGGCGCTCTATCATCTCGTCGACGTTGGAGGCGTAGCCGTATTTTACCTGCCCCCAGCTGGTGATGCCGGGTTTGACGCGCTGCAAGAGCAGGTACTCGGGCGCGCGTTTTACGATTTGGTCGATGTAGAATTGCCGTTCGGGTCGCGGTCCGACGATGGTCATGGTGCCGCGCAGCACGTTCCAGAACTGCGGTATTTCGTCGAGGCGCACCTTGCGCATGAAGCGGCCAAAGGGGGTGATGCGGGGGTCGTTGTCTTTGCTGAGGGCGGGGCCGCTCTGTTCGGCGTCGACGTACATGGAGCGGAATTTGTGCATGCGGAAGGGGCGGCCGTGGTAGCCTATGCGCTCCTGGGCGTAGAATATGGGTCCGGGCGAGGTGAATTTGACGGCAAGGGCGGTGATCAGGTACACAGGCGAGAGCAGCACCATGGCCACCAGCGAGATGGCGATGTCGGCGATACGCTTGACGGAGTACTGCCACTCGGCCATCAGGCGGTTGTTGATGACGATAAAGGGGGAGTGGAATATGCTCTCCTGCTTGACGGAGCCTATGATGAGGTCGCGTGCGTCGGGGGTGATTTTGATGATGAGGTCGCCGCAGGTGTTGAGGGCGCGCAGTATCTCGGCTATCTTCTCCTGCTCGTAGTCTTCGACGGCGATGATGACCTCTTCCACGTTGTGTTGGTCAATCAGTGGGCGCAGGTCGCCGATACTGCCCAGGTGCGGCATCACCGATTGCAGCTGGGGTTCGACGGCGCCGTTGACGGTTACGAAGCCCACGAACTGGTTGCCGCTGTAGGTCTCCTGGTTCTCCAGGTCGAGGTAGGTTTGGAATGCTTTCTTCTTGCTGCCAATCATAAGGGTGGGGAAGCCGAGGCGGCGCGTGTGGACGCGGTGCGCTGTCTGCGAGGTGATATGCATGCGGGGCACGTAGGTCAACACGAAATGGGTGCCCAGCAGGAAGAGGAAGGCGCGGTAGTGGCCGGCGTAGGTGGATACCTGGTCGTCGACCAGCAGCAAAAAGAATATGGCCACCACGCCGATGAGGGTGGCCAGCAGGGTGTCGAGCAGCTCTTTGACGCGGGCCTTGCGCAGCACATTGCGGTAGGTGCCCTGGAGGGTGTACAGGACCAGCCATCCCAGCGGCACGACAATCAGGCCGAGCCACAGGTTGCGGTCTGCCAGTATGCTGCTGTCTAGGGGCATGTGCTCGAGGCTGGCCTTGCGGAAGGCAAAGAGTGCGGCCCACGAAAGCATGGCTGCAACGAGGTCGCAAAGGATGTATTTAAGCGTTTGGAGGCGATTCATTTAGAGGAGGGCGCTGGTGGTAACGAGTTTGAGGTTGTCGAGGCGCAGGTCGCCTTCTTTCCCTTCCACGTTGAGGGCGGAGAACGAAACGCGGAAGGTGGGGTAATAGTTGAAGGCAGCCCAGGTGCGACCCAGGTTGATGTATATGTGGCGCCATTCGCTGCTGGGGTTGACTACCATGACGCGCTGACGCTCGATGGCGCCGCCCGACGAGGAACGGGCGTGCATGTAGACCTCGAAGGGGATGTCGGAACGGCTGTCGAGTTCGAGGTAAATGATGGCGGTGGGGTCGTTGACGACGAAGTCGCGTTTGATTGAGAACGGGACGGTTATGAGGGTGTCGGGCACATGTACCGACGCGTAGCCGCGTCCCGAGCATGCCTCGGCGGGTGCGTCGCGGTGCCATTGGATGGAGTCGACGCTGAGGCTCCCCTCCGTAGCCGTCTCGGGCGAGTACTCGAAAGGCTCGAACAGCAGGATGCCTTTGCGGGCCACGCGGTGCATGACGCTGAGCGTGTCGAGCCGCAGGGTGTCGCCCGTGGTGAGGGTGAGGCCGCGCAGGGTGTCGCGGGTGTAGAAGGGGTAATAACTTTGCAGGCCGGAAATACCGCTGATTTTCACTGCAGGACTGACCACCAGGTATTCCACTTCGCCGTTGTAGAGCACCGGCGCGGTGAATGGGAGCTGGTACAGACCCAGCATTTCCACCTTTGTGCCGCCCTTGTAGAGCGCCTCGACGTAGCACGAAACGATGTCGGCGCTGCAGAACCCTTCGGCAGCAGTATAGGGAACCCCGGGGGTGGGCACCAAACGGATGGCATCGATGTTGAGGAATGATGGGGCGACGAAGTCCTCATTGTTGCACGAGGCGAGGAGCAGCGTCGCAGTCATGGCCACTATCAGTTGGCGTAGGTTCATGGCGGTATATATTATAAATATGTATACGCCCCAATAACGCCCTGGGATTAAAAATATTATCTACGATTGAAAATTTATGTGTATTTTTGCACCCCGAAAACAGACCGACAGATTATGAAAGAACTCGCCATGCATGTCTACGACCTAATGGAGAACTCCACCGCCGCCGACTCGTCGGAGGTGCGCCTCTCCATCGTGGACAGCCTCAAGGACAACGACTTCCATTTCACCATCGAAGACAACGGCCGTGGCATGAGCCCCGAATTCCTAGCCCGCGTTACCGACCCCTACACCACCAGCCGCACCACCCGCAAGGTGGGTCTCGGCCTGCCGCTTATCAAGATGAACACGGAGAACTGTGGTGGCGGCATGCGCCTGGAGAGCGAGGTGGGCAAGGGCACACGCCTCGAATTCTGGTTCCAGCATGACCACTGGGACCGCCCGCCGATGGGCGACCTCCCCGGGACATTGGTTCTGCTGCTCTCCGCCCATGAAGATATCCACTTTGTGATTACCTACCGCACCGATGTGGATGAGTATGTGCTCGACACCGACGAGCTCAAGGAGGCGTTGGATGGCATGTCGCTCAACGACATCCATATCATCAACTACCTCAAGGAAATGATTGCCGAGAACCTGGCGGAAATCAAGGCCAACGAATGAGAAGGGTTGGGGTTTTGAGTGATACGCACGGTGTGGTGCCGCCGCAGGTCTACTCCTTCTTCAAGGAGTGCGATGAGTTGTGGCATGCCGGCGACATAGGCCCCGGTGTGCTCGACGAGCTACGCCGGTTCAAGCCCGTGCGTGCCGTTTGGGGCAACTGCGACAGTTTCAGCCTGCACTTCGAGTTGGAGGAGCGCAGTTTCTTCGAAGTGGAAGGGCAGCGGGTGCTCCTTACCCACATCGGCGGCTATCCGGGCCACTACCCATACGAGCTGCGCCGCACCCTTGAGCTGGCCAAGCCCGACCTGTTCGTCTGCGGCCACAGCCATATTTTGAAGGTGATGTACGACAAGGACTACAATTTCCTGCACATCAACCCCGGCGCTGCCGGCCGTCAGGGCTTCCACAAGGCATGCACCCTCGTCCGTTTCGCACTGAATCCTCAGCCCTGCGAACTGGAGGTGCTCGACTTCCCCAAACTGTGATTTTAACAAAAAAAAATAAAAAAAATTTGCCCGTTGGCAAAAAAGTTGTATATTTGCAACATAGAAACATTGACAATCATTATTATTAACCTATTTAAAATCAAACACAAAATGAAGAAAATCGTACTCGCAATCGTGGCTCTCTTCGCTATGAGCAGCATGGCCACAGCACAGATTCAGGACCTCGGTGTCCGCATTGGCGGCGGCCAGGGCTATGGCGCCGAACTCTCCGCCATGTGGGGTATGGGCGGCAACCGCGTTGAGACCGACCTCGGTTGGAAAGGCGACGATGGCTATTCCATGATTAGCCTCACCGGTATCTACCAGTGGAAAGGTGAACTTGGCAGCGGCTTTGGCTGGTTCGCTGGCGCAGGTGCCCGTCTCGCTATGTGGACTTGGAAGCACGCTGATGGTGCTGACTTCGCCCTCGCTATCGCCGGTCAGGTTGGCTTGGAGTATAACTTCGATGCCATCCCCTTCCAGCTGACCCTCGACATCCGTCCCCAGTTCTGGGTGCTCCCCGACATGGACGACCGTTTCCAGTGGGGTGATATCGCCCTCGGTATCCGCTACCGCTTCTAAACAAGATTGTATAATTTCTAAAACATAGTATTATGAAACGTTTAGTATTTGTTTTGGCTGCCATGTTCGCAGTCTCTTTCAGCGCCTTTGCTGAGAATGATAACTACGTGATTGACGACAATGCCATCGAGCAGGTCTTCGCCGAGGCCGCCGAGGTCAGCGTCGCCGACGCCGGTGTCTTCAACCTGGCCCCCATGCCCACCACCGAGAACGGCATGGCCATGCCCACCCTCACCAACGCCTCGGTCAACCCTTGGGCCGCTTTCGCCATCTGCTGGTTCCTGGGTGGATTCGGTATTCACCGCCACTACATGGGTACCAAAGGCTCCATGTGGGCTATCTACACCTTCACTTGCGGCGGTATCTTCGGTATCGTTCCTCTTGTCGACTGGGTTGTCCTCCTTGTAGGTGCCATCCAGGATGACATCAGATCCTACTGCAACAATGACAGCTTCTTCATGTGGCTCTAATCGGGCGCTAATTCTCAGAATGGGAACAACCCTCCGTGGGTTGCTCCCATTCTCTTTGTTATGCTTGTTCCCCATGCTGGGGCAGGCGCAGCAGCGGATGGCTGCCGACGTAACCGTCCGTCAGGTCTACCAGGGCAAGAGCATGCGTGTGGAGAAGCAGCTTTTCTACACCGCCGGCGGTAACCTTGTGGTGCACTATACCCACCCGCAGGAGTACTATATGCTCACCAATACGCTCGGCGAGATGCAGGTCTACCAACCCCAGGCCGGCGAGGTGATGCAGATGACCGATGCCGAGTTCTCGTCGCAGTCCGAGACCTTCGCACTTTTCATGCGTCCCGACTACGCTGACCTCGGTCTCACGCGCCATGGATTCACCCTCAAGGATGTGCGTCGCGACGGCAATGATGTCGTCAAGACCTATCGACCCTCTGCCATCGACGACCGTAACATAGGCCGCGTGGTGGTGGTATGTCGCGACGGCAAGCCTATCTATTCCGCCTTCTACGACCTCTCCGACCGCCTGTTGCGCAAGGTGTATTACAGCCGCTACACTGCGCTCCCCTCCTTCAGTTTCCCCACCTCGGTTACCCAGATATCCTACGACACCAAGGGCGACTCGGTCATCAAGAAGGAGGAGTACCGCAACATACGCACCAGCGGCTTCGGTTCCGAGGCTCTCTTCGACTACAAGGTGCCCGCCACGGCGCGTCGCGTATCGCCCCAGCAGCCTAGGAAGTAATATCGCCGTATGTCTCGCCGCTTCGTCATACTTTGTTTTCTGTTGCTCGCCTCATATCTTTTGCGGGGGCAGGCAGCCCTGCCGTCGGCCGATGACATGGCATTGCTGCGCCGTGCCGCGGTATCCGATTCAGCTTATGCCGACCGCCAAGTGCGCTATGGATTCACCCCTGGCCGCCGCACCCTCAATCCAGCCTACCATGCCCTCTCGTCGGCCATGTACCTCTATCAGCGCTTCGTCTCGCCGGTCATCATGCGGCAGTGTGCCTTCTCGCCCACCTGCTCGGGCTACAGCAAGGCCCTGCTGCACGAGTACGGTCTCCTCGGCGGCACCGTCTGCACGGCCGACCGTTTGATGCGCTGCAACCGTATCTCGCTCACCGACATCCGCTACCACCGCCTGGCCGCCGAGGGCAAAGGCCATATCCGCGAATCGGTGCATCGCTACAAACTATGAAACCATTCCTCTCCCTTTGCATCCTGCTCTCCCTGTCTCCGCTGCTGCACGCACAGCGCCATGTCGATGACAGTGAGAACTTTGCTTTCGTTTTCTACCTCGTAGGCCAGGGGTTGAAGGATGACGCCGTTACGTTGGCGCGCCATTGGCCTTCGGACTCGGACAGCGCCAGCTTTGCCAAAGGGTACGCCTACTACAGCGCCCGTTTGCTTGACTCCGCCGCCGCCACCTTCGGCAGGGTGGGGGAGCGCTCTGCCCTGCGCACCGAGGCCCTCTTCTTCGCTGCACTCTCGCAGGCCCACCTCCAAAGGTTCGATTCCTCGGCTGCCACGCTTTCCCTCATTGACGCAACTGATGGCTCTACACTCAACCTCAAGCGTTTCGAACAGGCCGGCGTGTCTCTCTTGCGGCGCGACCTTCCGGCATTCGACCGTGCTTTCGGTCTTGTCGATACCTCCGATTACCGCCTGGCCTCCGAGGCGCAGTCGCTGCATGCCTTGCGCCAGTCCATTGCTGGCCATAAAAACAAGTCGCCCCTGCTGGCAGGTGCCCTCTCGGCCGTGCTGCCTGGCTTGGGCAAGGTCTATGCCGGCAGCTATGGCGAAGGTGCGGCCGCCTTTCTGCTCACCGGCTCGCTCATCGGCGTTACGGCCGAGAACTGGCTCCGCGAGGGGCCGGCCAATTGGAAGACCATCGTCAGCGGCCTGCTTTCCGCTGTTTTCTATGCGGGCAATATCTACGGCTCGGCCATCTCCGTCAAGGTGGCCAACGACGATTTCAATCAGCAACACGATGTTCAGATACTGTACGATATACATATTCCTCTGCGCAATAGCTATCGCCGCTAGCGGTCAGCCGATGGCTGTGGCCGACAGTCTGCGGGCCGCCGGATGCTACGACCTGGCGGCCGTGGAGTACGAGCGCTGCCTATTCCGTCCCGGCACGATGGCCGATGTGCGCCTGGCCCTGGAGCGCAAAGCCCATTGTCAGAAGGCCGCCGGCCGCTATGCCCAGGCCGCACAGACCATCGGCCGCTATGCCCAGCATCCTGCCGACTACTGCCAGCAGGGGCTCTGCCATTACCTGGCCGGCAACTTCAGTGCGGCGGCCACCAGCCTCGACTATGCACGCATGCTCAGCGAGAGGGTCGGTGAGGATGTTCTTTTGTTGCAGGTGCTGACCCTCAATGCATTGCAGTTGTATGACTCCGCCCGTGCCGTGGCCACTCTTTTGGCGGATACATATCGTGCCTCTACGGGCGACGACATAGCGCCTATGCTCGACTCGCTTTTCCTCCTCACTCCCAAACTGAAGTCCGAGAATATAGCCCGTTGGCTCTCCTTTGTTCCGGGGCTGGGCCACTACTATGCCGGCGAGTACGGTGTGGGCACCGCCGCATTCCTGCTCAATGCCGCGTTGCTCGGCTTCGGGGTGTGGCAAGTGTTCGAGCGTTGCTACCTGACGGCCTATGTGGGCGGCGCCGGCCTGCTCAGTGCCACTTTTCCAGGCGCCATGCGCAGCGCACAGCATTATGTACGCAAACGCAACCACAGGCTCACTTCGGCTTACAACGCGACATTCAGGGATGCCCTGCTTGAGAGGTTCTAGTGTGGCTGATCCGCAGCTTACTCGGCACAAAAAATGAAAAAAAATCTTCCAGGTGGCAAAAATTTTGTATTTTTGCATTTTAAAATACATGCACACATTATGAAATATTCTATTGGAGTAGACATGGGCGGCACCAACACAGACCTCGGTCTGGTCTCCGCCAACGGCAACATCGTTCAGCGTCGCAACCTGCCGACCAATGCCTATACGGATTTCAGCCTCTACATTCGCGACTTCATGCGCGAGGTGGATGCCATGCTGGCCGACCAGCAGGCCATCGACGGCGAGCCCCTCACCCTCGAGGGCATTGGCGTCGGCGCCCCCAACGGCAACTTCTACACCGGCTGCGTCGACAACGCCCCCAACCTCACCATGAAGGGCGTGCTCGACTTCGGCAAGGAAATCCACAAGTACCGCGATGTGCCCGTCGTCCTCTCCAACGATGCCAACGCCGCCGCTTACGGCGAGTATGTCTACGGCGGCGCCAAGGGCATGAAGCATTTCATCATGTTCACCCTCGGCACCGGCGTGGGCAGCGGTGTTGTGGTCGACGGCCGTTTGGTCCACGGCTCCACCGGTGCTGCCGGCGAGCTCGGCCACGCCATCCTCTATCAGCACGGACGTCCCTGCTCCTGCGGCCGCGAAGGCTGCCTTGAGACTTACACTTCCGCCCGCGGTATCGTGCAAACCTACTGCGAGTTGAAGGGCATTCCTGTGAGTGCCGACGTTACCAGCAAGATGATTGGCGAGCTGGCCCACCAGGGCGACCCCGTGGCCCTCAAGACTTGGGAGACCGTAGGCGACCAGCTGGGTCTGGCCATGGCCAACGCTGTTACCTTCTCGGCTCCCGAGGCGCTCTTCCTCATGGGCGGCCCCGCCCAGGTGGGCGAGCCCCTGCTGAAGCCCCTGCGTGCCGCCTTCGAGAAGTACCTGCTCAACATCTTCGCCGGCACCTGCCAGATTCGCATGTCCGAGCTCAAGGCCAACGAGGTGGCCATCCTCGGCGCCGCAGCATTATTGAAAATGAAATAATTGTAGGGACGCGGCGCGCCGCGTCCGCAGCAGAACGATATGAAATACCACACCACACCAACCTATCACTTGCGGACATGGCACGCCATGTCCCTACTGGTCGCACTCCTTGCGGTTTCCTGCTCGGAAGGGTCGCTGACCACTTATGTCAACCCCCTGGTCGGCACCGACGGCCACGGCCACACCTTCCCCGGCGCCATCGTCCCCTTCGGCCAGATTCAGCCCTCGCCCGACACCCGCCTCGAGGGGTGGGACGGATGCAGCGGCTACCACTACAGCGACGACACCATCTATGGCTTCTCCCACACCCACCTCAGTGGCACCGGCTGCGAGGACTACGGCGATGTGCTGCTGATGCCGTCGCGGATAAGTGACCCGGAAAATATTTGCAATGGACTTCCGTGCGATTTGAATGGCAGGGAGGACTATAAAAGCCACTTTAGCCATGAGAACGAGGAGGCAAGGGCAGGATACTATAAGGTCCTGTTAGATAAGACGAATACTCTGGTTGAACTTACAGCAGACCGTCGGGTGGCCTATCATCGTTACACTTACGATGGAGATAAGAACAATGTTTTCGTTATAGATCTTCAACACCGAGATGTGTTGCTTGACGGTAGTATTAATTATGACATAAAAGATGGAATAATTGTTGGTCATCGCCATAGTTCGGCATGGAACCCCGACCAGCACCTGTTTTTCGCCATCTGCAGTGATGTCGATTTGTCCAATATTCATTTCAATGATAAGCATACCTATGCTATTGTTTATCTGCCGGAAGGAGTAAAGACTCTTGAGTTGCAGGTGGCCATCAGCGGTGTGGATATCCAAGGCGCCATCAATAACCTCAATGCTGCCGAGTATAAGGACTTTGACGCTGCCCGCCAGGGTGCCGACAGCACCTGGGAAGCTGCCCTCGGTAAGCTGAAAGTGGAAGGCGGCACCGACGAGCAGAAGCGCTGCTTCTACACAGCCCTCTACCACTGCATGACATCGCCCTATCTCTGGAGCGATGCCGACGGCCGCTACCGCGGTACCGACAACGAGATACATACCGTTGACCCCGGCCGCGAGGTCTACACCGTCTTCTCCCTCTGGGACACCTACCGCGCCCTGCACCCCCTGCTCACCCAGATTGAGCCCGAGCGCACCGTCGACTTCGTCTACACCGCCATGAAGAACTTCGAGCAGGGCGGCGAGCTGCCCATGTGGGAGCTGGCCAGCCACGAGACCCACTGCATGATAGGCTACCACGCCGTGCCCATGATGCTCGAGGCTTACAAATACCTGGCCAGCGAGGACGGCACCCTGGCCGGCTACACGCCCAAGCAGATACTGGAGGCCATGGTGGCCACCAGCAACCGCACCCCCGAGCACCGCGCCTATGCCAAGCAGGGCTACCTCTCCTCCGAGGTGGACAATGAGAGCGTCAGCAAGACCCTCGAATACGCCTACGACGACTGGTGCATCGCCCAGATGGCCCGCATCGCCGGCGACACCGCCCGCGAGCGCGAGTACTGGATTCGCAGCCAGTCGTGGCAGAACGTGATGGACACCAACGGCTTCATGCACCCGCGCCGCAACGGTGCCTTCCTCACACCCTTCGACCCCACCGAGGTCAACAACCACTACACCGAGGCCAACTCGTGGCAGTACAGCACCTATGTGCCGCACGACATCGACGCCTGGGTGGAACGCCTCGGCGGTGCCGACCGTGCCGAAGCCTTCCTCGATAGCCTCTTCGAGGGGCGCAACAGCCTCTCCGGCCGCGACCAGGCCGACGTAACCGGCCTCATCGGCATGTACGCCCACGGCAACGAGCCCTCGCACCATGCCGCATGGCTCTACTCCCTCCTCGGCCAGCCCGAGAAGACCGAGCGTTATGTGCACAAGATACTTAACGAACTCTACACCAGCGCCCCCGACGGCCTCTGCGGCAACGAGGACTGCGGTCAGATGAGTGCCTGGTATGTCCTCTGTGCCCTCGGCATGTATGAGGTCTGCCCCGGCAGCGGCATCTGGCTGCGCACCGAGCCCATCTTCAAGAACGACCTCGACTGGGCCCTGGCCTCCGACCCGCAGGGCGAGCCTCTCTGCTGCCCCGGCGAGTACCGCATCACGCCCTGCCCCGCCTTCCCCGACTGGCGCATGCAGAGCACCCGCGACCACGTCAGCGACACCTCCGCCCGGTGGGAGGGACGGCTGCCCTCGCAAATTGTGCGCCACACTGAGGTGCGCACCTCCACCGACAAGCACGTTACCTACCTCACCCAGCCCGCACCGCAGTACACCGAGAACGGCCCCGAGGGCATGGTGGACAACATCTTCGCCTCCACCAACTACCGCATCGGCGGCTGGCAGGGCTGGCAGGAGGACATGGTGGCCGTGGTCGAGCTCGACCAGGAGCAGACCGTCCGCCACGTGGCCCTCAACTGCCTGGAAAACATGCGCTCATGGATTTTTTTTCCCATCAATGTCAAGATGGAGACCAGCCTCGACGGCAAGACGTGGAAAACCTTCGGCGAGGTGAGTACCACCCAGTTCCCCACCGAGCACTACCGCCAGGAGGAGTCCGTAACGCACACCTTCTGTGCCGACGGTGCCACGCGCGCCAAGTACGTCAAAATCACCGCCACCAACTTCGGCGCCCTGCCCGACTGGCACGTCAGTGCCGGACAGCAGGCATGGCTCTTCGCCGACGAGATAATCATTAAATAAATGCTAACGATATGAAAAAGACCGCAAAAATGCTGACCGCCGCCAGTCTGGTGCTGGCCGCCTTCGCCCTCGCCTCGTGCGACAGCAAGCTCTGCTACTGCTATGAGGCCACCTCCGCCGGCGTCCACGAGCAGGAGGCATACACCAACACCGACACCCCCTGCGGAGCCCTCACCAACACGCGCCGCACCTGTGTCGAAAGCAACGAGCGCATGAACCCCGAGGACATCGCCTGGAAGTAACCCCACCGGCAATGAAGTATTCCGCAGGTGGTCCTCACCACTTCCTTCGCGATGTGGCCGTTGTCTTCGTCGTGGGTGTGCTCTTCTTTGTTCTGCCCGTCGAGTTGCTTGCCTACAGGGCGCAGAACAACTTCCTCTGGAAGCGCCAGCACCTGGAGGCCAACCTCGGCTCCATCTCCACCCTGCTGCTCGGCAACAGCTTTTTCGAGCTCTCGTTCAACAACCATGTCCTCGGCGACAGTTCATTCAATGTATCGCAGATGGGACGGCAGATTTATTACGACGTTGAAATTGCCCGGCGCTACATCCCCCGGATGCCCAACCTGCGCACCGTCATCTACCCGATTGCTGTTGGCGGACTCTCGGTCGGCGGCAGCGACCTCAACTCCGGCGTGGAATACGCCAAGTCGTGGCATATCCCTTGTCGCACATTCCCGCAGAATATCCTTTGCCACTCCCAACTCCTCTCTGGGCGTTTCTGTCTCAAGAACTACCTTCCCGACATCCGCTGCGACTCCCTTGGCTACCAAGCCCTCTCCGGCGTATGGAAGGGCGAGATAGTCGCAGGTTACGACCGGCCTACCCTAAACCATAAAAGCGCAGTGGAAGGATTCATCATCTACCTCACCCGCCTGGCGCGCATCTGCAGCGAGAACGGTGTCCGCTTCATCGCCATCACCCCGCCGCAAACCAACCTATATGTCGACTGGACGCCCGAGGCCAATTACGATGACCTGAGCCGTGTCGTTCAGACTGTCCAGGCCGCCTACCCTATGGAGTACCACGACTATTCCAGGGATGCCGAGTTCCGTAACAACTCCCTCTTCTACGACCCTGTCCATCTCACTCATGTCGGTGCCACCCGCCTGGCTGAACGTGTGGCAGAAGACTTCAACTTATCGGTAGACCATCCCTACATCGCCCACGAAAAGTGGCTGACAGCGGATTGAACTAGCATTTTCGACCTTCGGTGCTTCATTGCAGGGTGTAGAATGTATCTCTTCTGGCTGGTTGTCGTTGGTGCAATCGGTTGATACCGTGGCGTCTGATATCTTGATGTAGGTCGACATGCTGGCGTGTCCCCCTGAGTCCACCACGAAGCCCCACATCTTGGTATTTAGATGGTTCCAGCCGTCGGGCAGCTGCAGCTGCAACTTGCCGTGCCGCCGCTCGGCAGGGTGGGAGAGGAGACCTTCGCGCGTATCACTATTATATACATAGACATACACGCGGTCGCTCCCCTTGGCGCGGCTCATGCCGCTATTCTTCTCGAAATCAACGCGTAGCACCCCGCAGTCGCTGATTTCAGCGGCCGTAAACCGCACGGGTGCAGCCGAGCCTTCGGATATGCGAATGCGCTCATACTCTGTAGGGACGCAGCGCGCTGCGTCCGCAGCCGCCCCGTGGGCGGGAATGTCCGCAACCGCACTGCGGTCGGAAGTGTCCGCAATCGCACTGCGGTCGGAAAAGTCCGCAATCGTCCCGCGGGCGGGAATGCCGGCTGGCGCATTGCGGTCCGGAATGCCGGCTGGCGCTTTGCGGACGCGGCACGCCGCGTCCCTACATTTCAACTCCCCCTCTAAGCTAGAGGGGGTGCCCGAAGGGCGGGGGCGTGTGGCCTTGGATCCATACTCTCCTCCGTCCTGCAACACACTCCTCCGCCCTTCGGGCACCTCCCCTAACTTAGGGGAGGAGTTCGGTTGCAGACATTTCAACTCCCCCTCTAAGTTAGAGGGGGTGGCGCCGCCGCAGGCGGCGACGGGGGCGTGTGTGCGGCCGAAGCAGTGCTTGTTCATCTTGACGAAAGCGTTGCCCTCGGTCATCTGGTCGCGGGCGGCACGCTCGCGCAAGCCCAACAGCAGCGCCTGCCGCGCCGTGGCCGCGAAGCGTACCATCGACACAAACCAGTCTCTTTCAGCCTGTTGGTTCTCCGTATTCGGATAGTTTATCTCCTTGCGGTAGCCGCGCACCACGTGGCGCCCGCGCCAC
>ONBB01000015.1 GCA_900315935.1 uncultured Bacteroidales bacterium
AGCAGCAGCACGTCCTTCACCTCGCCGGTGAGCACACCGCCCTGGATGGCGGCGCCGATGGCGACCACCTCGTCGGGGTTGACGCCCTTGCTGGGCACCCTTCCAAAGAACTCTTCGACCTTCTTCTGCACAGCGGGGATACGGCTGGAGCCGCCGACGAGGATGACCTCGTTGATGTCGCTGTTGCTGAGGCCAGCGTCGCGCATAGCCTGACGGCAGGGTTCGATGGTGGCGCGGATCAGGTCGTCGCAGAGCTGCTCGAACTTGGCGCGGGTGAGCTTCATCACCAGGTGCTGCGGCACGCCGTCGGCCACGGTGATATAGGGCAGGTTGATTTCGGTCTCCATCGAGCTGGAGAGCTCGATCTTGGCCTTCTCGGCAGCCTCTTTCAGGCGCTGCATGGCCATGGGGTCCTTGCGGAGGTCGATGCCCTTGTCGCTCTGGAAACTGTCGGCCATCCAGTTGATAATCTTGCGGTCGAAGTCGTCGCCGCCGAGGTGCGTATTGCCGTTGGTGCTCTTCACCTCGAAGACGCCGTCGCCGAGGTTGAGGATGGAGATATCGAACGTGCCGCCGCCGAGGTCGAACACGGCCACGTTCATGTCCTGGTTCTTCTTGTCGAGGCCGTAGGCGAGGGCGGCAGCGGTAGGCTCGTTGACGATACGGCGCACCTTGAGGCCTGCAATCTCGCCGGCCTCCTTGGTGGCCTGACGCTGGCTGTCGTTGAAGTAGGCGGGGACGGTGATGACGGCCTCCGTCACCTCGGTGCCGAGGTAGTCTTCGGCGGTCTTCTTCATCTTCTGCAGCACGATGGCGCTGATTTCCTGCGGGGTGTAGTTGCGGCCGTTGATATCGACGCAGGGGGTGTTGTTGTTGCCGCGCACCACCTTGTAGGGCACAGCCTCGATTTCCTTCTGCATCTGGTCGAAGCCTTCGCCCATGAAGCGCTTGATGGAGTAGACGGTGTTGTGGGGGTTGGTGATGGCCTGGCGCTTGGCGGGATCGCCCACCTTGCGGTCGCCATTCTCGAGGAAGCCCACCACGCTGGGGGTGGTGCGGTTGCCCTCGCTGTTAGCGATAACTACGGGTTCGTTACCTTCCATGACGCTGACACAGCTGTTGGTTGTGCCGAGGTCGATTCCGATGATTTTTGCCATAATATGTTTCCTTTCTTTATTTTGATTTCTTGGTTCTCCTGCTCGCTCCGCTCACGAAATCTCGTAAATCTTGTAGATTGTTTCGCTTCGCGGATTGGGCGTTACACCCCCTTTACAACAACATCCGTGCCAACGGCTGGGACTGACACGGATGCTGACAAAATGGCAGTCGGGTACGGAGGGGTTCTCTAGGGGAATGGTAGGGGAACGGTAGGGGAATACAAAGGCTCTGGAAGGATATGGAAGCTTATGACCCAAATTCCAGTTACAAACCCATCAAACTCATCCGGCAACACCTACCCAACTGAAGCGTTTTCCACTCTGTATCTGACGATTACATACTCCATGTGCAAGCCGAACAGGATTAAGCTCTTGAACGTTTCCTCCCAAAGACATAGAGTCTTGCTGCCCTTGCACAACGGTGTTGCACTTGGCAGTTGAGTCCACGCGTTTTTTTTCTGTCTGCCATCATACTAAAAAACCACCTTTCGCGTTTTTCAAAAAATTGGAAACAAACAAAAAATGAGACGAATTATACTTATAACCCTCACCGCCCTGATGGCAGCCCCCCTGGCGGGTCAGGAGGTGGACAGCGTGGCCAGGGAGCACTCTGCCTACGAAGAACCCTTCATCGACCATCGCTCCTATGGAGATCAGTACGAAGCAGCGCGAAAAGAGGCGCGACGCGTCAAACGAGAGCAGCGCAAGGCTGAAATCGGGCGTGGACTGCGCTTCGAGCTCGCTCCCAACCTGGGCATCAGCGGCAACACCTACCTCGGCCACCGCGGCGATGCCTACAGTCACCACAGCTTCGACATCGGGGGGGCACTGCTGATGCACTGGACGCTGAGCCGCCGGTTCGACCTCAGCATCGGCCTCGGCTACCGCCTGACGCACACCGCTCTGCACAACTCGGTGCAGTTCGACACCGCGAGCGGGCAACTTGTGGGCTACGACCTGACCGGCTGGCGCGGATACCGCAACTGGACAACCGACCGCAGCATCTACGTTCCGATGCGGGTGAACGTAGTCACCAACCAAGACTACAGTGTCTACCTAGGTCTCAACATGGCCTACCGGTTGGGCAACACCTTCACCTATGAGCGCATGGCCGAGAACGACACCTGGACCCCTGTGGACGAGCTGGCGATGAACAATATCGAAACCCTCGGGCATTGGCGTATCGAGGTAGCCGTCGGAATGACCTACCCTCTGTGGTGGATCCTGCGCTGGGGCTGGGAAGTCTACTACAGCCTGACACCCACCTTCAACACATCGCTCCCCAACGTCCCCACCACACACGAATTCGGACTAAGACTGAACCTATGATTCAAAAAATCTACCAAGCCTACTTGGCTTCGCACACCGTAACCACCGACTCGCGGGCCATCACCCCCGGCTGCATCTTCTTTGCCTTCAAGGGCGAACATTTCGACGGCAACACCTTCGCGCCGCAGGCGCTGGAGCAGGGTGCGGCGCTCTGTGTGGTGAGCGGGAAATGGAAAGCGGAAAGCGGAAAGTGGAACGACGACCCGCGCATCATCGGGGTGGACGACGTGCTGGCGACCCTCCAGGCGCTGGCGCAGCACCACCGGCGGCAGCTGGAGATACCGTTCATCGGCATCACCGGCACCAACGGCAAGACCACGACGAAGGAGCTGGTGCACGCCGTGCTCGCCAAGCGCTACCGCACCTCGGCCACCCGCGGCAACCTCAACAACCACCTCGGCGTGCCGCTCACCCTGCTGGCCATCCCCGAAGGCACCGAGCTGGCCATCGTCGAGATGGGGGCCAACCACCCGGGCGAGATCGAGGCCCTGTGCCGCATCGCCGACCCCGACTGCGGCCTCATCACCAACGTGGGGCGCGCCCACCTCGAGGGCTTCGGCAGCTTCGAGGGCGTGGTGCAGACCAAGACCGAACTCTACCGCTGGCTGGCGGGCAAGAACGGCCTGGTGTTCACCAACGCCGACAACGAACGCCTGATGCACGAGGCCGAGCGGCTGGCCACCATCCCCGGCCTGCGCTCCTTCATCCCCGCCTACGCGCCCGACAACCCCGCCTTCGTGCCCTCGGCCATCGAGAAGACTCCGCTCTCCATGCTCACCTACGGCCGCACCCACGAGGCCGACATCCGGGGCACGCTCGTGGGCTGCGACCCTTACCTGCGCTTCTACTTCGAGGTGGGCGACAACGTCTACAACGTGCGCACCCGCCTGCTGGGCGACTACAACTTCGACAACTGCATGGCCGCCGTGGCCGTGGGGCTGCACTTCGGCGTGGAACCCTTCGACATCAAGGAGGCCATCGAGCAGTACACCCCCACCAACCAGCGGTCGGAATACAAAGAGACCGCCCGCGGCAACCGCCTCTACCTCGACTGCTACAACGCCAACCCCTCCAGCATGGCCGCCGCCATCAGCAGCTTCCACACTCTCAACATTCAGCACTCAACACTCACCACTAAAAAACTCGCCATCATCGGCGGCATGCACGAACTGGGGCGCGACGAGCGCAAGGAGCACGAGCGGCTGGTGGAACTGCTGGCGGAGTGCCGCCTGGACGACTGCCTGCTCGTGGGGCCCAAGTTCCAGGGCATCGCCCTCCCCCACCCCATGCGCCACTTCCTCGACACCGACAGCGTTCGCGCCTGGCTGCAGGCGAACCCCGTTGCCAACGCCACCATCCTCATCAAAGGCTCCAACAGCAACCGCCTGTGGACACTGGAAGAATTGCTGTGAGTTAAAAAAAGTTAATATCCGCAGACACTGTAAGATTTCGCCATACGAAAACGTCTATTATTAAAACATAGTTTAATTCAACCTTAAAAAACAAACCACAATGAAAACTGCAAAAAACATCCTGGCCATGTTCTTCGTGGCAACCACCATGCTTTTCGCCTCATGCGGCGACAAAGAAGAGAAAACCCTGACAGCCAACGACCTGAACGGAACATCATGGGAAGCCAACATCGTCAATTCGGCATCGCAAGGCGGTGTCCAGATGAACATCGACCTCCATTTCGCATTGGACTTTACCAGCACCACGGAGTACGAAATGTTCATGGACCTCAACCTAGAGGTGCCGACCTACCCCGCGGCGAACCAGCGCATGAACGAGACGGATGCGGGCACCTACACCATTGACGGAAACAAACTGGTGATGACCAGTACCGATGGGACCAACGAGGTGCTGACCTACAACAGCAAGGACGACACTTTCTCTATGAGCATACCCGACGAGGAGGAACTGCACGAGATGCTCGGTGCCGACAAAGTGATATTCCATCGCACCCGCTAACTCGGCAACAGCTGGACTGACTCCGCAAATACGGCGGAGAACGCTACGCCGGCAACCGCCTGTGGACACTGGAAGAATTGCTGTGAGTTAAAAAAGGTTAAAAAGCACAAAATCGGATACCCGCTGTAGTTTTTTGCCCCATTGTATCGTTTATTGTGTGTAAAACAAAATTTAAAACACACAAAAATGAAAACAACATCAAAACTGCTGGCCATGCTGCTCATGGCAACGACAATGGTATTCGCCGCCTGCGAAAAAGACTCAACCGACAAGCCGGAGAATCCAATCGACAACCCCAGAAACGAGAACATCAATCTGGCCGAAACCTCGTGGGAGGGTATGGCGGAAAGCGACTACCTCTACCAGGGGCGAGTGAATATACACATCACCTGCACCGTTACCCTCGACTTCAACGACGCGACAGCAGGTGAGATGTTCATGAACGTGGACATCGAGGTGCCCCAGGATCCCTCCGCCAACCAAAACCAAAACGAGACATTCCCGTTCACCTATACTTTCAACGGCAAAACCTGCACCCTCCGCGATGCCAACAAGCCGACAGAACTTCTTTCCGAAATCCAATACAACGCTGCCAACAAAACATTCACCATGACCATTGAAGATGCTGCAACGGTAGAAATGCTCGGCACGAATACCATAGTGCTCCATCTGACACGTGGCACACTTTAATTCCAACACCATGAAGAAATCACTTGCAACATGTGCGCTGGCGCTGCTGGCATGGGGGTGGGCACAGGCCGGCCCCGTAACGCCCGAGCGCGCCGCAACTGTGGCCAAGGCATTCTGGTCCTCCTCGCTCAACGGCAAGGGGGACCTGAATGCTGTCGGGCCGCTTGAAGGATGGCCCTACGACGGCATCCACCTCTTCACCCACACGGGCGGAGGCTTCGTGATGGTGGCCGGCGACGACGCCTCGCGCCCCATTCTGGGCTACTCCGCCTCCGGGCGCCTCGAGCCGGGAAACCTGCCGGTGCAGCTGCGCGAATGGCTGGATGGCTACCAACAGCAACTGGACTACCTGCGCGAGCAGGGCGGAACGCCCTACCCGGCCGATGCCGAGGCATGGGCGTGCCTGGAATCCGGCAGCGGCATGAAAGATGGCGAAGGAGTTGGCCCCTTGCTGACCACCCGATGGGACCAGTCCGACCCCTACAACGACCTCTGCCCTGCCGGCACGGCAACGGGCTGCGCTGCCACGGCACAAGCCCAGCTGATGAAGTACTGGAATCACCCGGCCTTCGGCACCGGCAGCCACAGCTACACGCATGACACCTACGGCCAGCAGGCGGCCGACTTCGCCCATACACTCTACGACTGGGACCACATGCCCGACATGCCGAACTGGGCATCGAGCAGCCAGGAGCGGCTGGCGGTGGCCACGCTGATGTACCACTGCGGCGTTAGCCTGGAGATGCACTACGCGCCCGCCTATACTGGCGGAAGCTCGGCGCTGGGGCTGGTCGGCATGCCCGGCTACAGCAGCATCGACAACTCGCTGCAGAACTACTTCGGCTACAGCCGCCAGATGCAGGTCATCATGCGGGACGCGGGCTACACCAACGAGCAGTGGCGCGCGGCACTCATCGCCGAGCTTGACCAAAGGCATCCCATCGTCTACTGCGGTGCCGCCGAGGCCGGCGGACACGGCTTCGTATGCGACGGCTACGACAGCCGCGGCTACCTGCACTTCAACTTCGGCTGGAGCGGCCTGGGCGACGGCTATTACACCGTGGACAGCATCAGCCCGGGCGTGGGAGGTATCGGTGGCAACGGCACCTACACCTTCAACTTGAACAACACCGCCCTCCTGGGTGCGGTGCCAGTGTATGAGATACGCGTGAGCGACACCCTCGTCAACTACGGACGCGATGGCGGCACAGACTCACTGCTGTTCGGCATCAACGAGCAGGTAGATGCCCCGTGGAGCGTTGAGAGCAGCGCCACATGGCTTACCGTGGACGAAGCCACCTTCACCCGTGCTGGATGGGTATACCTGCATGCGGAACCCATCACCGACGGAACGCTGGAGCGCACAGCCACACTTACATTCCGCCAAGGCAGCGAGAGCGCCACGGTTCGCGTTACACAGACCGGCTACAGCAACGAAGACCTGTGCCCTGTAACGGTAGTGATGGAATCCACCCGCGGCAACGGCTGGCAGGGCAACGCACACCTGACCCTTGAATCGGCCGGAGGCTACATATTCGGCACCGCACGGCTGACCAACAGCCAACGCGATTCGGTGGAGATACTGGTCCCATCCAGCGAGGTGCTGTCGGTGTGGCACAGCGGTGGCGGCACCGACCGCTACATCAACTACTACGTGCGCAACCAGCATGGCGAGAACATCGTGGAAGCCGAATACGCCTACCGCACCGGCGGAACCCACCTCATCGAGCGGCCCTGCGCATCGGTAGGCATTGACCAAGCGACACAATCCAGCAACTGGACCGTCTATCCCAACCCGGCCACCCATCAACTGCACATCGGAGCCGAGGGACTGCTGCGTGCAGAATTGCGCGATATGACAGGTCGCATTGTGGCCACCACTACAAGCCACACGATGAATATCGAACCCCTGCCCGCAGGAGCCTACATCCTGAGCATCACCACCGCAACCGACTACACCGCGCGGCGCATCATAAAACAATAAACATTCCCCAAAAAAGAGAAAGGCCGTCGGCAATACCGACGGCCTTTTTAACAATTGTCGGGGTGAAAAGACTCGAACTTTCGACCCCTTGCACCCCATGCAAGTGCGCTAGCCAACTGCGCCACACCCCGAACAATTAATTGAAAATTGAGAATTGAAATTCGCATCCCATTTTCGGAGATTTCTGCTTTTGAAATCGGGTGCAAAAGTACTAACATTTTAGATACTGACCAAATTTTTTTTCAAGTTTTTTGCTTTTTCAACAAACAAGCATTAAGAATCAATGCGTTGCAGAAAAATAAATCGCCAGCGGCAAGTGCCACTGGCGATATAAATCGGAACAACAAGGTACTTGAAAATCGTGTTTTTCACTCCTCGACAATCACCATCAGTCGCGACAAACCCGAAGCATTCGAGCAACCACTGACACCGGCACATCCGTTGGCGATGGTAACCTTGACCGTAGGCGGAATGAGGGGATAGAGGTAGGTCTGCAGCGACTGGATGCGCTGGTCGGTAAGAAGGCGATTGAAGGTGCGGTCATCGGTGAGGTCGTTGGTGAGCGACATCTGAAGCGAAGTGGAGGGATTGTCATTCAGGAAGCGGACGAGCGGAGCCAGTTTGTCCATGCCATAGTCGCTGAGCTCAATGTCGACATTGGGGCCGAAGAGGTCATCCAAATAGATGCGTTCACCCATAGGAAGACGGTCCATGCGCACATCGCGGCGCGCCTCGGCGATGAGAAGCTCGCCATCGGTCTTCTCTGTATTGACTGTTTCGAAGGCAACGAAGTAGTTGTCAAGCTGGAATGATAGGTCGTAATATTGACCGCACTGGAGGTACATACGGTAGAAACCGTCTTGGTCGGTGAAGGTGTTGCAGACCACTTGGTCGCCTTGTCTGGCGGTAACGCGGACACCGGCAAGCGTATGCTCAAAGGGGTCGGTGACCAACCCCCAAAGGAGCACCCCGTCGAGGGCACCGACGAAGGAAAAAAGCTGCGAATCGGAAGAGCCAGCATTGCGCGAGGACACCCAATAGCCATAGCCCGAGGCAGTGTCGATGGCCATGTCGAAATCGTTCCCAGAGGCCACATTGAAGGGCTCCGGGAGCTTTTGCACACGGCTACGGCCGATGTTGAGCATGCCCACGGTGTCGCTCTGCATACGGTCGGAGATTAGGCGGGTGGCATAGATGTTATGCTTTCCACCATCGTCCTTGTGTCCGTTGGAGGCAAAGAGGAGGCAGTCACGGTAGATAGAGGGTGTGATTTCGTCACCGGCGGAGTTGATGCGCTTGCCGAGGTTTTCGGGCTTGGCCCAGCGCTTGCCATCGAACTGCGAGTACCAAAGGTCATAGCCACCTTGACTGCGCGGCTTGTCGGCCGAGGAAAAAATCAAGATGTTGCCATCAGTGGTGAAGGTGGGATGATGGACGGTCATGCCCTTGCTGAAGAAGAATCCTGCACCGAGGCGTACCTGCTTGACAGAGTACTTGTCGCCCTCCTGGGTGCCGCAGTAGAGATAGGAACGGCCTTTCTTGTCGCGCAGGGTAAAATAGAGGTGCCCCGACTGGGGATGGCGGACCACATAGTCGATACCTTCGGAGAACTTGGAGAATGCAGTGTCGGCCCAGAATCCGAGGAGCTGCTGGCCGCTGCGCTGCGCCCGGAGGAGAACCTCAGAAGAGAAACAATAGAGGTTGCCGTCAACGACCGAGACATTGCTGACCCGCCCCGGAAGAACAGCCATTGACTGCTGGTTGGCCGAGAAGGCCGATTCCTGGGCTCCACAGGGGGTGAATGATGAAACCTGAAGACCCAAAATCAGGCTGACGCCTATGACGGTTAACCGATGGAGTTTATTTTTCATGCTTTCTCCTTTCTTTCTTTACGGCCACCAGCGCAAGGGGCAGCGCCTGGCTCATCTCATTGATATAGTGGAACTGAAGGCCGGCGAGGTAATTCTGCTCTATATCCTCGATGTCGCGGCGGTTTTCCTCGGAGAGTATGATGTCGGTGATGCCGGCACGCTTGGCGGCCAATATCTTCTCCTTGATGCCGCCGACAGGTGTTACATTGCCGCGCAGGGTGATTTCACCAGTCATGGCCACGGTGGGCAACACCTTGCGGTGCGAGAAAGCCGAGAGCATGGCAACGAACATGGTGATGCCTGCCGAGGGGCCATCCTTGGGGGTGGCACCTTCGGGCACGTGGATGTGCAGGTTGCTTTCTTCGAGCTGCTTGGTATCAATGCCAAACTGGGGAGCGTTGGACTTGATGTATTCGAAGGCGAGGGTAGCCGACTCCTTCATCACATCACCGAGGTTCCCGGTCATGGAGAGGGAGCCCTTGCCCTTGCTGAGGGATGCTTCGATGAAAAGTATCTCGCCACCGACGGGGGTCCAGGCTAGACCCGTAACGACACCCTCGCGGGGCTGGCGCTGGCGGCGTTCGCTGCTGTGGATAGGTAGACCTAGCACCTGGTGCATTTCGGCGGCATCGACCGCAGCCTTGCTCTTGGTGCCGGTTTCGAGGAGAACCACTCGGTGGCGCACCAGCTTGGAGAGCTGCTTCTCGAGCTGGCGCACACCAGCCTCGCGGGTGTAGTCGTTGATGAGGGTGCGCAGCTGGTCGTCGGAGAAACGGAGGGTGCGGCCGTCCAGCACATTGTCGCGCATGACTCGCGGCAGGATGTGGCGGCGGGCTATCTCAAGCTTCTCCTCGATGACGTAGCCGGAGAAGTCGATGACCTCCATGCGGTCGAGCAAGGCGGGCGGTATGTCGGAAAGCGAGTTGGCTGTGGCGATGAAGAAGACGTGGGAGAGGTCGTAGTCGAGGTCGACGTAGTTGTCGTGGAAGTGGCAGTTCTGCTCGGGGTCGAGCACTTCAAGCAGGGCGGAGGCGGGGTCTCCGTGGAAGGAGGCATGCTGCACTTTGTCGATTTCGTCGAGGACAAAGACCGGGTTGGAGGTCTTGGCCTTGACGATTTCCTGCATGATGCGGCCGGGCATGGCGCTGACGTAGGTACGACGGTGGCCGCGTATCTCGGCCTCGTCGTGCAGGCCGCCGAGGGCTACACGGCGGTAAGGACGGCCGAGGGCGTCGGCGATGGAGCGGCAGATGGAGGTCTTGCCGGTGCCGGGAGGGCCAACGAGGCAGAGCACCTGGGCTTTCGACTGGCGGCCGCGCTCGGCTTGGCGCTTGCGCACGGCGAGGTATTCTATGATGCGCTCCTTGACCTTCTTGATGCCGAAGTGGTCGCGGTCGAGGATGCGGCGGGCTTCGGCAATGTCGTATGTCTCGGAGGTGGCGGTGGTCCAGGGGATGTCGAGGAGGGTCTCGAGGTAGGTGAACAGCACCGTGTAGTCGGACGACTGGGGGTGGATGCGGGCCATTTTGGAGAGTTCCTTGGAGAAAGCCTGCATGACGTACTCCGGCAGCTGGAGGCTGTCGGCGCGCTTGCGCAATTCCTCGACGTCGGGTGCAGCCTCTGGGCTGAGGGCCTGGGTGCCAAGTTCTTCCTGAATGACGCTCATCTGCTGGCGGAGATAGTACTCGCGCTGCTGGCGATCCAGCTCCTCGCGGGTCTTGGTGTCGATGGCGCGGCGCAGCTCGTCGAGGCCGCGGAGGGTGCTCAAATGCTCCAGCATGAGGTCGACACGGGCGGGATAGTTGTCGCAGACCAGGAGGTCGTACTTCTGCTTGGCCTCGACATCGAGGTGTGTGGCGGCGAAGTTGACGAAGATTTTGTCGCTGCCGATGCCGGCGAGCATGGGAGCGATGTCCTCGTCGCCCATACGCGGGCGCATGACCTCGATGAATTGCTTGCGGAGCAGCTTCATCTTGCGCTGGAAGTCGCGCGCGTCCATGCCGACGGTGGACTCGGGAGCCAAGGCGACGGTGCCGCGGAGGTAGGGAACCGTGGAGTTGATCCAAAGGGAGTGGCAGCGGGTGATGCCCTGAAGGATGGCGACCGAGATGTCGTCCCTGAAGGTAAACACCTTGAGAATCTTGGCGACCACACCCACGGGGCAGAGGTCGTGCATCGAGGGTTCCTCGACGTCGTTGAGCTGGGTGAAGACAGCCACGTGCGACTGCGTGCCGCCGAGGTCGTCCAAAAGGCGGCGCGACTTGGCACGCTGTGCCGCAATGGGAATGATGACGCCGGGGAAAAGCACTTGGTCCATCACCGGCAGCACGGCCAGTTCGGACTCGATGCTGTCGTCGGTGAGCAGCACGTCCTCGTCGATTGAGTCAATCATCGGGACTATATTGGCGCGGACGTTGATGTCCTTGGATATCATATTGGCTAGGTCGTCGAGGGTCATTTTCTTCATATCGGTAGGCGGATGGTAGGTGTTCTGTTGGCAAATACAAGGGGTTCTCTAGGGCCGTTCTTCGTCTGTTCTTCGTCTGTTCTTCGTTTGTTCGTTCCTTTTTCTCGCGGTCGGAGTGCCTGGAGCAGAGCCAACAGGTGGGTTGGAAATTTGCAAAAGTACGATTTTTTCCTGAATGGGGAGTGTTAATTATTTATAAAAGATGGTTATTCCTGAAAATAAACACGTTTCACACGTGGCGACACGGCAGTGAGCATCTCGTAGGGGATGGTGCCTGCGGCGGCGGCGTTGCGTTGCAGCAGGTCGCCGTGGCCAAAGATGAGCACCGGGTCGCCCTCCTGGCACGGCACACCGGT
Organism: uncultured Bacteroidales bacterium; assembly: GCA_900315935.1. Taxonomy (GTDB): domain Bacteria; phylum Bacteroidota; class Bacteroidia; order Bacteroidales; family P3; genus Colimorpha. The sequence goes on from ONBB01000015.1 coordinate 11,826, forward strand.
AACATCGGCGAAACACATATCCATGCAGACACTGCCGATGAGCGGCACCTCGGCACCACCCACCATCACACGCCCCTGCCCATGGCCCAGGTGGCGGTTGAGGCCGTCGGCATAGCCGATGGGGAGGATGGCGATGCGCGAAGGACGCTGGGCCTTCCAGCGGCAGTTGTAGCCCACGCTGTCGCCCGCCGGAATGTCCTTGAGCTGCGAGATGCGCGCCACGAGGTGGCTGACGGGCAGCAATGCCTGCTGCACCCCGGGCTGCGGCGCCACGCCGTAGAGGCCGATACCGAGACGCACCATGTCCATCTGCGCCTCGGGGAAGCGCACGATGCCCGACGAGTTGAGCACGTGGCGCAGTATGCGCTGGTCATCGGCCTTGGGAATCAAACCGTCAATCCGATTTGCCCATGCGGTGAAGCTGTTGATTTGCTGACGGGTGAAGTGATCCATCTCCGCATCCTCGCTGCAGGCCAGGTGGGTGAAGATGCTGCGCACCTGCAGGGCAGGGTGCAGCTCACCGAGACGGGCTGCAAGCGCCTCGATGTCAGCCTCTCCGAAACCCAAACGGTGCATGCCGGTATCGAACTCGAGGTGTATCGGGAACGCCTCGGTGGCGTAGATGGTCGCGTGGCGCGCAAAGAGGTCGAGTATGCGGAAAGAATAGATGTCGGGTTCCAGCCGGTAGCGCACAATGTCGTCGAAGGCGGCCTCCTCGGGGTTCATCACCATGATGGGCAGGGCAATGCCGTTGCGACGCAGCTCAACCCCCTCGTCGGCATAGGCCACGGTGAGGTAGTCCACATGGTGCTGCTGCAACACCGAAGCCACCTCGGCCTTGCCGGCCCCGTAGGACGACGCCTTGACCATGGCCATGAGTTTGGTGGACGGCTTGATGTGCGAACGGAAATAATTGAGGTTGTGCACCATGGCGGACAGGTCAACTTCGAGAATGGTCTCATGCGAGCGGCGCTGCAGCAGCTTGGCCACCTTCTCGAACTCAAAGGCGCGTGCACCCTTGAGGAGAATGGTCTCGCTCTGGAAGAGGTTGAAATCGAAGTCGTTGATAAAGTCAGAGGTGGAGGCGTAGAACGTGGCGTTGAGCCCGGTGAAGCAGTCCTTCTGGCGGCTCAGGGCCGGCCCGATAGCCACCAGGCGGGTGATGCCTCGCTGCGCCAACAGGGCGGCCACCTGCATATAGAGCTCGTTCTCAAGCATTCCCGTCTGGAAAAAATCGCTCAAGATGAGCGTTTTGTTGAAATGCCGGCGGTCGTGCTGCAGGAAATCGAGCGCGATGGAGAGCGAGTTGAAGTCGAGCGAATAGCTGTCGTTGATGAGCATGCAGTTGCCGATGGCGTCAATAATCTCAAGGCGCATCGTAACGGGCGTGAGTCGCGGCATGCGTTTCGAGATTTCCAACCCGCTGTAGCCAAGGTACACCATGAGTGCGAGACAGTGCATGGCGTTTTCAATAGAAGCCTGGTCGGTGAAGGGTATCTGGAAATCCTCGCAACAGCCAGCACGGAAGGTGATGTTGGTGCCGCCGCGGCCATTTTCACTGACCCGGATAATCTGCACATCGTTCTCCTCGGAGGTACCCCAGGTGAAACGCTCGATGTTGCGGAAGCCCTCGATGGAACTGATGGCGTTGTGTATCTCCTTGTGATCGGTGCAGTAGATGAGGGTCTTGCAGTGGGTAAAAAGCTGCAGCTTTTCGGCAATCTTCTGCTGCCGCGTGAGGAAATGCTCGTCGTGGGCCTGGCCCACGTTGGTGAAGATGCCGACGGTGGGGTTGATGACATGGCGCAGATGCTCCATCTCGCCCGTCTCGGAGATGCCCGCCTCGAAGACTGCCATATCGGCCTCGGGCGAGAGCTGCCACACCGAAAGCGGGACACCTATCTGCGAGTTGTAGCTCTTGGGGCTGGCCACGATGCGGTGGTCTTTCGAGAGGAGCTGCACTATCCAGTCCTTGACCACAGTCTTGCCATTGCTGCCGGTAATGCCGATGACGGGGATGTCGAACTGGGCGCGGTGGTGGGCGGCCAAACGCTGCATCGCCCTCACCACATTGTCAACAGGCCAGTAGTTGGCATCGGCGTGCGAAGGCTCGCAGTCCTCCGGCACTACAAAGTTGCGCACTCCGGCGGCATAAAGCTCGCTGATATATCGGCAGCCGCTGTTGTTCTTGGTGGGGATGGCAAAAAAGAGCGTTCCCGCCGGCGCCGACAGCTTGCGGCTGTCGGTCAGCAGGTGGAGGATATCGGCTTCGGGCAATGCCACTTGGGGAGCCCGAGACTTGATGATGGCGGCTATTTCAGATGCTTTCATGAGATTTGCTTTATCACGTGGTGCCCAATGCGGCAGTCGAGGCATCGGCGGCTGTTGCAATAGTTGGTTTTCAATTGGATAAGAGCCTGCGACTGGGCGGCATTGGCTGGCTGCAGCCCGGCATCGGTCCATTGGCGAACAATGCGGTTGTTCTCTGCGCCCATCTGCTCCAGCAGCGCCACTGCCTGATCCTTGTACTGCTGACTGCCCATCATCTCGCCGTAGACGAACAGCAGCGGCACCCAGGCATTGATAATCAACAGGTCGGCCTGCATGCGCCCCAGCTGCTTCACGGAGCTCTTGGGGGTCGGACGGTCGAAGTGATAGTGGTTGTCCCAGTAGGGAGAGGCTTGGCAGTTAAACAGACGCGCAATGGCCGCAGCGTCCGTCATGGTGAGCAGCGTGGAGAAAAGGCTCGACGTGGAAGAGAGCAAATGCGCCATCTGGCTGATGCGGATGGTCGGGAAAGCCGACGGGCGCAGGCGGAAGAAACGCCAGAGATGGCCATCGACGGGCACCAGCGAGGCACCAGCGCGCAGAGCCTCATAGTCGGACTGCAGCTGGCGGGGATAATCATCGTCGAAGTTGCCCTCCAACAAACCAGCCTGCCCCATGAGCAACGCCTCCAAGCGCTGGGGATTGTCCTTCCAGCGGGCCAAAAGGCCGGGAGTGGTGGCCTTGGCCAGGAGCTCGAACGGCAGGGCATTGACATTGCCACCGAAATAATGAGCCAACAGCCAATAGCAGGTCTGTTCCCATCCGCCGCGGCTCTCGTCGAGCAGCCGACGCACCACCTCGGACTTGGCCTGGATGCGCTCCACTGTGAGGCGGTCCAAGAACGAGTTGACCACCAGCGCCGGCACCTGCGAAAGACGCCTGGCGCAAGGGATGCCCTCGGCAATGGACGGCGTCATCAGAGAATCATAGTTGGCCACAATCGAGGGATGCAGGAAGCGGCGCAACTCAAGGGTAGCCGGCGAGGTGCCGTTCTCCAGACGAATGTCGGCATCGTGCTCGTAGACCACATGGAGAACAACATTGTTGTATGCTTTGTCGGAAGAATGGCGATGGGCGTTCCAGTCGGAGCTACGGAGGTGAACCTCTATGTTGCCGGCCCACTCCACACCGCCAACGGCAATGCGAGCGTTGAAGAAATCGGGACCCGCATCGCGGTTGAGGGTTCCGGCACTCAAAACGACAACGGGCTGGCCATCAACGGTGGCCAGCCTCTTGTCCAGCATCTGGTGCTGCCATAGGTAGTGCAGGAACGCCTCGGTCATATTAACTGAACATTTCCTTCATTTTGTCGAAGAAACCTCGTTCCTGCTTGGTGGGATTGGGCTGGAAGTTGGGATGCTTACCCAACTCCTCGAGCATTTTTTTCTCTTCTTTGGAGAGGTCTTTGGGAACCCACACATTGAGGCTCACCAGAAGGTCGCCACGGCCATAGCCGTTGACCACCGGCAATCCCTTTCCGCGCAGGCGAACCACGCGCCCCGACGGAGTGCCGGCATCAATCTTTATTTTCACCTTGCCGTTGAGGGTGGGTATCTCGACAGAAGCACCGAGGGCTGCATCGGCAAAGGTAATGAAGGCGTTGTAGTAAAGGTTGGCATCCTGGCGCTCGAAGATTTCATGCTCCACCTCCTCAACCAGCACGATGAGGTCGCCTGGCACTCCGCCACGCGGGGCGGCATTACCCTGGCCCGACACGGCGAACTGCATGCCATCCTGCACACCGGCGGGGATGTTGATGGTGATAATCTCCTCGCTCTTGACAATGCCGTCGCCATGACAGTCGTGGCATTTGTCCTTCACAATACGCCCTTCGCCTCCGCAGTTGGGGCAGGCACTTTGGGTCTGCATCATACCGAGCATGGTGCGTTTGGTTTCCATGACCACTCCCGTGCCGTGGCAGTGGGGACAGGTCTCCAACTTGCCGTCACGCGAGCCGCTGCCGTTACATGTCTTGCACGGCACATACTTGCTGACTTTGATTTTCTTCTCGCAGCCACAATCAATCTCTTCGAGGGTGAGCTTGACTTTGATGCGCAGGTTGCTTCCCCGCATGACACGCCGTTGCGCGCCGCCGCCACCAAAGCCGCTGAAACCACGGAAACCACCACCTCCAAAGAGGTCGCCGAAGATGCTGCCGAACTGGGAGAAGATGTCGTTCATATCCATACCACCTTGACCATAGGCGCCATCGACGCCGGCATGGCCAAACTGGTCATATCGAGCTTTCTTGTCGGGGTTGCTGAGCACATCGTATGCCTCGGCAGCCTCCTTGAACTTCTCCTCGGCCTCTTTGTCGCCTGGGTTGCGGTCAGGGTGATACTGCAAAGCCAACTTGCGGTAAGCCTTCTTCAACTCATCGGCAGTAGCACTTTTGCTTACTCCGAGTATCTCGTAATAATCTCTTTTAGTTGCCATAACTTTAACTCATAACTAGCAGGCCACAACCACTTTGGCGTAGCGGAGGACCTTGTCGTTGAGATAGTAGCCTTTCTCCACCACATCCATGACGAGCCCTTTCTGGTCTGCATCGGTGGCAGGAATCTGGGTAACAGCCTCGTGGAGGTTCTCGTCGAACTTCTCGCCCTTGGCCTCCATGGCCTTGAGGCCCTTCTGCTCCAAAATCTTAATCATCTTATTGTAAATAAGCAGGATACCCTCCTCCTCGCCAAGAGCCGACAGTGCTCGCTCGAAGTCATCGATGACAGGCAGGATGGCCTTCATCATATCGCGGCTGCCATTGATCAGCAGGTCGGCTTTCTCCTGGTTAGTACGCTTGCGGTAGTTCTCATACTCGGAATAGAGGCGGAGGTACTTGTCGTTTAGCTCGGCCAGTTTCTCGCCCATTTCCTGTACCTTTTCCGTTTCGGTAGCCTCGGCGGGCTCGTTGGTATCGGGTTCGGCAGACTGCTCCACCTCGGCCACCTGCTCCTCTATGGGTTCTGTCTCTTTGCTGTGTTTATCTTTATTGCTCATAAGGGTAGTTCATTTGTTTTTACACTATAATATACAAAAAGACTGCCATTGGCAGTCGGACTGACATTTTGTCACCACACGAAAACATCCTCCGGACGCCGGGGTCGGCGCTGAGGTAACCAACGGAAGCCTTTGATACGTTTCCACTCGTCGGGCACACTCAACACAGGATAGGTTTTCATATCGGGCTTGTCGTAGGTAACCACACGTTCCGGTGCGCGGGCTGTGTCGAAGTAGATGCGCATCGAAGTTCCCACTCCAACATTGGCCCCAACAAGGGCTGTACGGCCAGCAGTGTCGCTCTCGGTGATGTAATAGACCATTTCGGCATTGCCCACTATGTCGGCATACTGCGGTTCACCAGCCTTGAAGTAGACAATCCCCTGACGCCCCTTCAGCTGGTTGAATTTCTCACGGTCTACCTGCTGCAGGGCGAAACAGTTGCTGCGTAGGTACGCCCGTCGAGTACCAGCAGAGTCATGAAGTATCTCGATAGTATCCGCCGTACACTGATAGTGGCTGTACCACAAGACAGGATCAACAAAGAGCGAGAGCAAGGAGTCGGGAGCAGAATAGAAGGCAGAGTCGCACATGGCCTGAGCATCACGGCGATAGACCTTTACCTTGCGGCTGGCGCGGACAGAGTGCAGGCGATTACTGTCGTCGGTGGTTACGTATACCGTGTCGGCATGCAGGTAGAGGGTGTCGCCCTGGTCGACAAACCGCACCAAGGCCCGGTTGGTAACAAAGGAATAGTTGTCGGTCTGGCTGGTCTCACCATAGCGCCCCGAGCAGAAAATGTTGTTGGATGAATCAACGATGAGCACGTTACCAAACGCCTTGCCGAATCGCTGTTGATTGTCATAGAAGAGAGTGTCGCTCTCTATCATCTGTCCCTTGCCGTCGACATGCGAGGCCCGGTAGGATACAGCATAACGGGTGGCGGTGTTGTAGTCGCCCAGTTCGCTATAAATGACAGAAGAGTCGCTGTAGATAGTGGTGGGGCTTTCAAAGTGGGCCACTTCGGTACGGGTATTGTAAACGAGGGTGTCGGTGTAAAGAACCATAGATGTATCAGTCAGAACAACATCAGTATAGATATAGAACTCCTTGAGGTCGGAGTTATATTGTCCCTGACGACTGAAGAGGGTTTGGTTGCCACTGACGCCATGCCCCCAACGGGTATAATAAGCGGTAGCATTGTTGCGCTCGTAGGTGATGTGGTCAGCGATAAGCGAAGTCTGCCCGTCGACAAGGGTAACGGTGTCATCCCAAATGTCCACGATGCGGGTGTTGCCGTCATAATAGAGCACATCGCCATAAATATATGTAGTGTCGGAAAGGGTGATGACCACGTCGCCGAAGGCAGTAAAGCTGTTCTCTCGGGTGTTAAAATGAGCGGAGTCGGAAGTAAGCGTCATGCCCTCATGGGTGGCCTTTACACCACGGTAGAGTATCCAAATGTTGCCGTCATCAGGATCGCGAGAACCCATGCCGGCAGAGTATTCAATCAACTTCTGGGCGCCGCAGGAAACTGCGACGCCCAGAAGTAATGTTGTTATTGCAAATATCTTTCTCAAGGCTTACTTCTGTACGCGTGAGCCGAGACGATCCATTGCGCAACGGAAGCCAATCCACGAGGTGGACTTGTCCTGATCATAATAGCGACGGGTGCTGGACTGGAGGTAATAGGCACGATCCTTCCAACTGCCACCCTTCACCACACGAACCTTGTTGTTAACCAGCGAGGTGGTCTTTTCCTCCTTGCCAGTTACATGGCGACGGTACATCTGGTTGGTGTTGTAGTCCTCGCCACTGAGCTGGGCACCATCTTCTTCGATCTCGTCCTCATCAGCATATTCAGAGGTGCTGTCATCATCCCCCTCGCCTTCTTCTCCGTCCTCGGAATCCTTCCACATCTTGCCATCAAGGTTGGAGGAGCGGTCACCATCAAGGAAGTTGACATTGTCAGCCTGACGGTAGTTACGGCGGTTCATCTGGTAGTCCTCTTCCTCGTACTGCATCAGACCGTCTTCACCGATAAGAATCTCATTCTCCTCATCACGGACGGGTTTGCGATAGATGTTACCACGATAGGGGTCAACATCATCAGCTCCAACGGGGCTGACAGTCTTACGATAGACATCCATGCACCACTCGCTGACATTGCCGGCCATGTTGTAGAGGCCATAGTCGTTGGGGAAGTACCACTTGACGGGGCAGGTGTAGTCCCAGCCATCGTTGAGGTTGCCGGCCACACCCATGGCATCGCCGCGGGTACGCTTGAAGTTGGCCAGGAACTGACCATAGTATTTCTTGTTAGAGGAGCGGAGGCTCTGACCAGCCCAGGGGTAGGTCTTATGCTCGGTTACACGCTCGTCGTAGGTGTTTCCGATATGGCCGAGGGCTGCAAACTCCCACTCTGCCTCGGTCGGGAGGCGATAGTAAGGATATAGGATACCATCGGACTTGCGCACCTGACGGTCTTCACCACCGGCATTGGGATCAAGGTTGGTGATGCCTCTCTTTGTCTCACCTTCATAGAGGCCGGCGAGGTATACATCGGTCTGGAAGGCACCGGTTCCGAGGTTTTCCTGATCAAGTTCTATGACACCCATGTCGACGAGGAGTTTCTCGTTGACGCGGTCGGTACGCCATGTGCAGAAAGACTGGGCCTGCTCCCAAGTAACACCCACCACCGGATACTCCTGATAGGAGGGGCTCTGGAAATAGTAGTCGACAAAACTTTCGCGCCAAGCGAGTTTGTCGCGCCAAGTGGCGGTGTCGGGCATGATGGCGATAACCTTCTCGGGATACTCCTCACCATAAGCACGCTGCATCCAGTAGACGAATTCTCCATAGGATTTGTTGCTGACCTCGGTCTCATCCATATAGAAGGAAGAGACGGTTACAGTATGGGCTACGTTGTCCCACGAGTAGCGGGTGTCTTCGGTAACATGGCCCATAACGAACGAGCCGCCCTCGATGAAGACGAGGCCGGGGGCTGTCTGTTGATTGGTGCGGTCGGAGACATCGTAGCCACCCCAGGTGGGGTCGTTGTATTTCCAACCGGTTACGTCAGATTTGCCGCTCTTGTTAGAGCAGGCGGCAAGCATTACTGTAGTGGCAAGTGCCAGACATGCGAATCTGAGAGCTTTCATAATGTGTATTGTATTTTTGTATTATTCTATATTAACGAAAAAGTCGTTTTTTTGTTTCATTTTTTTAGAAAGAGGGACAACGGATGGCGCGGACCTTCTTTTTCTGCTCGGGGACGGGCAGCAGGAATCCAACCGTGAGCTCGTGGGCACCCGCCGTGGCGTTGGCCAATTTGGAGACGGTTACGTCGTAGGAATAACCAACCTTGAAGTGATCGTGCTGGAAGCCGGCCTGGAAGATGAACGCATCGGGATTTTCGAGGCCATGGCGGAACCATACACCGACGAGGAACGGCTGCCAGTCGAGGTAAACACCATAATTGAAGTAGTTGAAGCCATTTTGGAGCTGATAGACTACATTGGGAGAAATGATGGGCGATCCAAGACCGAGCGACGACTGGCGACGACTTTCTTCTGCCACGTTAATCATGCCTCCAGCGTGGATGGTGAATTTCATGGGAACAGGATCCTCTGAATAGAACGCCTGGTTGGGCTGGGTGAGGTGGGCTGCAGCGAGGCCGGCATACCACTGCGAACCACTGACCAAAAGACCAGCATGGAAGTCGGGACTCCATTTGGTGAGTTTATCGGGAGGAGTAGCGCCCGTGGGGTAGGAGAAGCCCATCCGGGCATCTATCTGATCCGGGAAGAGGCAGTACTCATCCCAATTGAGATGCATGTTGACGATGGTGGCTTGCAAAGCGGCACTGACGTAAATGTCACGGCTAATCTGGAAACGGAAGGCATACATGGCACCGAACATCGAGGTGGAAAGGGCACCGTGGTCGCCCTGACGGTCGGTGAGCAGAAGGAAGCCTAAACCACCATGCAGGTCGGGGAAGTACTGGTCGTATGACGCTGACACCGTGGTAAATGCACTGACAAGACCAGGCCACTGGGCACGGTAGGTGAGCGAGATGCGCGGCGCTATGGCCGAGCCTGCAAATGCGGGATTAAGATATAGGGGATTGGCGTAGAACTGGGAGAACCCAATGTCCTGGGCATGCGTGGTCGCCGAAAGCAGCAACATACCACCCAAAAACGCACGTTTTAATCCCTTTTTTAGTGTTATTTTTAACATATTGATAGGCCTATTTCAAAACGCAATATTACAAATATTTTCTAATTTGGCAGCATTTCAACAAAAAATATTTTACAACACACTGTTTTCTAGAATATTATTTTTTCACATTTCTACGTAAACAAGAGTAAAAAAAGCGGGTTCGGAGGGGTATTTTACAGAATTTTGAGGGTGTTTCAAGCCTGGTTGGGATACTATCACCATGCGCCCATAGACCCATTTCAGCAGATCCCTATTCTCCCTGTCTGCCTGCAAGAGGCATGCCGAAACGCAAGAACCAACATTTAAAATATTTTTCCAACTGAAAATCTAAAACTTACATCACATTTCAATGGAAAATCAGCCATCGTATCGCGCGATTTACTTTTTATTCGTATCTTTGCAGTTTAAAACGGAGAACCTCAAAACGCATAACTCGCTGTGATTGGATGGATTATACTACTGATTATCCTGGCGACGATGTTCCTTCTTCCCATTGGCATCGTCGCACATTTCCTATCGGTGCACTACAACCGGCAGGACAAGCAGTTGCGCGACGAGGCCGAAGCTCACCGCAAAATACTAGAGGGCACCTACGACTACATTTGGAACAACATCAAACAACGCACCGGCATCCGGGAGGAATACCGCCGCAGCTTCAACAACATCTATCCCGACCTACTGAACAAGTCAATTGACAACGAAAACTTTATCAACTGGATATTGGACTGCAATATCGATTTCGATCCGCAGGAGTACAAGCCTCTGCTGGAACTCATTATCATGGCACGCGAGAAATTCGTCTTCCACCAAATCCGCATGGAAAACCTTATCCGCGAACACCGCGTACTGCTCTCCGGCAAGCCCGCCAAATGGCTCATCCGCGACAAATCGGCCATCGTCTACGTGCCCATGGAAACGGACTACACCCGCTGGGGGCGTTCCATCTGAACAACACCAATTAGTGAAAGCATCGCGAAACATAACCCTTGTTTTCAGCCTGTTGTACACATTTGTAGCAGCATCGCAGGAGGTGCCGCAAGGTTACTTCCGCTCGCCCTTGGAGGGAGACATTGCCCTCTCGGCCACCTTCGGCGAGTTCCGCACAAACCATTTCCACGCCGGCATCGACATGCGCACCGGCGGCACCACGGGCAAGGCGGTCTACGCCGTAGCCGACGGCTACGTGCAATGCATCCGCATCTCGCCCTGGGGCGGAGGCAAAATGCTGTATATCAACCATCCCAACGGATATCAGTCGGTCTACATGCACCTCGATAGTTACGAAGGCGAAATCGGCAAGCGGGTGCTCGCCGAGCAATACGAACAACGTTCATACTCCATCGTCAAGGAATTCCCCGAAGGCATGCTGCGGGTGAAAAAAGGACAAGTCATAGCCCGTAGCGGCAACACCGGCAGCAGCGGCGGCCCACACCTGCATTTCGAACTTCGACGCAACAACCTCACCATCAACCCGCTACGATTCGGACTTCCTTACACCGACAATATTGCCCCCATCATCCGTGGACTACGTGTCTATCCACTTGGTGGACAACCATTTTCCGTAGGAAAAGAGAACACCTTCAGTGTCAACGGACCGTTCTACATCGGCATCTACGCCACCGACGCCGCCGAGGGGTCCACACTTCGCAACGGTATCGATCGCATCGAAATCTATCTCGATGGTACCCTGTTCTTTAGGTACACCACCGAGTATTTCCCCTTGGACAGCAGCCGCATGGTCAACGCCCTGGTGGACTACGACCACCTCTGCGCCACACGGCAACCCTACCTCTTCACTCGCGCCCTCCCCGGTGCCGAAGGACCATGGGTGCCCCTGCGGCAGGGCGACGGCATCTTCCGGCTGGCAGCAGGAAAGACCTACCGCATTGACATCAAAGCATTTGACATCAAGGGAAACGTCACCGAACGCACCCTCCACGTCAGTGCCAAGCCCCCTACCCCACCCTCGACCGGTGAATCCACCGGCGAACCCGTGAACTACGCCTCCGAATTCCGCATGCATACTCCCAACTTCAGCATCGCGCTCCCGGCCTACACACTCTATGCCGACGACCGGCTGTTCTGCCAACCCGAATCCGGCGCTTTCGGCACCACGCTGACACTACAGCCCCAAGTCAACACCCTGCCACCCAACACGTGGTACTCCCTCGCGTTGCGCGGCAATGGCCGCCGCCTTCCCAAGGCGGTAATTGTCAGAACCGTAGGTAACAAACGCTACGCCTACAAAACCACCTATGCCGACGGCTACTACTCTGCCCAAGTGCGCGATTTTGGACACTTCTCGCTCGAACTCGACACCGTGCCCCCCACCGTGCGCCCTGTCAACTTCTCCGAAAGCAAACCGCTCAAATCCACCACACTGCGAGTGAAGATAAGCGACGACCTGGCCGGCATCGACACATACCACTGCTACCTCAACGGACAGTGGATTCTGGCCGAATACGACGGCAAAACAGCAACCCTCTCCATCGCCGCCGCCGGCAAACTGGTTGCTGGACGCAACACACTGCGCGTCGACGTAACCGATGGCGCAGGAAACACCACGGACATCACCTACTCCTTGAAAAAATAAAGGGTGCCCGTAGCGATGGGCACCCGTGAATGTTTTTCGATGGCACTGGGTTATTCGAAGGAGCGGATAGCCTCCTTGATCAACTCCATGGCCTCGCGCAACTGCTGCTCGTTGATGCAGAGCGGCGGAGCAAAACGGATGATGTGCTGGTGGGTCGGCTTGGCCAGCACACCGAGGTCGCGCATCTTGATACACACGTCCCATGCCTCCTTGCCGTTGTGGGGCTTGATAATAATAGCATTGAGAAGACCCTTGCCGCGCACCTTCTCAACCAGCGGCGACTTGAAGTTGCCCATCTCCTCGCGGAAAATCTTACCGAGGCGGTCGGCATTCTCCATCAAACCCTCTTCCTTAATCACCTCCAGGGCGGCGATGGACACCTTGGCGGCAATGGGGTTGCCACCGAAGGTAGAGCCATGCTCGCCGGGCTTGATGTTGAGCATGATGTCGTCGTCGGCCAGCACGGCGCTGACAGGCATCACGCCGCCACCGAGGGCCTTGCCCAGAATGACGATGTCGGGACGCACGCCTTCGTGGTCGCAGGCCAGCATCTTGCCGGTGCGGGCGATGCCGCACTGCACCTCATCGGCCATGAACAGCACGTTGTATTTCTTGCAGATGTCGTAGCATTTCTTGAGGTATCCCTCATCGGGCACGTAGACGCCTGCCTCGCCCTGGATGGGCTCCAGCAGGAAACCAGCCACCTTCGAGCCGTGCTCGGCCAGCACCTTCTCCAGCGCGTCGGCATCGTTGTAAGGGATGCGGAGGAAACCGGGGGTCATCGGACCGTAGTTGGCATAGCTTTCAGGGTCGTTGCTCATGGTGATGATAGTGATGGTGCGGCCGTGGAAGTTGCCTTCGCAGCACACAATCATCACCTCGTCGTTGGGGATGCCCTTCTTCACCACACCCCAGCGGCGCGCCAGCTTCAGGGCCGTCTCGTCCGCCTCGGCGCCGGTGTTCATCGGCAGCACCTTGTCGTAGCCGAAATACTCCGTAACGTACTTCTCCCACTCGCCAAGACAATTGTTATAGAACGCGCGCGAAGAAAGTGTCAGCTCGTGGGCCTGGTCGCACATGGCCTTGACAATCTTCGGGTGGCAATGTCCCTGGTTGACTGCACTGTAGGCCGACAGGAAGTCGAAATACTTCTTGCCTTCCACATCCCAGACATAAACGCCTTCGCCCTTCGACAGGACAACGGGCAGCGGGTGATAGTTGTGGGCGCCATACCTGGCTTCCATCTCCATGAATTGTTCTGATTTCGTCATAGTGTTTCGTTTTTATTACGTAATTACTTTTTTCGTCAGAAAAGATTTGCAAATATACACACTTTTTTCAAAACTCCTGCGTTATTTTTCAAAAAAATACATTAAGTGAACAAAGACAGCGTTTTAGAGGTTCGAAATTTGTCCGTTTCCTTCGGCGAAAGGTGCGTCGTGGAGGATGTCAGCTACACTCTTCGGCGAGGCGAGACGTTGGGCATCGTGGGTGAAAGCGGCAGCGGCAAAAGCGTGAGTTCGCTGGCACTGATGGGTCTGCTGCCACCGCAGGCCACCGTGCACGGCAGCGCCACGCTGGGACACACCGACCTGCTCTCGCTGGACGAACAAGGCTTCCGCAACATCCGCGGCAGCCGCATCTCCATGATCTTCCAGGAACCCATGACAAGCCTCAACCCCGTGAAAAAATGTGGCCATCAGGTCCTTGAAATGATTAAGGAGAAAGGGAAACGGGAAGAAGACAAAGAGCGTGTCATCGAACTCTTCCGTGAAGTGCACCTGCCCCGTCCCGAGAAAATCTTCGAAAGCTATCCCCACGAAATCAGCGGTGGACAAAAACAGCGCGTCATGATTGCCATGGCGCTCATCAACCGTCCCGACATCATCATCGCCGACGAACCCACCACAGCCCTCGACGTAACGGTTCAGAAAACCATACTCGACCTGCTCAACCAGCTGCAGCAAAAACATGGCATCAGCATCATCTTCATCACCCACGACCTCGGCGTCATCTCCCAAGTGGCCGACCACATCATGGTGATGTACCGCGGCCATGTGGTGGAACAGGGTCCGGCCGCCGACATACTGCACAACCCACAACAGCCCTACACGCGCGGCCTCCTGGCCTGCCGCCCACCGCTCGACCACCGCCCCCACCGCCTCCCAACCGTAGAAGACTACCTCCAAGCCCCAAACTCGGAAATCATAACCCAGAAGTCAGAACTCAACCCACAAAAACCTGAACACAAAACCTCGCTCCTCTCCATCTCATCCCTCTCCGTAACCTACACCCTCAAACGCAGCCTGCTCGGAAAACCCCTGCAGACCCTGCACGCCGTCGACGGCATCTCCTTCGACATCCATGAAGGCGAAACCCTCGGCCTGGTGGGCGAAAGCGGCTGCGGCAAAAGCACCCTCGGACGGGCGCTGCTGCGACTCATCGACCACTCCGACGGCTCCATCCTCTACCGCGGCACACCCCTCGACCAACTCAACGGCAGACAGATGCGCGCCCTGCGCCCAAAGCTGCAGATCATCTTCCAAGACCCCTACTCCAGCCTCAACCCACGCATCACCATCGGCGACGCCATCGCCGAACCCCTCAAAGTCCATCCGAAATCTCAGAATAATCAGAATAATCAGAACACTCCGAACACTCCAAACACTCCGAACACTCCGAACACTCCGAACACCCCCAAAGACCAAGTCCTCACCCTCATGCAGCACGTCGGCCTCGACCCCGACTGGTACAACCGATACCCCCACGAACTCAGCGGCGGACAGCGACAGCGCGTCTGCATCGCACGCGCACTCATCTTGCAACCCGAGCTGGTCATCTGCGACGAAAGCGTCTCCGCCCTCGACGTCAGCGTCCAGGCACAAGTCCTCAACCTCCTCAACGACCTCAAGGAGCGCTACCACTACACCTACCTATTCATCACCCACGACCTCTCCGTCGTCCACTATATGGCCGACCGCATCCTTGTCATGCGACAAGGGCGCATCGTCGAGTCCGGCTCCCCCGACGCACTCTTCACCCACCCTCAAACCGACTACACCCGCTCCCTCATCGACGCCATCCCCCGCATCCCCTCCCCGCCCCAACCAGGAGCCAACTAGGACTTACCTAGGAGTTATCTAGGAGTTATCTAGGAGTTACCTAGGAGTTACCTAGGACTTAACTAGGACCCAACCAGGACCCTACTAGGAGTTACCTAGGACCCAACTAGGACCCAACCAGGACCCTACTAAAAAACTTCTTTCTGACGGATTCACCATGTTCCAGTTCTCTATCTATGTACGCCACTGCGCAAGCCGCGAGAATGCCGCCGTGCACCTGAAGCGCGTAAAGGCGGCACTGCCCGACTACGGGCAGGTGGGACTTCTCACCATCACCGACAAGCAGTTTTCCGAAATAGAACTTTTCTTCAAAAAGAAGGAGGTCGCCCCCAATGCCCCAGGGCAGCAACTTGAACTTTTCTAGGATAGGAAAAAAGACCCATACAAACAAAAATCCTGCCCATTCGGACAGGATTTTTTGTTCAATTAACACTGTTCAAAACACTGAACCACTTATACTTGCACACATCGTGTTGTCATTTATCAGTGTCAATGTTCTCTTTTCAAGCAATTCACAACGTCGATACGTCGTATTTCGCCCTACTCATTTGGATCGCAAAGATACAACTTTTTTCCAAACCGACAAAACAAATCGCATACTCCACTAGATACCAATACAATAGCCGCAGCCGCCCGCGATGGGACGGCTGCAACTCTGTCAAAGGTTGGTTAAATATGATGATGTGTGAAAAGATTTCTTCCTAGCGGCGGCGCTTGCTGGCTTCCTTGGCCTCCACGGTCATCGTGGCGTGGGGCACTATCATCAGGCGCTCCTTGGGAATCAGCTTGCCCGAGCCCTGGCAGATGCCGTAGGTGCCATTCTCGATGCGCACCAGCGCGGCACGCAGGTCGCGGATGAACTTCTGCTGGCGCACGGCCAACTTCTGGTTCTCCTCCTTGAGCAACGTGTTGCTGCCCTCCTCGAGGGTCTTGAAGGTGGGCGAGGTGTCGCTCACATCGTTCTCACTGCCGGCCACTGCCTGCTGCAGCATTTCAAGGTCTTTCTCGGCCTTGGCTATCTTGGAGAGGATCAACTCCTTGAACTCCTGCAATTCCTCGTCAGAATAGCGGGTCTTTTCCGGGGATTGGTCTTTTGTCTTCATTGTGTCTAATTTTGGTGGCAAAAATAGGCTTTTTTTCGCTTCCGACACACAAAAACATTTCAACACTATTTGTTAATATCACCCAGATACAAATCAATCAGCCCGTTAGGCGCTTCGATAAAGAGTGTTTTATGTTCGCGATCCACCCGTTTTATCACCGGGTCGATGACCGGGATGAGTATCTCGATGCCGTTTTTCATCACCTGGAAGAGTGGCTGCGCGGGATGGTCGATAACGGAGGCAAGGATGCCGATGTCGCCTTTCTGCTCATCTATCACGCTGAAACCCACCACCTCATGGAAGTAGAACTTATTCCCCTCAAGTTTGGGCAGCAGCGTGAGCGGAAGGTAAACCTCGTGCCCCACCAGCGCGACGGACTGTTCCGCCGAGAGATCCTCGAAGGTGATGACGGCTTTGTTGCCGTTGAGATTGTCCACATGGAAGAAGTAGGGCACCAATTTACCCTTCACTTCGACAAATGCCGAGTCGAGCTCCAGGTAGTCCTCCGGCGTGTCCACGTCGAGAAAGAGCACCACCTGCCCCTTGTAGCCCCAAGCCTTGGTGATGCGGCCCAGGTTGTAGCATTCTTCTTTATTCATATTATATAGCAGTTATGAAATAGGGAAGCGCAAGGCTGCGCTTCCCTAGGGTTTGTCTGTGTGTCAACGACTTAAGCCTCGGCAGGAGCCTCGGTCTCTTCGGCGGCGGGAGCTTCGCCTTCGCCGGCTTCGGCGGCAGCGGCCTCGGCCTTGGCGGCGGCTTCAGCCTCGAGGGCGGCCTGACGCTTGGCGGCGATGGCGGTCTGCTTGGCCTCGTTGGCCTTCTTCTCGGCCTCGAGACGGGCCTTGCGGGTGTTGCGGGCCTCGTTCTCGGCCTCACTCTTCACGTTGGCAATCTTGGCCTCTTTGGCCTGCAGCCACTCGTTGAAGCGCACGTCGGCGGTCTCCTGGCTGATGGCACCCTTCTCGACACCAATCTGGAGGTGGCGGCGGAGCAGAACGCCCTTGTAGCTGAGGATACGACGCACGGTATCAGTGGGTTGCGCACCATTCTTCACCCAATTGACGGCACTGTCAAAGTTGAGTTCGATGGTGGCGGGGTTGGTCATCGGGTTGTAGGTGCCCAGCTTCTCGATAAATCTTCCATCTCGAGGTGCACGACCATCCGCAACAACGATGTGGTAGAAAGGCTGATTCTTCTTACCATGACGCTGAAGTCTAATTCTTGCTGGCATAATTGTTTGTTTTTTAGTTTGTTATTACTACTTTTTGATTATAAATCGGACTGCAAAGATACAACTATTTTCCGAACTGGCAAAATTTATTTTCATTAAAATTAAAAAAGCGGCCATGCAATATTTCGCTTGCGGCAGCGTTTTGGAAGCATTAGACCCAAGCCCATGATTGTCCAAGACCACCACCCCCTGCAAACCCTCACCACCTTCGGTACCCCGGCCACGGCGCAACGCGTAGTAACGCTACAAGCCAATACCCCCGACGCCCCGTCCCGCCTCGACCGCGACGTGGACGACTTGTTGGCCTCCGGCCTGCTCGACAGCCCCTACCTCATCCTCGGCGGCGGCAGCAACGTAGTCTTCACCCAGGACTACCCAGGCACCGTCATCAGGCTGGGAGCCGGCAGCATACAAAGCGGCAGCGGCGAGGACGGCAACTACCTCACCGCCGGTGCCGGCCTCGAGCTCGACACCGTAGTCAACCACTGCGTGGAACGCGGCTACTGCGGCGGTGTGGAGAACCTCTCGGCCATCCCCGGCACGGTGGGGGGCGCCGTGGTGCAGAACGCCGGCGCCTACGGTGTGGAGACGGGCGAGTTCGTGGAGCGCGTCGAAGCCCTCGACCTGCGCGAGCGCCGCCGTGTGAGCCTCACGCGCGAGGAGTGCCGCTTCGCCTACCGCACCTCGCTCTTCAAGGAGCAGTCCGGCCGCTACCTCATCCTCGAGGCGCACTTCCGCTTCGGCACCGCCGCCTTCGCCCCCACCCTCAAGTACCGCGCCCTGGCCGACGAGCTGCAGCGCCGCGGCATCGCCAGCCCCACGCAGCGCCAGATGCGCGACCTCATCGCCGACATCCGCTGGGCCAAGCTTCCCCGTCCCGAGGAGCACGGCTCGGCCGGCAGCTTCTTCAAAAACCCCGTGGTCGACGAGGCCGTCTACCGGCGCCTCCGCGAGCAGCATCCCGACATGCCCGAGGCGCATGCCTCTGCCGAGGGATACAAACTCTCGGCCGGATGGCTCATCGACCGCGCCGGATGGAAGGGGCGCACCCTGGGCCGCGCCGGCGTGTGGCCGCAGCAGGCGCTCGTGCTCTACAACGCCGACCACTGCACCGGCCAGGAGGTCATAGCCCTCGCCCAGGCCATACAGGACGACGTCCTGCAAAAATTCGGCGTCGCCCTCCAACCCGAAGCCATCCTCATCTAGAATGTGTACATTTAACGACAACGCTGACAACAAAGACAACTTGCGAAACGCCAACATGGCGTTTCGGACCAATATCGTTCTCTTATGATAAATATTGAGAAACTGAAAGAATTCAGCTATGATGTGGTGGGAGCCCTGATCTCCGTCAAAAGTGAATTGGGACCTGGGTTAAATGAAAAAATATACCAAGAAGGTCTCGCCATGGAACTCACTTTTCAGAATATTGAATTCGAGCGAGAGAAACTAGTCCACCCTACCTATCGAGGCACACCAATGGAATCCACTTTTTTCCTTGATTTCTTTTGCAAAAAATCCATCATCGTGGAACTCAAAGCCGTCAGTGCACTAACCAAAGAACATCGTGCCCAATTGTTCAACTATATGCGCATCGTGGAACCCAAAATAGGCATTTTGGTCAACTTTGCACCCTCATTCACCGAAATAGAACGCTACTATTATGACCCCAATTCACTGGAAATAGTCAATTCAGAAGGAAACAATATACAAGAGCGACACATGGGAACGCATTGACACCCAAGAAAAACGCATGTTGCGTTTTTCAGAAGTTGTCCTTGTTGTCAGCGTTGTCGTAAAATAAAGGAGAAACACAATCAGATATGACAACAGAATCTCACTCAAATGCAGGCATCAAGAAAAACGCATGTTGCGTTTTTCAGAAGTTGTCCTTGTTGTCAGCGTTGTCGTAAATTAATAGAATAAGAATTATGGAAAAGACACAGACATTTTGGCAGTGGTTCCAGGACCACAACGAGCAGTTAGTCATGCTCAACGACCTCGGCGAGCAGGAGCGCACCGCCCTGGAAGAGGCGCTGCAGCAGCAACTCACCCTCTACTGCGACGGACTCACCTACGAGATGGGCGCACCCACCGCCAACGGGCGCACCCTCACCTTCACCGCCGAGGGCGACACCGACCTCTTCCGCTACGTGGTCGAGCTGGTCGACAACGCCCCCGACCTCGACTGGTGGGAGTTCGTCGCCTTCAAGCAGCCCATGGGCACCGAGCTCAAGGTGCGCTTCGACCGCTACACTTTCGAGACCCGCAAGATGTACTTCGAGCAGCTCGAGTGCGCCGAGGAGCCCGACATGCTGGGCCTGCGCATCGCCGTCGAAGGCAGCAAGCCCGACGACGAGGACTTCCAGGTGGGCGTCTACGTAACCCTCGAGGCCCTGCTGGGCGAGTTCGACTGCGCCACCCTCCTCGGCTACGTCGAGACCGTACCACTGCCCGCCGAACCCTTCAAGAGCGGCTTCCAAGAGCTCGACGAGCTGCCCAAGTTCGTCGAGTGGTTCAAGCAGAAACGCGACGAGTAGACCATGCCTCAGCACGACCCTCGATACCGAGGACGGCGGCGCAACGCCCCTCCCAGGCGCAAGCCAGGGCATCTGCGCACCAACTACGCCGAGGACGACATCGAGGCCTTCTCCAATGACCTGGCAGTCCTTAGGAAGGTGTGGCCGGCCGGCGTACTCGAAGCCGACAGGAAAGCCTCGTTGCGACAGGCATTAAAACAATATGCCATCATCATGGGCATCGTGATGGTACCACTGACAGCACTGACAGTGTGGGCGGTGATTGACACGGGCGCGCCGTGGTGGATGGTTCCTGCCGTACAAAGCGCCATTCTGACCTACATCCTTTTCCGCCTGCTAATCTTACGCGACAGCCTCGAAAACGACACCCTGTTTCTCATCTACCGCGAGGCTGACCGTCGCGGGATCAAATACGTCAAGGGCGACACGCCGCTCCACCACATCATGAACCGCCTTAACGCCGACTACAACAGCCAACTGTGGAACCGAAACTTCAAATGGAAATGAAACACATAACACTTATCCTCGCCGCCGCGCTGACCCTGCTGGCGGCCTGCAAAGAAACCAACGAGGCCCCTGCGCCGCAACCGGAGGTGCCGTTCATCGACAGTGTATGCCTCTATCGCCCCGGCGACTACGGCTCGGCCAATTGGCGCATCCCTGCGATACTTTGTTTGGACGACGGTACACTCTTGGCTGTCAACGACAAGCGCAAATACAACGAGACCGACCTGCCCGAAGACATCGACATCGTCTGCCGCCGCAGCACCGACCTGGGGAAGACCTGGAGCGAGCCGCAGACCATCGTGTCCGGCACCGGCCACAAGCAGGGTTTCGGCGACCCCGCCCTTGTCCAATGCGATAACGGCGATGTGCTCTGCCTCTTCGTCGGCGGCAACGGCCTATGGGCCTCCACCGAGGCCGACCCCATCCGCAGCTATGTCTGCCGCTCGACCGACGGTGGCCTTACCTGGAGCGAGCCCGAAGACCTCACCGCCCAACTCTGGGGGAGCCAATCCACCAACACGGCCTGCCGCTCCTACAAGGCCTCGTTCTTCGGCTCCGGCAACGCCCTGCGTCTCACACAGGGGCCGCACAAAGGGCGCATCATGGTGGCCGCCGCCATGTGCCGCAAGACCGCCCAGCGGCTGGACAACTTTGTCGTCTACAGCGACGACAACGGCCTCACCTGGCAGGTCTCCGACAAGGCATACACCGGTGGCGACGAGGCCAAGCTCATCCAGCTGAACGATGGCTCGGTCCTAATCAGCGTCCGCCAGTCGGGAGCCCGCGGGTGGAACCTCTCCACCGACGGCGGGCAAAGGTGGGGCTCGCAGTCCACCTGGCCCGAGATGACCACCAACGCCTGCAACGGCGACATGCTCCGAGTGAACGACACCCTCATCCTCCACAGCCTTCCCAACTCCATGCAGCGCGAGAATGTCAGCCTCTTCTCCTCCACCGACGAGGGTCGCACGTGGCATTCGCCCGTCGCCCTCTTTGAGGGTCCCTCGGTCTACTCCTCGCTCACCCTGCTGCCGGACGGCACCCTCGCCGCCTACATCGAGCAGAACCCTTCGGGTGCCTGCGAGTTGTGGTTCTACCGTTTCAACCTCGCCTGGCTGCGGCAATCCATCTGAAAACGAACCCCCCTCCCCCCCCACCGTTCCATAAGCTTCCATATCCTTCCACGGCCTTTGTATTCCCCTACCGTTCCCCTACCATTCCCCTACCGTCCCCTTAGAGTCCCGTCGCCCTGCCACCCTCGCTTGCCAAGAGGAGGTGGTGGGGTGGGGATGTAGTGTATGTGCCTGTGGGAGAGGATTTAGGGCGGGTGTGGGAAAATATTTTTGGCTGTTTTATAAAAAAGTTGTACTTTTGCACCGCAATTAATACTGAAAAAATGACAAAGATAGACGTACTCCTCGGACTGCAATGGGGCGACGAAGGCAAAGGCAAGATTGTCGACGTGCTGACTCCCGAATACGATGTAGTTGCCCGATTCCAGGGCGGTCCCAATGCGGGCCACACGCTTGAGTTCAACGGCACGAAGCATGTGCTGCATATCATTCCCAGCGGCATTTTCCACCAAGAGAAGATTAACCTCATCGGCAACGGTGTGCTGATAGAGCCGCGCATTTTCCGCCAGGAGATCGAGGCGCTGACGGAGAAGGGTGTCGATGCCACCCGCAACCTGTATATCAGCAAGAAGGCGCACCTGATACTGCCGACGCACCGCATGATGGATGCGGCGAACGAGCAGGCCAAGGGCGGTGCGAAGATAGGGTCGACGCTGAAAGGCATCGGACCGGCCTACACAGACAAGATTGCCCGCAACGGGCTGCGGGTGGGCGATGTGCTGTCGGCGGACTTCGTGGAGCGCTACGGCCAGCTGAAGCGCCAGCACCTGATGATGGCACGCGCCATGGGGTTCGATGTCGACGCTTTCCGCATCGACGGCCTCGACTTAGGCCAGTACGAGCAGTTGTGGATGGAGAGCCTCGGCACGCTGAAGCGTTTCCGCTTCGTCAGCAGCGAATACTTCATCAACCAATGCCTCCGCGAGGGCAAGAAGGTGCTCGCCGAAGGTGCACAGGCGATGATGCTCGACATTGACTTCGGCACCTACCCCTTCGTAACCTCGAGCAACACCATCACTGCCGGCGTCTGCACCGGCCTCGGCGTGGCTCCCAGTGCCGTGGGTCGTGTAATGGGCATCACCAAGGCCTACTGCACGCGTGTCGGCGCAGGCCCATTCCCCACCGAGTTGTTCGACGAGACGGGCAAGCGGCTCTGCGAGCTGGGGCACGAGTTCGGCGCCGTCACCGGCCGTCCGCGCCGCTGCGGATGGATTGACATCCCCGCGCTGCGCTACGCGTGCATGATTAACGGTGTTACCGACTTGTTTGTTACCAAGCCCGACGTAATGAACGACTTCGAGCAGGTCTGTATGTGCACCGCCTACGACATTGACGGCCGCGAGACGGAGGAGATACCTTTCGAGTACAACACGGCGGAGATACGCCCGGTGCTGACTGCGCACGCGGGCTGGCAGCAGTCGCTGCAGGGCATCACCGAATACAACGCCCTGCCGGAGCGGCTGCGCGACTACCTGGCTGAAATCGAGCGACGGACGGGTGTCCGCATCGCCGCTGTGAGCATCAGCCCCGACCGCAAGGACGTGCTGTTTAAATAAACCTTTTGCAAGAAAACGCCCCGAAGGCATACTCAAATAGAAAACAACGACATGATGAAAAAGATAGCCTTAGTCCTCGCGATGCTGCTGCCCCTGGTGGCGGCTGCCCAGACGAAAGTGAAGGAGACGGCGGTGCCCCGCTCGGTAATCCTCGCATTGGAGAAGACCTACGACTCTTATAAGGTACGCACGTGGTACCAGGCCCCCGGACAGTACATCGCCGAGGTGGTGATCGACGGCCAGGACGGCCGCGCCTATTTCACGGCGAGCGGCGACTGGCAGTACACGGCGTTCCCAATTAGGTTCGAGGAGTGCCCGACGTTGATGACGGCGTTCTTCACGGACAACTACCCGGGCTACCGCGTGAAGAGCATCGACTACATCGAGGAGATGAACGGCGACAACTACTACCGCATGATGATTATCAAGAAGGGTATCGCGGAGCGCGACTATGAGCTGATTTTCGACACGCGCGGAAAGCTGATGAAGAGCAATGCCCCCGACCCTGCGGCGGTGAAGCGCGACTACTACACCCACACGAATCCCGACGCGACGGACGCGGAGGTGAGCAAGGCGACGAAGACGGAGACGAACCGGCAGGCGAGCCGTCCGAAGCCGCGCACAGACGAGCCGATGGTGGTGCAGTTCGCTCCCAACGAGGCGGCGGTGGCGGACTTCGAGAAGTCTATCGGCTCGAAGCGCTGCAAGACGGGTCCCGAATGGATCAACCGCAACGACGAGTACGCTGTGGCCTACTTCACGGACAAGCAGAAGGTGGAGAAGGAGGCTGTATACGACATCCATACGGGCACGCCGATCATGATTGGCAAGGTGCTGCCCCGCGACCGCTACAACAACGGCATCATGAAGTACCTGGCCGAGAAGTTCAACGGCGAGAAGTACAAGGTGGAGAAGATGGTGGTGTACGAGTACAATTCGAAGTACCGCGGCGCCGACGGCAAAAAGCCCAAGCCGTACACCTACGTGGTGGTGAGCCAGAAGGTGAAAGGCTCGCGCGAACCCAAGTTCATCCGCATGGAGTTCGACAGCAAGGGTCAGT
Source organism: uncultured Bacteroidales bacterium (assembly GCA_900315935.1). Classification (GTDB taxonomy): domain Bacteria; phylum Bacteroidota; class Bacteroidia; order Bacteroidales; family P3; genus Colimorpha. Next base: position 36,217 of record ONBB01000015.1, read on the forward strand.
TCACCAATCTCCTTGCCCAGCCCCTCGACGAGAAGGACGTGCAGTAGGCATCCCCTACCCTGCCAACTCTCCTATGATGGCGATGGCCTGGGAGATGGACACTACACGGTCGACCGACAAGCTCAAACGGTCGGCCGTTTCCTTTAGGCGTGCGCGGCGCTGGTTGTCCTGGGCGAATTTGATTACCTTCATGAAGTTGCCGCTCTGGTAGAAGGGGCTCTGCGGGTTGCTGACCAGGTGCAGCACCATGCGTTCCTGCTTGAGCACTATTTTTTCGATGCCGAATTCCTTGGCCATGCGGCGGAGGGTGATGGTGCGTATGAGTTCGTCTGTGGCGGAGGGTACAGGTCCGAAGCGATCCTCCAGTCGTGTGCGGTAGGCGGCGAGCTCCTCCTCTGTACTGAGGTCGTTGAGTTCCTTGTACAGCAATAGGCGCTCGGAGACGGAGGTAACGTACTCGTCGGGCAGCAGCACCTCGAGGTCGGTCTCGATGGTGCACTCGCGCACGTATTCTTTTCTCTCCTCGGCCTCGGCGGCGAAGAGCTCGGCGAAGTCGCTTTCCTTGAGTTCCTCGATGGCCTCGTTGAGGATTTTGTGGTACATGTCGTAGCCCACCTCGCTGATGAATCCGCTCTGCTCGGCACCGAGTATGTTGCCTGCGCCGCGGATGTCGAGGTCGCGCATGGCGATGTTGAAGCCGCTGCCGATGGTGGAGAATTCCTCGATGGCCTTGAGGCGTCGCTGAGCGTCGTCGGTGAGGGTGAGATAGGAGGGGATGAGGAGGTAGCAGAATGCCTTGCGATCCGAGCGTCCCACACGGCCGCGCATCTGGTGCAGGTCGGAGAGGCCGAACTGGTGCGCATTGTTGATAATCATGGTGTTGGCATTCGGTATGTCGAGGCCGTTCTCGACGATGCTGGTGGCTACCAGCACATCGATGTCGCCTTCGAGGAAGCGCATCAGGGTCTCTTCGGCGGAAGTACCGTGGCTCCCTTCGTCGCCCAGGGACTTCCGCCCGTCCATGCGTCCGTGGGCCATAGCGACGCGTGCATCGGGTACCAGCCGCTGCACCAGTCCTGCCATCTCGGGCAGGTTCTCCACGCGGTTGCTGATGAAGAAGGTCTGCCCCCCACGGCTCATTTCGTACATGATGGCGTCGCGGATGAGTTCCTCGCTGTAGTCCGAGAGTTCGGTTTCGATGGGCTGTCGGTTGGGCGGCGGGGTCTGGATGACGGAGAGGTCGCGCGCGCCCATGAGTGAGAACTGCAGTGTGCGCGGGATAGGAGTGGCGGTGAGGGTGAGGCAGTCGACGTTGGCCTTCAGCTGCTTGAGCTTTTCCTTCACGCTGACGCCGAACTTCTGCTCTTCGTCTATAATCAGCAGGCCGAGGTCCTTGAATTTAAGGTCTTTGTTGGTGATGGCGTGGGTGCCGATGAGGATGTCAATCTTGCCACTCTCCACATCCTTGAATATCTGCGTCTTCTCTTTGGCGGTGCGGAAGCGGTTGAGGTAGTCGATGCGGACTGGCATACCTTTCAGTCGGTCGGAGAATGTGTTGTAGTGCTGGTAGGCGAGGATGGTGCTGGGCACAAGGACAGCCACCTGCTTGGAGTCGCAGCATGCCTTGAAGGCGGCGCGGATGGCCACTTCGGTCTTGCCGAAGCCCACGTCGCCGCATACCAGGCGGTCCATCGGGGCGGCATCCTCCATATCGTGCTTCACGGCAACGGTGGCCTTCAGCTGGTCGGGCGTGTCTTCATATTGGAACGATGCCTCGAGCTGCTGCTGCAGCTCGCCGTCGGCGCTGTAAGGGAAACCCCGGCTGGCCTTGCGCTTGGCGTAGAGGGCGATGAGGTCTTTGGCGATATCCTTCACCTGGCGCTTGGTCTTCTGCTTGAGCACCTGCCAGGTGTTGCTGCCCAGTTTGTTCAGCTGCGGAGCCTCGCCCTCGCGCCCCACGTAGCGGCTGATTTTGTGCAGACCGTGGATTGATATATACAGTACGTCGTTATTCTTGTATATCAGACGGATAAGCTCCTGACTCTTGCCGTTGTTGGTTACCTTCTCCAGTCCACTGAAGCGGCCTACGCCGTAGTCGATATGGGTTACGAAGTCGCCTGGCTTCAGCTCGAAAAGTTCCTTGAGCGTCATCGCCTCGTGGGCGGCGTTCAGGTTCTTGACCGAATACTTGTGGTAGCGGCCAAACAGTTCGTGGTCGGTGTAGCAGAGCACTTTCCGCTGGTGGTCGATGAAGCCGTGGGAGAGCTGGAAATTGGATATTGAATAGGGGAAATTGAATGATTCTCCGTTTTCGCCGAATATCTTCTGCAGGCGGCGTTTCTGGCTGTCGTTGCTGACAAGGATAAGCAGGCTATAACCCAGCTCGGCATATTGCCGCAGGTTGGATTCCAGCAGGTCGAACTGCTTGTTGAACATGGGCTGCAGCTCGCTCTGCGCCTCGATTCGTGTGGCATTGGTGAAATAGTGGCTGTTGCCGTACTCGACAATGTTCTTCTCAAGGAGCGAACGGAGCAATTCCTGCGCGCCACAGCTGATGTCGGAAGCCTCGGGCAGGGTGCCCGCAATGGGGTGCGATGTGTCGGCCAGACGCTCATCGCGAGCGCGCTGCGTATTCTCCAGCACGCGGTCGGCGGCTTCGCAGGCTTGCATGAGGCTCTGAATCCATACGGTGTCGGTCGAGGCCAGATAGTCGGCCAAACAGACACGGCTCTCTTCCGTCAGCCCATGCTGCACGAAGTCGGGCAGCACGTCAGCGCGGTCCACCTGCTTGACAGAGAGCTGGGTGGCGGCATCATAAGTGCGGATAGAATCTATCCGGTCGTCGTAGAATTCGAGGCGCAGCGGCAGGTCGGAGGCGTAGGACCATACATCCATGATGCCGCCACGGATGGCAAACTGGCCGGGCTCCACCACGAAGTCTTCACGCTCGAAGCCCCGTTCCTCCAGCCGCTCGGCCACCTCCCACAGGTCGGCCTCCATGCCACGGGTGAAGCGCAGGGTGCCGGCGGTGAGGGTGCGGTTGCCCACCACCTTCTCGGCCAACGCCTCGGGCCACGTTACCACCATCGCTGGCTCGCCACTGCCGAGGGTCTTCACCACCTCGCTGCGCATCAGCACATTGGCATTCTCGGTTTGCTCGGTATCGTAGTGGTATGCCTTGCGGTAGGAGGTGGGGAAGAGCAATGCGTTGTGCAACGCCTGCAGGTCGTTCTGCAGATAGTATGCTTCCTCCTTGGTGGGGGCTATGACGAGGTGCGATGCCGTGGGGCGGCGCAGGGCCGCGGCGGCGATGATGACAGCGGGCAGGGAGCCCGTCATGCCGTCGACGTGCAGACGAGCACCGCTGGCCTGCAGGTGATTATGAAGAGTTTCGACCAGCGCGCTGTCGCGGTAGAGGTCGGTCAAAACGGTTGCTTGCTGGCTCATACCTCGCCGTCTTTAGGGCCTGCCTCCTTGCGGGGACGGCGCACAGGTGCCACATATCCCGGACGGAACACCTTCAGCTGGCTCCACAGCAGGGCGGCGGCCAGCACAGCGCCCAGCACGTCGCACACCATGCAGGTAACCCAAACGCCCGTCAGGCCGTCGCCGCCAGCGTTGACCATCAGGGCGGGGATGACGAACATCAGCGGTATGAGGAACAGCACCTGCCGCGAGAGGCTGGTAGTGATGGCAATCCAGGGCTTGTCGATGCTTTGGAAGAACTGCGAGTTGGTGATGGTAAAGGCGATGAGCACCATCATCACGTTGAGGTAGCGCATGGCTGGCACACCATGGTCGAGCAGGGCGTCGCTGTCGGTGAAGGCGCGCAGGATGATGCGCGGCATGAGCAGGGCCAGCAGGGTACCCAGCAGACCAACAACGAGCGAGACACGCATGGTGAGTGTGTAGACATGCCGCAGGCGGTGGTTGTGGCCGGCGCCGTAGTTGTAGCCTGCAATGGGCTGCATTCCCTGGCAGAGTCCAAGGATGAACATGACGAGGAACGAGAGGTAGGTGTTGACGATGCCGTAGGCACCCACGGCCAGGTCGCCGCCGTAGCGTATCAGCTGCTTGTTGAGCAGAGCCACCACGAACGAGGCGGCAAAGTTCATCAGGAAGGGGCTGAGACCGATGAGCAGTATGTTGCGGAAAATGTAAAGCTTGGGAGCCCAGATGTGACGGTGGAAGCGGATGAATGAGTTGCGGTTGAGGAAGTGCGCCACAGCCACGACGGCGGTGGTGGCCATGGAGAGGGTGGTGGCCCACGCCGCACCGGCGATGCCCCAGCCCAGCACGCTGATAAAGAGGGCATCGAGGAAGATATTGAGGATGGCGCCACCGGCCATAATCCACATGCTCTTGGTGGGGTAGCCGCTGGCGCGGATGAGGCCCGTGAGGTTGAAGGTCAGCGTGGTGAGGAACATGCCGGGCAGCACAATCTGCATGTACTGGCGGGCATAGGCGATGGTGTCCGGCGAGGCACCGAACATCTCCAGGATGCGGTCCATGAAGAGGTAGCCGCCGGTAACGAACAGGAAACCGAAGAAAAAGGTGAGCAGCATGCTGTTGCCCAATATTTTCTCCGCCCAGCGGATGTCCTTGCGGCCGAGGACGATGCTCATTCGGCTCGAAGCGCCCACGCCCACCAGCGAGCCCAGGGCATGGATGATGTTCATGATAGGCAGCGTGATGGCGAGACCAGCGATGGCCAACGCGCCGACATACTGGCCGAGGAAGACTCGGTCCACGATATTGTAAATCGAGGCCACCACCTGCGTGATGACCGCCGGCAGCGCATACTGCCACAACAGATGGCCTATCGGCTTGGTTTCCAGTTCTTGTATCTTGTCCATAAACAGCGTTTCAGGAATGCAAATAATTATATGATAACGCGCGCACAAGTGAAATATTGCACCTATAACAAGAATTTAGAATATCAAAAATTATATATCGCCACGGACACATCAGGACATCATTCCCCTACCGTTCCCTTGGCGGCCCTGTCGAGAATATTTTTTTCGCCATATCATTTTTATTTTGTATTTTTGCCGCCGTTTTGGTCGCCCTTATGGGGTGTCAAAAGGGAAGCCGGTGCAAGTCCGGCGCAGTCCCGCTGCTGTAAGCTCGAGAGTTGAGGACCAATCTGTTACGTCACTGTGCGACGCCATAGCCGCATGGGAAGACCGGTGCCTCGCGAGCAAGCCAGAAGACCTGCCAAAACGCACATCATCGGTACCGCTTTCGAGGAAAAGTGACCCGACCGCAGTCTCTGCCCATGCTCGTTGTGTCGAGAAGACGGCCTGCGCTCTCCAGTTTTTCCCCGATTGATGTTTGCCGATACTGTGTTGGAAAACAAAGTATTAACATAAACAGTATCAAAAATGGTAAAAAAACTTCTCACATTCATCCTCGGGCTGGGGCTCGCCGCAGGCGCCTCGGCCACCATCAACTTCCCGGCCTCCAGTGTCCAGTACTGGGTCGGCTCCGGCAGCAACTCGGCCGTGGTCGTCGTCGCCTGGGACGATGCCGCCACCCCCACCGCTCTGGCTTGGGGTGTCCGTTGGAACGGCACCGTTAGCGCCCTCGACCTGATCGACAGCATCCAGACCTACGACAGCCGCTTCTCCAACGGCTCCTCCGCCACCGCGGCCAGCGTTACCTACAACGACGGCACCGTCGTCCTCACTTCAGACATCAACTGGTGGTGCTATACCGTCAACGGTGCCTGGGCTACCGTGGGCTACACCGGCTACTATATGAGCGACGGCGACATCATGGAGCTCAGTGGCTCCTGCTATTTCTCCATGACCTCCGCCGTGGCCGCCACCGACCCCAACCCCGCCCCTGGTCCCGCTCCTGCGCTATGCGATTCGGTCCATGCGCTGCCTTATGCCCAGGTTTTCTCCGACTGCCCGGCCGGCCAGTCCCCTGCCAGGGCTGATGCACCCGTCCCCGAATGCTGGGCCATCTTTAGCAACGGCCGCTACACCCGCGACACCACCCCCAATGCCTACATATATTATGGCGGCATGGCCACCTCCTATTCCACCAACAACTATGGCTGCGTGACCGCCAACGACCCCTTCTTCTGCCTCATCGCCTGCCAAACCTATACGGGCACCAGCACGGGCGCCCTTAACGACATGCTTGACTTCGGCACCTGCAAGTATGCTGTCCTGCCGCCGTTCGACCAGCCCCTCTCGCAGACCCGCCTCGTTTTCGACTACCGCACCTCCAACACCGGTGCCCTCCTCCTGCTTGGCTACGTTGTCAACGACACCGCCGACTTTGTGGTCCTCGACTCGATGCCCTCGGACTACCGTGTCCTGCACCAGATGAATCTCCGTCTTGACTCGCTCGATGCCGCCATTCCCGACAATGCCCGCCTCGCCTTCTGTTGGAAGTCCACCAGCACCTCCTCTTCCTATCCTTCCAATATCTACGTCGGCATCGATAACCTCACAGTCTCCCTCATCTCTTCCGACCCTGGTAGCGGCCCTACTCCCGCTCCCGACCCCGTCGATGCCACCATCGCCTTCTCCGACATCCTCTACTGGGTGGGCTCCGGTAGCGACAGCGCCGCCCTTATAGTCAACTACGGCCAGCCCGACACCGCCTTTGCCTGGGGCTTCCTCTTCAACGGCACCACCACGGCCCAGGCGATGCTCGACTCCATCGCCGCCGCCGACCCCCGTTTCTGGTACGTCGGTTCTCCCTCGATGGGTGGCGACATCCACTTCATCCTTAACAATGGCGACACCTTGGGGCTCTCGCAAGTGGGTGCTTTGGGTTACAACTTCTGGTGGGCCAACCTCAACGGCCGTAGCGCCGGCGCCGGCATCGGTGCCACGCTGCATAACGGATACGTCTTCAAGTATGGCGACCTCAACTCGGCCATCGGCTGGGACACCCTTGGCGGCAACTGCATGGAGGAAGCCTGGATTAAGGCTCCCACCCCCGTCAACGTTCCCGACACCACCCCCATCCTCGACACCATCGTCCCGCCGCCCAGCCTTGTTGACGCCACCGTCGACTTTGCCGACATCACCTGCTGGGCAGGCTCGGGTCCCGACAGCACCGCTCTCATCGTCAGCTTCGCCAACCCTGACACCGCCTTTGCCTGGGGTGTGCTCATCAACGGCACCACCACCAGCGCCGACATGCTCGATGCCGTCATGGCGGTCGACACCAACCTCTCCATTACCGACCATCCCGACTGGGGTGACGGCCAGATTCGCTACCGCCTCGCCGACGGCACCGTCATCAGCCGCATCGGCACCCAGTGGCTCTTCAATATCAACGGTGTCGATGCCTGGGGCGACGACGATGTGATGGCCGGCGACGTCTTCAAGTTCGGCGACGCAGCCTCGGGCATCCAGGTCGGCACTTTCCAGCGCGTCTGGACCGCCGAGCCCACCATCGTGAACTTCTGCGACACCACCCCCGCCATTGACACCACCACGCCTGTAACGCCCACGCCCGTCGAGGCCACCATCGCCGCCAGCGACATCCTCTACTGGGTGGGTGAAGGCTCGAACCAGGTCGTCTTGGCCGTCAACTGGGCCGACACCGCCCTGGCCTGGGGCTACCGCTTCAGCACCGAGAGCGTAACCGTGGCCACGATGATGGCCGACATCGCCGCCGCCGACCCCCGCTTCAGTTACACCGGCAGCGGATACATCTCCGACATCCACTACATCGACACCGCTGCCGGCATGACCGACACGCTGCGCGGCTCCAGCTACTGGGAGAGCAAGCGCAACGGCGTTACCGACGCCGGCATGGCCCAGAGCCTGGTCGACGGCGACTTTGAGAAGTGGGGCACCCCGGCCGCCGGCGTGGTGGTGGACAGCACCTACTGGGGCGACGACTGG
>ONBB01000016.1 GCA_900315935.1 uncultured Bacteroidales bacterium
CGTCTCGGTGCCGTCGATGGCAGCGCCGTTCTTCACCCAGGTGGAGAAGATGTAGCCGCTGTTGGCGGTGGCGACGAGGGTAACCTCCTCGCCCACCTCGTAGAGGCCGGCGCCGGTAACGGTGCCGTTGACGGCGTAGGCGTTGATCATCACGCTGTCAGGTATCACCACCGGCACGGAGTCGGCGGCGAAGAGGGCGGTGAAGAGGGTGTCGGTGGTGAGGACGACCTGACGAGGATTGTCTGTTACATCGTCGTCCCAGGCCACGAAGTGGTAACCCTCGTTGGCGGTGGTGTAGATGGTAACGGTGCTGTTCCAGTCGTACACGCCGGCGCCGAAGACGGTACCCATGGCGTAGTCGTTGGCAGCCAGGGTGAGTTCGAAGGTGTCGATGGCGAAGGTGGCGGTGAGGAGGGTGTCCTGCGTGACGGCGAAGGTGCGCTCGGCATCAGTGCTTCCATCGCTCCACTGCACGAAATGGTAGTGGGCGGCAGGGGTGGCGGTGATGGTAACGTTGCTGCCGATGATAACCTCGCTGGCCGAGGCGCTGACGGTGCCCCACTCAGTGTTGACGCTCACCACAGCGACGGTGGCATAGTGCGTGTCGGCGGCGAAGAGGGCGGTGAAGAGGGTGTCGGTGGTGAGGACGACCTGACGCGGATTGTCGGTTACATTGTCGTCCCAAGCCACGAAGTGGTAACCCTCGTTGGCGGTGGTGTAGATGGTAACGGTGCTGTTCCAGTCGTAAACGCCGGCGCCGAAGACGGTACCCATGGCGTAGTCGTTGGCGGCCAGGGTGAGTTCGAAGGTGTCGATGGCGAAGGTGGCGGTGAGGAGGGTGTCCTGCGTGACGGCGAAGGTGCGCTCGGCATCAGTGCTGCCGTCGCTCCACTGCACGAAGTGGTGGTGGGCAGCGGGGGTAGCGGTAACGGTGATGGTCTCGTTGTAGGTGTAGGTGTTGCGGCTGGGGCTAACGGTAACGGTACCCATGGTCTCGTCGGCCGACTGGGCGTAGACGTTCAGCTGGCGTGCCACGAAGTGGGCGGTATAGATATGGTTGGAGACCACCTGCTGGTTGAGCGGGTTGGCAGCGATGTTGCCGGGAGTCCAGTAGAGGAACTCGAAGCCGTACTCGGGCGTAGCCTCGAGGGTAACAAGCTCGCCGTAGGCATACTTGCGGCTGGCAACAGCGGCATTGTTGACCGAACCCATGGAGAGGTCGGCCGACACGATGTTGACGGTGAAGCTGTCGACGGTGAAGATGGCGGTGAGGGTGGTGTCGGCGGTGAGGGTGAGGCTGTAGGAGGCGTTGGACTCGCCGTTGCTCCACTGGCCGAAGGTGCGGTGGCTGAGGGCCACGGCCTCGAGGTTGACGGTGCTGCCGTAAGGCATCTTGACCGTCTGACCCATGACGGCACCGTTCACATAGCCGAACTCGCGGTCATTGACATTGACGGTCAGATTGACGCTGTCGATGGCGAAGTTGGCCACATAGGTGGCGTTCTCGGTGGCGAAGAAGGCAGGCAGGTTCACATTGGTGGAGACCGGCACGCCGTTGAGCGTCCAGTTCACGAAATGGTAGTTGACCGAGGGGGTAACGCGGAGGCTGACGCGGCTGTTGTAGGCATAGGTGCCGGCACCGATGACGGTGGCGGCGTTGGGGGCCACTACCTTGATGGTAACGCTGTCAACCTCGAAGGTGGCGCCGAGGGTGGTGTCGGCATTGGCCACATACTGGCGCGGGTTGGCGGTAACGCCGTCGCTCCAGGCCACGAAGTGGTAGTGGTCGGCGGGCGTGGCATAGAGGGTGGCGGTAGAGCCGTACACATAGCGGCCGGCGCCGGCAAGGGTGCCGTTGCTGACGGCAGAGAAGGCCACGGTGTGGGTGTCGGCGGCGAAGGTGGCGACGAGCAGCACATCGCTACCGCTGACGGTAACGGTGCGGACGCTGTCGGTAACACCGTCGCTCCAAGCCAGGAAGTGGCAGTGCGCGGCGGCACGTGCCGTGAGGGTGTGCGTGCTGCCGTTGGGCACGTTGGTGGCGCTGCCGAGGGTGGTGCCCAGGGCGGGGCTGTTGGTCAGGGCCGAGACGCTGTACTTGTCGGCCTCGGTGAAGATGGCGCGGACAAAGAGGTCGCCTTCGACCTTGAGGATGCGGCTGGCAGCGGTGCTGGCATCCTCCCAACCGACGAAGCGGTAGAGGTTGTCGTCATGGTTGACATAGGAGACGGTAACCAGCTCACCGTGGCGATAGGAAGCCTTGGCGGGCGAGAGGACGATGTGGCCCATCAGGTTGTCGTTGGTGGCGGTGTCGAGGGAGTAGGCAAGGCTGTCGAAGCGGGCGGCCAGGTCGAGGTAGTTGGCGGTAACGGCGAGCACACGGGGGTTGTCGGCCACGCCGTCGCTCCACTCGGTGAAGGCCACGCCGGCATTGGCGGTAGCCCGGAGCACTACGCGCGAATCATATATATATGTGCCGTTGACTTCGGTGTTGACCGAACCGAGGGCGGCATCGGCAGCGAGGAGGCGCACCTCGAAGCTGTCGCGGGCGAAGATGGCGGTATAGGTGCGGTTGCCGTCGTAGGCCACCAGGCGGTTGGCAGCGGTCTCGCCGTCATCCCAGCGCACGAAGTGGCAGTTCTCGTAGGCCACGGCCTCGATGCGGACGGCGCTGGAGCCGAAGGGACGGGTGCCGCCGCCGGAGACATAACCCATATTGGGGTCGTTGGCCACCACGCTGATGGTGTACTCCAGCGGGGCGGTGAAGGCCACATAGTTGGCGGTGCTGTCGACCACGATGGTGCGGGGGTTGATGACATTGCCGTCGTTCCAGCGCACAAAGCTGTAGTTGGCGTCGGGGGTGGCGGAGATGGTAACGGTGGAGCCGTAGGGATAGCTGCCGCTGCCGGTGGTGGTAGCATTGTTACCGGTAACGCTGACCGGCATGTCGGAGGTGGCGAAGAGGGCGGTGATGTTGGTGTCGGAGCTGACGCGGATGCTGACGGTGGGGAGGGTGCCGCTGGCGCCGTTCCAACCGCTTACATACTGGCCGGCCAGCGGGGTGGCGGTGAGGGTAACGGTGGTGTCATAGGGGAAGCGGCCGCTACCGTCGACATAGCCCTTGGTGGGGTCGGCAGGCAGGGCGGTAACGGTGTAGGTCTTGGGGGCGAAGAGGGCCTGCAGGGTCGAGTCGCCACGCATGACCATCACACGGTGGTTGCGGGTGTTGCCGTCGTTCCAGCCGACGAACTCGTAATGCTCGGCGGGGTCGGCGGTGAGCACGGCCATCTCGTCCATATTGTAGGAGGGCTTGTCGCTATAGACGGTGCCCCAGCCGGGATGGTTGGCGGAGAGGCTGACCACGAAACCGCCCTTCTGGTTGAAGTGGGCCACGATATTGGCACTCGAGGTAACGGTCCAGTTGAGGGTGGGGAACGTGGAGCCGTCGATGCTCCAGTAGGCGAACTCGTAGCGCGTGGGGTCGACGGGCGAGGCGATGGTGGTGATGACGTCGCCGTAATGGTAGTCGCCGTCGATGGCGGGGGTAAGCACACCCATGCCGGGGGTGGCGGTAACGGTAACGTGGTAGAGTGTCTGCGTGTAGTTGGCCGTGAAGGCGGAGTCGGCGGTGGCCTGGAAGGTGTGGATGCGGTCGGTGCTCACCACGGTGCCCTCGGCGTTGGTCCAGTTGGCGAAGCTCCAGCCGGGGAGGGTGTCGGCGGTGAGGGTAACAATGCCGCGGTAGATGAGGTTGCCGCTGACCGAGGCGGAGCCGTGGGCTGCGTCGTCAGGGGCGGCGGTGATGGTCAGGGGCATGGGGGCGAAGTAGGCGGTGTAGCTCTTGTCGCCGGTAACCGCGGGGCGGTAGGGGTTGTCGGTGGTGCCGTTGTCCCAGCGGACGAACATGTAGCCGTGGGCGGGGATAGCCTCGAGGTAGGCCACGGTGCCGTAGCCGTAGGAGGCGGAGCCGTCGACCGAGCCCATGGTGGCGTCGGCCGAGAGGCCCGAGATGGTGTGCATGTCGGGCTGGAAGTAGGCGGTATAGGTGCGCGAGGTGCCGTTGGCGCCCGAAGCCACGATGGTCTGGGTAGCGGTGTAGATGCCGTTGCTCCAGCTGTGGAAGGAGTAGTGCTCAAGGGCGGTGGTGGTGATGGTGATGCTGTCGCCTACGGCCACGCGGATGCTGTTGACCCCAGGTGCGGCGCCGACGATGGCCACGGTGCCACGGTCGACATACGAGGGTTCCACCTGGATGGTGACGCTGTCGCGGACGAAGACGGCACGCAGGGTTTTATTGCCATTCACATTGACAGTAAGGGGGTTTGCATTGGTATAGGCATCGCCACGCCACTGGACGAACTTGGAGTAGCGGGTGGATTGCGCCACCAATGTAACATCATCGCCATACTCGTATTCGCCAACACCGATTACATTGCCGAGAGTAGTGTCGAGGTCGGTTACCTGAATAGTGAACCTGGCGGGCTCGATGATACCGGCGACAATCATGCTCTGGGTGCCTGCGGTGAGGGTGAGGGTGTAGGTGTTGCCGCTGACCGAGGCGGTGCCCACCTCGGGATTCCAGCGGAAGGTGTAGTGGTCGGGGTCGTTGACGGTGGCGGTGATGGTAACGGTCTGTCCCCCGGTAACCACGCCGCCGGCGGGCGAGGTGGTGATGGTGCCGAGGAGGGGGTCGTTGAGGGTGCCGAGGATCATGGTCTGGTCCTCGGGGCAGAAGTAGGCGACGAGGGAGGCGTCGCGGCGCACGGTGTAGTTATAGCTTGGGGTGGCGGTGCCGTCGCTCCAGCCGATGAACTTGTAGCCGGCATTGGGAGTGGCGGTGAGGGGCAGGACGCTGCCGTAGGCATGGCGGCCGGTATGGTCGCTGACCGAGCCGAAGAGGGGGTTGATGGCGTTGACGGAGATGGCGTGGCTATCAGGGACAAACTGGGCCATATAGGGGGTTACATTGCCGGCATTGCCGTAGGGGAAGTTGCGCGGGTTGGTAGTGATGCCGTCGCTCCACTGGACGAATGAGTAGTGCGGATTGGCCACGGCACGGAAGGGGGTTGTGGAACCAGGCATACCCTGTACCAGGCCAACCACGTAGCCGCGCTCACTGTCCTCGGAGCTAATGGAGACGTAGCCGGGCAAGGTGAGGTTACGCTGGGCGAAGTCGGTGTAGGAGCCGCCACACAGCTTGTCGACAAAGAAGTAGTATTGCAAACCTGTCATAAGTCCACTGACGGTGTAGTCCTGGGCGGTGATGCCCTCGGCTACAAGGACGGTGTCGGAGGTGGCATTGTAGCGGACGTAGCGCAGGCGATAAGTTTCACCCGGACGCTGGTCGCCCGACCAGTAGAGGCGCACGGACGTAGCGGTGAGGTTTGTGGAGTCGACATAGAAATCGATGGGGCGCTTGCAGATTTCGCCGGCGACGACACCGACGCTGGAGAGGGAGAGAGCGCTTTCGGTCGAGGCCGTGGAAATAGCGCGGAAAGCAAATCGTGCGCCATAGGGCACCGATTCGGCGGTCTCCTCAAAGTCGATGCGATGCTCGCCAGTGCTCTGTATGCGGCCAATGGGAACGAATGTGCTGACATCGGCAGGGTTGGCCATATAGCCGTAATGGGCTTCCATGTTGATGCCCACCGAGGCATTGAAAACCAACACCGAGTGGTCGGGTTGGCAGTTGATGGCTGGGAGGACGGCATAAGCGGCCACACCATTGCGCGAGGCGAGACGCAGGTTATTGTAAGCGTTGACGAAAATGCGGGGATAGCCCGTAGTGGTGGTGCTTATGGCGGGGAAGTCCCAGCAGAGGGGCAGTTCGTTGGCTGGGTTGTAGGAGCTGTAGCCCTGGCAGGAGGAGAAGTCCTCGCTGTAGGGCAAGTCATAGGGAGCACATTCGGTGATGAGGGTGGTGGCGGCATCGGACGACGAGGTGTCGGCAGCACCGCAGATCGAACGGACTCTGATGTCATACTTCGACGAAGGACGCAGGCCGGTGAGGGTGCCGCGTGTGGAGGAGAACGTGGTGGATGCCTTGGTCGAGGGGTCGCCGCTGACCATGTATTCGACATAGTATCCCACAGGGGTGCCGATGGCAGGGGCGGTGATGGTGAGGTCGGCGGTGGTGCGAGTAACGTTGGAGGCGGCAACAGCCTGCGGATTGAAGCAACCTGCATTGGCCAGGGCCTTGATACGGAGGTTGGCGACCAAAGCCGTGCGGGTACCGCGCTCGGAACCAGGGTGGCCGCTGACGCTGGCCTTGTACTGGAACGAGCCTGCCGTACTTGTGGTATAGGCGTAGCGCTGGTTGGAGGCATTGGCGGTACCGCTACGCAGTATGCAGATGACCAAGTGGTCGGTACCGTTATAGTCGAAGGGAGTGGTGAGGTCGATGTCGCCCCAGCCAGTGGACATGGGCTGGGCCTCAAGACCGGAATAAACCAGCGTGAGGTCCGACATGGGAACCCAGTCGGTGTTCGAAGCCGAGACGGGGCTGGTGCTGTGTCCCATGTAGATCGAGATGGTCGGAGCAGTGAAACCGGACTGCACACTGGTGCAATTGAAGGCGATGGTGTTGATGGTGGCACCGGTGGGGAGGTCGACATCGTCGGCCTTGTAGATGGTCTGGGTCCAGCCCGTTACCTGATTGTTGAGGAAAGGGGCCATGGCATTGCCCGATGTGCCGGTACCGATGGTCTTGGTAACTGGCGTCTGGGCCGAGGCGCCGAGGGCGCCGAAAATCAGTGTGGCCGCGAGGGTCAGGAGCCGCGCGGCTGTTTTCAGGGGGTGTTGTGTGTGTTTCATATTGTGTATGTTTTTGTTTCAAAAAGGATTAACGCTCCCCGGTCGGGGGAAAACAAAATGCAAAGATACACATTTCTTTCCGCATGGCAAAGACAATTTAAATTAATTATTCTTAAAAAGGCGGAAAACGAGGAGGGGGGCGGTAGGGGAACGGTAGGGGAACGGTAGGGGAATACAAAGGCACTGGAAGGATATGGAAGCTTATGGAAGGATGGCGCTCCGGGGGATGGTTTTCCGTAGCCACTGCAGCTCGCCGGCATCGCGCATGACGCCATGTTCGAGGCGGTCGTAGGTGAAGGCGCGGCCGTGGCGGTCGATGAAGAGGCTGGCGGCTGTAACCCAGCATCCGAGGGCGCCCTCCCCCACCCTGCACAAGGGGTCGGGCTTGGCGAGCAGCGCCGCCACCCAGCAGTGGAGCGCATTCTGCCCTTTGAGCCATTTGGCGGTGCGGCGCGGCCGGAAGAGGTCCTCGCCGGGGGCGTAGTAGCCCAGCCCCTGCCGCAGGTCGCGCCCGATGTCGGGCCGCGCCTCGAGGTAGCCGCGCTGCACCAGGCGGAGCACCATGTCGTCAATGGCCGCAAGGAGGTCGCTGTCGGGGGTGCGCGCGGCCTGAAAACGCAGCTCGGCCAGCTCGGCGCCGGGGGGCCAGTCCTTGTTTTTGGCCACACCGGCATGACACCGGCGCGTTTTTTTGACCTGCAGGGTGCGGCGGCGCGCCTCGAAGCGGACGATGGCCTCGATGCGGTCCAGGCATGCCTGGCCGAAGGCGAGGTCGGGCACCTGGCCGCTGGCCTCGTAGAGGATTTCTTTCTGAAGGGCATAGTCCAGCCCGGCGTCGGCCAGGGCGCGATACAGCCCCTGCTCGAGGGCCACGCCATCGGCAGGGGTGTCCCCACCGAGGGTGAGGCCATAGTGTGTATGCAACCATTGGTCGAGCTTCATAGCTGTGCGTCATGCCGTCGCCAAGCAGCCTATCACGCTGTGGCTCAAAGCATTATTGGAGTATTTAAAATATATAGGGCAATGCAAAAATAATTTTTTCATCCCATCCGATAAAAAAAAGATATCAACAAAATATCAACACTATAACACCAGAATAACACCGCCTGGCACACCGGCATAACACTGCGGAAAGCGCCGTCCGCCACCCCCGGGAAAGGGGCTAATTTTGCAACCGAATTCGACGCGCCGAAAGAGACAACACATGTAGAACAAAAAAGAAAGGAAAAACAAAATGACCATCGAAGAATTGAAGGAGCTGGTCGACGCCCTCAAGCTCGACCTCAATCCGCAGAGCAACATGATCTACGTCTTCTACACCACGCCCGACGGGACGGTGAACAACCTCAGTATCAGCCTGCGCCGAGCCAAACTGCCCAATGGGCACAAGATGACCGACGGCGACCTGGCCGAGCTGATGCAGCAGTATCCCGATGCACGCCGGGGCACAATCATGGCCGTGGAACGTCCGCGGGGCGACCTGCACCGCTGGATGGACGCAGTGGAGGTGTGCCAGGCCCTGCACACTTCGCGCCAGACCCTGCGCAGGTGGATACACTGCGGCCTGCTGCACCCGTCCACCCTGGGGCGCAAACTGTACTTCGACGCCGACGAGGTGGACCGTATACTGCGCGAAAACATGATAACGGAGAGCGGAAGACTGGACGAAACGGCGCTGGAATCGCTATAAGCGCCGGGAGGCCGGGAAGCTGCCACAAGCTTACAAATGCTTCCACAAGCTTACACAACGCAAAGATTTCGGGCATTTCGGCAAAACGGCCTTATATTGTCCATTGTCGTCGCGACCGACACCGCGGCCACCGCCCGACGGGGCAACGGCCGGAACAACGTCAAACAAACCAATTTTTCAAACCATCAAAAAAAAAGAAAGGAACAACAAAATGGGTAAAATCGAACAGGGAATCCTCGACGGATTCAAAGGCAAAGTAGGCACCGTGGTGGGCTTCTTCTGGAAGGGCAAGCCTGTGATGCGCGGCTACAAGCGCTTCATCCACGACCGCCACAGCGATGCACAGATGCTGGTGCGCCTGCGCTTTGCGGTGCTCAACGAGCTGGCCGTGGCCTTCAAGGCGGCCGCCGACCTGGGCCTGCGGCTGCGCGCCAAGAGCCGCGGCAACACGGAGCTGAACAACTTCGTGCAGCTCAACTGGAACAACGTTACCGCCAACCGCGAGGCGGAGGTGAGCGTGGAGTACGGCGAGCTGCTGCTCTCGGCGGGTGCGCTGCCGGGCGTCTTCTTCGAGCGTGCCAGCTACGAGACACCGCAGCAGGTAGCGGTGCCCTTCGCGGGCAACAGTGCCGCCGGCGGTGCCACGGAGAGCGACAGGGTATACCTCTTCGCCTACAGCCCCTCGCTGGGCAGCGGCCTCCTGAGCGGCGGCAACCGCCGCAGCGAGAGCCAGGCCACCCTCACGGTGCCGGCGGCCTGGAGCGGCGAGAGCATCCACCTCTGGGGCTTCGTGGTCGGCACCGAGGGGCACGCCAGCTACAGCACCTACCTCGGCCAGGGCACCATCGGCTGAACGGCCTGACGGCCAGCCGCGTGCCCATAAAAGACGCCAGCCACGGAAAAAACCGTGGCTGGCGCTATTTTGTATTCTCCTTATTTTGCGTTGGGGGCTGTCCTTGTCAGATCCAATGTATAAACAACACCTTTGCGCAACGTGATACCGTCGGGATTTCCCACTTCTGTATTATAGAATCCATCATCTGTAAGAAATTGTATAGAACTGAGGTGAATGGTGGATCCGGTCATCGGTAACACAAAGTAATCATAACCCACATTACCAGAAGGATCTATTGTGGCCAACCTATCAAAATATCCCCAATCATCACCAACCACCGTACTTTTATCTTCGACAAAACAGGCATTCACCGGGTCAATTGCCCCGCCCTCGACCAAATGATTGTCCGCATCATCAACATAAACCCACATGTTGTAGTCCGATGACGAGGCAACACGGATAACACAGCAACAGGGAGTGAGCGTTATATTGTTAGTTGTAAGATGTCCCGCCAATGGATAAAAACTACCCTCACCATCACAAGGCGCTTCTACATCACCGTAATAGCCCGTAGATTCGTCTATATAAACACTATTACGTTCAGTACCAGTGTATACTACCGAGAATCCCTCGGGGCCACCATTATAAATCTTGGCAGGCACACCAGTACCCTCTAGCGACTCAGTATACCATTTGCCCTCACTATTATCATAGTAAATCCTAAAGGCCACATCATTGATGACAAGAACATCCCCTTGCTCCCATATCAATCCATAACTTGCCCATCCCAATTTACTGCCATCGGGGCTGGTAAACTGGGGCGGATTAACAACAAACTGATTATAGGAACGCACTGCGGCAGGCTCCTTCACGCACGAGGTCAGCAACAACGGCAGAGCCGCGAGAAAATATAGAAATCTGTGTGTATTCATAATGCTGTTTTTTTTCGACTAGAACCAAATCGAACATGATTTAGATGGAACCCCATGGGTTCTCTCCGAACCAGCCACCACTTCCATCGCCACTCACATCCTGACTCCCAAAATTGGCTGCCAGCGGGTTATTCCCCGCCGTGTTCGCTCCTGTAGCATTCATACCCGAAACCTCCTGCATTTCATTCCACAAATCTTCCATCCCGATTGTTGTACCGAAAGACCGGAGATTAGATTGAGCAAATCCCCTCTCGGTGCGGAACTGCACGATGGTCAATTCGGGGGCCGTGTATTTGTTTTTCATAGGTTACTATGTAGTATATAGTTTTTTATAATCAATTTACATCCAACAAGATATACGATTACAACATACGTGAATCGCTACCTTTTGTGGTGCAAAGATACAAAAACTTTTGCAAACAGATGTTAACGAATGTTAAAATAGCAGGCTGCCCAGCTGGAAGACCGAGGCTGCGACCACCCATGCCAGGCCGATGGTGTAGGCCATGGTGAAGAGCGCCCAGCGCCAGCGGCCGCTCTCGTTGCGGATGGCCACCACCGCCGACAGGCAGGGCATGTACAGCAGCACGAACAGCAGCATCGACAGCGCCGAGAGGGGCGACATGTTGTCGCGGATAAGGGTGGCGATGCGGCCGGTAGACTCTTCGGAAGATTCAGAAGATTCAGAATAATCAGAATATTCAGAATAATCAGAATATTCAGAATAATCAGAATATTCCGAAAATTCAGAAGACTCCGAAGATTCCAGGGCTTCCGGGGAGACAGAATACAGCACTCCCATGGTGGAGGCCACCACCTCCTTGGCGAAGACGCCGGAGAGGAGGGCCACCGACTGGCGCCAGTCGAAGCCGCAGGGCTTCATCACCGGCTCGATGGTCTTGCCAATCTGGGCCATGTAGCTGTGCTCGGACTGGTACTTGGCATCCTCGTGGTGGGGGAAGTAACTCAAGGCCCAGACGATGATGGAGGCGCCGAGGATGATGGTGGCCATCTTCTTGAGGTACTCCTTGCCCTTCTCCCAGGTGTGGCGCAGCACGGCCTTGGCGGTCGGCATGCGGTAGGGCGGCAGCTCCATGACGAAGGGCAGCGAGTCGCCCTTGACGAAGTAGCGGCTGAAAAGCTTGGCCATCAGCACACTCATCACCATGCCCAGCAGGTAGAGCCCCATGATGACGTAGGCGGCATGGGTGGAGAAGAAGGCCGAGCAGAGGATGACGTAGACCGGGATGCGGGCCGAGCACGACATCATGGGGATGACGAGCATGGTGAGCAGGCGCGACTTGCGGTCCTCGATGGTGCGGGTGGCCATGATAGCGGGCACGTTGCAGCCGAAGCCCATGATCATGGGGATGAAGCTCTTGCCGTGGAGGCCCATGCGGTGCATCAACTTGTCCATGATGAAGGCGGCGCGGGCCATGTAGCCGCTGTCCTCCATAAAGGAGATGAAGAGGTACAATATCAATATATTGGGCAGGAAGACAAGCACGGAGCCGACGCCGGTGATGATGCCGTCGACCAGCAGGCTGCGCCAGGGCCCCTCGCTCATCAGGTCCCCCACCCTCTCGCCCAGCCAGCCAAAGAGGGCGTCGATCCAGTCCATGGGGTAGGCGCCGAGGGTGAAGGTGCACCAGAAGGTGAAGAAGAGGAAGAGGAGGAAGATGGGGTAGCCGAGCCAGCGGTGGGTAACCACGGCGTCGAGGCGGTCGGTGAGGCGGTGCAGGGTGGCCTTCTCGTTCTTCTGGTAGCATTCGGCCAGCGCGCCGCGCACAAAGGCGTACTTGGCGTCGGTGATGGCGGACTCGATGTCCTGCGGCTCGGGCTCGACATCCACATTGTGGCCGGCCTTCGATCCTTCGACGAAGCGGCGGCCGCTGCTTTTCTTGAACTCGGCGGCAATCCGGTCGCGCATCTGCAGCACGCTGCCGTCGGGGTCGCGCTCGGCGGCATACTGCTCCAGCTGGCGGTCGTTCTCCAGGAGCTTGATAGCGAGGAAGCGGGTGGAGAGCGTGTCGGAGAAGCCGTGCTCGTAGAGGTGGGTGCGCAGGCGCTTGATGCAGGGCTCGAGGGCAGGGCCATGGTTGACATGGATATGGCGGAAGAGGGGGGGCTGGGGGTTCTGAATATTCTGAGTGTTCTGAATTTTCTGATTATTCTGATTATTCTGAATATTCTGAGTGCTTTCAAAGACTTCGATTATCTTGTCGAACAGGCTGCCGATGCCCTGGCCGCTGCGGCCGGTGGTGGGCACAATGGGCATGCCCAGCAGGGTGGAAAGCTGGCCGATGTCCAGGCGGTCGCCGCTGCGCTGCAGCTCGTCGTACATGTTGAGCGCCATCACCATGGTGATGTCCATGTCGATGAGTTGGGTGGTGAGGTAGAGGTTGCGCTCGAGGTTGCTGCCGTCGACCACGTTGAGGATGATGTCGGGCGAACGCTCGATGATATGCTTGCGGACGTAGAGCTCTTCGGGCGAGTAGGCGGAGAGGGAGTAGGTGCCGGGGAGGTCGGTGAGGTTGAAGGTGTAGCCGCCGTATTTGAAGGTGCCCACCTTCTCGTCGACGGTAACGCCGCTGTAGTTGCCCACCCGCTCGTGGGCGTGGGCGGCCACGTTGAAGATGCTGGTCTTGCCGCAGTTGGGGTTGCCCACGAGGGCCACGTTGATGGTGCGGCTGCGCTCGCGGACGATGTGCTGCAGGGTGGTCTCCTCGGCCTCGAGGGTGCGGTAGTCGTCGTGGTTCACTATCTCGCGCTCGGCCTCATCGGGGGTTACGATTTCGACCTTCATGGCATCGCTGCGCCGCAGCGACACCTCGAAGTTGAGTATTCTATATTTAATAGGGTCGTTGAGCGGGGCATTCAGGACGGAAGTAACCTCGACCCCCTTGATGAAACCCATCTCGATGATGCGCTTGCGGAAGGCTCCGTGGCCCGAAACACGTACCACCACTCCACGTTCACCAGATTGTAAATCAGACAGTAGCATAAAAACAATATTCTTACTTCAGTTTGCAAAGATACGAAAAAGAGGCCATACGGAACCTCACCAATTGTGGTGATGTGGGCTGCAAAAACAAAAATCCCCCTATATAATACAATATAATATACGCCTGTGCGTTACCCTGCGTATATGGCGTCACTGAAGAAGTTACTCTCCGACTCGGTCGTCTACGGCCTGAGCAGCATTGTGGGCAGGTTCCTCAACTACCTGCTCTTCCCGGTCTACACCTACCACATCTCGGCGGCCTCGGGCGGCTACGGTGTGGTAACCGAGGTGTATGCCTACACGGCGCTGCTGCTGGTGGTGCTCACCTTCGGCATGGAGACGACCTATTTCTACTACTCGAACCG
This sequence comes from uncultured Bacteroidales bacterium, assembly GCA_900315935.1. Classification (GTDB taxonomy): domain Bacteria; phylum Bacteroidota; class Bacteroidia; order Bacteroidales; family P3; genus Colimorpha. Next base: position 13,640 of record ONBB01000016.1, read on the forward strand.
CGAGGGCATGGACCGTCGGCAGGTGTTCTCCACCTCGCTGGGGGCTGTGGGCGCGGTGTCGGCGCTGTTTGTGGCGCTGGTGATGCTCTTCATCGGCCCGGTCAGTGCCTTCATGGGCTACAGCGACCACCCCGAATACATCCGCGCCATGGCCTGCGTGGTGGCCCTCGACGCCTTCCAGGCCATCCTCTTCGCCCGCCTGCGACAGGAGGGGCGTCCGTGGAAATTCTTCGCGCTGAAGATGGCGTTCATCGTCATCAGCATGGCGCTGAACCTCTTTGTCTTCCTGGTGGCGCCGCACTGGAGCCACCTGCCGTGGATGGCGTGGTACGACGAGGCCAACAACGTGAAGTACATCTTCTACATCAACCTTTTCTGCTCCGCTGTTGTTACGCTCGGCTTTGTCAAGGAGCTCAAGGATTTCCGGCTCTCCCTTTTCAGCACAGAGCTACTCAAGCAGATGCTGCGCTATGCCTGGCCGTTGCTGCTGTTCGGCATTGTGGGCATCTTCAACCAGGTGGCCGACAAGATGCTGCTGCCCCGCCTGCTGCCCGGCGACGAGGGGCATGTGCAGCTCGGCATCTACGGCGCCTGCATCAAGCTGGCCATGATTATGGCCCTCATCACCCAGGCGTTCCGCTACGCCTACGAGCCCTTTGTGTTCGGAGGGCAGAAAGACAAGCAGAGCAAGGAGACGCAGGCACAGGCGACGAAGTACTTCATCATGTTCACCCTGCTGGCCTTCCTCGCCGTGATGTGCTACATCGACGTGCTGCAGTACCTGATGGGCGCCGACTACCGCGAGGCGCTGCCGGCGGTGCCCATCGTGATGATGGCCGAGATACTGATGGGCATCTACTTCAACCTCTCGTTCTGGTACAAGCTGAACGGGCAGACCTGGTGGGGTGCCGTGATGAGCAGCATAGGGTGCGCGGTGCTGGTGGCGGTGAACATCGCCTTCGTGCCCCGCATCGGATACATGGCCTGCGCCTGGGGCGGCCTGGCGGGCTACGGCGTGTGCGTACTGATGAGCTACTTCATCGGCCAGCGCAAGAACCCCGTCCCCTACCCCGTAGGCACCATCGCCGCCTACTTCCTCCTGGCCCTCGCCCTCTATGCCGCCTCCGCCCTCGTCCATATCGAAAGCCTGCCCCTGCGGCTGACCTACAACACCCTGCTGCTGCTGGTCTACGTGGCCGCCGTGATGTGGGGCGAACGCGCACTGGTACAACGTATTGTAAACAAAATCCCACACCGATGAAACGCATCCTCACCCTCTGTGCCCTGACCCTGCTGGCGCTCGGGCTCGGCAGCTGCCACAAGACATGCACCTGCACCACCTACAACAATGTCCAGCACACCTACACCGCCGAGGAGGTGGAGGCCGCCGGAGTGTCGTGCTATGACATGCGGTTCCTGGACGACAACTACCAGTACTACGCTGTATGCAGCTGGGACTAGAGACCTGCCAACTCTGTCCGCGCCGCTGCGGCACCGACCGCCGGGCCGCGGCCGGCTACTGCGGCGCCCCGGAGCGACTGGCGGTGGCCGCCGTCTGCATCCACCGCGGCGAAGAGCCCCCGCTGGCCGGTCTGGTCAACGTGTTCTTCGCCCACTGCAACCTCCATTGCATCTACTGCCAGAACCACGCCATCAGCGGCCGCATGGTCAATCGCTCCTATATACATTATAATACACTCGACACCCTGGCCGACCGCATCGCCGCCCTGCTGCCGCAGAGCAACGGGCTGCTGGGGCTGGTCTCCGCCTCGCACTACGCCCACCTCGTCGACCCCCTGCTGCAGGCACTGCACCTGCGCGGGATGCAACCCACGGTGGTCTACAACAGCAGTGGATACGAGCGCGTGGAGACCCTGCAAAGGCTGGAGGGGCTGGTCGACATCTACCTGCCCGACCTCAAATACATGGACCCCACCCTGGCCGAAGCCTGCAGCCATGCGCCCGACTACCCCGCCGTTGCCGCCGCCGCACTGAAGGAAATGCAGCGGCAGGTGGGCGCCAGCCTCAAGACGGACGAGCGGGGCGTGGCCTTCCGCGGCATGGTGGTGCGCCACCTGGTGCTGCCCGGGCACGTGGAAAACTCGCTGCAATGCCTCGAGTGGCTGGCCGACAACTTCCCCCTGTCGACCCATCTCTCGCTCATGGCGCAGTACTTTCCCCCGAAGGCTGGCCTGCCGGCGCCGCTCGACCGCACGCTCACCGCCGGGGAGTACGCCCTCGTTACCGACCGCTACACCGCCCTGGGCTTCACCCGCGGCTGGCTGCAATCCCTCGATGCCGAGAGCCACTACCGCCCCGATTTCAACCGAACCGACAACCCATTTGAACCCATCCCATGAAGAAACCCACGATACACACCCTCGACATGGAAGAAGAGCTGGAATACGACAACACCGCCATGCTTTTCTTCCACACCGACTCACCGGGATACGTATTCGTCAACGACCTCAACCGCCTGCTCCGGCTACGTCTGTCGCGCAAAGCCGACATCGACCTCTACAATCTGCACTGGCCCTTCTACCTCTACAGAGACAACATTTCCAAGCTGACCTACCTCGTCATCGAACGCCCACAAGACAGCGGCCGGAATACCGGCCACTGGAAAGCTGGCCACAAACTGCTCATCATCAAAGGCGACGGTGCCGACGAGCGCGCCCAGGACATCCACGACCTCTTCGCCTCGCCGAGGCTGGCAGAGGCTGGCAGATTCCACCTCAACGAAGAGCAGCAACTTATCCTGGAGGCGTACCAACAGGAACTCACGCCCGTCAGCCGCCTGACCGACAGCGTGCCACACTCCGACAAAGCCGCCAAAGAACACGACAGACTGGAAGTCTTGACGCTCAACCTGCTGGACCAACTGAACTTCCTCGGGATATGATTTTTTTGAATATTTTTGTGCAGTATCAAAAAAAATGCGTATATTTGCACCTTGTAAAAACCCAATAAATCAACAACATAAAACAACACCAATCATGGCAACAAAAAGCATTAAAGACCTCGAACCCAAAGAATTATGGAGTAACTTCTACGCCCTGACGCAGTGCCCCCGCCCCTCGAAGCACGAAGAGAAAGTGCGCGAATACATCGTCGGATGGGCCAAAAAGAACAAAATTGACTGCCGCGTGGACAAGGTGGGCAACATCATCCTGAGCAAGCCCGCCACCAAGGGCATGGAGAAAGTGCGCCCCGTGGTGCTCCAGGCCCACATGGACATGGTGCCCCAGGCCCGTGCCGGCAAGAAGTTCGACTTCCAGAAAGACCCCATCAAGACCAAGATTGTGGGCGACTGGGTCTATGCCGACGACACCACCCTCGGCGCCGACAACGGCCTCGGCGTGGCCGCCATCATGGCCGTCTTCGCCAGCAAGACCGCCAAGCACGGCCCCCTCGAGGCCCTCATCACCACCGACGAGGAGACCGGCATGACCGGCGCCTTCGGCCTCAAGAAAGGCGAGTTGCACGGCGACTACCTCATCAACCTCGACTCCGAGACCGAGGGCGAGCTCTACGTGGGCTGCGCCGGCGGCATCGACGCCTCCATGACCCTCCCCTACAAGACCGAAAAGGCGCCCAAAGGCATGGTGGCCTACAAGCTGACCCTCGGCGGCCTCAAAGGCGGCCACAGCGGCATGGAAATCAACACCGGCCGCGCCAACGTCAACAAGCTCCTCTTCCGCCACCTCCGCTGGGTGGCCGAGTGCGGCATCCGCATCATCAGCATCAACGGCGGCAACATGCGCAACGCCATCCCGCGCGACGCCGAGGCCGTCATCGCCTTCCCCAAAGAGCACACCGAGTGCATCCTGCAGGAATTCGACAAAGTGGCCGGATGGATCAAGAAAGAGCTGGACGGCGTGGAACCCGACTTCTGCATCAGCTACGAGAAAGTCCGCATGGCCACCAACGTGATGACCGCCAAGGACACCCAGAAAATCATCAACATGATGATGGTGGCCCCCAACGGCGTCATCCGCATGAGCCGCGACATGGAAGGTCTCGTCGAGACCTCGCTCAACCTGGCCATCGTCAAGACCGACGGCAAGCAGTTCACCATGCACGCCCTGCTGCGCTCCAGCGTTGACACCGCCAAGGAGGCACTGGCCGAGCGCCTGGTCTGCCTGGCCGAGCTCAGCGGCGGCAAATGCAAGCTCAGCGGCGCCTACCCGGGATGGAAACCCAACATGAAGAGCGACCTGCTCAAGACCATGAAGGCCACCTACAAGAAGCTCTACAAGAAAGAGCCCGCCGTCATGGCCATCCACGCCGGCCTCGAATGCGGCCTGCTCGGCGCCAACTACCCCGACATGGAGATGATCTCCTTCGGTCCCACCATCGAGAGCCCCCACAGCCCCGACGAGCGCACCAACATCCCCAGCAGCAAGAAGTTCTACGACTACCTGCTGGCCACCCTCGAGGCTATCCCCGTCAAGAAGTAACCTCCGCCCCAGCGGAACAAAAAAACGCCCTGCCGGACACCCGTCCGCAGGGCGTTTTCCTTTTCCATTCCCCCATCATCCCCCCACCGTTCCCCTTTCATGTCAGAAGAGGGGAAAAAGAGGAGAAGAAGAGGAGAAAAAGGGGAGCATTATAAACCCCTGACAATCAGCCTCTAAAAAAAGTAGAAAAATAGGCTGTTTTGGGGCTTTTTTTCAAGAAATCCACAGCCCTTTCCAAGATGCATCCATTCCATTTCAACTGCATAATACTCTGTAAGTTACACCAAAATAGCCAAATATTTTTTGCCATGTGGCGGAAAAATAGTACCTTTGCACCTAATATATATAGCGAATTATATGAAACGTATACTCCTTATCGCATTGTGCCTTAGCACATTAATCTCTGCCAGCGCCCAAAATGCCAAGTGCGGCATCGACACGCGCGCCCTCGTGGCCGAAGAAATTGCCTCCGGCGCCACCTCGGTGCGCATGCTGGCCAAGATGGCCCCCGGCTTCGACCGCGGCATCCTGGAGAAAGCCGGCATCCGCATCGGCTCGCAGGCCGGCCAGATCATCACCCTCACCGTGCCGGTCGAGGCCCTGCCGCTGCTGGACAGCCACAAGGAAGTGCTGCAGTACAGCATCTCGCACCGCATCGCCGGCCCCGAGATGGACCGCGCCCGCTGGGACACACGCTCCGACAGCGTCCAGGCCGGCATCGGCACCACCAACGGCCTGGCCTACAACGGCGAGGGGGTATATATCGGCATCACCGACTGGGGATTCGACTACAACCACCCCAACTATAACAACGCCGGCCGCGTCAACTGGCGCCTCGACATGGCCTGGGACCAGTTCCGCCTGGCCGGCCCCGCCCCTGCAGGCTTCGACTACGGCACCCTCATCAGCGGCTACTACGACCTCAAAGCCGCCCGGTGCGACACCTCGAACATCTACGGCTACGGCACGCACGGCACCCATGTGGCCGGCATCGCCGCCGGCAAGGGCAACGACGGCAAGTTCGTGGGGCAGGCCCCCGGCGCCAAACTCCTGTTCTGCACCTTCCGCCTCGGCGAGGCCGAGTGGATGGACGGCGTGGCATGGATGCGCCAGGTGGCGCAGGACAGCGCACGGCGCCTGGTGGTCAACAGCAGCTGGGGCATGTACACCTTCAGCACCCTCGACGGCACCTCGCTGCTGAGCCAGGCCATCGACGCCTGGGCCGACGAAGGCACCATCTTCGTAACCAGCGGCGGCAACAACGGATACAGCACCGTCCCCTTCCATATCAGCCGCAACTTCGCCACCACCCCCGACACGCTGCGCACCGTGGCCGTCAGGGCCAGCGAGGTCTACTCCATCCGCGAGGCCGGCCAAGCCCTGCTGCTCTGGGGTGAGGAAGGCCACCACTTCACGGCAGGTTTCAAGGTCTCCGCCAACGGGCAGGTCTACTCCTCGCCCATGTACAGCACCTCGCAGCGCACCGAATTCGTAACCGACACGCTCGATGTCAACGGCACCCGCATCGGCTACCGCGTGATGATAGAGCAGGCCAACCCCTTCGACAACCGTCCCCACATACAGTTCGACGTGGACAAGACCTCCGGCGAGCTGCAGCTGTACGTTACCGCCACCTCCGGCACCGTCCACGCCTGGAACGTGGCCAACCTCGACAACCATGCCGGCAACCAGGGATGCTCGTTCGCCTCGCGCGGCCACGCGGGCTTCACCAGTGGCGACAACCTCTATGGTATCGGAGAACCCGCCTGTTCACAGAAGACCCTCAGCATCGCCGCCCACAGCGCTGACCGCTACAACACCGCCACCGGCCAAATGCTACTGGGCGACCTGGCCTCCTTCAGCAGCTCCGGCCCCACCATCGACGGGCGCCAGAAGCCCGAAATCTCCGCTCCCGGCGTCGACATCAACTCCTCGATAAGTTCCTGGACTGACGATTACTACGACGCCACCTCCATCCGCCAAATACTGGACCGACGCTACATCTGGGGTTCCATGAGCGGCACCTCCATGTCGAGTCCCTCGGTAACCGGTATCGTAGCCCTGATGCTGCAGGCCAATCCCGACCTCACGGCCGACGAGGTAAAGCACATCATCATCACCACCGCACGCAACGATGAACAGACCGGTCCCCTCGTGGCCAACGACAGCGCCGACCTGCGCTGGGGATGGGGCAAAATCGACGCCCTGGCGGCAGTCAACAAAGCCCTCACCATGGTTGGCATCGACCAGGCCGAACGCTCACGCCTGCCCATACGCCTCTTCCCCAACCCCGCCTCCCGACAAGTTACCATCCACTCGGGCTGCGGCCAGCAACAGACCCTCGCCATCTATTCCATCGACGGTCGACTCGTATTGCAGACCCCCATCGCCATCGAGACCACCCTGGACCTCGACGGCTGGAAGGCAGGTGTCTACATCGTGCGCATCGGCAGCCGTACCGAAAAACTTATCGTCCGCTAACCGCCCATGCTGCGACTGTTCGGGAACAGCACCATCGCGCAGGTCATCGTCCTGCTGGCGGCCATGGCCCTGATGTGGGCGCGCCCATTGGCGAACGCCCTCCCCATGGCTCCTGCTGCAGGCTATGCCCCGCTGTACAACCTCATCTACGCCCCCGGACTGCACCCGATAGTGGCCGTCATCACGGCCATGCTGCTCATTCTGATTGGCGGATTCGCCCTCAACCTGATGCTGGTGCGCACCTCACTGACACCACAGAACAACCTCATGCCCTGCCTCCTCTACTGCCTCTTCATGAGCGCCACCGCCACCACCCTCTCCCCCATGCTGCTGGCCAACCTCATCACGCTGGTCATCATGCACCTCTTGCTCCTGCGAAGCACACTGCTTTCCATCCCGCATGACAAGATCTTTGGCACCGCTGCACTCATCTCGATTGCCTCGATGCTATACCTGCCTATGCTCACCCTGCTGATTGCCTACCTGCTGGTGGCCGTCAACTACCGCCTCTACAGCTGGCGCGACTGGATTGTGCTGCTGCTGGGATTGCTTGCCCCCTACCTCCTGCTGTGGGCCTACCACTTTATTGTTGGCGACCTGCAGGAATGCTTCACCCTTACCGCAGAGGGCCTCTCCGACCTCGGTGTCCACACCGGCCGGATGCCACTGCTGTCCATGATTGCCTCCGTGCTGTTGATTGCCGTGCTGACAGTCAGCCTCTTCAACTTCTGGCACCACCTGGGTGAAAAGACCGTGGCCTGGCAAAAGAACGCCGTTACCGTCGTCATGCCCTTTGTGGCCGGGCTGGCGGTATTGTTCTATTCGCACCTCTTCCCGGTCAACCTGCAATTCTTCGCCGCTCCATTTGCCCTTAGCGGCACCCTGCTGTTTGCCGCACCCTCGCGCCATTACGGACGCCAACGCCGCCCCTGGCACACTTGGGGTCTCGAAATATTGCTTGTTCTAATGCTTATTGCCGCCATTATATGCTAGCACCCTATCTCATACACGGCCGCCGCGAGGCGGGATGCGACGAGGCAGGCCGCGGACCACTGGCCGGTCCCGTGGTGGCAGCCGCCGTGGTACTGCCAGAAGGCTACTCCAATCCCCTCCTCAACGACTCCAAGCAACTCACCGCCAAGCAGCGCGACCGGCTGCGCATCGACATTGAACGCGACACGCAATGGGCCGTCTCTGTGGTAGAACCCGAGGAAATCGACCGACTCAACATACTCCATGCCTCCACCCACGCCATGTGCCTGGCCGTGCAGGCACTGGCCACCAAGCCCGACTTCCTGCTCATCGACGGCAACCGCTTCTACAACGAAACCGACATACCCTACCAGTGCTTCGTCAAGGGCGACGCACTATACATGTCGATTGCCGCCGCCAGCATCCTGGCCAAGACCCATCGCGACGAACTCATGGTGCAGCTCGCAGCCCAGCACCCCGAATATGGGTGGGAACGCAACAAGGGATATCCCACAGCCGAACACTACCGCGCCATCGAGCAATACGGCCCCACCCCGCACCACCGACGCTCCTTCTCCCTCTACCGCCAACACACACTGTTCGAGAACCAACCGTTGTAAAATAGAAAATTGAAAATTATATATGCTAGACATCATCAAAGAAATCCGCCGCAAGAAACTCATTCGCGACCTCAAGCACGTGCAGCGCGACAAGCGCATCGAGAACATCGACGAGGTGAAAACCATCGGCCTTATCTGCCGGCTGGATAACGAACCCAACTGGAACGTGCTCTATCACTTCGCAAAAGTGATGGAAAACCAAGGGAAAAAGGTCTATATCATAGCCATGCAGGAACAGGAAATCAACTTCGTTGTTACCCATCAGGCCACCTACATCTGCCGCACCAAGACCGACATCAACTTCTGGGGGCTGCCCTCATCGGATGCACTCAAACCCTTTATCGCCAACCACTACGACCTGCTCATCGACACCATCGGAGAAGAGAACTTCTTCTCCCAGTATATAGCCCTGCGCACCGACGCCAGCCTCAAAGTGGTCTACGCCACTCCCTCCGAAGATCCCACCGAAATATTCGACCTCATCATCCGTGGCGACGGACGTGTAGAGCTCAAGGGGTTCTTCAACAACATCGTGGAATACTTAAGCATGATTAAAAAATAACTATGGCAACCAACAATAAACTCTTTCTCGGAACCGGAGTGGCACTGATTACTCCCTTCCGCAAACAACAAGACACCGTCGACTTTACCAAACTCGAACACCTCATCGATGACGTCATCTCCCGTGGGGTGGACTATATCGTAGCCCTGGGCACCACCAGCGAGGCAGCCACACTGACCGAAGCCGAGCGCTCCGCCGTGCAGGAATTCATCGTCGAAACTGTCGCCGGCCGCTGCCCCATCATGCTCGGCCTGGGTGGGAACAACACCCTTAATGTTACCGACACCATCGCACGCACCAACTTCGACGGCATCAGCGGCATACTCTCCGTAACCCCTTACTACAACAAACCCAACCAGCGCGGCCTGCTGCAGCACTACCGTTCCGTGGCCGAAGCCTCGCCCGTGCCGGTGATTATCTACAACGTTCCCGGCCGCACCGGGGTCAACCTCACGGCCGACACCACACTCACCCTCGCCCACGAGTGCCCCAACATCATAGGCATCAAAGAGGCGTCGGGCAATATGCAGCAAGTGATGGACATCCTGCGCCAGCGTCCGGACGGCTTCCGCGTCATCAGCGGCGACGACGCCCTCACCTACCCCATGCTCACCCTCGGCGCCGATGGCGTCATCTCCGTCATCGCCAACGCCCTGCCCGACACCATGTCTCAGATGGTGCGACTGGCCCTCAAAGGCGACCACAAAAAGGCCCTGCCGCTCCACTACCGCATGCTGCCACTGATGAACGCCATCTTCGACGAAGGCAACCCCACCGGGGTAAAAGCCCTGCTCGAACTCCAAGGCGCCATCCACAACGTGCTGCGCCTGCCGCTGGTAAAAGCCACTAAACCCCTTGTCAACAAACTCTCCACACTCTACAATGACTATCGAGGATAGACTCCAGAACGTCCGGGCCGAATACCTGCACCGCCTCACCCAAGGACACGGACATTTGCTGCAACAGGTCGAACAATTCCTTGCCTCACGGCAGGGAAAAATGCTGCGGCCACGAATGCTGCTGACCGCCGCCGCCACACTGGGCGACGACAACCTCGCCTCGCGTCGCACCCTGCTGCTGGCCACCGCCGTCGAAATGCTCCACAACGCTTCGCTGCTGCACGACGATGTAATCGACCGGGCCGACAGCCGCCGCGGGCTCCCCTCCGTCAACGCACAGTGGAACAGCCGTGTCGCCATCCTTGTGGGCGACTACCACCTCGCACTCCTCATGCGACTGCTTGACGAAGTCGACGACCCCGCAGCCGCCCGCCGCATCAACGACACCGTCCTCGCCATGGTCCAAGGAGAACTCCTCCAACAGGAAATCCTCGCAGGACGCACTCTCACCCGCGAAGACTACCTCAACATCATCGACAGCAAGACCGCACGCCTCTTCGCCACCGCTGCTGCACTCGGCAACCCTCGCCACGAAGCCTTCGGACTCCACTACGGCCGCCTCTTCCAGCTGAACGACGACCTTGCCGACGGCGAAACCACACCCTTCACACAAACCCTCATCGAGGAAGAGCAGCGCATTCTAGCCTCGCTGCAAGAAACACTAACCATCTGATACCAAACAAATAAAAATACACACAACATGAAGAAATCAATCCTCGCCCTCGCAGCCCTCGCCCTTACCCTCGGCCTCGCTGCACAGAACGCAAAACTGCCCGAAAACATCACACTCAAAGACATCGACGGGCAGACCGTACAAACCTCCGTCATCCAAAACAACGGCAAACCCATCATCCTCTCCTTCTGGGCCACCTGGTGCAAACCCTGCAACCGCGAACTGGAAGCCATCAAAGAAGTCTACGATGAGTGGCAGGAAGAGACCGGTGTCAAACTCGTCGCCGTATCCATCGACGACGCACGCTCCGCCGCACGCGTCCGCCCCTGGGTCAACGGCAAAGACTGGCCCTACGAAATATTCCTCGACCAAAACAAAGACCTCGCACGCGCCCTCAACGTCGGCGCCGACGTGCCCCACACCTTCATCCTCAACGGACAGGGCGAAATCGTCTGGCAGCACAAAGGCTACCAGGACGGCGGCGAAGAGGAACTCATCGAACAAGTCCGCAAACTTCTCCAATAAACAAGCCCACCGCCTCCCCGCCCTTGGCGGAAATAATGGAAAATCACACAAATCAAAAAAAAGGATTTCCATGATTTAAGGGATTTCGCCAAGCGGGCCACCGCCCCATCCCCGGAACATTAAAAATCGACCTCAATAAAACTTTTTTGCGGTGCAAAGAAAAAATTTTGTAATTTTGCACCGCAAATTTATATATAGAAATACATAAGAGACCTATGGAACTGAAAGGTAAAATATCGCAAATCATTGGCGCCGTCGTCGACGTGAACTTCCCCGACGGCGAAGCCCTGCCCGACATCTACACCGCCCTCAGCGTCAAGCGCGCCGACGGCTCCACCATCATCCTCGAATGCCAGCAGGACATCGGCGAAAACACCATGCGCACCATCGCCATGGACTCCACCGACGGCCTCCAGCGCGGCATGGACGTCCTCTCCCTCGGCGAACCCATCTCCATGCCCGTCGGCGAAGACATCAACGGCCGACTCTTCAACGTCATCGGCGAAACCATCGACGGCATGCCCGCACCCCAGTGCGAAAAACGCTATTCCATCCACCGCGAACCGCCCAAATTCGAAAGCCTCTCCACCAGCCAGGAAATCCTCTACACCGGCATCAAAGTCATCGACCTCATCCAGCCCTTCCTCAAAGGCGGCAAAATCGGCCTCTTCGGCGGCGCCGGCGTCGGCAAAACCGTGCTCATCCAAGAGCTCATCAACAACATCGCCAAGAAATACTCCGGCATGTCCGTCTTCACCGGCGTCGGCGAGCGCACCCGCGAGGGCAACGACCTGCTGCGCGAAATGATTGAAGCCGGCGTTATCAAATATGGCGACGACTTCGTCAAGAGCATGGAAGAAGGCAGCTGGGACCTCACCAAAATCGACAAAGCCGCACTCCGCGACTCCAAATGCACCATGGTCTTCGGCCAGATGAATGAGACCCCCGGCGCACGCGCACGCGTCGCACTCGCCGGCCTCACCCTCGCCGAATACTACCGCGATGGCGACGAAAAAACCGGCGGTCGCGACATCCTCCTCTTCATCGACAACATCTTCCGCTTCACACAGGCCGGCTCCGAAGTCTCCGCACTACTCGGACGAATGCCCTCCGCCGTCGGCTACCAGCCAACACTGGCCACCGAAATGGGCCTCATGCAGGAACGAATCACCTCCACCAAACGCGGATCCATCACCTCCGTCCAGGCCGTCTACGTCCCCGCCGACGACCTCACCGACCCCGCTCCCGCCACCACCTTCGCACACCTCGACGCACAGACCGTGCTCTCCCGAAAAATCTCCGAGCTCGGCATCTACCCCGCCGTCGACCCCCTCGACTCCACCTCACGCATCCTTTCGCCCGACATCGTCGGCGACGAGCACTACCAGACCGCACAGCGCGTCAAACAGATGCTCCAGCGCTACAACGAACTCCAAGACATCATCGCCATCCTCGGCATGGAAGAACTCGGCGAACAGGACAAACTCGTCGTCTCCCGCGCACGCCGCGTCCAACGCTTCCTCTCCCAGCCTTTCTTCGTCGCCGAAGCCTTCACCGGTCTCGAAGGACGCTTCGTCAACATCGAGGACACCATCAAAGGCTTCCGCACCATACTCGACGGCGAAGTCGACTACCTCCCCGAGCAGGCATTCCTCATGGTCGGCACCATCGAAGAAGCCGTCGAGAAAGGCGAGAAGATATTGGCAGAAACCAAGCACTAACGCATCAGCGCATTCAACAACATGAAAGTCAAAGTCACCAAACCCGACGCCAGCCTCTACGACGGTGAGGCCAAGCTGGTGCAGCTCCCAGGCACCGGCGGTCTCTTCGAGGTGCTCAACAACCACGCCCCCATCATCTCCTCCCTCAAACAAGGCACCCTGCGCATCATCGACAACGAGGGCAAAGAACACACCTTCGACATACGCGGCGGCGTAGCCAAAGGGCAGCAGAACGACCTACTCATCCTCGTACAGTAAAACACACCCGTCGAACACATTCCCAACAAATGTTAAAAAGTACCATTTTAACATTTGTTGGGAATTTCCATTGCATTCCAAAGGAATCCTTAACATTTGTTAAAAAAGCAAAATCCGAAGCTCAACGCCCATCAGAACAACCTGATACACAAATGTTTATAATAGCAAAATCCCCAAAACCGCCATCCAGCCTAGCTCCAGAGGCATTTGGTAGGGGAATGGTAGGGGAATAGTTCGGCCATGGTAGGGTAATAAACCGTAAATGTTAATGGTTGTTAAAGGAGGGGTGTGTTTAACAGTTATTAACAAACAAGAAAAAATAAGGTTCGCAAGGCAATAATCGGTGGCGAGGTGCGTTATAATATCTGTTATTTTTTAGATAAAAGAAAGATGAAACGACTGATATTCGCCACCAACAACCAACACAAATTGGAGGAGGTGCGTGCGGCACTGGCCGGGCGCGCCGAGGTGATGTCGCTGGCCGAGACGGGCCTCGAGGGCGAGATACCCGAAACGGCCGACACGCTGGAAGGCAACGCCCGGCAGAAAGCCGAGTGGGTCTGGGAGAGAATTGAATCAGCGAAAGAAAGACTTGGGAACGCCATCGACGGAGTCTTCGCCGACGACACGGGACTCGAGGTCGAGGCCCTCGGCGGCGCCCCGGGCGTCTACTCCGCCCGCTATGCCGGCGAACACTGCTCGTTCGACGACAATATCAACAAGCTGCTCGACGCCCTCGACGGCGTGGAGAACCGGCGCGCACGCTTCCGCACGGTGATTTGCCTGATTGAGGACTCGGGAGCGAGATTCTTCGAGGGAGCCGTTGGCGGACAGATACTTACAGAACGTTACGGCGAGCAGGGCTTCGGTTACGACCCCATCTTCATGCCCGACCGCTTCGCCGTGAGTTTCGCCGAGATGCCCCTGGAGGTGAAGAACCGTATCAGCCACCGCGGACTGGCGGTGGAGAAACTCGTGGCAGCGATATGAAACGCGTATACCCGTTGACGATACAGAGCGGCATGTCGCAGAGCGACAGCTACATACTGATGCTCGGCGAGGCCGGCACCGGGGTGCAGATACCCATCTTCATCGGCGGCCACGAGGCCCAGTGCATCCTGCTGGCGCAGGAGGGCGTCGACACACGCCGGCCGCTCACCCACCGCCTGATGTGCAACCTCATGGATGAATACGCCCTCACGCTCCAGCAGGTAACCATCGACCGCGTGAGCGAGGGCATCTTCTACGCCACCCTCCACGTGAGCGACGGCTTCAACAGCCGCCAACTGGACAGCCGCACCTCCGACGCCATCGTGCTGGCCCTGCTCAAAGGGTGCCCCATCATGGTGGACGAGCAGGTGATAGAGGAAACCGGCGTGAAAAGTTCGGAGCTCGGAATCCGGAGTTCGGAGCTGGCGGAACCCACCCTCGAGACACTCGAGGCCGAGTTGCGACGCTGCGAGGAGAAGGAAGACTACGAGCGCGCCGCCGAGATTCAACGGAAAATAGAGGAGATAAAGAGCAAGGAATAAAGACTTTATGAACGTTTTTCTAGCCAAATTCAAACAATACGTCCTGCCGCTGGCCATCCTGCTGGGATTCCTGCTGCACGACATGTGCGCCAACCTCGGCTGGCTGGTGCCGGTGCTGATATTCAGTATCCTGCTGCTCACCTTCGTGGCCGTGGACATACATCACCTGCGCCCCACCCTGTTCGACTGGGGGCTCATCCTGTACCAGGTGGTGGTAGGCGTGGGCATCTATCTGGGAGTCATGGCTTTCGGCGGCGGAAAAATCATCGCGGAAGGCGTGATGATGGGCGCACTGACGCCGGTGGCGGCCTCGTCGACCGTGGTGGCCTGCATGCTGGGGGCCGACCGCGAGCGGGTAACCACCTTCGCCCTGGTGGGCAACATCGCGATGGCGGTGGTGCTGCCCGTCGTCTTCACACTCATAGGCGACCATCCCGAGCTCTCGCTCGGCAACAGCTACATGCTCATGCTGGCCAAAATCGGCAGCGTGCTCGCCCTGCCCTTCTTCATCGCACTGATGCTGCAGACGTGGCTGCCCAAGGTGAACCAAGTACTGGCGCGCCGCACCGGATGGAGCTACTACATCTGGGCCGTGGCACTGCTGCTCACCCTCGGACAAACCATCCACTTCATCCTCGACCAAGGCGACGGCCACTGGCACGAAATTGCGTGGCTCAGCGGCCTCTCGCTCCTCTTTTGCGCCTTCCAGTTCTGGTTCGGACGCAAGTACGGCAAACGGTTCAACGACATCATCGGCGGCGCCCAGATGATGGGACAAAAAAACTCCGCCATGGGCATCTGGATGATCAACACGTTCCTCTTCTCGCCACTGTCGGCGGTCTTCATGGCCTTCTACAGCGTATGGCAGAACCTCTGGAACGCCATACAGATTGCAATGAAAGAACGAAAGGACAAGAGGCAAGGAACATGATTAAGGCTGCATTTTTCGACATCGACGGCACGCTGCTGAGTTTCAAGACCCACCGCATCAGCGAAGGCACCATCCGCGCCTTCGACCGCCTGCACCGCGCCGGCGTGCGCACCTTCCTCTCCACCGGCCGGCCGCCGGTGCTGATACCCGATATGCCCGTCAGCTTCGACGGCACCATATCGATGAACGGCGGCTTCGTATACACCCCCGACAACATCATCGCGCGCCACCCCATCGCCAGCGACGAGGGCAACGCCTGGCTCGACTATGCCGAACGCAACCGCCTCTGCACCATGGTGTTCACCCAGGACAGCATGTTCCTGGCGCAGCCCAACGACATCGGCCGCCAGATACGCGACCAGCTGGAATTCACCATGCCGCCCACGGTGGAAATCAACCAGATGCGCGACCAGACCATCTTCCAAATCATCGCCGTCATGACACCCGACCGCGACACCGAGGTGCAGGCCCTCCTGCCCCACTGCCGCCTGCCGCGCTGGCATCCCCGGTTCACCGACATCGTGGCCCACGGCAACAGCAAGTCGCACGGCATGAGCCTCATCTGCCAGCACTTCGGCATCCGTCAGGAGGAAACCATCGCCTTCGGCGACGGCGGCAACGACATCGACATGCTGCAGTGGGCCGGCACCGGCATCGCCATGGGCAACGCCGACGACACAGTGAAGGCCGCCGCCGACATGGTAACCTCCGACGTCGACAACGAAGGTATCGAACACGCAATCAACCACCTGCTGCCATGAACGAAGACCTGAAAAAACAGCTCGAAGAGACCCAGCGGCTGCTGGACTCCTACATCGACCTGGCCACCGACCAGGCCGACGACGACGCCTTCGTGGCCCGCGGCAACGGATTCTGCGACCGCAAATACAGCGACGACTTCCTCGAGATGCAGATTGCCCAGCTCACCGCCCGCGTGGCCAACCTCCAACAGAAAATCAACCAACCATGATATTCGAAATTTTCCTCTTGCTGATTGTCGTAGGCTCCATCGTGCTGGTCATCATGGAGAACCGCAAGCCCTACATCTCCCTCTTCTGGGTCATGCTGCTGGTGGTGCTGCCCGGCGTGGGGCTGGTGCTCTACCTCCTGCTGGGCAAAGACTACCGTAGCCGCCGTGTCATCAAGGCCGACGAGCTGGCGCAACTCGACGCCCTGCGCAACCAGGCCGTGGGCGACAGCATCGTCGAAGCTCCGGCCGACGACAAATACACCAAACTGGCCTCCATGATGCGCAGCGCCAACGACTCGCCCCTGTTCAGCGGCAACCAGGTGCGCATCTTCACCGACTTCACTCCCCTCTTCCAGGCCATGCTCGACGACATCGCCGCCGCCAAACACTTCGTACACATACAGTTCTACATCGTCGAGGACGATGAGGTGGGGCGCCAGCTCAGCT
This sequence comes from uncultured Bacteroidales bacterium, assembly GCA_900315935.1. Lineage (GTDB taxonomy): Bacteria > Bacteroidota > Bacteroidia > Bacteroidales > P3 > Colimorpha. Next base: position 30,691 of record ONBB01000016.1, read on the forward strand.
CGCTCCTCATCCGCAAGGCGCAGCAGGGCGTCGACGTGCGCCTCATATTCGACTCGTGGGCCAACCTCTTCGTCCGCGACCGCTACTACGACCACATGCGCCAGGGCGGCGTCAAGGTGCAGTCGTTCCAGAAACTGCTCCCCTCGATGCTCACGCGCGAGGTCAACTGCCGCACCCACCGCAAAATCGTGGTCATCGACGGCCAGGTGGGCTATACCGGCGGCATGAACATCGCACGCCGCTACCGCGACGGCATCAACCACGGCAACTGGCGCGACACCCACATACGCCTCCAAGGCCCCGCGGCGTCGCAGCTCGAAGTCTCCTTCCTCTCCGACTGGCGCTTCTGCACCAAGGAACTCCTGGCCCAACCTCGATTTTTCCCTCCCCACGCCCCCTCGCCCCACTCCTCGCTCGCACAAATCATCACCTCCGGCCCCATGGATGAGTGGAACACCGTCATGCAGGGGCTGGTGCAGGCCATCGCACAGAGCCGCCGATACCTCTACCTGCAGACCCCCTACTTCATCCCCACCCACCCCATCCTGCTGGCCCTGCGCAACGCCGCCCTGGCCGGCGTCGACGTGCGCCTGATGATACCCTCCACCGCCGACCGCGGCGCCGTCATGCTCTACGCCTCACAGTCCTACTTCCGCGACCTGCTGCCCGCCGGCGTCAAGATTTACATGTACAACAAAGGCTACCTCCACGCCAAAACCATGGTCTGCGACGACGACTTCGTAACCATCGGATCCACCAACATCGACCCCCGCAGCCTGGAGCAGAACTTCGAGGTCAACGCCTTCCTCTACGACAGCGAACTGGCTATACACCAACGCAATATTTTCATGGACGACCTGCGCGAGTGCACGCTCATCGACCCCGCCGAATGGGAACAGCGCCCTGCCTGGCACAAATTCCGCCAGTCATTCTCCCGCATGCTCACCCCCATCCTCTAGCCGCGCCACTACCTGCGCACGAACCGTGCCTTTGCACACCCCTGCGCACTCTGAATGACAAACAGATAGACACCCCTCCGCAACCTGCTCACATCCAAGGTCAATTTCCTGCCGTCCTTCGCGGCCAGCCGCCACCCCTCGACGTTGCGCCCAATGGCGTCGCGCACGAAAATCGCATCCACGTCCTCCGCCGCATCCACAACCACCTGTCCATCAGTTGGATTAGGATAGACCCTCACCTGCGGCAAGCGAACATCCTCCACCCCTTCAGGCACAACCGAACAATTCTCCTCGTCCACGTTGAGAAAAAGGTCTGAATAATGGCTGTGCACACGCACACCATCATGGAACACGCATGCCAGCCGTGAATATTCTCCGCCAAACACATATACGCTAGGCCAATCCGTCCCAATACCCTCTATGATGTAGTTCTCTTCTTCAGACCATTCGTTCAAACGCATAAGAATGACCTTGCGGCCTAGCGAATCGACATACACATCACTGACTGTCCATTGATTAAATGAGTCGCCCACCTCGAGCGTCAGGTCCGCCACCAGATACGACTCACGACTTTCAAAAAAAATATCGTCGAACCACAGCCGGCCCGTAAGCGTGTCCTCCCTCGCCCCACAAAAGAGCTCATAATCAGTAATGTCCAAATATTCTCCCATCCAATATCTCCCTGCGCGATACACCTTTTTGTACACAACCCCGTCGACGACCGTATCGCCCTGGAGAAGGTATTCGTTCTCATCCGGGTAATGATAGTCAGTACCCCAACTCATCACAACCCATACCGTCGACTCCTGCCCAAAATAGGAGCGATAGCCCCTCTGCGCCTGCACAGAGAGAATACAAAGTGCGCACAAAAGCACAAAAACTGCCTTTTTCATATCCGTTTATTATGTTAGTTTCGAGGTGCAAAATAACACAAAAATTCTGGATTTCAATACAACTTTTTATTAAACCGCCCTTTTAATTCCCCCCCATCCCCCAGCGAAGGAAAAGAGGGTACGAAGAAATCCCGACTTTTTTGCGCACCTTCCACCATTCATCCCAAACCCATGCAACAGCTTATCAACCAGCATTGTGGAAAAAAACTGCAACAGAACACCCTCCATTTGCAAAGAATTTTGTATATTTGCACTTTGACCATTCGCGCCCGCAAGCGCCGAAACGGCTGTGTATTAATGAATAATACTATATATGACTGCTAAAAACATCGTCCCATGCCCCGTCAACGTGGCCTCCGAAACCGACAGGCTGCGCGCTGTGCTCCTGCACCGCCCGGGGGTGGAAATCGAGCGCATGACACCGCTCAACGCTGCCCACGCCCTCTATAGCGACATACTCAACAAACCCATCGTCGACACTGAGTACCACTACTTCAGCGGCGTGCTGGAGAAATGGACCCAGGTCTACTACGTGGAGGACATCCTCTGCCAGCTGCTCGACCAGCCCGAGGTGCGCCGCCACCTGGTGGAGGAGAGCTGCGACATGGACAACTGCGACGACGGCCTGGCCGCCCAGCTGATGGACCTGCCCAGCGACCAGCTGGCCAAGGTGCTCATCCAAGGCTACGAGAAACCCGACTGGGACTGCGTCTCCGAGGAGCGCTACCTGCTCAAGCCACTCTACAACCTCTTCTTCACCCGCGACGCCTCCAGCACGGTCTATAACCGTGTGCTGATCAACTCGATGAGCTTCGAGGTGCGCGAGCGCGAGACCCTCATCTACGAGGCTATCTTCCGCCACTTCTTCCGCGTCGACACGCTGAACGCCATGGAGTGGAACCGCGACGCCCGCACCGAAGGCGGCGACGTGCAGATTGCCTCGCCCGACCTGCTCTGCATCGGCCAAGGCATCCGCACCAACACCAAGGGCATCAAATACTTGGCCCAGACATTCGCCAACGAGCGCGAGAAGTTCAGCATCCTGGTGCAGGAGTTGCCGCAGAGCCCCGAGAGCTTCATCCACCTCGATATGGTGTTCACCTTCCTCGGCCAGCACCAGTGCATGGCCTTCGAGCCCATGCTCAAGAAGACCGGCCTCTTCGCCGGCAAGGACACCACGCTCATCACCATCGAGGGTGGCAAGATTTCCTACAAGCAGTATCCCAACATCATCAAGGGTCTGGAGTCGCTGGGCTGGGACATCGAGCCCGTCATCGGCGGCGGCAGCGACCCGTGGAACCAGCTGCGCGAGCAGTGGCACTCCGGCGCCAACTTCTTCGCCCTCGGCGACGGCAAGATTATGGGCTACCGCCGCAACAACCACACCATCGACGCCTTGGACAAAGCCGGATTCGCAGTCCTCAAGGCTGAGGACATTGTCGAAGGCCGCGTGGACATGAAGGACTACGACAAGTTCGTGGCCGCCTTCCCCGGCAGCGAACTGCCCCGCGCCGGCGGCGGCGCCCGCTGCATGACCATGCCTATTTTGCGAGATTCGCAGTGAGTAGTTAAGTAGACAGAAGTTAAGTAGTTAAGACAAAACTAATATCACAATATGAAACAATACAAATTAGCCAACAACATCATCGGCTGGCTTATCGGACTGATAGCCTGCACGGTGTACATCATGACGGCGGAAGCCACCGCCTCGTGGTGGGACTGCGGCGAGTACATCGCCACCGCCTATAAACTCCAAGTGGGCCACCCCCCGGGAGCCCCCACCTTCCAGCTCATCGGACGCCTGTTCTCGATGTTCTCTAGCCCCGAGACCGCGGCCCATGCCGTCAACGTGATGAGCGCCGTCTGCAGCGGCATGACTATCCTCTTCCTCTTCTGGGCCATCACCATGCTGGGCAAGCACCTGCTGCCCGACCCCAAGAACCCCAGCCTCAAAGACTGGCGTACCTGGGGTGTCTTCGCCGCCGGCATCGTGGGCTCGCTGGCCTACACCTTCAGCGACACCTTCTGGTTCTCGGCCGTCGAGGGCGAGGTCTACGCCATGTCCAGCTTCTTCACCGCCCTGGTGTTCTGGGCCATACTGAAGTGGGAAGAGCAGAGCGACAACCCGCACGCCCTGCGCTGGCTCATCCTCATCAGCCTGCTGGTCGGCGTGGCCATCGGCGTCCACCTGCTGAACCTCCTGACCGTGCCCGCCATCTTCTACGTGGTATACTTCAAAAAATGGGAGAAGACCACCGCCAAAGGCTTCATCTACACAGGGCTGCTCTCGCTGGTAACCCTCGGCATCATCCTCTGGGGCATCATCCCCGGCATCGTGAATGTCGACTCGGCCTTCGACGTCTTCTTCGTCAACACCCTGCACCTGCCCTTCAACAGCGGCACCATCTTCTTCTTCACCCTGCTGGCCGCCTTGGTGGTGTGGGGTCTGTGGTTCACCCACAAGAGGAAGCACCCCGTCATCAACGCCGCCGTGCTGAGTTTCGCCATGCTGGTCATCGGCTACTCGACCTTCTTCATCCTCGTCATCCGCGCCAACACCAACACGCCGCTCAACGAGAACGCCCCGAAGGACGCCGTCTCGATGCGCGCCTACCTGGGTCGCGAGCAGTACGGCGACACGCCGTTGATGACCGGCCAGTTCTACACCGCCGGAGGTCCCATCGACGTCAAGCAGGGCTACACCAAGTACACCCGCGGCACCGATGAAAAAGGCCGCGACCGCTATGTGCCCGCCACCTACGCCGCCAAATACATCTACAAGCAGGAGCACACCGGTGTGTTCCCCCGCATGTGGAGCAACGACAACAGCCGCCAGCATCCCAAGTTCTACGAACTCTGGGCCGGCAAGACCTATAACGGCCAGAAGCCCACCATGGGCCAGAACATGACCTTCTTCCAGCGCTACCAGATGAACTGGATGTACTGGCGCTACTTCATGTGGAACTTCGCCGGTCGCCAGAACGACCAGCAGGGCCACTACTTCAACGATGACGGCAGCCGCGACTACCTGCACGGCAACTGGATCAGCGGCATCCGCTTCCTCGACGAGGCTCGCCTCGGCCCGCAGGACAACCTGCCCGACCACATGAAGGACGACCGCTCGCGCAACGTCTACTACCTCCTGCCGCTCATCCTCGGCCTCGTCGGCCTCATCTACCACATCCGCCGCCACCCGAAGGATGCCTTCATCGTCTTCATCATGTTCTTCATGACCGGCCTCGCCATCGCCATCTACCTCAACATGCCGCCGCGCCAGCCCCGTGAGCGCGACTACGCCTTCGTGGGCTCGTTCAGCTTCTTCGCCATCTGGATTGGCCTCGGTGTGATGGCCCTGGCCGAGTGGCTGACCGCCCTCTTCAAGAAGAACCGCGAGACGATGGGCCGCGTGGTGCTGCCGGTGGTCTTCGTGCTGTGCATGGCCGGCGTGCCCGGCCTGATGGCCGCCCAGAACTGGGACGACCATGACCGCTCCGAGAAGACCGCCGCCCGCGACTTCGCACAGAACTACCTCAAGAGCATCAAGAAGAACGGCGTCCTGGTTACCTTCGGCGACAACGACACCTTCCCCCTCTGGTACACCCAGGAGGTGGAGGGCACCCGCACCGACGTGCGCATCCTCAACTACACCCTCTCCGGCATGTACTGGTATGTGGAGCAGCTCTTCAACAAGCTCTACGAGAGCGACGCCCTGCCCTTCACCCTGCCCAAGGAGTTCTACGGGTTGGGACAGGATCAGGTGGCCGTGTTCGACCGCTCGGCCGACTACCTGGAGGTGAGCGACGTGCTGGCCATGATGCGCGACCACCCCGAGCGCTTCACCATCCACGACCAGCGCACCAACGAGTCCATACGCTACATTCCCACCAAGCGCGTCAAAATCACCCTTGACATCCCCGCACTGGTGGAGGCCGGCGTGATTCCCGCCGACATGGCCGACCAGGTCGAGCCCGAAATTCGCTGGGAACTCAAAGCTCCCCGCGGAATGCTCTACCGCCACGAGCTGATGCTGCTCGACTTCGTGGGCACCAACAAGTTCATGCGCGACATCCACTTCATGAACCCCAACTCGTCCGGCATCCCCAACATCCTTCCCTTCATCAACCGCTACTCCATCCAGGATGGCATGAGCTACAAGATGATTCCCTACGAGAAGCGCCAGCGCTACTCCGACCAGTCGGCCGACTACTTCATCAACGGCGCCGACGGCGAGCCGCTGAAATGGGGCAACCTGGACCGCGACATCTACATCGACCCCGTCTCGCGCGAACAGTTCGTGCCCATCCTGCACCAGAACATCCTCGTGCTGGCCCACGATGAATATCGCAAAGGCAACACCGACAAGGCCCGCCAGCTGCTCGACATGTACGACCGCAACTTCCCCGAGAAGAACTTCCCCGTCGACCTCTACAGCATCTACGTCATCCTCGGCGGCAACAACTCCATCGACGCCGTCGAGCTCTACCAGAACGTCTACGGCAAGGAGCGCGCCACCGAACTGTGGCAGGCGGCCTACCGATACTACAGCCAGGAACTGGACTACCTCTCGCGCTTCCGCGGCGAGAAAGCCCAGGGCGTGCGTTCCAAACTGCGCTACAACCTGGAAATCCTCGACCTGCTGCGCAACCAGGCCCAAAACGTGCTGAAGGACAGCGCGCTGGTGGCCCAGGTACAGCAAGCGATGCAGCCCTACGCCAACCTGATGTACAACTAGCCCGTCCGATGAACAAGCCGAAGAAACCGAAACTCAGGCGCTACACCGTGGCCCTCACCGAGCTCGATGTGCGCCGCCTCAACGCCTACGCCGACAGCAGCGGCATCGACCGCCCCACGGCCCTGCACCGCCTGCTCAAGCAGTCGCTGCGCGACAATGCCGCTGCCCTGCCGGACAAGGTCGACAAGAAGCAGCTCGGACTCTTCGACACCCTGCAAATCGACATCTTTGCCAACACCTCTGTGGTGAAAAATAATGAATAGTATGAAGAAATACCTTCTTATGGCACTGGCAGCCATGCTGATGGCCGCCCCTCTGACTGCCCGCGCCGACCAGGGCGAGGGCTTCGACGCCGGCTCGATGATTATCGGCCACGTAACCGACGCCCACTCGTGGCACATGTTCGACTACCGCACCTCCGACGGCAAGGAGCATGCCGTGGCCATCCCCCTGCCCGTCATCCTTATCAACGACGGCAAGCTGGACGTGTTCATGTCCAGCCGTTTCCACCACGGCCACGCCGACTACAAGGGCTACCGCCTCACCGGCGGCGGCTCGCAGCGCGAGGTCATCGTGTGCGTCGACGAGGCGGGCAACGTGCTCGACAAGCAGCCCATCGACCTCAGCCTCACCAAGACCTCGGCCGCCATCGTCATCGCCGTCATCCTGCTGATAGTGATTGTCTTCGCCGCCAAGCGCGCCTACCTCAAGCGCCCCAACCAGGCACCCCACGGCGTGCTGCAGGGGCTGGTGGAGATGCTGGTGGTCTTCGTGCGCGACAGCATCGCACGCCCCATGATCGGCGAGGCGCACTACCGCCGCTACCTCCCCTACCTGCTCACCCTCTTCTTCTTCATATTCTTCTGCAACATCCTGGGCCTCATACCCTTCTTCCCCGCCGGCGCCAACATCACGGGCAACCTGGCCGTTACCGGCATCCTGGCCGTCATCACCTTCCTCATCACCAACATCAGCGGCAACCGCCACTACTGGACCGACATCTTCAACACCCCCGGCGTGCCGGCATGGCTCAAAATCTTCCCCCTCATGCCGTTGGTCGAGGTCATCGGCGTCTTCACCAAGCCCATCGTGCTCATGATACGACTCTTCGCCAACATGACCGCCGGCCACATCATGATTCTCTCCTTCATGGCGCTCATCTTCATCCTCTCCAATATCGGCGGCGCGGCCATCGGCGGTGCCACCTCGGTGGTGAGCGTGTTCTTGAGCGTATTCATCTCGCTGCTCGAATGCCTCGTGGTCTACATCCAAGCCTTCGTATTCACCATGCTCACAGCGCTTTACATCGGCATGGCCGTCCACGAGCCCGAGCACCACGCATCCGAAGCCTGACCCCACCCTACCATAAGCTTCCATAAGCTACCAGTGCCTTTGTATTCCCCTACCGTTCCCCTACCATTCCCCTAGAGACCCCCAACGCATATTAACCTAAAAACATATAATAATGAAATCCATTAAAGAGATAAACTTCGTAGGCAAGAAAGTCCTGCTCCGCGTCGACTTCAACGTCCCTATGGACGACCAGAAGCGCATCACCGACGACACCCGCATGCGTGAGTCGATGCCCACCATCGAGAAGCTGCTGTCCGACGGCGCCGCCGTCATCATCATGGCCCACTTCGGCCGCCCGAAGAAAGGCGGTTTCGAGCCCGAGCTGACCCTCGAACCCGTGGCCAAGCACCTCGAGACCCTCGTGGGCCGCCCCGTGCGCTTCACGCAGGAGCTCCTCGGCAGCGGCGTGCCCGAGCAGATGGCCCGCGACCTCAAAGGCGGCGAAGTGATGCTGCTGGAGAACATCCGCTTCTACCCTGGCGAAACCAAAGGCGACGAGGAGCTGGCCCGCCAGCTGGCCGACCTCGGCGACTGCTACATCAACGACGCCTTCGGCGCCGCCCACCGCGAGCACTCCTCCACCGCCGTCATCGCCCGCTTCTTCCCACAGGCCAAATACTTCGGCTTCCTCATGGAGAACGAGGTGCGCAACCTCGAAAAACTGATGCACGACGCCCCGCGCCCCTTCACCGCCATCATCGGCGGCTCCAAGGTGAGCTCCAAAATCGGCATCCTCGAGAACCTCCTCGACAAGGTCGACAACATGATTATCATCGGCGGCATGCGCTACACCTTCACCAAGGCCCTCGGCGGCCGCATCGGCAACTCAATCTGCGAGGACGACAAACTCGACCTGGCCCGCGAGTTGATGCGCCGTATGGACGAGAAGGGCGTGCGCTACTACCTGCCCGTCGACAGCGTCGTCGGCGACAAATTCGGCAACGACGCCAACACCCAGATCGTCCCCTCCGGCGAAGTGCCCGACGGCTGGGAGAGCATGGACTGCGGCCCCGAGAGCTGCAAAGCCATCCACGACATCGTCATGAACTCCAAGACCATCCTCTGGAACGGCCCTGCCGGTGTCTTCGAGCTCGAGACCTTCGCCAAAGGCACCCACGCCATCGCCCGCAGCGTGGCCGAGAGCTGCAAGCAGGGTTGCTTCGCCGCTGTCGGCGGCGGCGACTCGGTGGCTGCCGTTAAGCAGATGGGCATCGCCGACCAGATGTCCTACGTCTCCACCGGCGGCGGCGCCATGCTCGAATACCTCGAACTAAACACTTAGGCCCGACAAAGCCCCCCTCTGCTAGCGGAGGGGGGCTTTTCTATGTACCATAAGCTTCCATAAGCTACCAATGCCTTTGTATTCCCCTACCGTTCCCCTACCATTCCCCTACCGTTCCCATACAGAGAGATGCCAATACCGACATGGGTCCCGTTGGGGCGATGGAACCATCGGCAACAATCCGTCGCCCCTACGGGGCTCCCATACCGCACCGCACCTTCCCCTCTTGGGCTTACGCCCTCGGCTACTTTCCGTCGCCCCTACGGGGCTCCCATACCGCACCGCACCTTCCCCGCGGGCTTACGCCCACGGCTACTTTCCGTCGCCCCTACGGGGCTCCCATACCACACCGCACCTTCCCCATGGGCTTGCGCCCACGGCTACTTTCCGTCGCCCCTACGGGGCTCCCATACCGCACCGCACCTTCCCC
>ONBB01000002.1 GCA_900315935.1 uncultured Bacteroidales bacterium
GCGCGGAGCGCGGACGGAGGAGTGTGAATCGCAAGCCCTTAGGACACACGCCCCCGTCGCCGCCTGCGGCGGCGCCACCCCCTCTAGCTTAGAGGGGGAATTGAGGATTGACTATCCCGGATTGTTGGCTCGTGCCGCCCCTTCGGGGCTGCCGTCCAATCGTATTTCGGTGCCCGTTGCGGGGAACGGAACAAGGGTTAGTTCTGACTGGCACACACAGCGCGCACGGAGAACCCATAAAGGCGGTCGTCGCGGTACACGCTCTGGTAGCTCAAATAGAAGGCGAAGCCCCACGCGTTGTACGGGTAGTCCGCGTAGAGCGACGAGGACCAGTAGACGCCGAACCCACCCGCGTAGTGCAACCCGGAACCGTCGCTGGTGCCGGCGGCGGGGAAGAAGAGACTCTTGCCGTTAGCGGCGGTGAGCTTGCGTCCGTAGACTCCGTTTTCGGTGGTCCACCTGGAGGAGGTGTTGGCGATGAGCTCACGCCAATCTGTTTCGGTCGGCATGCGGGCGCCGTCGCCAAGCTTCTGCGTCGCCACGTCGTCGGAGGGCTGAAGGGTGGTCAGGTGGTCGGGGGTGCCGTAAACGCTGTCGGTGTTGTATTTCGACAGCGTCTTAACCCAGCCTTCTTCATCCACTGCCGTGCAGTACATGTAGGTTTCCCATGTGTAGACCTCCTTGGTCGAGGTCTCGCCCCAGGCGTAGTAGTCGCCGTACTCTTCGGGCTTGGTCGCCCCGAGGTTGCACTCGGCCCACAGCAGGCCGGAGGGAAGGCCCAGGTCCACCCACCCGGCGGTCTCCGTGCCGCCGCCAACAAGGTTGTCTTTGTTGTCGTTCTTGCAGGCGGCGAAGGCCAGCCCTGCCGCCATGGCCACCAGGGCCATCAGCATGAAGGTCTTCTTCATGATTGTGTTGTTTTTGGTTAATATGAGACAGGGGTGGGTAGAAATCAATGAGTTACGATTATATCTCGTCATTCTGTCGGTCTATTTTGCAACTGCAAAGATACAAAAATTTCACAAATCAGGCACCGCCTCGGGAAAAAACTTTTTAAAAACACGAAATACCACGAATTTACCATTAATTGATTTACGGGTAATTCATGGACATTTGTGTTTTTGATACAAAAAACCTACTGTGGGGTGCATCCCTGGATGCATCCCACAGCAGGCAATGGGTGTCTGCAAATCGCTTATTCAGCGAGCGTTACCTCGTCGGCCATCACCACCGAGCCACGGTAGGCGGGGCAGGTGTGGTGGGTGCAGCTGGCAGCTACCAGCGTCAGCACCACGACGGCGAGGAGTGCAAGTGCTTTCTTCTTCATTTAGAGTCCAATCTTTTCGTTGACGGTTTTCAGTATCTCGGCTTCCTGCTTGAGGGCCTCGGCCTCGATGGCGGCGGCGCGCTGCAGGATGTCGGCCTTGAAAGCTTCGTCGGTGAGCGACGAGGCGTTGATTTTCACATTGAGGTGGGCACCCATGACGGCCGAGCGGGCGGCCAGTGCGCCCACGCCGCCGTCGGTGACGGAGTTGGGGTTGCCCCACTCGACCATGGCGCGGCAGACCTCGAAAGCTTCGAGCGAACGCTGCATGGTGCGGAAGGGCACCTCGGTGGCGTAGCGGGTGGCATCCTGGATGGCAGCGGTGCGGGCGGCCTTCTCGTCGTCGGTCTTTTTCGGGAGGCCGAAAGCGTTCATGATGCGGTTGAAAGCCTCGGTGTCTTCATCCACCAGGTGGAGCAGTTCCTCTTTGAGCTGCTGACCCTTGACGGCCACGTCGGAGAATTTTTCCCACTCGTCGTCGTAGGCGGCCTTGCCGCCGGTGAGGTTGGCCACCATGGTGCCGAGCGAGGCGGCCAGGGCGCCCATGTAGGCGCTGACGGAGCCGCCGCCGGGGGCGGGGCTTTCGCTGGCGGTCTCGTCGCAGAAGCCGCGGCAGGTGAGGTCGACCAGCTTCTTTTTGCTGTGGTCCTCGATGAGGTATTCGATGACCTTCTCCTTGGGGTCGAAGGGCTTGAGGTCGTCGAGGCCCATGCTCTTGACGGCCACCTTCATGATTTCGTCCTCGCTCACGCCGAGGCTGCGCTGCTGCTTGGCCAAGTAGTACTTGCCGGCGTCGATGAGGACGCTCTTCGGGATGAGGCCGACGATTTCGCAGCCGGTAACGCGGAGGCCGCGGTTCTGGGCGCAGCGGCACACCTCGTCGAAGCAGAGGTGCACCGGGGCGACCTTGATGGAGGTGATGTTCATCGAGACCTGTGCGATACCGTAGTCCTCGATGTACCAGCCGATGGCCTTGGTGCCCTTCAGGGTGCCGGGAATCATGACGGGCTTGCCGTTCTCGTCCTTGAGGGGCTTGCCGCTGGGCTTGCCACCCTCGCGGGCGGGACGGCCCTTCTCACGCACGTCGAATGCGATGGCGTTGGCGCGGCGGGTGGAGGTGGTGTTGAGGTTGTAGTTGATGGCCACGAGGAAGTCGCGGGCGCCGACCTGGGTGGCGCCGGTGCGGGCGGTGTGGTCGTTCCAAGCGTTGGGGCCGAAGTCGGGCTTCCACTGCTCGGTGCCGAGGCGGGAGGAGAGGCTCTCGTACTCGCCGGTGCGGCAGTAGGCCAGGTTGCGGCGCTCGGGGATGAAGGCGGCGTTCTCGTAGCAGTAGATGGGGATGTCGAGCTCCTCGCCGAGGCGCTTGCCCAGCTTGTGGGCGTACTTCACCACCTCGTCCATGGTGATGTTGGCCACGGGGATGAGGGGGCACACGTCGGTGGCGCCCTGGCGCGGGTGGGCGCCGTGGTGCTGGGTCATGTCGATGAGCTCGGAGGCTTTCTTGACCACCTGGTAGGCGGCCTCGAGCACCGGCTCGGGTTCGCCCACGAAGGTGATGACGGTGCGGTTGGTGGTCTGGCCGGGGTCGACGTCAAGGAGCTTCACACCCTCGACCTTCTCAATCTCGGCAGTTACCTGATTAATGATATCCATGTTGCGGCCTTCACTTATATTAGGCACGCATTCAATAAGTTGCTTCATGTTTGTGGTTATTAAATGATGCTGCAAAGATACGAAAAAAAATACATTCCAAGGCACGATGCGAAAAAAAGTATCAAAAAAGCACGTATCCTATTGATATACAGCACAATGGAACCACCTTGCAAGGGGTACCGAAAAGGAGATACACAACAGACTGATAACCAGCGAACTATACCGCTCCCCTTTTTCTCCTCTTCTTACCCTCTTCTTACTCTCTTGGGGAGCGGGGTGGAAGGGGGGCGGAAATGGATGGGTGGCTGCAGGTGAAAAAAAAATGTAATTTTTATAAATTTGCGCAACCAATATTAAAAAAAAGTGTATTTTTGCTGGTGTTTAAGTAGGAGGATTCCCTGCCGGGAAAACGATACAACAATTTGGCATACAATAACATAACACACAAACCGACCGGCACGCCACCTGCGAAGAACTGACCTAATGAGCCCGAAAGAAGTGAAAAAACGCCATATACTGACCCCGCTCCTCACCGCCCTGCTCCTGCTGGCGGGCGGCACTGTTGCGCAAGCACAAGCCGACCCCAGCCTGCTGTTTTCCAAAATCTCAATTGACACTGTCAAATGCATAGGCGACAGCACGGTGGTCCGCGTGGGCCATTCGGAGGCGAGCGACGTGGTAGTCGCCGACTACCGCGCCACGCTCTCCTCTCCCGGACGTGTGTTCCTGCCTGACGGCGTGCCGTGCGACGGCCGCTGTACCTACCGCTCGCCGGTTACGTTCAACAATTTCATGAACGGCCAGACGGTGAGTTCGGTGGAGGAAATCGTGTATGTGCGCCTCAACATAGAGCACAGCTACATCGGCGACCTCTACATCGGCATCACCTGTCCCAACGGGCAGCACGCCACACTGATGCGGTTCAACGGATGGAACAGCCCCTGTACCGACACCATCCCGACGTCAGCACACGACTGGATTGGCGGGAGCAACGTGCCCGGCACCACCAACTTCGGCATCCCCAACTCCAGCGGCGCCTACGGGGACTGGAAGTGCGACAGCACCCATGCCGACAACGCCCCCGGCACGGGATGGAACTACTGCTGGAGCAACAGCACCACCCAAGGCGTCGGCTACGCCCCCGGCGACGGCATCATCTACCGCAGCGACAACAGCAACAATCCATACAGCGCCATCGACTCGAGCCACGTGGCCGCCAAGACCCAATTCTACCACCCCGACCAGAATTTCGGCTCGCTCATTGGCTGCCCGCTGAACGGCGAATGGGCCATCGAGGTAATCGACGGCTACAGCGGCGACAACGGGTATATCTTCGACTGGGAACTCTCGCTCGACGCCTCCATCCAGACCGGCAACATCATCATCACCGGCTCCAATGTGCTGGGCGACAGCGTGCGACGCGTGGACGACTCGACCTATGTGCTGCGCGCCCCGGCCGGACAAACCACCGACACCACGGTGCCCTACACCATCCAGCTGCTGGACAGCACGGGCGTGGTGGCCGACACGGTGGTCAGCATCCACTATGTGGGAGCCATCCACGACTCCATCATCCGGGAGGCCTGCCACGGCGACACCCTATGGGTAGGCACCGAACCATTCACCGAGACCACCCACCGTTTCGACACCGTCATCACCCCGCAGGGTTGCACGGAAATTACCGAAATACGATTCACGTTCCACCCCACCTACCTCATCTACGACACGGCGCGCTTCTGCCCGCGGGAGGCGCTGGTGTGGAACGGCAACGAATACAGCGCCACGGGCAACTATTCCTACTTCGACCACACGAAACAGGGCTGCGACAGCACGACGCACCTGACGCTCGTGCTGCTCGACAGCGGGTTCCGTGCCGCGATAGAAATCAGCCTCGACGACGAGCGCTGGAGCGGCGACACGATGCTGGCCGGCTGCCGCCCCCTCCGCCTGCTGCTGCGCGACATGTCGCCGCTGGGCAGCAGCCGCACCTGGTACCTGGGCGACGGGCATACACTGACCGACTCGAGCGCCACCCACACCTACGACAGCGCCGGCGTGTACGACCTGATGCTGGCCGCCGTCAGCCAGCAGGGCTGCCGCGACACGGCGTGGATGAAAGAGGCGGTATGGGTGTACGACAAGCCTACGGCCGCCTTCTCGTGGAATCCCGAGCCCCCAGTCATGTCGCACCCCACGGCCGAGATGCTCAACCACAGTACGCCCAGCGACCGCTACCTATGGCTTTTCAGTCGCTCCGACGGCGCGGGAGTGGACAGCGTCTGGGCATTCGAGACGGCGTACACCTGGGGCTACGGCACCGAGATTGTCTTCGGGGAGTATGGCATAACGCTTGTCGCCTCGCTGCTGCACATCACCCCCTACGGCGACAGCCTCTACTGCCCCGACAGCATCACACACGACATCACCATCGTCAACGACTGGCTTCAGTTCCCCAACCTGGTAACCCCTGACGGCGACGGCACGAACGACACCTGGCGCGTGGTCAACCTGCTGGAGTGCGGCATGTACCCGATGAACGAGCTGTGGGTGTACGACCACTGGGGCGCGCTGGTCTACCATGTGCGCGACATACGGCGCGAGGAGGACTTCTGGGACCCCGAGGCCACACGCTGCCCCGACGGCACCTACTACTTCCGCTTCACGGCCAAGAGCCCCTTCGGCATCGTGCGGCGCAACGGATCCATCGAAGTGATGCGGAAGCGGGATTAACCATTAGCAAAAAAGACTATGAAACTGCGATTACTCATCCTCATGCTGCTGACCACCCTTACCGGGGCGGCACAACAGATTGTGGACCTCAACCTGCCGACCGATGTATGCGCCGGCACGGATTTGACGGCCAGCATCAACGTCAGTTTCGGCCTGCACGACACCCACTCGGTGGTTATCCAGTCGCAGGAGACCACCCTGGGACACAGCGAGCGCATCTTCCTGCCCGACGGGCTAGCCTGCGGCGGCCGCTGCACCTACCGTTCGCCTGTTACCTTCACTTCATTCACACCCGGAGCCACGGTAACCTCGGTCAACGACATCAAATACGTGCGCCTCAATATCGAGCACTCCTATATCGGCGACGTCTACATCGGCATCCGCTGCCCCAGTGGCCAGCGCGCCTCGCTGATGAAAAAATACGGCACCGGCAGCACTGCCTACTGTTCCGACAGCATCCCAAACAACCACTGGGGTTGGAATCCGGGAAACAACACCGATGGCGGCACCCATTTTGGCATAGCCTTCGACGAAGAAGACCATTTCGACAAATGCGACTCGACCCGACCCGCCAACGCCCCTGGCATAGGCTGGAACTACTGCTGGAGCAACAACAACACCTACTCCTACGCTCCAGGCGAAGCACTCATCTACCGCAGCGCCAGCACACACTATCGCAACACCGGAACCTATGGCTGGACCGACATCGTCGACTCCAGCAACGTGGCAGCGGGCACCAACTTCTACCACCCCGACCAAAACTTCTCCACCCTCATCGGCTGCCCCCTGAACGGCACCTGGGCCATCGAAGTCATCGACGGTTACAGCGTTGACAACGGATATATATTCGAATGGGAACTCTCGCTCGATGCCAGCCTGCTGCCTCCGATGGAATGCGTGCCAACGGAGTACATCGTGGAGGGCTCGGGCATCACACAGCTGAACGACTCGCTGTTCCACCTACAGGTGCCGGGCAGCGTCAGCGGCGACACCAGCGTGGCCTACACCCTCCGTGTGGTCAGCTCGTGCGGCGACACCATCGACACCGTGGCCCACATCACCGTCCACCCCTCGCCCACCGTCTCCGACGAGGCGGATAGCTGCGGGAGCTACACCTTCCTAAACCACACCTACACCCACGACACCACCGTGGTGCGCACCATCGCCACCTCGGCCGGATGCGACAGCCTGCACGAGATGCGCATCACGGTGCACCCGGTATACAATAACACACTCACCGACACCATCAGCGAGAACCAATTGCCCTACACCTTCGCCGGGCACACCTTCACAAGGGCAGTCGACGACACCCTCATCGCCGACACCACCCTCCACGGATGCGACAGCACTACGAGCATCACTCTCGTTGTGTACCCTAACGTGGAGACGCTGCTCGACACCACCCTATGCCTGAACCAGACACCCTTCCTGTGGAACAACCGCAGCTACACGGCTTCCACCGTCGACAGCATCACCTTCGCCTCCCACACCGGCACCGACAGCACAGCCATACTCCACCTCACCGTCAACCCCATCCACAACACCATTCTCACCGACACCGTCCTTGAGAACAACCTCCCCTACTCCTTCTGTGGCATGAGCCTCACCGAGAGCACCGACACCAGCATTACACTCACCAACCGCTACGATTGCGACAGCATCGTAACCCTCCACCTCACCGTACACCACAACCACAGCTACACCTACAGCCAGAGCATCTGCGACGACCAGCTGCCCTACACCTTCGCCGGCCACACCTTCCATGCCGCCACCGACACCACCTTCACCCTACCCGACCGCCACGGAGCCGACAGCACGGTAACCATCCAACTCAACGTGAACCCCACCTACCACGCCACCATTACCGACACCCTCTGCGACAACCAATTGCCCTACCTTCTCGCAGGCCATGCCATCGATACCGCCGGCACCACCCTCATCCACCCCACCACCGTTGCAGGCTGCGACAGCACCCTAGAACTCCACCTCACCATCCTCCCCACCCACCATACCGCCATCACCGACACCACACTGGAGAACTACCTCCCCTACCGCTTCTGCGGCATCCTCTTCTCCGAAAGCACTGACACCAGCATCATTCTCACCAACCGCCACGGCTGCGACAGCACCGTAACCCTCCACCTCACCGTGCACCACAACCACAGCTACACCTACACCCAGAACATCTGCGACAACCAACTGCCCTACACCTTCGCCGGCCACACCTTCAAGGCCACCATCGACACCACCTTCACCCTACCCGACCGCTACGGAGCCGACAGCACGGTAACCATCCGCCTGACCGTTCACCCCACTTATGACACCTCCGTGTCGGACACCACCTGCGACAACCTGCTGCCCTACCTTATTGCCGACTACGCCCTCGACACCGCCGGTTTCTACACCCTGCCGCTGCTGTCGGTACATGGATGCGACAGCATCGTCAACCTGCAGCTCACCATCCATCCCCACCACCAAATCGACATCTACGACACCATCTGCATCAACACCACCTACACCTTCGGCGACGACACCTATAGCCATACGGGCGACTACAGCTACCACGCCCTCAACCAATACCGGTGCGACTCCACCACTACGCTGCACCTCAACATCCTGGCCGGCAGCCTCAAGGCACGCATCCACGCCATACCTGAAATGCCCACCACCGACAGCCCCTACATCGACTTCTACGACCAGAGCACCTACTGCCACCACCGCCTGTGGAGCATCGACGGAGCGCAGCGCACAGAACGCCAGTTCCAGTACGAGTTTCCCCTTGACACCGACTCCATATATGTAACCCTCATAGCCTACAGCATCGAGGGCTGTGCAGACACCACCACCGACTCCTTCACCATCGACCGCGCCACCATCTACATCCCCAACGTCTTCACCCCCACGCAAAGCACCAACACCACATGGCAACCCGTTGGGCTGCAAATCACAGAATTGGAAATATACATCTACAACCGCCACGGCCTGCTTGTGCGCCACCTCGAGGGTGTGGACACCCCGTGGGACGGCACCGATGAGAACGGCACCGACATGCCGCAGGGCACCTACGTGTACAACCTCACCTACCGCACCCTCCACGCCCCGAACCGCCTGCAACGCCGCACCGGCACAATATTACTCCTACGATGAAAAACCTCATAGAACAAGCATGGGATCAGCGCGAACTGCTTCAAGATCCCAAAACCAGACAAGTCATAGCCGAGGCCATCGACCTCCTGGACCGCGGCGAGCTGCGCGCCATCACCCGCCCCAGCGGCGAAGGCACCGCCCCGCAGGCCAATGAATGGGTCAAGAAAGCCATCCTGCTTTACTTCCAGATACAAGGCATGGAGACCACCCAGGCCGGCCCGATGGAATACCACGACAAGATACCGCTGAAACGGAACCTGGCCGAGCGCGGCATCCGCGTGGTGCCGCCCGCCGTGGCCCGCCACGGTGCCTACCTGGCACCCGGCACCATCATGATGCCCTCCTACGTCAACATCGGCGCCTACGTGGACAGCGGCACCATGGTCGACACCTGGGCCACCGTGGGTTCCTGCGCACAGATTGGCAAAAATGTGCACCTCAGCGGAGGCGTGGGCATCGGAGGCGTGCTGGAACCCCTGCAGGCCAAGCCCGTGGTCATCGAGGACAACTGCTTCATAGGGTCAAGAGCCATTGTAGTCGAAGGAGCATGGGTGGACCGCGAGGCCGTCCTCGGCGCCGGCGTGGTCATCACCGGTAGCACCAAGATAATCGACGTTACCCAGAGCCAGCCCATCACCCACACCGGCTACGTGCCGCCACGCAGCGTGGTCATCCCGGGATCATACACCAAGCAGTTCCCCGCCGGCGAATACCAGGTGCCCTGCGCACTCATCATCGGCCAGCGGAAGGAAAGCACCGACATGAAGACCTCTCTGAACGACGCATTAAGACTTTTCAATTAAAATGAAAAACAAAGCCCTATATATCCTGTTTGCCGCCATTTTCCTATGCACCGCGTGCGAGGAGCGCGAAGAGGTGGCCTTCGACGGCACTATAGTCTACATTCAGGAATGCACCCTCGACCCCGTGCGCCCCACGGCGGGCTACGCCGTGCAGCTGCACTCGCCCGACTCGCTCGGGGTCAACTTCACCTACGACAACCGCACCTACAAGAACGTGGTGCTCCTCTTCGACCCGGGTCGTATCCTGAAAGTGGGCAACCGCATCCACGGTACCTTCTACTTCGACCAGAAAGCCTCGCGCCAGTACTGCTCGCTGACCAACCTGCACGACCTGGAAATACCGCAGGGCGTCTTCGTCGATGTGTCTGTTGATTAAACTGTTGAAAAAAAAGTGCCGCCATGTCGCACAATCTTCGTATCTTTGCACTCTGATTTATAGAATATAAAAACAGTAATAATATGAAATTCATAGTCAATAGCCAGCAATTGCTCAAACAGCTGCAGTCCTTGAGCGGCGTGCTCTCCGCCAGCAACACCATGCCCATCATCGGCTGCTTCCACATGCGCCTCGAGGAGAATACCCTCATCATGAAAACCACCGACCTGTCGACCACCCTCATGGCCCGCCTCGCCGTCGAAACCGGCCACATGGACCAAGCCGAGGAGGTGGCTATCCCCTCGCGCATGCTGCTCGACATACTGAAGACCTTCGACGACGTACCCCTCACCTTCTCGGTCGACACCTCGACCTACACCATTGAAATCGCCTCGGGCGACGGCCAGTACCGCCTGGCCGGTATGGATGCCGCCACCTATCCCGCCATGCCTGCCGCCGAGACCACCGGCAAGGTCATCATGGGCTCCACCGCACTGGTCGACGCCATCAACAAGACTGTCTTCGCCACCAGCAACGACGAGATGCACCAGCAGATGAGCGGCATCTACTGCGAGATGACCCCCGACGGAGTAACCTTCGTGGCTACCGACGCCCACAAACTGGTCCGCTACCGCCGCAAAGACGTCTCCAGCGACGAAAGCACCAACTTCATCCTGCCCAAGAAGCCCATCACCATCGTCAAGAACATCCTCGCCTCACGCAAGGAGGAAATCGACATCACCCTCGAATACAACAGCACCAACCTCTTCCTTACCTTCGACAACTTCTACATCATCACCCGCCTGGTCGACGGCCGCTACCCCAACTACGAGGCCGCCATCCCGAAGGACAACCCCAACAAGCTTATCCTCGACCGCCAGTCGTTCCTCAACACGCTGAAGCGCGTCAGCATCTTCGCCAGCGAAGCCACCCGCCAGGTGCGCCTCTCCATCACGGCCGACCGAATCGACATCTCGGCCGAAGACCTGGAACTCTCCAACAACGCCCACGAGGCCATCCCCTGCCAGTACGAGGGCGACCCGATGGACATCGGATTCAACGCCAAGTTCCTCACCGAAATGATATCCTACCTCGACAGCGAGCAGGTACTGGTTGAACTCTCGCACCCCTCGCGCGCCGGTATCATCTTCCCCTACGGCGACGAGAGCGAAGAGAAGAAAGACGACATCCTGATGCTTGTCATGCCTGTCATGCTGGCCAACTGAACGCAAGTTGATAAGTTGATAGGTTGATACGACAACAATCCTGACTACACCGATTTTGGACATATCAACATACAAACTTATCAACCTATCAACAGACTATCGAATGAAAAACAAAGTACACCTCTGGGGTACCCACGGCACCACCATCCTAGGCATCTCGCTCGTGCTGTTCATGCTCGGCCTGCTGCTGGTGATTGAATACCACTCCTACCGCCTCACCCACGATGCACAGGAGCGTATCACCTACAAGGTGGACCTGGTGCCCGACGTAAGCGACAGCCTGGCACTTGCCCTCAAGGCCGACATAGCGCAGATGCCCGTGGTGAAGCATGTCGACTACATCTCGCGACAGCAGGCAGCCGATATCTTCTCCGAGGAGCTCGGCGAGGACTTTGTGGGCTTTATCGGCTATAATCCGCTCACCCCCTCGTTGATGGTCAACCTGAACGTGCAGCTATTGCCCGACAACAGCGGCGCCGCACTCGACGACTTCTGCGAGCGCGTGGGAGCACTCGACGGTGTTACCGGCGTGGCCTATCAGGAGAACGTGGTGGCCGAACTGCAGGAGGTGTTCTACAAACTTTCGTGGTTCCTCATCATCTTTGTGGCCCTGCTGCTGCTCATCACCGTGGTGCTCATCAGCAGCCTCATCCGCATCGCCATCTACAGCCACCGCGACACCATCGCCACCATGCGCCTGGTCGGAGCCAAGGCAGGTTTCATAGCCCGCCCCTTCCGCCTGCGCAGCCTGGCCTATGGTGCCCTCGGCGGTCTCATCGCCGCGCTGCTTACCGCCGCCACCCTATGGGGGTTCGACAACCAGCTCACCCTCGACCTCACCGCCTCGCGCCATTTCCTTTGGTATGCCGCCATCGCCCTGGTGCTCATCCTGGCCGGCATGCTCATCGCCTACCTAGCCACAGCCTTCACCGTGCGGCGCTACATCGCCAAGCATAATAATTGAATACATATTATATAATATAGACATGGAAACCAACAACGAAAACAAGCCCCGTTCGGGATTCGCCTTCGGCCGCACCAACTACATACTCATGGCTGCGGGCCTCATTGTGCTCGCCCTCGGCTACATGCTCCTCAGCGGCGGCGGCAGCGACGACCCCAACCAGTTCAACCCTGCCATGTTCGACAACCGCCGGCTCTACCTGGCACCCATCCTTATTGTTGTCGGCTTCATTATCGAGATAGCCGCCATCATGTACAAGAAAAGAGACTAACCCATCAACCCCTAAAGCACAATAAGCCATGCAATGGTTTGAAGCCTTGGTCCTAGGCATCATACAGGGCCTCACCGAATACCTCCCCGTCAGTTCCAGCGGCCACCTAGCCATCGGCCAGGCCCTCTTCGGCCTCGGCGACGGCGCCGAGAACCTCTCCTTCACCGTCGCCGTCCACGTAGCCACCGTGTTGAGCACCATCTGCGTGCTGTGGCGCGAGATAGCCTGGATATTCACCGACCTCTTCGCTTGGGTCAAAGGGCTCTTCTCTCCCACCGACGATGGGAAATCCTTCCTCCAGCGTCTCACAACCTTCAACGAAGGCACCCAGTACACCGTCAACATTCTCATCTCGATGATACCGGTGGCCATCGTGGGTCTCTTCTTTAAAGACAAGGTAGAGGAAGTCTTCGGCAGCGGCCTCTTCATCGTCGGCATCTGCCTGATGGTTACCGCGGCCCTGCTTTCGTTCGCTTACTTCTCCATGCCGCGCCAGCGCGAGACCATAAGCCTGCGCGACGCCTTCATCATCGGTATCGCCCAAGCCTGCGCCGTGCTGCCCGGTCTCTCACGTTCGGGCTCCACCATCGCCACCGGTCTCCTGCTGGGCAACAAGAAGGAAAAGCTGGCCCAGTTCTCGTTCCTCATGGTCATCCCGCCCATCCTGGGCGAGGCCCTGTTGGATGTGAAGGACATGGCCTCGATGGGTGTGAGCAACGCCATGGCCGGCATCTCCCCCACCGCCCTCATCATCGGCTTTGCCGCCGCCTTTATCAGCGGCCTCTTCGCCTGCAAGTGGATGCTCAACATCGTCAAGAAAGGCAAACTCATCTGGTTTGCAGTCTATTGCGCCGTCGTCGGCATCGCCGTCATAGCCCTGCGATAGTACGATGCTGACCCTCGAACAGCTGCAAGCCGGCCTCGTCATCCCTATCGACAAGCCCCGCTGCTGGACCTCGTTCCAGGCGGTGAACAAAGTCAAGTCCACCCTCCGCCGCCTTTACGGCATCAAGAACATCAAGATAGGCCACGCCGGCACCCTCGACCCCTTGGCCACCGGACTGCTGCTGGTGTGCATAGGCCGTGCCACCAAGCAAATACCTACGTTGCAGGACGGCGACAAGGTATACACCGCCACCCTTGTCCTAGGCGCCACCACTCCCTGCTACGACCTCGAGCGACCCATCGACGCTTACTACCCATACGAGCATATCACCCGCCCGATGCTCGAACAGGCAATCGAGGGATTTGTAGGCACCATTGAGCAGGTTCCCCCGATATTCAGCGCAGTGAAAATCAACGGCCAACGGGCATACCAGTATGCTCGCGCCGACAACCCCGACGCCTCCCCCACCCCCAAGCCGGTGCACATCCACAGCATCGCCGTTACCGACTTCCGACCCGGAACGGAGCCTCCTGCAAACTCCGAACTCCGAACTCCGAACTCCGAACTTCCCACCAGCCACCTATACAACGATCCGCAGGGCACAGTGCCCCGGCACCTGCCGCAGGCCGACCTGCGCATCCACTGCGGCAAGGGCACATATATCCGCTCACTGGCGCGCGACCTGGGGCTCGCCCTCGGCTCCGGTGCCTTCCTCAGCGCCTTGCGGCGCGAGCAGGTGGGGAGCTATACCGTCGACCGAGCCCTGCAGCTGGAGCAGGTGGAGCCCTACTTGGCTGGCCTTGCCCCACTGCCCTCCGACGAGGCATGAGCGCAACCCGCTGCACGCAGCCGGAAAATGTATCGATATCGGACGAAAATCGGCAGGGACTCTCTAGGGGAATTCTAGGGGGATGGTAGGGGAATGGTTCGACTATCGATACAGAGAGAAAAGTTACTTGACTTGTAGTCAACCCTTTACTTAAATTTAGAAAATATCGGATGCGTTTGAAATTTTCCGCAAATGGAGATTATACAAAGGGCGACGCGTAGTTGATAAACAGAAATCGGGATGCCGATTTTTATCGATAAAATTTCGGGTCCGAAGCGGTGGAATTGGCGGACGAAAACAAAAAAAATTCCAATTCAAAAAAAAATGCTATCTTTGCACTTGATTCCCGACAGGAGGGAACGGAATGCAAAAACCCTTAACTTATTATATAATAAGTAGTTCTAAAACAAACAAACACCATTAACATGGAAGAAACCACCAACCTGCAGGACCTCCAGAACGAGAACCTGCCTAACCCTGAGACCGAAACCACCGCCACCCCGACCGCCGAGGCCGAGGTTGAACCCATTGCCGAGCCCCAGGCTACCGAGGCACCTGCCGCGGCAGAAACTCCCGCCCCCGAGGCCGAGACCGCCGAAGTCCCCGCAGGGGAAGAGGCACCCGAGACCGAACCGGTTGCCGAAGAGGCACAGCCCGAGGCCGAGCCCGAAGTGGACTACAGCGCCAACACGCGCGAAGAGCTAGTGGCCGCCATGCGCGACCTGCTCGAGGGCGAGGTGCAGAAAATCAAGAACCGCGTGGCCGCCATCCGTGCCCGCTTCAGCGACCTGGACCGCGAAGTCCAGGAGACCGCCTTCCAGCAGTTCCTGGCCGACGGTGGCAACAAAGACGAATACCAGCCCGCACGCGACGCCGTAAGCGAGGAGATGCAGCGCCTGCACGACCGCTACCGCGCTATGCGCCAGAAATATATGGAAGAACTCGAGGCCGCCAAGCAGCGCAACCTCCAGGCCAAGCAGCAACTGATAGAGGAGCTGCGCCAGCTGGTCGACTCCGACGACGAGCAGGTGCGCGCCGCCCTCGACAAATTCAACACCATCCAGGATCGCTGGAAAGCCATCGGCGAGGTACCGCGCGAGCAGATGAACGACCTCTGGCAGAACTACCACTTCCAGATAGAGCAGTTCTTCAACAAACTGAAAATCAACCGCGAGCTGCGCGCCCTGGACCAGAAACGCAACCTCGAGGAGAAGATAAAACTCTGCGAACAGGCCGAGGAACTCATCATGGAGCCCTCGGTAACCAAGGCATTCAAGGGGCTGCAGGACCTGCGCGCCCGCTGGAAAGAGATAGGCCCCGTGCCCACCGAACAGAACGAGGAGATCTGGCAGCGCTTCTGCAACGCCGCCAACCAGATTGACGAGCGCCGCCGCGAGTACTACGACCAGCGCAAGGAAGAGCTCGACAACAACCTGCTGGCCAAGCAGGCCCTCGTCGACAAGGCCACCGAACTCACCGAGAAACAGCCCGCCAGCACCAAGGAGTGGAACGACACCACCGCCGCCCTGGACGACCTGCTCAAGGTGTGGAAGACCATCGGCCCCGTGCCGCGCGAGGTGAACGAGGAAATCTGGTCCAAGTTCAAAGGCATCATCGACCGCCACTACAGCGACAAGAAACAATACTTCGGCTCGGTCCGCGACGAGCAGGAGGTCAACTACCAGAGGAAAATCGACCTCTGCCTCAAGGCCGAAGCCATCGCCAAGCGCGAAGACTGGAAGAAAGCCACCGAGGAGCTGCTGCAGCTGCAGCAGGAGTGGAAGGCTATCGGCGCCACCAGCCGCAAGGTGAGCGAGAAAGTGTGGCAGCGCTTCCGCGGCGCCTGCGACGAATTCTTCGCCAAGAAGGGCGAGTTCTTCAAGGAACGCCGCAGCTCCGAGAGCGAGAACCTGGCGCAGAAGGAGGCCATCCTGGCCGAGCTCAAGGCGCACCAGTTCGGCGACAACCGCGAGGAGAACCTCGCCGCCATCAAGGAATTCCAGCGCCGCTGGGCCGAGGTGGGTTTTGTTCCCATGGCCGACAAGGAGCGCCTGCACAAGGAGTTCCGCGGCGAGATAGACCGCATCTTCGAGCAGCTCAAAATCTCGGCCCGCGAAGCCGAAGAGACCGCCTACCGCGAGCGCCTGCGCAACGTGGGCGGCGACGCCCGCCGCTTCGTGCAGAACGAGAAGCAAGAGCTGCACGACAAGATTGAAAAGCTGCGCAACGACCTCAACCTCTGGGAGAACAACCTCGGTTTCTTCGCCTCGAGCAAGCAGGCCGACCTGCTGAAACAGGAGTTCGAGAAGAAGATGCAGGGCGCCCGCCAGCAGATAGCCCTGCTGCAGGCCAAGCTGCGCATCCTCAACGAGACCGAAAAAGCCGAGAAGGAGAAGGCCGAAAGCCAGCAAGGCACCGAAGCCTAGCCTTCGCGACCGACCTATGAGACGACCTATCCTATACCTGCTACCCCTGCTGCTGCTCGCCGGGGCGTGCGGCCATAAGGCCGAACCCGTACAGCTGCTGCGATTCGAGCAGTTGCTGTTCACCCAAGCGGGCAGCACGCAGCCTGGCACGGCGGCCGACTTCGACTCGCCGCTGCTGAACTATCATCCGGACGACCCCGAGTTCATGATGGCAGTGCGCGACTTCGTGAACGACGAGGTGGTGCGCAGCATCTACCATGCCACCGACAGCCTCTACCACGACCTCGGCTGGCTGGCCGACGAGCTGGGCACCGCCATGGCTCGGGCCAGAAGGGTGTGCCCGCAGGTGGACTACCGCCGCTTCTACACCCTTGTTACTGCCGACATCGGCAACTACACCAACCGCACCTTCTGCCATGGCACCGACATGGCCATCAGCATCGACCACTATGCGCTCGGCCACGCCGCAAGCATGCAGCGTTTCGGCGTGCCGGCCTACATCACGCGCCTCTGCCGACGCGAGTATATGGTGGCCGACATCATGGCCACGGCGGTGCGCAGCCACATAGCCCTGCCCGAGGGCGAGCTGACCCTGCTCGACTGCGCCATAGCCGAAGGGAAGACGCTCCACTTCCTCGACCATGTGCTGCCTTCCACCCCCGACACCATCAAGCTACGCTACTCGCGGGCACAGCTGGAGTGGATGCAGGAGAACGCCAAGCATGTGTGGGGATGGATGGTCGAGAACGACGCACTCTTCAGCCGCGACATGAGCCAGCTGCACAACCTGATCGACGACGCCCCTAAGACCAACGCCTTCGGCGACGGGTCGGCACCGCGGACACACGCCTGGCTGGGATGGCAGATAGTGAAACAGTACGTGAAGAAAAGCGGAGTCGGAATGGAGGCGCTGCTGGCCGAGACCGACAGCCGCAAGATACTCAACCAATCGGGTTGGAGACCCTGAACAAAGCCATGAAAGAAAAACTAGCCGTCATCGTGAACCCCATCTCCGGCATCGGCCGGCAGAAGAAGATTGAGAAAATCCTGCGGGACAACCTCAACCACGACCTCTTCGACTACACGGTACTCTACACCGAGTACCGCCACCACGGCATCGAACTGGCGCGCCAGGCCGTGGATGCCGGCACAGACTGCGTGGTGGCCGTGGGCGGCGACGGGTCGGTGAACGACGTGGTGCAGGGGCTGCGCGGAAGCAAGGTGCGGCTGGGCATCATCCCCACCGGCAGCGGCAACGGGCTGGCGCGTTCGCTGCGCCTGCCGCTGATACCCGCCCTGGCCGTGCGCGTGCTCAACCAACGCTTCCCGGTAACCATCGACACCATCGACATCAACAACAAGATCCTCTCGGTCAACGCCGCGGGTGTGGGCTTCGACGCCTACATCGCACGCCTGATGCATGCCGCCAAGACGCGCGGCCTGGCAGCCTACACCAACCTCATCGTGCGCGAATACGCCAGTTACAAGAACCAGGACTACACGCTGACCGTCGACGGGAAGACCCTGCAGCGCAACGCATGGCTCATCGCCGTGGCCAACAGCCAACAATATGGCAACAACCTCACCGTGGCCCCCAAGGCCAAACTGGACGACGGACTGATCGACATCACCATCCTGGACCGCATACCGCCCGACCACCTGGCCATCACGGTGCCGCTGGCATTCACCAAGCTCTTCGACCTCTCGGCCCACGTGGAAATCATGAAGGCCCGCGAACTCACCATCGAAGGCAACCTCGACAAGTGGGTCAACATCGACGGCGAGGGCGAAAACATAGGCAAGACCATCCATTTCAAGGTGCTGCCCGCCTCGCTGCGCCTTTACGGCCGCGACACCCACACGCCGCTACGCCAGCTGCAGTCCTCCATCGACCTCCTCACCAACACCTCCAACAGCAAATGAGCCGCAAACAAGCCCAGGGGATTGTCTATTCCACTAACCCCGATTTCCAGTACCAATACGACGAAGAGCCCGAAGCCGAGACCCTCGAGCCCGGGCAGCAGAAGCTGCGCGTCAGCATCGAGCGCCACCACCGCGGCGGCAAGACGGCCACCGTCATCCGCGGATTTGTGGGCACCGATGACGACCTGTCCGACCTGGCTCGACAGCTGAAGAACCGCCTTGGCGTGGGCGGATCGGCCAAAGAGGGCGAAATCATCATTCAAGGCGAACTGAAAGAGAAGGTTACCACCCTGCTCCACACCCTCGGCTACACCAATACCCGATAAAACACCCCCGAGGGGTTTCCTAGGGGAATGGTAGGGGAACGGTAGGGGAATACAAAGGCCTTGGTAGGATATGGAAGGATATGGAACCCTTCCGCGTTTTTTACTATTTCTTTACACGCCCACCCTTATAGAAGTGCTTGGTCCAGTAGACGTTATCGAGACTGGACACGCTGACGCCGTTGGAAGTGGAAGCGTGGGCGAAGAGTTGGTCTTTGAGATAAATGCCCACGTGCGAGACTTTACCTTTCGAGTTGGTGAAGAAGAGTATGTCGCCCTCGCGCAGCTGGGAGCGGGAAATGAGGCTCACGTCGCGCAGCATGTCGTTGGCAGTGCGGTGGAGGGTGATGCCGTAGACCTGCTTGTAGATGGTGCCGACGAAGGCGGAGCAGTCGATGCCGTTACGGTCGGTGCCGCCATATTTGTAGGGCACGCCGAGCCACGAGTTGATGGCCTCGTAGAGGGCCTGATTGTCAGTGTCGCTGTACGTCAGCCCCAGGGGGTTGGCGCGTCCGCTGCGACTGGATGCAGGCTTGACGGGCTGGGCGATAACCGGTGTCTCATGGACCATCTCGTCCACATACAGCTGCCCGATGATGAAATCCTCTTCCTCGAGGTCGCGGCTCATGAAACCCTTCAGCACGTCGCACGAGGCGAAGAGCAGACAACTGGCGGCCAGCAGGCAGCGGAGGATATGTTGGCGATGTTTCATCTGACGACGAATATATCTTCGTTGGGGCGTTTCATGTAGTAGTTCTCGCGGCCGTAGTGCTCGATGGCGTCGGGATTGTTGAGGAGGTCGGCCGCGGCGATGCTGTCGGCTACGATGGCCTGCTTCAACTCGAGTTCCTCGGCATGCAGCGCCTTTACCTGTCGGTTCAGGCGATGACTGACAAGGAGGTTGTTGGTGTCAATAAAGAGAATAATAATAAGGAAGGCCACCGTGGCGACGATGTACTTGAACCCCTTGATTTTATATATTTTCTTGATATCCATGCGGTTTATGCTTTCACTTTGAGTTTCTGGCCGACGCGAATCTGGTCGCGCTTGAGGCCGTTGAGTTTTTTCAGTTGCGACACGCTGAGTCCATAACGTGCGGCTATCTTGCTGAGGGTCTCGCCCTTGCGCACGGTGTGGTAGCGTCCGGAGCCCGACTTGCCACCCGAGGAGGAGGAGCCCTTGCGGTGGGGTTCGACGACAACGGGACGGCGCTGCAGGCTGTCGCGTGTGTCGCAGTAGAGGCTGTCCTGGTGGGCGATGAAGGGTTCCAACTTGCCCGACGGGAGGGTGATGGCATAGGGGCGCGAGGCGGCGGGGATAAAGTCCTTGCGGTACTGGGGGTTAAGGGAGCGCAGCTCGTCGAGCGAGATGCCCACA
Source organism: uncultured Bacteroidales bacterium (assembly GCA_900315935.1). GTDB lineage: Bacteria > Bacteroidota > Bacteroidia > Bacteroidales > P3 > Colimorpha. The sequence continues at coordinate 20,259 of ONBB01000002.1, forward strand.
CGGGCGACGACATGGTCGAAGAAAAGGTCGGAGGAGAGCATCAGCGTGTCGGTGCGGACGGGATACTCCAGGTGCTCGGCATGGAGGCCGTGGTCCTGGTAGTGGTTCATCACGTAGATGACCGCGATGAGCGAAGGGACATAGCCGCGGGTCTCGCGCGGCAGGTTGGGATAGATCTGCCAGAAGTCGCGCTTGCCGCCGCTGCGGGCGATGGCCTTGTTGATATTTCCCGGGCCGCAGTTGTAGGCCGCGATGGCGAGTGTCCAGTCGCCGAAGATGCGGTGCAGGTCGCGCAGGTAGCGAGCCGCGGCGCTGGTGGACTTGACAGGGTCGCGGCGCTCGTCGACCACCGAGTTGACCTCGAGGTCGTACACCTTGCCGGTGGAGTACATGAACTGCCACAGTCCGGCGGCACCCACACGCGATGTGGCCTGCGGGTTCATGGCCGACTCGACGATGGTGAGGTACTTGATTTCGTCAGGGACACCGTATAGGTTCAGGGTCTCCTCGAAAAGGGGGAAATAGTGCTCCTGCTGCATGAGTGTGAGCGAGAGGCGGCGTTCCATCACACGGAGATAGAAGCGGATATGTGAGCGCACCTCGCTGTTGAAAGTCATCGGCACCACGGTGCGCAGCCGCTGCAGACGGGAGACGAAGAGCGAATCGGGCAGGCGGTCGAACTCGTCGACCGAGAAGTCATGGCCACGATGGTGGCGCGGAGCCTTGTGGCGGCGGAGATAGTGATTGTTGAGCAGCGAGTCGTAAGCATCGGCGAAGCGCTTGGTCATCAGCTCGGGCGACGAGAGCACCATCTCCTCATGCTGCGCGCCGGCAGGCAGGCCGGCGAACAAAGCGACCAGAAGCAACGCTGCGCGATAGAGATTCGACTTTATCATACTGCCCTTAACGCGGATTACCTTATTATATTATATCGAGCGTCAAAAAAAAATTTTCCTCTGCGTATACAATTTAAAAGGAAAAACACGTTATAGGATTGTTTTTTTTCAGAAAAGCACGAATTTCATGAAGTTATCCCAGTTCAGATTCAACCTGCCCAAAGAACTTATCGCCGAGAAACCGCCCCGCAACCGCGACGAGGCACGCCTGCTGGTGCTGCACCGCGACAGCGGCAAGGTGGAACACAGAGTCTTCAAGGACTTTATCGAATACGTCGACACCGGCGACGTCGTGGTAGCCAACAACACCAAGGTCTTCCCCGCCCTGCTCGAAGGCGAGAAGGAGAAGACCGGCGCCCGCATCGAGGTGTTCCTCCTGCGCGAACTCAATTCCGAGATGCGCCTGTGGGATGTCATCGTCGACCCGGCGCGCAAGATACGTATCGGCAACAAACTTTATTTCGGCACCAACGATGCGCTGGTGGCCGAAGTAGTAGACAACACCACCTCGCGCGGACGTACCATACGTTTCCTTTTCGACGGCAAGCATGAGGAATTCATCTCGATTGTCAAGAGCATGGGCCGCACACCCCTGCCCGAGGAACTGAGGAAACTGCGCGACATCGAGAAGAACGATGCCGAAAACTATCAGACCATCTATGCCAAAAACGAAGGTTCCATCGCCGCACCCATCGCCGGACTGCACTTCAGCCGCGAACTTCTGAAACGCATGGAAATCAAGGATGTGCGATGGGAAGAGTTGACCCTCCACGCCGGCATGGGCGAATTCAAGGCCATCGAGGTAGAGGACCTCTCCAAGCACCGTATGGATGCCGAGGAGATGCACCTCGACGCCGCCACCTGCGACCATATCATGCAGGCCAAGGAGAACGGCAAGAAGATTTGCTGCGTAGGCACCACCACCATGCGCGCCCTCGAGAGCGCCGTTACCATCCCCGGCAAACTGTTCCCCTTCGACGGCTGGACCAACCGCTTCATCTATCCACCCTACGAATTCACCATCGCCGACATGATGGTTACCAACTTCCACCACCCCATGAGCCACCAGTTCATCATGGTCTGCGCTTTTGCCGGCCACGAACTGCTTATGCAGACCTACCAGGCCGCCATCAAGGAGAAGTACCGCTTCTCCACCTACGGCGACGCCATGCTGATTGTATAGCCATGACCCCACTGGCAGAACTCCTGCGGCCGCAGAACCTCGACCAATACATCGGGCAGCAACACCTCGTTGGGCCCGATGCGCCTTTGCGCACCCTCATCGAGAGCGGCAACATACCCTCCATGATTCTCTGGGGGCCTCCCGGCATCGGCAAGACCACACTCGCCACCATCATCTCGCACACCCTGCAGCGTCCGTTCCACACCCTGAGCGCCATCAGCAGCGGGGTGAAGGAGGTGCGCGACGTCATCAACCAGGCGCAGCAGGAAGAGGGCGCCATCCTCTTCATCGACGAAATCCACCGCTTCAACAAAGCCCAGCAGGACTCGCTCCTCGGCGCCGTCGAACGCGGCACCATCACCCTCATCGGCGCCACCACCGAGAACCCCTCCTTCGAGGTCATCTCCGCACTCCTCAGCCGCTGCCAGGTATACGTCCTCAAGGAATTCGACGAGCAGGACATGCGCCGCCTCATCGCCTCCGCCATCAGCCACTACGCCAGCCACGACATCACCATCGACCTGCGCGAGGACGCCGCCCTCATGCGCATCTCCGGCGGCGACGCCCGCAAACTGCTCAACGCCATCGAACTGGTTGTCAATCGAATCCAAAACAATCAGAATAATCGGAACACCCCGATTATCATGGACAACCAGACCGTTACCGCCGTCATACAGCAGAACCTGGCCTACTACGACAAAGGCGGCGAGATGCACTACGACATCATATCGGCCTTCATCAAGAGCATGCGAGGCTCCGACCCCAACGGCGCCGTCTACTGGCTGGCACGCATGATCGACGGCGGCGAAGACCCCCTCTTCATCGCACGCCGCATGCTCATCTTCGCCTCCGAGGACATCGGCAACGCCAACCCCAACGCCCTCCTGCTGGCCAACGCCACCTTCGACGCCGTCAGCAAGATAGGCTACCCCGAATGCCGCATCAACCTCTCGCAGTGTGCCTGCTACCTGGCCTGCTCGGCCAAAAGCAACGCCACCTACATGGCACTCAATAACGCCCAGGAGGCCATCCGCCGCTGGGGCGACCTGCCCGTGCCGCTGCACATACGCAACGCACCTACCAAGCTGATGAAGAACCTCGGCTACGGCGACGGCTACAAATACGCCCACAACTACGAAGGCAACTTCGCCCTGCAGGAATACCTGCCGCAGGGCCTCGAGGGGTCGAAATTCTACGACCCCGGCAACACTCCCCGCGAAAACGAAACCCGCCGCTCGCTCAAAGAGCGCTGGGGCGAAAAGTACAACTATTGATTCCCTACGCTCCTGCCTGGCAGCACAGCATCTGGCCGGGAGCCAACCACTGGCGCGCCAGCACAGACACGTGCTCCGGCGTGGTATCCTGCAGCACCTGCGGGAAACGGGCGTCATAGAGGTCGAGGGATCCGCTCTCCATAAGGTCGCAATGGCGGTCGGAGCGTTCGAAAACGCCGTCGAGCATCCGCATGGCATCGCCGGCCATGATGCTCTTCACCGTGTCGAGTTCCTCTGCCGACGGCGGCGTGTCGGCCAGCCGTTGCAGCTCGCCCAGGGCCTCGCGCTCGGCCTCGTCGGCGGTGCCGGCGGCCACATCGCTCGCAATGAAGAACACACGGCAGCCACGGTAGGGCTGGATGTGCGCGCTTACCCCATAGGTATAGCCCTTCTCCTCGCGCAGGTTGCTCATCAGGCGCGAGCCGAACCAGCCGCCCAGCAGCGTGGTGCACACCGCCAGCCGAGCCGACTCCTCGAACGGCATCGCGCCGGCATCGGGCAGCACGCGCCCCAGCCGGATAGTGGTCTGTTGCGCTCCGGCTATCTTTTTCCGCACAGGGTGCAGGGTATGGGGTGGGACGGTCAGTGAGGAAGGTGGGGGGATGAGCAAGGATTTATTGTCCGCCTCGGGCAAACTGCCCTCCAATGCCATCAGCAAACGGTCGTCGACACAGCCCGAAAGGGTGATGCGGCAGGGGGTGCCGAGGTAGCGCCTGCGAAAGTAGTCGCGCACCACCTCGACCGACAGGCTGTCGGCATCCTCGGGCATGGCAGCATGCCCCAGCGGATGGTCGGCGCCGAAGAGCCCCTGGTACCAAAGGCGGCGTGCCACGGTGGAGGAGCGTTGCTGGTGGACTGCCAGCTCCTGCCGCTTGGCAGCGCGCCACACCTCGAAATCATTTTCCGAAAAAGCCGGCGCCGACAGCATCTCCATCACCACGGGCACCACCTCGGCGGCATAGCGGCGGTGGGTGTATACCGTGAGGCACGAGGTGAAGACACTCGACGTACACTCCACCACGATGCCGCGGGCATCCATGAACTCGCTCAGCCGCTGGGCATCCATCGAGCGTGTGGCCACGGCCATCAGCTTGGCGGCGGCCACGGCGGTGAGCAGCTGCGGCTGGTAATTGGAACCGGCCTCGAAGACAAAATCGAGTTTCAGCAGCTCGGTGCTGGTCGAGCGGAAGAGGTCGGCCGTGCGGCCATCGGAGAGGGTTACCTGCTCGGGCGTGAGCAGACGCGCTATGTCGGGGAAGGCTATCATCAGAAAAGGACCGTTACTTTGAGATTCACTTGGCGGGCGGTGAGGTAGTTGGGCACACGGTGCGGCTGGTTATCGTAGTCGGACACCCAGAGGTAGGAGACCACATTGCGGAAGTTGAAGAGGTTGAACACCTCGAGACCGATCTGTATATCGTCCACCACACGGAACACCTTCTTGTGCTTGAGGCTCTCGAACTGCGAGAGGCGTATGGTGTTGCCCCAGTCGACGCGGTAGTAGCTGGGCAGGCGCAGCTGCGAGTGGCTGTACTGGCCGAAGGGCACATTGAGGGGCATGCCGGTGGCAAACACCAGGTTAAGGCTCATGCGCCACCACGGCATGCTGGGCACATTGTCCTGCAGGAAGAGCTTGAAACTGAGGCGCTGGTCGGTGGGGCGGTCGAGCCACCCGAGGCCGTCGCCCTCGATGTCCTCCTGGGTGCGCATCAGGCTGAGGCTGGCCCATGACTCAAGCCCCTCGATAAGCTCGGCATTGAGGCGCAGACTGAGGCCGGCAACGTAGCCGACGGCACTCAATTCGGGCTGGTAGCGGACGCGCAGGTTGTCGACAGTGTAGGGGATAAGGTCGGTGAGGTACTTGCCATAGAGGTCGGCCGTGAAGGTGAAAGGGCGATTCCAAAGGCGGAAATTCCAGTCGAGCGAACCGGTGAGCTGGTAGGATTTCTGGGCGGGCAGCTCGCCGACGAGGGCACCCTCGGGCGTGCGGTACTCGCGATAGAAGGGCGGCTGCTGGTAGACGCCGGCGGCGAGGCGGAAAAGCATGTCGTGCTTCATGCGCGGCTTGTAGTTGACACTGGCGCGGGGCGAAAGCAGGAAGTGGAACACTTCGCCCACGGAGTTGGCATAAAGCAGGGCGCGCACGCCGGCAAGCACCTTGATGTCGGACTGGCGGCGGGTGTGGAAGTTGAGCTCGCGCTGGGCATAGAGGCCGGTACGGAAGGTGCCCATGGAGTGGTTCGAGTTGGCGTACTGCTGCAGGATGGGACTGGAGGGGAGGCCGGAGGGGTCGCCGATGGGCGGCAGGTCGGAGGGCAAGGTGTAGCCTGCCGAGTCGACCCATCGCCATTCGCGCAGGCGGTCCTCAATGCTTTCGAGCTGCACCTTGAGGCCGAAGTTCCAGTTGCCCAGGCGGGCGTAGCGGCTGGCCTTGAGGTCGAGGGAGGCAATGCTGGTCGAGAGGCGGTTGCGGGCATGCTCGAGGAAGGTGCCGACGCCGCGGTCGAACATGGCGGTGTCGCCCACATTCTCGCCCTGCGCCAGCTCGTAGAGCCAGTACTGGCTCTGCACATCGTAGCGTTCGCGCTCGCTGATGCGCTGCACCGAGAGGACGGAGGTGAGGTGCCAGTCGTCGCTTGGGCGCCAGTCGGCCGTGAGGGCTCCGAGCAGCGTGTGGTAGCGGTCCTGCTCCTGCCCGTCGAAGTAGATGCGGAGGGCCATGGGGTTGAAGAAGCCGCCGAAGGTGGTGGTCTGGCTTTCGGGGACGAGGCCGTAGACGTTGTGGGTCCAGATGGCGAGGGCGCCGAGGTCGAGGCGGTCGTTGACCTTGTAGCCGACGAGCGCCTGCAGGTCGGTATAGGCGGTGGTATAGCTGCCACGGGTGTCGAGGCTGCCGAGGATATACTGGTTGCTGTGGCGGCGGAGGGCGGCGGCATAGGACCAGCGCTCCCCTGCCCTGCCCTGCACCGTGGCGGCGGCACCCAGCAGGCTGGCCGAGACCTTGCCCTGGAAGTGCGAGGGGCGCGCATACCTGATGTCGAGCACCGACGAGAGTTTGTCGCCATAAGAGGCGTCGAAGCCGCCGGGAGAGAAGAGGATGAAGTCGACCAAGTCGGGGTTGATAATGGACATACCCTCCTGCTGCCCGCTGCGGATGAGCATGGGACGGAAGACCTCCACGTCGTTGATGTAGACGAGGTTTTCGTCGAACGAGCCGCCACGCACCGAATACTGCGAGGAGAGTTCGTTGGAGGAATGCACGTCGGGCAGCATCTTGAGGAGCCCTTCGACACCCCCTTTGGGGCCGACGGCATCGTCGAGCCTGGCCGCATCGATATGGGTGAAGGTGGTCTGCCGGGTGCGGTCGTCGACAATTTCGACCGATTCGAGCTGCGTGGATACCGCCTTGAGCTGCACATTCATCTTCAGTCGGCGGCCACCGGTGAGGCTCACACGGCGCTCTTCGGGCTGGTAGCCGGTGAAGGAGAAACGCAGGGTAACGCTATCGCGGCCGGGAAGCGCGAGGCGGTAGGCGCCGAGGCTGTCGGTAACCGTGCCGCCGCCCTGCCCCACGATGCCGACATTGACATAGGGCATCACGCCGCGCCCGCCGGCATCGCGCACCACACCCTCCACCACGCCCTGGGCCACCAGGGTGAGGGGCAAAAGGAGAAGCACGATGAGCAGCATCCGTTTCATAACATCCTCTAACTGCAAAACAGATTAATTATTGCATTCCTTATAAAAAAAAGAGGGAATATGAGCTCACCAAAAAAAGGGGCGAAATGGGGGCTTCCAAGGGATCTCTAGGGGGTCTCTAGGGGAATACTAGGGCATTTAACATTTTTTTCGCCCCTTTTGCCTCCGTAACAAACTGCATACCATTAAATTACACCAATTATAAAAATATACTCAATATATCGATACCAACAGAACGTTTAAGAAAAACGTATCGATTTTTAGCTGCGGCAAGGCATTGTACAACGAGATGTATATAAGGCATTTGCGAAAGAACAAAAACACGTAACTTATCACCGTGCCAAAAAGCATATCGATAAATTTAAGAATTGGGGCCGATTTTTTAACAAAAAAAAACGCCGGAACGGCGAGCGTTCCGGCGCGGGATTTTCGAGGATGATTTTCGCCTAGTTCATCAGCTGCTGGAGGCGGGCCTTGGCGGCCTCGGACTCGGTGAGCATGTCGACGCGGGCGTAGGCGTTGGCCAGAGCGGTGAGGGCATTGCCGAGCGAGGGGCGCAGGGCGTTCTTCTGGTTGTCGTCGGTGAGGCCGTCGTAGAAGTTGACCGCCTTGACGAGATATTCAATCGACTGGCGGAAGAGTTCCTTCGACTCGGTGCTGAGCTTGTCGTAGAGGCCGGTCTCGTCGCTGAAGGGGTCCACCTGGTTGGCGGCGTTGTTCTTGTCGACGGCGCGGTTGTAGATCATCTTGCCCATGCCGAAGTTGGCCTCGAACTGGGCGGGACGGAGGGTGAGCGACTCCTTGAAGCGGGCCTCGGCGGCCTCGTAGTCGCCGGCCACATCGTCGAGCAGCGAGCCGGCTTTCACCAGCACCACAGGGTAGAGGCTGGCCGAATCCTTGGTGAGGTTGACGGCGGCGTCGAGCTGCTCCTTGCCCTTCTCCATATTCTTGTTGAGGAAGTAGCCGGCGGCACTCAGGACGTAAGCCTGGTAGTCGTTCTTGCAGTTTTTGACGTAGTTGTTGGCCACCTTCATGGCCTCGTCGTTCTTGCCTTCGGCGATGGCGATGTCGAAGAGGGTCTGGTAGACGAAGTTGGTCTCGGTCTTGCGGCGCACCATGTTGTTGAAGTACTTCTTGACGCCGGCGGTGTCATGCTGGGCATGCGAGGCGATGCCGGCGATGTACATCGACTCGACGGCATACTGGCCTTTGCCTGCGTTGGTGAAGCAGGTGGACGACTTGTCGGAGAGCTCGACGGCCTGGGCGAAGTTCTTCGCGTTGTAGGCTTCGCGGGCCTGGGTGTAGTACTCGTTGCCGACGAAGGAGAAGACCTCGTTCACCTGCTGGGCGAACTCGTTCTTGGTGTCGAGGCGCTTGCACTCGAGGGCGGCGGTGTAAGCCTGCTCGGCCCAGTCGGGGGCCAGGTCCTTGAACTTCGACTTCTTGTTGGCAGCCTCACCGCCGATGCGGGCATAGATGAGGGCCTTGTAGCACCAGGTCTTGGCGTCGTCCTTGGTGGCATCGTGCAGACAGGCGGCGTCGATTTCGGCCTTGGCTTTGTTGAGATAGTTTTTGCGCATGTTCTGGAATGCGCTGCTGACGTTGATGGCCTGCGCGTTGGCGGCCAGGGTGGCGGCCACGAAGAGGGCGGCAGTCAGGAATTTCTTCATTTTCATATCTTTGTCGTTTTTTAGGTGTTGATTTTTATTCTTCGGTTTGACTATTAGTATCGTTTGCGGGCTCATTATTGCTCTCGGGGTTCGGATTTTCGGCCTCAGCGCCCTCGGGGAGGGTGTCGGCCTCGTCGTCGTCGCCGGCGGTGGGCACCTTGGTGATGGAGGCGATGTAGTCTTTGCCGCGGAGGTCGATGAGCTTGACGCCCTGTGTGTTGCGTCCGAGTACGCGGAGGTCGGCGACCTTCATGCGGATGGTGATGCCTGAGCGGTTGATGATCATGAGGTCGTGCTCGTCGGTGACGTTGGTGATGGCGGCGAGGGGGCCGGTCTTGTCGGTGATCTGCATGGCTTTGACGCCCTTGCCGCCGCGGTGGAGGGTGGCGCGGTAGTCGGCCAGCGAGGAGCGCTTGCCGTAGCCGTGCTCGGAGACGACAAGGAGGTTCTCGTCGGCGCTGGGCAGGCAGAGCATGTCGATGACGCCGTCGCCCTCGGGCTCGAGGTCCATGCCTTTCACACCGCTGGCGCCGCGGCCCATGGCGCGGAACTCCTTCTCGGGGCAGATCATCACCTTGCCCTTCTTCGAAGCGATGAGCATGTAGCTATCGCCATCGGTGAGGCGGGCGGTAACCAGCTCGTCGCCCTCGCGGATGCCCACGGCGATGATGCCGTTGGTACGCGGGCGCGAGTACGCCTCGAGGGTGGTCTTTTTGACGATGCCGTTCTTGGTGCACATGGTGATGTAGTGGTTGCCCACGTACTCGCTGTCGGAGAGGCTCTCCACGTTGACGTAGGCTTTCACCTTGTCGTCCGGCTCGATATTGATGCAGTTGAGGATGGGGCGGCCCTTTGTGTTCTTCTCGCCCTCGGGCACCTCGAAGGCGCGCATCCAATAGCAACGGCCCTTCTCGGTGAAGAAGAGGAGGTAGTTGTGGTTGGTGCAGGTGAAGATGTGCTCCACGAAGTCCTCGCTTCGCACCGAGCTTCCCTTGCTGCCCACGCCTCCACGGCTCTGCGTACGGTACTCAGTGAGCGGCGTGCGCTTGATGTAGCCTTTGTGGCTGATGGTGATGACCACCTGCTCGTCGGGGATGGTGTCCTCGATGCGGAAGTTGGCGGCATCGTACTTGATTTGCGTGCGGCGGTCGTCGCCGTACTTCTCGCGCAGCTCGACGAACTCGTCCTTGATGACCTGCATCAGCACGCTGTGGTCGCCCAGGATTTCCTTGCAGCGCTCGATGAAGCGCATACGCTCGTCGTACTCATCCTGCAGGCGCTGGCGCTGCAGGCCGGTGAGCTGGGCGAGGCGCATGTCGACGATGGCGCGCGACTGGGGCTCGGTGAAGTCGAAGCGGTCCATCAATCCCTGGCGGGCATCCTCGGGGGTGCGGCTGGCACGGATGAGGGCGATAATCTCGTCGATGATGTCAATGGCGCGCAGCAGACCCTCGAGGATATGTGCGCGGCGCAGGGCCTCGTCCATCTCGAACTGCGTGCGGCGGGTAACCACCTCCTCGCGGTGGAGGACGAAATTGGAGATGAGTTCCTTCAGGTTGAGCAGCTGCGGACGGCCGTGCACCAGGGCGATGTTGTTCACCGGGAACGACGACTGCAGCTCGGTCTGCTGGAACAGTTTGTTGAGGATTACGTTGGGCACCACATCGTTGCGCAGCACATAGACCACGCGGATACCCTCGCGGTTGCTCTCGTCGCGGATGTCGGTGATGCCTTCTATCTTGCCCTCCTTGACCAGGTTGGCGGTCTTTTTGATCATCTCCCTCTTGTTGACACCATAGGGGACGGTGCTGGCGATGATGACGTTGCGGCCGTGGCTGTCCTCCTCGATGGTGGTCTCGGCGCGCAGGATGATGCTGCCGCGGCCGGTGGTGTAGGCTTCGCGGACGCCGTTGTAGCCGTAGATGATGCCGCCCAGGGGGAAGTCGGGCGCCTTGACGTGCTCCATAAGGCCCTCGATGGTGATGTCGCGGTCGTCGATATAGGCCATGCAGCCGTCCAGCACCTCGCGCAGGTTGTGGGTGGGCATGTTGGTGGCCATACCGACGGCGATGCCGTTCGAGCCGTTGACAAGCAGGTTGGGGATCTTGGCCGGCAGTACGGTGGGTTCCTGCCCCTCGTTGTCGTAGGTGGGCACCATGTCGACCGTGTTCTTGTCGATGTCGGCCACCATGTCGTTGCTTATCTGCTGCAGGCGGGCCTCGGTGTATCGCATGGCGGCCGGCGAGTCGCCGTCCACCGAGCCGAAGTTACCCTGCCCCTCGACCAGCATGTAGCGCATCGACCACGGCTGGGCCAGGCGCACCAGGGCTCCGTAGATGGAGCTGTCTCCGTGGGGGTGGTACTTACCCATCACGTCGCCCACGATGCGGGCGCACTTCTTGGTGGGGGTGTTGTAGAGGATGCCGTTCTCGTTCATCGAGTAGAGGATGCGGCGGTGCACTGGCTTGAAGCCGTCGCGCACATCCGGCAGCGCTCGGGACACGATGACGGACATGGCATAGTCGATATAGGCCGACTTCATGGTCTGCTCTATGTCTACGCGGATGATTTTTTCGTTCTCTAAAGCCATCGGTTAGTTATCATTATATTATTGTATTCCAAATATTTATATACGCACGCGCGAAACATGCGGAAATACAAAGATACGATTTTTTCCCGACATGGATGTTTTTTTTATAAACACGCTGTTAATCTTCGCTTCAGTCCCCGAAGCGGTCGCTCTGTTTGAGCAACTTGAGGGTGTGTTGCTTGCCGGAGGCGGTATCCTCAACCATCACGATGCGCACCTCACCCGTATCACCCGGCACGTATGGGGTCATGAAGGACGTGTCCACGTACTTGGCAAACCAGACAAAGTTGCCCAAGGCCGGCACCTCGATATCCCCGAAGGTGGCACCGCTCACGAGGTTGTTTGACAGATAGAAGATGCTGTCAACCAATGAAATTGACCCTATTTCATTGTCAGGAGGGGACGGTAGGGGAATGGTAGGGGATCTCTAGGGGAATACAAAGGCTCTGGACCGCTATGGACCCATAAGAGTTACATTGAGGCCGAGAGTGGTACTGTTTCCACATCGGGCTGTTGAAAAAAAGCATTGGCACGGAAGTTGCAGTTGGATTATTTGTAGTACTTTTGCATTTTGAAAACATACCCCACATTATGGAAGCCAACCTGAGCGAAAACACGCGAAAAGCAATATCCTTCAGCCGCGACGAGGCCATCCGCATGAAGAACGGAGGCATCGGCGTGGAGCATCTTTTTCTGGGCATCGCCCGCATACCCGAGTGTTCGGCGGTGGCGATGCTCAAATCCCTGGGCGTCGACACGGCGCAACTGCGCGAGCAGCTGGAGCGCCAGGTCAGCCAGGCCCAGGCCGACATCCGCTACGCCGAGGACAGCGAAATCCCCATGCTGCGCCAGACCGAGAAGGTGCTGCGCCTGAGCTACCTGGAGAGCATCAAACTCAAGTCGCCCGAAATCCGCACCGAGCACCTCGTGCTCGCCATGCTGCAGGAGGGCGACAACCTGGTGGCCAACCTGCTGGGGAAGAGCGGCGTGGACTACGACCGCTTCTCCAAGACCGTCAAAGGCGACAGCAGCGTGGAGCCCGGCCAGATGCCCGACTTCAGCATGCAGAGCTCGGACGACGACAACGACGACCCCTTCGCCGACCCGATGATGGAAAGCGGCAAGCCGAATGCGGCGGGCGGCAAGTCGAAGAGCGGCACGCCGGCGCTGGACAACTTCGGCCGCGACCTGACCAAGCTGGCCGAGGAGGGCAAGCTGGACCCCATCGTGGGCCGCACCCGCGAGCTGGAGCGCATCGCACAGATTCTCTCGCGCCGCAAGAAGAACAACCCCATCCTCATCGGCGAGAGCGGCGTGGGCAAGAGCGCCATCGCCGAGGGCCTCGCCATCCGCATGGCCGAAGGCAAGGTGCCGCGCACCCTCTTCGGCAAGCGCCTGCTGAGCCTCGACCTGGCCTCGCTCGTGGCCGGCACCAAGTACCGCGGTCAGTTCGAGGAGCGCATGAAGGCCGTCATCGGCGAGCTGGAGAAACACCCCGAAATCGTCATCTTCATCGACGAGATACACACCATCGTGGGCGCCGGCTCGGCCAGCGGCAGCCTCGACGCCAGCAACATGTTCAAGCCCGCCCTGGCACGCGGCGTCATCCAGTGCATCGGCACCACCACCCTCGACGAGTACCGCCAGTACATCGAGAAGGACACCGCCCTCGAACGCCGCTTCCAGAAGGTGCTGGTCGAACCCGCCACCGCCGAGGAGACCCTCGAGATACTTCAAAATATCAAGGACAAATATGAGGAGCACCACATGGTGCAGTACACCGACGAGGCGCTGAAAGCCTGCGTGGAGCTCACCGAGCGCTACGTCAGCGACCGCCTGCAGCCCGACAAGGCCATCGACGCCCTCGACGAGGCCGGCTCGCGCGTGCGCATAGCCAACATGCGGGTGCCGGACGACATAGTAAACCTCGAGAAGGAGGTGGCGCGCGTCAACGCCCGCAAGAAAGAGGTGCTCGCCACCAAGCGCTACAGCGAAGCCGCCGAACTGCGCGACCAGGAGCGCGACCTCGACTCCAAGCTCACCGACCTCAAGCGCCAGTGGGAGAACGATGAGCGCGAGCGCCATGTACGCGTAACCGAGCACGACGTGGCCGCCGTGGTGGCCATGATGACCGGCGTGCCGGTGGAGCGCATCGCCGAGAGCGAGCAGACACGCCTGCTGAGCATGGAGAACGAACTGAAAGGCAGCGTGGTGGGCCAGGACGAGGCCATCAGCCAGATAGCCAAAGCCATCCGCCGCAACCGCGCCGGCCTCAAGGACCCCAACCGCCCCATCGGCTCCTTCCTCTTCCTCGGCCCCACCGGCGTCGGCAAGACCTACCTCACCAAAATCCTGGCCCAATACCTCTTCGACAGCGAGAGCGCCATGATACGCATCGACATGAGCGAATACATGGAGAAATTCGCCGTCAGCCGCCTCATCGGCGCCCCTCCGGGCTACGTGGGCTACGAGGAGGGCGGCCAGCTGACCGAACGCGTGAGGAGAAAACCCTACAGCATCGTGCTGCTGGACGAGATTGAAAAGGCACACCCCGACGTGTTCAACGTGCTGCTGCAGGTGCTCGACGACGGGCAGCTCACCGACGGCATCGGCCGCAAGGTAGACTTCCGCAACACCATCGTCATCATGACCTCCAACGTGGGCAGCCGCCAGCTGAAAGACTTCGGCGTCGGCGTAGGCTTCAGCACCAAGAGCCGCGAGGCCGAGCGCGCCAGCATGCAGCGCGACGTAATAGAGAAAAGCCTCAAAAAGGCATTCGCACCCGAATTCATCAACCGCATCGACGACATCATCTACTTCAACAGCCTGGGCCGCGAGGAGATACACAAGATAATCGACATCGAGCTGCGCGGCCTCTTCGGACGCATCCGCAAGATGGGCTTCGAGGTGGAGATGGACGAGAAGGCCAAGGACTTCATCGTCGGCAAAGGCTGGGACGAGAACTACGGCGCCCGCCCCCTGCGCCGCGCCATACAGCGCTACGTGGAGGACGACCTGGCCGACGAAATCATCAAGGCCGACATACTGCCCGGCGACACCATCAAAATCACCGCCGGTGTGCCCGAACAAAGCGACGACACCTCAGCCACCAACGACGAGGAGCGCGTCTTCTTCAACATCGAGAAGGGCGAGGCATCGAAAGCCCTCGACGAGGCACTGACCGCCGAACCCACCGCCACAGAAGCATGACGGCAAGTCCCGAAGGGGCGCCAGACAGTAGCCGTGGGCTTGCGCCCACGGCTACTGTCCTTCGTCCCTGCGGGACTACTTTACCACTATCTCATCGGTGAATATCCATGCCTTCTGTCCGGCGGCGCGGTGCCAGGCGGGGATTTCGGGCAGCGGGTCGGCGACGACGCGGATGTAGCGCGCCGTGCCCTTCACCTCGGCACGGAAGGTCTTGATGTCGGGCGTGGCCAGTATCTCGGGATTTTCGGGGTGCCACTCCCCTACCCTACGCCACTGGCGCCCGTCGTCGGAGACATCCATCGCCACACGCTGCGGGAGGAATATCCACGACAGGGGGTAGAAGAAGAAGTCCATGCTGACACTCTGCACCTCCACCGGCGCACTGCCGAGGGTGAGGACAGCCTTCAGCGTGTCGCCCCAGAAGCCCACCCAGTCGGTGCGGTAGTCCATGATGCCGGCGCGGCGGTCGATAAGCGAGGCGGTGTTGTAGGGAGCCGAGGGCTCATCCTTATATATCAAACGCTTGGGCTTCAGCGAGCCTTGCTGCTTCTCCACAAAGTGGAGCATCTGGCGCTGGTATTCGTCGGGCGAGATGCCCATCTCCATCATCTGCGCCACGCCGAAGCGGTTGAGGTCGGCCGTCATGCGGCGCAGGCGGGCGGTGAGCTGCTCGGGGGTGCCCTTCATCTTGCCCGTGGCCATGAGCTCGACAGTGGCGAAGTCGAGCGCCAGCTCGAAGTAGCGCAGCCGCTCGCGAATGGCGGAGTCGGCCGCAACGCTGTAGGCGCTCTGCATGGCCAGGTCGTAGCGCAGCATGCGCTGGGGCGAGAGGTAGCCGTCGGCACCGTCGACGGGGTAGCCGTAGATATTCAGCGTCCTGCCGCTGGCGGTGAGGGCGGCGGTCATGGTGTCGATGATGCGGCGCACCATGGGAGCCGCCGGGCCGTAGTAGCCACGGAAGAAGTCATCCATGACGGAATCCATGTCCACATCGGGGTTCCACATCAGCTTGGCCAGCATGTAGCAGCGGATATCCATCCACGAGGTGATGTTGTCCTGGCCGGTGGCCTGCTCGAACATCAGGCGCACGCCGTTGTTGCGGAAGAACTGCAGGTTGGGCTGCAGCACGTGCAGGTTGGGGAACGGGTTCCAGAAGTTGCGGAACTGGACCACATAGTCCCAGATGAAGATATTGTCGGTCAGGCGGCCCCAGTCCACCATGTCCTTGCGGAAAGATGCCTCGCGGGGCGAGGTGGCGATGGAAGCCTCGCGACCCGACTCGATGGGGCAGAGCATGATGTTCACATTGGGGGCTGGCTTGATAGGAACAATCTGATTATTCGGAGCATTCCTGGTGTACTGGTAGGCCAGGGTGGAGATGGTCTTGTCGGGGAAACGGGCAGCCACCTGGTTGATGAAGTGGAGCAGCGTGCCCGTGGGGCCGCCGTAGAGGCTGTCGAGGCGCAGGCAGGGGGCGCACTGGCAGGCGTTGTAATTGTCGTTGTTGGAGACCGACCAGATGGTGGCCTCGGGGCGGCGGGACATGGTGTCGGCCAGGCGGCGGCAGAGCTCCTCCAGCATCTCGCCGTTGGAGAGGCAGAGCTGCCCGTCGCGGTCGCGGCGACCCTCGCGCATGGAGAACCACTCGGGGTGGGCGTCATAGTAGCGCGACTCGGGTATCAGGTGCTGGAAGGTGTGGACGAACATGCCCCACTGGCGGTGCAGGTCGGCACGGTTGTGCAGGCGGTGCCAGTTGGCATACAGCTCGCTGTGGTTAGGATAGTAATAGAGCGTCTCGCGGTAGGCGAAGGCGGGGTTCTCCACGAGTTCGGAGTTCGGAAGTGCGAGTCCAGCGTGGCCGGGGACCACCAGGGCGTCGGGCGTGTAGAGGCGGTAGCCGAGCCGCTCCAGCAGGGCATAGACGGCATAGAGGGTGCCGCGCTCGCCGAGGCCGTAGAGGCACACCTCGCGGCCGTCGCCGCAGATGAGGAAGCCGTCGTCCTTGAGCCGCTCCACCTGCGGGGCATAGCGCGCGCGCAGCAGGGGTGTGTCGCCCACGTGGATGGTGCCGGCCAGGTGGCGGTCATTGCCGTTCATGGCGAGGAAGCGGCGCAGCTCGGCGGCGGCACGGGTGGCGCCCTCGGTGTTGTCGCTAACGACCTTCACCTGGCCCGCAGCGACAAACGAGGCCAGCAGCATGCATACAAGTACTATCTGTTTCATATACCCCCGTAACGGAAAAAAGGGTGAAATATTGTATCCACCCTCCAGGGGAACGGTAGGGGAATGGTAGGGGAACGGTAGGGGAATACAAAGGCACTGGAAGGATATGGAAGCTTATGGTAGGTTGTACGCTACAAGAACTGCATGGCTTATCAGCAACTATCTCATCTTCAATAAAATGACAGAAACGACATGGTGGCAACGGTGGGTAAATACATCCCGGCCCCCGCTCCTATGATGAGCGGGGGCCGGGGGATGCGTTCAGGGGCACGGAACCCCTGTCTAGAAGTTGTACTTGACCAGGGCGCAGATGCGGTGGCCGAAGACGCTGTGGGGATCAGCGACCGTGGCGTCGGACTGCAGGGCGCCGTAGCCGACGAGGTTGCACTCGTATTCGAGGCCCAGGTTAAAGGCGGCGGTGTTGTAGCTGATGGAGGGCGCCAAGCGGACGATATGGTCGATATTCTTGACCCCTTTCTTCATGTAGAGCTGTTCCGCCGGGATGGCAAATTTATACCCGTCGGGCAAGCCGAGGTTCTTCTGGTAGCCGAAGAAGATGTCGAAGCGGACGCGCTTGCCATAGGCCACGTTGAGGTAGCTGACCGACGAGCGGACGGGCTGGTAGGACTCCTGCGAGCCGGCATCGGCAACCCAGGCGTAGCCACTGAACATGTTGAGGTGGCCGAGGTTCTGCGCCAGTGTGCTGCGCAGCTTGACGGCCAGCAGACCCTCGGTATACTGCGCGTAGAGCGTCGGCGAGAAGGAGCGGCAATGGCCTTCGTGCAGAGTGGTGTAGGGCTCGCCTCCGTAAATGTCGGTTACAGGAATCTCACGACGGATGGCGAGGTCGGTGTAGTCGACACCCAGCTGCGCATAGACCGTTCTGCTATGGTAATTGAGGCCCAGGAAGAGTTCGGGCACGAGGGCGCGGTTGGCGTAGGCGGCCGACTCGCCGTCGGGGCCGGGCGAGGTGAACTGGAACTGCCACAGGGCGGCGGCGGTGAAGCCAAGGCCGGAGGGGATGGCGAAGGTGTAGCGCACCTGCGGCGTGCGGCTGTGAGCGCGGAAGGGGGCACCGGCGGCCATGCCGAGCACCTCGGGCATGATGCTGCCCGAGACGGGGTGCCAGTCCTGACCCACCAGCAGCTCGTGCGAGGCGCGCTCGGAGGCTTCCCAGTTGAGCTTGACATAGGCCAGGCGCAGGCGCAGGACACTGTTGGTGGTGCCGAAGCCGGCAAAGTCGGCCTCCACCTTGCCGCTCGACGAGGCACCCAGCAGCTGCGGACCCATTAGGTTGGCGCCGACGCGCGTGGTGAGGGCCAGCAGGCGGGTCTCGGGGACGGCGTTGCGGTCGAAGCGGTGCTCGTCGCCGTAAGTCTCGGCCTCGGCCTCGGTCATGTTCCAGTCCTCGTCGTAGGGAACCATCAGGTACTCGCCGCCGCAGACGGTAATCATGCGGCGCGAATCGAACGAGAAATAGTTGCGCACAAAGCCGTAGAGCTGGATGGAAGCCTTCTTGTCGGCCGGCTTGGCGGTGGGCTTGGGCGACTCCTGCGCCGCCACCGTGGCGGCGGCGCAGAGCATCGCGATAAGGAGGGTGTACTTTCGCATAATCATACAACTGTTTAGGTGAGCAGTCCAGCCTTGCCGGCGAAAATCAGGACAAGGTAGCCCACGATAAGGCCGACGACACCGACAAAGATGCCGACATAGACCATCTCCTTCTGCTTGATGAAGCCCTTGGAGTAGGCGATGGCGTTGGGGGGCGTGGAGATGGGCAGCGCCATGGCCAGCGAGGCGGCCATAGCGAGGCCGACGATGAGGGTGGTGATGCCGCCGAAGGGCTCCAGCTGGCTCTCCATGCCCTTGCCCACGGTGATGAGGATGGGGATGAGGAGGGCGGCCGAGGCGCTGTTGGACATGAAAGTGGACATGAACACGCAGAGCAGGCCCGAGCCGAGGATGACCAGCATCGGCGACCAGGTGCCGAAGGGGATGGTGCTGACCAGCAGGTCGGCCAGCTTGGTCTCGTTGATGCCCACGCCGAGGGCAAAGCCGCCGGCCACGAGCCAGAGCACGTCCCAGTCGATCTTGGCCAGGTCGGCCTTCTTGAAGACGCCGGTGATGACGAAGACGGCGAAGGGGATGAGGGCCACGACGTAGGAGTTGAGGCCGAGGGTGGTGGTCTCGCCTATCTTGTTGCCGAAGACCCACAGGAGCACCGTAACGGCGAAAGTAACGTAGACGATGATGGCCTCGCGCGAGGTGTCCCACGTGCCGTCAATCTTGATGACGATTTCCTTCTGGTTCGACTTGAAGACGCTGCCGAGGAAGAGCCACGACACAAGGAGGATGACGATGACCACGGGCACCATGACGAGCATCCACTGGAGGAACGACACCTCGATGCCCATCAGGTCCTTGAGGTAGCCGACGGCGGTAACGTTGGGCGGGGTGCCGATGGGGGTGCCGAGGCCGCCGATGTTGGCAGCCACGGGGATGGCCAGGGCGAGACCCACCTTGCCCTTGTTGTCGCTCTCGGGCAGCGAGGCCAGCACGGGCACCAGGATGGCCACCATCATGGCCGCCGTGGCGGTGTTGGACATGAACATCGAGAGCAGGGCGGTGATGGTGATGAAGCCCAGCATGACCATCTTGGGCTTGGTGCCGAAGAGGCGGATGACCACACGCGCCAAGTTGGCGTCGAGCTTATACTTGGAGGCGGCGATGGCCAGCACGAAACCGCCCATGAAGAGCATCACCGTGGGGTTGGCGAACTCGTGCATGATGGTCTGGTACTTGATGGGGTCGCCCAGGTTGTCGCCCGAAGCCATGAAGTCGAGCATGCTGGTCGAGGTGGTGAGCAGCATCAGAGCCATGATGACCCCCGAGGTGGCCCAGATAGGTATGGCCTCGGTAATCCACATGCAGGCGGCGAAGACGAAGATGGCGATGATGCGCTGCTGCATGACGGTGAGTTCCTCGATGCCGTAGAACGACGTGGGGACGCACCAGCAGAAGAGCGTCAGGGCAAGGGTAACCACCCAGCCGATGACTTTTTTCTTGTCCATAGTGGTAGTAGCTGTTTGGTAGTTTCATGAATAAAGACCTTAAGGACACAAAGGCCCTTAAGGTCTTTACTATTGTTGCGTGATTTAGTCGCCGAGGGTGGCCACCATGACGGCCTTGATGGTGTGCATACGGTTCTCGGCCTCGTCGAAGACGATGCTGGCCTCGCTCTCGAACACATCTTCGGTAACCTCGATGCCGTCGAGGCCGAACTGCTTGTGGACGTCGCGACCGACCTGGGTCTCAAGGTTGTGGTAGGCGGGCAGGCAGTGCATGAACTTGCAGTTCTTGTTGCCGGTGGCCTTCATCATCTCCTTGTTGACCTGGTAGGGCTTGAGCATCTTGATGCGCTCTTTCCAGACCTCGGCGGGCTCACCCATGGAGACCCACACGTCGGTGTAGAGGAAGTCGCAACCCTTGACACCGGCCTTCACGTCGTCGGTAACGGTAACCTTGGCGCCGGTCTCCTTGGCGATCTTCTGGCACTCCTTGATGAGCTCCTTGCTGGGCTGGAGCTTCTTGGGGGCCACGATGCGCACATCCATGCCCATCTTGGCGCCGCCGACCATGAGGCTGTTGCCCATGTTGAAGCGGGCATCGCCGATGTAGGCGAAGGTAACCTGGTTGAGGGGCTTGTCGCTGTGCTCCTGCATGGTGAGGAAGTCGGCCAAGATCTGGGTGGGGTGGCTCTCGTTGGTGAGGCCGTTCCACACGGGCACGCCGGCATACTGGGCGAGCTCCTCGACGGTGGCCTGGTCGAAGCCACGGTACTCGATACCGTCATACATGCGGCCGAGGACGCGGGCGGTGTCCTTCATGCTCTCCTTGACGCCGATCTGGCTGCCAGTGGGGCCGAGGTAGGTAACGTGGGCGCCCTGGTCCTTGGCGGCGACCTCGAAGGCGCAGCGGGTGCGGGTGGAGGTCTTCTCGAAGATGAGGGCGATGTTCTTGCCCTTCATGCGGGGCTGCTCGCAGCCGGCATATTTGGCGCGCTTGAGGTCGCGGGCCAGGTCGAGCAGATAGTTGAGCTCCTTCGGCGAAAAGTCGAGGATCTTCAGGAAATTGCGGTTTCTTAAATTGTAAGCCATAATAACAATTTTGAAATTTGAATTTTGAATTTTGAAATTATTTCCGTGATATTTATTGAAAGTCGAATTTTAAACTATGAATTTTGAAGATTTTGTTTTTTGTTGCGTATCACTGTAACGAGTATCTTGATTATCTCCTCGGTCAAGGAATACGTCGGTTGGAATATGTCCGAAGTTATGTAGCCGGATTCCGAGAGAATTTCCAGCCAAAAGGCGGTCTCCTCGGCCTCTTTGAGTGCAATGCTCAGTTTGCTGACACAATCGGCCTCGCTTTGCGGCCTTTTGGCCTCTCTAATATTGGCGCCAATGCTTGTGCCGCTTTTGAGGACCTGCTTCGACATGGTGTACTCCCCGATGGCAGTCAAACGCTTATGCATTTCAACAATGCTGAGCGCCAGTTGCTTGCTTTTCGTATAAAGGGGATTCTCCATTAACTTCAAAATTCGAAATTCAAAATTCGAAATTAGGATTGTCCGCTAGCGGACAATCCTCGTGCCGCAGGTGGGGTTGTCCAGCTGGCCGGCCTCGGTGATGACGCACTCCTTGCCGCCGTTCTCGACGAACATGATGCCGGCGCGTACCTTGGGAGCCATCGACCCCTCGGCGAACTGACCCTCGGCGAGGTACTGCTTGGCCTGGGCCACGGTGATGGTGTCGAGCGCCTGCTCGTTCTCCTTGCGGAAATTGATGTAGACCTTGGGCACGTCGGTGAGGATGTAGAACTCGTCGGCACCGATCTGCACGGCGCAGAGGGCGGAGGCGAGGTCCTTGTCGATGACGGCCTCGACGCCACGCACCTTCGAACCTTCCTCGACCACGGGGATGCCGCCGCCGCCGACGGTAACGACGACGTTGCCGGCCTCGGCCAACTGCTTGACGATGTCTATATTATTGATACGCGTGGGCTTGGGCGAGGCCACCACCTTGCGCCAGCCGTTGCCCTTGGGGTCTTCGCGGTAGGCGGCGCCGGTCTCGGCGGCCAGTTGGTCGGCCTGCTCCTTGGTGTAGTAGGGGCCGACAGGCTTGGTGGGGTTCTGGAACATGGGGTCGGCGGCATCGACACCCACCTGGGTAACGAGCGTAACCACATTGCGGCTGGACCCCAGCACGTTGCGCATGCCCATCTCGATGAGGTAGGCGATGGAGCCCTGGGTCTCGGCGACGCAGAAGTCCATCGGCATGGCCTCGATGCCAAGCTGGCGGCCGGCCTCGTGCTGGAGCATGACATTGCCCACCTGGGGGCCGTTGCCGTGGCCGATCACCAGATTGTAGCCACGCTCGATGAGCGAGCGCAGGCTGCGGCAGGTGTCTTCCACATTGTGCAGTTGTTCTTGGTAGGTACCTTTCTGGCCGCTACGCAGCAGGGCATTGCCACCGAAAGCGACCACAGCGAGTTTATTCATTTCTATCTTACCAGTTTAATATTCAACATTTTATGCATTCCACACAACGAGCGTGGAAAATGCAAATGTACGAAAAAAAAACAGTCTAGCGGTTTTTTTTATCAACATGCCGTTGAAACCGCCTACTCCATCCGGCAGCAAACGGCAAATCAAAGGTGATTTTCAAATGTTAAATTTAACATTTCAGATAGTGCCGATTTTAACATTTTAAGGCATAGCAAAGCAACATCTGCACAATTTTACGATTACTCATATAACACACAGAGTAACAATAACTTAAACAACAGATACACAACAGATACACTCCAGGTTGATAATCAGCAATTTATAGGCTTCCCCTTTTTCTCCTCTTCTTACTCTCTAGGGGGCCTCTTGGGGAGTGGTTACGGAGGGGTTCGGAATATGTTAAATTTAACATTTGAAAATGGCGGATTTTAACATTTGGAGACCTGCGCGCCTGCGGGTGAAACATTTTATTTTGCCATGTGATAGAAAAAGCGTATCTTTGCAGTTTCTAATCCGATTGAACATAATGGCTAACACAAACATAGACAGACTGATAGTGGTGGGCGACCGGGTGCTGATCGACCCGTCGACACCGGCGCGGAAGACCAAGGGCGGCCTGCTGCTGCCGGCAGGCTACCAAGAGAAGGAGGAGGTGCAGAGCGGCTACATCCTGAAGGTGGGCCCCGGCTACCCCATCCCGAGCAACGACGACGGCGAGGCGTGGAACCCGTCCGAGCGCGAGGCGCGCTACATACCGTTGCAGGTGCGCCCGGGCGACCTGGCCATCTTCCTGCTCAAGAACGCCGTGGAAATCAAGTACAACAGCGAGAAATACTTCATCGTGCCCCAAAGCGGCATATTGATGGTGGAACGCGACGAATTCTGAATTGAATAACAAAGAAACTCCCCGCCTGCGGCGGAAATCTTGGAAATCATAGAAATCTGATTCCGATGGATTTCCAAGATTTCGCGAAGCGGGAAATAAACAAACAAACGATTATGACAAGCAACGAGATACGCAAGGCTTTTTTAAGCTATTTTGAGAGCAAGGGGCACCACATCGTGCCGAGCGCGCCGATGGTGGTCAAGGGCGACCCCACGCTGATGTTCACCAACGCCGGCATGAACCAGTTCAAGGACATCTTCCTCGGCAACGCACCGGTGCAGCACCCGAGGGTGGCCGACTCGCAGAAGTGCCTGCGCGTCAGCGGAAAACACAACGACCTAGAAGAGGTGGGGCACGACACGTACCACCACACCATGTTCGAGATGCTGGGCAACTGGAGCTTCGGCGACTACTTCAAAAAGGAGGCCATCGCCTACGGCTGGGAGTTCCTGACCGAGGTGATGAAAATAAACAAGGACTGGCTCTACGTAACCGTCTTCGGCGGCGACGAGAAGGAGGGGCTCGGCATGGACACCGAGGCTTACGACTTCTGGAAGGAGCACATCGGCGAGGAGCGCATCCTGCGGGGCTCGAAGAAGGACAACTTCTGGGAGATGGGCGACCAAGGCCCCTGCGGCCCCTGCTCCGAAATCCACGTCGACATACGCCCCGACGAGGAGAAGGCCAAGGTGCCAGGCAAAGAGCTGGTAAACAAGGACAACCCGCAGGTCATCGAGATATGGAACCTGGTGTTCATGCAGTACAACCGCAAGGCCGACGGCAGCCTGGAACCCCTGGCGGCCAAGCACATAGACACCGGCATGGGCTTTGAGCGCCTCTGCATGGTGATGCAGGGCAAGCGGTCGAACTACGACACCGATGTCTTCCAGCCCCTCATCCAGGAGCTGGCCCGCCGCGCCGGCAAGACCTACGGCCAGGACAACGAGGCCGACATCGCCATGCGCGTCTGCGCCGACCACCTGCGCGCCGTCAGTTTCAGCATCGCCGACGGCCAGCTGCCCTCCAACGCCAAGGCGGGCTACGTCATCCGCCGCATCCTGCGCCGCGCCGTGCGCTACGGCTACACCTTCCTCGGCTTCAACGAGCCGTTCCTCAACACGCTGGTACCCACGCTCGTCTCGCAGATGGGGCACCAGTTCCCCGAGCTGGAAAAACAGAAGGAACTGATACAGCGCATCATACTGGAAGAGGAGCAGGCATTCCTGCGCACCCTGGCCGGCGGCATCAAGCGTTTTGAGGAATATGCATCCAAATGCACCACCAAGGTGGTGGACGGCGCCTTCGCCTTTGAGCTGTTCGACACCTACGGCTTCCCCATCGACCTCACCCAACTCATAGCTTCCGAGAAAGGACTCACCGTAGACATGGAAGGGTTCGACCGTGGTATGCAGGAGCAGAAAGAGCGCAGCCGCGGCGCCGCCAAAGTGGAGAGCGACGACTGGGTGGATCTGATGCCCGGCGTCGAACAGGAATTTGTCGGCTACGACACCCTCGAGGCCGAAGTACGCATCACGCGCTACCGCCACGTCAAGGCCAAGGACCGCGAGTTCTATCAACTGGTCTTCGACCGCACGCCTTTCTACGGCGAAAGCGGCGGCCAGGCCGGCGACCGCGGCGAGTTGGAAACGGAAAGTGGAAAGTGGGAAATAACCAACACCAAGAAGGAGAACGGACTCACCGTACACATTGTGAATGAGTTGCCCTCCGACCTCACGGCCACCTTCCGCGCCGCAGTGGATGCCGGGGCGCGCCAGGCCACGGCCTGCAACCACACAGCCACCCACCTCATGCACCACGCCCTGCGCGAGGTGCTGGGCGAGCACGTGGAGCAAAAAGGCTCCAGCGTCGATGCCGAGCGCCTGCGCTTCGACTTCAGCCACTTCGCCAAACTCACCCCCGAGGAAATCCGCGAGGTGGAACGCCGCGTCAACAGGATGATACGCGAATGCACACCTCTCGAAGAGCACCGCCAGATGCCCATCGCCGAGGCGCAGAAGATGGGCGCCATGGCCCTGTTCGGCGAGAAATACGGCGACCACGTGCGCGTGGTGAAATACGGTCCCAGCGTGGAATTCTGCGGCGGCACCCACGTGCCTAACACCGGCCAGATAGGCTCCTTCCGCATCGTCAGCGAGGGTGCCGTGGCGGCCGGCATGCGCCGCATCGAGGCCGTTACCGCCGCCGTAGCCGAACAGATGGCCTACGGCCAGCAGGACCAGCTCGACCAACTGCGCGAGATGTTCAAGGGCACCAAGGACCTCGGCGCCTCCATCGAGAAACTGAAAGAGGAAAGCGAGAAGTGGAAGGCGGAATGCGAGAAACTGCTGGCAGAGAAAGCCGCCGGCGTGGCCCGCAGCCTGGCCGCACAGCTCGACGCCTCCCCCACCCTCATACAGCGCATGGACTCCGACGTCAACGCCCTCAAGGACGCCGTCATCGCCCTCCGCAACGAGCGGCCCGACATGGCCGTGGTGCTGGCCAGCGTAACCGACGGCAAGCCCGCCCTGCTCATCGTGCTGGGACAGAACCGCGTCGACGCCGGCCTCAACGCCGGCCAGCTGGTGCGCACCCTCGGCAAGGAAATCCAAGGCGGCGGCGGCGGCCAGCCCCACTTCGCCACCGCCGGCGGCAAGAACCCCGACGGCATCGACAAAGCCCTCGCTGTTGCCAAAGAAATGCTCGCCTAGACCATGCCACTCACCTTCGACCTCCAAGCCACTTGCGGCGACGCCCGAGCGGGCGTTGTCCACACCGACCACGGCGACATACTGACCCCCATCTTCATGCCCGTGGGCACTGCCGGCACGGTGAAAGCCGTGCACCAGCACGAGCTGCGCAACGATATTGAGGCACAGATTATTCTTGGCAACACCTACCACCTCTACCTGCGCCCCGGGTGCGACATCCTGCGGCAGGCCGGCGGACTGCACCGCTTCAACGCCTGGGAACGCCCGATACTGACCGACAGCGGCGGATTCCAGGTCTTCTCCCTAGCGGCCAACCGCAAGCTGAAGGAGGAGGGCTGCACCTTCCGCAGCCATATCGACGGCAGCCGCCACCTCTTCACGCCCGAGAATGTGATGGACATCCAACGCGTTATCGGAGCCGACATCATGATGGCCTTCGACGAGTGCGCCCCGGGAGACAGCGACCACCGCTACGCGCAGCGTTCCATGGAACTCACCCACCGCTGGCTTGACCGCTGCCTGGCGCGCTTCAACGAGACCGAACCGCTCTATGGGCACCACCAGGCACTGTTCCCCATCGTGCAGGGCTGCCAGTACGAAGACCTGAGAAAGATTTCGGCCGAATATATCGCCAGCAAAGAGCCCGAAGGCTGCGCCATCGGCGGCCTGGCCGTGGGCGAGCCTACCGAGGTGATGTACAGGATGATAGAGGTAGTCAACGCCATACTCCCCACCGACCGCCCCCGCTACCTGATGGGGGTCGGCACGCCGCAGAACCTGCTGGAGGCCATAGAGCGCGGCGTGGACATGTTCGACTGCGTGATGCCTACCCGCAACGGCCGCAACGGCATGCTCTTCACCGCCGAAGGCACCATCAACATCAAGAACAAGAAGTGGGAATCGTGCTTCGAACCCATCTACCTGGACTACACGCTGGCCTACCTGCACCACCTGATCAAGGCAGAGGAAATACTTGGCCTGCAGATTTGTTCCATCATCAACCTGAAGTTTTACCTATGGCTTGTCGGCGAGGCTCGCCGCCACATTGTGGAGGGCGACTTTGCTCGCTGGAAGAGCGACATGGTGCAGAAACTGGGCAGAAGATTATGACAACCACTATCCACAATCATCACACCGACCCAATTCCCTTTTCATGAAGCAGTTCATACAATCGGTACTTGCAACGCTATTGTTCATTTGCATCATTTTCATCGCCAATGGGCTTGTCTTAAATCAATTTCCACTGGAGAATGCATACACTGAAAAACGCTGCTTCATGGAACAGAATGCCTCTGCCATAAAGACATTGGTTGCAGGACATTCACAACTGGAGTGGGGGCTCAACATACACGAATTGGGCGACAGTGCCTACTGCCTGGCCATGTCCGGAAGAGTGATACACTACGACGAGCGTCTGCTGGCACGATACTTGCCCACTATGCCCAACCTGCGCACCCTCATTCTCCCCATGCACTACACCTTCCTTGGCTTCAACAATTTCTACACAAAATTCGACAATCGGAAGAATTACGTATATCATTACTGGCGAGATTGGGACATCCCCTACTGCAGGTATTTCTACCACTACATCCCCTACCACTATAGCGACCTTGCAAACGATGGAATCGACCGACCCGCGGACAGCCTGGGATACGGGCAATTGATAGGAGTGTTTGAAGGTGCCGACACGTGGTATGGCTACGAACAGATGGGACAAGAAGAATTCTGCACCTCGCTCACCCAAATCGCACGCCTCTGCTCGGAGCACAACGTGCGGCTGGTTGTCATCACTACACCCTGTGCCAACGCATTTTGCAATATGATTACCACACAAGGCATGGCCAATCTCTACCAGGTCATCGACACCGTCAAAGCGCAATATCCGATAGAATACTTCAACTATATAGCTGACAGTCAATTTCGCGCAGACAGCATCTATGCCGATGGCACCCATTTGAACCACACTGGCGCAACGCTGTTTGGCAAACGGCTGAAGAATGACTTGGGATTATAGTTGCATGACGACTGTTGATTTCTTGTTGATATGACGACTGTTGATTTCTTGTTGATATTTTGATTCGCACAGCCGCGCATACACGCGGGAAAAGGAGTATCTTTGCCATTTGAAACAATAGTGCAAAGATGTTTGATTTTTCTACATTTCTCACTGACTATTACGCCATTGCGCTCACGGCAGCGCTTTTGGTTCTAATGGTTATTCTGTGCCTCTACTACGGCTTGTACCACTTCCGCGTGGGCCGTTGGCAACTGAAAACGGAGCCGACGGAGGGGACGGGCTCGCTCGCCAAAGATAGCTTGCCGCCAGTGTCGGTGGTGCTCACGGCAAAGAACGACGCCGGCTGGCTGAAAGAGAACCTCGTCTACCTGCTCGAGCAGGACTATCCTGACTTCGAGGTGGTTGTAGTGGACTACCTAAGCCAGGACGACACCCCCTACGTGCTGAAAGTGCTCAAGGACTACTACCCGCACCTCAAAGTGGTGCCCTTCAAGGAGGACGTGAACCTGTTCCAAGGAAAGAAGTATCCGCTCTCCATCGGCATCAAAAGTGCCAAGAACGACATCCTGATGCTGGCGGACCCGGACTGCATACCGAACAACATGCAGTGGCTGCGCGGCATGGTGCGCGGCTATGCCAGGAAAGAGACGCAGATGGTGCTGGGTTTCTGCGGTTTGAAACGCACGAAGACCCTGCTGGGTGCGCTGCAGCAATACGACAACCTGGCTTACAGCACCCACTACCTGGGCAGCGCGTTGCTGGGACACCCCTATACCGGCTCGGGCCGCAACATGAGCTACCGCCGCCAATTCTTCTTCCGCCAAGGCGGCTTCATCCGCCATTACAGCGTGGCCGGAGGCTCGGACGACCTGTTTGTCTACCACAACGGCAACCGAAGCAATACCTCCATCTGCATCGTGCCCGACGCACTGCTGACCACGGAACCGAAACGCACCTTCGCACAGTGGCACGAGCAGCGGCTGGACCGTGTGGCAACGCGGTCGTGGCACACGCTGGGCAGCCGGCTGGCCGAACAGGTGGTGCCGCTGGCCAACCTGGCATTCTACGCCGCCGCTACCCTGCTGGTGCTGCACGGCGGCCTGCCGTGGGGCATGGTGCTGATTGCAGTGCTGCTCAAATGGGCTTGGCAGATTGTGGCTATGGCACAGCCGGCCAAGCGTTTCGATGCCGGCCTGGTGTACCTCGCCGCCCCGCTGATGGAAATTTATTTTATCGTTGCAAATACTTTTTTGATACTAACGCCGTTACCCAATAACAGAAAATTCTGACACCACAGTGGAAACACAGGCCGTACCCGACCGACGAAAGCTTGACTATCAGCTTGTTTGCGATGCCCGCGACCATGGAAGCGGACGCGCCTACGCCTCGCTTATGGCCTCCTACCGCGAACCCCTATACCTGCTTCTGCTGCGCATGACGCGCAACACCACCATGGCCGACGACCTTACGGTGGAGACCTTCAGCAAAGCATTCCTCCAGCTGCACCGCTACGCCCCCACATCGGCATTCTCGTCATGGCTGTTCTCCATCGGTGTGAACACCTACATCGACCACCTGCGCAAGCGGAAGCTGCAGACGGTGTCGCTGACAGACCTGTCGCACAACAGTGCCGGAGAATTCATTGAGTACCAGATACCTTCCGGCCAACCTGACCCCGAAGAAAGCATGATACGTGCGCAACGCGACGAGCGCGTGCGCCAGATAGTGGCGGAACTCAAGGAGCCCTACCGCACGGTAATCGAGATGCGATACTACGACGACCTCTCTTACGAAGAGATTGCCCAGCGCCTCAACCTGCCGTTGGGCACGGTAAAAATCCGCCTCTCGCGCGCCAAGGCCCTCCTGGCCGCCACAGCCCAACAACAAAACATCCAAATCTGACAACAAACACCCCTCATAATTAAATGATAACATTTACCAAACTGTCTGAAAGCGACCACTCGCATTTCGCACAAAAACTGTTCGAAGAGGCGTTCCCGGAGCAGGAACGCCCCCCCTTCAGTAGTCTCCGGCAGCGTGATGCCGGCAAATTCCATTTCCTTGTCGCCGAAAACGGCGACGACCCGGTGGGCATCCTCACCTACTGGACCTTCGAAGACCTTATCTACATCGAGCACTTCGCCATCGCCGAAGAGCTCCGCAACCAAGGCATCGGCAAAGCCACCTTCCTTTATTTCCTTTCGCAGCAAACCGAACAGGTGGTGCTCGAAGTCGAGACACCCCACAGCGAAGAAGCCGAGCACCGCGTGGAATTTTACGCCTCGATGGGTCTCTTCCGCAACCCCCAACCCTACACGCAACCCGCCTACCGCCCTGGTGGCCAGGAGGTTGAAATGATAATCATGTCCAAATACGAACTCGATGACGACGAATTCGACGAAATTCGCTCGCTGCTCTACCGCGAAGTGTATGGGAAAACCGAAAACTGAAAATTGAAAATTGAAAAATTTTACCATATAAAAGACTAACTTTCAACCAATAACAAAACAAAACCCGATTTTTTCAAAAAAAAATTTGGCCAGAACGGAAAAAGTTAGTACTTTTGCAACCGATTTCGAGAGAAACGAGATGGCTCCGTAGCTCAACTGAATAGAGCATCTGACTACGGATCAGAAGGTTCCAGGTTTGAATCCTGGCGGAGTCACCACACAAAGAGAGAAGGAATGAGCCTTCTCTCTTTTTTTTATAGGTCCATAGAGGCTCACAGTCGAAGTATTCCCCTACCATTCCCCTACCGTTCCCCTAGGAATATGGTATGGAATTTGGGCGGCAATTTCCGTTTTGCCGATGCGTCATACAATAATTGGTATCGTCTCGCGTTGTATTGTTGGAATTACATATTATGACAGACACGATTCTTGATTTCCCAGTTAAGAGCTAAAAGTTATGAATGAAGTAAACCGATACATGCAGATGGCCATCGACGAAGCGCGCTACGGCATCCGTGGCGGCTACGGCGGTCCCTTCGGGGCCGTGGTGGTAAAGGACGGAGTGGTGGTGGGCCGCGGCCACAACCGCGTGCTGGGCATCCACGACCCGACGGCCCACGGCGAGGTGCAGGCCATCCGCGACGCCGGCGCCCGCCTGGGCACCCACGACCTCACCGGCTGCGACATCTACACCACCGGCGAGCCCTGCCACATGTGCCTCTGCGCCTGCCTCTGGGCCAACATACGGCACGTCTACTACGGCTGCACCATCAAGGACAACGCCCTCATCGGCTTCCGCGACGACCACTTCAACGACCTCTTCGCCGGCCGCGACAAGATGGCCGACTACCTCACCAAGATGGACCGCGAAGCCTGCCTGCAGCTCTTCGAAGACTACCGCAACATGCCCCACGAAAATTACTAGACCCATGAGCAAATACGAAATACAATTCCTCACCGCCGCCGTGCATGCCTTTGGCCAACGCTTTGCGATGACACGACAGGCGGCATACAACTACCTACGCGAGCACAAAGGGCTGGCCTTTCTGATTGAATTCTACGACGTGGAACACCTGCAATCGATGGACGAGACCATCGACGACCTGCTCCTTGTCTGTAAAAAAAATGGAGGGGCATTGGCATGAAACTTTATCACGGCACAAATGCTGACATCGAGGCCATTGACCTCTCCTTGAGCATGAAGCACAAAGATTTCGGCAAAGGGTTCTACGCGACACCCGACAGAGCGACCGCCATCCGTATGGCACAAAAGAAAGCCCGCCTCTTTGGTGGAACGGCCACATTGATAACCTACGAGTTCGAAGAATCGGGATTGCCACTGGACTTGAAAGTGAAACGCTTTCCAGAGAAAGCCTCGGCAGAATGGTTCCTGTTCGTGGACACCAATCGCGACAGAAAGAGCGTTTCGCCTATGCACAACTACGATATAGTCATCGGCCCGATTGCCGACGACGGCGTGGTACTGCAACTTACCAACTATCATGAAGGCATCTACTCGCCCGAGCAAGCCGCCCAACTACTGCAAGACAAATATCTCGACCAACAATACTATTTCGGAACCGAAAAAGCACTCTGTTCTCTCCACAAAATAAACGCTGAAATAGTATGACCCACCCTACACGCCATCAAATTGCGACATATCTGACCAACTACGCCCTAAGCGAATTGGTGAGATACGTAATGGAGGACACCAATTGTAGCATCGAGCAGGCTATGGAGACCGTCTACAACTCCCCGTTGATGGGACCCTTACAGGATGAGGAATGCGAACTGTACGTGCAAAGCCCGGCCTACCTGTACGAGTTGATGAACAGCCAGTTGCAATCTGCTCAACGGCCAATTGCATCTACAGTACTATGAGCGCCGCGATTGCGCAAGCAATTTCCGCAACCGTTCATTGTCCTCGTGCGAAGTTTTGCTTGTGGGGCGGTTCTGCATGATGCCTCTGAGTTGCTCCTCCTGCATCCACCGCTCCCTCCGCCTGGCATCGGTATCTCCCATCACAAGGAGGAGCAACAGGGTTAGCAAAGGGCTTATCAGCAACGAGAGCAGGAACCACAGAGCACCACTGCGCCCACGTTCTCTTGCGGCTTTGGCCACAAGCATTGGAAACAGAAAAATATAGGCGAGAACCACCAAGCCAATGAGACCGATGATTACTGGAGTCCAGTCCATCTGCCATTGCCAACCATATCTTAGAAGTATCATTTCATTGTCATTTCCACGCTCGTCCGTACCCCGTTGAGCCATTATATCAAGAAGCGTGGCACCGTGTACCACTTCTCCTAGTGGAGGTCTTGAGAATTACCTTGATATGCAGAAATGGGAACAGTCCACGCAAACACGCGAACCGTCATACCACTCTTGCATATCACAGAAGTTTCTCAAGTTTCCACTAGCAAGACGAAGATACAACGCTTCGAGATTTCACTCATGAAATCGGATGCAAAGATACGACACTTCTCCGACATGGCAAAATTTATTTTCTATGCCTAAAAGAAAACGCCCCAATTTTAGGGCGTTAAAAAAGTCATCCACTCTTACGAGATGTCAATCTCGTGCACCTGCCCGTCATCGATCAGGCGGATTTCCGAACGCCGGGTCATCGTCTCCGAGTTTTGAGTGTATTTAATCACGTAGGTGCTGCCGCCGTGGCGGTAACGGACAGTGAATGACGGCCAGTCGGTGGGGACACGCGGGTCGAAGGTGAGGGTGTCGCCCTCCTTGCGGAGGCCGAGGATATTCTCGACGCCGGTCTTATAAGCCCACGAGGCAGAGCCGGTGTACCAGGTCCAGCCGCCGCGGCCTGGATGCTGCGGGTTGGAGTAGATGTCGGCCGCCATACAGTAGGGCTCGACCTTGTATTTGAGCACATCGGCCAGCGAGTGGGTGCGGTGGATGGGGTTGATGATGGAGTAGAGGTAGTAGGCCATGTCGTAGCGCCCCTCCTTGAGCTGCGCCATGATGTACCACATGGCGCCGTGGGTGTACTGGCCCCCGTTCTCGCGCACGCCGACGGGATAGTTCATGATATATCCGGGCGAGGGCTGCGAATCCTTGAAGGCGGGCGTGAGGAGCTGGATGATTTCATGCTCGCGGTTGACGAGGCGGTTGTCTGTCTCGCGCATGACGGATTGCTTCTGCTCGGGCGTGGCCACGTCGGTGAGGATGCTCCAAGCCTGGCTGATGAGGTCGATTTGGCACTCGGTGTTGTTGCGGCTGCCCATGGGGTCGCCGTTGTCGTAGTAGGCGCGGAGGAACCATGCTCCGTCCCAGGCGGCGTTCTGGAGGGCATCGACCATGCGCTGGCGGAAAGCCGCCAATTCCTCGCAATAGGAAAGGTCTGCCCCGGGCATCATCTGCGTGAGCTTCTCCATCTTGGGAAGCAGGTCGGCCAGGAAGAAGGCCACCCACACGCTCTCGCCCTTGCCACCGACACCAACGGCGGACATGCCGTCGTTCCAGTCGCCGCAACCCATCAGCGGCAAACCGTGGGCACCAATGCGGGACATGGAGCGGCCGATGGCGCGCCGCAGGTGCTCATAGAGCGTGGCGGATTCAGCACTTGCGCCATAGTTCATGCCGCGCTCGGCCTCGCCGGGAGCCAACGGCTCGGCCTGCGAGAAAGGTACCTCCTCGACAAGGATGGAGGCGTCGCCGGTAACGCGCACATACTGGTAGGTTACAAACACCAGCCAGAGGTAGTCGTCGCTGAAGGTGGTGCGGGCACCGAGGTGCAGGCTCTCGTGCCACCAGTGCAGCACATCGCCCTCGGCGAACTGGTGCGCCGCATGGTCGAGTATCTGACGGCGGGCATAGGCTGGATCGCTGTAAAGGAGGCTCATCACATCCTGCAGCTGGTCGCGGAAGCCGGTGGCGCCGCCCACCTGATAGAATCCTGCACGGGCATAGAGACGCGAGGCATAGACCTGGTAGAGGTACCAGCGGTTGAGCATGTGGTTGAACGACGGGTCGGGGGTCTCCACCTGGATGTGGGAGAGTTTCTCGTCCCAATAGGCGACCACACGGTCGAACTCTGCGTTGATGGCGGCCATGGTTATAATATTACCAGCCTTTCCAGTTTCACCACTATTGCCAGCATCACAAGCGATTACATAAGCCACCGCCTTCTCGCCGCCGGCGGGCACATTGACCGTCATGCCCAGGCGTTTGCGGTTGGGGTAGTTGAGGCTGATGTCGGTCAGCGGCTCGGTAGCGGTGAGACGCACCGTCTGGTCGTGGTAGATGGGGTGGTAGACGTTGCGCACACAAAGGGTGTTCGCCCCCTCGTCCCACTCGGAATGCAGGTAGCGGGCGGTCTGCTCCTCACTCATGCCGAGCACCAGTTTGTAGACCATGTCGAGCTGCACCTCCATGGCCTCAGACGTCTTGTTGCAGACCTTGATTTGGTAGTATTTCTCCTGCCTGTCGCAAGCCACGAAGAGGCGCACGGCCACCGTCATGTCGTCATATTCGGCGTCGAAGGCCGACCATCCCTGGCTGTGGCGCGCCGTGGCGGGGACAAACTGTTTCTTGTTGATGAGGAGCATCTCGCTGGCGGTGTCGCGCACGATGTCGTTGCTCCATCCGGTGAGCTTGAACTGCTGGGCATTGTGGGCAAAGGTGAAGCCGGCCATGGTGGAACTCACCACGCATCCGAAATGCTGCTCGTTGGCCAGCACATTGACCCACGGCATGGGCGTGTTGGTGTTGGTTACCACATAGTCGCTATGCCAAATTCCTTTGGCATGGTTCGCTCCGCTTCGGTCGCGTTCCCCGCCGTCGAATCCGCCGTACTGGTTGTAGAACTCCAGGTTGCTCCACACACGGAACTCTTTCCTGGGTTTCAGCACGGGATACTCTATCTTGTCCTGGTAGTGCTGGTTGGCCACCTCGAGCCGACGCAGCTGCTGCGCCATGGTAACGCCCTCCTTGGTGTTGAAGCTCAAGCGCGCCACTGTATGCAAAAGGGTGCGCTCTTCGGGGCTCACGTCCTTTCCATTGAGGACATAGACGCGTCCGGCATCGCTGTGGGGAGCCCACAGGTACTCGGTGTTGGCCATGCCGTGGATGAAGTGGGTGAGGCCGTCGCGCTCGCTGTCGGGGGCATCGTTGATGAAGACCAGGTCGAGCTGCAGGCCGTGCACTTTGTAATACTCAAAGGCGCGTAGTATCTCCTTGGCGTGTCCGGAACGCTCCATGCTGTCCACCTCCATGAGCAGGATGGCGAGGTCGCCGCTGATGCCGAAACGCCACAGGCCGCTTTGCGACAGGGTGTTGCGGGCCAGCACCTCGTTGCGGTCGTTGCCGAGGGTGGCGGTCTGCGCCATGTATTTGGCCATGCTGCAATAGAGGCGCATCTGGCTGCCCTTCAGCAGCGACATGCTGGTGCGCATATTGTTGAACACGCTGGAGGTCTTGAAAGCGTACTCCACATCCATCGGGCTCTGGTACTGCTCGGTGAGTTGCAGCAGCTGTTCTTTGGCCTTGGCAAAGGCGGTGAGGATATAGGCTTCCACCTTCTTGCCTGCCGGGATGTGCAGGCGGCGGCGCATGGACATGATGGGGTCGAGGGTGGTTCCCACGGTGCCGGTCAGCGTGCGGCGGCTCTCGATGATGTCGGCGCGACGCAGGCTGTTGCCACGACCGAGGAATTTCAGACGTGAGGTTTCATATTCCACCAGGCTGTTGCCATCCTCGCACTCTTCCACCCACAGCTTGTGCAGCATGTGGTTGCGGCTGCCGTGGGCACCCGGTCGGCTGAAGAGCAGAGCCTCGTGCTCGGAGTCGTATTCCGACAGCACCTTCATGCCGGCAAACACGCGGTGGCTCTCGTCCTCGGCGGCAGGTGCCAGCACCACCTCGCCATAGGTGGTGATCTCCAGGTCCACATCCTGCCCGCTGTTGTTGGCGAAGGTGATGCGGCGCAACTCGGCACTGCGGTCCTTGAGCACCGTTACCTCGGTCTTGGTCTCCACGTCATGGTCCACACGCAGGTAGCTCAGCTTGTCGCTGGCGAAGCTCACCCGGTAACTCTCGGGCATAACATCGAGCGGGGCGTAGGTGGCGCTCCAAAGGCGGTCGGTGCGCAGGTCGCGTATGTAGAGGAAGGTGCCGTAATGGTCGGAACTGATTTTGCGGTAGCGGTTGAGCAGTATGTTTTTGTAGCGAGAGAATCCGCTGCCACGGTCGTTCATCAGCACGGTGTACTGCCCATTGCTCACCACGCCGATTTCCGGCACATTGGCGATGGTGTCGAAGTCGCGGGCATCGCTCTCGGTCTGCACCTTGCTGTACTGGTAGCGCTTGTACTGCGTTACCTTGAGGTCGATATAGGGTTTCACCTGCGCCTTTTCTTTGAGCAGGGTGTCCATCGACCGCATGGCGGGTTCCTGCATGAAATAGCGCTGCAGGCAGTTGTCCGACAGGTAATTGGCCAGCGAGGCCAGTATCATGCCCTGGTGGTGGGCGTAGTGGGCCTTGACGGGCACATGGTCCTCCTCGTCGTAGCTCTCATAGAAGCCGAACTGGTCGTACATGTTGAGAGCCTTGTACCGCAGCATGTTGTCGTAGACCGCGCGGTCGTCCACACCGATGGCCATCAGCGAGCTGTAAGGCGACACCACGATGCGGTCGGGCGTGGTGTTCTGGAATTTGAGGTAGGGCACTCCGAAGGCGTGGTATTTGTAGTTGCGGGCATCGTCGAGTTCGTTGTAGGCAGTCTCGCTGATACCCCAGGGGAGTTCGGGGCTGGAATTCTGGATAAAGGCGCGTTGGGCGCGGATGGCGAAGCTGTAGGTCTCGTCCATCAGCGTGTGCTTGTAGGTGGGCAGGAAGATGAGGGGCATGAAGTACTCGAACATGGTGCCGTACCACGAGGCTACGCCCTTGTAGCCACGGTACTGCACCAGCGTCTTGTCTAGGCAGAACCAGTGCTTGTAGGGTGCGTCGCCCTGTGCGATGGTGAGGAAGCTGGTGAGGCGCGCCTCAGAGGCGAAGTTGTTGTAGTGGTAGGGCAGCAGGGTGTAGTTGGTGGTGTCGTAGCCGATGCTGAACACGTCCAGTTCGGGATTGTAAAGCTTGGAGAAGTCAGTCTGGTCGATGAGGCGCTGCACCTTGGCCGACAGCGACTCGGCCTCTTCCTTGTCGGAGAGGTAGCCTTTCACCGTGTAGAGGCAGGCCACGAAGTTGCCGCTGTCGCAGGTGCTGATGAAGAAGTTGGGCAGGGCCTTCAGTGTCTCCACGCTGTACCAGTTGAAGAGGTGGCCGTTCCACTTCTCCAGCTGCATCACAGTGTCGACGACATGCTCCATCCGGCGCAGGGCGTCGGCGTGTGTGATGAAGCCCAGTTCGGCAGCCGAGATGAGGGCGGTGAGCGAATAGCCGATGTTGGTGGGCGAGGTCTTGTAGTCGGTCAACGGTTCGCGCCCCAGCTGGTAGTTGTCGGGGATGAGCCAGTGGTTGTCCTCGGTGAGGAGGGTGTCGAAGAAATGCCACGTGTCCTGTGCCAGCCGGCGCACCTCGGCGGCCTCTTTCTCGTTGAGGCTTCGCTTCTCCTGCGGAAACTTATTGCCCAGCCAGTACATCAGCAGCGGCGCGCTGACCCACATGACGAAGCAGAACAGTGCGGCGACATGGGCGGCAATGTTCGTCGGATAGAGCACAATTGCCAAGGCAAGCACCGCCGATGCCGCCACATAGTTGAACCAGAACTTGCCGATGTAGTCGCCCAGGGTGCCCTTGGTGCTCTTGGCGGCCTCGTCGCTGGTGATCCAGGCCAGCAGGTCGCGATGGGAGAACCACATGCGGTAGCAGGCGCGCACCAGCGCGTCGGTGTACATCAGCGCCTCCTTGGGCAGCAGGGCGAACTGTACCAGCGAGCGGTAGGCTATCACGCGGAATCCGCGCATGAGGGTCATGTAGTACTTGTAGTGCCGTCCCAGGTTCGGCACCTTGGTAACCTGCCCCACGATGAAGAATACGATGGGGCTGGCCACCACCACCAACGCCAGCACCACGGCCAGCAACGGCATCCTGGCAGCAAAGCCCGCCACTATCATCAGTAGCACCGCCAGGCTCAGCACCGAGCGGCGCAGGTTGTCGAATATCTTCCAGCGGCCTATGGTGTTAACCTGGTTCCTGACCTTTTCGCCTCGCTCGTTGCGGACGGTGTTCTTCAGCCACGAGATGATCTGCCAGTCGCCACGCGTCCAGCGATGGTGGCGCTTGGCGTCGTCGATGTAGTTGGAGGGGTTGTCGTCGAAGAGTTCCACGTCGTTGATGAGGCCGCAGCGGATGTGGCACCCCTCGAGCAGGTCGTGGCTGAGGATGAGGTTCTCGGGGAACGCACCCCCCAGCACCTGCTGGAAGACACGCAGGTCGTAGATGCCCTTGCCGCAGAAAGACCCCTCGTTGAAGATGTCCTGGTAGAGTTCGAAGCTGGCGGTGGTGTAGACGTCCAATCCGCCCAGACCGGCCATGAGCTGGGCGTAGCGGCTCTTGTTGGTAACCTCGACATCCACGTTGACACGGGGCTGCATGATGCCATAGCCGCCGTCCACCCTACGGCCGTCTTTCGACAGCCGGGCGCGGTTCAGCGGGTGGGCCATGGCGCCGACAAGCTTCTGCGCCGAGTAGAGCACCAGCTCGGTGTCGGTGTCCAATGTGATGATAAACTTGATGGGTGTAGTTGTACCATCTGCCTGCGGCAGCCCAGCCTTCCCCTTTCCGCTTTGCACTTTCCACTCCGTGATGGTCTCACAGCGGAAGCGCTTCTGCCGGTCCTCCTCCGAGGTGTTGCCCAGCAGCAGGTCGTTGAAGTGGAGTATGGCACCGCGTTTGCGCTCGTGGCCCAGCCAGGTGCGCTCGCCCTCGCTCCAGGCGCGGCGGCGGTAGACGAAGTTGAATATCGGTGCGCCGTACTTCTCGTTGAGTTCCTTGACTTTCGCAAGGCCGGCACCCGCCACCTCGTCGTCCCACGGCGCATCGGCCTCGGCGTGGGAGGCCGCGTCGCCGACGAGCGTGTAGTAGAGGTTCTGCCCGCCGGCAGCAGCCTGGTGGCCGCCGTCTATCCTGCCCTCGCCACGGTTGATGTTCGACAGGTAGTACACTTCGAGCTGCTCCAGCAACTCGACGGTCTTCTCCTTGTTTTTCAGTATGGTGGGCATGATAACCATGGTGGCGTACTCGTCGGGGATGAGGCCGTCCTTGAACTTCAGCTTGAAGGTGCCCACGGGCTTGTGCAGTTTGCCGAGCAACCAGTTGAAAAGGTCGATGACCACCTGGCTCATCGGCACCAGGAGCAGCAATGCCAGAATTAAAAAATGAATATTGAAAATAGAAAACTCCGTGGCGGCACCGGCCACCAGTCCCGCCAGCGCCATAGTGGCCAGCACCACAATCCACACATAGCTGTGCGCCCGGGCCTTCCACCGTTTGGGCGGGAAGAGCTGCCAGCCCACGTGCTCGCCCTTCTCGTCGGCGGCGGCAAGCAACGCCTCCACCAGGTCGTGTTCCTTCACCTTCTGCTTGCGGCAGAGGCGCGCCACCTGGTCGCGGTAGTCCTCCTTGGTCTTGTCCTGCATCTGGTCGTACATGCCCGCCTTCTCGGCTTTGAGCATGCGCTCGGAGAAGCTGACGGCATCAACCAACTCGGCCACTGGCAGCTTGGCCATCTTCTTCAACGAGTTGAAGATATTCATCATCAGCAGGTTATGACGTGCGGCAACGCCCAGGTATTCCATATCGGCCTGGCTCTTGTCGGTGGGCGAGTAGCGGTAAGCCTGCTGGCGTTCCAACTCGCCGCACAGGTCGGCCAGTTCCTTGAGCAAGAGGGTTTTGACGATGGGTGTGAGGGCATAGACCTCGGGATAGCTCAAATAGTCCTTCTGCGTTACCTGCACCTGGCTCAAATACCTGAACAGCAATCCCTTGTCGACAGCGAAGTGGCTGCGGCGCAGGTAGCCCTCGAGCAGTTTCCACAGCATCTCGAGCCTGCGGCTCCCCACCCCCGAACGGCGGCTTTCGAGCCCCTTCAACTCCTCGCGCAGCACCTTCTCCTGCTCGCTCACCTGGTAGTAGTTGTCCAGCACCCACTCGTTGGTGCTGCCCACCAGGCGGCTCGACTTCGTCTCCTCGACCAGCAGCATATAGTAGCGCGTGATTGTCTTCACGCTCTCCTTGAAAGTCTTGTACATACTGTCCATCGTCAATAAATAATGAGTAAATATATAATAGGTGAATTTGCAAAGATACAACTTTTTTCCCACTTTGCCAAACGAACTTTTCAAACAACTCACTATCAACCACCTGCAAATCAAATTAACATTGTAACGCTGACCACGACACAGAAAAGAGCCCCCTGTTTTTCCATCAATGTACCATAAGCTTCCATATCCTTCCAGTGCCTTTGTATTCCCCTACCGTTCCCCTACCATTCCCCTAGAAAACCCCAGCTTCCGTCTCGCACAATATTTTTCCATACTCTGCGTTATCTTGGTCATGAGAAACCCCGAAACCAACAAATACGACTACGGCCACGCCCTCCTCGTCGCCGGCCAGTTTGGCTGCATGGGCTGCGCCATCCTCGCCGCCAGAGCCGCCATGCGCGCCGGATGCGGACTGCTCACCGCCCTGCTGCCCAAGAAGTGCATCACACCCATGCAGGTGGCCTGCCCCGAAGCGATGACCGTCCCCGACAACTGCAATGAACGCATCACCAACATCACCCCCAACCAGATAAAACGCTACAACGCCATCGCCATCGGCCCGGGGATTGGCACTCACCCTAGTACAATCAACGTACTGAAAACCATCATCCACCACGCTTCACCCGCGCAGCAGCTCATCCTCGACGCCGACGCGCTCAACATCATCGCCCTCCACATGCCCGACTTCTGGAAAGCCAAGCCCTTCGTCGGACGCCTGGCGCCCATCCTCACGCCCCATGCCGGCGAATACGAACGCCTTTTCCGCCACTACAACCCGCAAAAGGTAGCCACCATAAACAACATCGTCCTCGTCTTCAAAGGGCACCACACCCACGTCTACGCCCCCGATGGCGAAATCTACACCAACTTCACCGGCAACGCAGGCATGGCCACCGCAGGCAGCGGCGATGTGCTCACCGGCATCCTCCTCGGCCTCGCCGCACAGCAGTGGCGCAACCCCGACCCCTTCCAGGTAGCCTGCACCGGGGTCCGCATACACGGCGAGAGCGGCGACTGCGCCACCACACGGCAAAGCGAAGCCTCCCTCATCGCCAGCGACCTGGTGGAGAACCTAAAATACGTTGACCTCTGAAGCCTACCGCTCACTACCCGCGGTATCGGCGCCCCCGACAAAAGGCAGCATTCATTCTCCATGCCGCGGGCGCACCAGCTGCGGGGCGTAGCGCCATACCAGCCAGGCACAGAGCAGCAGGGTGAGCACCTCGGCCACGTTGACCGCCCACCAGATGCCGTCAGCTCCCCACAGCAGGGGCAGCAGCCAGACGCAGCCCAGTTCGAACACCATCGAGCGCGCAAAAGCCGCCACGGCACTCACCACACCGTTCTGCAGCCCCGTGAAGAGCGCCGAGGCAAACATGCTCCAGCCGCAAATGAGGAAACAAAGCATATAGATACGTATCGCCTTGGTGGTCAAGGCGGTGAGGTCGGCATCGTAGCCCACGAAGACATGCGCCAGCGGAGCGCTGAAGAGTTCGGCTACGAGCGTCATTGCAACCCCGGCCACACCTATCACAACCAGCGACTTACGCAGCAGCGACCGCTGTTCGCCCACGTCGCGGGCGCCATAGTGGTAGCCGACGATGGGCGTCAGTGCCAGGTTGTAGCCGATGAAGATGGCCGCGTAGACAAAGGCGATGTACATCAGAATGCCGTAGGCCGCCACGCCGTCCTCGCCGTAGAGGTGCATCAGCTGCAGGTTGTAGCAGATGCTGACGATGCTCATCGAAATACTGCTGACATACTCCGACAGCCCGTTGCTGCAAGCCTTGCCGACATAGGGCCACAGCATCTTCGTGCCCGGCACAAGGCTGAGGGTGCCACGGTTCAGCCGGCTGGAACCGAAGTAGATGACCGGGAACAACCCGCCCACCACCTGCGACAGCATGGTGGCCCATGCCGCGCCCGCCACACCCCAGCCCAAACCCCATACAAAGAGCGCATCCAGCGCGATATTCACCACACCGCACAACACACTCATCATCGTCCCCAGCTGCGGCCGCTCGGCTGCCATGTAGAACGACTGGAAGGCCATCTGCATCGCGAAGAAAGGCATGCCGGCCATACAGATGCGGCTGTAGACCACGCACTCGTGCATCATCGGCCCGTCGGCACCCAGCCAGCGGGCAATGGTCGGGGCGAACACCCCGAAGAGGGCTCCGCTGAGGAACCCCACCACCGCCGTGAAACGCACCAGCATGGTAAACACGCGGTTGGCCTTGCCCACATACCCCTCGCCCTTGATTTTGGCCACCAGCGCCGCGCCGCCGCTTCCCACCATCAAACCCAGCGCGGCCAGCAGCATGATGGCCGGCCACATCAGGTTGATGGCCGCCAGGCCCGTCTTGCCCGTAAAACGCGACACAAAAAAGCCGTCCACCATGCTGTAAATCGACGTGATAAGCACCATGGCGACGCTCGGCAAGGCCGACTTCAGCAGCCGGCGGTAGCCGTAATGTCCTGACAATGCGATTTCCATACCTTTTCCGTGGCAGAAATTCCGAGTGCAAAGATACTAAAAAATCCGGAGACCGCAACCCAATCCCACCCCACCCCCCTCCCATGGCCCTTGAGAGGATTAAGAGAGGCAAAACCTATAACTTACTCACCTCTGATTTCCAGCTAATTGCACACCAACAAAAACAGGCCGTTTTCCAAGAAATTTTCAAAAAACCATGCACCTGCTCGCTGATATTTTTTCTTGCTGATTATCAGCGATTAGGGACCGATGTTGATAATTTTCCTCGCCATGTCGGAAAAAAGTTGTATTTTTGCAAATTAATTCACTTGTAAAAACAGCGCTAATATGTATACAGACACCACCAAATTCATCGGCGAAGGCCTCACGTATGACGACGTGCTGCTCGTGCCCGCCTATTCCGAAATCCTGCCCCGCGAGGTTACCGTAGCCTCCCGTTTTTCCAAGAACATCGCCCTGAACACCCCGCTGGTGTCGGCCGCCATGGACACCGTAACCGAGGCCGCCATGGCCATCGGCATGGCGCAGGAAGGCGGCATCGGTGTGCTGCACAAGAACATGCCCGTCGAGCGCCAGGCCAACGAGGTGCGCAAGGTGAAGCGTGCCGAGAACGGCATGATCATCGACCCCATCACCCTCTCGAAAGAGGCCAAGGTGAAGGATGCCATGCAGCTCATGGCCGAGTACGGCATCGGCGGCATACCCATCGTCGACGGCAAGAAAAAGCTCATCGGCATGGTTACCAACCGCGACCTCCGCTTCGAGCGCAACATGGAGCGCCCGCTGAGTGAGATCATGATCACCGACCTCATCACCACCCGCGAGGGAACCACCTTCGCCGAGGCCACCGAGATACTGCAGCAGCACAAGATCGAGAAACTGCCCGTGGTCAACGCCAAAGGCCAGTTCGTGGGTCTGATTACCTATCGCGACATCATCAAGACCAAGGAACGCCCCGACGCCTGCAAGGACCAGAACGGCCGCCTCCGCGTGGCCGCCGGCGTGGGCATCACGCCCGACATGATGGAGCGTGTCGCCGCACTGGTCAAGGCCGGCGCCGACGCCATCGTCATCGACACCGCCCACGGCCACTCCATCCGCGTGGTCGAGGCCCTGAAACAGGTCAAGGCCAAGTTCAAGAACATCGACGTGGTGGTAGGCAACATCGCCACCGGCGAGGCCGCCCTGATGCTGGCCGAGGCCGGCGCCGACGCCATCAAGGTGGGCATCGGCCCGGGCTCCATCTGCTCCACACGCATCGTGGCCGGCATCGGCGTGCCCCAGCTCACCGCCATCTGCGAAGTCTGCGGCGCCCTCAAGCAGAACGGCTACGATGTGCCCGTCATCGCCGACGGCGGCGTGCGCTACAGCGGCGACATCGTCAAGGCCCTGGCCGCCGGCGCCAGCTCGGTCATGGTCGGCTCGCTCGTGGCCGGCGTCGAAGAGGCTCCCGGCGAGACCATCATCTTCGAAGGCCGCAAATTCAAATCCTACCGCGGCATGGGCT
The DNA here is from genome assembly GCA_900315935.1 of uncultured Bacteroidales bacterium. Taxonomy (GTDB): domain Bacteria; phylum Bacteroidota; class Bacteroidia; order Bacteroidales; family P3; genus Colimorpha. The sequence continues at coordinate 64,864 of ONBB01000002.1, forward strand.
CGCTCGAAGCCATGCAGAGCGGCTCCAAGGACCGCTACTTCCAGGACAAGGAAACCGACGTCAAGAAGCTCGTCCCCGAAGGCGTCGTCGGACGCGTGCCCTACAAAGGCACCCTCGCCGAGGTGCTCTACCAGATGGTGGGCGGCCTGAAGGCCGGCATGGGCTACACCGGCTCCCGCACCATCGGCGACCTGCAGAAGGCCAAGTTCATCCGCATCACCGATGCCGGCCGCACCGAAAGCCATCCCCACGACATCGCCATCACCCGCGAAGCACCCAACTATAGCAGATAAGTTTCCTGCACCCAGTAGTCAAGTAGTCAGTAGTTAAGTAGTCAGTAGTTAAGTAGTTAAGCAGAAACGGCACCATGAAATCCAAGAAAACACTCCTGGCGGCAGCCATATTTTCACTCTTCACTTTCCACACCTCGTCTCTCCGCGCCCAGGCAGACCCCGTCATAATCCGCGTGGCCGGCCAGGAGGTGCGCCAGGCCGAGTTCATGCAGAACTTCATGCAGTCGGTCGGCGACAAGCTTGCCGCCAAACCCAACGCCACCGAACAGGAGAAGCGCCAGGCCCTCGACGAGTATGTGGAGCTCTACGCCAACTTCCGCGCCAAGGTAATCGACGCCAAGTCGATGGGACTCGACACCTCGGCCGACCTGCGCAAGGAGCTGGCGCGCTACCGCAAGGAGCTGGCCGCCCCCTACCTGATTGACTCGGCCATGCTCATGGGCATCCTCCGCGAAGCCTACGAACGCAACCGCTACGCCCTGCACGCAGCCCACATTCTGGTCAAAGTCAGCCCCAACGCCGCGCCCGAAGACACCCTGCAAGCCTATGGCCGCGCCATGTACCTCTACCGCCACGCCATTGCCGGCGAGAACTTCTTCGCCCTGGCCCACGACCAGGTGCTGCGCGAAAATCCCAATGCCAAGCCCAACCCCTATGAGGGCGAGCTCTCCTACTTCTCCTCGTTCAACATGGTCTACCCCTTCGAGTGCGCAGCCTACGCCCTCCAGGTGGGCGAAATCAGCAAGCCCGTCCGCTCGCGCTACGGCTACCACGTCATCAAGCTCATCGACAAGGTGGAGTACTACGGCAAAGCCACCTTCCAGCATATCTGGAAGCGCAACACCGAGAACCCGAACGAAATCGCCCTGATTTACGAGCGCCTTCAAAACGGCACCTCCTTCGACATGGTGGCCCGCGAGAGCGACGACCACACCACCTCTATGTCCGGCGGCTACATCAACGACGCCCCGCTCAACCAGCTTCCGCACGAATACATCAAGACCCTCAGCAACCTCCGCGAGGGCGAGATTTCCAAGCCCTTCCTCACGCGCTACGGCTGGCATATCATACGCCTCGTCAAGAAGGACACCCTCCCCGACTTCCAATCCATGATTCCCTACTACAAACAACGCCTCTCCCGCGACCCGCGCGGCGAAGAATCGCGCAAGTCCTTCGTCCAGAGCGCCCGCAAGAAGTACGGCATCATCGACTACACCGTTACCCCCGTGCCCCAACCGGCCAAGAAGGGCCGCAAAAAACAGCAGCCGGTGCAGATGCAGGCTTCGCTCGACGAGATGGTGTCGCTCATGAACGACTCCATCTTCCGCGACCTCTGGCGCTTCAGAGTCGACCAAATCCACGACCTCCGTCCACTCGTGCACACTCCTTCCCAAGACTACAACAACCTCGACTTCGCACGCTTTATCCGCCGCAACCAACGCCCCACACGCCACGAACCCTATGCCGACGCGGTGCGCCGATACTATGAGCAGTTCATCGACAGCGTTACCATCGCCTATGCCGACACCCAGATCGAGATTGAGAACCCCGATTTCGCCGACCTGGTGGAGGACTACCGCAACGGCCTCATGATTTTCAACTACAACGACAAGATGATCTGGTCCAAGGCCATCTACGACACGGTGGGTTTCGCCGACTTCTATGCCCGCGAGAGCCGCACCAAGCGCATGGACCTGCCCGAAGACTCCATTTATTTTTGGCGTACACGTGCGCGCGTATTGTCGTTCCATGTGGCCTCCTCCGACTGCCTCCGCTCCGACAAGGCCGTCAAGCTGGTCCGCAAGCTCGCTAAGAAAAACAAATCCTCCCGCGAAATCAAGGAGGCCCTGCTGGCCAAGGTGGACAACAAGGCTTGTACCGGCCAGGAGCCCGTCAGCCACACGCTCGACGTGGTGGAGCAGACCCGACAGGAGCTGCTCACCGACGACCAGTGGGCTCAAGGCGTCTACTGTGTGCCCGAGGGCAAAGGCTACCGCGTGATGGTGGTCGAGGAGGTGCTGCCTCCCATGCTCAAGGAGCAGATGGAAGCCCGCGGCTACTACCTCAACGCCTGGCAGAACGAGGTGGAGCAGAAACTGATGAAAGAGCTCCGCAGCAAATACAACGTCTCTATCAACTACGATGCCGTCCGCAAGATTAGCTACTAGCCTGCTGCTTCTGCTCGCGTTCGGTTCCTGCTCGCGCCAGCCGGAGGCGTCGCCCGTGGTGGCCAGCGTCTACGGCCGCGAGTTGCACATGTCCGACCTCAAGGGGCTTGTGCCCGAGGGGATGGCTCCCGAGGACAGCGCCCTGGTGGTGGCCAACTACGTCGACCAGTGGGTGCGACAGGCCGTCCTGCTGACCAAGGCCGAGAAGAATGTCGAGGCCGACTTCACCCGCGAGCTGCAGGACTACCGCAACAGCCTGCTGACCTACGCCTACGAGCGCCAGATTGTGGACCAGCTGCTGGACACCCATGTTACCGCCGCCCAGATCCGCCAGTACTACGACGACCACCGCTCCGACTTCCGACTGAAGGCCAGCATCGTCAAGGCGGTCTACGTTACAGTGCCCCGCAAGTCGCCCGCCCTGGCCAAGGTGCGCTCCATCGTCTCGCGGCCGGCCTTTGCCGAGCGCGACGTGGTGGAGCTCGAGGAGACCGCCTCGCACCACGGCCTGAAGGGCTACTACGACGCCACCGTCTGGCTGCCCTTCTACGCCCTGCAGAGCGCCGTGCCCATCACCACCTACAACGAGCAGCTCTTCCTACGCCAGAACCGCACCGTCAACCTCACCGACGACTCGCTGGCCTACTGCGTCCGCATCCTCGACTACAAGGTAAGCGACGACGAGTCGCCCCTCGAGCTGCAGAAGGACAACATTCGCTCCATTCTCCTCAACCGCCGCAAGAACGAAATCATCGACCGGCTCCATGCCGACCTCTTGGCCGAGGCCGAGCGTGGCGGCCATGTAAAAAAGAACATCTAACATAACACTGATATGAAGAAAACCATCCTCGCCCTCCTCCTGCTCGCCGCCAGCGCCGGCGCCAGCGCCCAGAACGGCACCCTCGTCGACGGTGTCGCCGCCGTGGTGGGGCGCAACATCATCAAGTATTCCGACATCGACCGCTCCGTAGCCCAGATGCGTCTCAAGCAGAGCGTCGGCAACGAGGCCGAGACCCGCTGCGCCATCCTCGAGAACCTGGTGCTCGCCCAGCTGATGATCCACAAGGGCGAGGTGGACAGTGTCGAGGTGTCGGACGACGACGTGAAGCAGTACGTCGACTACTACCTCAAGAACGACCTCCGCCAGTACGGCTCCAAGGAGGCCCTGCGCGAGGCCACGGGCTTCGCCTACGACGAGCTCAAGGAGCAGTACGAGCGCATGATACGCAACAACCTCCTCAGCCGCCGCGTGGAATACCAACTCACCGAAGGTGTGAAGGTTACGCCGGCCGAGGTTACCGAGTTCTTCCACTCGCTGCCCGCCGACAGCCTGCCCATGATGCCCGAGCGCTACGAGCTCTCCGAGATTGTCATCGAGCCTGCTATCACCGAGGCCGAGCGCGACCGCGTGCGCGCCGAGCTCGCCTCCCTGCGCGAGCGCGTCGTCAAGGGCGAGAAATTCTCCATGCTGGCCACCCTCTACTCGCAGGACCCCGGCTCCGCCAAGCAAGGCGGCGAGCTGGGCTTCTTCTCGCGTGGCGAGATGGTGGGCGAGTTCGAGGCCGCCGCCTTCGCGCTCAAGCCCGGCGAGGTGTCGCCCATCGTCGAGACCAAGTTCGGCTTCCACATCATCCAGCTCATCGAGCGCCGCGGCAACATGCTCAACGCGCGCCACATACTGCTGGTACCCAAGGTGTCGTCCGACGACCTGCTGCGCGCCCGCGTCAAGCTCGACAGCCTCGCGGCCGAAATCCGCAACGGCAGCATCTCCTTCGAGGAGGCCGCACGACTCCACAGCACCGCCGCCAACGCCAAGCAGGGCGGCACCGTCACCAACCCCAACGACGGCAGCGGCCGCCTCGACAAGACCCTCATCGACGAGCTCTACTACAATGTCGGCATCGCCGGCATGGACGAGGGGCGCATCAGCAACGCCGTGCCCGCCAAGACCGACGAGAACCGCGACGCCTACCGCATCGTGCGCCTCAACAAAAAGCATCCCGCCCACAAGGCCAACCTCACCGACGACTACGACAACATCATGAACGCCGCCCTCGCCGCCGCCAAGCAGCGACACCTCCAGAAGTGGGCCAAGCGCCAGCTCTCGAACACCTACATCCACCTCGCCGACCCATACAAAGACTGCGTCTTCAAAAACATCCAGTAAATGTCAGACAAACAGCAACTCGACCTCCTGGTCGAAAAATACACCGCCCTCAAGCAGGAAATCGCCAAAGTCATCGTCGGCCAGCACGAGGCCGTCGACTCCCTCCTCCTCTCCGTCTTCTCCGGCGGCCACTGCCTGCTGCTCGGCGTGCCCGGCCTGGCCAAGACCCTCATGGTCAACACCCTGGCCCAGACCCTCGGCCTCTCCTTCAGCCGCATACAGTTCACGCCCGACCTCATGCCGTCCGACATCACCGGCTCCGAAATCCTCGACCGCGAGCGCAACTTCAAGTTCATACAGGGTCCCGTCTTCGCCGGCATCGTGCTGGCCGACGAAATCAACCGCACGCCGCCCAAGACCCAGGCCGCCCTGCTCGAAGCCATGCAGGAACGCCGCGTAACCGTCAGCGGCACCTCCTATCCCCTCCCCTCACCCTTCTTCGTGCTGGCCACACAGAACCCCATCGAGCAGGAAGGCACCTACCCCCTGCCCGAGGCACAGCTCGACCGCTTCATGTTCAACGTCCGGCTCGACTACCCCTCCTTCGACGAAGAGGTCTCCATCGTCAAGCAGACCACCGTGGCCCCCACCGCCCAGGTGCAGCGCATCCTCTCGGCCGACGACATCATCGCCTTCCAGGAGGCCATACGCCGCATGCCCGTGGCCGACAACGTGGTCGAATACGCCGTCCGCCTAGTCGCCGCCACCCGCCCCGTGCAGGTCGATGGACAAGAAATTCAAAATTCAAAATTCAAAATTCAAAATTCCCAAAAGTATATCTCATGGGGTGCCGGCCCGCGCGCCTCGCAGTACCTCATCGTCGGCGCCCGCACCTATGCCGCCCTGCACGGCAAGTACTCGCCCGACGCCGAGGACGTCCGCGCCGTGGCCCACAACGTGCTCCGCCACCGCCTCGTCCGCAACTACTTCGCCGAAGCCGAAGGCATCTCCACCGACCAGATTATCACCGACCTGCTGCAAAAATAAAAACAACGCATATTCGCCATGAAGCTCTTTCTCAGGGATTCTCTGCTGGTGCTGGCCTCTGCTATACTGCTGTGGCTGCTCCTGCCCTCGCCGCCGCCATACTTCGAGAACAAGTCCTACAAGTGCCACTACCTTGAAACCCACGCCTCCGACATCAAGACGCTCTTTCTTGGCAACTCGGTCTTCGAAAGCGGTGTAGACCCCAATGTGCTTGGCGACAGCCTCTTTCTGGCAGCTTCGGGCGGTCGGATCATTTGGTACGACATCAAGATGGCCGAGCGATACATCCCCAGGATGCCCAACCTCAAGACCGTTTTCTATCCGCTTCTGCATTGCATCTCCGACCTCGGAAGACTCGACGGAAACCGCTCGCTCACAGAAAGTTTCGCCCTCGAATACTATATCACCACCCAACTACCCCCTCCGCCTCAAGCGGCCGCCTCCATGACCTTGCCGGGCACAACCCTGCCTCGTATCGGACGCTATGTGGTCGATGTTACCGTCGACTCGCTCGGCTTCCTCCCGCTCGACGGCCATCCCGAAGGCATCCTGATGATTCCCAACTACGAGCAAAAACACGCCGACTCCGTCGCCTCGCAACTGGCCCAACTCGCAACCATCTGCCGCGACAACGGCATCCGCTTCATTGTGCTCACCACACCCTACAGCAGCGAATTCATTTCCAACATGCCACCGGCCAGCCATGACAGCCTTCACGCCGTCATTACCAAAGCACAGGCGCTCCTGAACGGAAGTTATTCAATTGAATACTACGACTATATCGACCATCCCGATTTCCGCGACGACAGCCTTTACTACAACTGGAACCACCTCAATCGCCAGGGGGCGCACCTGTTCGCCCTGCGGCTGAAAGAGGATTTCGGGCTCTAGCCGAAGCCTCCAGCATCCCCGTTTCTGCCATCCCAGCCGGGGACTGCCCTGCATCGACACCGTCCCGCCATGCCATGGAAGCGTGTTTTGCATAGGCCGTCTCCGACACCTCGCCATTCGCCCCCTCGGCGAGGGCCCACAGGTGCAGGTCGGCACTGACAAAGTCCTGTGGCAAAAGCGCTTGCAATCCGTGCCGTCCGCGCTCGCCCTGCAGGGCGATACCTGTCATGGCCGCCGGGCAGTATATATAAATATGTATGCGGTCCGTGAGCCGCCCCCCCCTGGCCGACCACCGCACCGTCAATGCACCGCCCTCGTCCACAGCATATTGCAGCGCCGCAGGCGCTGCCAGCGACCCCCGCGAGAACTGCAGGCTGGGATAGTCAATGGCTCTAGAATTTCTAGATTCTCTAGGAAAACACTCCTTGTTGATTTTCAAGAAAACATTCCCTTCGGTAATCTGCCAGTCGGCGGCCACCCTGCGCAGCCCCACGCGCAGCACCGGCGTGGCCGGCGAGGCGAACTGTATCATCGCCTTGAAGCGCGACCGCTGCTCCAGCTGCGCCGCTGATTTTCTGTCCTTTATATGCGGCTGATAGGCACGCACGAACCAGGCCCCGCGCCGGTGATACCCCACCACGGTGCCCACGCGGCCGCTGAAGCCGCCCAGTATGCCCATATCCAATTTCGCCATCTTACTGCTTATTTTTTCTGTCGGCGAATTAAACGAATTATGCGAATTATGTTGATTTACTGCGCATTAAATTATTTCGCTTAATTAGCAAAATTCGCCGAACTGCTTATTTTCTTTCTGTCGGCGAATTATGCGAATTTTACGAATTTACTTGATTTACTGCGCATTAAATTAATTCGCCTAATTAGCAAAATTCGCCGACCTACCCAGTCTTAATTCGCCGACCTAAAGAGATAACGCCGACCCCGGCAGATTATTGCACGCGTTCCCCTAGGAAGTATTAAGAGGGGCAAAACCTATAGCCTACCGTTCGCTGGAAATCAGCCGTTTATGTAGCAACAAAAAGTGTCATTTTTTTTTCGCGGAGTCAGTTTTTTTGTTTACTTTTGCATTTTAATTGTGGTACCTGTATATATGTATAGTATACTGTGCAATAGAGTGAGTGTCAGCGCGCTGCGGCGTGCAGCCGCGGTGTTGGCGCTGCTGTTGGCCGCTGCAATCGGCCTGCGGGCCCAGTCGGGGCTGTACATTCCGAGCGCCAAACCCGTCAAAAACCTGCAGAAAGCCCTCGTCAATCCCGAGCGTTTCTGCCTGCTGCTCACCTACGACGGCGACGAAACCACCTACCGCGAGGCCGACCTCGACCTGCTGGACTCGGCCTATCGCATCGCCTTCGACCTCGAAAACCCGCGCTACTACACGATGCTCGTCGAGAGCTATGCCGGCGACGACGAGCAGCAGGGCCGCCAGCGCGCCGATGCCGTGCTGAAGTACTTCTCCAGCCGCTGCCGCGCCCCCTTCCCCATCCGCTACGCCCGCAACCCGATCCACTGCTCGTGCCACGGCGACACCACCGAGGTGCTGCGCTACGAGGTTCCCGTGGCCACCGAGGTCTACGACTGCGCCCAGCTGCCCGAGGCGCGCCAGCTGCTCAACAAAAGCATCCCCCTGCGCAACACCGTCCTCGTAACCTTCCGCCACGACCCCGACGAGTGCCTCGGCACCGCCCGCGGATGCTTCACCCCCTCGGAGGACAGCCTGGTGCGCGGCTACTACGCCCAGCTCTTCCTCGCCCGCGGCTCGGTCTACACCCTCGAAGGCACCAAGGACACCTGCCCGGAGGACATCCGAGTGAAAATCGACGACCACCTCGGCTACCGCGAAATCGTGGAGCAATACCGCCTCATACCCCACGCCAAGCAGGTGCTGGTCAACGCCGGATACATCGTCATCACCAGCAACTTCTCGCGCCAGCCCGGCGAGTGCGAGGTCGACCAAAAGGACTCCATCTACGTCCGCGTCCCCGCCACACAGGAGATGATCGACGCCAAGCTGCGCTTCTTCGCCAAGGTGAAGACCTCGCGCGGCATCGAATACAAGGCACTGCCCACCCGCAAGATGCCCGGCAAAGGCGCCCTCATGCTGCAGGCGCCCCTCAACGTGTCGCAGCTCGACACCATCTACCTCGGCAAGCGCATCCAGGAGGACGAGCTGAAGAAATACTTCTACCCCACCGACAGCCCCACCGAGGCATCGGCCTTCACCGTGGGCAAGCGCCACTACGTGCCCTACCGTGTCGACAAACGTGGCGACTACGAGCTGAAGAAACCCTTCCGCGCCCTCTTCCGCATCGCCCCCGAACAGGAGGAGGACTTCACGCCCGCCACCGAGGGGCGCCGGCCGGAAAACCCCGACGAGATTATAGATTAAGTTACAAGTTTCAATTTCCAACTCTCAATTTTCAATTTCCCAATGGGATACTTACAGACCGACGTAACGAAAGTTACCACCAAAGTGCTGCAGAACATGAAGGTGCATGACAAGAAGATTGCCATGATCACCGCCTACGACTACTCGATGGCCTCGCTGGTCGAAGCAGCCAAAATCGACGTCATCCTGGTCGGCGACTCCGCCGCCAACGTCATGCAGGGCCACAAAACCACCCTCCCCATCACCCTCGACGAGATTATCATCTACGCCACCTCGGTGGTGCGTGCCGTCAGCCGCGCGCTGGTGGTGGTCGACATGCCCTTCGGCACCTACCAGGGCAACTCCAAGCAGGCCCTCGCCTCTGCCATACGTATCATGAAAGAGACCGGCGCCGACGCCATCAAGATGGAAGGCGGCGAGGAAATCCTCGAGTCCGTCCAGCGCATCCTCTCCGCCGGCATACCCGTCATGGGGCACCTCGGACTCACCCCGCAGAGCATCAACAAGTTCGGCACCTACGCCGTCCGCGCCACCGAAGACGAGGAGGCCGAGCGCCTCCAGCGCGACGCCCTCATCCTGCAGGAGGCCGGATGCTTCGCCATCGTCATCGAGAAGATACCCGCCGCACTGGCCGCCCAGGTTACCGACACCCTCAAAATCCCCACCATCGGCATCGGCGCCGGCCCCCACACCGACGGGCAGGTGCTCGTCCTCCAGGACATGCTCGGCATCACCCAGCAGTTCAAGCCCCGCTACCTGCGCACCTACGGCACCTTCGGCGAGGACATCTCCAACGCCATCCGCCACTACATCTCCGACGTAAAGTCCGGCGACTTCCCCAACGAGAAGGAGCAATACTGACCCTATCCGCAACAAACAGGAGGGTCCCCCCGATGCATTGGGGGGACCCTCTGTTGTAGATTATCCTGCCGGAGCGCTACTTCTCCAGACGGATACGGGCATCGACGGCGGTAACGTAGCGCGGGTTGCCGAGCAGCGGGTTGAGGTCCATCTCGGCAATCTCGGGCGCAGCCTGCACCAAGGCGCTGACGCGGGCCACCTGGTCGGCATAGAGGTCGAGGTTGACACCCTCCTGGCCACGCACGCCTTCCAGTATCTTGTAACCCTTGAGCTGCATGAGCATCTCCTTGGCTTCGGCAGCGGTGATGGGAGCCAGGGCGCTCTGCACATCCTTCAGCACCTCGATAAAGATACCGCCCAGGCCGAAGAATATCTGGTGGCCGAACTTCTCGTCGCGGATGGCGCCGATGTATACGTCGATACCGTCCAGCATGGGGTACATCTCCACGGCATAGGTCTCAGGGATGACGATGAGGCGGTCGAACTCCTTGGCCACGGTGTCGAGGTCCTTCACGCCGAGGGTTACGCCGCCCACGTCGCTCTTGTGCAGCGGGCCTACCACCTTCATCACGAGGGGCACATCCTTCGAGCAGCCCACCTCCTTGGCGAAGGCCAGGGCATCCTCCTTCTTGCTCACCTCGACACTCTTCTTGCGGCTGATGCCGGCGGCGTCGAGCAGCTCGTTGTAGTCGCTGATCTCCATGTAGCCGTCTTTGCAGCGGTCGATGGTCTTGCGGATGCGGGCCACGTCGATGGCGGGCTGCTCCACCTTCTCAGGCTGCGGCTTGGGGGTGTGGTACACCTTGCAGATGGCGTTGCCGAGCACGCACTCCTCGGGGAAGTTGATGCGGCCCTTGGCGATGAACTCCTCGATTTCTTCCTTGACGTTGATGATGCTGGGCAGCACGGGGAAGATGGGTTTCTTGCAGGTCTTCATCTTCTGGTCCAGCAGGTCGTAGACCTCCTTGTTGGAGAAGAGGCCGGGCGAGCCGAAGATGACCACCGAGAAGTCGATGTCGTCATACTCGTTCTCGACGGTGTCGATGATATATCCGAGCTGCTCGGCTGTGCCGGTGGCGAGGAAGTCGATGGGGTTGCCCACGGAGCTGCCGCCGAAGAGCTTCTCCAGCAGGGCGGGGCTGGCGGGATGGTCCTTCAGGCTGGGCACCTCCATGCCGCCGTTGGAGAGCACGTCGGTGAGCATCACGGCGGGGCCGCCGGCATGGGTGATGACGGCGCAACGCTTGCCCTTCAGCTCGGGGTGCATGAATACGGCGCAGACGGTGGTCAGCTCCTGGCGGTTCTGGCAGCGCACGATGCCGGCCTTGCGGAAGAGGGCGTCGACAGCGGCGTCGTTGGTGGCCAGGGCGCCGGTGTGGCTGCTGGCGGCGCGGCTGCCGGCGGCACTTCCACCGCTCTTGATGGCGGCGATATGGCAGCCCTTGTTGATGAGGCTGCGGCTGTGCTTGAGCAGGCGCTGCGGGTCGCCCACCTTCTCCATATAGAGCATGATGACATGCGAGGAGGTCTCGGGGTTGAAGGTCTCGTCGAGGTGCTCCAGCACGTCCTCGATACCCAGCTGTGCGCTGTTACCCACGGCCCACACGCTGTTGAACTTCAGACCGTTGGTCATGCCGTACTCCTTGATGAACACGGCGGTGGCGCCGCTGCCGGTGATAAAGTCCACACCCTTGGGGTCGAGGGCAGGGATGGGGGCGTCGAAGCAGCCGGCATAGTTGGTGTTGAGGAAGCCGGTGCAGTTGGGGCCGATGAGCGAGCCGCCCACCGAGTTGATGGTCTCCACAATGTGCTTCTCGATTTCGGCACCTTCGTGGTTCTCCTCCGAGAAGCCTGCACTGACGATAATGAAGCCCTTGCAGCCTTTTTCCTTGGCCAGCACGTCGACCGTCTGGGCGCAGAATTTGGCGGCGATGCAAAGGATGGCGCAGTCGACCTGCGGCAGGTCCTCGACCTTGGCGTAGCACTTCACGCCCTGCACCTCGGTTTCTTTGGGGTTGACGGCGTAGACCTCGCCCTTGAAGGGGCTGTCGAGCAGGTTCTTCAGCGACTTGCCGCCGGGCTTGTGAATGTCGGACGAAGCACCGCAAATGACGATGCTGCGGGGATTGAGTAGTTCTTTAGCTATCATATTGTGTTTTCGTTTATTATTGTTTTACATTATATGCTATTCTCTCTTTTATTCTTTGACAGAAATACCACACCACTCCAGAAAATCACGTTCGCATCTGCAGAGCACAACTTCCCTGTTCTCCAAAAATTCCTTATATTTTCTCTCATTAAATAATTGAACAAGGTAACTATTCAGACAATATCTCTCAAGTGCGACCTCCTCTTCTCTCTTTAGCGCTCTTCTCAATGTATTGAAATCACCCTCATTAATTAACGGTGCTACTCCCGCAGGACTGCCGGTAACCATGGTATAGTTACCTTCGTATCGCTCATTACAGCAATGTGTATTGCCTAATCTATGGTGTATCTGACTTATTAACAAAAAGTTTGGTTTAGCGTTTCCCGTTGCAAATGCGAAATCAAGCTTTGGAGGAGCAACGGGTTGGTAATCATCCCAAGCAGTAGAGTTGGCTCCTTCCGAAAACTTATCAACCCTATCAAATATCAGACGCAGATTGGTCAGAGATCCACTGAGTTGCTGTGTATAGATCATGTAGAAAATCCATCGAATCAATTCCTTCTTTTTCTCCGCCGATGGATTGGGATTGAGTTTAAAGAAATAACAAATCGGCACCACCTGCTTGGCATACGGGAGCAATATTTTGGAAAGTATCCGGCAATCATCATGCAAGAAGCGGGCAGCATAGCCCAAATCCCGTTTCACATCCTCCAGATACGGCTTGATATCAATACCTTCCAAATCTTTTAGTTTTTCCATATACCGCTTTCCTGCATATCGGTAGCAGCAGTTGAGGATTTCATCCTCTTTTATTTCTTGGAAGCCGTATGGCTCCAAAGACAATCTAATCTCGTTCAACAACTCACCCAATACCTGATCATCCTCATTTTTGAACGACCGTGCCTGCAGCATTTCCCAGTCCGATATTGGCGTACCTTTGGAATTGAGCCTAGTAAATGCCATTCTGGCCTCCTCTAAAGTACCATCATTCATAATAATCTCACCCACCACATACTGCTGTAGGATTGAATTAAGCTTTCTGGCTCTTTCGATATACAGTTGGGTATCATCCATCTCAACCATTGCCTGGCCTCTCTTCAACAGGCTGAGTGTATCATAAATATCACTGACCGGCCATTGCCACAACTTGGGGGTCGCATGAAGGTAGACAAAACTTTCCTTTTCCAAATCATAATACAATCTAAAGTCCTCGCGCTTTTTCTCGTTTTGCGAAACACACCCATAAAATGTTGTCAAGCGTTGCCTTCCGTCTAAAATGTAATACTCCACCTTCGACCCCTCTGCCGGCCTGTCCGTCAAAATATCCTTGTAGCGGTATGGCTCGTCCGTTGGTGGCTTCCATAGCAAGATGGTTCCGATAGGATACCCCTTTACTATACTGTCAAAGAAATCCAATATCTGCCGTTGATCCCAGACAAAGTCGCGTTGAAAGACCGGGACAGCGTACCTTCTCGCCGAAACTTTTTCGACAATCTCCCGGAAATATTCCCTGTCTGGCTTGATGTTTATACCACCATTTCCCATTTGTCAAATAATTTTGGTTATTTTCAACAACAACAACTGAAATTCGGACATTCTACGTCTCTCTCCTTCTATATTAACATCAAACTTCGCCAAATAGCGTTCAAAGTCATCCCGTTTCATCCCCTTCGAGATTTTTGCTATCATACCCTTGCTGTAGCCCATCAACACATCTGACATTTTGCAATAGTCTCTTTCTTGTTGTTGTTCGGGAACCTGCGTCGTATCCACGCCCAATGCGTTATACCTGTCGTTTGTGAAGTAATTCTCTATCGCCCGCTTGTACCACACATGCCATCGGTACGGTTGCTGGTCTAACGCATAGACCTCCTGTGGATTCACGCGGTCGTACTTCTTTCCACATAGTTTCAACAACAACGTATTCTGTTCCTGGCTGTATTTATTGAAGCCATCTGTATCTCTGTCAAAAATAACGACATGTTTTTTCTCAAACACACCATCCCTATAGCATTCCCTCTCTTCAAGTTCAATCAAGGCCGGATAGACAGACACGCCTCCTGCGTGCAGACAGTGCAAGTCGTGCCTCTTGACCGCTTTGTCAACCATGGCGAAAACATTTCCATACACTGGATCTTTCGTGTATGCCTCCGCTATCGTCTTGTACACATTCCACTCGTATGGGCCATTCTCTATCAATAGGCGGGCCCTTTCTTTGGCCAGCGACACCAATTGCTTGTACCGATAATCCTTCGTCTTGATTATTGTCAAAAACATTCGTTGTTCATCTGTTATTGAGAATGGCTGCGGCTTTTTTGCTTGCTCTCCCAACAAATCCACTATTTTCCCACGCACATCCTTTCCACAATCAACAAAATGATTGTGTATAAGAATTTCTCGGATCAATATGGTTTTCTCCATATCACTCCACCCATCAAAAGTCTTATCGTCAAGAACAAAAATCATCCGTCTCCTTACCCTAAAATATCATTCAACAAATCGTATGCTTCGCTAAAAACCCCTGTCGGCCACCACGGCAATGTACCGTCGGACTTCACTTCAATAGGTTTAACACTGGCAATACCTGTTTCCTCGTCCATATCCACATAAACTATCGAAACATCATCTTGAGACAATTCCTTACGTGACACCATACGACGGACAGCCAACACCATGTTCTCTGAGTGCGTTTCAACGACATAACAACAATTCCTCTCTTTTGCAGTCCTTGCCATGCGCTCCATAACAGGAATCTGGGCAGACGGATGAAGATGAAGTTCGGGCTCTTCTATGATGGCAACACGCTCACTCTCTTGTACATAGGTCTGAACGATGATTGGCAACACCTGGGAGATGCCCTGTCCAACCTCTTGAATTCGCACCTTGGATCTCCCTCGTTCTATAACAAAACGGTAGTCATCTATGGATTTCTCTATTTCGAGGCGCTGCCCGTCCAAATACTTCGCCATCCAATCCGAAACCTTGCGAAACAGTTGGCTATCCGTTCCCAGATAAGAATCCAATAGCATTTGATAAGCACTTGCTCCGTCGCTGCTCACGGAAAGGCCACCCTTGGCGTCCGAGGAATAATAGACATCTTTGGCCACAGTTCTCAATGGGCAAATATAATCCACCTCAAACTTCAACTTGGAGATGTCCACAGACAATCTTTTTATCATTTCCTGATTCAAGAAGGCACTTGTATCGACTTTTAAAGCATCCAAATCACTCATCTTGTCATGCACCTCTCCCACCCTTACACAACGTCCTGACACCTTCATCTTCGTATCTTTATCAATATAATATTCAGTCTCCACTTCGATACCATCTCCAAAACTTGCGCCTATCATCAAATCCGTAAGATAGTGCCCAAATATAATATCTGTATTTTGATACGCCAACCTAACTTGCGGCAAAACCAACGATGGCCACTCATTCACTTTCATGGCTTCTGATATAAGTTGCACCAGACGACACAGGGATGACTTGCCGCTGCTATTGCGCCCCAAAAGCAACGTAATAGGTCTTAATGGAAGTTCCCCCTGTTCTCTAAATGCCCTATAATTTTTAAAATACACAGACCTTATCATGACATCATCTTCGTTTTTAATACTTTATCAAGAAAAATCAAATATAATACTTTTGCAAATATACATAAAAAAAACAAACTGGCCGAAATATTCTTTCAATCAAACAACAGTTTTTCGGTAATCGCCCCGTTCGGTGGGCACCTCCATTCCGATGGCGGCCATGCGGGCGCGGATGTCGGCGGCGCTCTCGGCGGCCTCGCTGCCGGTGGCGAGTTTGTTGTTGTATATGCTGTAGAGGGCGCGGGTGTCGCGCGGCGAGAGGTTGGGCATCACCACGTTGGCTCCGGCGCCGATGGCGCGCTCGCGCCCCTGGGGGTGCATGGTGCCGAGGGCCGAGGTGGCCGGCAGCAGCACGTGGGGGTGCATCACACGGATGATGGCCAGCAGGCGGAGCGTCAGCTCGACGCTGCCGGCGGGCTCATGCCCGAAGGGAGTGCCGTCGGCCGGTATAAAGGGGCCTATGCCCACCATCTCGGGGCGGAACTCATCGATAAAAGCCAGGTCCTTCTTCAACGTCTCGATACTCTGCCCGGGCGACCCCACCATAAATCCGCAGCCCACCTGGAAGCCCAGGTCGCGCAAATCCTGCAGACACTGCATGCGGTGCTCAAAGCGCATCTCCGCGGGGTGCAGCAGGGCGTAGTGCGCGGCGTCGGCCGTCTCGTGGCGCAGCAGGTAGCGGTCGGCGCCGGCCTCTTTGAGGCGCGCGAAACTCTCGCGGCCGCGCTCGCCGAGCGAGAGGGTGATGGCGCAGTCGGGGAACTCCTGTTTCACCGAGCGCACGATGTCGCACACCCTCTCGTCGGTCATCCAGGCATCCTCGCCGCCCTGCATCACAAAGGTACGGAAGCCCAGCTCATAGCCCGTGCGGCAGCAGTCGAGTATCTGCTCCTTCGAAAGGCGGTAGCGCGCGCAACGCATATCGCGCCGCAGGCCGCAGTAGAGGCAGTTGTTGCGGCAGTGGCTGGTTACCTCTATCAGGCCACGCATGAACACCTTGCGGCCATAGACCTCGTCGCGTGCACGACATGCCTCGGCGAAGAGGTCGTCGATGGCCACGGGGTCGCTGGTGGTGAGCAGGTGCTCTATGTTATTTGATGACAAATTCATATATAGAATCTCTTGCAATGTCCTTGTACACAGGCAGTATCTTGATGTGCGTTCCGCGCTGCAGGTTGATGGGGCCGAGGTAGATGTTGCTGTAGCGTGTCGGCGCCAGGCTGTCGAGCGAATAGAATATATAGGTATTGGGCACCTCGGTCTCGATGGAGATATTCATCGTCTGGTCGTCGACCCGCGTGGCCTTGAACAGCGGGGTGAACGAGCCCTCGCAATAGTTGTACCCCTTGGTGTGCAGGCGCTCCTTTTGTAGTTCCACCTTCTTGCGGAAGTTGGGCCAACTGAGTTTGTCGGCCGTCGACCACAGGCACTCGGCCACCGCCAGCATGCGCGGCAGGAGCATGTACTCGGTCTGCCCAAGGTCGACCACACAGTCGGTCAGCAGGCGGCACTGCCCCCCCACGACGTTGGCCGCCGTGTGGCGGTTGGTCCCCACGGGAGCCGGGTCGAAACGGTAGGCACGGCGCAGCGTGATGACACCCTCATGGGCCTGGGGCTGGTAGCGCGGGTCGGCCTGGTAGCACGAAAAGTCCCAGTGCTCCACCGGCTCCATCACCACCTCGTCGCCCTTCAGGGCCAGGGCGAGGCCCTCCTTCAGGTCGTAGGCCAGCCGTGGCAGCGAATCCCACAGCACGGCCACGCCCAGGTCGGCGGCATAGGCCGTCAACTCCTCGGCTTCGGCCGGGCTGTAGACCGCCAGCGAATCCACCTCCCACCGCAGGCTGTCCTCGTTCCAGCGGCTGCCGTCGATGCAAAGGCGGTTGAGCTTGTAGGCCAGCATGGCGTCGACCACGCGCTTGAGCGACTTGACAGGCATCGGCGAGCCGCTGACGTTCACATGCAGCCCGCGCCACGCAAAGCGCGGTCGGTCCAGCACCGTGCACTCCGGCAGCACCACCGTCTTGTAAGTGGTGTGCAGCACATCGGTCGGCAGCATCTGAATCAGCGTCTGGTAGGCGTAGAGGAGCCCCACCTCGCTGTTGGCCGACATGGTAACGCCGTCGCTGCGCACCTCGAGCAGGTAGCCCTCGTCGCCCAGTTCGGGGTTGAGCGTATCGTTGAGGCGCAGCAGGATGTCGCTCTCTTCGCTCAGCGCCACCAGCGACGGGCGCATGTGGGCGTGGCGCAGCGACTTCATGATAAACTTCACCGTGGGCGAGTTCTGCCCCACCCCGCTGACGGCAATCGCCACCTGGCGCTCCAAGGCATACGAACCCTCCTTCTGCACCATGAACATCGGTTCGGGCACAATGGCGGGCTCCGTAACCGCCGCCGTTCGCCAGCAGCCCGTCAGCGTAAGCATCGCCACCGCAGCCAGTATCAGTCGTTTCATATAATTCGTCTTTCTCATTTTACGGCTGCAAAGATACTACAATTCCCCGACACGGCAAAATTATTTTTTCCCCACCGGCATACCATTCCCCAAAGGAGTAAAAAGAGGGTACGAAGAGGGGAAGAAGAGGAGAAAAAGGGGAAGCCTACAAAGTACTTATTACCAGCAAATTGCAAATTGACAATTTCGAGGCATTTTTCGGACTTCTTGCGTCTTTTTTGCCAATTATGCAGCAAGCTGGCAGACAGACACTTGCACTATATTTGCACTTTTTTCCCTTGGAACCGATTAAAATTCGTATTTTTGCACCCTGAAATTTGATAACCCTATGACAAGAAAAACACTCACTCTCACCCTCGCCCTCGCGCTGGCCGCCACGGCCTCGGCGCAGGGAATCCTGGGCGGCCACGTAACAGGCAACGTTCAATTGGACGGCCAGATGAGCCGTGCCGACAGCGTCATCGGCGCCGAGGACGTACCCGAGCGCCTGCTGCTCAATGCACGTGCCGACGTGCTCTACACCAATGGCGACTTCAGCGCCGGCCTGCGCCTCGAAATGTACCAGAACCCCCTCCTCGGCTTCGACGCCCAATGGAAGGGTCAGGGCGTGGCCAACTACTTCGTCAAGTACAGCGGCGAGCGCCTCACCGTTACCGCGGGCCACTTCTACGAGCAGTTCGGCTCGGGCATGATACTGCGCACCTACGAGGACCGCTACCTGGGCATCGACAACGCCCTCTTCGGTGTGAGCGCCCAATACCGTCCCACCGACGGCATCACCCTCAAGGCCCTGGCCGGCAAACAGCGCCACTTCTGGGACTACGGCCCCGGACTGGTGCGCGGCGTGGATGCCGAAGTGGGGCTCAACAGCGTCATCAAGTCCCTGGCCGACAGCAAGCTGCGCGCCACGCTGGGTGCGGGTTTCGTCAGCAAATATGAGGACGACCAGGTGATTGCCTCGTCGACCAACCCCGAGCACCGCCTCAACCTGCCGCTCAACGTCGGCGCCGCCTCCCTCCGTGCCGACCTGGGCTACGGCGGATGGAGCCTGCAGGCCGAATACGCCCGCAAAGGACAGGACCCCAATGCCATCAACGGCTACATCTACCGCCCGGGCAACGCCCTGATGCTCAACCTCGGATACTCCACCCGTGGCTTCTCGGCAGGCATCCAGGCCAAGCGCATCGACAACATGGGATACAAGTCCATGCGCTCGCTCAGCGGCGAGATGCTCTATATCAACTACCTGCCCGCCATCACCAAGAACCACACCTACGCCTTCCTGGCCATGTACCCCTACGCCACGCAAGTGAACGGCGAGCAGGGCATGCAGGCCGATGTGATGTACAAAATAAAGAAAGGCACCCTATTAGGCGGCAAGTACGGCACCGACGTGCACCTCAACTCGTCGGTCGTTACCGCGCTGGACACCACCTTCATCGGCCTCGCCGGCACCGAGGGCTACACCGCCGAGACCTTCTCGAAGGGCGACTTCCTCTACGGCGACATCTCGCTCGAGGTGGGCAAGAAGCTCTCCAAGTCCGTCAAACTCACCGCCACTTACGCCTACCAGGTCTTCAACCCCGTGGTGGAAGGCCACACGCCCGACCTCTACCACAACCACATCGTGGTGGCCGACCTCTCGTGGAAGGTCAGCAAGAAGCACGCCCTGCGCTTCGAGGCCGAGTGGATGGGCAGCGACAGCCACTACGACCCCGCCGCCGGCCACGACGACCGCCGCGCCGGCGACTGGGTGATGGGGCTGGTGGAGTGGAACATCGGCACCCACTGGTTCCTCTCGCTCAGCGACCAGTACGCCTACAACGACGGCACCGGCAACTACTACAACCTCTCCTGCGGCTACACCCGCGGCGCCACGCGCTTCCAGCTGGGCTACGGCAAGCAGCGCGAGGGTCTGCTCTGCATCGGCGGCGTATGCCGCCAGGTGCCTGCCAGCAACGGATTGACATTTAGTTTAACAACAAGTTTCTAAATCTAGAAAATCTAGAGATTCTAGAAAATCTAGAAAAAGACAGCATTCGACAATGAAAAAGACAGCATTCCTTTTCGCAGCAGCGTTCCTTACGCTGGCCGCCTGCGACACGATAGACAGCGACGAATATACCGTATATGACGGTGCCCAGGTGAGTTGGAGCGCCGCGCCGCAAGCCCCCGAGGCCGTACAGCGCGCCTACGTCGAGAAATACACCGGCCCCCGCTGCAACAACTGCCCGGGTGCCGACCGCACACTCGACGAGGCCCACCACCAATATGGCGACCGCCTGGTGGTAGTCTCCATCAACCATCCCACCGGACAGGGCATCCCCTACCCCGGCAGTCCCGATATGCGCACCGACGGCGGTACGGCGTGGGACCACCATTTCGGCATCACCTACCTCCCCTCCGCCCACCTCAACCGCACGGAACTTTACACGGGCGACATCTCCAACGTCGTTCCCGTCATCGGCCAGACCCTGACCGCCGCGCCCCAGGCCGCCATCAGCGTGCAGGCCACTGCCGAAGGCTCTTCCGTGAACATCACCGCCGACATACAGCTCTTGCAAAATGCCGCCTCGCCCCTCACCCTCACCGCCGCAATCATAGAGGACTCGCTCGTCTACCGCCAGTTGGACGGTACCGCGGCCATCGATGACTATGCACACAACCACATGCTGCGCAAAGTCATCACCTCCTACTGGGGCGCCGACCTGCCCACAGGCCAGACCCTGCTGCGCGGCACATTCAGTTTCACTCCGGCCGACGACATCGTGCTCGAGAACAGCCACATCGTGGTATTCCTCTCCGACAAGAACTCGCGCCGCGTGCTCAACTGCGCCAGCTGCAAGATACAGTAACGCCCGATGAACAAGCGCATCCTGGGGCTGGCCCTGCCCAACATCGTTACCAACATCACCGTGCCCTTGCTGGGCATGGTGGACATGGCCATTGTGGGGCACCTCTCGGCTGCGCACATCGGCGCCATCACCATCGGCGCCTCCATCTTCAATCTCATCTACTGGAACTTCGGTTTCCTGCGCATGGGCACCAGCGGCTTCACCGCCCAAGCCTACGGTGCGCAGCGGTGGGACGAGGCACTGAACACCCTCATCCGCGCCTGCGCCATCGCGCTGGCCATCGCCTTGGCGCTCATTGCCTTGCAGTGGCCCATCTCGCTGCTTGTGCCCGTCATTTTCGAGAGCGGGAGCGAGGTGATGCAGATGGCGCTGACCTACTTCTTCATCCGCATCTGGGCCGCGCCGGCCACCCTGGGGCTCTACGCCATAAAAGGGTGGTTCATAGGCATGCAGGACTCCAAGACACCGATGTGGATTGCCATCGCGCTGAACTGTGTCAACATCCTGGCCTCGCTGCTCTTCGTGCTGGTGCTCCACTGGGACATCGCCGGCGTGGCCCTCGGCACCGTCATCGCCCAGTACTCCGGCCTCGCCCTCGGCATTTTCTTCCTGCACTGTAAAATGAGAAACGACCGAAATCTCTCAATTTTCAATTTTCAATTTTCAATTATAAAAGAGGCTCTCCGCTGGCAGGACATGCGCCGCTTTTTCAAGGTGAACACGGACATCTTCCTGCGCACCGTCTGCCTCTCGGCCGTCTTCACCTTCATCACCGCCGCCAGCGGCCGCATTAGCGACGAGGTGCTGGCCGTCGACGCACTGCTGCTGCAGTTCTTCACCCTCTTCAGCTACATCAT
Source organism: uncultured Bacteroidales bacterium (assembly GCA_900315935.1). Lineage (GTDB taxonomy): Bacteria > Bacteroidota > Bacteroidia > Bacteroidales > P3 > Colimorpha. The sequence goes on from ONBB01000002.1 coordinate 86,538, forward strand.
GGACGGCTTCGCCTACGCCGGCGAGAGCCTGGTGGGACGCTACATCGGCGCCCGCGACCCGCGCAACCTGCGCCTCTCGGTGCGCCTGCTGCTCCTCTGGGGGTTCGCGCTGACCGCCCTCTTCACCCTCCTCTACGCCCTCTTCGGCGACGCCTTCCTCCACCTCTTCACCGACAACCAGGCCATCATCGACGCCACCGGCCGCTACCTCTTCTGGGTGCTGGTCATACCGGTGTGCGGCTTCGCGGCTTTCCTCTTCGACGGCATCTTCATAGGCGCCACCGCCAGCCGCACCATGCGCAACGCCATGTTCATCGCCACCGCAGCCTTCTTCACACTCTACTTCGGACTCAAAGCCCTTTTAATCTTCAATTCTCAACTTTCAACCTCCAACTGGAACCACACCCTCTGGACCGCCTTCATGGCCTACCTCCTCCTCCGCGGCCTCCTGCAAGGGCTGCGGGTGAGAAAAGACATCTATGGCCAAACCATGTGTAACGATTTGGAACAATAACCTACCACAAGCTACCAGAGTCGAACTATTCCCCTAGAGATCCCCTACCATTCCCCTAGAAAACCCACACGAAAATCGACCCATCCGATATGAAAAAGACACTCCTCCTCCTCACCGCCCTCATGATGGCCGGCAGCATCGGCGCCCAAAGCCACCAGCGACCCAAAGTGGCCGTCGTACTCTCCGGCGGCGGCGCCAAGGGTGCCGCCCACATCGGCGCCCTCAAAGTCATCGAAGAGGCCGGCATACCCATCGACATCGTCTGCGGCACCTCCATGGGCTCGCTGGTCGGCGCCCTCTACTCCATCGGCTGGACCCCGCAGGAAATGGACTCCATCATGCGGGCGCAGGACTGGCTTACCCTGCTGACCGATCGCGTGGACCCCAATGTGCTCGACATCGACTACCGCCGCCTGCAGAACACCTATGCCCTCTGGCACGCCCTCTCCACCAAAGATGAAGGCGGCGGCTTCGTGCGCGGCATCAACCTCGACCGCCTCTTCACGCAGCTCCTCTACGGCTACCTCGACTCCATCTCGTTCTACTCCCTCCCCATCCCCTTCGCCTGCGTGGCCACCAACATCATCGACAACACCGAGATTGACTTCCACCACGGCTACCTCAAACAGGCCATGCGCGCCTCGATGTCCATCCCGGGCGTATTCGCTCCGGTGCGCATGGGCGACAAACTGCTGGTCGACGGCGGCCTGCGCAACAACTACCCTGCCGACGTGGCCCGCGAGATGGGTGCCGACATCATCATCGGTGTCTCCGTGCAGGGCGAGGGATTCACCGCCGACGAGATAACCCACACGGCCACCGTCCTGGAGCAGGTCGTCGACATCAACTGCCGCAACAAGTACCAGTACAACGTCAACCACACCGACCTGCTGCTGCGGGTCGACGTGCGCGGCTACAGCGCCGCCAGCTTCACCGCCGACGCCATCAGCACCCTCATATCGCCCTGCGCCGCAAACACGGCATCGACTCCACGGCCCGTCCCGCCACCCTCCGGCGCCCCATACCGCCCGTCGAGAAGCACCGCCGCATGACTGGCACCCCGCTCACCAACGAGCGCCTCATCGGTGCCGCCCTGCGCTTCGACAACGAGGAGAACGGCGCCCTGCAGTTCGGCGTCCAGCTGCCCTTCCACTGGCACATGCCCATGGACTTCAGCGCCAGCATACGCCTCGGCAATCGCCTCAAAGTGCATGCCGCCCATACCATCTTCCCCAACGGCATCACCAGCCCCACGCTCTCCTACACCTTCCTGCGCGACAACATCGACTACTACCGCCAGGGGCTCCGCATGGTCAACACACGCTACAACCACCACCGCGTCGACCTGCTGCCCATCAACTCGCACTTCCGCCGCTACCTGCTCCACGCCGGCCTCCGCTGGGAATACTACCAACACGACAAGCAGACCCTCATCCGCCCAGGCATGAACCTCGGCGAGCTGCCCGACGGACACTTCTTCAGCCTCCACGCCGAGGCCGCCCATAACAGCGAGAACCACTGGTACTTCCCCTCCACCGGCACCCTTATCCAGGCTAACTACGCCTACATCACCGACAACCTCTTTACCTACGACGGCGGCCCTGGCATGCACGACATCAAAGCACTCTGGCGCGTCAACCTGCCGCTTGCCCGCCGCCTCACCTTCCAGCCCATGGCATACGGCCGCCTCTTCATCGGCGACCACCAGCCCGTACCCTTCGCCACCCTCCTCGGCGCCGAATGGTTCGCCATGTGCACCGACCACCAGTTGCCCTTCGACGGCGTTACCAACCTCGAGTATGTCGACCGCAACCTCGTGGCACTGCGCCTCCAACTGCAGTACCGCCTCCTCAAGAGCCACTACATACAGCTACGCTTCACCATGGCCTCCTCGTTCAGCCACTTCGACGACTTCGAGCAGCCCGAGGACCTCGTCAACCTCTTCGGCACCTCGGCCGCCTACTTCTTCGACTCCTTCCTCGGCCCGCTTGGCTTCAATATCGGTTACTCCAACCTCCTCGACAAGCCCACCTTCTACCTCACCCTCGGACACAAATTCTAAAAATATAGTATCTTTGCATCATGAAAGCAATGGAAATGTACGACTTGTTCCACAGACAAGTCATTGAATACCATAAGACTGACTCGGTAGATGCCGAGCAGAACAACCCCTATAGCGCTGGAACATTCGAGGCGTTGCTATGGGAAAAGTCATGGGTCGACACCGTGCAATGGCACCTTGAAGACCTGATTCGTCCCGACGACGTGGAGCCCGCCTACGCCCTCACCCTCAAACGCCGCATCGACCGCTCCAACCAGCACCGCACCGACCTCGTGGAACGCATCGACGACCACTACTACGCCCAATTTAAAGACATCGTTCCACAGCCCGACGTCCGCCTCAATACCGAGACACCCGCCTGGGCCGTCGACCGCCTCTCCATCCTGGCGCTGAAGGTATACCACTTCGACATCGAGGCCCACCGCGGCGACGACGAGCACCGCGCCAAGTGCCAGGCCAAGCTCGACACCCTGCTCACCCAGCGCGCCGACCTCACCACCGCCATCGACCAGCTGCTGGACGACCTCGGAGCCGGCCGCCGCATGATGCGCCTCTACCGCCAGATGAAGATGTACAACGACCCCAGCCTCAACCCCTCGTTGTACAAAAAGTGAAGCACCTGCTGGTCATACGCCTGTCTGCCCTGGGCGACGTGGCCATCCTCGTCCCGGTGTTGCGTGCCGCAGCCGCAGCCAACCCCGACGTGCAGTTCACGGTGGCCGCTCCTCCCCTGCTCGAACCCCTATTCGAGGCTATGCCCAACGTGGCCTTCCTCGGCGTGAAAAAGAAGCAGAGCGCAGTGGCCATCTATCGCCAACTGAAGAGTGTCGGTGCCGACGCCATCGCCGACCTGCACCAAATCAACCGCGTAGGGCGCGCCCTGGCGCTGCTACGCCTGGACGCACTGCTGCACCTGCATCCCCTGAAAGTGCGCCGCATCCACAAGGGACGTCTCTCGCGATGGCTCATGCTGCGCCACTGGCGCACCACACCCCGCCGCCCGCAATGGCAGCGTTACGCCGATGTATTTAGAAAACTGGGTATTCTCAACACCACCCCCATCCCAACCCCTGAACGCCGAACCCCAAACACCGACCTCCCCATCGGCATCGCCCCCTTCGCGCAGCACGAGGGCAAGATATGGCCATGGGAGAATACCGCCAAACTGGCCCTGATGCTTGCCGAAAGTGGACGCCAGGTGCTGCTGTTCGGCAGCAAGGAGGAAGCACAGCAGTTGGAAAGCCTGGCCGCACAGCACAAGAACATAGTGTCGCTGGCGGGCCGGCACACTTTCCGCGAGGAGCTCGACATCATACGCTCGCTTTCCGTCATGGTCTCCATGGACAGCGCCAACATGCACTTCGCCAGCGTATTGGGAACACCGGTAATAAGCATCTGGGGAGCCACGCATCCCGACTTCGGTTTCTATGGCTATGGACAAGACCGCGCCAACGCCCTCTGCGCCGACCTCAAGTGCCAGCCCTGCTCCGCTTTTGGACAGAAGCGCTGCCGCTATGGCGACTACCGCTGCCTGCGGGCAATAACACCCCAACAGGTGGTGGAGAAACTGCTACGCCCCTGACCCGCTATGCCCCTTTACGGCTCACCAACAGCCGTCCCAGCGGCAGGGCAAGGATGATGATAATAAGCAGCACCGCGGGAGCCAATCCGCACACGACCACCCACACAGCGGCCGCGACGAAGCATGCCAGCTGCAGCCACAACGCCCAGCGCGGGCTACGTTCCATGCGGATGGCAACCAGTATGAGCAGCGGCGACGCCCAAAGGATGTTGAGGTTCCACTTGGTGCAATAGTGGTCGGTGCCGAACCACATGAAGCATAGGAAGAGCCCTATCAAACCTGCCACCACAAAGAGCACACGGTTGACAATGCGGAGCGCCGTGCCGACACCCTGCGACCTACGGCTGACGGCAGTCAGTAGCGACAATACGGCAAGCAGCATGCCGAAGGCGGCCTCCGGCGGGAAGCTGCGGCCAATGGGGGCGCGGCTGTCAGCCAGCAGCAGCTGTGGCTCATCCACCAAGCCGTGGCCTGCCCAGATGCCGGACACACCGGTCGCGGCGTACTCGGCCATCAGCTCCATCGGCAGGAACATACGCTCGGGAGCCGTGCAGCGGTGGTCGGCAGGCAGGCCGAAAAGGAGGTCGATGCCGAGGCGCCACCACTCGAGGGTGTCCCTCAAGTTGTCGGCCACCAGACGGCGATAGCTGCGCATGGGCGCCTGGCGCTGGAGCAGGGTGTCCATGGCCCAGGCGCTGTATATCACATCGCGGGGACGGGTGGCGCAGTTGTCGCGGAAGAAATCATACTTGTAATAGCGGTACTCGGGCAGCAGATTGGTCTCCAAGAGGATGTAGAGGTTCTGCAGCTGGCCGTACTCGAAACAGAGCGGCTGCTCCCATACGGCACGCCCCTCGAACCGGTATTCCTCAATAAAACGCTCGAAGGAGGTGCGGGCCAGCTTGTAATCCAACTGGCCGCGCATGAACTTCCAGTAGAAGTTGGGGGTGTTGAAGTCGAAGGTGCCGTAGTTGTAGACGTAGTCGATGCCTAGTTCGGGGTCGGTGATGCGGATGGCGGTGTGGCCGAAGGTGGTGTAGAAATCGTTGCCCGGCCCGCAGGTGAGGACGCTGGCCGTGGCGGAGACGGAGAGTTCCTGCTGCGCCGCGGCGGCAGGGCTGAAGGCATACATAAAGAAGCCGACAATCAGGCAGGCAAAGGCTCGTGTGCGCATGTTACGTGAATTCAGGTTTTAGTTTCCCGTGCCGAGGTGCTCGTTTTCGGAGGTGGGCAGGTGCTGGTGGTCGGTGCGCAGCGCCATGTGGGCGCGGTCGGAGTCGATGCGGTTGTGGACCGTAACCTGCGGGAACGGTATCTCGACGCCGGCGTTGTTGAAGGCGATGTAGATGTCCTCGCGGATGGACTTCCATACGGTCCAGTAGTCCTCCACGGTGGTCCAGAGCCAGAGCGTGAGGTCGACCGACGAGGAGTTGAGTTCGCTGACGGCGATGACGGGTTCCTTGTAGTCCCACTTGATGAGCGGCTCGGCCTTGACCACCTCCCACAGCACGGCCTTGGCCTTGGCCAGGTCGGTGCCATAGGCCACCGAGGCCACGATGTCGAGGCGTATCTGCGGCTCCTTGGTGTGGTTGATGAGGCTCTTGGTGGCCAGCTCGCTGTTGGGGATGATGACCGTGCGGCCGTTGAAGGGGCGCATGATGGTGTGGAAGATGCGGATCTCCTTGATATAGCCTTTATATTCGCCGCACTCGATGTAGTCGTCCACCTTGAACGGCTTCATCAGCAGGATGATGACGCCGCCGGCGAAGTTTTGTAACGTGCCCTGCAGCGCCATGCCTATGGCCAGGCCCATGGCACCCAGCAGGGCGATGAACGAGGTGGCCTTGATGCCGATGACGTCCATGGCCATTATGATGACCATCGCCTTGAAGAGCACATCGATCAGCGAACCGAGGAAGGTGGTGAGCGAGGGCTCGGCGTTCTTTTTCTCAAGCGCCTTGATGATGAGGCGTTTGAGCATCTTGACCAAACGCATGCCGAGCCACAATATGACGATGGCGATAAGCAGTTTGGGCAGGAAGGCCACGGTGAGCTCCATCAGTTCGTGGAGGGCGTCGCGGATGAAGGTGTTCTCGCCGGTAACCACCGCCTTGAGGTCGGAGGCGGACATATTCTTGAGGCTGTCGCCCAGGGCGCGGGTGATGCTGTCGGTGGCCTGCAGGTCTGCGGGCACGGGCGCCGCCGCCACGGGGTCGTTGGCAGCCGCTGCGGCTATGAGGGCGGGGGCTTTCTCGTCTAGAAGTATCATATTGCAATTCATGTTTGCTCCACAAAACGCGCGGACGCCCGTTTTAGTATGTGCACAAACAAAAAAACATACGCCCCGGAACCGCTCGGTTCCGCATGCATTTTTTTCGAACAAAAACTGAAAAACGGGCGAAAATCAGCCGTATGCAACAAGCTGGTTGACAGTACGCTATAAGCTATAGGTTTTGCTCCTCTTTTTACTCTCTTAGGCATCCCTTGGGCAATAAAAAAACACCCCCTGCGTTAGGGGGTATTATGAAGATTGAGATACATGATTGCTCGGAGCTGATGGACGCCGTGGAGCGCCTGGGGCTGCTGCCGCTGCTGGCGGGCTCGGTGCCGGGTTACTCGGCCGACGAGCTGGTGGCACCCGACTGCCGCTACCGCCTGCTCGACGACGGCAGCTGGGACTGGCCGCTGTGGGACTGGAAGGGGCCGGCCGTTACTGAGGGGCGCTTCGCCTACGGCAAGTTCTTCGGCGGCAAGGCCGGGTTTGTCTCCATGGAGTGGTGGCCCGACCTCTGCAACTACCGACGCAGCCGCCATCCACTGCCCGACGAGGAGAGTATCGAGGGCATCATATTGGAAATCCTACAGACCAACGGTAGCATGATAACCAGGGAGTTGCGCGCCGCCTGCGGCTTCGACGGGGCGAAGATGCGCAGCCGTTTCGACGGCTACATCACGCGCCTTCAATCGGCCTGCCGCGTGGTGACGGAGGACTTCGTCTACCCTACCGACCGCCACGGCAACCGCTACGGCTGGGGCTGGGCCCTGCTCACCACACCCGAGCAACGCTTCGGCCGCGACGCCTGCCGCTGCGACCGCACGCCCGAAGAGAGCTACGCCCGCCTGCTGGCCCACCTACGCTCCCTGCTGCCCGAGGCATCCGACAAGCAACTCGGCAAGCTGCTGGGCTGACGGCTCATCGGGACAACCGGCGTGCCATTTCGTTGAGGGCCACGAAGCGGTAGCGCGAGGCCGTCGTCGGGATGGGCTCATAGGCGCGACGGCGGGCCTCCGCCTTTCTGCGCAGCGTCTCCTCCACCGCGGCCTGTATGGCGGCATCGTGGAACGCCTGTTCCGTGGGCTCCAATAGCAGCAGCTGCCCCTTCGAACAAGCCTCGAAATAGACGCCGCCGGGTTTGTAGAAATGCTCATGCCGGGAGCCCTCCGCGGGGAAGCCGTCGTTGAGCAGCACCACCAGCGGATAGCCCTGCTCGCGCAAAGTGCGGGCGATGAGCTTCTCGCCTTTGCTGATGGCGGCGGTATAGGTGATGGCTCCGTTGTGCGCCGCCGCCAGCACCTGCTGCAGCCGCTCCTGTATCTGCCCGTCGGTGGCGCTGCGCGACATCTCCACCATCTGCCGGTCGGGCCATTCGAGGAGGAAATGGTTGCCCAGCGAGGTGAACTGCAGGCCGCCGACGTCGGTCCTGCGATGCAGCCGGAAAAGGTCGGGGTTGTGTCTTTTGAGCCAGAGGCGGCGCGGGTTGTCCTTGACATAGTCTATCATCCGGCGCAACTGCCCGGGCGCATGGAGGATACGCTCGTGGTAGTAGGCCGGGTCCTGTTGCCAGATGCTCCCCCTGGCCGCAAAAATGCGGCCAAACTGCACAAGAGCCTCCGCCTCTCCCCCATGCGCCCCGCCGTCCATGCCCCCATGCACCCCAGCCCCTGCGCCTTCTCCGCGCCCTCCAGCCCCAAAGCCCCCGTGCACCCCGCTCCCCGCTTCTCCTCCGCGCCCCCCAGGCCCCGCGCCTTCTCCGTGCACCTCGGCCCCAAAGCCTCCGTGCACCCCGGCGGCGTTCTCGCCGCCGCCAATCCAACCGCCGCCCAAGCCCCCGTACACCCCAGGCCCCGCGCCTTCTCCGTGCACCCCGCCTTCCAATCCTCCGCGCCCCCCGGCCCCAAAGCCTCCGTGCACCCCGGCGGCGTTCTCGCCGCCGCCAAGGAACTCCCGCCTATAAACCATAGTGCACCCGCTCTTAAAGCCCCGCACCACCGCCCCGATGCTCCGGGGCAGCGGCTCCAGCACCTGGATCACCAGGTGCACATGGTCGGGCATCACCTTCTGCGCCAGCACCTTCAGCGCGAACCCCTTCCCTGCATAGAACTGCGCCAGCCCACTCAGCATCCTGTACACGCGGTAGCCGAAGGGGTTCAGCCTGACGAATGCCGTCTCGGCACTGTCGCCCGCCAGCGTCCCGAACAGAGGGTAACGCCCCTCCACCACAAGGGTGAAGTGGTAGATGGCGCGGCCGCGGTAGTCCCATCCGTTCTCGCGGTGGTGCCGCGTGGGGTCGACTGGCCGCCATTTCCTTTTATCATTTTCCGAAGCCATACATCACATATTTTCCGACTGCAAAGATACACTTTTCTTACAAGCTGGCAAAGAAAAATTTTGCCGTATGGATTTTTCTTCGTAATTTTGCACTCGCTTTCGAGAGAGAAAGCAATAAACAAGAAAAGCATTGCGATATTGTCCTTTGATAGGAATTCGCCAAATTTCACGAGGAGGGATTGAGCATTTATGCTTTCGCTTGATTGCATATGCTAAACCTGTAGCATATCGTCAGGCGTGAGATATGTTCCACGAGACCCCGTTTCCTCAAAGGTGTTTGGCGATACCTCTATCAAGACGGACATGAGCACATAACCTCATGCCTTTTCTATTTTTATGATTAACACTCCGTTGGAGGGTCGGACATAATAACAGATGAATGGAAACATATGTCACATTGCCCAAGTGGCTTGATGATTATATCTTCGGAGAACTGGGAGCCAAATACTGCCGGTCTAATGCTGATATGACTGTCATAGATTGGGACAAGAGCGATGTTCTCAATTATCTTGGCACATATTTCCCGCGGAGTTATGCTGAGGCAAGCTGCATAATGGGCGATTATCTTTATGGAAGCAAATCAACTCTTTTGGAGAAAGAATGTTTGTCCTTTTTGGATTTTGGATGTGGAACTGGCGGCGAAATAGTGGGATTAATCTCACAATTAAAGAAATATAACGAAAAACTTAAAAGCGTTTCTGTATACGCCTTGGATGGAAATTTCCACGCGCTCAGATTGTGTGAGGCTGTGCTGAAGAAGTTCTCGGAACAGAGTAGTATTAACGTAAAAGTAAAGCCAATTCCGGTAGTAGTACAAGATTTATATGATATGTCTGTGATTGACAATGTTCTTACTACTGATTTCGATATGGTTATTTCATTCAAGGCTATCTGCGAATTTGTCACCAAGGAGCGATTTGAGAAAGACAATGCCTACGGGCAGGTTGTCAAGACATTGATGCCAAAACTAAAGCAAGACGGCATATTGTTGTTGGTGGATGTTACAAGCTACAATGATGTTTCAAACGAGTGGTTGCCTCGCATGATGGATGCAGGTATTCATGCCGTCCCTTGCCGTTTGATTCATCAAAATGAAGGATATAGTCAACCTATTCATATAACACATAGCCATAAGCTTAACGATGTCAGCAAAGTGGCTTGGAAAATGATAACCCCTAAAAACTAAAATAATATGTCCAAGAAAGATTGGATGGTAAAGGAATCGGATTTGGATGATGATCAGTTGCATGTATTCAATGCAATTTTAGATAAATCATGTATTGTAACAGGATGTGCTGGTAGTGGGAAATCGGTGTTAGCACTCATCAAAGCACAACGTATCCAAAAGGAGAAAGGTAACAATTACCAAATTATCGTGTATACGAAAACATTATGTAGGTATATGAGTTCGGGAAGAGAATTATTAGGATTAAACAACAATTTTATCTATTATTGGTGGTGGAAAAACCGACTGGATATGCCGTCTGCAGATTATACAATCGTGGATGAGATACAAGATTTTACTAACGACGAAATAAAAGAGTTCATCGATTCAACAAATAAGCATTTCTTTTTCTTTGGAGATTCTGCTCAGTCAATATATAAAGATTTTAAAGATACGATGCGAGTGGAGGATATCTTATATGCATTTCCACACAAAAGAGAAACAACAAAGACATTTGAGTTATATAGAAATTACAGGCTGCCTCTTGCCGTGGCTAAAATTTCGCAGTATATTGGAGCAAACCTTCCTCCATTTGTACCTTCAATTTACCAGAGTAAGGAACCCCAGCTGCCCTATTTGTTGCAATACAGTAATGAAGACAAACAAATAGAAGCAATTGTAAGAATAATAAAAGACAGGAATTTTACAGATGTGGGAATCTTTATGCCGGATGGTGAATCAGTAGAACGGCTTGCAAAACTATTTGAACAAAACAATATAAATGTAGAGAAAAGATACAATAATAACAGTGGGTCTATAGATACACTAAATTTCAATACTACACTACCTAAACTAATGACATATCATAGTGCTAAGGGTTTGCAATTTGAGACTGTTTTTGTGCCCATGCTTCCTCCTGTGATTCAACATCGTTCAGCACTATATGTAGCGATGACACGAACCTATCATTATCTTTATTTGATGTATAGTGGCAGTATGCCAGATCTATTTGCTAATGCTCCAAGGGAGGATTATCTCACATCAACAGATATTATTGTCGAAGAAAAATAAGCTCCGCCATGGAAAAGAAATTCTATATACCAACATCATCTTTGAATTACAATAACGTAGTATCCTCGGAAAGCATATCACCTGCGTATTGTTATTCTAAACGGGGTTTTGGGCTGAAAAGATTTGTTGACATATTCGATGGCCCAAAAAGTGATAGAGTCATTTTGTCTGATCAGTTATTGGGGTTCACACGTCCAGCATCTGACATTGAGGACCACCCAATGCTAATAGAAGTATGCCTGGATGACCTTGAACTCATTCCTATGGGCACTGGCTTTTATGCTACTCCCCGAACGATATTCATAACTCCATACACGTGTAGGTTTATATTTTTTACGGAGCAAGACAGGCTAGTGACTGAATCGTTGTCGGATCATAGTTTAGATGTAAAACTATCATCCTTATATATTCCCAGAATGTGTATAGAAAAACCTATTGGCAAATATGATTTTTCTGCAATCCAATATGATGGGGCTAAAATACAACCTGTCGACAATATATTGTTCGACGAAAGGTCGAATCGCTTAAAAGGCTTGCTTTTCGGCTACTACATAGGAGCAATGCTTTCTACAAATGAGATTGAGGTAGAGAAACTAAAAATACTGCAAGCGGTGTTGAACGAATTCTCCGGTATTATTTCGAGCGGAGAAAAATTCCTTTCTTCATCCAAAGAAAACACCTTGCGTGAGTTATCAACCAAGTGGAGCCATCTAACACCACTTTATGTAGACTTGGCAGATGCGCAAATCAATGTTCAAAAACTCTCGCAAATATTGTCGAAGCATGGAGTTCGGCTCCCAATAGGCAATCTTAGACTTAACACATATCTTCCGTACCTCATAAGTCCTCATAACCAAGGAGAATCAAACCCTGCAATTGAGTGGATTGAGAATGAAATAGAAAAGCTCTGCAATTCAATGAGGCGAAATGGGAAGAAGCTGAGGCCTGAAGACTGTGAGGTAGTTACCGACGGGAGCAACGTTGTAAACATTCAAGTCCAGGATCATCCGGAATTAGTTAGGCACTGGCTGAATACACTAATGTTGGATTATACCTGCACGCCTCTGGGAGAATACAGCAAAATGGAACTGGCCGATAGAATAACGGATTCAGCAATAGAATTTCTTGGAGAGGCGTGGAAAGAAAGTCAAGAGAGGGTGTTCTTGAACAAGCTACGAAGACATATCGCTGGAGAAGCCTTTGATGTGAAGTGGGACAATGGAGCATTGTGTTCTGTTGCAGCTGTAGTGCTTCGTGGTGAAGAATGGGACGCGTTGCTCAATTTTATGCAGCGTAAGGGTATGAGTGATTATCGTCTGGCCTTTGCGATGTATGGTGCATTGACAGGATATGCTAATATGACGCGCGATTTCGTTGATATTTTATTTGAAGACAAGGTCTATGGAATGCAGGTGTATATAGAGTTTTATGGGCAGCTGTTCGGGAAAGATTTGAACATAGAGGCAGTTGCACCAAACAATGATAATTTAACGTCCCCCTATCCGCCAACTGATATATGTGGACCAGAAAAAGATGTCAATCCTGTTGTTGATAGTATTATTCAAAAAATTACCTCGTCAGATAAATTCGATAGAAAAAAACATGACAGGTATATTGGGGAAATAAGAGATAGAAATATCGTAGATTGGGATATGGTAAAAGAATTGAGCGGGAGAAGCAGAGACGGCTGGAAAAGTCTCATCGATGATATCACTAAGCCTTCAAAGAAGAAAAACAGAATGATTCAAGGATCGATCAACTTCATTCCCGACAACAATAACATATTCAAATATGACCGAGGTGCTTGGCTTAAAATAGAAGACATTATACAGAATGAAGGTTGGGTTAATTCAAAAGGGAGAAGTCGTAAGCAGTTAATCATTGAAGATTTGCAATGGTTTCAGGGCAGCGATATGTCGATTGGAGACAATAAGAAAGATATTGAACGCTTTTGCGACAAATTCAAGACCCAACCAGACAGAAATGGCAATCAACAAGGTCTATATTATACGCCACAAATACGCCAAGCAATAAAACAACGTCTCCTTTCGTTATATTGCAACAATGACTGACGTAGTATCTATAACCCTCGACAACGGCAACACGGTCGAAACCGCGATGCAACCTGTTATTGTGTCGGCCAGTCGGTCAACAGATATTCCTGCCTTTTATGCAGATTGGTTTATTAATCGCTTGAGAAAGGGATATGTGATATGGAAAAATCCGTTTAATCAGAAGCCAATGTATATCTCGTTCAAGACTGTCAGGGTGATTGTGTTTTGGACTAAGAACCCCAAACCATTAATTCCATATCTTCATGAATTGGACGAGTTGGGAATTCATTATTATTTTCAGTTTACGTTGAATGATTATGATAAAGAAGGATTTGAGCCATTTGTGCCGAGTGTGGAGCAGCGTGTTGAAACATTCCATCGATTATCAGAATTAATTGGCAAGGAACGTGTGATTTGGCGTTTTGACCCATTGATCATTACCCCAAAGTTGTCTCCTCACGAATTACTAAAAAAAGTGTGGAATGTGGGTAATAAATTGAAGGGTTCAACAGATAAGTTGGTTTTTAGTTTCGTTGATATCAATGGTTATCGAAAGGTTCAGAACAATCTTGTGAAAGAAACGAATCAATTCACCAGGGAAACAATTTGCCAATCCGAGTTAACACAGTATCAAATGAACGAGATTGCCGAAGGTCTTTCAAAATGCCGTGATAAATGGGCGACTGAAGGTTGGAAAGTTGAACTTGCCACATGTGGTGAGCAAGTAGACCTTATCCGTTATGGTATTGCGCATAATCGTTGTATTGATGGCGAATTGATGAAAAAACTATGGCCAGAAGATCAAGACTTGCTATACTATCTCTGTTATGGAGAAATGCCAAGTCCAATGTTTGGTATAGATTTTACACAACCAGCATTGAGCCCTGAAAAATTAAAAGATAAAGGGCAACGTAAAGCGTGTGGTTGCATGATTAGTAAAGATATTGGTATGTATAATTCATGCCTTCACCAATGCGTATATTGTTATGCAAATACAAGTAGGGAGGTGGTAAAAAGGAATTGGATAAAACACAGTGAAAATCCTCTGGGAGAAATGATTGTTGATGGATAAACTGAAATAATACGTAAATCTATAATGAAAAAAATAGTAATCTTATTATTTGGCATATTGCTTTTTTTTGCTTGCTATACCCCGAAAAAGATTACCCAAGAAAGTAAAAATACCAGATGGCCGGAGTTCTTGCAGGAATGGGCAGCAGATTATGAGATTGACGATGCACAACACTTGGTTATCATTGGCCAGATTGATACGTTATATAGGCTCGTTGAAGACAGTACATTGGATAGTGAACTGCTCTGCTCAAAGTTGTGTCAGCTACAGAACACCATCAGTGATGCCATCGTGTATGACTCCTCGTTGGTGTTTCACCTGATGATGCGGGCTACGGCACGCAATCTTTACGGTATTATTTACAACAACCCATGGTTCATTGAATTAGGCTGCAAATGTGAGGTGTTGGAATACCTTTTGATAGACTCAAAATGGCACACATCTAGTAGAGAGAACTTTGATTTGATGTACACCACGATTATGGGGCTTTCCTGGCAGGCACCAGACCGTTTTGCCAATCTGATGCTCACCAAAGAAGATGGCAACGAACTTTCAACGGCAATCCTGATTGTGTACAATTACGCCGATACCTCCATCGACAATCTTCAAATATCGTTCACCGACAGCGAGGGTGCCATCATTGAGCAGCTGACAGAGAAAGACACGTATGCGGAAGTGCCCGATGCCGGCGTAAAGAGAATGATGTTGCCGCCATATCTGGTGATGAATGCATTGGCAATTGGCGGGACGATTACAATATCGTACGACACCCCCCAAAGCACGTTGGAAATGAAAGGATACCCTCAAATCCATTTCAAGGAACAGATAGAGAACTGCCCTCGTTTAAAAGAGGTATTAATCCAAGCGCTGAAATAGAATAGTTGGGCAAAAGAATACACCATGCTCACGGTTCACCCTCAACCATGAGCATGGTTTTTCATTTGCAACCGCGGGAATCCTGCACCAAGGCAAGAGGAACTGCAACCATCCCCTAACAGAGGAAGAAGAGAGGAAGAAGAGGGTACCCCTAAAACACTGACAATGAATAAATAAAAAACCTGCCAAATCAGGTGATTTCGGCAGGTTTTTTCAAAAAAAATCGCTCCTAAATCCGGCCTAGTAACTGCGGGCGAAGACGACGCGGCGGCTGGAGGGCTTGCCGCTGTAGATGCAGGTGCCGGGCTCTTCCTCGGCATCGAAGGGGATGCAGCGGATGGTGGCCTTGGTCTCCTCCTTGATGCGGGCCTCGGTCTCGGCGGTGCCGTCCCAGTGGCAGAGCAGGAAGCCGTTCTTCTCGATTTCGGTCTTGAAGTCGTCCCAGGTGTCCACCTTGCGGGTCATGCTGGCGCGGAAGTCGGCGGCCTTCTTGTAGAGGTTGGCCTGGATTTGCTCCATCAGGCCAGCCACGTGGTCGGCGATACCCTCAATCGAGACATTGGCCTTCTCGAGCGTGTCGCGGCGACATACCTCGCAGGTACCCTGCTCAAGGTCGCGCGGCCCGATGGCGAGGCGCACGGGGACACCCTTGAACTCGTACTCGTTGAACTTCCAGCCCGGCTTGTACTCGGGGCGGTTGTCGTACTTGACGGTCAGACCCTTGGCCTCCAACGCCTTGACAATCGGTGCGATATGCTCGTCGAGCTGGCGCTGCTGCTCGTCGCTCTTGCAGATGGGGACGATGGCCACATGGATGGGTGCCAGGTGCGGCGGCAGGACGAGGCCGTTGTCATCGCTGTGGGTCATGATAAGGGCGCCCATCAGACGGGTGCTGACACCCCATGAGGTGGCCCAGACGTACTCGAGGGTGTTCTGGTTGTTGAGGAACTGCACGTCGAAAGCCTTGGCGAAGTTCTGGCCGAGGAAGTGGCTGGTGCCGGCCTGGAGGGCCTTGCCGTCCTGCATCATGGCCTCGATGCAGAGGGTGTCCAGGGCGCCGGCGAAGCGCTCGTTGGGACTCTTGTGCCCCTTGAGGACGGGCATGGCCATGTACTTCTCGGCAAACTCGGCGTAGACCTCTAGCATGCGACGGGTCTCCTCCTCGGCCTCCTCACGGGTGGCATGGGCGGTATGGCCCTCCTGCCATAGGAACTCGGCCGTGCGGAGGAACATGCGGGTGCGCATCTCCCACCGCACCACATTGGCCCACTGGTTGCAGAGGATAGGCAGGTCGCGGTAGGACTTGATCCAATTCTTGTAGGTGCTCCAGATAATGGTCTCGGAGGTGGGACGCACGATGAGCTCTTCCTCCAGCTTGGCGTTGGGATCGACCACCACACCGCCGCCGTTGGGGTCGTTCATAAGGCGGTGATGGGTTACCACGGCGCATTCCTTGGCAAAGCCCTCCACGTGCTCGGCCTCGCGGCTGAGGAACGACTTGGGGATGAAGAGGGGGAAGTAGGCGTTCTGGTGGCCGGTGGCCTTGAACATGAGGTCCAGCTGGTGCTGCATCTTCTCCCAGATGGCATAGCCATAGGGCTTGATGACCATGCAGCCGCGGACGGCCGACTGCTCGGCGAGGTCGGCTCGGACGACCAGCTCGTTGTACCATTCGGAGTAGTTTTCGCTACGTTTTACAAAATCTTTTGCCATATATTTTATTAGTTTATACAATAAAAAGGGTCATTTGTCGTTTGGGCAGACAAAATGCAAAAATACACAAAAAATCTCACATGGCGATTTTTTTGTTAAAAAGAGCAGCAAATAGTATGACACGGAAGATACTGACAGCACTGCTGGCACTGACGCTGGCAGATGCCGCTTCGTCCCAGGTGAAACTGACCGTCGACACCCTGCAGTGCCACATTGTGGGCTTTTCGGCCGGCATCCAGGCACCCCTGGGCGGCAGCAACAGCCTCGGCCTCGAGGGTGGCAACATGAAAGACCTCTACAGCGGCCCCTACCTCAACTTTGGCCTGGAGTGGGACTACCTGTTCCGCAACGGGTGGATGCTCAGCCTGGTCGGCGACCTCTGGTTCGGCTACAACAGCGACAACCTCAAACTGCGCATCGAACGCATGGGCGACATATACAACAGCCAAGGCTCTGCCATGAGCTGGGGCGGCACCGACGGCGTGGTAACGGCCTACAACCGCAGCCTTGCCGTGCGCCCCGGTGTGGCCAAAGTGTTCCACATCCTGCCCAAAGACCCCAACTCGGGCCTGCTGCTCAAACTCAGCGGCGGCTGGTGGATGCAGAAGACCGTCTTCAGCCAGGACATGAACGAAAGCGAGGTGCCGCAACTCACCGGCCAATACCAATACCTCTACGACCACCTGCGCCACGGTGTTATCCTCACCGAAAGCATCGGATTCACCTACATGAGCAACCTCAACACCTATATCAACATCAAAGTTACGTTCGACATCAGCCAGTGCTGGAGCTGGGCCTCGCGCCCCTACACCATAGACAACGTCATGGGACTCAACGGCAAAGACGAAAGCCGCTACTTCGACATCATGTTCGGAATCAAGCTCTCGTGGCTCTTCCCCATCACAGGGCGTACATCCTACGACTACTACTATTATTGAACCCATGCGCCTCATCTACACACTAGGGATATACCTCTACACCCTCGGTATCCGCGCAGCCGCCCTCTGCGGCCACCGCAACGCACGACTGATGGTACAGGGATGGCCTCGCGGAGAGCGGAAAGTGGAAGAGGGTGAGTGGGTATGGTTCCATGTGGCCAGCCTGGGTGAGTTCGAGCAGGCGCGCCCCGTACTCGAAGCCTACCGCCAACGGCATCCCGACCGGCATGTGCTGCTCTCCTTCTTCTCGCCCTCGGGCTACGAGGTACGCAAGAACTACCCCCTGGCCGACCGCGTCATCTACCTGCCTATGGACACCCCTCGCAACGCCCGCCAGCTACTCGACACCTACCATCCCACCGTCGCCTTCTTCGTCAAATATGAATTCTGGTACAACTACCTCGGCCAGTTGCGCGACCGGGGCATCCCCACCTACCTCTTTTCCTCCATTTTCCGCAAGGAGCAGTACTTTTTCCGCCAGTCCTGCCGCTGGTTCCTCCGGCAACTCGGCACCTGCTTCACCCACCTCTTCGTGCAGAACGAGGCAAGCCTGCAGCTGCTGACGCAGCACGGGATACAACATGTCTCCATCGCCGGCGACACCCGCTTCGACCGCGTACACCAGATAGTGCTCGCCGACGAAAGCGTCCCCCTGGTCGAACAATGGCTGGCCACCGATGCCGAGAGCAAGGTGGTCGTGGCCGGCAGCAGCTGGGAGCCCGATGAAGCATTGCTGGAACAATACCTACAGGACCACCGGAAGCAACTGCGCCTCATCCTTGCACCGCACGTTGTCAGCCCCGAACACATTTCCCACATCGAACAGACCTTCCAGTGCCCAACGGTACGGTACAGCCAGCTGGTAGCCGGTCGGCAACCCGAACCTGCCGACCGCGTGCTGATTATCGACAGCATCGGCATGCTTTCCAAACTCTACCGCTATGCCGACGTGGCATATATCGGTGGCGGTTTCGGCGTCGGCATACACAACACGTTGGAGGCCGTGGCCTTCGGCAAACCCGTTCTCTTCGGTCCCAACTACCGCAAATTCCAGGAAGCGATCGACCTGCTGGCCATCGGTGCCGCATGGAGCCACAGCGACTACCCCACCCTCGCCGACCACCTCTCACCGCTCCTCACCTCAACCCAACGACTCAACTCCGCCAGCCAAGCCTGCCTGCAATACATGCAGCGAAACCTCGGCAGCACGAACAAGATACTCGACACCATTGAGAACTCATAAGGCACATATCCTCCTGGCCCTCGTCGCACTGCTGCTCACGGGATGCTACACCAACCGCTATATTCCCGACGGCAGCCATCGCCTGTACAACACGGAGCAGACCGTGGTGATGGCCGACAGTTCCGAAGTAACGCCGCTGGTCAAGGAGGCCCTCAAGAAGTCGAACAACTACTACCTGCAGCGCCGCAACTCGCGTGTGCTGGGCATCAAATGGCTACCCGTCGGTATGCGCATCTACAGCATCGCCTCGCCCAAAGACAGCACCTTCTGGGGCAAATACTGGCGCCGCCTGGGACAGGCTCCTGTTGTCTATGACGAGGACAAGGCCCGCCGCACCGCACAACAGCTGCAAGGGCTCCTCAACGCCAAGGGCTGCTTCAACTCCACCGTTACCTTCGACACCCTCGAGCTACGCAACAAGAAGATTACCATCGGCTACCACATCACCGCCACCCATCGCTACACCATCGACGAAGTGGGCTACCACACCGAGAGCGACACCGTGCGCCGGCTGCTCGACCAGTGGCGAGAACAGTCCCTGCTGCGCACCGGCGACCCCTATGACCAGGACAACATCGCCGCCGAGCGGGCCCGCCTCGTGGCCAACCTGCGAGACCAAGGATTCTACCGCGCCACCGCCGACCATATCACCTTCCTGGTCGACACCACCTACCACAACCAGCGCCTCTCCATCGACGTATATGTCGACAGCCGAAACCTGCGCATATACCATATCAACAACATCTTCGTCTACCCCAACTCCACCGCCGGCCTGCGGTCGGGCGAGTCCACCTTCGACACACTCATCTACAACTACGCCGGCCTTTCGCGCCATTTCGACTACCAGTTCATCTACGACAAACCCATGACCCTGCGACCCAGAACCATTTCGCGCGCCGTTATGCTCTTCCCCGGTATGACGTACCGTCCCCGCCACGTACAGAACACCTACAACTCACTCCTCAACCTGCGCAACTTCAAATACATCAACGTCGAATTCAACGAATCCCCCTCCTCGTCCGACAGCCTGCCGCTGGTCGACGCCCATGTGCGCCTCATCAACGCCACCCAGCAGCGCCTTTCGCTCTCGTTCGAGCTCACCAACGCCTCGCCCCTAGGCACACAGGACTCCGCCGGTTCCTTCCTCTCGGGCGGCAACTTGGGGTTGGAGACCTCGCTCGAGTACCAGCACAAGAACCTCTTCGGCGGCGCCGAGCTGCTGCGAGTGAAAAGTTCGCTGCTTCTCGAACTGCCCAAGCTGATATTCCAAGGGTCGGGCGGCGGATTCTACAACAACTTCAACGCCTTCGAACTCTCACTTGACGCCTCGCTCGACATACCCGCCTTCCTGCTGCCCTATTCCACCGACCTGCGCTGGCAGCGCACCCGTCCCCACACCCTCATCTCCCTCGGCGGCAGCTACCAGTACCGCTATTCTTTCGAGCGCATCCTGGCCAACACCTCCTTCGGCTACACCTGGAGCCAGAACCGTCGCGCCCAGCACCAGCTGCTGCCCATCGAGCTGACCTACGTCCGCATGGTCAGCCTCGACCCCGATTTTGCCGCACGCCTCAACTCGCTCAACGACCTGCGACTCAAATACCAATACTCCAGCCACTTCATCCTCAACGCCCGATACGACTACTCCTATTCCAACCAGCAGTTCGGCACGCGCAACAACTTTTCCATCCTGCGCCTCTCGATCGAGAGCGCGGGCAACATGCTGCGTGCCGCCTCCAACCTGGCCAGCCTGCCGGCCGACAGCAACGGCATCCTGCAAATCTTCGGCGTTCCCTTTGCACAATATGTGCGATTCGACGGAGCCCTGACGCGCTACCACTACGTCGGGTCGCGCTCCACCTTTGTCAGCCGTCTCCTGCTCGGCATTGGCCTGCCCTACGGAAACTCGCTCTCCATGCCCTACGAGAAGAGTTTCTTCGGCGGCGGTCCCACTACCATGCGCGCATGGCAGCTGCGGCGCCTCGGCCCCGGCTCCTACGCCGCCGAGCAGGGAGCACTCGAGCGTGTCGGCGACCTGCAACTGGTGCTCAACCTCGAACACCGTTTCCCCATCGTATCCATTCTCGAAGGAGCCCT
Source organism: uncultured Bacteroidales bacterium (assembly GCA_900315935.1). Lineage (GTDB taxonomy): Bacteria > Bacteroidota > Bacteroidia > Bacteroidales > P3 > Colimorpha. The sequence continues at coordinate 107,534 of ONBB01000002.1, forward strand.
CTTCGCCGACCTGGGCAATGTGTGGCTCCTCAACCCCTCCGACCAATACCCTGGCGGCGAGCTCCGCTGGGGCGACGTGCTGAAGGAAATTGCCGTCGGCATCGGACTCGGACTCCGCCTCAACGTCTCCGTGGCCACCCTCCGGGTCGACTTCGCCATCCCCCTCCACGACCCGGGCGCACAGCATCCCTGGAGGCTCCCCCACTGGCGTTTCAACCAAATTGTTACCAATTTCGGTATCAACTATCCATTCTAACCCACAAAACATGACACCGCTTAAGCACTCGCGCACCTTCACCTACCTCCTGCTCACCCTCTCGGTCATCTTCTGGGGCGTGAGTTTTATCTTCACCAAGGAACTCTTCTTGACGGAGGAGCACCTCTCCGTAACGTTGCTCATCTTCCTCCGGCTGGCCATCGCCACCATCGTCATGGTACCCATGCTGACGGCCATGCGAAAACTGCCGCGCCTGCGGAAGGGGGACCTGAAATGGTTCCTCCTCCTCTCCCTGTGCGAACCCTTTATCTACCACCTGTGCGAGACCACCGGCGTGCAACTCGTCAGCGGCTCGCTGGCCTCGGTGGTCATCGCCACCATCCCCCTCTTCGTCCCCTTCGGCATGTGGCTTGGCTACCGCGAACGCATCCATCCCCTCATGCTCCTGGGCGTGGCACTGTCGCTCATCGGCGTGGGACTCACACTGCTCGGCGGCGAGGGGCTAGCAGGCAACGCCATGGGGATGCTCTTTCTGGCCGGCGCAGTGGCCATCGCGGTGGTCTACACCCTGGTGCTGGTCAAAGTGGTGGACCACTACAACCCTCTGGCCATCACCACCTACCAGAACATCATCGGACTGGTCTACTTTCTGCCGCTGGTGCTGACATTCGACCTCGGCAACTTGGCGCAAATCTCCTTCTCGCCCAAGACACTGGCCCTGCTGCTCACCCTCGGCATCTGCTGCTCCACCCTCGCCTACTCCTTCTACAACCATGGAGTGAGGCACCTCGGCGCCTCGCAGGCCTGCATCTTCAACAACGCCATCCCCGTCTTCTCCCTCATTGCCGCCGTCATTCTCGGCCAGGAACACTTCACCTGGACCAAAGCCGCCGGCATCGCCGTGGTCATTGCCGGCGTCCTCATCGCCCAAATGGCTCCCTCCGGTCCAAAAAAGTAGAAGTTCTCTAGGGCCTTTCTAGGGGAATACTAGGGGAATTGTTCGACATTCGATAAAAATCAAAACCACAATTTACTGTATTCCAAAGAGATGAATACAAATAAAAATCTAACTATTACTTTCAAAATCTCTCGAAACGCAGAATATATCAGCAAATAATCACAACGGTATTTTTTGCGCGTTTATCAATAAAAGTCCCCTGCAACATCCCAATTCAAAACCACAGTGGTTCGGTTGGAAAAAAATATTTGGCCATGTCGGGCGAAATGTGTAATTTTGCACTCTGAAATATGGTAACTATATTAGCTATAGAATCGAGCTGCGACGACACGTCGGCGGCTGTACTTCGCGACAACGTATTGTTGAGCAATGTGATAGCCAGCCAGAAGGTGCACGAGCAGTATGGTGGCGTGGTGCCCGAACTGGCCAGCCGCGCCCACCAGCAGAACATCATACCCGTGGTGGACGCCGCCATCCGCGAGGCCGGCATCGGGAAAGAGGACATCGACGCCGTGGCTTTCACGCGCGGCCCCGGTCTGATGGGAAGCCTCATGGTCGGCGTGAGTTTCGCCAAGAGTTTCGCACAGGCCCTGGGCAAGCCCCTGATTGAGGTGAACCACCTGCAGGCGCATGTGCTGAGCCACTTCATTGTCAGTGAGGAAGGAGGAAGGAGGAAGGAGGCGTTGACCGACGCGGCAGCCCTCTCTGCCATTCCCACCCCTCATTCCACACTCCTCACTCCTCACTCTCCCCCACTCCCCACCTTCCCCTTCCTCTGCCTCCTGGTTTCCGGCGGGCACACGCAGATATTGCTGCTGCGCGACCATTTCGACATGGAGGTGCTGGGGCAGACCATCGACGACGCGGCCGGCGAGGCCATCGACAAGGCGGCCAAAATCATGGACCTCGGCTACCCGGGCGGCCCGATTATCGACCGACTGGCCAAGGAGGGAGACGCCGAGGCGTACAAGTTCGCCACTCCGCAAATCGCGGGCTACGACTATTCCTTCAGCGGCATCAAGACCTCGTTCCTCTACTTCCTGCGCGACCAGCTGAAGGTCGACCCGGACTTCATTGAAAACCATAAGGCCGACCTCTGCGCCAGCATCCAGAAGACCATCGTCAGCTTCCTGCTCAAGAAGGTGGAGCGCGCCGCGCTGGACCACAAGGTGCGGCAGGTGGCCATCGCCGGCGGCGTGAGCGCCAACTCGCTGCTGCGCAGCGAGCTGCAGCGCATTTGCGACAAGCACCGCTGGACAGCCTTCATCCCGCCCTTCAAATTCTGCACCGACAACGCGGCCATGGTTGGCATCGCCGGCTACTACAAATACCTCCGCGGCGAGTTCGCCGACATCAGCCTGCCGCCCTACACCAGATAACAGCCTCACCCCCAGCCCCTCTCCTTTCAAGAGAGGGGAGTAGATAGATGGATGATAAACAAAAAAAACATAAAACTACTGCTGCTCCTGGTGGCAATCCACTCCCCTCTCTTGAAAGGAGAGGGGCTGGGGGTGAGGCTCCATGCCCAGGACATCCACTTCTCGATGCTCGACCTCGACCCTTTGCTCTTCAACCCGGCCTACAGCGGCTTCTTCGAGGGGCAGGGGCGCTTCGGCGTCATCTACCGCAACCAGTGGGCGTCGGTCTCCACGCCCTTCCAGACCATCAGCGCCACCGCTGAATGGAACCTGGCGCGCAGCCGCCGCAACCACAACGGGTGGAACCTCGGCCTGTGGGTCAGCAACGACCGCGCCGGCACACTCAACTACGGCTCCACCTCGGCCAGCGCCATCCTCTCCTACTTCCAGCGCGTGGCGAACAACGACAACCTGATTTCCGTGGCCGCCGAAGTGGGCGTCGGACAGTCGGGCTTCAACCCCGAGAACATCGACCTGCAGGACGGCACAGAAACCTTCGTCCGCGAGAAAGCCCTCTACCCCACCCTGGGTGCGGGCGTGGCCTGGTTCCATCAGGTGAACGACAACCTGTACACCAAACTCGGCGCCGCGGTGCGCAACATCAACGAGCCCGACATCTCCTACCTCGGCATGGAGGACACACGCCTCAGCCGCCGCTACAACCTCTACGGCCGTGCCGAGTGGCGCGGATGGCCCGAGGTGAGCCTGCTGCCCGTGGTGGGATTCCAGTACCAGAAGGGGTTCTCCGAACTGGTGTATGGGTGCGATGTGAAGTGGTACCTCAACGAGACGCCGCGCAAGTACCTGGCCATGAGTGCCGGAGTGCTGGGGCGCCACGGCGATGCGGCGGCGGTAAACCTAGCGGTCGAGTGGACGGCCTGGATATTCGCCTTCAGCTACGACGCCAACCTCTCGCGCCTGGCCGAGGCCAGCCGCACGCTCGGTGCCTTCGAGATAGGCATCATCTACAAACTAGTGAAACACGACCGGCGGCACAAGGCGCTGCCGTGCCCGATTATATAAGAGCCTCACCCCCAGCCCCTCTCCTGGGAGGAGAGGGGAGTAGATAGAGAATGAATGAAGAACAACAAGTTCATAAAAACAATACTGCTACTGCTAGCACTCCACTCCCCTCTCTTGAAAGGAGAGGGGCTGGGGGTGAGGCTCGGGCTGGGGGTGAGGCTTTTCGCGCAATACAAGGTAGTGCACCTGGAGAAACCCTTCAACACGCCTGGCAGCGAGACCGGCGCGCTGGTGGTGGGCGACACGGTGCTGGCCTACGCCTCGATGCAGCAGCCCGAAGGACGCAACAAGCACTTCGACATGGGCGGCGGCGTGATGCAGGTCTACCAGGCGCGCATCGCCAAGAACGGCAAAATCAGCCGTCCGCGCCTCGACCGCTGGGGCGTCAACTCCAAGCGCGACCACACCGGCAACCTGGCTCTCGACCCGCTGACGCAGGACCTCTACTTCACCCGCGGCGATGTGGAAAGCCTGCGCAGCGAGATATATGTGGCCAAGAAGAAAAAACGCCGCAGCTGGGAGAAGCCCGTCAAGCTGAAAGGTCCCGTCAACCAACCCACCTATACCGCCACCCACCCCACCGTGGGGCGGCTGGCCGACAGCACGGTGATACTCTACTTCGTCAGCGACCGCCCCGGCGGCCTCGGCGGCATGGACATCTGGTACACCCTCATCAAGAACGGCAAGGCCGGCGAATGCGTCAACCTGGGTCCGCAGGTCAACTCGCCCGCCGACGAGTACACCCCCTTCTACGACCAGCGCAACGGCGTGCTCTATTTCAGCAGCGACCGCGAGGGTGGCCTCGGTGGCTTCGACATCTACTGCGCCCAGGGGCAGCGCAACACATGGCAGAAGGCCGAACCCGTCTGCGGATGCCTCAACAGCGAGCAGAACGACCTCTACTTCACCATCACCCAATACGACAGCCTCACCACCATACCGGTGGCGGGCTACCTCTCCTCCAACCGCTCGGACAGCTACTTCCTCACCGACTCCACCTGTTGCAACGACCTCTACCGCTGGGGCATCGACTCGCTGATGCTGCAACAGGTGGTAACCATCGACACCGTGGAAACCAACATCGACACCATCGTGCACCGTGTCCAGCGCTTCATGTTCCCCCTCTTCCTCTACTTCCACAACGACGAGCCCGACCCGAAGAGCCGCGAGGTGGTAACAGAGACCACCTACCCCGACTGCCAGCGACGATACGCCGCCCTGCGCAACGAATACATAGCCCGCCAGCAAAACGCCGACGACTCTGCCATGATGGCGCTCTTCTTCGACACCTGCGTAGTGGGCAACTACGAGCGCGTGGAGCAGCTGTTCGAGTATGTGGAAAGCCTACTGGATGCCGGCCACAGCATCACCATCACCATCGCTGGCTACGCATCGCCCATCTACCGCAGCGACTACAACCAGAACCTCTCGCGCCGCCGCATCGGCTCCTTTATTAATATGATACGCGCGTGGCGCAACGGCGTATTCCAGGATGCGCTGACCGACGGCAAGCTCTTCATCGCACAGAAACCCCACGGCGCGGTGGAACCCACCACCGAAAGCCGCTCGAAAGATCCAGTCTACGGCCTGCCGGCCGCGTTGGCGCGCAGAATTGAAATACTCTCATGCGAAATCAGACAAAAACAATGACCCACATCAAACATCTCCTCCACACCTACCGGTTGCCCCTGCTGCTGTTGGCGGCACTGGTGCCGACCCTCTTCGCCGTGATAGACTACGGCTACAGCTGCAACAACGGAAGCATGGGCACCAGCGCCTACTACTTCGTGGGCTACGAGACCGGCTTCGGCGGCCGCAAACTGCTGGGCACCCTCTACGGGCTGCTGCTGCCCGACTTCGTCCGATGGACCCACCTGCGCCCCTTCATCATCGGCATCAACATGCTGATGCTGCTCCTCTTCGCCGGCTTTGCCATCCAAACCCTTCGCCGCCTGCAGGACGACCGGATGGCGGTGCCGCTGATGGCCGTCTACCTGGCCACGCCCTTCTCCATCCTGGGCTGGGTGCACAGCACCATGTCGCTCTATTTCACCGAGACCTACACACTGGCACTCACGCTGGCGTGGCTGATGCTCTACGTGGCCTGCCCGAGGCGCTGGTGGTACTACCTGCTGACGGCCGCCATCGCCGTTACCGCCTGCCTCATCCACCACACCTTCTGCTGCACCTTCTTCCCGCTGATGGCGGCGCTGATGCTGCACGACAGTATGCCCGAGGGGCGCATCGACTGGCGGCGCGCCCTGCCCTACGGCCTCATCTGCGCGGCTCTGGCAGTGCTGCTGGGCGCCATCTGGATGTTCAGCCACATGAACATCGACTACGAGACGCTGCATCAGAGCGTGCTCGACCGCACCACCGAGGATGCCTACGGCCGCGGAAGCCTGATGTACGACTACTTCTACAAGTCGAACAGCGAGAACAGCCGCGTGGGTTTCATCACATGGGAGAAACGCCTGCCGATGGAATTCGCATTGACGCTGCTGATGCTGATGCCGGCGCTGGCGGTGCTGGCGTGGCCGTGGGTGGCGGCGGCACGGATAGCCCCACAGCTCAAATGGCGCTACTGGGGCGTGCTGGCGGCGGATGTGCTGATGACGCTGCCGATGTTCGTAATGGCCACCGACTACGGCCGCTGGTGGACAGCGCTCTGCTTCACCCTCTTTGCCCTCCCGCTGGCCGCGGCCGCACGGGGCGACCAGCCGTTGCGCGAGGCACTGGCTGCGATGTACGACTTCTTCCGCCGCCACCTGCTGCTGGCCGTGGTGCTCATCGTCTACCTGCTCCAGCTGGCTCCCCACCCCCAATTCCCCTATTTCGGAATGCAACAGGCCATGCGCCTGCGGGAACTGATGGGATTTTAGAAAAAAGTTTGTAAGATTTTGAGGGCTTTTGCGTCATAGATATGTAAGACATCCGAGAACGACATGACCCAAAAGCACTACCTCGACCTCCTGCTGCCCCTGCAGCCACAGATGCAACTCGTAGCCGAAAGGCTGCTGGGCGGCAGCATGGAGGCCGAGGATGCGGTGCAGGAGGTGTTTCTCAACCTGTGGCAACGGCGCAGCGACCTGGAACGTGCCACCAATCCCGGAGGCTACGCCATGCAGATGCTGAAGAACCACTGCGTCAGCCAGCTGCGCAAGCGCAGGCCGACAGTGGACATCGACACCCTGGCAGAAATGCCCGACGAAGATATTGCCCACGAAGCACAACTCATCGAAGAGCGCGCCGCACGGCTGGATAGCATGATGGCGCAACTGCCCGAACCGCAACGGCGCGCCGTGGAAATGAAATACCTCGAAGAGGCCAGCCACCAGGAGATGCAACGACGGCTGGGCATGTCGAGCGCCAACGTATACACCACCCTCTCGCGAGCCATGGCAAACCTTAAACGAATGATATAATTATGGAAGACAAAGAATTGAAACAACTGATAGACGCCAAGCGCGCCACCGAGGCCAACCGCCGGCGGCAGGAGCAGCTGGCGCGGATGATTGAGGCCGAGGGCGCGCCGAAGAGCCGCCGCCTGTGGCCGATATGGGCCGGGGGCATAGCCGCCAGCATCGTTCTGGGACTGATAACACTGCCCGTGCTGATGCGCAGCGAGGCCACGGAGCCCACACTGATAGCACAGACTGAAGTGCCCGCCGTGGCGGAGGAGGATCCGGTGATTGAGGAACCCGCCCCTGCCCCACAGTCCAAACCGGGCACCGCCACACGCACACGCCGTGCAGCGACAGCAAAGCCCATCGCCCTAAAGGAAGAGGCGGAAGAAAGCGAGTCCACGTCGGAAATGTTGCCAGAAAGCACACCCACCGTAATCGAGGAAACTGTCAGCGCACCGGCCGAAGCCCCCACACCGGCCGCACCATCGAAGCCACGCATCCACCGCCGCACCAGCACCCGCATGGTCAGCGTGCAGGAGGCGCGGCGCAAGGAGGGCGGCACGGCGAGCCAAATGCTGGCGGACATATTCGGTCCGGAAGAGAGCGCTCCGCTCACACTGAAACTGACATAGCATAATTAATAAAACAGCATATCATGAAACACATCGTAAGTATCGTGAGCATCGCCCTGCTCCTAACCCTCACCAGCACCACCGCCCAGGCACAGGACCTGTACCAAATCAGACAGACACTTGCCCACACCTTCTCGGTCAACGAAATTGAAATCAACAGCGGCTGGGATGTGCGCCTCATCCAAAGCCCCAAAGAGAGTCCCACCCTGCTGATGATTACCACCCCATGCGCCGAATTTTTCAAGGAAGGCGCGGAGCCCTCACTGATGGTGGTGGAAAAGTACAAGCGAGGCGGCGGATGGTATAAACTGAAACCCAACCAATGGATGCCGCGCACCACGCTGGTGGAAATCTACACCTCGGAGCCTATCGACCGTATCGAGCTCCACAAAGGAGCCCGCCTCACCATCCAACGCTTCGACTTCGACTCCACCAAACTCGACATCACCATCGACAGCGGCGCCACGCTCATCATTGACACACTCGACAATCGCGGCACCACCTGTATCGATGTGTACAACGGCACCCTCGACCTGCGCCGTATCCGTGGCCGGGAGCTCAACATTCTGACCTACGGCACATGCAATGTTACGGAAGGCGACGTACAGACCACAATTCCCCACACGAAAGAGCCAGGCAAAGAATGGAAGTTCAGAAGCATCTTCTTAAACCTGGGGATGGACCTGTCCATGCCACTGTGGAACGGCAGCAGCCACTATGGCTCACCCTACAACACCGACATCGCCTTTAGCACCCACATTAAACTAACTTCCAATGACATGGAAATCCACCGCCGCCTTGCTTGGAACTTCGGCCTCGACGTCAGCGCCAACATACTGCAACTCGACAACGTGGTGAAGACCGAAAGCAGCCGCCTGGTGCTCGACCCCAGCCACGGCGCCACTCCGCCACGCCAATCCCTCTACTACTGGACCGTCGGCATACCCTTCACCCTGAAGTACAACCTTGGCAATTGGGGCAGCCCATATTCAGGCACCCCTATCCGCACCTTCTATGCCACCCTCACCCCCACCCTTAATTTCAAGCCCCGCCTCGTAACCCAGAGCCTCGACGAAGACAACAGCTGGAGCATCGAACGTGAGCGGGTCGACATCCTCAACCGATTCAACGTCCGCGCCTCCATCGGTTTCGACTGCACCATCGGCGGGCTGCACAGGGTAGAGCTCTTCATAGACCTGCTTCCCACCTTCAACGCCGGTGCCGAGGCACCGAAAACGCGCATGATGGGGTTGAGCTACATCTTCTGACCACACCAGACCAATTCAAGGCAAATACAAGGACAGCCCTAGGGGTTCTCTAGGGCTGTTCTTCGTCTGTTCTTCGTCTGTTCTTCGTCTTCGACTGCGCTAGCGGCTGCCGAAGTGAGACTTCAGGTCGTTGATTTTCTTCTGTTTGCGGCGGTCCCAGATGGTGGTGATGAGGCGCTTGGTGGAGAGCGGGAAGTCGCTCTTCATCATCCAGTCGTAGTAGGAGGGTTCCTTCTCGAAAACGGCCTCGACCGATTCGCCTTTATGCTTGCCGAAGTTGAACACCTCGCGGTGCTCCTTGTCGTAGCCGATATGGCCGACGAGGTCGGCCCACTGGCTGTTGGCCGTGAAGCGGCTGAGGGCGGCAACGTCGTTGACCACGGGCTGGGTGACGCGGCCGGAGCGGTCCTTGTAGTCGACACCCTGGTAGCGGTCGAGCTGCGCCTTGAGCACCTCGAAGGTGGCCTCGGTGTCGGCGGCGGCGGAGTGGGCGTGCTCGAGCTCCTTGCCGCAGTAGAAGCGGTAGGCGGCCACGAGGGTGCGCTGCTCCATCTGATGGAAGATATTCTGCACATCGACGCAATGGCGGCACGAGAGGTCGAAGTCGATGCCGGCGCGGAGGAACTCCTCGACCAGCAGCGGCACGTCGAACTTGTTGCTGTTGTAGCCCGCAAGGTCGGAGTCGCCGATGTATTCGAGCAAATCCTGTGCCAACTCGGGGAACGAGGGCTTGTCGGCCACATCGGCATCGGTGATGCCGTGGACGGCGGTGGTCTGCTCGGGGATGTGGACAGTCTGCCCGTTGGCATCCACGGGGCGGATGCGCTCCACGCGGGTGTCGGTCTGGCCGCCGGGCATCGCCTTGAGGAGGCAGATTTCTACAATGTGGTCGTGTCCGACCTGGACACCTGTGGTCTCAAGGTCGAAGAAAATGAGCGGTTTAGAAAGATTGAGTTCCATCTATATCAATAGGCCATCTCGTCGCTGGTGGAGGGGTAGGAGTCGTTGGAGTCGTCATGGCGGCGCTCGTTGGAACGCTGCAGGGAGATAATGAGGGCGCCGATCATGCGGGTGAGCTCCATGAGGTACTCGCGGGACTGTTCGTAGACCTCGTCGCTGAAGAGGCCGACGGCGTGGGCCACCTCGGTGAAGACGACGCACTCGCGGATGGCGGTCTTGGACACCTTGAGGTTGTGGTCGAACTGGCTCTTGCTGCGGCTGGAACCCTCGGCAATGTTGAGGGCGATGTCATAGGCCGAGTGGCAGAAGGAGCCCACCAGGGCGCGGTCGCTCTCGTTGCGGGGATTGGCCAGCTGGTTGCACACCCACGCGGCGTAGTCGGCAGCCTTGCCATAGACGCGGAGGTCTTCGAAGCGGAAGAAGCTCACGTTGAGTTGCTGTGCAGTGCGGTCGGGGGTCAAGTTGTCGTTTTGTTCCATGGTACGTAATGGTGTTAATGAATACTATGTTTTTGTGTTTAAGGATTATACTATCTCGGCGAAGTATTTCATAAACTGGGTGCGCATGGCCACCGAAGCCTTCTCGTTGGGCTGCACGGCCAGTTTGCCGCGGAAGCTGTCGATGCTTTCGTAGCCCTTCTTCTGCATCCACTGCTGGAGGCCGTCGTTGAGCTGGCGCAGGGTGTCGATGCCGTTGCGGTAGAGGCAGCTGACCACCTGCACCGAGTTGGCGCCGGCCAGGAGCATCTTGACCACATCGTCGGCGGTGTAGACGCCGGTCGAGGCCGAGATGTCGCAGCGCATCTTCTTGCTGAGTATGGCCACCCAGCGGAGCGTGTTGTATATCTCGTCGGGGTTGCTCAGGTAGGAGGCATTTTTGAGGCTTTCGGTCTCGATGTCGATATCCATCTGCACACTCTTGTTGAAGAGCGTAACGCCCTGGATGCCCATCCAGCTCAACTGCTGCATCTGCTTGGCCATGTCGGTGAAGTAGGTGCCCACCTTGATGCTGATGGGGATGGAGATGGACTTCTTGAGGGTGTTGATTACCTGGGCGAAGGTGCGCTCCACATCGTCGGCCGAGAGCGAGCTCTCGTAGGGCAGGATGGCCATGTTGAGCTCCAGCGCGTCGCAGCCGGCTTCCTGGAACTTGACGGCATAGGTGAGCCAGTTCTCGTAGGAGAAGCAGTTGATGCTGCCGATGACGGGGATGGTGAGGCGCTGCTTGGCCTCGCGGATGGTCTGGAAATGGCGGTTCAGCGAGTCGTCGGCCACATGCTGGGCGATGTACTCATAGCTGTCGCCATAGTTGTCGGTGGGGGCCACAATGTGGGTGTTGCGCTTGATATCGTAGATGATTTGCTCCTCGAAGACGCTCTTGAGCACCACAGCGCCGGCGCCGGCGCGCTCCATCTCGACCATCTTGTCCACATCGGCGGTCAGACCGCAGCTTCCCACCATGATGGGACTCTTCATCTCGAGGCCCAAATATTTAGTTTTTGTGTCCATAGCAGTATATTTTTTGACACTGCAAAGATATGTAAAATATAATTATGAAAAAAAAAAATCTTGCATAGCATGCTCCCAACAGCACACAAATCACTAATTATCAACAAAAAACATTTTGCATATTTTTTTTCAAACCGCCCTGTGGGAAAATATTTTTCAACTTTCAACCTCTGTTTTTCATTTTTTTCGTACTTTTGCATTTCCAATTTCACACCACAACGCAACGAAAAAAACAGCATAAAATAATGGAAAAGCAACTCGAAGAGAAAAACACCGAAATGGGTAACGTCATTACCCGTACCGAAGAATTCATCCAGAAGAACCAGAAAATCATCATCGGCGTCGCCGTGGCCATCCTGCTTGTGGCGCTGGCCATCTTTGGCTACTACAAGTGGTACAAGCAGCCCCGCGAGGCCCGCGCCTCCGCCGAGTTGTTCGCCGCCGAGCAGTACTTCCTGAGCGGCGAGTACCAGAAGGCCCTCGAGGGCGACGACACCCACCGCGGCCTCCTCTCGGTCATCGACAGCTACGGCTCCACCAAGGCCGGCAACCTGGCCAAATACTATGCCGGCATTGCCAACCTCCAGCTCGGCAACTACGCCGAGGCCGACAAGTGGCTGGGCAAATACAAAGGCAACGACCTCTTCACCAAAGCCATCGCCGTCATGGGCCAGGCCGACGCCCTCATGGAGCAGGGCAAGACCGCCGATGCCGCCAAGAAATATGTCGACGCCGCCAAGGCCGGCGACAACGCCGTTACCGCCCCCGCCGCCCTCTTCAAAGCCGGCGTGGCCTACATCATGCTGGGCGACAACAAGAAAGCAGCCGACTGCCTGAAGCAGATTCGCACCAAGTACCCCGAAAGCACCGAGGCCCAGAGCCCCGACACCGACAAGATGCTCGCCGTGGCCGAAGCCGCCATGTAAAAGTCTATTATTTTCAACCAATACGGGAAAGACGTCTTTCGGGGCGTCTTTCCCTTTTTTAAAGAAGACTCACAATTATTTTGCCATATCAAAAAATATGTGTATTTTTGCAAATTGAAAAAACGAAAAACATGGAAGGAAGAACAACCGCGAACGGAAAATCGTCCGAACGTTATTCACAGATAGCGCAGTTAGAGTTGATGAACGCTGCGGCCAACGTTACCTCTCAAGCCGACCTCGATGCTCTACGGCTCACCCTTTCGCTTTTTTTCGCCGAAAGGGCACAAAAAGCCATCGACAAGATGTGGGATGAAGGTACCTTTGACCAAAGCAAACTGGACGAACTGCGCGGGCAACACCTACGCACACCCTACAAAACACTCTGACGATGCGCTACGTTGTCCTTGACACCAACTGCCTCATCCAAGCCCTACCCTCTCGCAGCCATTATCACCGCATCTGGATTCCACTTGCTCTGCGATACGGACAAAGATGATGACAAGTTCGTCGACTGCGCCATTACGGCAGGCGCCGACTATATTGTAACCGAGGACTCCCACTTCAATATCCTGAAGCAGATTCCTTTCCCTAGACTCAATGTGCTGACCCTCGACGAATTCAACGCAACACTCCAATAGAAAAAGACGCCCTGCTCAAGGCGTCTTTCCTTTTGGTGTGCTGCTAGCGGCGGGTCTAGCCGAGCATCTGCTCCAGTTCGGCCACCATGTTCTCGGCGCCGGCGAAGATTTCGCTGATGCGCGAGGCGGCCATGTAGGCCGGCGTGGTGATGACCTTGCAGTTGGGGTCGGTGCATACGTCGGTGGGGCCGCAGGCCTGCACCTGTGCGCCGAAGCCGCGTGCCACCTCGGAGGCCTGGTTGTCGTCGGGGCCGAGGGTGAGGCGCACCTCGTAGCGGCCCAGCACCTTGGCCAGCACCATGGGGGCGATGCACATGGCCACGACGGGTTTCTTGGCGCGGTAGGTCTCGAGGATGGCGTCGGTTACCAGGTCGACCACCTCCATGCGGGGGCCGTCGAAGGCGAAGGTGCTCAGGTTGCGTGCGGCACCCATGCCGCCCGGCAGGGCCAGGGCGTCGTAGTCCTCGGGGCGGTACTGCTCCAGGGGGAGCAGGTTGCCGCGGGCGATGCGGGCGCTCTCGACGAAGATGTCGCGCTGCTCGATGTCGACCAGCGTGCCCTCGTCCTCCTCGTCGTCCACGACGTCGACGTGGGGCACCACCTCGAACATCCCTTCCGGCGCGAAGCACTGGTACTGCCAGCCGCGGCGGTCGATGGCCAGCAGCAGACCGAGGCTCTCCTGCAGCTCGCTGCCGTCGCGGTTGCCGCAACCGCTCAAAATCACTGCTATCTTTTTCATAAAAATATCCGGAAAATCCGGAATACCCGGACTTCCCGGATATTCCGGATTGTTAATAACTATTTACGGCTCTCTTCGACAGCCTCCTTGATGAGCTGGAAGGTGGCCTCGATGTCGTTGTCGAGACCCATCGAGAAGCGGATCAGGCCCTCGCTCATGCCCATCTCCTTCTGGATGTCCTCGGGCACCTCGCTGGAGGTGGACTTGCCGCTGTTGCTGAAGAGGGTCTTGAAGTAGCCCAGCGAGACGGCCAGGTAGCCCACGCCCTTCTGCTGCATGATTTCCATGATCTTGCTGGCGCTGTCGGCAGTGCCCATGTCGATGCTAATCATGCCGCCGAAGCCGTAGCCCTCGTTCATCATCGAGCAGAAGAGCTCGTAGTCGGGATGCTCGGGCAGGCCGGGATAATTATATTTGAAGCCCACCTCTTTGAAGCGCTTGGCCAGGTACATGGCGTTCTCGCCGTGCTTCTTCATGCGGATGTGCAGCGTGTGGAGGTTCTTGTTGATGGAGGCCGAACGCATCGGGTCGAGCACCGGGCCGAGCAGCATGCAGGTGCCGTCGTTGACGTCGATGAGGCTGTTGATATATTCGGCGCTGCCGCAGATGGCACCGGCCACGCAGTCGTTGGTGCCGTTGATGTACTTGGTCATCGAGTAGATGGTAACATCGGCACCCAGGCGGCAGGGGCTGAAAATCATCGGGGTGAAGGTGTTGTCGACCAGCAGCTTGGCACCGGCGGCATGGGCCATCTTGCTCAGCTCGGGGATGTTGGCGATGCGGAGCAGGGGGTTGTTCATCGTCTCGGTGTAGACCACCTTGGTGTTGGGGTGCTCGGCGAGGGCCTTCTTCACCTCGTCGAGGTTCTGCATGTTGACGAAGGTAACGCCGACGCCGTAGCGCTTGATCCAGTTGTTGAGGAAAGCGAAAGTGCCGCCGTAGGTGGTCATCGAGGCCACGATATGGTCGCCGCACTTCACCTCATGCAGCAGCGCGCTGGTGATGGCGCCCAGACCCGAGCCGGTAACCCAGGCAGCCTCGGTGCCTTCCATGGCGGCCAGGTTCTGGCAGAGGGCCAGGTTCGAGGGATTCCAGTGGCGGCTGTAGAGGAAGTAGCCCTCGGTCTCGCCGTGGAAAGTGTCGGTCATCAGGTGGGCCTTCGGGAAGGTGAAGGTAGCGCTGTCGCAGATGGCGGGGTTCACACCGCGGTTGGCATCGCGTCCGTCGACGCGCTGAATTGCAGTTGCAGGGTCAAATTTACTCATTGTTATTCTGTTTTTTAGATTTATTTTTTTTATCTTTTTCAGCCTGCAAAAATACAAAACTTGACCGACATGGCCAAATATTCTTTTCAACAAAACACAACACGCTAAAACACACATACTTATACACCTCCCTACCACAATATGGTACCATAAGCTTCCATATCCTTCCAGTGCCCTAGTATTCCCCTACCGTTCCCCTACCGTCCCCCTACCCTTTCGGGGCAAAAAAGTGCCCAACCGGCAGCCCGCCGGTGGTCGATGACCACGCGGGCGCTGCCGGTTGGGTGTTCAGATTTGGTCTACTGGTTCTAATTACTTCTGCGCACCGCACGGATGCTCTGTCCAAAGAGGCGGCTGCCGTTGCTGACCCTGCCTGTGGAGTTGTTGAAGTAGGCTATCTCGGCGGTGGAGGGGGAGTAGGTGCCATAGGAGGCGGTCCAAAAAAGAGCGGTGGTGCCGGCATTTGTTGGATTTATGCCATTCATGTAGCCAGCGTAGGGGAAGAAGATGGAGTTACCGTTTTTCTTGCTGGTCAGCCTGCGTCCGGCCACGCCGTTCAAGGTGTCGTTCGTTTGGGTAGTGTTGCTAATCAGTTCGTTCCATTCTGCAGAGGTGGGTATGTGGGCATCGCTGCCAAGGGTTGTGGTGGCGACGTCGTCCTGGGGCTGCAGGGTGGTGAGGTTGTCGGTGTAGCCGTTGTTTCCGGAGCTGGCATTATCGCAGTATTTGGTAAGTTTGTTTCCCGCGCCGTTGCAGTGGATGTATGCCGGCCAGGTGTAGGCGCTCTTGGTGGTGATTTCACCCCAGGCATAGTAGCCTCCGTACTCTTCGGGGCTGTTGGCTCCGATGTTGGCATCGGCCCACAGCATGCGGCTGGGGAGGCCCAGGTCTATCCAGTTGAAGGGGTCTTCCATGAACTGGGCGGTGTAGGTGGCATTGCCAACTACGGTGACGGTGCGGGGATTTTGGGTGTTGCCGTCGTCCCACTGTTTGAATCGGTAGCCGGGGGTGGCGGTGGCGCTGATGCTGGCAGCAGTATTGGCCTGGTATACGCCGCCGCCGGAGACGGTGCCCCAAGCGGTGTTGGCGGACTGGACGGCAAGGGTGTAGCTGCTGGTGTCGTCGCCTATGACGACGAGGGTGTTGCCGGTTACCTTGCCCATGTTTCCGCCGCCGTAGACGTTGCCGCCCACATAGGTGGTGCCGAGGATGTTGACGTTGGTGTTGCCGGTGATGGTGGCGGAGGTGCCGAAGCCGCCGCCATAAACGGATTTTACGATGCGGCCATTGTAGGTGGTTACACGGAAAAGACGCCCCGTGGCGTTGTAAGCCCCCATGAAACCGCCGCCGTAGACGTTGCCGTGGATGAGGGGGTTGTTGATATGTGGCGTTCTGGTGTCTTCGCGCCCAATGATGACGTTGACGTTGCCAGTGACGGAGGTGCCAATGCCGTAGCCGCACCCGAAGACGTTGCCGATGGAGTCGGCACAGCCTGACCTGCCTACGACTCCGCCTTCTATGCGGACTGTTATGGGTCCGGCGACGGTGCCGAGGAGGTTGGATCCGCCATGTATACCGCCCACCACCAGACCGTCGCGCATGGTGATGCTCACCTTTTTGCCTCTCTGCTGGTTGGCTCCGCCGAAGACTTTGCCCTGCACCTTGCCGCCGAGGATCTGTATGGCGGAGGAGTCGCCCATGATGTAGCCGTAGTTGCCGCCGCCGTAGACGTTGCGCGAGATGTAGGCGCTGTCTGCGACCACGATGTGCGAGTTGTAGATGCGCCCCACAGTGGCATCGTCACCTGTGGCGCCGCTGTTTCCACTGCCGGCGCCGAAGATGTTGCCTCCCTTGGAGTAGTAAAAGGGGGTGTCGTGTATGGTGTCGTGTTGGAGACGGGCATTGCCGCCAAAATAGATGTATGAGTTTCCATAGGTTTCGCCCCGGATGGTGAGCAGTCCATTGCATCCGCCAGCTATCCAACAGCTGTGGTCGCCGCCGGTGAAGACCATCCTGCGGTTGCCGACGGCATTTGCCTGGGCTGCAGCCCCCCATGCGCCTCGGGTGATGGTGCCGCCTTTGATGTATAGCCGGACCTGGGTGGCGAAGGTGTCTATGGCAACGTTGATCTTTTCTGTTGGATCAATCCCCCCGGCAATGGTTTCCAGCTGACCGCCCTCCATCAGTATCACACGTGCCCCCATGTACCCCCACGAGGTGCTGGCGGTAAGATAGAAGCCGGCATGAGCTGTGGCAGTAGCTCCCGGAGCCACTTGGGCACCGAATCTTCCATATCTGACAGTGCCACTTTTCACCACATAATTGAACATTCGGGTGTCTTTGTTCACAGGGTCGAGGAAGTCCACCCTATCGCCGCCATAGGGGGCGCTGACATGCAACTTGCCATTGTCGCCCAAGCTGCGGTCATAGTCGCTGCCCAGTACCATATCTAAACTTATCTTTCCCCGTATGTTCAGGTGATTGGCGTCAGAGCCCGCCCCTACTGCCCACATCGACACATTGCTGCCTCGGTATTCCAGGAAGCTGCCACTTTCCAAACGGTATGATATCTGCTTCGGATGCGGGTCGCTGGCCAATGTATCGGCCAGCGAAATGCCTACAAGGGGGGCTCTGTTCAGGAAGAAGTCGCACGAGTCGTCAGGCAGACACATGCGTCCATATACAATTTTCCCCGCCTTGATGTCCTTGTTTCCGGTAATTATCGGCTCATTGGCCTCTGCCCGGCAGTATAGGGTATCCAACATAGCATCGGAGGCATGGGCTCTCCAGAGCCTGAAGGGCCACTCCTTGTACCCGAGCACTTGTGCAACGCTCGCGTCATAGTACTTTCCAGGGTTGTTGGTAGTGAAATTATACGGCCATATCCATACTATTCCCTCCTGATTGGCGGGTCCGTAATCGCCTCTCAACACGAAAAGATGGTATATCCGCCTGCGATGGGGCGAGAGCTTGATGTATTCAAACTTGGTTTCCGTCCTGTCGAAAAACAGCGACTCCCCGGATACATAGCCGGTAAACGTCCCGGTGGTGTCTTTGGTGTACGATTGGGTCCCGTTTCTCCACACCACTCCATCGGAGAATACTTGAGGGACAGGGACGCCTGTGTTTGTGTTGTTGACACGCACCCTCGTCAGAGAACGTATGGTACAGCCTCCGCCTGGGGTGCCAAACGAGGGCACCTCGGTCAGCAACACCGGGGAGACACCGTCGGTACCGTCGGGATAGACCGAGGTCATGGTGAAGCCCTTGCCTATGCCTGCACGGTCGCGCTGCCACAGGCAGTTGTCGCACGTGTACACCACGAAGTTGCGCTCATAGGCATTCCTGCCGGTGGCATACTGCCCTGTGGGAGACCGGTCGAAGGCAACCAGTGTCGGGTAGACAAACGCGCGTGCCCAAATAGCCTCAAACACCACATCCATACCGTATTCGGCAGCGGGGAGGAAATAGACTGTATCCTCGGCATCAAGCATGGCACCCACAGCTACAGGGCGCGTCATCGCCGTGTCGCGATACACACTGCCTCCATGGAGGTTCTTGAGTCGCCATTTATAAAAACCGCGCCAGCGAGTGGAACCGCTGCCGTGAGTAGGACGGCGCGAGTAGGGGTTGGGAATCAGCCGGTAGAAACAGGGGCCATCCGCAGCAGCCTTGCTCGAAGCCGACTCTCCATTCACGCGCTCCAGGGTTTTCCAGTATACATAAGTGTTTTTTTCCGGGGCATCGATGCCGATGCCCACCCTGTCGGCAGCCACGCTGACATCGGGGGTGCCTGTGGGCGAGGCGGCGGCGCTGCTATACATGGTGTTTGTGCCATAGCCATAATATGTAATCTTCACATCTGCCGGATTGAGGCTGCGTACCAGGCATTCAGGGTCGCTGTAGTAGCTCCATGCATGGTTCTCGCGGTCGTCCAGATAGACCTCGTTGACGGTTTGCGCTGAAACTTTCAAGAAAAAAACTGTGAAAAGCAGGGCCAGCAGACAAAACCTCTTCCACAACCTGTTTTCTGCGCCGATTGCAACGGAAAAACTGGGGCAACACGAACACATCTTGCTCATATACAATTGTTTAATCCTCATTTTTTACAAAAAAAACTCTTGCAAAGTTACAAATGTTACGCGACATGGCCAAATAATCCTTTCCAAAAGAACGGAATACACTAAAAACCATACACTTACATAACACCCACACGGCACCCTGCCACAATATGGTACCATAAGCTTCCATATCCTTCCAGTGCCCTAGTATTCCCCTACCGTTCCCCTACCATTCCCCTACCGTTCCCCTACCCTTCCGGGGGCATTTTAACATAAAAAATCACAAAAGCGCTTCCAGTTTGCAAAAAAGTTGTATCTTTGCATTTTGAATTGAAACCAATTTATATAATGAAACGCACCACGATACTGCTCATTATAGCCCTGTTTGCCCTGGGTAGCGCCCAGGCGCAAAAGCTAGTGTACGACAAGACTTCGCAGACTTTCGGCTACCAAAGCGAGGCCGGCAACTGGGTGATTAACCCGCGGTTCCAGCGCGCGTCGGAATTCGACGGCGGGAGCCGCAAATGGGCTGTGGTGAAGCTGGACGGCCGCTGGGGAGTGATCGATGTGGACGGCCACTTCATCTGCCGCAATGTGTTTGAGGACCGCGACATCGCGCGTCAGGCGGGCCAGGAGTGGGAGGTCCAGACCGAGCCCGGCAAGTGGGTCTACCCGGCCCGCAACCAAGCCGACGGCCGGTGGGGCTACGTGGACTATTACGGCCGCTGGCACTACCAGCCGGTCTATGAGGCGGCTCGCCCCCACCAGGGCAAGGACCCGAAGAGCTATGCCGCCGTCAAGAAGGACGGCCGCTGGGGCTGCATCGACGGCCGCGGCGTGCTGGTGATCGCCAACATATTCCTCCGCCCCGAGCAGGCCGAGGAGGCCGGGCAGCAGTGGGCAATCAGCCGCAACTACTACAAGTGGCGCCTGGCCACCACCCATCCGCAGACGGGCCTCTGGGGCTTCGTGGACTATCTGGGCCGCTGGGTCGTCAAGCCGCAGTACTCCGAAGTGAAACCCTTCGGCAGCGACAACTACTACGAATACACGCAGGTGAAGCAGGAGGGCCGCTGGGGCAATATTGACCGCAACGGCGAGGTGATCTCCCTGCCCATCTTCTTCTCCTGCGACGAGGCCACCTACGCGCTGCGCCAGTACGAGCACGGCCGTGCGCTGGAGGCCTGGCGCTACCCGGTAACGAACCCTGCCGACGGCAAGTGGGGCTGGGTGGACTGGAGCGGCGAGTGGCGCATCGAGCCCCGGTTCGAGGAGGCGACGCATTTCGCCAACGACACAGGTCTCTTCGCCACCGCCAAGTACGACGGATACTGGATGGTGATAGGGGACACGGGCGAGTTCCTCTCGCGCAATGTATTCACGCTGAGCTCCGAGGCATGGACCGCCGGCAATGAGTGGGACACCGAGCAGGAGCTTGGGCACTGGCTATACCCCATCATGGACCGCGGCACGCAAGCATGGGGCTATGTGGACTACCGGGGCCAGTGGGTAATCAAGCCCACCCTCGAGGACGCCAAGCTGTTCATCAACGTGTGGAACGACCGCGTGGCTCCCGCGAAGATGGACGGCAAGTGGGGCTGCATCGACCACACGGGGCAGTTCGTGGTGAAGAACCAGTACAACACTTCCGCCGACGCGTATATGGCGGGTCGCCGCTGGGCTGAGGGGAAGCGATTCTGAAATTGAAACATTAAAACTTGTAAATTGAAAACACTCATTCACAATGCGACCATCGTCAACGAGGGTCGCATGTTTGTCGGTTCGGTCGCTATCGATGGAGAGAGGATAGTGGAGGTTTCTGAAAAATCGGAGTATTTGGATTGTTCAGAATATTCAGAAATCGTGGAGGCGGAAGGGCTGCTGCTGCTTCCCGGTGTGATTGACACGCATGTGCATTTCCGCGACGGGGGACAGAGTGAGAACCCTGCGGGCACGTTCCGCAGCGAGAGCCGCGCTGCATTGGCAGGCGGCGTTACGTCGGTCGTCGACATGCCGAACACGGTGCCGCAGACCACCACCCTCGAAGCCCTTGAGGCCAAAGAGGCACTGGCCCGCCGCGACTCCGCTGTCAACTACGGCTTCATGCTGGGGGCGACGAACGACAATATCGCCGACCTCCTCGCCCTCGACCCCACGCGCTACGCCGCCATCAAGCTCTTCCTCGGCTCCTCGACGGGGAATATGCTGGTCAACAGGGGGGAGCAGCTGGACCTGCTTTTCCGCGAGTCGCGCAAGCTGATTGTGGCGCACTGCGAGCAGGAGGAGGTGATTCAGGCGAACCTGCACAACCTGAAGCTTGAATGCCAGGGGACCGACCGCGAGACGGCGGCCCTGCATCCGCAGATACGCAATACGGAGGCTTGTTTCCTGAGCACGTACCACGCGATCGAGCGCGCCCGGAGGTACGGCACACGCCTGCACGTGGCGCACCTCTCGACGGCGACGGAGCTTTCGCTCTTATCCAATTTCGACCTGGACCGCAAGCATATCACGGCGGAGGTTACTCCGAACCACCTGTGGTTCGACGACCGGGACTATGCGGAGTTGGGGAACCTGATCAAGTGCAACCCCGCCATCAAGTCCAACGACGACCGCCTGGCCCTTTGGGCCGCCCTCGAGGACGGCCTGATTGACACTATCGCGACGGACCATGCGCCGCACCCCCTGGAGGCGAAGCGCCGCCGGTATTTCGACGCCCCGAGCGGCATACCCTCGATACAGCACTCGCTGCAGATGATGCTGGAACCGGCTATCGGCAACAAGGAGCTGCTGACGATGGTAGTGCAGAAGATGAGCCATAATCCGGCGCTGCTTTTCGGTATCGAGGGGCGCGGTTTCATACGTCCGGGTTACAAGGCGGACTTGGTGCTGGTGCGTCCCGGGGTGGAGGAGACGGTTACGCGCGAATCATTATTATATAAGTGCGGCTGGAGTCCGCTGGAGGGGCAGACTTTCCATACGCGCATCGAGCGGGTGTGGGTGAACGGCTGCGACACCTCCGCCAGCACCCCTGCCGCCCAGCCCCTAGCTTTCTACCGCTAGGCAGAGGGCATGGATATATACAAAAACAAGGAGGGTGTTCCGGTAGGTACTTGGAACACCCTCCTTGTTTTGTATCAGCAGGGCTATTTGCCCATGGGTTTTTCGGTGGCCTTGGGCTGGCCGGCGGGTGTGGCGATGCTGCTGCGCATGTCGGTGTCGGCCTGGATGTTCTTCATGCGGTAGTAGTCCATGATGCCGAGGTTGCCGCTGCGGAAGGCTTCGGCCATAGCCAGTGGCACTTCGGCTTCGGCCTCGATCACCTTGGCGCGGGCTTCCTGCGCCTTGGCTTTCATCTCCTGCTCCTGGGCGACGGCCATAGCGCGGCGTTCCTCGGCCTTGGCCTGTGCGATGTTCTTGTCGGCGTTGGCCTGGTCCATCTGGAGCTGGGCGCCGATGTTCTTACCGACGTCGATGTCTGCGATGTCGATGGAAAGGATTTCGAAGGCGGTGCCGCTGTCGAGACCTTTGGTGAGCACCAGTTTGGAGATGCTGTCGGGGTTTTCGAGCACCTGCTTGTGGCTCACAGCCGAGCCGATGCTGGTTACGATACCCTCGCCCACGCGTGCGAGGATGGTTTCCTCGCCGGAGCCGCCGACGAGCTGTTTGATGTTGGTACGGACGGTTACGCGTGCTTTGGCGATGAGCTGGATGCCGTCTTTGGCGACGGCTGCCACGGGCGGGGTGTCGATAACCTTGGGGTTGACGGAGGTCTGCACGGCCTTGAGCACATCGCGGCCAGCGAGGTCGATGGCGGTGGCGGTCTTGAAGTCGAGGTTCATGTTGGCCTTGTCGGCACTGATGAGGGCGTTGACGACGTTGCCGACGTGGCCACCGGCCAGGTAGTGGGCTTCGAGGTCGTTCTGTTTGATTTTCAGACCTGCCTTGCTGGCCGAAATGAGGTTGCCTACGATGACCGAGGGCGGCACTTTGCGGAAGCGCATGAAGATGAGCTGTACCAGCGAGGTGTAGACACCGCTGACGAGGGCTTGGAACCAGATGCCGATGGGCACGAGGTAGAGGAAGAGGATGAGCGCAATGGCGCAGACGACGATGATGATAATGGTTTCCATTTGTTGAGGTTTTTATTGGTTTTCAAAGCGGTTGTCCGATGTCTCGACCACGTCGATGCGGTAGCCTTCGATAGCCACCACCTCGATGGTGCGGTCGGGGTCGATGAATTTGTTCACGGCATGGACCTCGGTGGGTTGGCCGTCGATGAGGGCTTTGCCTGTGGGAGCCAGGCGCGAGATGGTGGTACCCCGGGTGCCCACTTTGATGGTGTGTTCCAGCTGGTTCACCTTGCTGTCGACCTCCTCGTTCAGGCTGAAGCGCTTCCACGTCTTGGTCTTCATGAACCACGCCAGCATCAGGCCGCAGAGGGCAATGGCACAAAGCAGCACAATGGTGCCTACGGTGTTGCCAAACATTTGGTAGGTCTCCCAGACGCCGAATGCTATCAGGCCGACCCCGAATACTCCCGCGATGCCGCCGGGTAGGGCTACAATCTCGAGTGCCAATAGTATGACACCCACCAACAGTACGATGATTAAAAGTGTAGTATTCATATTATTCTTGTATTTCAGAGGTTAGTTGTTTGTCCAGCAATGCAGTGTGCATCGGCAGCAGGTCGGAGTAGGCTCCATGCTTGACCGTGCATGAACCATGGCAATGAACTAAGATAGCGCACTGCTCAGCCTGCTCTTCGGTATGGCGACAGATGTCGACCAGGGCCTTGATGACGTAGTCGAACGTGTGCACATCGTCGTTGTAGAGCACCAGGCTGCAGCCGCTGTCTTCCAGTACGTCAGCCTCGTCGTCTACTTGCGGAGAGGTATAGGGTTTGTCGTTCATATAAGCAGGGCTATGGCTTGTGCGCTGATGCCTTCCTCACGTCCCTCGAATCCGAGACGCTCGGTGGTGGTGGCTTTGACGGATACCTGTTCGATGCCGATACCGAGCGTGTCGGCTATGGTCTGCCGCATTTGGTCAATGTAGGGCGCCAACTTTGGACGCTGGGCAGCTATGGTGGAGTCTATATTGCCGATGGAATACCCCTGCTTATGCAGAAGGTTGCCCACATGGGCCAGCAGCTTGGTGCTGGCAATGCCTTTGTATTGAGGATCGGTGTCGGGGAAATGCTTGCCAATGTCGCCCAGGGCGGCGGCACCGAGCAGGGCGTCGCTGATGGCATGCAGCAGCACGTCGGCATCGCTGTGCCCAACCAGTCCGTGGGTGTGCGGCACCAATACGCCACCTATCCACAAGGGCAGACCCTCCTGGAGGCGGTGTACATCGTATCCTGTTCCTATACGCATGCTATTTGGTGGGTTTGAGGTCGAGGCCGATGCTGATGCGCATGGTGTTGGAGAGGGGGTTGGTGGCGATGGTGGTGGTAGGGACCAGGTAAGAGAAGTCGCCCGAGAAGTAGCTGTAGCGGAGCCCCACGCCGATAGTTGCGTACTGGCGACCGCCTTTGTTGGCGTGCTCATAGAAGTAGCCGGCACGGACGGCAAAGGTTTCGGCGTACCAGTATTCGGCACCGACGGAGAGCTGTATCTCCTGCAATTCCTCGCTCATTCCGCCAGGGGCGTCGTAGAACGACTGGAAGGCACCCTGCACCACACCGATATTGTTGTACTCGCTCCAGTTGTTGGCAAAGCGAGAGGGGTGGTCGACACCGTCCTTGGTGTAGGGAGGTGTGGGAACCAGCAGCTTGTTGGCATCAAGCATGACGGAGATCTTGTTGTAATCGTCGAGGCGGTTGGTATAGCGTCCGCCGAGGCGCAGGTTGGCGGGCAGGAACTCCTTGTCGTTGTCATCGTCCGAGTAGGAGAGTTTGGCACCGAGGTTGGAGATGAAAGCACCGAGGGCGAACTCCTGCTGCTTGTCAACAGTATTCTGATAATAGAGGCCAATGTCGGCAGCGAGCGAATTGGCGGCGTGGGTTTCGGTGTGGCCACTGCCATCGCTGATTGTTTGCCCATTGGTGAGGTCGGAACGCATGAAGCGGCCTGTTGCACCGAGCGAGAGGTTGTCGCTGAGCTTAAGGGCATAGGTGGCATCGAAAGCGAACTCGTTGGGATGCATGGTGCTGACCATATTGCCTTCGATGTCGGTCATATCGATGTCGCCAAGGGTAAAGTACGTGAGGCTGGCAGCCGCGGCGCTGCGGCTGTTGATGCGGTAGTAGCCGCCAAGGTAGAGCAGGTTCATGTCGCCCACATGCAGGTTGCGCAACCACGGTGTGTAGGTGGTGCTGATACCTGCAGCATCCTGTATGAAGGCGAACTTGGCGTTGTTCCAGTGGGACGAATAGGCATCGGGGGTGGTGGCCACACCCACATCGCCCATACCGCTCGAGATACCGTCGGGCGAAATGGTCAAGATGGGCATACCTGTGGAGATGTAGTTCTTGTTAGCGTCTTGGCCAGTCCAGGTGGATTGGGCAAACATACTGCCGCCCACAAGGGCAAACGCGGCCAGAAGGGAGAGTCTTTTCATTCTATGTTGTTTGTTGTTTTGCGCTTAATAACGCAGAGGGTTTTCATTTATTGTGTCAGCGCACGATACATTTTGCAGTGGCCTGATGTATATTGCCGTCGATGTCGGTCAGCAGCATGCGTGCCAGATAGAGCCCTGGCGGCACCTGGGAAACGTCCCACAGCACCGGCCCCACGATATAGCCTTGGGCGGAAATGTCGGGGGTGCCGGCAAGCACCATCTGCCCTCGGGCGTTGAATATCTGGAGTTCCGCCGTAGCGATACGGTCGGGGCTGTTGGTGCGGAGCGAGATGCGGGTGGCAGTGGAGGCCGGATTGGGAGTGCATTGCAGGTCGGCAATGGCGAGGGTGTCGGCTCCGCGAACGGTGAACGCAGTAGTGGCGGTGGCCGAGACACCGAATATATTCCATGCCTTGAGCGTAAGCGTATGACGACCTGGAGCCAGGTTCTTGAGCGTATAGGCCACAGAGCCGAGGCGGCTGTCGGCGATATCGGGCTGGTAGAGGTCGTTGAGGACAATAAGGCTGCCGGGATTGTCGTCGACAACTGCGGTAATGTCGTGCCCCAGTCCGGCCCCCACATTGATACCTGCCGAGTCGAAAAGGATGGCCAGCAAGGTGGGATTGGGACCAGTCATTGCCCCTTGGCGGAAGTTAGTGTCGCCCATATAGAGGCGTATCTGCGGCGGGGTGAGGCTGATGTCGGCGCTGTCGCTCATACCGCCGAGCATCAGGCGGAGATAACTTCCCGAGGCATGGTCGGAAGCCGACCGGGCATAGTGCACCAACTTGGCGTAGTCGTAGCGGTACGAGACATCCATAGGAACGATGAACGAATACTCGAAGCGTCCGCCAACCACCGGGTGGCTACCTTTATACAGTACACTTTTCTGCTGCATGAACGACACTTCGGTACCGGGATTGTCGTTGGCCAGGGTGGAGGCTCGCATGGGTCGGTCGTAGACCACGGGGTAAATGGTGCCGTCGAAGTCGCCAACCAGCAGACCATTGGTATCCAATATCTCGCCTGTAACGGTAACGCGGGACAGGACCGATGCCTGCACATCGGTTGAATCATCGACGGGTTGGGCGTTGATACGGGTGATGCGGATGCGGTTGGAGGGTTGGCTCAGGCGCAGCGCGGGGTCGCCCGTGATACCGATACACAGGGGTGCCGAAAAGCGGTTCTTGGCCAGCCGCAGGGCGTCGCCTATGGTGTTGGCGGGGTCGAGGGCGTTCATGACCACCTCATTGTTGAAACGCTCGACGTGGCTGATGGGGCGCGAGGCACTGATGACGGCCACCATGCCAGCCGGGGCGAGGACGGCCGCCTCGGAGCCGCAGAGCGCCTCGGGGAGGTCGAAGTGGCCATAGGAGCAGGTGCTGGTAACCAGCAGCGGCAGGCGGTCGTGGTTGGTGTAGGCGGCCAGGTCGGCAGGTTCGATGTAGCGCTCGGTGCCGATATACTCTTTCGACCCGTGGCCGATGTAGTTCAGCAGCAAACAGCCGTAGTTTATACGCTGGCGCAAGGCGTTGTTGAGGTCGGGATAGTAGGAGCCTATGGCGCCGGACATCTGCCGGTAGGCGTCGGCATAGAAGCGGTCGGGATGCAGGTGGGGGTAGCGCTGCAGGATGTTGCGGGCCACCACCTCGGACGAGTGGGCGAACACACTGTCGTAGGGCGAGCCGGGGTCGGCATCGTCGGCCAGCAGGGCCACGTAGTTGCGCCAGTCGCCGCGCTGCGTTTCGTCGCCTAGGTCGCGGCGGGTGATGTAGGCTTCAATCTTGTCCACCAGGTGGCGTGCCTCGGCGGTGTCGCGGGCCGGCAGGCGGCCTACGCTGGCATCGAGCCGTTCGCTCGACGAGCCTGAGGCATCATCGCCGAGATAGCCCAGTATGTCGTCGCTGCAGTACGAGCGGCCGTCGTCGTCGAACGAGTGAGGCGTCTGGTAGGTGGCCAGGGTGGGGGTGGTGGAATATTGCAGGTGGCGGTTGTCGAAGGTGCCCTTGCCGAAGAGTATCAGGTAGCGGGGCGGCTGCTGGGGATACTGCTTCCGCAGCCACCGCAGGTAGGAACGGAAAGCGATGGGGTCCTGCTGGCCGGAGGAGAATTCGTTGAAGACCTGCTGGTCGGAAACCACCGAGGCGTCGAGTCCGTCGAATATCTCATGCAGTGTGGCCAGACGCCGCGCCTGTTCCATGTATTCCGGCCGCGAGACGATGACCAGGTCGGCGGCGGCAGCGCCATGCAGGTCCTGGTTCTCCATCGGGACAATGGCGTCGGGCACAAGGTAGTACGACCCGTCGAAAAGGAGGTACTGGCTGGGCGACGAGGTGCTGTCAACCCACGCGCCGCCGCTGACGGCCAGCTCACGCTCGGCACCCGCCTGGGTAACATTCCACACGCGGAAAGGAGTCGTATAGGTGCACGAAAAGGTTGTCGGGGTGGCATGTGCCTGATTTTGGCGCACCGTGTACTGCCCTCCGCGGAAAGTCGTCTCGACGGTGGCGTTGAGTTCGATAAAGTCCAGGTAGCCTTTGGCCGAAGCCTCGCCTGGGCGGTAGGTAACGGCGAATGTATAAGACTTGGCCGGCGTGGTTATCGGAGCCAACTCGGTGGCGTAGACGGCGGAGCGGGAGATGGAGGTCTGCTGGCTGAAACCGGTGGTGCTGACGGTGAACGTACCGGTGGCCGAGGAGACGCTGGCCAGGGCGTAGCGTACCGACACATTGCCCACGGGCCCATCGGGAAGGGTCAACGTGAAGGATCGCCCGAGGCTGGACTCGCCAAAGCGCTCGCCAAGCCATATCTGGCCTGTCTGGAAAGGCGACACAAGGTCGTTCTCCACGTGCTCCACCGCCGTGTGGGTGCTGCACTGGGCTTGTGCCTCGGGCAGGGATGCGGTGGCGATGCGCAGGGGCGCGGGACACGAGGTGGTAAGGTAGTAGCTGTTGGTGTTGGCGTAGGCATGGCGGCGGAATAGCCATACGCCCTCGCCACTGTCGTAGCGCCACTGGCTGGGTCCTTCGGCATAGAAGAGCAGCTCGTCGCCGGCGTCGAAGATGCCGTTGCCGTTACGGTCGACCACCTGGGTGGCCACCTGGGCGAGGTCGTCGAGGGGGGTGAGGCGGTTGCGCAGCTCCAGCATGCCGCCACGGGCGCCATAGACAGCCAGCGTGCTGCAGGCCTGGCCAGCCAGGGCGGGCACCTCGGCGGCAGTCAGCCGGTGGATGCCGTCGGCGGAGACATCCATCCGCCACCACTGACCCGAAGCCAGCACCGAGGAGGTCTGGGCACCGAGGGGCAGCGTTGCGAGGGCAAACAATATATATAGTGTCGTGCGTTTCACTTAATGGGCATTCTATTGATCAAATGAGATAACGACCGACCGTTTTTTTTATTGCATCGGGGGCAAAAAGGGCGGCAAATTTTATGAAAAAAAGTGCGTCCGAGGGTCAAAAACGTACACTTACAAAAGGCTGACAATCAGGGAATAGAAAGCTATAGGTTTTGCTCCTCTTTTTACTCTCTAGGACAATGGAAAGGAAGGTGGCGAGGAGGAAAAAAAGGGAGAAGTGCGGCGGATGGAATATTTTTTGTATCTTTGCACCTTAATTAATAATGTATAGAAAATGAAAAAGATTGCACAAATCATTTGTTCTGTGGCCGTTATGGCCATAATGGCCAGCTGCGGCAGCAAGCAGTATTATACTATTAACGGCAAAGTGGACGCCTCGGTGCCCGAAGGGACGGTGGTGTACATGTACAATGTGGCCGACCCCGAGGGGACGCTGGACAGCACCATGGTGAACGCCGAGGGTCAGTTTGTGTTCAGCGGCGAGGCCGGCGAGCCGTGGGTGGCCATGATCGGCAGCCGCGCCGCGGGCATGCAGGAGCAGGTGATTGTGGAGCAGGGCGTTATCTCTGTCGGATATGACAACAACGGCGTCAGCGGCACCCCGATGAACGACCAGCTGGCCACCTTCGCCAAGGCCAACGACATGAGCGACCTCGAGGGCGAGCTGCGCACCTACATGGAAGCCTACTATGCCGCCCCCAACGCCGAGCTGCGCGCCGAGGCCGAGCGCAAGTACGACAGCGTGGAGGCCATCGCCAACAAGCGCATGCTCGACGCCTCCTGGGAGCTCTACAACGCCAACCGCGACAACCTGGTGGGCGCCCTGGCCATGGAGCAGATCAGCCAGCTGGGCGACTTCACCTACACGCAGTTCGACAGCATCCTGGCCGATGCCGCGCCGGTGGTGAAGAACTATGCCCCCATCGAGAAGACGATGCAGCAGATGAAGGCCGTCGATGCCACCTCGGCCGGCAAACGCTACACCGACATCCAGGGTGTGGACGGCAAGTTGAGCGACCTCATCGAGGGCAAGGTGGCCCTGGTGGACTTCTACGCCTCGTGGTGCGGCCCCTGCCGTGCCGAAATCAAGGACAACCTGGTGCCGCTGTGGAAGAAATATGAGAACAAGGGTCTGGTCATCGTGGGCCTCAACGTGTGGGAGCGCGGCGATGCCGCTGCCCGCAAGGCCGCCCACGAGAAGGTGATGGCCGACCTCGGCATCACCTATCCGCAGCTGGTGGACAGCACCCGCGTGGCGACCGACACCTACGGCGTGCGCGGCATACCGCAGATACTGCTCATCGACAAGGACGGCACCATCCTGGCCCGCGACCTGCGCGGCGCCGCCATTGAGGAGGCCATCGTCAATGCCCTGAAGAATTGAAACCCGGAAATTGAAAATTGAAAGTTCTATGCCACGCAACAAGACATTGCGCATTTTAACCTGCGCACTGGTTTTCATTTTTCAACTTTCAATTTTCAATCTAAGCGCCCAGGACAGCTGCCGCCTGCAACTGGCGGTGGAGAACCACCATTTTTTCCGCAACAACGAATACGGGGGCGAACACCTCGACGGCTACACCCTGCCGGGCTTCTACCTGCGCCCGCGACTGGAGTGGCAGGTGGAACCGCGGGTGAAGCTCTCGCTGGGAGCCCACTGGCTGCATTACTGGGGCGCCCGCCGCTACCCGTCGGCCATGGGCTACGCCACGCGACCGCTGCCCGAGGCGAGCGACACCGCCACCGCCGTGCACCTGCTGCCGTGGGTGCAGGCCAGGGTGGACTTCTCGCCCACGGCTAGCCTCATCCTGGGCAGCCTGGAGAATCGCAATGGGCATGGCCTTCCGATGCCGCTCTATGAACGCGAGCTGCAATACGCCGCCGACCCCGAGGCCGGCGTGCAGCTGCTGCTGCAACGGCCCTGGCTGGAGGCCGACCTGTGGGTGAACTGGCACGAATTCATTTTCGCGCACAGCAACCATCAGGAGCGCTTCTATATCGGCCTCTCCTCCCGCTTCAAGTGGCAGCCCCGCACACCCTCACTCGAGCTCTACCTGCCGCTCTATGCCCTGGCCTGCCACCACGGCGGCGAGTCGCTGACGGTATACCTGCGCAACCACCACCAGCTCAACTGCGCCGGTGGCCTGGGCGCCACCTACCGGCAGGGCGACTTCAGCACCGGGCTGGAGATGCTCGCCTACGGCTACCTGCAGCGCAAGGGGAGCATCCACCCCTTCGACCGCGGCTGGGGGCTCTCCGCCACCCTCAACGCGAGCTACCGCGAGGGCAGCCTGTCGCTAGGCTACTGGCGCGGCGAGGGCTTTGTGCCGATTGTGGGCAGCGTGCTCTACTCCAACGTCTCGACAGATACCGAAGGACTCACCTTCGACCGCAACCAACTGCTCACCCTGCGGGCGGAATACCGATGGAAACAGTTCCGCGCCTGCCAGGTAAGCCTCGAAGGCGACCTCTACCACTACCTCCCCTGGACCGGCCAGCGGCCGGGCTACGGAGTGGTGGAACGCGGCGGGCGGACGATGTACGCCTTCGGCATCCATGTGAAACTCAACCCCACCCTACCCCTGCTGCGATGAACCTCTTCAACCTCTACACCACCGACGGCCCCGTCAAACGCATCAAGGAAGAGACCGCCATCACGCTGGGCGTCTTCGACGGCGTGCATCGCGGCCACCGCGCCCTGCTACGGCAACTTGAAGGCGGCGCGCCGATGGCCGTAACGCTCACCTCGCACCCCTCCTTCGTGCTGGGGCGGCGCGGCAGCGAGGACTGGCTCGACGAGGAGCAGGAGCACATCAGGCTGCTGCTGCAGTCGGGCGTGAAATATGTGGCCGTGATGCCCTTCACCGAGGAGGTGGCGCGCATGACGGCCTGCCAGCTCGCACGGCTGATGCACGGCGAACTGCGCATGCGCACACTGCTGCTGGGCTACGACGGCCGCTTCGGAAGCAAACAGGATGACGACTTCGACCAGCTGCCACAGCTGGCCGATGAACTGGGCATCATGCTCAAGCACGGCCAGCCCTACCTGTTGGAGGGCGAACCCGTCAGCTCGTCGCGCATCCGCCGCGCACTGGGCGAGGGCAACGTGGAGGAGGCCGCCACCCTGCTGGGGCGCCCCTACGGCATCACCGGCACCGTGCAGCACGGCCGCGGCGTGGGCCACACACTGGGATACCCCACCGCCAACATCGACCTCTCGCAGACACGCAAAAACCTACCCAAGGAGGGCGTGTACGTGGTGCGCATCGGCACCCCCGGCGCACGCCTGCGCCACACAGGCATGGCCAACCTCGGGGCGGCACCCACCTTCGGCGTGGAGCGCCCCCTGCTGGAGGTGCACCTGCTCGACTACCAGGGCGACCTATACAGCCAACAGGTGGAGGTGGAGTTCCTGCACCGCCTGCGCGACATACAACGATTCGAGAACCCCGAGGCACTGCGAGCTCAGCTGGCCGATGACCTCGAACAGACACGCCAATGGTCATAACCCTCTACCAACAAGGCATACTCTGGGCACAGCCCGACGAGAACCGCCGCCGCGTGGAGCAGACGCTGGCGGAGACGGAGTGCGACCTCTTTGTGGTGCCCGAGACCTTCACCACCGGTTTCGGCGACCACATGGCCTCGCTGGCCGAGCCGCCCGAGGGACCCACCCTGCAGTGGGCTCGTCAGATGGCAGCACGGCACAACCTGCTGTTCGTCGGCACGTGGATAGTGCAAGAAGGCGGACACTGCTACAACCGCCTGCACTGGGTCTACCCCGACGGCACCTACGGCCATTACGACAAAGGGCACACCTTCCGCGTCAGCGGCGAGGCCGACCAGATAAGCCGCGGCACCGAGAGGAAGGTATTCGAATACAAAGGCTGGCGAATCAAGCCTGCCGTATGCTACGACCTACGCTTCCCCAAGTGGCTGCGCAACGACAATATGGACTACGACCTACTGCTGGTGTGCGCCAACTGGCCGGGCTCGCGGCACGAGGCATGGACCACACTGCTGCGTGCCAGGGCGATAGAGAACCTGTGCTACACCGTAGGCTGCAACCGCAGCGGCACCGACGGCGCCGACATACCCTACTCGGGCAACAGCGCCATTGTCGACTACAAAGGATTCCCCCTGCACGAGGCCACAGGCGAGCAGTGCATCACCGCCACGCTGGACAAGAAGAAGCTCGACATCTTCCGCCAGCACTGGCCCTTTTACCTGGACTTCGACTAAATGAACAACATAGAACAGAAACTGGGATTCGACCGCATCCGCCAGCTGGTGGTGGAGCATTGCAGCAACGAGCTGGCCGTCCGCATGGCGGAGGAGATGAACTTCACGACCGACTACGAAAGGCTGCACCACGAACTGCAGCTGGTGGAGGAGATGCGCACCATCGTACTGATGGAGAGCGAGTTCCCGCAGCAGGACTTTATCGACCTCACGCCCGTACTGACCCACCTGCATGTGGGCAACACCTTCGTGCCGCTGGAGGCGATGTTCGACCTCAAGCTGTCGCTGCGTACCATCCGCGAGTGCTACCAGTTCCTGGCCCAGCCCGAGAGCCCCTACCCCACCCTGGCGGCCATGGCCGTGGAGGTGGAGCTGGGCTACGGCGGCAAGAGCTCGCAACTGAACGTCATCAACAGCCTGCTGGGACAGCTCATCAACGACCACGGCGAGCTGCACGACAACGCCTCGCCGGCCCTGGCCGAGATACGTCGCACCAAGGCGCGCAAGGCGGCCGAGGTGGAGGCGCAGGTGAACAGCGCCCTGGCGCGTGCCAAGCGCGAAGGATGGGCGCCGGAAGGGGCGGAGGTAACCATCCGCGACGGACGCCCCGTCATTCCCCTGCTCACCACCCACCGACGCCGCATGAAGGGCCTGATACAGGACGAGAGCGCCACACGCCAGACCGCCTTCGTGGAGCCGCAGGAGGTGGTGGAGCTGGGCAACGACCTGCGCGAGCTGGACTTCGACGAGCGGCACGAGGTGCAACGCATACTGCTCAACTTCAGCGAACGCCTGCGCCCCCTGCTGCCACAGCTGGAGGAGGCGTACCGCTTCCTGGCCCGCGTGGACTTCCTGCGCGCCAAGGCACGGGTGGCGGTGGAGCTGAACGCCAGCGTGCCCACCCTGCACCCCGATCCGCGCATCGAGTGGCTCGAAGCGCGCCACCCCATACTCTATCTGCAGAAGAAAGAGGGCGTGGTGCCGTTTGACCTGGATTTATCTGGTCATGCTGGTTTTACTAGTGAAACTAGAAATTCTAGAAATACTAGAAATTCTAGAGAGACTAGAAACTCTAGAATACTCATCATCTCCGGGCCTAACGCCGGCGGCAAGTCGGTGCTGCTGAAGGCAGTGGGGCTGATACAGTACATGCTGCAATGCGGCATGGCGGTGCCGCTGCGCCCGACATCGGAATGCGGCCTCTTCGGCAACATATCCATCGACATCGGCGACCAGCAAAGCATCGACAACGACCTCTCGACCTACACCTCGCACCTACAGAATATGAAGCAGCTGCTGGCCGAAGCAGGCGGAGATACACTGTTCCTGCTCGACGAGCTGGGCGGCGGCACCGAACCCCGCAGCGGCTGCGCCATCGCCGAGGCGGTACTGGAGGCGCTCTACGACAGGGGGGCCTACGGTGTGGTAACCACCCACTTCGCCGACCTCAAGCTGCTGGCCGACCGGCTACCAGGCGTGGTGAATGGTGCCATGATGTTCGACACCGAGGCCATGCGCCCGCTCTACCGCCTCAACGTGGGGCACCCGGGCTCGAGCTTCGCCTTCGAGATTGCCGAGAGCATCGGCTTCCCGAAAGAGATATTGGAACGTGCAGGCGAGATGGTGGGGCGCGAGCAGCTGAACTTCGAGCACCAACTGCAGCAGCTGGAGCTGGACAAGCAGGAGGTGGCGCGACAGAAGGAGGAGCTGCGCGTGGCCGACGAGTTCCTGAACGAGGTAACCACCAAGTACCAGCGCCTGAACGAGCAGCTGGAGGGACGCCGGCGCGACCTCATAGGGCAGGCGCGGCGCGAGGCGCAGCAGATACTGGAGGAGGCCAACCGCACCGTCGAACGCACCATCAGCGACATCAAGAGCGCCAAGGCCGAGAAGGAGGCCACCCGCGAAGCGCGCGCCAAACTGGCCGCCGCCACACGGGAAAACGAGGAACTAGGGATGAAGAACGAGGCGTTGCGCCAGAAAAACAGGAACTCCTCATTCCTCACTCCTCACTCCTCACCCGAGACAGAGACAGAGACTCCCATCGCCGTCGGAACCATCGTGCGCATCGACGGGCAGGAGACCTTTGGCGAGGTGGTGGAAATCAAGGGCAAGAAAGCCGTGGTGGAGAGCAACTCGATGCGGATGACCATCCCGCTGGAGCGCCTCACCGGCACCGCCAAGCAGAAAATACCCGCCGCCAAAGCAGCCAGCAAGCAGACCTTCGCCTCCATCTACGACGACATGAACGAGAAGCGCGCCCATTTCAACCCCACCCTCGACCTGCGCGGCAAGCGCGCCGAGGAAGCCATCGACCTGCTGCACCGCTTCATCGACGAGGCATTGCTGCTGAGCGAGAAAGAGGTGCGAGTGCTGCACGGAAAGGGGTACGGCATACTGATGCAGGTAATCCGCCAGGAGCTGCAGGCACGCCGCGAGGTGCGCACCCACCGCGCCGAACGCATCGAACTGGGCGGCGAGGGCATCACCGTGGTGGAACTTCGGTAAGCGGGACGCAGCACCAAGGCAAATGCCAAGACAACCATAGGGGAACGGTAGGGCCGTTCTTCGTCTGTTCTTCGTCCGCCACCAGACATCATCTAGGGCATCTCCATAACTGTACTTTAACCAGCCCTCTGATTTACACTTGGGATATTTTATAAGAGAACTCCATTTGTGCGATTTTATTTTGCACAAAAGCAACATTTTTTAATATTGTACAATATTTCAAGGTTTTTCACGTAATGTAGACAATTATGAAAGGCAACGAACTGAAACCCAGGATAGGGCTCTTCGGCCGCCGCAACGTGGGGAAGAGCACGATGGTGAATTTCCTGACGGGGCAGCAGGTGGCCATCGTGAGCGACACCGCCGGCACCACCACCGACCCGGTGCGCAAGTCGATGGAAATCGGAGGCATCGGCCCCGTGGTGCTCATCGACACCGCCGGCATCGACGACGAAGGCGAGCTGGGACTGCAACGCGTGGAGAAGAGCATGGCGGCGCTGGCCGAAGTGGACCTCGCCCTGCTGCTCTACACGGAGTGGGGTGCGCCCGAGGAACGCGTCGCCGACTGGTGCACCGCGCACGGCACACCGCTGCTGAAAATCAAAAGCAAATCGGATAGTTCCGAGCATTCTGAAAATTCGGAAAAGTCAGATTTTCAATTTTCAATTTTCAATTTTCAATTACGCGAACCCCTCATCCAGGCCATCCGGCAGGCACTCCCCGAGAGCGCCTACCGCGGACGGAGCCTGCTGGGCGACGTGGTGGCCCAGGGCGACCACGTGGTGCTCGTTACCCCCATCGACAGTTCGGCCCCCGAAGGACGCATGATACTGCCCCAGGTGCAGGTGCTGCGCGACCTGATGGACCTCCACGCTGTGGCCACTTTTTGCCAGCCTGAGGAGTTGGAATTTGAAAATTCAAAATTGAAAATTGAAAATTCACGACTGGTAGTTACCGACAGCCAGGTATTCCACAAGGTGGCCGCCATAGTGCCCGAAGAAATACCCCTGACGAGTTTCAGCATCGTGCTGGCACGGCAGAAAGGGCTCTTCGCCGAGTATCTCGAAGGGACCCGGCAGATAGGTAACCTGCAGGACGGCGACCGCGTGCTGCTGCTCGAGAGCTGCACCCACAACGTAACCTGCGAGGACATAGGCAGAGTGAAGCTGCCCGCCGCCCTGAAGAAAGCCACCGGCAAAGAGCTCCATTTCGACATCCTCGCCGGTACTGATTCACTTTCCACTCTCCACTCTCCACTTTCCACCTACTCCCTGGTCATCCAATGCGGAGGCTGCGTCATTACAGCCCAGCAGGTGAAAGCGCGCCTGCTGCCGGCGCTGGAGGCAGGGGTGCCGGTGAGCAACTACGGCCTGGCGCTGGCCTGGTGCAACGGCATCTTCGAGCGAGCGACACGGATTTTTAGGAGTTAAGTAGAAAGTAGTTAAGGAGTTAAGACAAATGTTATGATAAATACCAACAAGCAACCCAACCTGAGCATCATCGTGGCTATAGCGCAGAACGGAGCCATCGGCAAGGACAACGACCTGCTGTGGCACCTCAGCGGCGACCTCAAACGATTCAAACAACTCACCACCGGCCACCCCGTCGTCATGGGGCGCAAGACATGGGACTCGCTGCCTAAGAAGCCCCTGCCCGGCCGGCAAAACATCGTAATGACCAACAACCCCGACTTCAGCGCCGACGGTGCCACGGTGGTACACAGCATCAACGGCCTCTTCAAAGCATTGAGAGACTGCGACGACGAGGTCTTCGTCATGGGCGGCGCCAAAATCTACGAGGCATTGCTTCCCTTCTGCACCCGCCTGTATGTAACCGAAGTCTACCGCGACTACGAGGCCGACGTCTACTTCCCTGTGATAGACCTCTCCACCTTCACCCTCGTCCGCCAGAGCGTCCGCCTGCACGACGAAAAGAGCGGCCTCGACTACGCCTACCTCGAATACGACCGAAAGTATGGATGTTAGCATCATCAACATCGGCGACGAGCTGCTCATCGGGCAGGTGGTGAACACCAACGCCTCGACCATGGCGCGGATGCTGTCCGAGGCGGGCATGGCGGTGCGGCGCACCGTGGTGGTGGGCGATGTGTACCAGGACATCTGGAACTCCGTCGACGAGGCCATGCGCTCGTCGGACGCGGTGCTTGTAACCGGCGGCCTCGGCCCCACCAAGGACGACATCACCAAGAAACTGCTTTGCGACTACTTCCACAGCGAACTCGTCGAGAGCGGGGTGGCGCTGGAGAACGTGCGCCACATCTTCGAGAGCCGCGGCTACGAAATGACACCCGTCAACCGCGCCCAAGCCCTCGTACCCGCCTGCTGCGAAGTGCTCAACAACGACCTCGGCACCGCCCCCTGCATGTGGTTTGAGCGTGAGGGCAAGGTTTTGGTGTCGCTTCCGGGCGTGCCCTTTGAGATGGATTGGCTGATGCGCAACCGCGTGATACCCAAACTGCAGGAGACATTCCATACCGACATTATCGTCCACAAGAACATTCTGGTGCAGGGCATCGGCGAGAGCTTCCTCTCGGATCTGATAGAGCCTTGGGAGACCGCCCTGCCGGAGAATATCAAGCTGGCCTATCTGCCCGTGGCCGGGATGGTCAAGCTGAGGCTGACCGGGAAAACTCGGAATAATCAGAATATTCTGAACAATCTGAATATTCAGATAGCCGAAACCGTACAAGGTCTCTACAACCTGGCCGGCTCCTACATCGTCGGCGAGGACTGCGAAACGCTGGAAGAACTGGTGCACAAAACCCTCACCGAGCACGGCCTCACCCTGGCCACCGCCGAGAGTTGCACCGGCGGCAACATCGCACGCCTGCTGACGGCCCAAGCCGGCTCGTCGGCCTACTTCAAGGGCGGCATCGTGGCCTACAGCAACGAAGTGAAGGAGAGCGCCCTCGGCGTGCAGCACAGCACGCTGGAAGCCCACGGCGCGGTGAGCGAGGAGACCGTCCGCGAGATGGCGGAGGGTGTGCGGGAATGCCTGGGAGCCGACTACGCCATCGCCACCACCGGCATCGCCGGCCCCACGGGCGGCACGCCGGAGAAACCCGTCGGCACCGTATGGGTGGCCGTGGCAAGTGTTCAAGGCGCCGAGACCAAGCTGCTGCAACTGGGCTCCACCCGCCGACAACAAAACATCGACCGCACCACCAACCAGGCATTTGCAATGCTAATCCGAATGATATGTCAAAAGCCCTAATCACAATACTCCTGCTCATCGTCAGCAACGTCTTCATGACCTTCGCCTGGTACGGCAACCTGAAGCT
Organism: uncultured Bacteroidales bacterium; assembly: GCA_900315935.1. Taxonomy (GTDB): domain Bacteria; phylum Bacteroidota; class Bacteroidia; order Bacteroidales; family P3; genus Colimorpha. Next base: position 146,527 of record ONBB01000002.1, read on the forward strand.
CACCGAGATGAAAATCAACACCGACTGGCCGCTCATCCTCATCATCCTGGCCTCGTGGGGCGTGGCGCTGCTGGAGTATTCCTTCTTGATACCGGCCAACCGCATCGGCAGCCAGATCAACGGCGGCCCCTTCTCGCTGATGCAGCTCAAGATACTGGCCGAGTGCATCTCCCTGACGGTCTTCACCATCATCGTGGCCACCGTATTCAAGAGCGAGCCCATCCGCTGGAACCACCTCGTGAGCTTCCTCTTCATCTTGCTGGCCGTAATATTTGCCTTTCTCAAGACAAAATAATATGAAACATTTACCCATCCTCCTGCTGCCTCTGCTATTGGCAGCCTGTACCGCCAATCCTGACCATGTGGAATTGACAGATTGGTATTTCTCCAACACTGACAATTATCACCAGGCCACAGTGCCGAGTTTCATCCACACCGACCTCATGGCCAACGGCCTCATTCCCGACCCCTACTATGGCACCAACGAAGACAGCGTGCGCTGGGTATCGCCCCGCCCCTGGACTTACACGACCATGATCTCAATGCTAGACCTGCCCAAGGGCGACACTCTATGGCTAGTGTTTGAAGGGTTGGCCGGCAATGCGGAAATTATTGTCAATGAACAGGTAGTGGGACATGCAGACAATATGTTTGTCCGCCACGCCTACCCATTGCCCAAGACCGATGTGGGCTACGACATCGAAGTGCGTTTCATCCCTTTGCAAGACACGCTTCGAGAGATTGAGTATGGCATCCCGCTGCCGGAGCGGCGTGCCTTCACGCGCATAGCACCCTACCAGCAGGGCTGGGACTGGGGTCCGCGGCTGGCCACCTGCGGCATCTGGAAGCCGGTGTATATCACAAACCAGCCTCAGAATATTCAGAGTATTCAGAATATTCCGAATATTCCGAAAGTGGAACTCCATCAGAAGAAGGACTCTATCGGACAATCTTTTACTTTCTATAAAGACGGCAAGCCCCTCTTCATCAAAGGTGCCAACTGGATACCGGTGCACAGCTTCCCCGTCCTCGATAGCGCCAACAAAGCAAGATACCGCTACCTGCTCCGCTCGGCCAAGGAGGCGGGCTTCAATATGATACGCGTGTGGGGCGGCGGCATCTACGAGCATGACTACTTCTACGACCTCTGCGACTCACTGGGACTCATGGTGTGGCAGGACTTTATGTTCGCTGGCACCCCCTACCCCGACAGTCCCAAGATGCTGGCCAGCATCCACGAGGAGGCACGCCAGCAGGTGAGCCGCCTGGCCAGACACCCCTGCATAGTACTCTGGTGCGGCAACAACGAGGTGAAGAACGGTTGGGAGGACTGGGGCTGGCAAGGCCAGTTCAACTGGACGCCCGAGCAACGCGCCCGACTGGAGAAGGCGATGGACACTATCTTCGGCTATTCTAGAAATTCTAGAAACTCTAGAGATTCTAGTATATCTAGTAATACTAGTTCGACTAGTATCCTGGCAAAAGCAGTCAAGGAGTGCGACCCGCTGCAGCGGCCCTACATCACCACCTCGCCGCTCTACGGCTGGGGGCACCCCGAGTGTGTAACCCACGGCAACAGCCATTACTGGGGCGTGTGGTGGGGCGAAATGCCCTTCGAGGTGTACGGGGAGAAGACCGGCCGCTTCATGACCGAGTACGGCTTCCAGAGCTACCCCCTGATGAGCACCCTCCGCCAGTTCTGCCCCGAGGAGCAACTGCACATCGACTCCCCCACCCTGCGCAGCCACCAGAAGCACAGCCGCGGCCGCGAGATAATCGACAAGGCGATGCGGCAGTACTACGGCTTCGACAGCCGGACGCTGAACCTCGAGGACTACGCCTACGTGAGCCAGCTGCTGCAAGCCTGGGGCGTGGGCTACGGCATCTACCAGCACATCAGCCGGCAGCCCCACTGCATGGGCACCCTCTACTGGCAGCTGAACGACTGCTGGCCCGTGGCCTCGTGGAGCAGCATAGACTACTACGGCAACTGGAAGGCGCTGCACTACAGGGCGCAGGCGCTGTTCGGAGTGGAAAGCGGAAAGTGGAAAGCGGAAAGCGAGCGGTGGCAGGAATATTACAGTGTATATCCCAAGGACCGCCGCTACCCGATGGCGAGGTACAACCTCGGCCAGGGGTGGGAGAGCGACGGCACGCTGGTGGTAACGCTGCAAGCGCTGAGCGACCTGTACGATGTGTACCTCGACACCGAGCCGCACGTGGACGGCCACTTCACCACCAACTTCGTCGACCTCAAGGCGGGAGAGAAGATACAGACACGCTTCATCCCCATCGACCCCAAGGCCGACGTGAGCCGGATCAAGGTGAAAGTGAGGACGCTGAACGAGCTGTACCAATAGAAACGGCGGGGCCGCAGCACAGCTGCGGCCCCGCATGGTTCGTTTGATAGCCGGGAGGATTATTTCTCCTTGCAAACGAGTTTGACACCCAATGCGGCCATCTGGTCGTACGTGGCCTGAACCTCGGCGGGAAGTTCGGGTTTGTCGCAATCGCTCTGATCCGTAAGAGTAACCTCGGGCATGCCGGGATAGGATTGACCATTCGCTTCCCAGTGGCAGTTGCAATCGACGTTTTTGCTGCAGCCAACGAGGCCGAGAACCATGACCGCGGCGGCGGCCAACATTACTTTTTTCATGTGTTTTTTAATTTTATGGGTTAGTATTTCGAGTGCAAAGATACGAAAGAAAAAACATTCGGCCAAATATTTTTTCAAATTTTCTTCTAGGGGGGGGTGAAGTATCTGATTTTCAACATATTACAAAGGTATTTTTTTTCTTATTTCATCGGCACACTCCTCTGCAAAAGCCTTCAACCGTGCGGCTGACGGCGGATTTCGGGGAAGGAAATGAATGGGATTGCATAGGGAGACCCCAGGTATTCTCCAGGGGTTCTCTTCGGCCGTTCTTCGTCTGTTCTTCGTCTGTTCTTCGTCCACTCTCTGCACTGCAGGCGGTTTCAGGCGAAGGGGAGGTGGATGACCTTCTTGGTCTCGAAGAAGGGTTCGGCGAAGAACTCGGCGATGTCCCATGTGCGCACCTTGTGGCGGAAGGGGAAGAGTTCGCTTTTGAGGTCGCCGCCCTTAAGGTAGAGGATGCCGTTGCGCAGCTTGTTGTACTGGCTTTTGGAGATTTTGTCCTTCACCCAAGGCACGAATTCGGGCAGGGAGGTAACGGCGCGCGAGACGACGAAGTCGTACTCGCCGTCCAGTTGCTCGGCGCGTATCTGCTGGGCCTTGGCGTTGGCGAGGCCGAGGCGGTCGATGACATCGGAGACCACCTTGATTTTCTTGCCGATGGAGTCGATGAGGGTGAAGCGCGCTTCGGGGAACATGACGGCCAGCGGCACGCCGGGGAAGCCGCCGCCGGTGCCTACGTCGAGCACCTCGGTCATGGGGGCGAAGGGCATCACCTTGGCGATGGCCAGCGAGTGGAGCACGTGGTGCTCGTAGAAGTGCTCCATGTCCTTGCGCGAGATGACGTTGATCTGGGCGTTCCACTCCTCGTAGAGCGGCAGCATGGCTGCAAACTGTTCGCGCTGGCGTTCTGAGAGGTGGGGGAAATATCGGATGACGGTGTCCATAATGTGCCGCCCCTACGGGGCTCCTTTTTTTTATTTATACGGCAGGCAGGGGTTGCGCTACGCTCCACCCCTGCCTGTGTTCCTACGCCCCTTCGGGGCTGTTTCATTTCTACAAATACGCCTTAAGGTGTTTGCTCTTGCTGCTGGTCTTGAGGCGCTTGATGCCTTTCTCCTTGATTTGGCGCACACGCTCGCGGGTGAGGTTGAACTTCATGGCAATCTCGTCGAGGCTCAGCGGATGGGGCATGCCGATACCGTAGTACATCTTGATGACCTCGCGCTCGTAGGGCGTGAGAGTGGCCAGCGAGCGCTCGATCTCCTGGGAGAGCGACTCCTGCATCAGCTTGTCGTCGGTCGGAGGGGTATCCTCGTTGGGCAGCACGTCGACGAAGTTGACATCCTCGTCGCTGGCCAGCGGGGCGTCGATGCTGACGTGGCGGCCGCTGATGCCCAGGATGGCCTTGATTTTATCCTCCGGTATGTCGAGCAACTCGGCCAGTTCCTCCTCCGATGGTGGACGCTCGAGCTGCTGCTCCAGCTTGGCGATTTCTTTCTTTAGCTTGTTGAGGGCGCTGAGCTGGTTGCTGGGCAGGCGGACGATGCGGCTGTTCTCGGCGATGGCCTGCAGGATGCTCTGGCGGATCCACCACACGGCATAGGAGATGAACTTGAAGCCGCGCGTCTCGTCGAAGCGCTTGGCGGCTTTGATGAGGCCCACGTTGCCCTCGTTGATGAGGTCGGGCAGGGAGAGACCCTGGTTCTGGTACTGCTTGGCCACCGAGACGACGAAGCGCAGGTTGGCCTTGGTGAGGCGCTCGAGGGCTGCCTGGTCGCCCTGTTTGATACGCTGGGCCAGCTGCACCTCCTGCTCGGGGGTCAACAACTCCTCGCTGCAGATGTCCTGCAGGTACTTGTCCAACGACTTGATGTCGCGGTTGGTAATCGAATGGGTAATCTTCAGTTGTCTCATACTCTGCTCCTTTAGTTTATACTCCTGTTTTATGTAATGGCTATAACGAAGAAAAAAGGAAAATGTTACATCCCCCACGTTTTTTTTTGCACCAAAGGGCTTTTTTAACATTTCAGGCGCCCGCCACCTGCAACCACTGAAGACCAAAAGTATTTTTAACACTCTGATTCACAACACAATTTGTCAAAAATGGAATTTTACCAAGAAAAATATGATTTTTCCTAACGTTTTTTTGTGTACTTTTGCAGCCGAAAAGAGAAATAGTAACAAACAAAAACAATACCACTATGAAACGATTCATCCTTCCGGCACTTGCCGTCGCAGCCATGGCCCTGGCCTCGGTATCGTGCACCCGCGACACGGTTCTGCTCCAGAGCATGCACACCAAGACTGCCGAGTTCGACATCACCAACGACATGTGGGCTGTGGACGATAACGAGGACCTGTATGCCTCGATGAGATGGGACCTGCTCTCTCCGAGCGTGCTCACCAGCGGCAACGTGCAGGCGTACCTCTACGAAGGTGTTCGCCAGGTGCCCCTGCCCTACATCTACCCCGTAACCTTCATCGATGACGCCGGCAACGAGTTCGTGCGCCCGTTGGAGGTGCGCTTCGACATCGAGGAGGGCATCATCACCTTCCTCATCACCGACTGCGGCGAGTTCCTCACCGACCCCGTGACGCTGAAGACCATGCGCTTCCGCGCCGTATGCACCTACCCCGTCTACTACGAACTGGAGCAGTAAGCGCACCGGCACGGCCATCAAATGGGAGGGCCGCCCCGTCGGGGCGGCCCTCTTCTGTTTCTCTCACACTATCGGCCGGTATGTCTGTGATAGGCGGCCAGGGTATTCTGCAGGAGGCTCACGATGGTCAGGGGACCCACGCCGCCGGGCACGGGCGTTACCCAACTGCACTTCTGGTCCACCTCGTCGTGCTTTACATCGCCGATGATGCGGTAGCCGGTCTTCTTCGTAGCGTCGGGCACACGGTGGATACCCACGTCGACCACCACAGCGCCAGGCTTCACCATGTCGGCCGTAACGAACTCAGGCTTGCCGATGGCCACCACCAGTATGTCGGCCTGCAGGCACAGCTCCTTGAGGTTCTGCGTGCGGCTGTGGCACATGGTAACGGTGCAGTCGAAGCCCTTGCGGCTCAATAGGTTGGCCACGGGGGTACCGACGATATTGGAGCGTCCCAGCACCACGCAGTGCTTGCCGGCGGTCTCGATGCCGTAACGCTTCAGCAGGGTGCAGATGCCCATCGGTGTGGCGGGCACGAAGCACTCCTCGCCCAGCACCATGCGGCCCACGTTGACAGGCGTGAAGCCGTCCACGTCCTTGTCGGGCGCGATGGCGTTGATGACCTTCTGCTCGTCAATATGCTTGGGCAGGGGGAGCTGCACGATGAAGCCATCGATGTCGGGGTCGTTGTTGAGGAAGTCTATCGTCTCCAGCAGCTGGCGCTCGGTGGTCTGCTCGCTCATACGGTAGACGCTGGAGGTGAAGCCCACCTCGTGGCTGGACTTCTCCTTGCTGGCCACATAGGTCATGCTGGCTCCATCCTCGCCCACGATTACCGCCGCCAGATGGGGCGCGCGGCGGCCGGCGCTGGTCATGGCGCGTACCTCGTTGGCTATCTCGTCCTTGATTTGCAAGGCCATCGCCTTGCCGTCAAGAAGCTTTGTTTCATGATTGTCTCCCATATTATTCTTTATATTGATTCTTTATGTTATTTTTACACTTTACTCCCCCTCTCCTACAGGATAGTGGCTGGGGGTGAGGCTTTTTATCTCCTCCTTCTCATCGGCATCTTGCCGCCGCTCTTGCTGACCATCTTCATCATCTTGCGAGTATCCTCGAACTGCTTGAGGAAGCGGTTGAGGTCCTGGATGGAGCATCCGCTGCCGGCGGCGATGCGCTGCTTGCGGCTGCCATTGAGGCAGCTGGGGTTGCGGCGCTCGTAGGGCGTCATGCTGCCTATCATGGCCTCGATGGGTTTGAAAGCGTCATCGCTGATTTCCACGTTCTTGGTCAGCTTGTCCATGCCGGGTATCATGCCTATGAGGTCCTTCATCGAGCCCATTTTCTTGATCTGGCCCACCTGCGAGAGGAAGTCTTCGAAGTTGTATTCGTTGTGGATGAGCTTCTTTTGCAGCTTGCGGGCCTCCATCTCGTCGTACTGCTCCTGTGCGCGCTCGACAAGGCTCACCACATCGCCCATGCCGAGAATGCGGTTGGCCATGCGGTCGGGATGGAACACATCGAGAGCCTCCATTTTCTCGCCGATGCCGACGAATTTAATGGGCTTGTTGACGGTGTAGCGGATGGTGAGGGCGGCGCCGCCGCGGGTGTCGCCGTCGAGCTTGGTGAGCACCACGCCGTCGAAGTCGATGCGGTCGTTGAACGCCTTGGCGGTATTGACAGCGTCCTGGCCAGTCATCGAGTCGACCACGAAAAGCGTCTCCTGGGGCTGCAGCTCACGCTTGAGGGCGGCAATCTCGTCCATCATCTCCTCGTCCACAGCCAAGCGGCCGGCGGTGTCGACGATGACCACACTGACTCCCTTGGCCTTGGCCTCGCGCAGGGCGTTCTGGGCTATCTGCACAGGGTTGCGGTTGCCCTCCTCGGTGTAGACCGGCACGCCGATCTGCTGGCCGAGGGTCTGCAGCTGGCTGATGGCCGCCGGGCGGTAGACGTCGCCCGCCACCAGCATCACCGTGCGCCCCTTCTTGTTTTTCAAGTGGTTGGCCAGCTTGGCCGAGAAGGTGGTCTTACCCGAGCCCTGCAGGCCGGCGATGAGCACCACGGCCGGCGAGCCCTTGAGGTTGATGTCCACCGTCTCGCTGCCCATCAGCTTGGTCAGCTCCTCATGCACTATCTTCACCATCAGCTGGCCGGGCTCGATGCTTTGGATGACGTTGCGTCCCATGGCCTCGGCCTTCACACGGTCGGTGAACTCCTTGGCGATGGGGTAGCTCACGTCGGCGTCGAGCAGGGCCTTGCGCACCTCCTTGACGGTCTCCGCCACATTGATATCGGTGATGCTGCCCTTGCCACGCAGGGTGTGTAACGCTTTCTCTATCTTGCTACTAAGGTTCTCAAACATAGTCTACACAATATAATATAAGTGCTGCAAAATTACAAAAAACATACCATTCGGCAAAATTTATTTTTGCAATATTCCTTTTTTCCAATATTTGCAATAAGATGACCATTATCCTTCAGGGGGAGGTACCTCACGCAAATAGGGCGCGGAAGGCTTCTTCGATGAGGCTGACGGGGATGATTTCGAGGTTGTAGCGTTTGCGGTCGAGTTCCTTGGCGTTGTATTTGGAGATGAATATCTTCTCGAACCCCAGGCGGCTGGCCTCGGCCACGCGCTGCTCGACACGGCTCACAGGGCGCACCTCGCCACTCAGTCCCAGCTCGGCGGCAAAGCAGTAGCGCGGTGGCAGGGGTATGTCGACGTTGGAGGAGAGGATGGCGCAGGCGACGGCGAGGTCGATGGCGGGGTCGGAGACACGCAAGCCGCCGGCGATGTTGAGGAAGACATCCTTGGCGCCGAGCTTGAAACCGCAGCGCTTCTCGAGCACGGCCAGCAGCATGGAGAGGCGCCGCATGTCGAAGCCATTGGAATTGCGCTGGGGAGTGCCGTAGACAGCGGAGGAGACGAGGCTCTGCACCTCGATGAACATGGGCCGTGCGCCTTCGAGGGTGGCGGCCACGGCGGCGCCGGAGAGGGTCTCGTCGCGCTGGCCGAGGAGGAACTCGCTGGGATTGGGCACCTCGCGCAGCCCATTTCCCTGCATCTCGAAGATGCCAATTTCGGCGGTGGAGCCGAAGCGGTTCTTGAGGGCGCGCAGGATGCGGTAGCCGTAGTTGCGGTCGCCCTCGAACTGGAGGACAGCGTCGACGATATGCTCCATCACCTTGGGGCCGGCCAAGGTGCCGTCCTTGGTGATGTGGCCGATGAGCAGGACGGGTACGCCAGTGGACTTGGCGTAGTGCTGGAACTCGCTGGTACACTGGCGTATCTGACTCACGCTGCCGGCTGGGGACTCGACCTCCGCAGTGGTGATGGTCTGGATGGAGTCGACAATCAGGAGGTCGGGCTGCACGGCCTCGATATGCTCGAAGATGCGCTGGGTAACGGTCTCGGAGACCACGTAGAGAGCGGCCTCACTCTCGGCCCCTCTCCTTTCAAGAGAGGGGAACAGGCGGTCGGCGCGCATCTTGATTTGCTGTTCGCTTTCTTCGCCGCTGACATATAGGAGCTTACGGTCGTGGATGGCGAGGGCGGTCTGGAGGAGGAGGGTACTCTTGCCGATGCCGGGCTCGCCGCCGAGCAGCAGGAGGGAGCCGGGCACAATGCCACCGCCGAGGACGCGGTCGAACTCGCCGCAGTGGGTCTCGATGCGGCGGGTCTCACTGTAGACTACGTCTTGTAGGCGCTTGGGCTCGGAGCCCCCCACCGCACTTTCCACCCTCCGTTTTCCACTTTCCACTTTGACCACCTCCTCGACGAAGGTGCCGAACTTGCCGCATTCCGGGCAGCGGCCCAGCCACGAGCTGGACTGGTATCCGCATTCCTGGCAGAAATAGTATGTCTTTGCTTTAGCCATTGCGATGCTTGGTTTTGAACACTTTGTTATATATGCCGGCGACGAGGATGATGCCACCGGCGATGGCGATGGTAACCTTGAGGGCGGTGAAACCTGTGGCGGCAGCGAGGGGGAGGTGGTTGCAGACAAGATGGTAGGCGGTCCAGAAAATGCCGCCGCCAGGAACGAGGGGTATGATGCCACAGATGAGGAAGACCGTGACGGGGCAGCGACGGAGACGTGCCTGGAAGTAGCTCAACAAGGCTACCGTCAGCGCACCGAGGAATGCCGCACCGACCACACTGAATGCCACCAAAGAGCTGCCGGCAGCCAGAAAGACCGCCCAGCCCGCGGTGCCGGCCAGTCCACAGTCAACATAATAGCGTCTAGGGGTGCCAAAGAGAGCGGCGAAACCTACGGTGCCTAAAAATGCCGCAGGCAGCTGGATGTACCATGCCGAGGCCACGGCATCGACCGTCGGCGCCCCCAGCTGCATCAGTCCGCCATTTATCCAACCGTCAACAATCAGTGCCAGCGCAACTCCGAGGGCGATGCAGAGGAAAGCCAGGAAGGCGTCGGTGAGGCGTGTGGTTCCAGCGATGTAGTCCTCGTTGGCGAGATCACGCATGCCATTGGTGAAGGGGACACCTGGAACCATGGCGATGATGGTGCCAATAATCATGTTGGGGAGGTGGAGAGTGGCGGATGCAAGCCGGTAGGCGGCGATGCACAGCAGCCCGCCCACAAGTCCGCCCACAAGATTGCCCATGAGACGGCTCAGATGCGGACTTACAAAGGCCATATACATCCCCAGCAACAGGCCGCAGACAAAGGTGGCGGCGGCATCCAGCAGGCTGCCGCCGAAAAGGATGCAGAAGAAAGCGACACCCAGGGCGATGCCTGCCACGAGTTCCCACCAAGGTTTACCCTTGGCGGAGCGCACGACCTGCAGGCGATGTTCCATCTCGTCGAGCGTGCAGTCTCCAGCCCCCACATCACGACTTAGCTGATTTATCTCCACCACCTTGGAGAGCTGTGTCCCCTTGATGGGGATAAACTCGGCGCGAGCGTAATGCTGCCCCGTGGCGATGATGCCGTTGCTGAGGACGAAGAAACTTTCATCCTCGACACCATAGGAAGTGCAAATCTGCTTCATGGTATCTTCCACACGGCTGATTTCGGCCCCATTTTCCAGCAGGATGTGTCCTGCCTCGGTGGCCAGCCGCAGGGCGCGTTCCTGTTCGGCAGTCATCATTTATTTGAAGAACGAGCCTATGAAACTGATGAGGTCGGCGGACTCTTTCATGCCGTCGAAGAACTGGCGGTCGGAGTTGTGAAGCTGCATCAGGTATATGGCCAGCATGAGGGGCAGGTACCAACGGAGTTTCATCCACTGCCAAAGGGTCTGCAGTGCGACCGACATGCCTTTGTCGCCGGTGGCAAAGGCGGCCATGGGCATCATGGCCAGAGAGAAGGTCCAGCAGACCCACCAGCGACTGTAGTCGGTGGCCATGAAAAAGACGGGCACCACCAGCAGCTGGGCAGCCAGGGGCAGCCAGTAGCGAAGGCGCTCGATACGGTCGTAGGTCTGCCGCGCCGCCACCACCCAGGGGGTAGCCAGCAGGACTAGCAAGGGCAGCATAAACAACAGTTCGACGGCGAATTGCCAGGCGCGGGACGCGGTGAAAGCCCCTGCCGAGTTCTCGGCATTGGAGAGGAAGTAGAGCATCCGCAGGCCGTCGCGGTCGGGCAGCACGTCCTGGTTGGCGCGGGCCGCGATGCGGGCGTAGAGTTCCTCCTGCCCGATATTCATCCCACTGAAAAGCCACAAGGCCACGAAGAGAGCCAGCAGAAGGAGTAGAGAGACGGCATAGAAAGTGCCGCGTCCGCGGTGCAGGCGGCCGTTCTGGAATGTGTCGAAAAGCACTAGTCCAATCATCAAGGGCAGCAGGGTGCAGCAAAAAGTGTGGTGAATGAGGCATCCGAGGATGGCCACCAGTGGCGTGGCAAGGTAGTAGTACCAAGTGCTGCGGCGCTTGACATACAACGCCAGCCACAATAGCACCAGCAGGAGCTGGTAGGTCTCCATGAAGCACATGGAGAGGTGTGTGTGCACGTAGGCGAAGAGGGAGAAAGGGTTGGCGGCATAAGGGGCCAACAGCAGCGCCACGGGTACGGCCTGCACCCCTCTGTCGGCCAAGGCGCGCCAGACGACCCAAGCAGTACCGAAAAGCATCAGCAGGTTAGCCGGCAAGACGAACATACGGATATGCTTGGCCGTTACCATCTCGGGCATCAAGGGACCTAACAAGGTGCCTATAAGCTTACGTCCGCCGAAGCCGTACTCATAGCCGATGAAGTAGTTGAACGTGGGCCAGTAGTCGCACCAGTGGTCATGGAAAGCATAGTAGACAGCCGTGGCTGCCGACGGCATCATGGCGACCAGCAGCAGCGCCAGAAGGGAATACTTGTTTGAGAGCAACTGTTTCATAATAGGAATTGTCTGATATTGATAGCCTCTTTGAGACCTTCGAACGAAAGGGCGTGAAGGCCAAGGAGGTAGATTGCCAGCAGGAGTGCCACCCACCAGTGGGTGCGGAAATAGGCATAAAGTGCGTCCACAGCCTCCGCGACGAGGGCATCACGCCGGGTCAGCGCCACCAATGTCAGCACCACGAGCCCGAAAAACCAACAGACGAACCAGCGGCCATAGTCGGTGGCCATGAAGAAGATAGGCATGGTGAGGAGCGTGATGGAGAGGTAGACGAGACGGTAGCGCCAAGCATGACTTTCAGCCTTGCGTGCGGCACGTACCCAAGGCCAATAGAGCACCGCCAGCAGGGGCAATAGGAGCAGCAACGAGAGCACCAACTCGGGCAGACGGTAGTGGGTGAGAACCTCGAGCGAGGCGTCACGATTGCCACTATTGGACTGATAGTAAAGCACCTCAAGTACGTAAGGGTCGGCCTCGTAGGCGTTGGGGGCCACGGTGGCAGCCAAACGGGCGGAGAGTTCCTCTTGTGGCAAATTCATACGGCTGAAGAGCCAGATGGAACCCAGCAAAATACCCATCGCCACCCCAATGGCCGCCGTCCAGGCCAGCCTGCGCCACGAGAAGCGCCCCTGGTCCCATAGGTCGTAAATCAGCATCGCCGCCACCAGCGGCATCAGGGTGCAGCAGAAGGTGTGATGTATCAGCCCACAGACGACACATAGCACCAGCGTGAAGGCATAGAAGCCACTGCGTCCGTGCCAGCGCAGGTAGGCCAGCAGCCAGGCGACGACGAGGATCAGTTGGTAGGTCTCCATGAAGATGACCGACATACCGGTATCGAACCATGCCAGGATGGAGAAGGGACCCAGGAAATAGAGGAGCATCATCATGGCCGAAGCCTTGGTGCGCACCACACGCGCAAAGAGCCATACCAATAACGCCATCAGCAGGGCGTTGGCGGCAATAACGAGAATGCGGATGTGAGAAGCCTCGACATAGTCGGGCAGTAAGAGGTGGCAGAGAGTACCGACGAGTTTGCGCCCACCGAAGCCTGTCTCGTAGCCGATATGGTAGTTGAGCGAAGGCCATCCGAAACAGGCAGACCCCATGGCTACCGCCACCACCTTGCCCAGCAGGGGCAGCAGCACCAGGGTGAGCATGAGAGCCACTGCGTAGCGTTCGATCCAAGCGGAGATTGTCCTATTCATATTAGCATTCATCAATGACTTTATCAATGCGGTAGACCTTGTCGCCGCGCCGGAGGGGTTCGGTGGTGGCAAAGGAGAAGCGGTCGCCCTGATGCACCTCGGGTACGGGGTCGCGGTCGAGACGCAGCTCATTTATCGTGGCACGGTAGGCTCCGGTGGTATCGCCAATGACGATGACGTCGTCGCCCACGCCGAGTGTCTCGGCAGTTTGAAGGTGCACTTCGGCCACACCGATGCGGTGGAAGTAGTTCTTTACGGGACCAAGATAGACCTTCTGCTCGGTGGCCTGACTACCATAACGGTCGCTCCACTCGCCGAGGCGTCGGCCGAGATAGTAGCCATCCCAGAAGCCGCGGTTGAAGACTGTGGCAAGGCGTGAGGTCCATGCATCGATGCGCTCCTGCGTATATGTGCCGTTGGCGATGGCGTCCACCGCCTCGCGGTAGCACTCGGTTACGGTGCGCACATAGTCGGCACTCCTCCCCCGCCCCTCAATCTTGAGGACACGGACACCGGCATTGAGTATCTTGTCGAGGAAGCCGATGGTGCAGAGGTCTTTGGGCGACATGATGTACTCGTTGTCGATCTCCAGTTCGAGATCGCTTTCCTTGTCCTTGACTATGTAGCCTCGGCGGCAGAGCTGGAGGCAGGCTCCGCGGTTGGCGGAGTAGGCTGCGTTGTCGAGCGAGAGGTAGCACTTGCCGCTGACGCTCATGCAGAGGGCGCCATGAGCGAATACCTCAATCTGGACGAGTTCGCCATTGGGGCCGCGCAAGTCGGTATCGGCAATGTAGCGGGTGATTTCGGCCACCTGTTCCAAAGACAGCTCGCGGGCAGTTACAATGACATCGGCGAACTGGGCGTAGAATCGCACGGCCTCGATGTTGGAGACATTGCACTGGGTGGAGATGTGCACCTCGAGGCCGAGGCTACGTGCATGGGTAATGACGGCGAGGTCGGAGGCGATGATAGCGCTGACGCCGGCATCCTTGGCGGCAACTAGCAGGGCTCGCATCTCGGCCAACTCGTGATTGTAGATGATGGTGTTGACGGTGAGATAGGTGCGCACACCGGCACCGTGAGCGATGCGGCATATCTCGCGCAGATCGTCGACGGTGAAGTTGGCCGCCGAGCGCGACCGCATATTGAGATTGCCGACACCGAAGTAGACGGCGTTGGCACCGCCTTGGATGGCGGCCTGCAGGCCAGCGTAGCTGCCCACAGGGGACATGATTTCTATCTGGCAGTGGTTACTCATAGAGATCCATGACTGTCATGGTGGTCCATTTGGTGGGTACGAGTTTGGAGTCGGTCATGGTGGCGTCGAGGGTGGTGATGCGGCCGTCGAGAGTTTGGTCGACAAAGGCGCAGAAGAGGTCGGCTGAGCCGGGCAGCCACGTGGCCACCTCGTGCCCGATGCCGGGGAAGCGGACAATCCAGTGCGGCAGCTGCTGCTTGGAGAGTACCTTGGCCACGCGATGCGACCCATAGAGGGTACGGCTTACCAATGGCGCCAACTTCTTGTAGGAGACAATCTTGTCTTTCATGCCGTGGAGCAGCATGGTGGGAGCCGGCGGCGTGAGGTAGGCCAAGTCGCCGCGGCGGCACATCAAGGCACCGGCATAGGAAACCACGGCGGCAGGTTTCCAATTGGCGGGGAGTTCGCGTGCCTGCTTCATGCCGTTGGCGCGGCAGAAGTCGGTCATCAGCACCGTGATGGCGCCAGCCGAGGAACCGGTGAGGATGATATTGGCGGGGTCGATGCCGAGCTCGTCGGCATGGGCAACCACCCACGCACAGGCTGCAGCGCAGTCCTCGACGGCGATGTCGATACAGTACTGGAAGAGGTCCTGCATGTGCAGCAGGCCGCTAAGGCGGGCCGTGGTGGCCGAGTCGGTGAGTCCGAGACGATAGTCGGGGCACACCACCGTATAGCCGCGCTGAGTGAGCGTCTGGGCAATGGGTACCTGCAGCTCGTCGGCACGGTTGCCAGTGAAGAAACCGCCGCCGAAGACAGAGATAACACAGGCGCGGTCAGCACGCGGCACGGCGGGACGATGCACATCAAGGTAGAGGGTTAAGTCGCGCTGCACAAAGGCATACGTCTCGGGGCGCTGGGCTTCCACCGAGAGAGATATAGCAAGCAGTACAAAGAAAATCAAGTGTCTAGACATAGGCTAGAAGGCAAAAGTGAGACCTGTGGAGACGGTAATCCAGTCGAAAACGAGGTTGACGCTGGCACCAGGAAGGTCGGAAAGCCAGGCAAGTCCCACGCGGAGGTTCCACTTCACCTGCTCGCTGCCGACACGGAACTGGAACTGCGGCTCGATGAGGAAATTGGTGGTGGTATACAGCTTGGAGCGGCTCTCCGAGAGGGTGCCGTCCGGGTCGTAGGATCGGTAGTCGAAATCAGGCATAAAGGCGCCTGCCTTGAGGCCGAAGGCGAGGTCGATGTGGCCGTTGGCCAAACCGCGCAGGCCGATGTTTCCCTGGGCGAAGGGAAGCATGAAGTGGCCGTCATATTCGTAACTACGGCCATCCTTCATCGACTTGTCGTCATCGTCATCAAAGTCGTCACTGTCATAGCTCGTCCTGTCACGCCAGGCACCGCCAAGGCCGAAGCCGAGGTACCCCTCGACGACGCCGTATTTACCCATCGTGGTGTAGGCGCCGGCGGCAATGTGTCCGTAAGTGTTGTCGAAACCAAAGTTGAGGTGAGCCTGACCGGCCAAGTGGTCGGTAAAACCATAGCTGCCGGTGGCGTTGAGCGTGAGCACATCGGGCAGAATCCAAGCGGAGAGGCCGACCGAAAGGTCAACCTGCGCATCGCCCTTGTGGTTCACCAGCGGAATGCTTACCGCCTGGGGATGATAGATGCTGCATCCAGTGGCCAGCACCGCCACGAAAGAGAGAAAAAGTAGACGTTGTTTCATAATGGCTGTTTTATAATTTATAGACAGAATAACGCAGCCATCAAAAAAATATTGTACACCCCCTACTTGAGGCCAATAACTATCATAATTCTATCCGTATCGGTCTCATTTCGCAGCTTGTTGTCTGCGTCTGTGGCGAGGTCGGATGACAGCAGTTTAAAAAAGACCTGTTATATGGCGAAGAGGCCATTGAACTGGCGGTAGTAAACATTGAGGTCGTCGAGGGTGAAGATAAGCCCCCTCACTCCAACCGCCCCCCCTATACCTCAAAGACATTCAACAGTGGACGAAAATTCCCAGCCAATCGAAAATAGTCCTAACCTCCGCCATAACAAAGGCGTTCCCGTTCTGCAGCCAGGCTACATATAGGAACATTGCGGCAGCGAGGAACGGATGGCGTTTAATCCAGTTCAGCGTATGGTTCCACCCTACCAGCACCCCCTTGTCGTCCAAGCCCACACCGACCACTGAAAGCATGAACAAACCGAAGAACAAGGCATAGAACCAACGGCAATAGTCGGTGGCGATGAGAAAGACCGGGAGTGTGAAAATCAGCAAAAGGGCGACAGGGAGAAGGTAGCGCAAACGCATCAGGCGTGTAGTGGCTTGTTTCATCGCACGATACCAAGGAGAGAGAAGAAACGCGAAAACCGGACTCAATAGAAGCAGGCTTGGCAAAAAACACATCCAGCGGCTCTGAAGATTGCCAGCGTCCAGCTGGTATTTGACGTTGCCCATGATATCAAGATAAAACACAACATTGAAGATGTGCTTGTCGCGACGAAAAACGCCAAGGACGGTACGGTCGCATATACTGCGATAGAGTGTATCAACATCGACTTTCATCGTGTCAAAGAACATAATTACCAACAGTATAGCAAAGAGTAACAGACAAATTGCACCATATGGCAAAAGGCGCCGCCTATGGATGAAACCTTGCTCCGAAATGCTGTCGTAGGCAAACAAACCAAGCGCCAGGGGGAACAGCATGCAGCAATATAAAGGATGCGTCAGGACAGCCATTGAAAGCAACAGCGCCGAAAGGACATAGTACCACCACCTGCGGGTTTTGCAAACGACAAAACATACCATCCACACAAGGGTGAACATGTAGAGCCAGATGTCAATATAGTCAACAGAAAGATACGTCAGGAAAAATTTATGAAAAGCATAAGGCGAAAATGCGACACCCAACGTGGCGGCAAGCCCCAATGCCGTATGCCTACGGAACCCCCAGGCAATAAGAAAAACAAATAGAACGATGCAGATGAAGACGCATCCCAACAGAATCGGAAGAAGCTCCCTATGGCCTATCAGATGGGAGACCTGCGATGTAGGGGGTGGTGATAAAGTACCGTAGAACAGCAAGTTACACACTGTACCCACAAACTTCCTGCCTCCAAATCCGGTGTCATAGCCAACATAGTAGTAGCCCGTGTGGATACCTTCCAATGTCCCCCTAGCCATTTTGACCACATGGACAATGGATGGCACAAAAATAATAAACAAAAGGATAACCCATTTCACAAAAGACAGTATGGATTTGGTTTTCATCAATGTAAAGTTTCACAGATAATGGTCACTCAAATTAACAGGGGTTCAGCGTTCACTTTAAACCCAGCACCAGGCGAATCTTGTCGACATCCTGCTCGCCTTTGAGCTTGTTGTCGGCGTCGGTGGCGAGGTCGGATGCCAGCAGGTTGAGGAAGGCCTGCTGTATGGCCAGAAGGCCGTTGGACTGGCGGTGGTAGGCGTTGAGGTCATCGAGAGTGGAGATGTCGGTAATAACGAGTGTGGCTTTCTCGAGGCGCTGGTAGGCACGCGCGATGTTGCGGAAGGAGTTGGATCTACCGCCGATGCGGTCGGCATTGGACGACATGGTACGGCAGAGCTGTTGCGTCCGAAGGGTGGACTCCAGCATGTTGCGATGCAACTCTAGGCCGGCGATGAAACGATGCCCATGGTCAATCGATGCAAAATTGGGCGTTAGGGAAGCACCCTTGCGCAGGTTGCAGTAACCACTCCAGAGGATGCGGTCGTCGCGACGGTGCGTGGTGATGGAGTCGTCCAAGCGTCGTATCTCATTGCGCAGCTCGACAGTCTGCTGATAAAGACGCTGCACCTGTACCGCACGGTCCAGCCGCTCGAGGTACTGCTGCCCCTCGCTGGTGGTGCGGAAGGTGGGTATGGGTATGAGGCTGGCGCGCAATTCACGATAGGACGCCGCCACGTCGCGAAGCGACGAATGCGACACATTGATTATCGAATCGGAACGTAACGAGATACCCTCCAATAGGGGGTAGGCGTCAATATAAAGCTGCTGTGCATCAACAAATTCCTGCAGGTCGCTCACGAAACCGACACTCTCGGCTGTAGTGGTGAACGATGGCAGTGTGTTAAGTGTACGGAGGGTCTCACGGTAAGCAGTAACGATATCACGAAACTTTTTGCCGTAAAGGCGCTGTATATGGTCGCTGTTCTGATGGATGGTGGTGCGCAAGTCGATGGTCTGCATATAGCGCTGCTGCACAGCGATGATACTGCGCAGGCGCGTGGTGTAGTCTTCGTACTCTCGCAAGTCTGCAAATGAAATGGGCACCGAAGTGTTTTTGAATATCCGCGAATAGGATCGGTAGACATCGGTGTTGTCCTTCTCGCAGCGAGCCTTGAGCTGGTTCTTGAAATTCTCGATTTGGCTGGTGAGCGAGTTAGGAGAGAGGAGGTTCTCCAGCAGGTCAAGCTGGAACGTATTTAACTCATCGAGTTGGGTCAACGTCTGCTGGGTGGTGCTGGCAAGTGAGAGGTCGTACTTATTGTAGACCATGAGATAGGAATAGTATAGATCCTTGAGTTCCTTGAGTTTCAGTTTGTCGGTGATACCGTTACCGTCGCAAGCCGAAAGGATGGCGCGGTGGTGGCGATCGATGTTCTGCTTGAGCGAAACGGCCTGACCCTGGCGTTCTTCCTGCTGACGACGCTGTTCCGCGATGGCGCGCTGGCGGGCAGCCTCCTTTTCGGCCTCCACCCTTTGTTGCTCCATACGCGAATAGCGCAGACTCATGCGTCCCAGATAGTCTGCCACAGTGCGCAACTGCGGAGCATAGCGGTCAAAGTCGTTCACCACAATATGGGTGTCGAGCCAAAGCAGCGTGTCGTCGCGCCGGTAGTCGTTCTCCAACGATGTCAACAACCGCTGCACCTGGTTTCGCATGTCGATGCAGAGGGTTGCAAGCGTGGCATAATTCTGCGGCTTCGCATCAAGGTAAGCCTGCGTAGCGTTGGTGTCGCGCACAAAGGTGGAATCAAGTTCATAGTTGGGCAGCAGGTCGCCCACCGAAAGTACTATGGGCGACTGGGCATGGAGTCCCATCGGGAGAAATAGCAAGAGAAGTAGCAGGTGCAGTTTCTTCATACCATATTATTTATCTCCGCAGGAGGAGGCATCGAAGCAGTGGAGGCAGAGGCTTTCGCGCGGCAGGCCGATGGCCTGGCAGACATCGTCGATGGTGTTGAATGCCAACGAGTCGACACCGATATGCTGGCGGATGACCTCGACCATGCGCTGGTATTCGGGAGTGGTGTGGTCATGGTACGCCTCGAGGTTGCGGACGGTGCCGCCTTCGAGTTCCTCAATCACACGGCGGGTTATCAGCTCGCGGTCGGTCTTGGATTCGGAGAAGTTGAGGAACGGGCAGCCGTGGACCAGCGGCGGGCAGCTGATGCGGACATGCACCTTGCGGGCGCCGTAGTCGTAAAGCATCTTGACATTGTCGCGCAGCTGGGTGCCGCGGACGATGGAGTCGTCGCAGAAGACCACTTCCTTACCCTGTAGCACAGATCGCGAGGCAATGAGCTTCATGCGAGCCACCAAAGCGCGGTCGGCCTGGTTGACGGGCATGAACGAGCGGCTCCAGGTGGGGGTGTACTTCAGCAGGCCGCGCTTGTAGGGTATTTGGCGGCCGTTGCTGTAGCCGAGGGCCATGCCGATACCCGAGTCGGGGATGGGGCTCACAAAGTCGGCGTGCACATCGTCGCGCTGCCCCATAAGACGACCCAGCTCATAGCGCACCTCCTCGGCATTGATGCCCTCGTATTCTGTGCAGGGATAGCCATAGTAAATCCAAAGGAAGGAGCAAATCTGGAGTTTTTCCTCGGCTGGGCGCATCACCTTGATGCCGCCGTCGACACTGACCTTGACAATCTCGCCAGGCCCGACAAAACGGCAGGTCTCATAACCCAGATTGACATAGGAATGGCTCTCCGAGGCGAGGGCATAATCATTACCACGGCGCCCGATAACGATAGGTGTGCGTCCATAGCGGTCGCGCGCCGCGATGACACCGTCGGGCGTGAGTATGAGCATGTTGCAACTGCCCTTGACGCGGTTGTACACGTTCTCGATGCCCGACACAAAGTCCTTGCCCTGCGAAATAAGGAGGGCTATGAGCTCGGTGGGGTTGGTGCGCCCGCGAGAGAGGTCGGTGAACTGCTGATGGCGGCTGAGGCAGTCCTGCTCCAGTTCGTCGATATTGTTGATTTTCGACACCGTGGCGATGGCGAAACGACCGAGGTGCGAATTGACCATGACGGGCTGCGCCTCGGTGTCGGAGATGATGCCGATACCCACATTGCCGCGCATCTCGTCGAGGTCCTTGGCAAACTTGGGGCGGAAATGCGAATTCTCGATATTGTGGATGTTCTGGTGTGCATCATTACCCTCAAATGTTGCCAAACCGGCACGCTTGGTGCCAAGGTGGGAATGATAGTCCGTCCCGTAGAACAGGTCGGTTACGCAGGGATGCTCACTGACGACGCCAAAAAAGCCGCTCATGGTGTTTTAGGATTTAATACAACAATACTATCTATTGATTTCCATCATCTTACACCCGTTTTCCGGGTGTATTTCAAATACAAAGGTACACATTTTCTACGGCATGGCAGGCAAAAGTTACTAACCACGCTGTTAATTTCCCTCTCGGGAAAGCAGCTACTCCTTGAAGAAAGACGCTATTTCTCGCTCATCGATGTTGCGCGAGTGGTAGGTGGCAACGACCTCCCTGCCGTCGAGCAGCATTACCAGCGGACGCGCGCCATGTGTGATCGAGATGAATAGCTCTTGAGTAATGTCGGAAGGCAGGATATACACGATACGGGAGGGGTCGATACCATGGCGGCTGACAATACCATCCAGTTTCTCGCGGGCTATTTTGCAGTACGGACAGCGTTGGGTAACAAAAGCCACCACGCGGCGGTCGTTTCCCAGGCCGCGCACCTCCAATGGCTGCCCGGGCTGAAGGGCCGTGTCGAGATAAGTCTCATTGTAGGGTAACCGCTGCTTGCCGAAAGCCCAATTATCCGGCACCGACACCACAAAAGGCATCACCAACGCAGCAAGGAGCCCAGGGGCCAGCAACCACCACTTGGGCGGCAACAGCGGTTTCGGATGGAGGTGGAAATGCCAGATGACGAGCAAGATAAGTACTGCATTTTTCAACAGCGACTGGATGGGATCCATCTGTACCCACTGGCCGAAACATTGGCAGGAATCGTTGCGTCCCACCAGCGCTGCGTAGCAAAGGAAGAGGCTGAAAAAAAGGAGGGTGCCGAGGGTAGCCAAACGCGTAAGGCGGGGATACCAGCCTGCGAGTATCAAGAGCGCCAACACCAACTCGAGCCCGATGCACAGGCGAGCCAGGATGAAGCAGACATTCAGCGGCAGGAAACCAAAGGAATAGACATAGACCTCAAATTGGTCGATGCCGGCCATCTTGGAGACCGCCGAAAGGACAAACACCGCCGCCACGACGATGCGCAGCAGCCACGAGAGCAACCGTGCCTTAACCGCCATACTCGCGACAGTTCACCTTGTGTACATCAACGTGCGTCAGGCTGTGTTCGTTGTTGGCATTCGTGGTATGCTCCTCAAAGGCAAACTCTGTAATGTCCTCACACTTGATGCTGCCATCCACCACCAGGATATTCAATGCGTTGGGATGATCCTGGCCGTCGGCGTACACGCACTTGCACTGATGCTCCTTGCCGCAAGCCGACAACGCGGCGAGCAGAAGCAAGGCGGCAATGGGAAAAAAAAGCTTCTTCATATCGGTTATTTGTTATAGACGGAATCAATGGTGAACTGGAAATCGGTGCAAACCAGCGAGTCGACACGAAGCGAGTCCAGCGGTGTGTGATAGGTGAAAAGTTTAAGGTCTTCGCACTCGCCCGATTCAATCTTGATGACACGCACCTTGGACGTGCCGATGACTGCACAGCGGCAGGTCTTCTGCTTCGAGCAGCCCACTGCCAGAACGACGGCGGCCAGGGCCGAGAGGATGATTACTTTGCGTTTCATTTATAATGATTTTAATAATTCTTCAAGAGAGACTTCATCGTGGATAAGCACGTCGCGGGGCTTGCTGCCGTTGCTGGGCCCCACGATACCGGCGGCCTCGAGCTGGTCGATGATGCGGCCGGCACGGTTGTATCCCAACTGGAGCTTGCGCTGCAGGAGCGAGGTGGAACCGAACTGGGATGCCACCACCAGCCGCGCGGCGTCGTTGAAGAACTCGTCCTTGTTCTTGGCGTCGAACTCCTTGTTGGGCTCCTCGTTCTCGTCGAGATATTCCGGCAACTCAAAGCCGTCGGGATAGCCCCGCTGGTCGCCGATGAACTTGACCAGCTTCTCGATTTCGGGCGTGTCGATGAGGGCACACTGCAGGCGTATCATATCCTTGCCGGCCAGCGAGATAAGCATGTCGCCGCGCCCGATAAGCTGCTGCGCGCCGCCGGTGTCGAGGATGGTCTTGCTGTCGATGCCGGAGGTAACACGGAAGGCCACACGGGCAGGGAAGTTGGCCTTGATGGTGCCGGTGATGATGTTGGTGGTGGGGCGCTGGGTGGCGATGATGAGGTGTATGCCCACGGCGCGGGCCAGCTGGGCCAGGCGGGCGATTGGCAGCTCCACTTCCTTGCCGGCGGTCATAATCAGGTCGCCGAACTCGTCGATAACCACCACGATATAAGGCAGGTAGCGATGCCCGTTCTCGGGATTGAGCATGCGCTTGCAGAACTTCTCGTTGTATTCGGTAATCTTGCGCACCTTGGCAGCCTTGAGCAGGTCGTAGCGGCTGTCCATCTCGATGCAGAGGCTGTTGAGCGTGCGCACCACCTTCTTGACGTCGGTGATGACAGCGTCCTCCTCGTCGGGCATCTTGGCCAGGTAGTGCCGCTCGAGGGCCGAGTAGAGGCTGAACTCCACCTTCTTGGGGTCTACCAGCACCAGCTTGAGCTCCGAGGGGTGCTTCTTGTACAGCAGCGACGCCAGCACGGCGTTGAGGCCGACCGACTTACCCGTGCCCGTGGCACCGGCCATCAGCAGGTGGGGCATCTTGGCCAGGTCGGTTACCAGCGGCTTGTTGTTGATATCCTTGCCGAAAGCGATAGGGAGCTCCATCTTGGCATCCTGGAACTCGGGGCTTTCCAGCATGGTTTTCATGGCCACTATCTGGGGCTTGGCGTTGGGCACCTCGATACCCACGTTGCTCTCGCCCGGGATGGGGGCTATGATGCGTATGCCGAGGGCCGCCAGCGAGAGGGCGATATCGTCCTCCAGGTTCTTGATTTTGCTGATGCGGACACCGGGGGCGGGCTTGATTTTGTAGAGGGTAACGGTGGGGCCGGTGATGGCGGTGATGTCGGTAATCTCGATACCGTAGTCGCGCAGGGTCTGCACAATGCGGTCCTTGTTGGTTACCAGTTCCTCCATCGTAACCTTGGTGTTGGCGGCCTCCCAGTCCTCGAGGAACGTGGTGGCGGGCATCTCGAAGTCAGAGAGGTCGAGGTGCGGGTCGTAGGGGTCGTCGAGGCCATAGTGGCGGCGGTAGTCGTCGTCGGCCAAGGTCTCCTCCTCGGCCTCTGCAACGCTGGCAGGCGCTTCAGCCTCTTCGGTCTCTGCGGGCACCTCGTCCTGCCCCACCACGGTGAAGGTAACACCGTCGGCAGCCGGGGCGGGAGCCTCAAGCTCCGCTGTGCCTTGGGCCTTGGCGTTGATGCGGGCGAACTCGTCGTTGATGTCGAAAGCCGGCTCGGGGTCCACCGGCAGGTCGACCGGCGTGGTGTTGGCGGGCGTGTGGAACAGCGCCATGGCTTCCTCGTCGAAGTCAGCCCCCTCATCCTCGCTGGCAGTACCAGGATTACTAGCAAAACTAGAATTACTAGCTGTACTAGGAATACTGGCCTTAACGGCACTGGCCTCGCCGGAATCCTTCTCCGTGTGGTCGGTCGCCACGTCTTCCAACTGGCGCTCCACGGCCTTGACCGCACTCTTGAAATCCACCTTGGGCATGTGCACCTCGGGAATCTCCATCTTGTGCACCAGCACCAGGAAGAGCACCGCAAGGAAGAGCAGCAGCACCAGCGTCCACCAGCTCATAAGGCTGTGGAGCGGCTCGGCCAGCTGGAGACCTATGCCGGCGAAATGCTCGAAACCCGAAGCGCTGCGCACCCAGGCGCCGCCGATGTAGCCGAGGGTAACCGATACCCACAGCATCCAGAACATCGTGCTGCCGAAGGTCTTCCACCAGGGCAACACCTTGACGTCCCACAGGCGCATGCCGTAGACGAAGAAAAGGAGCGCGAAACCCAGCGACCCTATGCCGAAGAGGCGGTTGGTGAAGAACTCGGCCAGCGACTGGCCCAGGCTGCCCAGCCAGCGTCCACGCGTGCCGCAGTCGGTGGCGTAGTAGCCCACCAGCGCCAATAGCAGGAAGAGGGCAAACATGACGTATACCGCACCGCGGATGCGGGCGCACTGACGGCTGCGCAGGAATGCGGCGAACGCCCCGGAGCGCCGCTTCTTGGGCTTCGGGGCGGACTTGCCTTTGGTCTTGGATGAGGATTTCTTTTTGGTGCTTGCCACTGTGCTATGTATTGTAGGTGTGCGTTACTCGCCCTGAAGCAGTTCAATCTCCTCCTGGAGCTGCTCGAAGAGCTCGCGGAGGTCTTCGTCGGAGAGGGTCTCGTAGCCGTCGGGCAGCAGGAAGTCGGCCTCCTTCACCTTGCCGCTGACAATTTCGGTGGCAGTGTAGGTGATGGCGCGGCCCTCGCCGGCATCCATCGTGCACTCAAGGGGCATTCCCTTGATGCCATTGAAGATGGAGTTGTAGGCCGGGCCTATCTCCTTGGCGTACCACATGACCATCGGGTGGTCCACACCCTCCTCGTCATACATGTGGCGAATCATCTTGTAGGCTGTGTGGCCGGCAATCTGCTTGGTCTCGCTGTCGACATACTCGAAGTAGAAGTGGCCGGGTTCGGTGTCGACGATGGTCAGCGAATCAAAGCTCTCGGGCTTGGCCTCGCTCTTGACCACAATCTTGCCGCTGCCCTGATAAGTGAACTCCGAACCGTTGGAGCGGAGGTAGCCCAGCAGCTGGCTGAGGTCCATGCACTGGGTGGTCTTCAGGTTGTTGACCAGCACGCACTCGGCGCCCATGCCACCCAGGAAGATGGCACTCTTGGTGAACATGTTGTTGCCGTCGACCTTGATTTCGGCCTTGGCCACCTCTTCGGGAATCTGCATGGCGACAGTGCCGGTGGACTCCACTTTGTACTTGACAATTCCTTTGAAGTTGTTCTGGGCCACGAGGGTGCCGGCGGCAAGGGCCAGCACGGCGGCCAGGGTGATGATTTTCTTCATTCTATCGTTGTTTTTACAAGTTTCTAATTGGGTAATATAACTGCATCGCGCATGTTTTATTGTACCCATAATGAAAAAAAGCGCACTTTTCAACCCAACACACTGATAGACAGCACACTGAACCCGACATCTTTTTTCACACCCGTTTCCCACCCGTTTCCCACCCGTTTCCCACCCGTTCCCCCTCCCCTGCCATTGCCCTAGTATGTATTAAGAGGGGCAAAACCTATAGCTTACTAACTACTGTCTATCAGGTAATTAAAAACGGCCCGCGAAGGGCCGTTTTCGAACTTTTGAACGTAAAATTGGGGGGTATTTTATCCTGCCAGGGCGTCGGCGATAAGGAAGATGGAGCCGGTAACCAGCACCAGGTCGCCAGGGGCGGCCGCAGCGCGCGCGGCGGCGATGGCATCCTTGACGCTGACGTAGGCGTCGCCCTCGATACCCATCTCGCGGGCGGCCGCCTGCAGTTCGCCTACGGGCAGCCCACGGGGCACGCTGGGCTGGCTGAAGCGCCAGGTAAGCGAGGCGCGAGGTGTGTGGAGTGAAGTGCGGAGCAGGGCGAGGATTTTCCTATAATCCTTGTCGTTGACACAGCCGTAAATAACGTGCAAGTGATTGTATTTCACCACCGAAAGGCTCTGCATCATAGCCTCGATGCCGTCGGCGTTGTGGGCCGTCTCGCAGATGGTCAGCGGCTGCTCGCCGATCTTCTCCCAGCGGCCCCGCAGGTGGGTGTTGGTTACCACGCGGGCGAGACCCCTCTGGAGTGAGGAATGAGGAATGAGGAATGAGGAATTCTCTCTTAATACATCCACCGCCTGCAGCACCGTGGCCAGGTTCTTGCGCTGGTAGGCGCCGGTGAGTTCGGTGGTGTAGTCGGTGATGTTGTCGATGCGGTAGTTGTCGTCTGCGAACACAATGGGAGCCTTACGCTCGGCGGCCACGGCCTCGAACACGGGCCGCGTCTCGGGGTGGCTCTCCCCGATGACCACCGGCACACCGGGCTTGATGATGCCGGCCTTCTCGGCGGCTATCTTGGGCAGCGTGTCGCCCAGGAACTGGGTGTGGTCGAATCCGATATTGGTGATGATGGATAGCTCGGGCGTAATGACATTGGTGCTGTCCAGTCGGCCTCCCATTCCCACCTCGATGACAGCCACATCCACCTTCTCACGCGCAAAGTAGTCGAAGGCCAACCCGACGGTCATCTCAAAAAAGGATAGAGACAGCGAGGAATGAGGTATGAGGAATGAGGAGTGGAAGCGTACCACCTCCTCCTCGGGTATCATCTCGCCGTTGATGCGTATGCGCTCGCGGAAGTCGACGAGGTGGGGCGAGGTGTAGAGGCCCACCTTGTAGCCCGCCTCCTGCAGTATGGAGGCCATGAAGTGGCTCACCGAGCCCTTGCCGTTGGTGCCGGCCACGTGGATGCTCTTGAACCTGCGCTCAGGGTGGCCCAGTGCCTCCATCATGTCGAGCGTGGGTTGTATGTCTGCCTTATAAGCCGCAGCGCCGATGCGGTGGTACATCGGCAGCTGCGCAAACATATAGTCTAGTGTCTCTTGATAGGTCATCGGGTGGGCATGGTGTAGGTGAGTCCTAGGATGAAGAGCCCCTTGGTGGAGGGGTAGTTGGCCCAGTAGTAATAGCGCTGGAAGGCCAGGTTGTCCATCTTGAGGAAGAAGGAGAGCGCCTTGTTGTGGCGGTACTCCACTTCGGCATTGATGCCGTAGCGCACGGGCAGTTCCTCACTGGGGTCGCTCTGCATCTTGCCCAGCAGACGTCCCTCTAGGTGGAAGAGCCACTTGTCATTGTAGTTCACGTCGGCCGCCAGCAGGGCATCCCAGTCGGGGCGGTAATAGACTGCCGTGAATGGTGGAAGAAGTACACTGCCCTTTATATTAGAGTAGTGGTAGTAGTGCCCGCCCATACGCAGTGTCAGCATTTCATCATTGACAAAAGCAATGTCGGCACCAAGGGTAAACCTATTGTCGTCTAGATAGAGCGGCGTGTAGACATTCTCAAGGATAAAGTGATTGGAAAGCATGAAAGTGAGGTCGTCGTTCAGCCACGAGTAGCTCACCTCGGCGTTGGCTTCCAGTTTCTTGCTCATGCTCCAACGCAGGTGGCCTATGAGGTCGTAGTGGCGCGTGGCGCGCTGATCGGCGTTGGGAGCGATGTAGGGGTTGACGATGCGCAGCGTGTTCCAGTTGTTGGCCTCCAGTCCGCCGGTGAAGCCCAGGCTCACGGCCACGGCCTCTTTCATCAGTTTCTTGCTCACCACCACGTCGGGGAAGAAGTGGAAGTTGGTGTTTGGCTCGTAGGAGAAGGCGTCCCAGGCCAGCATCATGCCAGTGTGGAACTGCAAGTCGTTGAATATGAAATCCACGTATGGGTTGAACTTCACTATGTTGCGGCTGCCCTTGATGGTATCGGTAAATCCCGGGTAATCACACCCCAGCGGCATTTCGCCCTCGGGGCGGAAACGGTGGCTGTAGCCGTCCCACTCGGCGCGCAGGTAGGCTACACCCTTGTACTGGCGCAGCATGGGGAAGCCGTAGTGGATATCGCCGCTGAGGTTGAGGTTGAACTCGTTCTGGTGCCACGAGGCCCAGAGGTCGCTCAGACGCAGGTTGACCGCGTAGCCCAGCTTGTTCACGTCGAGCTGCATGTTGCGCAGGCCGATGTTCCATGTGGCGAGGTTGTACTTGGCGCGGTAGTCGCTGCGGCTGATGTCGTCGCGTGTCTTGCCCATGACGGCCTCCAGCGTGCTGTCGGAAAAACCGTAGTAGAGGTTGTGGTCGTGCTCGTAGTTGAGGTCGGTGTACAGCTGCAGTTTCTCCTTGACGATGTACTTGCCGAAGAGGGTGATGCCGGTAACGCCGTTGTTGATGCGCCCGTAGTCGGGGATGCTGCCCCAGGAGGAGAGGTGGTTGAAGCGCACACCGTAGGTCTTCTGCTGGTCGCGGGTGGAGCTCCAATAGAGGTCGGCCAGCGGGGTCCAGTAGTTGCCCACGCCCAGGCGCAGGTAGTTGTTGTAGAGCTTGGTGGCGGGCTCGCCGATGATGCGGGCGGCCTTGATGCGTGCTGGCTCGTAGAGTGCCTTGAGGCGACCCGGAGGTGCCACCTCGTAGCGGAACACATGGTCCATACGGCTGATGGTGTCGGTGATGCGGACGGGGAAGTTGAGTTTCTCGGCCTGCATGATGACGGGGCGGTAGGACCCCTTCACCAGCACGCTCTCGTTGTATACGTTCTCTTCCTGTGCCTGTGCGGTGGCGCCTGCCAGCAGCAGGGCTGCCATATATAGGGTTGTTCTCTTCATGACTCTAAACTTTTAACTCTTAACTCTTAACTCTTAACTCATAACTCGATGGTGATTTCCTCCTCGTCGGCAGCGGGCTTGGGCTGCTCGCTGGCCACGATGGCGTCGTATTTCTGCCGCGCCACGCTGACCAGGTCTTGTCCGTCGTAGTTGTCGATGATGCTCTGCAGGGTCTGCTTGGCCTGCAGGTTGTTGCCGCGGGCGTAGTAGATGTCTGCCCAGAGGATGAACGAGTAGGCCAGCCAGTAGTCGCTCGAGGCATCGGCCACTATTTTCTCGATAACCTTCTCGGCCTGGTCGTACTGCTGCTGCAGCATCAGTATCTCTGCCTGGCGGCAGCGCGCCTCGCCGTTGTACTCGCCGTTGGGCGACTTGGCCAGGTGGCTGTAGAGTGCGTAGGCGCTGTCGCGCAGCTGGTTGTCGAAGCTGCTGCGGGCCATGGCTAGGTAGGCTTCTTCCTTCAGCTCGAGGGTGGCCTTGGGTTCAGCCAGCAGGCGGCGGCCGGCCTGCATCACGTTGGCGTGGCTCTTCAGCGCCACGGCGCAGCGCAGGCTGCCCAGCTGCCCCTGCAGCAGGCTGTTGTCGCTCTCGGCATTGGTGGAGAGGCGGCTGTAGAGGTTGGCGGCCTTGCGGTAGTCGCCGAGGTTGTAGGCTATGTTGGCGCCGTTGTAGAGCGAACGCTCGGTGTACTGGTTCTTGGCGGCGTCGGCCACGGCCTCGTAGTGGGGCAGCGCCTTGGCATTCTGCCCTTGGCGGAAGTAGCTGTCGGCCAGCAGGTAGTGCGCCTTCAGTGCGAAGAGCCCCTGCGGGAAGCGGTTGAGGTAGCCCTCCAGGCCGGCGGCGGCGTTGGCGTAGTCGCCTTCCTGGTATCGTCCTTCGACGGCAAGGAAGGTGGTCGAGTCCTGCTCCACCTCCGAGATGGTTACCTTGGTGGTGCGTTTCACGTAGTTGAAGTATTCATCCACGCGGTTCTGCGCGATGTAGATGTTCTTGACGGTGGAGAGGGCGTCGCGCGCCTCGTTGGTGCCCGGGTACTCGGTCAGCAGGCGGTCGAAGGTCTGTAGGGCCTGCTGGTCGCGCGAGGTGTTGTAGTAGATAAGCCCCTGGTTCAGTAGGGCGGTCTTGACGTACACGCTCTGGGGATACTGCTTGATGAAGTTGTTGTAGTAGGTCATGGCCATCTCGTTGTTGTCGCACATCATGTAGGTGTTGGCGATTTCGAGCATGGCCTTCGACTTGAGGGGCGAGTTGTCGAATTTCTCGAATATGTAGTTGAGGTAGGTCAGCTTCTCGCTATTCTTGCCCTGCGCACCGAAGGCGAGGGCTTTCTGGTAGGTGGCGTAGTCGGCATCCTTGGCGTTGGCGGCGATGACCTTGTCGTACATGGTAATCGACTCTCCGAAGCGGCTCTGCACATACTGGCAGTCGCCCAGGCGGTTCCACACATCGTTGCGCATGGCGGTGGACTTCTGCCCCTTGGCGGAGGCCAGGTTGCGGCTCAGTTCTTCGAACACCTCCTGCGCCTCGTCGTAGCGTTTCTTGCGCATGAGGAGGTAGCCGTAGGTGTAGCGTGCGTCGTTGGCGTAGGGCGATGTCTTGTTGTAGGAGGAGAGCAGCAGCTTGTTGAGGTGCCGCTCGGCTTGCTCGAGGTCGCCGTCGCGGTAGCGGGCCTCACCCAGCAGGTAGTTGGCGTCGGCCGTGATGCGCGGCACGGCGTTCACCTGCGCCGCCTTGGCGTAGAGTTCCTCGGCCTCGGCCTGCTTGCCGCTGTTGCTCAGCTCGATGCCGCGGTTGAGCAGGGCGCGCTGGTAGGCTTGTTCGAGGGTGGCGTTGCGCTGCGGTATCTGCTCCAGCATACGGATGGCCTCCTTGTAGTTGTTGGTCGAGCAGTAGAGCTCGGTCAGTATCTCCTGCACCTCGGTCTTGTGCTTGGTGCGGGGGTACTGCTTGAGGTAGCTCTCGAACGACTTGATGCTCTCGCCCATGGCGTTCTGGTTCAGCTCGCAGCTGAGTTTGGCGTAGTTGAAGAGGGCGTCCTCCTTGATGCGGTCGCTGAAGCCCATCTTGGAGGCTTGGAGGAACATGCTGCGGGCGTCCATCTTGCGGCCGGCGCGCAGGTAGCAGTCGCCCAGCAGGTACAGCGAGTGCTGCGCCACGCTGTCGTTGCATACGGTCTTCTTCTCCAGGTAGCTGATGGCATCGTTGTAGCGGCCCAGCATGTAGTAGCTGTAGCCTATCTGATAGTTGTTGTCCTGCGGCGAGCAGTCTTGCGTCTGCTGGCTTTTGGCTATCTGGTCCACCTCCTGGTACTGTTGCACGGCCTTGAGGTATTCGCCGCGGTTGAAGTATATTTCGGCCACCATCTGGCGCACCTCGTTCTTGCGGAAGGCGTCCTTGTCCTGCAGCAGGCTGGGCGCCAGCTCCAGCAGGTCGTCCTCGCGGCCCAGGTAGTAGTAGATGCGGGCGATGTACGAGGGGGCTATCTTGGCAAACTTGCGGTCGTGCTCCAGCTCCTTGAAGTTCTTCAGCGCCAGGTCGTACTGCCCGTTCATGTACTGGATGTGGGCGTAGTAGTAGAGGCTGGAGGAGGCATATTTCGACTTGCCGCCCACCTGCTGCGCGAAGCAGTCGGAGGCTTTCTGGAGGTCGCCTTTCTGGAAGTGGCAGTAGCCGGTCTTGAACTGGTACTCGCTGCGGTGGTTGTATTCCACCTCCTTGGGGTCGACGGTGCGGTAGTAGGCCAGGGCGCGGTCGTAGTCGGCGCGCGCGTAGTAGAAGTTGCCCAGGTAGAAGCGCGCCATGTTGCAGCGCGCGCTCTGCGGATAGAGCCGCATGAACTCCTCCAGACGGTAGCTGGCGTCGTCGTTGTCCAGCTTCTCCGAGCATACGCCGGCATAGTAGCAGGCGTCGGCCGTGGTGAGGTCGGCGCGGTCGGCGTTGCCTTGCGCAATCTGGTCGTAGATCTGCTGCGCGGCGGCATACTTCTGCTTCTGGTACAGGTCGGTGGCACGGCGGTAGAGGTCGTCCTGCCTCTCTGCGGCGGTCTCCTTCTGCGCCGTGGCCGCACCCATCAGGCAGGCCAGCGCCAGTATCACTGTCAGTTTCCGTTTCATATCGTTGTGCTGTGTTATTGTGTTTCTTTTCTCTATCTCTTGAACGCCGGCCCGCCTTCGTCCTTCGGCGGCTGGCTCTTCTGCCACGGGCCGCGCAGTAGGATGCCGCTGGCCGGCGCAGGGGTTACGCTGTAGTGCAGCTCGCCCTGCGGGTTGATGAGCACGAAGGTGGGATAGCTCGTTACGCCGTAATGCTCCAGCAGGCGGTAGTTGCCGTCGAAGTGCAGCCACGTCCAGTTGTAGCGTTGGCCGCGCTTGCTGTTCTTCAAGAGGTGGTACATCTTTTGGAACTCGCGGTCGCACACCACGGTAACGAATTTCACATCGGGGTGCTGCGCATAGACCGTGTCGCGGAAGTGCGCCATGGTCTCCAATTCCTTCAGGCTGTGCGGGTCGCCGGCACGTACAAAGCCCAGGTACACCCATTGCCCGCGGAAGCTCTCGAGGTTGACCATGCGGTGCTCCACGTCGGGCAGCTCCATCGACGGCGCCTGTGCGCCACGCTCCTGGCGCGCCATACTCTCGGAGAGGTTCTGCGCCAGCTGGCGGTGCTCGGCGAACTTGGTCGCCACTCCCAGCTTCTCCACCATCGCCCGCACCGCCTCGCGGTCGTAGGCGCGGTCATAGTAGGACTCTTTCAGCGCCTGCAGGGCCACCAGCTCGCGCACCTGCTCGTTGCGCAGCTGCGGGTCGAGGCCCAGCGAGTCGAGGTAGGTCTCCAACTGCCCGTGGTCCACCCACGCCACCAGCCGCTCCTGCGCTATCTTCTTCGTGCCGCGCGACACCGAGTACTCGAACAGCGACAGGAACAGCCGCATGTAGTTCTCGTCGTGGTAGTGGATGGGCTTGTCGAGGATATACTTGGCAATCATCTTCTTGCGCGAAGCGAAGCGCATCGCCAGCCGCATCTCGGCCAGCGTGTACTCGCGGTAGCGCTCGAAGAAGGCTCCGCCCTCCGTGGCCGGCACCTTGGCGTTCAGCTCCTCCACCATCTGGTTGAACAGGCGCACGCTGGGCTTGTATTTCGGGTCGAAGTGCTCCCAGTGGGCCGTCATGAAGCTGTCGGCCACATCCTCGAAACGCATAATGCTCACGTTCAGCTCGTTCGGCGGCAGGTTCAGGAACTCTAGCGGCAGCGCCTCGGGCGCAAGGTATATGTTGCGCTTCTCGTTCAGGTCCCAGTCGAAGGCCGGCAGGTAGACCTCGTAGGTGCGCCCGGGCTCGATGTAGAACGACTGCGAATAGCACTCCACCTGCACATACACCAGCCGCGGGTAGTTGGCATAGCAGCTCACCGCGAAGGCGCCCAGCGTGTCGGCCTCGCAGCTCGACAGCAGCACCTCCTTCTTCGTCAGCATATCCTCGTAGCCGTAGAGCTCCACGCGCTTCTGCGCGCCGTTCTCCAGGGTGCCGCGGATGGTTACATTAGACTGTGCCCCAGCCACAAAGGCCGTCAGCAGTAGCAGGCATAGTGCAATAGTACGGTTCATCTGTTTATTATAATTTAAGTTTTATAACGCGTTCCTATTATATATATTGTGCCGCGCGAAAAAAATTTCCGAAATATGAAAATCTTTCGTATCTTTGCACTTGTAATCCTACAATACATTTACAATTAACAAACGCAAGATGAGAGTATTAACACCCCCACCTGCCACCTTTTTGCCCACTGCGGGCGATGCGCGCCCCTATGCCCCGCCACGCCTGACCGTGGTTACATTCGCCGCCGAACGTGGATTTGCCCTCTCGGACCGCACCATCCACCTTGAATTTCTGCTCAACGACCCTTCGGATGGCCCTTCCACGGGCGAACCCCGCTCCGACGCGGGATATCTCTTTTAGTTCCAGATTCTTATTCACATCCATGTCCCGTATGAAACACCATCGCCTCATATCCCTGCTGGCCGCCTGCCTCGCGCTGTGCGCCTGCCAGCCCGACACCGACCTCGCCGACGGCCTTGTGCTCCACATCGAAGGCAGCGCCGCCCCCGGTGCCAAGCCCGCCGTCGACGGCATCAACACCACCTGGCTCGACGGCGACCTCGTCAGCATCAACGGCGCCGAGCGCACCGTCAGCGTGTCCGGCTCAACGGCCACCCTGCCCAACGTTACCGCCCCGCGCAGCGGCGAACACTACTTCGCCTTCTCGCCCGCCAGCCTCTGCCCGCAGGCCGACCCCAACGTCAGCTATGCCGACCCTGACTTCTGGTGGGAGCACCACCTGGCCGGGGGCTCGGAGTTCCGCTTCTCCTACCCGCGCGAGTACCAGTACGAGGTGTCTTCCAGACGGCAGAAGCTCGCCTCGCCCATGGTGGCCGTGGCCGCCCACAATGCCTCCAGCCTCACCTTCCGCCACCTCGCCGCCGCCCTGCAGGTGGAAATCGAGAATCCTATGAATGTGTCCATCTACATCGACTCCGTCGTGGTCGAGGCCGCCAACGCCTGCCTCAACGGCGATGCCTCGTTCACCATCGCCCCCTCCACCCTCGTACCCTCCATCACCTCACCCTCGGCCGCGTCGCCCACCTTTAAGCAGCGCAGTGTATGCCTCTCGCTGGTCAGCAGCAGCCAGACCCCCGGTTATATCATCGGCCCGGGCGGTACACCCAGCAGCAGCACCGGCACCAGCATCAGATCTGGCAGAACCCTCGCC
Source organism: uncultured Bacteroidales bacterium (assembly GCA_900315935.1). Classification (GTDB taxonomy): domain Bacteria; phylum Bacteroidota; class Bacteroidia; order Bacteroidales; family P3; genus Colimorpha. The sequence goes on from ONBB01000002.1 coordinate 181,129, forward strand.
GTCCAAATCCCCCTGCCCCCGCTGCCGCAGGGCGAGCAGCTCACCGTCCGCGTCTACGGCAAAACCGCCAATTCGATGGGTAGCAACTACTCCCCCCTAGTGGGCCGCCAAGGCAGCGGCAACGCCAACACCAAGAAATTCACCTTCCAGCACCACGCACAGCTCACCGCCGACCTCGGCCGAACTGCCCTCATCCGCGCCAGAGCCGCCATCCGCCCAGACGGCCACCTGCTGGACGAAGAGGGCTCCATATCTCGCCTAAGCGTCTTCTCCCTCGCCGACGACAAGCAGGTGCTCTTCTACCGCGACCCCACCTCCAACGGTAACTACCAACCCTCGATGGAAGACGTTGACTCCCTCATCACCTCCACCGCGCGCGCCGAGGCACGCTTTCTCGTGCTCGAATACAACAACACAATTCTCCGAAGAAGATACCTGATCATCTTCCCCGACGGCACCACTATGGCAGGAGCACGCTCCGGCCTCGGAATCGACCTCAGCCAAGTGCCTGACGACAAATTCAACAACCACAACGGCCCTAACTCCGCTCCCTCACACCTCTATCATGAATCCATGATTCAGAACACATGCAACACCCACGGCTACTTGCTGCTCCTTACAGGGGAAAACGACTACATGAACTATTACCTGTTAAGTGACGGTTGCATGACCCCCAGCGGCATCACCCATACCGTCGACCTTATTCCAACTCCCTATCATGGCAATTTGATGACATACAATAGGCTCAATTTCAGAGCCTTTGGCCTCATCGGCACCGGAAACAGCCTCCCCAGCCCCTTCTGACCGCTGCTGCGGAGCCCCGCAGGGGCGACACTCCGCATACACCGTGGCCGACACCCGTCCGTCCTTGCCTGCGGCGAAGGCCCATACATGCAGCCCGTCAGCCGCAAAACCCTCGGGCAGAAGCGCCTGCGCATGCCTGCCGCCGCGCTCGCCCTCCAGGGCGAAGCCCGTGCCCAGGGCAGGGCTATATACATAAATATATATACGATCTGTCAATGCCCCGCCCTCGGCCGACCAGCGTACATGCAGCACGCCGCCCTCCTCCACGGCATACCGCAGCGCCGCTGGCACCGCCAACGACCCCGCCGAGAACCGCAGGCTGGGATAGTCAATGGCTCTAGAATTTCTAGATTCTCTAGGAAAACACTCCTTGTTGATTTTCAGGAAGGCATTCCCCTCGGTAATCTGCCAGTCGGCAGCCACCTGCCGCAGCCCCACACGCAGCACCGGCGTGGCCGGCGAGGCGAACTGGATCATCGCCTTGAAACGGCTCCGCTGCTCCAGCTGGGCCGCTGATTTCCTGTCCTTTATGTGCGGCTGGTAGGCACGCACGAACCAGGCCCCGCGCCGGTGATACCCCACCACGGTGCCCACGCGGCCGCTGAAGCCGCCAAGTATGCCCATATCCAATTTCGCCATCTTACTGCTTATTTTCTTTTTGTCGGCGAATTATGCGAATTATGCGAATTGGTCTAATTTACTGCGAGTTAAATTAATTCGCTTAATTAGCATAATTCGCCGACCAAAAAAGGAAATTCGCCGACCAAAAAAAGGAAATTCGCCGACCTAAAAAGATAACGCCGACCCCGGCAGAATATTGCACGTGTCCCCCAAGGGAGTACGAAGAGAGGCAAAACCTATAACTTATCGATGGCAGAATACCAGCCAGTTATGTGGCAAGAAATTTTTAAAAAAAATTCACTTTTTTCTTGCAAATCATTTTTATTTTGTATATTTGCCGCAGAAACAAAATAGATATTTTTGATACAAAAAACTAAATAACAAACATTTATATAATAAAAAAAGACATGAATAACGATAAATTCCGCACCGAAAGCGACCTCCTGGGGTCGAAAGAAGTACCCGCCAACGCCCTCTACGGAGTGCAAACCACCCGCGCCATTGAGAACTTCCACATCAGTGGCCAGCTGTTGAGCTCATATCCTTATTTTATTAAGGGCATGGCCATCACCAAGAAGGCCGCCGCCATGGCCAACGTCGAAGTGGGCATGATCACCGCCCAGCAGGGCGAGGCCATCGTCTGGGCATGCGACCAGCTGCTCGCCGGACGCCACCACGACGAGTTCCCCATCGACATGATCCAGGGCGGTGCCGGCACCTCGACCAACATGGCTGCCAACGAGGTCATAGCCAACCTCGCCCTCGAGCACATGGGCTACCAGCGCGGCCAGTACGAGCACTGCTCGCCCAACGACGTGGTCAACGCCTCGCAGTCCACCAACGACGCCTACCCCTGCGCCATCCACATGGCCCTCTGCCTCGAGCACCTCGACTTCATGCCCCGCCTGGAGAAGATGATCGACGCCCTCGATAAGAAGAGCCGCGAGTTCGCCCACGTGGTCAAAATGGGCCGCACTCAGCTGCAGGACGCCGTCCCGATGACCCTCGGCCAGACTTTCGGCGGCTTTGCCGACGCACTGCGCGGCGAGCTGACCAACCTGCGCAACTCGGCCGACGAGTTCCTCATCGTCAACATGGGCGCCACCGCCATCGGCACCGGCATCTGCTCCAAGCCCGGCTACAGCGAAGCCTGCATCAAGGCCCTCCGCAAAATCACCGGCTGGAACATCACCCTGGCCGACAACCTCATCGAGGCCACCTCTGCCACCACCTGCATGATCCAGTACAGCAACGCCATGAAGCGCCTGGCCATCAAGGTCAACAAGATGTGCAACGACCTCCGCCTGCTCTCCTCCGGCCCCCGCTGCGGCCTGAACGAAATCAACCTGCCCGAGCGCCAGCCCGGCTCCTCCATCATGCCCGGCAAGGTCAACCCCGTCATCCCCGAGGTGATGAACCAAGTGTGCTACAAGGTGATCGGCAACGACGTCTGCATCACCCTCGCCTCCGACAACGGACAGCTCGAGCTCAACGTCATGGAGCCCGTCATCGCCTACACCCTATTCGAGAGCATCCACCTGCTCGAGAACGGCCTCGACACCCTCCGCACCCTCTGCATCGACGGCATCAAGGCCAACGAGGACCGCTGCCGCCAGATGGTCGAGCATTCCATCGGCATCGTTACCATGCTCAACCCCATCATCGGATACAAGCAGAGCACCAAGATTGCCAAAGAGGCCGCCGAGACCGGACGCGGCGTCTACGAGCTTGTGCTTGAGAAAGGGCTGCTGACCAAAGACCAGCTCGACGAGATACTCAAACCCGAGAACATGCTCCAACCCGTTGACCTCACCCTCAACAAATAAATGAAGACACATAGTATAAAAATTAAGAAAGGTCTCGATGTGCCGCTGCCGGGAACCCCCGAGCGGCACACGACCGACCTGCGTAGCATGGACCTCTATGCCGTGAAGCCCGCCGATGTGGTGGGCTTTACGCCTAGATTGTCCGTCGCCGAGGGCGACACCGTCTGCGCCGGCCAGCCGCTGGTCGTCGACAAGCGCGACCCACGCCTTTTCCTACCCTCGCCCGTCAGCGGAACGGTCCACGCCATCGTCCGCGGCGAAAAGCGCAAACTGCTGGAAGTCATTGTAGGGACGCAGCGCGCTGCGTCCGAAAAGAAGGACAACCCCCAGCGGACGCAGCACGCTGCGTCCCTACAGGAGAGCCCCGTCTGGTGGATGTTGCGCCAGCGCCCCTTCGGCACCATCGCCGACCCCGACGCCAAGCCCAAAGCCATCGTCGTCTCCCTGCGCGACACCAATCCGCTGGCTCCCGACCTCACCCTCGCCCTCCGTGGACGCGAGCATGAGTTCGAGGCCGGTGTGAAGGCGCTGGAAGCCTATGCCGAAGTGCACTGCGTCAAAGCCCAAGGCCCCCACCCTGCCGGCAACGTCGGCACCCAGATTGCCGCCCTCTGCCCCATCAGCAAAGGCGAGTGCGTCTGGACCGTGAACGCTCAGGATGTGGCCAACATCGGCCGCTGGATGCTCACCGGGGAGTACCGCCCCGAGCGCCTCGTGGCTGTCGGCGGCCCTGCCGCCAAGGCTCCCCACTACTACCGCCTCACCGTCGGCGCCTGCCTCAAACGCATCACCGACGTGCAGCTGATGGATACCTGCTATCCTAGTTTAACCAGTTCCGCCAGCGAATCCAGCTCAACCAGAATTATCTCCGGCAGCCCCCTCTCGGGCACCACCGTCGCCCCCGACGGCTTCCTCGGCATGTACGACCAGCAGCTCTGCCTCATCCCCGAGGGCGACCAGTACGAGTTCATGGGTTGGCTCATGCCCGGCCTGAAGAAGTTCAGCTTCAGCAAGACCTTCCTCAGCGGCCTGACGGAGCCCATCATGTCCCTCAAGCCCGTCCAGGCGCTGACCTCCTTCATGTCCCTCGAATCCCAGAAACCGTCCTACACCTTCAACACCAACCTCCACGGCTCGGTGCGCCCCTTCCTCTTCACCGGCTCGTTCGAGCGCGTCTTCCCCTTCGACATCTACCCCCTGCAGCTTATCAAAGCCTGCATCGTGGGCGATGTGGAGCTCCAGGAACAGCTGGGCATCTATGAGGTGGAGCCCGAAGACTTCGCCCTCTGCGAATTCATCGACCCCTCGAAGACCGAGATACAGACCATCATCCGCGAGGCCCTCGAGGTCCTCAGAAAGGAGGCTACTGCATGATGAACATGAAATGGCTCGAACAGTGGTTCGAGAAGATAGAACCCAAAGGCAAATGGAGTTGGCTGGGCAGCACCTACGAAGCCTTCCACACCTTCGCCTTCACCCCCAAAGCCGTTACCCGTGCCGGTGCACACATCCGCGATGCCGTCGACATGAAGCGCAGCATCATCATCGTGGTCATCGCCCTGGTGCCCGCCCTGCTCTTCGGCATGTGGAACATTGGCTACCAGACCGCCATGAGCACCGGTACCGATTGGCACTGGATGTATATGTGGTGGTTCGGCTTCCTGCGCATGCTTCCGCTCATCGCGGTGAGCTACATCGTGGGTCTGGCCATCGAGTTCGCCTTTGCCCAGTACCGGCACCACGAAGTCAACGAGGGCTTCCTGGCCACCGGTCTGCTCATCCCCATGATTGTGCCCGTTACCACCCCGCTGTGGCAGTTGGCACTGGCCGTGGCCTTCGCCGTCATCATCGGCAAGGAGGTATTCGGCGGCAGCGGCATGAACTTCCTCAACCCCGCACTGGTGGCGCGCGCTTTCCTTTTCTTCGCCTACCCGACCCACATGAGTGGCGACAAGGTGTGGGTGGCCGCCGACCTCTGGGGCAGCGACGCCATCGCCGGTGCCACGCCCATGGGCGAACTGGCTGCCGGTGCCATGCCTACCGCCTCGGCGCTCGACATGCTCCTCGGCACCATCCCCGGCTCCACCTGCGAGACCTCCGTCATCGCCATCGCCCTCGGTGGACTGCTGCTGCTCTTCACCGGCATCGCCTCGTGGCGTATCATGCTGAGTGTATTCCTCGGCGGCGGCGCCATGGGTCTGCTCTTCAACGCCATCGGTGGCACCACCTACCTCGACCTGCCTTTCTACTACCACTTCCTACTGGGCGGCTTTGCCTTCGGCGCCGTCTTCATGGCCACTGACCCCGTTACCGCCGCGCAGACCAACGCCGGCAAGTGGATCTACGGACTGCTCATCGGCGCCTTCGCCGTGCTGCTCCGTGTGGCCAACCCCGCCTACCCAGAGGGCATGATGCTCAGCATACTGCTCATGAACTGCCTGGCTCCGCTGATTGACCACTGTGTGGTGGCCAGGAATATCAAATCTAGACAATCTAGATTATCTAGAACTTCTAGAAAGGAGGCCCAGCAATGAAAAAGACCTTTTCCAACACCTACATCTTCATCTACTCCGCCGCACTGGTGGTGGTGGCGGCATTGATTCTGACCATCGTCTCCGTCAGCCTCAAGCCCCTCCAGCAAAAGAACCAAGCCGCCGAGACCAAGCAGATGATACTGAAGACCATCGGCGTGGATGCCACGCGCGACAATGCCGACGCTCTCTATGCCCAGCACATCACCGAGCAGGATGGCTACTACGCCTACTCCGGCGGCATAGTCCTTCCGCTGCGCGGCACCGGCCTGTGGGGTCCCATCTGGGGGTACCTTGCCCTGGACGGCAGCAGCACCGTGGTGGGCGCCATCTTCGACCACAAGGGCGAGACCCCCGGCCTCGGCGGCGAAATATCCTCCGAGAAGTTCGCCCAGCAGTTCATCGGCAAGAAGATGGACACCCAACCCATCGCCCTGCGCAAGAACGCCGACCGCAACAACGCCTACGAGGTCGACGCCATCAGCGGCGGCACCATGACCTCCAACGGCGTAACGGATATGCTCACCAAAGCCTTTGATGACTATACTAATCTGAATACTCGGAATATTCAGAATACTCCGAACACTCCAACAGAAAGAAAGGAGACCCAGCAATGAAAAACTTCGACCTTATAAAACTACCCTTCAACAAGCAAAACCCCATCACCGTACAGGTGCTGGGCATCTGCTCCTGCCTGGCGGTTACGGCCCAGTTGAAGCCCGCCGTGGTGATGTCCCTCTCGGTCATCGTCGTGGTGGTGCTGGCCAACCTCATTGTCTCCCTCCTGCGCAACACCATTCCGCCGCGCATCCGTATCATCGTGCAGCTGGTCGTCGTCTCCACCCTCGTGGTGCTGGTGGACCAGACGCTGAAAGCCTTCGTCTACGACGTGAGCAAACAGCTCTCGGTCTTCGTGGGCCTCATCATCACCAACTGCATCGTCATGGGTCGCCTCGAAGCCTTCGCCATGGTGCAGAAGCCGTGGCCTTCGTTCCTCGACGGCATCGGCAACGGCCTGGGCTACAGCGTCATCCTCGTCGCCTTGGGTTTCACCCGCGAACTCTTCGGCAGCGGCACCCTCTGGGGCTACCCCGTCATGGAGAAGCTCGGCCTCTACAACATCGGCTACGAGAACAACGGCCTGATGATTATGCCCCCGATGGCGCTCATCCTCACCGGCCTCATCATCTGGTGGCAACGCAGCAAGAACAAAGACCTTTGCGAGCAATAAGACAAACGCATTACCACATTAACGCATTCGCAACATGGACTACATTAACATATTCATCAAGTCGATATTCGTCGACAACATGATCTTCGCCTTCTTCCTCGGCATGTGCTCGTACCTGGCCGTGTCGAAGACGGTGAAGACCTCGGCCGGCTTGGGCATCGCCGTTCTGTTCGTGCTCATCATCACCGTGCCCATCAACTACCTGCTCAACAAGTACTTCCTCGCTGACGGCGCGCTGGCATGGCTCTCGCCCTCGCTGGCCAATGTGGACTTGAGCTTCCTTTCGCTCATCATGTTCATCGCCGTCATCGCGGCCATCGTGCAGATGGTGGAGATGATAGTGGAGAAGTTCAGCCCCGCGCTCTACAACTCGCTGGGCATCTTCCTGCCGCTCATCGCCGTGAACTGCGCCGTCATGTCGGGCTCACTCTTCATGCAGGAGCGTGGCTACCAGAACATCGGCGAGGCCACCGTCTTCGCCCTCGGCAGCGGTGTGGGCTGGTTCATTGCCATCGTCGCCATCGCGGCCATCCGCGAGAAGCTGCGCTACAGCCACATCCCCCCTGCCCTGCGCGGAGTGGGCATCACTTTCATCATCACTGGCCTGATGGGCCTGGCATTCATGAGTTTTATGGGATTCAAACTCTAACAATATGCTCTGTAAATCAAACCTCCTGGCTCCTGCGGAGCCGAAATCTTGTAAATCTTGTAAATTATTGCTTGCGCAAGCACCGCGTAGCGGGAAATTTACTAGATGTACAAGATTTCGCGAGCGAAGCGAGCAGGAGAATTAATGAGTAACAGAGCCAACAAGATAGACTGAACTATGACAACAACATTAATTACAGCCATTGCAATCATCCTCGTCGTCATCCTGCTCCTAGTGGCAGCGCTGCTCATCCTGCGCGCCAAGCTGGTACCCCAGGGCAACGTGAAAATCACCGTCAACGACGACAAGCAGTACGACGTGCCTACCGGCGGCACCCTCATCTCCACCCTCGGCGAGGCGGGCATCCACCTGCCCTCGGCCTGCGGCGGCAAGGGCAGCTGCGGCCAGTGCAAGTGCCGCGTCGTCAAGGGCGGCGGCGAGATACTGCCCACCGAGAAAGGCTTCTTCAACCGCAAGCAGCAGCAGGAAGGCTGGCGCCTCGGATGCCAGGTCAAGGTCAAGGAAGACCTCGGCCTCAAGCTGCCCGAGAGCATCCTCAGCATCAAGGAATACGAATGCACCGTGGTCAGCAACAGCAACGTGGCCACCTTCATCAAGGAGTTCAAAGTCCAGCTGCCCGCCGGCGAGCACATGGACTTCGTGCCTGGCTCCTATGCCCAAATCAAGATTCCTGCGTTCCGTATCAATTACAGCGACTTTGACAAGAGCCTCATCGGCGACGAGTACCTGCCCGCGTGGGAGAAGATGAAGATGTTCGACCTGCAGTGCGTCAACACCGAGCCCACCGTGCGCGCCTACTCCATGGCCAACTACCCCGCCGAGGGCGACGTCTTTATGCTCACCGTCCGCATCGCCACACCACCACTCACGGCCGACCGCAGCGGCTTCCAGAACGTCAACCCCGGCATCGCGTCAAGCTACATCTTCTCGCTCAAACCCGGCGACAAGGTCATCATGAGCGGTCCCTACGGCGAGTTCGCCGTCCGCGGCACCGAGGAGGGCACCTGGAGCGACGACCCGCAGGGCAACGAGATGATATGGGTCGGCGGCGGTGCCGGCATGGCTCCTTTGCGCGCCCAAATCATGCACCTCACCCGCACGCTGCATTGCCAGAACCGCCCCATGCACTACTTTTACGGCGCCCGCGCGCTGAACGAGGTGTTCTACCTCGACGACTTCCACCAGCTGGGGCGCGACCACCCCAACTTCCACTTCCACCTCGCCCTCGACCGGCCCGACCCCGCAGCCGACGCTGCCGGCGTGAAGTACACCCCCGGCTTCGTCCACAACGTCATGCTCGAGACCTACCTCAAGGACCACCCCGCGCCCGAAGACATCGAGTACTACATGTGCGGTCCCGGCCCCATGTCGAAAGCCGTCGTCGCCATGCTCGACAGCCTCGGCGTGCAGCCCGAAAGCATCGCCTACGACGACTTCGGCGGCTGATTCTCTCACTCCACCAAGACACCCCTTTCCCCGATGGCCAAAACGCTGTCGGGGAAATTATTTTTTCCAGTTTCAAAAAAAGTTTGTACCTTTGCATTTTGAAAATTGGATTTGTTTTATGGAAAACACGACAAAATTTAATAGTGCACAAATCGAGGTGATGAACATGATGTCATTCATCAACACCAAAAGTTCATGGCAGCGGCTGAAAGAGGCTTTGTCAGACTATTTCGCAAAACAGCTGGACGACGAGATTGACGCCATGTGGCAGGACGGCAGGCTCAACGAGGAGAAAGTTGAGAGTTTCCGTACACTGCACGAGCGCACCCCCTATCGTCAATAGACCATGAAAATAGTCCTTGATACCAATTGCCTGCTTATGGCAATATCGGCTCGCTCCCGCTATCACACCGTGTGGCGCAAATTTCTCGACGGAAGATATACCCTTTGCGTTACAAACGAGATAATTGAGGAGTATGTCGAGGTTGTCGGGCGCAACATCAGCGAGCGTGCAGCCGAAGCGGTTGTGTATCTTGTATTGACACGTCCCAATGTACTTTTCCTTGATCCACACTTCCGTTTCCGACTCATCGATGCAGACCCTGACGACAACAAGTTTGTCGATTGTGCCATAGCCGCTGGGGCGAAATACCTAGTTTCCGAAGACCGCCATTTCAACATACTCAAGGACATCAGCTTTCCTCATGTGGATGTCATCACCATAGAGCAGTTTCTGCTTAAAATGACGAAACGATAGGAAACAACCACACCTCTACTTCCCCTTTTTTGCCACTCCTGAACCATGAGTGGCACATTTTTTTTTGGCCATATTGGAAAAAGTTCGTAATTTTGCACTCGCAAACCGCCGAGATTTGGTTTGCCGAGAAAGTTGCATTTTTCGCCTTATTCCGCATTCGTGAACTTGGACACTTCACTGATTTTATAGTTTAGGAATAATGGATGTAATGAAATGCTCCTTAGATTGTATTTGTACCTATGCAATACATATCCTGTGGAGCGACTCATTTAGCCTTTATTTTTAACTATAGGGAGTCCAAGCCCCACGAATGAAGATAGGGATTCAAATGGATGGCTCCACTTTCTTCGTTATATTTTATTTACCTGCCTACGAGCCTGCCGGCAAACCAAAAGTTGCGCACGACACGTACCAGTGCCTGCATTTTATGACCAAACAAATCAGACTGCTGACCCTGACCCTCGCCGCCACCCTGGCCTTCACCGCCTGCGACAGAGACGACGCACAAACTCCCTCCAACCCCTCTGTCCCCGATGGCGAGAAAAGACTCGAATGGGTAGAATCGTTCCAGTACGAACACCACCAATATGATGAATATACTAGCAGTCGCCTATACCGAGACAAGTTCTCCTGGGAAAACGGTCTCCTCAAGCGCTGGGAAATCTTCGACATTGACAACCACCCGCGAGGCTATCTGGAACCCATCTATGAAGATGGAAAGACTAAAGAGTTGCGCCAATACACCGCCTCTGGGGTGATGGAAGAATCAATCACATTCTTCTACACAGGCGACAGACTAACGCGCGCTCATAGCGTTGCCGAATGGGGAGCAACAGACTATACCTTCGAGTACAACGCCGCCGGTGAACTTGTCAAACAAACTAGAACAAGAGAAGCAGGTTCCACTAGCACCGAACTCTACACCTGGGAGAACGGGAATGTGGTGAAAATGGTCGACCAATATGATAGCTATGTGAAGGAACGTGTATATGAATACGACGACAAGCCCAACGTCCTTCGTCACGTCTACAAAGATATTGCCTATATCGGTACCATTACCGTCCCCATGCTCTCCAAAAACAATGTAGTGAAGTTTTCCAAATCCGACAATGAAGAGGGACGGAACACCTACACCCATACCAATACCTATACCTACGACGGCGACCACGTAACCTCCAGTACCTACATTGGTGGCTCTTATGCAGAGCGCCAATTCTTCCGCTACACCGACGGCAGCGGCATGGCAGCGCAGGTGTGCCGCATCAGATTCCAAGACGGCTACGACGACGAGAGCAGGCCATACTATGTGCGTGGCAAAGGCGACTACCTCAAAGGCGACAAGGTTGTCATCGGCACAGATTCATATTACGTCCACAACGGCACCTACTACACCTTCTCCCACTGGGACGACGGCAATACCGATAATCCCCGCACCTTCACCGCCACCGGCGACGCCACCTTCCGTCCCGTCTACACCGAAGGCACTCCCGGACGGAAGTAGCCATCCTACCATACCTCACCCCTTACCGGCCCGCAAATCCTCGCGGGCCTTTTTCTATTCAAGTCGCACTCCCCCACCCAACGCCAGGCACTCTTGTATCTATCATTCAAAAAAAATATGCCGAATTGACGCACCATGTCGTTTTTTTCGTATTTTTGCATCACGAATACGAATAACTAGCATGATTCTAATGAGATGAAACACTGTGTATTGACCACCATTCTGCTTCTGCTGGCCACCCTTGCCTCAGCGCAGGAGAACCGCCGCCTGTGGGCCGACGGGCCGCTGACGTGGGCTGACTTCAAGTCCGTGGTGTCGCCCGACGGCAACAGCAGCATGCTCCACTACCAACTCGGCTACGAGCCCGCCGAATTTCGCGACGAGAACGGCATCAAGGGCCAGTACTGCCGAGCCGTGGCCTGGATGGAGACCGGCAAGTCGTGGGTCGACGCCAACAGCCGCACCGCCCTCAACCTGCGCTACAACCAAGTGATATTCGACCTCCTCGAGGTGGAACGCCGCCAAATGGCGCAAGCCCTCGCCGCCTGCTCCGACGCCGCCTGCCTCAACGCAGCTCTCGCCACAGCCAACGCCAACCTCGAGAACTCCATCCGCTCGCTCCGCGCCGCGACCACCGACGGCACGGACTCCAACGCGATCATCACATGGGAACAGTCCGCCCGCCACCGGCTCGCTTCCCTGTCCGAAGCCCCTGAAGTGTGCCACCGTCTCTTGCCGTTCTCCACTGCCATCACCCTCGGCGCGGCCTACCACATGCCGGGTGGCGACGTGGCCGACCTTTTCTCTGCCGGTGGGGGCATGCACTTCGGCGCCGAGGTGGGCTGGAATCGCCATGTCGTTACTATGGATGTCATCCTCGCAGGCTCCAAGCTCCGTGAGTTCATGAATTTCAGCGATGACAACGGAATGCACCAGTTCAACCCCGGCTACAACTCCACGGTGGGTGCCGGTGTGTTCAGCTACGGCTACCGCATTGTGGAGACCGCCCGATTCAGCCTGACCCCAATGGCCGGATGGAGCTGGGGAGACCGCATCTTTTCCGACGGCGACTCCCGGGGAGGGATTTCCACCAACGGTGTCGCCCTCGGCCTGGCCTACCGCCACCATTTCTGGCAGCGCTACCGCCTGCCGGGCTCCGCCTGGGCGCTCCTCGGTCCTCATGGCTCCGAAATCTCGCGATGGAGTGTCGATGCGCGCATCTTCCTCATCCACAACAGTTACCCATTCGAAAACGCCAAGGTCTCCGGCTGGGCCCTGCAGTTCAGCCTCGGCATCACCCTCGGCGGCCGTGCCACGCGCATGGAAACCCGCTAGCCCCTAAGACAATCCTCCCCTGCCCGAGGCTCCGCGAATCATGATTCGCGGAGCCTCGGCTTTTTTGTCCCCCGTCCTTCCCCCGACAGCTCCCCTAGAGAGTAAGAAGAGGGGCAAAACCTATAACTTTCTACACACTGAATATCAACATTGTACAAACGGCCATTTCAGGCCTGTCCTCCAGCTTTTTTTTCAAAAAAAATCTCAGTTTTATTCGGTATTGGCATGTAGCCTCCCCACCATCCCAAACCATATTCCCCGACAGCAACTATGCTGTCGGGGAATATGTCTTCTACCATGTGAGATATCAACCTTCTACAAGCACCTCCACACGGCGGTTGCGGGCGCGGCCCTCGTCGGTGGCGTTGGTGGCCACGGGTTGCTCCTCGCCGCGGCTGGAGGTGGCGATGCTGGTGGCCGGGGCGCCGAGTTCTACCATGCGACGGCGGACGGCCTCGGCACGCTCCTGGCCGAGCTGCAGGTTGGATTCAGCACTGCCGATGTCGTCGGTGTGGCCGACGAGAAGCACCTTGACGGAGGGATCCTCGCGCATGAGGACGCAGATGGCGCGGAGCGCAAGGTCGTCCTCGGTGCCCATCTGCGGCTCGCTGGAAGCAAAGTCGAAGGCGATGGTCATACCCTCAATCCTGCGCCTGACCTCGGCAGGGGCGGAGGCTTTCTGTTCCTGCACCTGCTCGACGACATGTGCGGCAGGCTGCTGGCGTTCCTGCTGCTCTTGCAGCACCTGCCGCTCGCGGCGGACGGGCTCGGCGGGCCGGGGTTCCTCGCGCTGCACCAGCACGGGTTCCTCCTTCGCGGGCTGGGCGGCATCGCAGCTCCAGCCGAAGTCCAGCCCCACCTTCACACCCACGCCCACCAAGCGCAGGGCATCGACCTGGCTCGAGCCGAAGGTGCCGTTGTAGTCCATCTGCGAGGCATCGCCGCTGCCGATGTTGACCAAGGGTTCGGTGCTCTCGCCGGCAAGGTTACTGAGGCCATAGGTTCCATAAAGGCCGAGATATAGGCCCCAGGCATGGCCCAGGGCGCGGCGCACGCCGAGGTCGGCCAGCAGGCTCACGCCCACCGGCAGGCGGTCGATGTCGCTCTCGAAGTCGGCGTCGTAGGTGCTGAAGCCGTGCTGCGGCAGGTCCTGCACGCGGTGGCCGATGGCGTGGAAGTGCCCCGTGGTGGTATAGGTGCCCTCGTCAGCGCGGTAGGTGCCGCCGACGTTGAAGTCAGCCTGTGCGCCCACGCCCACCATCAGCGCCCACGCACTGCCCATCGGCACACGCCAGAAGAGCTCCACAGGCACACTCACAAAGCCCAGCCGCTGGTGCTCGCGCCAGTGGTCGAAGGTGGTGTTGAGGTCGTAACGCACACCGGGGTTCGAGCTGTGGGTAAGGTCAGTGGTCGACTCGGTAAAGTTGTAGAGGGTCGACGAGGCGGCGCTGGCATAGCGCACCCCAAAGCCCAAGCCGAAGTGGGGGCCAAAGAAGTGGGCGTAGTGGACGCCGGCGCCAAGGCCCAGCCCCAGCGTGTGGTCGCCCTGCGCGGGGCTGCAGGCCATTCCCTGCAGGCCACCGCCGATGTTGATTCCTATATAGTTGCTGTGGCCGGCCTCCTGCGCCTGGGCTCCACAAGCCAGCGCGGCTGCCGCCATAAATATCACTAGACGTTTCATATTCTCTGTTTTTTTACTTTTGATTTTAGTTTCTAATCACACGCACCGCCATGCCGTCCACGCTCACGATGTAGCTTCCGCGCGGATAGGCGGAGAGGTCCATCCGAAGGCTGTCCCCCTCAAAGGAGCGGCGTTCCAGTTCGATGCCGGTGGTGGTCAGCACACGCACCTCGTGGCTCGCGCGGCGCGAGCCATCGAGCGTCAGCGTAACCACGCTTGCCGTAGGGTTGGGATAGGCGGTCAGCGTGATGTTGCCGTCGGTGATAAGGGTACCCATGTCGCTCTGCGGGCAGGTGTAGGTCTCCACGCCGTTCATCTTGGCGCTGACAAAGTACTCGCCCGTCAGGCCACCCTCCTGGTGGTAGTAGTAGTCGTTGGCACCCGGGATGAGGGTCCACTCCGTCTCACCCGCCTCGCGGTGGTACCACTGCACATCGGTCAGGCACTGGCAGGTGTCCACCAGGGCGATGACGTCGTTGAACAGGGGCTGCACGTAGGTCTCCGGCAGGTTGACGTGAATCACCACGGGGATGGCGGCACTGGTGAGCTCGGGCCAACTGCTGTGGCGGAACTGGAGCACGGCGCTATAGTCGCCCGTGACCAAGCCGGCGGGCACCTCGATGTCGATGCTGCCCGGGGTGGTGATGGGCGTCCAGTCGGCAGCGGGGAAGGCCGCATGGGCAAACGCGAGGCGATACTCGTTGGGCTGGCCGCTGCTGAGGCGGTAGCGCACCGCACCCGGGCCGGCGCAGTAGCCGTAAGCTTCCACCTCGATACCGTTCTCGCCGAAGGCGGCATCGGTGGAGTAACTCTCAAGGATAGTCAGCGCGAGCGTTACCGTGCTGTCGCAGCCCTCGGCGTTGGTGAGGGTGTGGGTGGCGGTGGTGGTGGCGCGGTAGGTGTGTCCGTACCACGTAAAAGCGTCAAAGGCCACGGCGGCGGTGTCGCCCGTGTTGCTGTGGCGCACGGTGAGGTTCAGCGTTACGGTACTGTCGCAGCCGGCGACGTTGGTATATACATGCTGCGGGGCGGCGGAGGCGGTGTAGGTGGTGCCATGCCAGGCGAACACGTCGCAAGCCACAGCGGCGGTGTCGCCAGTGTTGCTATAATTGATAGTGAGGGCAAGCGTTACCGTGCTGTCGCAGCCAACGGCGTTGGTATAGACATGCTGCGGGGCGGCAGCGGCGGTATAATCCACGCCATGCCAGCTGAAGGCGTCGCAGGCCACGGCGGCGGTGTCGCCAGTGTTGCTATAATTGATAGTGAGGGCGAGCGTAACCGTGCTGTCGCAGCCGGCGGCATTGGTATATACATGCTGCGGGGCGGCAGAGGCGGTGTAGGTGGTGCCATGCCAGGTGAAGGCATCGCAAGCCACGGCGGCGGTGTCGCCGGTGTTGCTATAATTGATAGTGAGGGCAAGCGTTACAGTGCTGTCGCAGCCGGCGGCATTGGTATATACATGCTGCGGGGCGGCAGCGGCGGTGTAGGTGGTGCCATGCCAGGCGAAGGCGTCGCAAGCCACAGCGGCGGTGTCGCCAGTGTTGCTATAATTGATAGTGAGGGCGAGCGTAACCGTGCTGTCGCAGCCGGCGGCGTTGGTATAGACATGCTGCGGGGCGGCGGAGGCGGTGTAGGTGGTGCCATGCCAGGTGAAGGCGTCACATACCACTGCGGCGGTGTCGCCAGTGTTGCTGTAGTTGACGGTGAGGGTGAGCGTTACCGTGCTGTCGCAGCCGGCGGCGTTGGTATATACATGCTGCGGGGCGGCAGAGGCGGTGTAGGTGGTGCCATGCCAGGCGAAGGCGTCGCAGGCCACGGCAGCGGTGTCGCCGGTGTTGCTATAATTGATAGTGAGGGCGAGCGTTACCGTGCTGTCGCAGCCGGCGGCGTTGGTATAGACATGCTGCGGGGCGGCGGAGGCGGTGTATTCTACGCCATGCCACGTGAAGGCGTCGCATACCACGGCGGCGGTGTCGCCAGTGTTGCTGTAGTTGACGGTGAGGGCGAGCGTAACCGTGCTGTCGCAGCCAGCGGCGTTGGTGTAGAGGTGCTGCGGGGCGGCAGAGGCGGTGTAGGTGGTGCCATGCCAGGTGAAGGCGTCGCAGGCCACGGCGGCGGTGTCGCCGGTGTTGCTGTAGTTGACGGTGAGGGCGAGCGTTACCGTGCTGTCGCAGCCGGCGGCGTTGGTATATACATGCTGCGGGGCGGCAGAGGCGGTGTAATCCACGCCATGCCATGTGAAGGCGTCGCAGGCCACGGCGGCGGTGTCGCCAGTGTTGCTGTAGTTGACGGTGAGGGTGAGCGTAACCGTGCTGTCGCAGCCGGCGGCGTTGGTATATACATGCTGCGGGGCGGCGGAGGCGGTGTAATCCACGCCATGCCAGGTGAAGGCGTCGCAGGCCACGGCGGCGGTGTCGCCAGTGTTGCTGTAGTTGACGGTGAGGGCAAGCGTTACCGTGCTGTCGCAGCCGGCGGCGTTGGTATATACATGCTGCGGGGCGGCAGAGGCGGTATAATCCACGCCATGCCAGGTGAACACGTCGCAAGCCACAGCGGCGGTGTCGCCGGTGTTGCTGTAGTTGATAGTGAGATCCAGCGTGGTGATGGTTACATGGAAGGGGTCGACCACCACGGTGTCGGTATAGGTGCCTGTGGCGGTGCGCTCGATGCCGCCGAAGAGGTAGGTGCCGTCGCACTGCTGGTGTGAGCCGTATACACGCAGGGTGTCGACGCTCTCGTCGAGGTCATAGTGGGTGTAGGTGGTAACGAGGCTGTCGGGACAGGGGCTATTACGGCTGCCCTGCCGCAGCACGGAAACCTGTGTGGTGTCGTCGTAGTCGTAGCCCTTGGCGGTGGAGACGACGGTGTCATATATATATGTTTTCGCGCGCGGAACAACTGTCAGTTGCAACTGACTGCCACTCATCAGGCAGCCGCGGGGGTTGAAGACGCTGTGGTCGAGGTGGTGTGTGCCGGGGGTGGTGATGGTGTCGCCATCCCAGATGTAGGGCAAGCTGGTCTCGCAGATTACTTCTGTATGTAGACTGTTAGCCATAGTCCCTTCCACCTCCAGGTGCAGCACGGTGATGCTGTCGCGGAACGGCATGCGGACGGTGTCGTAGTAGGTGTCCGACCAAATAAGATAACGACTACCGAAGTGGTAGATAGTACCCGCACAAATGGTGTCGTAGAGGATGGTGCGGACGGTGTCGGTCGTTTCGTCGAGGTCGTGCCATGTGATGGTGGTAACCAGGCTGTCCCGGCAGGGATAGTTATTGACCGGCACGGTAGTCTCGGTGGTGTCGCTGTAGTCGTAGCCCTTGGCGGTGGAGCGGACGGTGTCGTAGATATAGGTGTGCGGCCGCTGGAACACCGTCATCTCATACTTCTTTCCACTGTGCCAGCAGCCCCTGGGCGTGAGCACACGCTCGTCGGACGTGTAGTCGCCCGGCGCATCGATGTTTTGCCCGCGCCAGGTGAAGGGCAGGGAAGTCTCGCAGTACACGACGGGAAGACTCACCCCCCCCATATTCCAGTTACCCTCGGTCGTGAGGTGGAGGATGGTAACGCTGTCGTAGAGCGGCCGGTGGACGGTGTCGTAGAAGGTGCCACCACTTATTATGGCTTTATTGGCCCAGTGGTAGGTCGTGCCGACGCACATGGTGTCGTAGATGTGCACCACCACGGTACAGCCATACTCCTGCAGGTAGGCGGCGGGGATACCTCTCACAGCGCTGTAGGCCGCCATACTCCCGCAGGGGACCAGTATCTTTGAATCCCAACTACTGCCACTCCCGAACATACTAGCCCAGGTGCTGAGGCGAGAAGCGTCGGAACCAAGGAAGACGATAGTGTCGTTTTGTCTAAGAGTCATCGTTTTAAAAAAACAGTTTTGGTTGAAAAAGTTCACCGATGCAGGGATGACGAGCTTCTTCACAGCAGTGCACCTGTCAAATGCTTCATAACCGATGGTGTCGATGGTGGGGGGCAGTGAGATGTATCCGTCGAGACTATAACATTGTTTGAAGGCATAATCGCCTACCTGGACGACGGCGTAGGCCGTGCCGCCATGACGCACGGTGTCGGGGATATCCAGGTTGCCCGAGGGCTCGGTGTAGCCGCTGTAAGAGAGGTAGAGAGTGTTGGGAGGCACCACGGCCACCCTGTCCGTGCCGATGATGCGGTACCAGAGGCGGTTGCCGAGGGTGTCGACAGAGAAGCTATAGTGGGCCTCGCTGACTACGAGGATGTTGATGCTGTCGTAGCCGGGGAGGTGGATGGTGTCGCGATACTCGCCGGGCGAGGTGATTGAACGGCCGGCGAAGGTGACGGGGCCCATCGCGTAGAAGAGCGTGTCGTAGAGGTAGACATTCACCGGGCAGCCGCGCTCCTGGAAGACGGTGTTGGAGGGGTCCCAGTCTTCGTTGACGGGGGCGGCATCGAGCGCGGCGCGGTAGGCGGCGGAGGTGCCGCAGGGGGTGATGATGCTGTCGACCTGGGTGTTCTTGAACACACCCGCGGCGAAGGTGGGCACCGTGGTGCCGCGGAACTCCACCGAATGGATGGGACGACCATTGGGACGGGAAAATGCGGACGCCCCCACCGACTGCAGCGAGGTGCCCAGCGAGATACGCCCGGAGATTGCGTTGGGGACAGTGGTAATTTCGGCAAAAGCTTGCTCACCAATACTCGTGCAGCTGTCGCCCACCCAGAGATACGGGCATAATCCAATGCGATAAAAACCTTTATCACCAATCGTGCGCACGTTGGGCAGCACTAGCGGCTGCGATATAACCTTGGGGAAGAAGGCTTCGCGACCGATGACCTCGGCCCAGATGGTGTCGCTGGCCAGCTTGAGGCGGGAATTGAACGCAGTCGTGTAAAAGGCATATACCTCGATGATGCGGAGCGAGCGCGGGAGGGAGACGCGGAGTTCCTGGGAGGTTCTACGGATATGAAAGGCTTCCGTTCCCACCTCGGAGATACCCTCGGAGAGGGTCAGCGCGGAGATTGCGTCGCAGCAGTAAAAGGCTTTGCTTGCGATGCGGAAGACGGAGTAGGTGTGGCCGTCGTGGGTGACGGTGGCGGGGATGGCGAGGGAGTCGGTGGGGGGGGTGTAGTAGGCCCAGCCGCTACCGTTGGGCGCCACCACCTCGACGCTGTCGGTGCCGGTGATGCGGTAGTAGAGGCGCTGGCCGGTGGGTGCGTTGGCGTAGAAGCTATAGTGGGCCTCGCTGACTACGAGGATGTTGATGCTGTCGTAGCCGGGGAGGTGGATGGTGTCGCGATACTCGCCAGGCGAGGTGATCGAACGGCCGGCGAAGGTGACGGGGCCCATCGCGTAGAAGAGCGTGTCGTAGATGTGCACCACCACTGGGCAGCCATACTCCTGCAGGCAGGCGGCGGGGATATTGGGCACAGCGCTGTAGTCCGCCATACTCCCGCAGGGGACCAGTATCTTTGAATCCCAACTGCCGTTCGACCCGAACACTGTACTCCAGCTCCTGAGCCAAAAAGCGTTGGAACCAAGGAAGACGAGAGTGTCGTTTTGTCCAGCAGTCATCGTTCCTAGAAAACAGCTGTCGCTGAAAGCGATCACCGATGCAGGGATGACGATCTTCCTCACAGCAGAGCACCTGGCAAATGCATAATCATTGATGCCGTAGATGGTGGGGGGCAGTGAGATGTATCCGTCGAGACTATTACAATTGTAGAAGGCATACGGGCCTATATCTATGACGGCGTAGGCCGTGCCGCCATGACGCACGGTGTCGGGGATATCCAGGTTGCCCGAGGGCTCGGTGTAGCCGCTGTAAGACTGGTCGAGAGTGTTGGGCGGCACCACGGCCACCTCGTCCGTGCCGATGATGCGGTACCAAAGGCGGTTGCCGAGGGTGTCGACAGAGAAGTGCCAGTTCGCGCGGACGAGGCGGACGGTGGTGAGGCTGTCGTGGGTGTAGAAGAAGGCGGAGTCGATGTAGGTGCCTGCGGCGGTGATGTAGCGCCCGTTGAGGATGTAGGTCCCGCCCAGGTGGATGGTGTCGGTGCGGAAGCCGACAGCGGTCGGGGCGGTGCCCCATTCGTGGAGGGTGGCGCTGGTGAAGGCGGTCCCGAAGGCGCTCTGGTAGGCGGCGGACTGGCCGGCAGGGACGTAGATGTGCTGCACAGCACCGGCCGTATACCCATTCGTAAAGGCATTAAAGTATCCACTTGTTGTCACGGGGGGCGTGGCGGAACGGAAGACCAGGACGGAGCCGGAGCCAAAGCGATCGGACCTTTTAACTGCGCCATTGTCCATAAAGTTCAGACCGGCCGGGAAAATGATGGTGTCGAAGTCGTTGTTGTTGAGTCCGTTCCACTCGATGCGGGTGATGCTATTGGGAAGTATCAGGGTGCCACGGCCGCGGAAACTGCGTATACCATTACCGCCGATGGCGGTAACCTGGTAGGTGTGGGTGCCGTCGCTGACGGTGTAGGGGATGATGAGGCTGTCGGTCGCGCTGCCACCTATCGAGGTGTTGCCGGCCAGCTGGCAGGTGGTGGGCGAGGTGACCTCGAAGCGGAGGGACTGGCCGCTGGGGAGGGTGGCGTAGAAGAAGGTCTGCGCCGCGGCCCCGAGCCCCAGCGCCATGGCCATCGAGATGGCGAACAATTTGTGTAGGTGTTTTCTCATAGGAAAAAATTAATTTATGATTTTTGATATTACTAATAGACAGAATTTGATAAAAAACGGCGTGCCCCGACGGGCACGTCGCCAAAAAATACAAATGAAAAAGTCAATCCAATGCCGGAACCTGAACCGACATGGCCACACCTGGGAGGCGGCAAGTCTCTCAATATCTGCGTGTTGTGCATATAGGGATTGATAGTATGTCAATGCAAATATACAAAAGTTTTCGTAAAAAACAAAAAAAATCCAAAAATTTTGTTAGAGGGGGAGCGGAAGGGATGCCCCTTGCATTCGGGAGACCCCAGGGGAACGGTAGGGGAATGGTAGGGGAACGGTAGGGGAATACAAAGGCACTGGAAGCTTATGGAAGCTTATGGTACCATATCATTTCCCTTTCTACTTGAAGGCGTTCTCGCTCAGACCTTTACCGCTCAGCGCGAGGTCGTTCATATAGGAGGGCACCTGGCGGCCGAGGTACTTGTCGACGTAGAGCTTGGCCAGGTACTGCCCGAGCATGAATCCGTGTCCGCGGAGGCCGGTGAGGAGGCCGGCCTCGGGGTCGACGATGTAGCGCGGCTCGGTGTAGCGGCCGGCCCATACGGCGTGGAAGCCCACCTCGCGCAGGTTGGGTATCCAGTCGGCAAAGACCTCGGAGACAATCTCGAGGAACTCGCGGCTGTTGTACTTGATGTTCTGTCGGGTCTCGTAGGCGTCGGTGTCGGGGCTGGCGCAGCCGATGATCTGGCCGGTGTGGGCGAACTGCTGTCCGTAGACGGCGGTGAATCCGCGGTAGCGTCGGCGGTCGATGACCATGTCGAGCGGCTGCCCTGCGGCGCCGAGCATGGGCAGGCGGCGGGTGATGAAGGCCTGGTGCTTGACGGGGTAGAGGCCGGTGTCGATGCCGAGCATGTCGGTGAACTTCTCGGCCCCCCAGCCCATGGCGTTGACGAAGTGGTGGCAGAGGAACTCGATGTACTGCCCGTCGTGGGTGCGGACGAGGGCGGCGATGCGGTCGCCGCGGCGCTGCACCTCGAGCAGCTCGCAGTCCTCGTAGACGGTGCCGCCGGCGGCGATGCCGAGCGAGCGGACGTAGTCGATGACGCGGCCGGGGGTGGCCTGCCAGCAGTCGCGCGTGATGAGGGCGTGGCTGTAGGTGTCGCGGCTGTCGTCCCAGAGGGGCGATATTTCGGTGCGGAAGTCCTTGCGGTCGACCATATAGGCGTCGCTCCAGGCGCGGCTGGCGTCGAGGGCGCGGTAGGTGGCCTCGTCGTGCACGAGGTTGACGTAGCGGGTGGGCTTGTAGCCTATGTTGTGCACCTGCTGCATCTGGCGGAAGATTTCGTGGCTGTGCTGGGCGATGTCGGCGATGTCGGGGTTGGAGAATGCCGGCCGGCCGCCGCCGATGTTGCGCCACGAGGCGCCGCGGTCGTGGTTGACCATGACGGGCTGCAGGCCCGCCTCGGCGAAGTAGCGGAAGAGGGCGCTGCCGGCGATGCCGCCGCCGGCGATGAAGACTTTAGCTTCGCTAATTTTGAATTTTGAATGATGAATGATGAATTTGTCCTGGCGGCCGGGGGAGTAGACGTCGCCGAGGGTAACGGGGCTGGAGAGCGGGGCGCGGGGCGTGGCGTCGCCGGTTACCTCGATGCCGTGGGCGCGCAGCACCTGCTTGGCACGCGGTATGCAGCGCTTGCCGCGGCAGGGGCCCATGCCGAGGCGTGTGATGTGCTTCAGCTCGTCGACCGAGATAAAGCGGCGGTCGCCGATGGCCTCCAGCAGGGTGGCGAGGGTGATGTCCTCGCAGTGGCAGACGTAGGTGGCCTCACCCCCAGCCCCTCTCCCGTGGGAGAGGGGAGTGGATGCCTGATGTATGCTGTCGTAGGTTCTCTTTTCGATGAAGCCTTTGACGTCGGTCATCCTGAACTCCTCACTCCTCACTCCACACTCCTCACTGAGCTTCACCCTCGCCACGTTGGTCTTGTTGGGCTTGAGGAGCACCTTCTCCACCACGCCCTCGCCGATGCGGCGGCCGTCGTTGTCGACCAGGAAGACCTCGGCACCCTCGTCCACGTGGTACTCGATGGGGAGAAAGCACCACTGTTTTTGAAGGTTATAGCCGAAGATGGCCAGGCCCGGGCACTGGTAGACGCACTCCATGCAGCCGACGCAGCGGTCGTAGTCCACGGTGGGGGTGCTGGAGGTGGTGGGCTTGCTGATGGCGCCGTGGGGGCAGGCGAAGGTGCAGGGGTTGCAGGCGAAGCCGTAGAGGCAGTCCATCTGCACGAAAGGCTTGGCGGCCATACGCTCCGCGGTGGGCAGGTTGGGGCGCTCCAGGAGGCGCACAGGATGCTGCTGCGAGTCGATATACTGGCGCGAGAGGTCGAGGTAGTCGTCGTAGTTGTAGCGCAGGCCGAGGTTCTGCGCCACCTCGTAGGCGGCCTGGCGGCCACGGAGCACGGCGCTGGTGCCCTCGCCGATGCGCACGGCGTCGCCCACGCCGTAGGTGTGCAGGCCGAACACCTCGCGCCCCTTGGTGAGCAGCTGGTTGTCGGGCACGAGGCCGGTGCAGATATTGATGATGTCGATGTCGTCGATCACCTGCTCGGTGCCGGCCACGGGCTTGAAGTTCTCGCAGCGGGCGATGACGGCGCCGGTGACGCCGGTATGGTCCTCGTTGGGGATGGCGCGCAGGAGGGTGTGGCCCGTGAGGATGGGGATGCCGAGGCGGCGCACGCGGTTGGCCTGCACGGGGAATCCGCCCTCGCGGGGCTGTGCCTCGATGATGGCGCGGATGGTGGCGCCGGCCTGCATGGCCTGGTAGGAGGTGAGGTAGCCGATGTTGCCGGCACCCACGGTGAGCACGCGCTTGCCGAGCAGGGTGTGCTCCTGGTTCATCATCTTCTGGAACACGGCGGCGGTGTAGACACCCGGCACATCGTCGTTCTCGAAAGTGGGCATGAAGGGCACGGCGCCGGTGGCGACAACGAGGTGGTCGGCGTCGACGTAGAAGACCTCGTCGGTGGCGGTGTTCTTGCAGGCTATGCGGCGGCCTTCCAGCAGGTCCCACACGGTGCTGTCGAGCAGGATGCCGTCGGTGTTTTCGCCCGCCAGGGTGCTGGCGATGTCGAAGCCGCGCATGCCGCCGTATTTCTTCTCGCGCTCGAAGAAGAAGAACTGGTGGGTCTGCATGTTGAACTGGCCGCCGATGCGGCTGTTGCTGTCGATGACCAGGTTGTCGATGCCGAAGGCGTTCAGCTGCTCGCGGCAAGCCAGTCCCGCCGGCCCGGCACCGATGATGGCCACGGTGGTCTTGTATATGTTGGTGTTGGTATTTCTAGAATCTCTAGAATTTCTAGAATTTCTAGGATTTCTAGAATCTCTAGAATCTCTAGGATCTCTAGAAAGACTAGTATCGCTGGCAAGCAGGCGCACCTCCCCTACCCCATCGACCGGCGTGATGCAGATACGGCGCACACGGCCGTCGACCAGCATCTCGCAGGCACCGCACTTGCCGATGCCGCACTCCAGGGAGCGGTTCCGCCCCTCAAGGCTGTGGCTATGAACAGGATAGCCTGCCTCGTGGAGCGCCTTGGCGACGGTGTAGCCCTTGCGGGCGCGGATGGTTTTGCCCTCGAAGAGGAAAGTGGCCTCCTCGCACTGCGGGATGTCCAGGATGGGGTGTTTTTCAATTGCGTACATAGCGTTATGTGTTTAAGGATTAGCGCGTTGCAAAAACCATAGCGATTAAAGCAACACTGCAAAGATAACAAACTCCGAGATAAAATGCAACTTTTTTGCAAAAAAAAACCTAAAAAATTCAATTAGTAAACTATTTTTTGGTCATGTGGGAGGGATTTTGTATTTTTGCAGCGCATTTAATATATGATATGAGCAACATTTTGTCAGGAACAGTTAAGCGTTTAGGCTTGATGTACAAGGTTTTACTGATGCTGCTGACGGCTGCGCTGATTGTGGTGATATTTCCGCATACCCGGCATGGAGAGCACTACGACTACAAGGTGGGTGCCATCTGGCGCGGGTCGGACCTGCAGGCTCCGTTCGACTTTGCCGTGATGAAAAGCGACGACGAGGTGAAGCTGGAACAAGAGGCCGAGCGGCAGCAGGCGCTGCTGTACTACCAAACCGACAGCCTGGCACGCACCAAGGCGCTGGCACGGCTCGACGCACTGGCACCACGGCTGACAGGCGCCGAGCACCGCACGTTGCGCCACCAGCTGGACAGCATCTACCTGCGCGGCTACCTAGAGACCGACGGGCACCCCTCGGCCGGGCGCAGGATGGTGGTACTCAAAGGCAATTTCGGAAGCGAACACCATGTGGGCGAATACATTACGCCTGACGACCTGGAGCCCGGGCTGCTGCGCGACAGCATCCTTGTCCCCAGCCTCACCCTGGACCGCCACCGCACGGCCATGGAACTGGAGAGCCGCCTGTCGCAGCTGAGCTACAGCAGCCAGCTGGTGATGGCAGGCGACCACATAGTGAGCAAAGGCGAAGAGGTAACCGAGGAGAAGGCGCAGGTGATAGCGGCGCTGGAAGCCGAGAACGACCGCCGCTTCAGCGACCGCTACAGCGTGTGGGGCCAAATGCTGGGGCAACTGCTGCTGTCCATCATTGCCTTCGTGGCCCTCTATATGTTCCTCCTCAACACACAACATCCCATCCTGGAGGATAACCGAAAAGTTACGTTCGTGATGGTGGTTATACTGATGATGGCGGCCCTCGAGGCACTGATGGTGTGGACGGCGCCGGAATGGGTGCTGCTCGTCCCGCTGTGCATCGTGCCCATCCTCATGCGCGTCTTTTTCGACATGCGCGCCGCACTCTACATCCACCTGACCACGGTGATCATCCTAGCCAACCTGGTGCCCAACGCATTCGAATTCATCTTCTACCAGCTGGTAACCGGCATGATGAGCATCATCGCCGTGCGCAACCTGGAGAAACGGAGCCAGTTCTTCGTGCTGGCACTGGTCATATTCGGCAGCTACTCGTTCATCTACACCGCCGGCGTGCTGAGCCAGGACACCAACCTGCTGGCACTGGAGCCGGAGAAGTACCTCATGTTCTTCCTCAACGCCATCCTGACCCTGCTGGCCTACCCGCTGATATACCTCTTCGAGAAACTGTCGGGCATCACCACGGCGCTGACGCTGCTCGAGCTGTCAAGCACCAACACCCCGGCCCTGCGCGCCCTCTCGCGCCGGGCCCCTGGCACCTTCCAGCACTCGATGCAGGTGGCCAACATCGTGGAGGACCTGGTGAGCGAAATCGGCGGCGACGTGCTGCTGGCCAAAGTAGGCGCCTTGTACCACGACATCGGAAAGACGCGCAACCCGTTGTACTTCACCGAGAACCAAACCTCGGGATTCAACCCGCACAACGAACTGGACTATTCCGAGAGCGCACGCCTCATCACATCGCACGTTACGATGGGACTGGAGCTGGCTCGCAAATACCACCTGCCGTCCGAGGTGCAGGACTTCATACGCACCCACCACGGCACCACATACACGGGCTACTTCTACGCCAAGGAGATGGAGCGCCACCCCGACGGAGGCTTCGACACTACGGTGTTCCGCTACCCAGGGCCACGCCCCTACTCGCGCGAGACGGCGGTGGTGATGATTGTGGACACCGTGGAGGCCGCCTGCCGCAGCCTCAAGGTACACACCAAGGAAAGCACCGACGAGATGATCGACCGCCTGATCGACGGCAAGATACAAGCCGGCCAGCTGGACAACTGCCAGCTCTCCTACGGCGACATAGCCCGCATACGCGAGATACTGAAAGCCAAAATGATGAGCATCTACCACGTGCGGGTGGAATACCCCACGGTGAAAGGGAATTGAAAATTGAAAATTGAGATAAACAAAATGAAGAAGCAGATTTTTACGCATGTTGGAATCGTGGCCCTGCTGCTGGCGGTGGCTGTGGCCTACCTCTCCCCTGCCCTGGGCGACAAGGTGATACGCCAAGGCGACGTGGAACACTACGAAGCCATGGCCTACAGCCAGAAAGCCGAAAAGAAAGAGACCGGCAAAACCCCGCACTGGAACTCGTCGATGTTCAGCGGCATGCCCGGCTACCAAATCACCAACGACCCACCCAAACAGTTGTTCTACCAAGCCACCAGTGTGCTCACCCTGCGCCACCTGGGTCTCGACCGCAACATCGGCATTATCTTCCTCTATCTGCTGGGCTTCTACGTGGCCCTGCTCGCCTTCGGCCTGAGCCCCTGGCTGGCACTGATCGGGGCACTGGGTTTCGGACTTGGAAGCTACAATATTATCATCATACAGGCCGGCCATATCACCAAAGCCTGGGCCATCAGCATGATGGCTCCCATCCTGGGTGGCATGGTGCTGGCATTGCGCAGCGCGGTGGATCCCGAGCTGGAGAAACGCCGCCGCACCCTGCGCGTGCTGTGGGGCAGCCTGCTGTTCACCCTGGCACTGATACTGCAACTGGCATTCAACCACATACAGATTACCTTCTACACCGCCATCGGATGTGTGCTGATGGCATTGGCCTACCTGGTGGTGGCCATTCGGAAAGGTCGGTTGATTCCCTACGCGCTGAAGGTGGCCATCCTGGTGGCAGGTGCCGCACTGGCCTTCGGCTGCAACATACGCTTGCTGCTGGTGAGTGAGGAGTATGCCAAATACACCATGCGCGGCGGCGGCGAACTGACCATCGGACCCGACGGACAGCCGCTCGAAAAACACAACGCCGACACCGACGGCCTCGACATCGAGTATGCCTACCGATGGAGCTACGGCGTGGGCGAGACCTACACCCTGCTGGTGCCCGGTGCCCTCGGCGGCAGCAACAACGAGAAGGTGAGCGACGGCAGCCAGTACAGCCGCACCTTCCGTGCCAACCGCGCCCCCCTCTACTGGGGCGACCAGCCCGGCACCAGCGGCCCCGTATACTTCGGTGCCATCGTGGTGCTGCTCTTCCTGATGGGTCTGCTGGTAACCCGCGGGCCAGAACGCTGGTGGATGCTGGCGGCATCGCTGCTGGCCATCCTGCTGTCGTGGGGACACAACCTGGAGGGCTTCAACACATGGGTGTTCGAGCACCTGCCGCTCTACAACAAATTCCGCACCCCCAGCATGGCGCTGGTGCTGGCCAACGTATGCATGGCCCTGCTGGCAGCGCTGACGCTGAAGGCCGTCTTCGACCGCGAGCGCGACCGCAAGCAGGTGAACCTGGCCCTCTATATCGCCACCGGCGCCCTCACGGTGCTGATTCTGGGCGTGATGGTGGCCTCGGGCAGCTTCAGCTATAGCGGCAGCTTCGACGCCGACCTCGCGCGCTACTATGGCGAATACTCCGCCCAAGCCTCCGACATGCTGCACAGCGAACGTGCGGCGTTGCTGCGCGGCGACTCGTGGCGCTCGCTCATCTTCATCCTGCTGGCCGCCGCCGTGCTTTGGCTCTACAATAACGAAAAGTTGAAGGCCAAGGCCATCCCGATGGCGCTGCTGGGCGTGCTGATACTGGTCGACCTCTGGGGTGTGGACCGCCGCTACCTGGGCGAGGAGAACTTCGCCGACAAGCGCCAGACCGAGCTGCGCCGCCAGCAGTACGACTACGACATCGACCAGCAGGCCACCTACTACGGCGACCACGACTACCGCGTCTACAACCTGGCCACCGACCCCTTCAACGACGCCATCCCCGCCGCCTTCCACCACCAGCTGGGTGGCTATAGCCCCGCCAAGCTCAACCGCTACCAGGACCTCATCTCCTTCCACCTGGCCCAGGGCAACCCCGCAGTGATGAACATGCTCAACATGCGCTACGTGGTGCAGCGCCAGGGTGGCCAGGCTATCGTGATGCGAAACCCCGACGCGCTAGGCAACGCCTGGTTCGTGGGCGAAGTGAAAGCCGTAGGCAGCGCCAATGAAGAAATCATGGCCCTCCGCACCTTCGACCCCGCTCGCACCGCCGTGGTCGACACCAGCATGTGGACCTTGGGACGCGGACAGTGGACCGTGGACAGCGCGGCCACCATACAGCTGGTGCCCAACAAGCCCAGGAACTCCGACTACGTGAAGTACGAAAGCCAGAGCGCCACCGAGCAGCTGGCCGTCTTCAGCGAGATACACTATGCACCCGACTGGCGCGCCTACATCGACGGCCAGCCGGCCGACTACATCCGCGCCAACTACGTGCTGCGCGCCATGGTGGTGCCTGCCGGCAAGCATGTCATCGAATTCAAGAACGAGGCGCCACGCTTCAACAGCCTCGAACGCACCGGCCTCTGGGTGTCGATAGTGGCGCTGCTGGCCATGGCCGCCGCCATATTCCTTGTATACCGAAAGAAATGATGCTGAGCGTAATCCTTTGCACCTACAACCGCGAGCGGTACCTCTACAACGTGCTGCACAGCCTGGCCGCAGGCACCTGCCGCGACTACGAGATAGTGCTGGTCAACAACAACAGCACCGACGGCACCGAGGCCGAATGCCGCCGTTTCCAAGCCGACCATCCCGACGTGGCCTTCCGCTACTGCATTGAAAGCCAGCAGGGACTCTCCTACGCCCGCAACCGCGGCATACAGGAGTCGCAGGGCGAGGTGCTGGTCTATGTGGACGACGACGCGCTGGTCAACCCCGAATACCTCCAGACCTACGCCGACTTCTTCCGCCAGCACCCCGAGACTATGGCCGCCGGCGGCCCCATACTGCCGCAGTACGACGGCTGCGAGGAGCCCCTCTGGATGAGCCACTACACCCGACAGCTGGTAACAGGCAAACTCGACCTCGGAAGCCGCGAGCGCGAATTCCCCAACGGAGCCTTCCCCGGCGGCGGCAACGCCGCCTACCGCAAGGAGGTGTTCGACCAGGTGGGCCTCTTCAACGTCGAACTCGGCCGCAAAGGCAACAGCCTCATCGGTGCCGAGGAGAAAGACCTCTTCGACAAGATGACCTCACGCGGCATCCGCTTCTACTACCTCCCCACCGCTATCCTCTACCACCTCATACCCCCCAAGAAGCTGACCGACGACTACTTCAACCGGCTCACCTACAGCATCGGCGTCAGCGAGCGCTACCGCACGCGCCAGATTGGCACCGGCAAGTACCTCGTCCGCCTGTGGAAAGAGACCGTCAAATGGGGCGGCACACTGGCCCTCTGGACAGGCTTCGCCCTCAAAGGCCAACTGGCCAAGGGAAACAAGCTGGTAGCCTTCCGCCGCAACGTAACCCGCGGCCTGCTCAATTGTAGCACCGGCAACCAATGAAACCACATCATCTCAAACGCAATCATACCATGGCACTTACAAGTAAAACGAAAATTATCGCAACCATCTCAACCATAGCCGTTCTGGCGCTGGCCGCATTCCTCTATTTCCGATTCCTGTTCGTGTACAGCACGGGCGTCAACGCAGGCGACATCAACTACTTCCAGCAGGAAGGCGTCGTTTTCAAGACCTACGAAGGCAAGATGATACAGAGCGGATTCAAGTCGGCCCGCGGTATGTCCAACCTGCAGAGCAACGAACTGAAGTTCTCCGTTACCGACCAGGCCGTCGCCGACAGCCTGATGCGCTGCTCCGGCAAACACGTCGAGTTACGCTGGAAACGCCACCTCGGTACCCTCCCCTGGCGTGGCAACAGCCAGTACATCGTAACCGAAATCCTCTCCGTCCAATAACCACCCACCATCCACCCCTTTCAGCCAGGGAGGCGGTAGGGGAACGGTAGGGACTCTCTAGGGGAATACATAGGCTCTGGACCGCTATGGCCCCTTATGAGGTCATTCATAAAATTTAGGGGCTACCAAGTCGGATTGCCAGCTCGTGCCGCCCCTTCGGGGCGGCCGTCCAATCATATTTCGGTGCCCGTTGCGGGGAACGGAACAAGGGTTAGTTCTGACTGGCACACACAGCGCGCACAGAGAACCCACGCTGGCGGCCGTTGCCGATCACGCCCTGGTAGTCCGAACGGAAGAGGAAGTACCACGCGTAGTTCGGGTAGTCCGCGTCGAGCGACGAAGACCAGTAGAGGCCGTACTCACCCGCGAGGCGCAACTCGGAACCGTTGCGGTAGCCGGCGGCGGGGAAGAAGAGACTTTTGCCGTTAGAGGCGGTGAACCTGCGGCCGTAAACGCCGTTCTCGAAGGTCCATTCAGAAGTGGTGTTGGCGATGAGCTCGCGCCACTCTGTTTCGGTCGGCATGCGGGCGCCGTTGCCGAGTTTGGCCGTCGCCACGTCGTCGGAGGGCTGCAGGGTGGTCAGGTGGTCGGGCGTGCCGTACTCGCTGTCGGTGTTGTATTTCGACAGCGTCTTAACCCAGCCTTTTTCATCCATTGCCGTGCAGTACTTGTAGGTTTCCCAAAAGTAGACCTCCTTGGTCGAGGTCTCACCCCAGGCGTAGTAGTCGCCGTACTCCTCGGGCTTGGTCGCCCCGAGGTTGCACTTGGCCCACAGCAGGCCGCTGGGCAGGCCCAGGTCAACCCACTCGGCGGCCGCCGCACCACCACTACCCTGACCTCCGACCTTGCTGTTGCTGCCACAGGCAGCGAATGTCAGCGCGGCTCCCATGGCCACCAAGGCCAACAATTTGATGGTCTTCTTCATTTGAGTGTGTGTTTGGGTTAATATTACATTGCAAAAATACACAAAAATCACGAAATAGACACAGACACATGAAATCATTGTTGCCAAACCACGAATTATCAAGAATTTACCATCAATTAATTCATGGGTAATTCGTGGAAATTCGTGTTAAAAAAACATTGGCAAGGGGAAAAGTGCAAATCTCCGCAGGCGGAAACAATCTACAAGATCCACAAGATCTCGCCAGCGCAGCGGGCAGGATGCAAAAAAAACGTGTTTCCACAAAGGAAAAGACACAAAAAAAAAGAGCACCTCGAAAGAGATGCTCCTAGAAAGATGGGCGGCGACTTACTTTTCCACAAACAAGTGCAGTATCATCAGCGAGGGCGGGCTTAACAACCACCCAAATAACGGGTTTGGCACATTGGCACAAGACATACAAGAGAAAGATTTTAATTTTGAATTTCGAAAGTTGAATTTTGAATTGCTCTCGCGGTCTGCGCAAGCCTTCGAATTTCACAATTCATAATTCAAAATTGTCATCAACGGAAAGTCTTCGGGTAATTAGTACCGCTCGGCTTTGACATCGCTGCCTTTACACCTGCGGCCTATCAAGGTCGTAGTCTGCGACCACCCTCTAACGAAGTCTCATCTTGGGGCCGGCTTCGCACTTAGATGCTTTCAGCGCTTATCCGATCCAGACACAGCTACCCGGCGGTGCCACTGGCGTTACAACC
>ONBB01000018.1 GCA_900315935.1 uncultured Bacteroidales bacterium
CGAATACTTTTCGTTAATATAGCAATCATATAAATAGTTGCTTCTCGGGTACGCCCAAATAGTGTCCTGTGCCCGTAAAGGATTTAATCCGAGTGCCGCCATAGCCAACAGCAATGCAGACACTCCCCATTTCCTTAATCGTTTCGTTTTCATAGTGTTGTTGTTTAGTTCATAATGTTTTGACACTGCAAATATATAACATGTTTTTGATTCTACCAAATATTTCTTTCTCTAGAATGCATTCCAGTCTCGCGCCGCATCCCCACAGGGGTCCCTGGTATGGAAGAAGAGAGGAAGAAGAGGGGAAGAAGAGGGGAAGAAGAGGGTGCATTTGAGGTGTTGGGAATCAGCCTGTTGTGTTTTGGCCATTTGGGCCTTTTTTTCGGAAAAAATTCAAAAAATTGTCAGTTTTTTGGGGGGCATTTTTGCCACTTTCCGGGGGTGGAAATGTTAAAATATTTTAACCAAAGGTTTTTTTTCGTATCTTTGCACCCGATGACAGTCGACGAGGCCATAGCACGATTCCACGACTATATCGCCCATGAGCGGCGGATGGCGGCGGGCACGGTGGGAAACTACCTGGCCGACCTGCGCGATTTTGCCGACCACCTGCGGCAGCAGAATATGGTTGATATAGAGGATATTACTTCTCGCGAAGTGCGCGAGTGGCAGATGGAGCACCTGGGGCGCGGCGAGGCCGCCGGCACGGTGAAGCGGCGCCTGTCGTCGCTGGGCAGCTTCTTCCGCTACCTGCGCCGCCAGGGTATGCTGGAGGCCGACATCATGGCCAAGGTCAGCGCCCCGCGCCAGCCCAGGCGCCTGCCGGTGTTCTTCAAGGAGGGCGAGCTGGAGCACCTCTACGACGAGGGTATCTTCGGCGACGATTTCCTGGGCCGTCGCGATGCGCTGATGCTGCGCCTGCTCTACGAGACGGGCATACGGCGCTCCGAGCTGGCCGGCCTCACCGAAGCCTCGGTCGACCTCTCGTCCCTCACGCTCAAGGTGCTGGGCAAGAGGAACAAGGAACGCCTCATACCCATCGAATCGGAGTTGGCACACAATATTTCGGACTATCTCGCGTTAAAGCATCAGGAAGTGGGCGAGAGCGAGTGGCTGTTCGTGAACCGCAAGGGCAGGCCCATCACGGCGAACGTGGTCTACCAGGTGGTGAAACGGTACATGCCGGCCCTGTCGAATGCCGACCGTATCAGCCCCCACGTGTTCCGCCACAGCTTCGCCACCCATATATTGAACGAGGGCGGCAACATACAGGCCATCAAGGAGCTGCTCGGCCACGCCGACCTGGCCACCACCGAGGTCTACACCCACGTAACGCGCGAGCATTTGAAAGAGGTATACAAGCATGCGCATCCGCGCAGCAGAAGGAATAAATAACAACCCAATAAAGAAAGGAGAACGATTATGAACACAACCATCAACGCCGTCAAGTTCCGCACTGACGAGAAACTCGAGAAGTTCATCCACGACAAGGTGGGCAAGCTGGACCGCATGATTGACAACGCGGTGGGCTGCGAGGTAACCCTCAAGGTGGACAAACCCGAGAGCGACAACAACAAGATTGCCGACATACGTCTCAACGTCCCCGGCAAGGACCTCTTCGTTACCAAACAGGCCGACACCTTCGAGCAGGCCGTCGCCGACTGTGTGGACACGCTGAAGGTGCAGATAGAGAAGTATAAGAACGCCTAGCTGTAGCCAGCAATCGGTAGGGGCGGCGCGCCATACGGCGCGCCGCCCCTACTGTTTTATACATACCTCAGCGCAGCAGCAGCACGGACCCGGTGGCCGAATAGTAGGTGTCCGGTTGCAGCAGGGTGGAGTAGCGCAGGTGCCACACGTAGTTGCCCATCGGGCAGGGGTCTCCGTTGTTTGCCCGGCCGTCCCACTGCTGGTTCACGTCGTTGCTGCTGTATACTATCACGCCGTTGCGGTTGAAAATGCGCAGCTCGGCACGGCTCAGGCCGCGGCTGACGATGTAGAAGCGGTTGTTGGTCTCCTGGTCGGGGGTGAAGGTGTTGGGTGCCACTATGTCGTGGTGCAGCACATAGAGGGTATGCGAGGCGGTGTCGGTGCAGTGGCCGTCGGTTACCACGAGGGTAACCACCACCGAGTCGGCACCCTTGGTGGCCGAAGCCTGCAGGTGGCGCGAACTTTCGCCCATCAGCATGCCGTCGACATACCAGTGCCGCTCTGTATAGTCGGGGCTGAGGTCGTAGGCGTTGAAGTTTACCTGTCCCGGGCGCAGTGCACCGGGGTTCACCTTGAGCACAGCCTCCGGTTTGGCGGCAGGAGCCAGGCGTAGGGTGTCGGTAACGGGGCAGTGGGGCAGCTCGGCATAGTCGACATAGACTGTATAGGTGGTGGTCTCTGTGGGTTTCACCGAGATGTGTCTGCTGTATTCCTGCCCGGTGAGGGTTGGGTCGTCGGGGAAGGCGTTCCAGAGCAGGTAGGGCACATTGCAGGTGGCCGTGATGTGGTGGTAGAGCGAGTCGCAGTC
The DNA here is from genome assembly GCA_900315935.1 of uncultured Bacteroidales bacterium. Taxonomy (GTDB): domain Bacteria; phylum Bacteroidota; class Bacteroidia; order Bacteroidales; family P3; genus Colimorpha. Next base: position 2,519 of record ONBB01000018.1, read on the forward strand.
GTAGTCATGCGCAATGGTGAGGGATGGGAGGTCGAGGCGTGTCAGCTCGATGCCCAGCACACTGTCGCAGCCGTGGATGGTAGCCAGGGTGTCGGCGTAGAAGCCGGCCTCGCTCAGCTCATGCTGCCGGAATAGGTAGGTGGCTCCCTGGCAGAAGGTATCTATCTCGACCTCCAGGGTGGAGCGGTGGACGGTCAGGTTGAGGGTTACCACGCTGTCGCAGCCGCGTGGCGTGGCGACCGTGTCGATGGCGGTGCGGTTGTCGCTGTGGTAGGTGATGCCGTCAATCCATACAAGTGAGTCGCATACCACCTGCCAGTCGGTGGCATAGGTGCGCGGCACGATATGCAGGTGCTGGGTTACCAGGCTGTCGCATCCGAAGGCGGTGCTGTCGGCGTGGAAATAGGTGCCGCTGGTGGTCAGCAGGGTGTCGAAGAAGGTCATGCGGCTGTCGTGGCATAACGTGTCGTAATGGACGATGTCGTAGGACGGCATCAGTTGCAGGCTCAGCGTGCGCACGCTGTCGCACCTGCCGTAGGCGGTATACAGGTGGCGTTCGCGGCTCACCACACCGTTGCTTTGCTCGAAATCGATGGTGGTGTCAATCCAATGGTAGGTGCGGTTGGTGTTGCAGATGGAGTCGGTGTCCAGGAGGTGGTAGGTGGGCAGCACGCGCAGTGTGTGGGTCAGCGTGTCGTGGCAGCCGTTGCGATCCACCGTATAGCAGGTAACGGTGGTGTCGCCCTGTGGTGCGACCTGCTGGCTGCCGCTGCCGCCCCCCTCCCAGGTATAGGATGCGGCGTGCAGTACATCGAGCGTGTCGGGCGCGTCGTTGTCGCAGCGTTCCTCACGTCCTGCAATCGTGGCGTCCGGGTGGGGGTACACAATGTGGATGGATCGCCGCAGGGTGTCGAGGCATTGGTCGCTGGCGATGCCTGAAACGAGCGTGATGTTGTAGAGGCCGGTGTCTGTCAGGTGGAGCATCACTATGTCGGTATAGGCAGTGCTGCTGTCGGGCAGAATCCATCTGGTACTCTCGCAGTTCTCGCCGGTGCCGATGGGTGTGATGCCGTCGCCCGAGATGGTGCTGCGGTTGGTCAGCGTGAGGTTGAACTCACAGTCGGCCACCGTCAGTGCCGTGTCGAACAGTGCCAGTGGGTAGCGTGCGCCGGCGAAGGCACTCATGGTGAACTTGCAGGTGGGGTTGTCGATGAACGACAGCTCGCAGTAGTAGGTCATCGAGTTGTCCGACCGCACCCAGATGCTGGCCGAGTCGGAGAGGGTGGTGGCATCCTGGTTGGAGTACCAGCGGTAGTGGAAGCCGCCCGGGGCGGTGAAACGGTTGTCGGGTACATCGCTGCACCCTTCTGTGAGCAGGCGCTTGGTGGCGCACTCGAGGGTGAAGTAGGCATAGCCGAAGTGCGACCCCTCGCCGCAGTCGTTGGTGGTGAGCCTCACATAGATGGTCTGTCCAGAGTAGGTGCTTAGGTCCAGTCCCACCGTGGTCCAGTCCTTCCACAGCACCTCATTGGCTGCGGTGTTCCAGCCCAGGTTGGGGTTGGCGATGAAGAAGGCCAGGCCGCAGGAGTCGATGAGTTCGTCGTTCTGGTTCAGTATCTCCAGTCGGAAGCGTGGCTGCAAGTCGGCCGAGTGTTCGGGGTCCTGCAGTACGGCGGCATATTTCAGTATTAACAGGTTGGCCTGCGCCGAGTCCACGGTCATTCCATAGGTGATGCTCTCGGCCTGGGCGGTGCCGCTGCCGCCAGTGGTCCAATTGCCCAGACGCACCGATGCCTTTTCGCCCGCAGGCACTGAGCGCAGCAGGCCGCCGGTACGCGCATCGCGCTCGGTGGTGTCGAAGTGCACGGTGTGGCGAGACGCGGCACTGAGGTAGCCGTGGTCTATCACGCCCACATGCTCCGAAGGACTGTTGTAGGAACCGTACTTGCAGGTTACATAGGAGGCCCGCAGGTCGGTGTAGTCGATGCAGCCCAGCCCGCCCTTGGGTGTGAAGGTGAAGAATGTGTCCACCTTCATGGGGCGGCAGAGGCTGTCGCTACAGAGGCTGGAGACATAGAAGGTGTAGTCGGTCAGTGGGTCGAGCCCATTGATGCTGAATGGCGAGGCGGTAGCTGTGGCCACTAGTCCTTGTCCCTGGCTGAAGCCCGTGGCGCCATACTCTACACGCACCATGGGCGAGCCTTGTTGTTGCCAGATTATGGTGGTGTGCTCGGCACCCGTTTCGCCCAAATGGAAGCCATAGGCTGCACAGTCGCTTACCGACAGGCTGTCGATAAGGGTGTTGTTTTGAACGCGGAGCACCAGGAACCGGCCGCTGCCGAAGTAGTTGTCAAGCGTGTGGAAGCACAGCTCTCTCCTGCCAGCGGGTACGTGGAACGATGTCAGCGAGTCAAAAGTGGATATGTCGTCGGCATCGCCCATTGCGCCAACAACAATGGTTTGAGCCTGCGCCTGTGCTTGTGCGTAGAACATTATGTTCAGCCTCCGCAGGCTGTCGGTATCAAACATCGGTAGCACCATGAATTTTGTTCCCCCTGTAGTATTCAGCACCATCCAGTTGTCGGGTTGGGCGCTCACGGTGGGCAGGCAGTAGGGGAGGGGTTCGGGTGGTGGCAGCGTGGCAACGACCTTGGGTTGGCGGCAGGTGGAGGTGGCAGAATCGCATTTCACGTATAGGCTGTATACGGTGTCGGGCAGCAGCTGTAGCGCCATGGGTGGGTCGGTGGCGCGCAGGGTGGTGCCGGTGTTGTCTTCCCCGAGGCGATATTCTATATAGAATGGGTGGTCAATGCCTGTGGTATTCCAGTTCAGCAGCAGCTGGCCACCACCCATCTGTTGCATCGTAATGTCGCGGGGTAGGGCGCAGGCGCTTATCTCCACCCGGCGAATTTTGATGGTGCCAATGCCTACAGCCTGCAGGGTTGGGCGGCGCGATGTGCCGGTGATGAGCCGCAGTGTCTGCCAACTGCCGGCCGGTAGGCGTAGGGACTGGTCGCCTGCTAGCAGGGCTACCGAGGCGGATGAGAACCACACTTCGAGGTCAATCGCCAGGCTGTCGTCCGGGAGGATGGGCAGGGTTGCCATCACTTGCTGGTTGCCATCGACGGTCAGCGTCAGGCAGCTGTCGGCTATCTGTGCCGCCGTGGCGGCAAGTGCATCGCTGGACAGGATCCAACCCGGGGGCAGTCCTGTGGCAAAGTCGGTGCAATAGGGGATGGCTATCTGTTGTGATGTGTGCCATTGCAAGGGTCCATAGCATGGAGCAGCATTTGAGGTGCAAAGGGGATAATAGTCGTAAAGGGTGTTGTCGTCCAGTCCAGAAAGAGACATGCTGTCGGATACCATCACGGAGGTGCCGCTGCCGGGAGTGAATCCTGCCGACCCGTATTCAACCATGCCGTTGCCATGCAGCAGCACTTGGTTGTCGTCTCGCATGGTTGCAGTTACCCAAGGGCATGGAGAGACGGCGATATTCTCAATGGATGAGACTGGACCTATCGGCACCAGTCCTATGAAACGTGCCCCACCATTATAGCCTTCCAGCGAGACGTGCTGGGTGCGACGGGTGCCGGTGGGTGCGACAAGGGTGTCGATAACGAGCATGTGGTCCCAACTGCCACTGTATTCCATGACGCCTACAGCCACCGACCCTTGTAGGGTAATGTACAGATGCAACCGTCGGATGCTGTCAATATCCATCTCGGGCAGTTGCAAGGCTCCCGAGGGTGGTGCGGGGAGGCAGAAGGGCAGGCTCACCTCGGAGGGCAGGGTTACCTCCAGGGGTGGGATGCATGAGGGGGTGGTGCTATTGTCTCGCGTGTAGATCCAATAACTCTGTCCTGGCATAAGTCCCGTGAGGGTGTGGTGGCGGCCGGTGGCATGGAACAGGGTGCCACTGCCTTGGGCAAAGCCTGCAGGGCCGTATTCTATGTAGTTGTCAGTTGTGGGCCAGTCGAGGGCAAGCGAACGGGCGCTGGTAGGTGCAACGGAGGGAGTGAAGCCGCGCGTTACGGCAAGGCTGTCTATCCTTATTTCGGCAGCCTGGCTCAATGCCATGGCACACAGTGCTATGCGGCGACCCATGGGTGGGGGCAACAGGGTGGTCGTGCGCTGCCATGAGGCGGTGGCAGTGTTGGCAAGGGTGTCGAGGGCAACGAAGGTGTTGGGATCGGCTTCTCCATTGACGTATCCCACCACAAGCCGTGCGTTGGCCGCATTGGAGCTGTGCATGCTGAGGCGTACTTGCATGCTGTCGCTGTCGCCGGTGAGGGTAGGAAGCATGACCAGGCTGCGGCTGTCGACCGTGGTATGGCATTTGAGCAGCAGGGTGTGGTTGGTGCCGGCGGTGCTGATGGAGGGAGTGTTGTTGTAGGTGCGTCCCACTAGCCAGCCATCGGGCAGTCCGGCAGCTGTGGCAACTTCGAATTGTTCACAATAGGGGGTGGTAGCGGGGTTGGAGGTGGAGAGTTTCACTGCGATGCAGTTGGGAGTGGTATCGCAGACGGGGGTGAGGTAGAGGTCGTAGTTGATGCCGGCATCCATGCCGGGGATGGTATAGGTGGTTCCGAGGACGGTGTCGGTGGTGCCGGTGCCGGGGGGGAAGCCGTGGAGGCCATACTCGATAGCTACGGCCGACGGGGCGTTGAGGGATTGCCAGGTGGCCTGGCCGTCAGCGGAGATGGTGGCATCGCCAATGCCGCAGGGGGCTACATTGACATCGTCGATAAAGAGGGTGCAGGTGTCTTGGGGCAGGAACCGTAGGGCAAGGTAGCGATGGGTGGTGGGCGACAACGTGGCAAAGAGGCGCTGCCATTCGCGGGGGCGGGTCAAGTGCAGGGTGTCGTGGACGGTAAAGGTGGACAGTGAGTCGCGGTCGCGCAGGGTACCCAATAGCAATGCGCCGGCAGTGAGGGCTGCATTGTTGGAGGCATGGGCGTACAGGGAGACAACCATCTGTCCCAGATTGTCCATGGGGGGTAGCACGATGGTGCTGTTGGCACGAAGCATCAGGCTGCGGTAGGGCGACACACAGTTCATGTCGCTCACTGAGGCGGCGGTATTGTGGTAACGCCAATTCCAAGGGATGCGGCCGGTGGTGATAAGGTCAAAGGATTGGCAGTATGGGGTGGGCACGGTTACGGGATGGGTGCGAATGGTGCGCGAGGTAACATTGTCAGTGGCAACGATACCGGTGGAGCCATAGCCGCGATAGTAGGCACCACCTACGCCGCCACATTCACACAGCGAGCGGAAGGTGAAGTGGTATTGGGTATTGGTGTCCAGGGCGCTGATAGTGACGGGTGAAGTGTAGAAGGTATCGATGTGGGTGGAACCGCCTCCGGAGAGGGTTGCCTCTATTCCCAGGGATCCCTGGTTTTGCCATGAAAGGGTAACATCAGCGCTGTCGATATTGGAGATGGCTATGTCGCTCACGGCGCACGGCTCCAGGCAGAGGTCATCCACCCACACACGGCTTTCGGTGCGGCCACCCACCAGCATGATGGCTATATGGTCGTGCGCGGCACCCAGGTCAATCAGGTGGTGCTTCCATGTGTTGAGGGTTCCCAGGTTGAGGGTGTCGGTTGCGACGAAGGTGTTGTAGTCGTTGACATCCGCCATGTGGCCCACAAGCATCCGCGTGCCGGTGGGATTGTGCGAGGTGTTGGTCCAGAAAGCAAGGGTGAGGTGCTGCGAGGAACTGACGATGTCGGGCAGCAGGGCGACGGTTTTGCCGTTGGCATTGGATCGGAAATAGAGCGAGCGGGGCGAGGAGTGGTTGCGGCTCGAGTTGGCCAGCGGGTAGCTGCCAAGCGTGGAGGCGCGGCGCCAGGTGGCGGGGTAGCCATTGTTGGCCAGGGCGTCGAAGTTCTCGCAATAGGGGGCGGTAACGGGCACGGGGGCGGTGAGGAAGCGCACCGTGAGGTGGTGGCAGTCGGCGCCGACGGCATCGGACAATGGCAGCAGGTGAACCGCATAGTGTGTGCCCGGCAGCAGGCCGGTGAGGGTGATGCTGTCGGCCAGAGTGAGGATGGTGCCGGTGCCGGGGACGAAGTCGGCGGTGGCAGAGCCCACGGCCTTATACTCCAACCGCACACTGTCGCCGTGGTGCATGTGCCAGTCGAGGCGCGCCGAGGTCTGTGTGATGGCCGAGACGGTGGCCGAGGCGATGGCGTCGTGGTGCAGGGCCAACGCGTCGAGGTGCCAGTTACCATCGGTGCGGAACGCTACGAGGTGTCCAGCCGGCAGGTCGAGTGGCAGCAGGCGGCGTGTCCAGCCGGTGCCAGTATAGGTGGTCAGCGGAACAAAGGGGCTGTAGGGGGTGGCCATGGTGCCCACGGTGAGGGTGCCGGCCCCCTGGCCGCAGAATTCCAGCCAGAGGGTGTCCGTGCTATTGGTATTTACCATCGGGAGGCTCACGGTGGAACCTGCCGCCAGCTGTAGGCTGCGCGTGCCTTGGTAGGCGGTGGTGGAGGCGGTGCCGCTGCCCGTGGGGCATACCCATCCCAGCGGCAGGCCGCCTTCCTCGAAGCCGCTGCAGTAGGGGGCGTTGACGGCGTGGGCGAAGGTGGCGAAGCTGTGGCGGTCGTAGGCACAGGGCTGGTCGCCACAGGCGGGGTAGACCAGCAGGTCATACTGTGTCGATGGCGACAGCGAGCCCAGGGTGTAGGGATGTGTGGTGGCGGTGAGGAGTGTGCCGCTGCCGGGAGCGAAGCCCCGGGGGCCGTATTCCAGCAGCACGTCGGAAGGGCCGGTGAGGTGCTGCCAGTCGAGGGTAACGCTGCTCTCGGTGAGGCTGTAGAGGCGAACGCTGTCGAGGAGGCATCGGCCTACGCGCAGTTTTTCTATATAGAGTGTGCCGTTGCCGATGGCCTGCAGGGCGATGTAGCCGCCGGTGCCGCTGTAGGGTGCCAGGCTGACGTGGCGGGGCTGCCAGAGGGCTGTGGCCTGCAGCGTGTCGATGGCGACGAAGCTGGATGCCTCGCCCGGGAAGGTCATCGCCCCGACCACGAGGCGTGCGTTGCTGTCGGCACGCAGCAGCAGGGCCAGGTTGAGGTTCGAGGTGAGGGTGGTTTCCTGGAGTGGGAGGGTGAGGAGGGTGCTGTCGCGGGCGTCGAGGGCGGTGGTGGTGCTGTCGTACCAGGTGGGTACCAGCGATGGGCCGGGCAGGGTGGTGGCGCTGACCTGCTGCGGTGCCGAACCGTCGCAGCCCACACTGAAGGTGTAGGTGGTCGAGGGGGTGAGGCCCGTGAGGGTGATTGGCGGCACGGCGTTGGGGATGGTGATGCCGTTGTAGGCGAGGGAGACGCTGCCGGCGCCGTAGGCTTCCCAGTCGAGTGTAAGCTGGCGGGCGCCGAGGTGGCTCACCGTGGGCAGGGTGGTGCCGCAGGGGCCGATGCGCAGGTCGTCGAGGTAGCAGTAGGCGGCCGAGCCCTGCATCGAGCGTTGGAGCCGGAAGGCGAGGCGGCGGCCGGTGCCGGTGTAGCGGCCGAGGTCGACCACCATTTCCTGCCATTGGCCGGGGCGCGCCACCTGCAGGGTGTCCACCGGGGTGAACTGGCGTGTGTAGCGGCCGGTGTCGACGCAGAGTCCCACCTCCAGTCGGGTCGAGGTGCTGGCCGCATAGTAGCGCATCCGCAGGAAGAGCCCGTCGAGGCTGGTGGTGTCCAGTTCGGGGGTGATGACGATGCTGTAGTGCGAGGAGGCGATGGTGCCGCTGTAGAGCATCAGGGCGCGGGTGCCGCTGTGGCGCTGGGTGCTGTCGAGGCCGGGGGGAGGCCCCAGGTCGTAGTTGCGCGACGCCACCCAGCATGGCGGCAGGGTGGCGTAGGCTCCGTGGTTGTCGAAGTCCTCGCTGAAGGGCAACGACAAGGGGTTGCAACCTGACTGTGCCGCCGCAGAGAAGGCGGCGGCACAGAAGAGGATGCTCAGTATGTGGCGCAGTTTCACCCCAAACGGCGGAACTGGCAGGTGAAGTGGCGCATCAGCTCGGCTTCCCAGGTGATTTCCAGACCGCGGGTAATCTGGTGGCGGCGGTCGTAGACGTTCTTGAGGGCGGCGGCGATGACGTCCATGTGGTTGTTGGTGTAGACGCGGCGCGGGATGCAGAGGCGCACGAAGTCGAGGCCGCCGAAGCGGTTCTCACGCGTAACGGGGTCGCGGTCGGCCAGCACGTAGCCGATTTCGCAGGCGCGGATGCCGGCCTCGAGGTAGAGCTCGCAGGTGAGCGTCTGGGCGGGGAACTCCTCCTTGGGTATCTCGGTCAGTATCTTGTCGGCGTCGACGAAGATGGCATGGCCGCCGGCGGGGCGCTGGTAGGGGATGCCGTACTCGTCCAGCTTGTCGGCCAGGTACTGCACCTGCTTGATGCGGGTCTCCACCATGTCGAACTCGCAGTTCTCCTGCAGGCCCACGGCCAGGGCGTCCATGTCGCGGCCGTTCATGCCGCCGTAGGTGAGGAAGCCCTCGAAGGGGATGCAGAACAGCTTGGCGCCTTCGTACCAGTCTTCCTTGTTGGTGGCGATGAAGCCGCCCATGTTGACCAGGCCGTCCTTCTTGGCGCTCATGGTCATGCTGTCGGCGTAGGAGAACATCTCTTTCACTATCTCGCGGATGCTCTTGTCGGCGTAGCCTTCCTCGCGGGTCTTGATGAAGTAGGCGTTCTCGACGAAGCGGGCGGAGTCCATGTTGACGGGCACGCCGTAGCGGTGGCAGAGCTCGCAGGTCTCGCGGATGTTCTTCATGCTCACGGGCTGTCCGCCGACGGTGTTGTTGGTAACGGTGAGGACCATGAAGGGCACGTTGCCCTTGTTCTCGACGAGCACTTTCTCAAGCAGTTCGAGGCTGACGTTGCCTTTGAAGGGCAGCTCCAGCTGGGTGTCCTTGGCCTCGGGGATGGTTACGTCGATGGCGAAAGCCTTGCGGCTCTCGATGTGGCCCTTGGTGGTGTCGAAGTGGGCGTTGCCGGGGATGACCATGCCGGGCTTGACCAGGTAGGAGAAGAGCACGTTCTCGGCGGCGCGGCCCTGGTGGGTGGGGATGACGTAGTTGAAGCCGGTCAGGGCGGTGATGGTGTCCTTCATGTGGTAGAACGAGCGGGCGCCGCCGTAGCTCTCGTCGCCCATCATCATGGCGCTCCACTGGCGGTCGCTCATGGCGCCGGTGCCGGAGTCGGTCAGCAGGTCGATGTAGACGTAGTCGCTTTTGAGCATGAAGATGTTGTTGTGGGCCTCTTCGAGCCATTTCTCGCGCTCGGCGCGGGTGGACTTCTTGATGGGTTCTACCATCTTGATTTTCCACGCTTCAGCAAAGGGTATTTCCATAATGGGTGAGTGGATTTTTGATTGTTTTAAAATGAATGTTTCGCGATGCAAAAATACAAAAAAAATTTGATATGGCCGAATTTTTATAAAAAAAAGTGTTAAATCGGACAGCTGCCACCTGGGGGAACGGTAGGGGAATGGTAGGGGAACGGTAGGGGAATACAAAGGCTCTGGAAGGATATGGTACCATATCGTTACACAGTGGTGAGTTATGCGTTTTTAACCTAATAAGTGTTAAAACGGGGCTCGGAAAAGTTTTTCTTTGCCAGTTTCCAAAATCTTCGTATATTTGCATTTTGTACCACAAGGCTCTGATTGGTGTATTATATTATATGCCAATTAATTGGCCGAGTTGTGCGCTGTTAAAATGTTGTTGATAAATTGAAAAAAATGAAGACACCTAATATGAAATTGAAATCGAAACTCCTTTACACTCTTCTCGCAGCCATTGCGGTGAGTGTTTTGCCGATGAAGATTCAGGCCCAGACGGGACGGTCGTTCACCATCTCCAGTGGCCAGGTAAAGTGGCTCCTGGGGGGGCAGAGTGGCTCCACCCAGATAATGTCCTACCGCCCGGATGGCTCGCCCGACTACGGTACCTACACCGGTAGCGACGTTACCTTCCAGGTCGACGGCGGCGCCAACTATCTCGCCCTCAACCCCGCAGGCGACGGCTCGCTGACGGTAACCAACTCCTTCTCCGACCGCTGCGTGTGGCACAACTCCGACAACCCCGGCTACTGCTACCAGGAGGTTGAAGGCTACCGCTACTACCTCCGCGGCACCGTCGACGGCTTGAGCGTATGGAAGGTCGCCGTGGGTCAGCCCATCGGCACCGCCACCAAGTGGACCGCCCTCGAAGCCGGCGGCTACCTCGACCAGAATTTCGTCCGCAACGGCCAGTCCGTCGTGGCCCGCTACTGGATGATGTTCGACGGCAGCCTCCCCAAGATGTCCTGTGAGGCTTTGCACCGTCCCGAGTCCAGACGCTTCGTCGCCCAGACCGGCAACGCCTATACCTACTACTGCCCCAACGGCTCCGGCACCGGCTCCACCGGCGTCGCGGCCGTGCTGCTGCCCGTGCAGACCATCGAGCATGCCGCCAGCGTCCCCGACGCCGCCTCGCAGAATATCGGCGTGGCCGACATCAGCGGCACCCAGACCCTCAAGCTGGGCGAGAGCTTCAGCCCCGCGGTCGTATACACCCCCGAGGCACAGGCCGGCGCCAACTACAACCTCACCGAAGCCTACCGCGAGGTGCGCGTCTGCACCAAACTCAAGGGTCTCACCCTCGCCGGCATCGGCAACGAGTACGTCCACGGCGACCACGGTATCCCCACCTGGACCTCCTATTACTACTACAGCAGCGATGGCTACGCCACCCGCCGCACCTCCACCCCCACGCCCGTAAGCACCTTTATCTCCTCTGCCTCCGTCAACCAGTGGCATTGGGAACTCGACAACGCCTCCAAGCGCTACCTCACCATCTCCGGCGAGAACACCGCCAGCCCCACCATCACCTGCATCGCCACCCCGGCTCCCAACGATGTTACCGCCACCCTCACCGTTTCCGTTACCACCACACAGGGTATCACTGAATCCGCCACGGTAACCTTCACCGTCTCCTCCGATTTCGACCGTCAGACCCTCACCGAGAGTGAGAACTCCGTCTTCATCAACGGTGCCGTCTTCGGCGGCGGCCGTATGGCCGACATCGATGGCTCCACCGACGTCCTCGTCATCAACTGCGACTCCGTCTCCCGCGTCTATGGCGGCAACGACATCTGCGGCACCGTCCGTGACAGCGCCCAGGTCGTCATCGGCAACACCGCCACCTCCGACTTCCTCGGCATCAACTCCGTCTACGGCGCCGGCAACGGCTTCTACTCCTACGACGGCACCTCCGCACCCTTCACCGTCTGCAACACCGCCATCGGTGTGGGTACCCAGGTGCGCAATTGGGGCGACAACTCCGGCGACATCATCGCCACCGTCGACGTGCCCACCAACGTGCCCCTTATATATAAAACTAAAGTATTCATTAATTCCGCGTACGCGCGTATAGACACCGTCTTCGGCGGCGCCCGCAACGCCGACGTGGTCCTCCGCCCGGGCATCGCCGCCAACATCGTCGACACCCTGGCCTCCGTAACCGTCAACAACGGTATCGTCTATGCTGTCTTCGGCGGCAACAACGTCGGCGGCTGCATGAACAACGACACCCTCAACCATGCCCGCTCGGCTGTCAACATCAACAAGACGGTCCTCAACCCCAACCTCGCCACCGACACCGCTGTGGTCAACAGCTTCTACACCCGCTTCGGTCGCGAGTACGCCCTTCGCTACGTCTTCGGCGGCGGCAACAAGGTCTTCTCGGCTCTCCGCTCCGACGTCTATGTCAACGGCGGTATGATCGACACCTGCTTCGCCGGCGGCAACATGGCCTCCGTCTACCGCGCCAATGTCTATGTCGACTGTAACGACACCAACAAGATCTACCACAACGGCTGGGTAACCGACCACGATTGGGACACCGAGGCCGACATGGTCGACAAGTGGGTCGGTACCCGCGGCAACTACAATATCCGCGCCCTCTTCGGCGGCAACAACCGCGCCCCCATGGAGTGCGTGCCTGACGTGCTCCTCATCGCTGGCGGCATCGGCGTCGTCTACGGCGGCGGCAGCGCCGGCGACATGGTCAACGAACGTCTCAACATCGCCTCCGATGTTACCTACGTCGAGCGCCACCGCAACGCCATCACCAACGCCAAGAACGAATTCAACGAGGCCAAGAACCGCCTCGTGGCTCCGCAGGCCGCCCTCGGCACCTTCATCCACGTCCCCGCCACCTCCACCGACCTCTGGGTCGACTATCTCTACGGCGGCTGCCGCTCGGCCAACGTCAACCACGCCACCCTCGTCCACCTCGAGGGCGGACACATCGGCACCGTCTTCGGCGGCTGCAACATCAGCGGTAACGTCGGCTGGGCCAAAGTGCAGAGTGCTACCGGCCGCGGCCGCGGCGGCACCTACGTCGTCATTGACGAGGGCGCCAAGGTCTACGTCGACGTCTTCGGCGGCTCCAATGGCTACTACCACTGCGTCGACAACGAGCAGGCCGCTGCCGCCAAGTACATCGCCGACCCCCAGTTCACCGACAACCAGGGCACTCCCTTCGACCCCTTCAACGACTATGTCGGCTTCCTCCGTCCCACCCACAACTACACCCACCTCCTCATGAACGGCGGCGAGGTGTATGGCAACGTCTACGGCGGCGGTAACCACGCCACCGTCGGTTACTTCAACTCCACCTACGGCTATCCCGATGCCAACGCAGCCGGCGGCTTCGCCAGCGGCGAGGCTTCGCCCAAGCACGGCTCCGTCCACCTCTCCCTCATGAAGGGTACCATCCACGGCAACGTCTTCGGCGGCTCCAACATGTCCACCGTCTACGGCCTCTCCTATTTCTACATCGGCAACAAGGCCGACGGCGAATACGTAACCGTCCTCGGCGACGTCTATGGCGGCAACGACCGCCTCGGCGATGTCGGTAACGGTGTTACCCTGCCCTTCGCCGACGCCTCCGGCACCGAGCTGACGGCCTCCGACGGCACGCCCCTCAACGACGGCGGTGTCGCCAACTATAATACATATATATATGTACAGGGCACCCCGCAAATCAACCGCCTCTTCGGTGGCGGCAACGGCGCCTACAACTACGGTGAGCAGCCCGAGTACGGCGAGCCCCTCGAGGCTTTCTGCACCAGCACGGCCAACCACACCACCGTCCCTGTGCTCGCCTCCGCTTTCATCGACATCAACACTGACCCCACCGCTCGCATCGACACCGTCTTCGGTGGCGGCAACGCGGCCGACGTGCAGGACCACGTCAAGGTGCTCCTCAACACCACCAACCACGACATCAACGACACGACTGTCGGCGTTATCTTCGGCGGCAATAACCAGGCCTCGATGAACTGTGTCCCCGAGGTGAAGGTCCAGAAGGGTGTCGTCAACACCATCTTCGGCGGTGGTAACATGGGCCACATGCTCGCCACCACCGACGCCATCCTCGACCAGTGCGGCAATACCGTCCCCTCCGTCTCCTCCTATGTGCTGCTCAACAGCGACGAGGCCACCGTCCTCGGTGCCGTCTTCGGCGGCTGCAACAAGGCCGACGTCCACGGCATGGCCTACGTGCAGGTTGTCAACACCTCCGACCACGGCGTCGACACCATCTACGGTGGTAACGATGTCTCCGGCCGCATCACCGGCGACACCCGTGTCGACATCTTCGGCGGTAACGTCGGTACCGTCTACGGCGGCTCCAACGGCTACTACGACTACGAGGAGCACGGCATCAACGACTACCGTGTCCGCACCTTCAACCACGCCCAGAACACCGGCGAAATCCTCTATGAGAATTCCATCGGCTCGCCCTATGTCGACGAGACCACCGTCAACATCTTCGGCGGCTATGTCAAGAACAATATCTACGGTGGTGGCCGCATGGGCGACTGCCGTCTGACCAACGTCATCATCAACGACGATGTCTGCCCCGGCACCGCCGGTGGCGGCGCCATCCTCCGCGGCCGTGTCTACGGCGGTGGTGAGGGTGATACCGCTCGCCTCGACATCGCCCACCGCGGTAACGTCCGCGAGGCCACCAACGTCGAGCTCCACCACGCCTCCGACATTATCGCCATCGCCTACGGTGGCGGCAAGGGTGGTGATGTGCACAATGCCAACCTGACCTCCTTCGACACCTGGGACGAAAGCTTCCAGAGAATCTTCGGCGGCTGCTGGGGTTCCGATGTTACCGGTACTGCCCGCACCACCATCGACGCCAACATGACCATCCTTGCAGGCGACGAGAGCATCTACACCGCAGAGCAGATTTTTGGCGGTAACGACTTCACCGGCAACTGCTTCCGCTCCGAACTCATCCTCAACAGCGGCCGCTTCGACACTGTCTACGGTGCCGGTTGCGGTAAATACCCTGCTACGCCCTACCTCACCTCCACCGGTACCTACACCCAGAACCGCGACCTCTATGTGCCCAACAACGAAGAGGTGGTGGTTACCGTCAACGGTTCCGACCCGCTTGACCCCTCCGAGACCACCGTCTGGGTCAACGGCATTCTCTTCGGTGGCGGCCAGATGGGTACCACCATGCGCTATGTCAAGAACAGCATGGGCCATTACATTGATGCCAGCAACAATGAAATCACCTCTGCCGCCCAGGCAAAGGTGGCCGACACCAACCTCACCGTCGCCAACGCCCACACCGACGCCAACGACTATGCCTACATCAGCGTCAATGTCCACGGTGGCCAGTTCGCCAAAGATATTTTCGCCGGTGCCCAGGGTGAGGAAGGCCACAGCCAGCTGGTCTATGGCCTCAAGATGCTCAACATGGACGGCGGTTATGTCAAGCAGTCCATCTATGGCGGTTCCCAGTCTGTCTCCGACGGCTACAGCCGCCAGGAGTGCAACAGCGATGGCGCAAACGACGGCCGCATCGACGTAACCACCACCATGCGTCCCAGCTCTGTCCTGAACCTCGTCGGCGGCACTGTCGAGAACCACGTCTACGGCGCCGGCTTCAAGGGCTTCACCTACGGCTCCGTCTATGTCAACGTCGGTCGCGACGCTGTCGAGAATTCCACCGTATGGCGCACTCCTTACGGCCCCGCCGGCAACCGCACCGATGCCGCCTACGCCGACTTCAAACCCGGCGTTACCGACGGCATCGCCCCCGCCCTCACCTTCGGCGAACCTCTCATGCTGATAGCTTCCGTCTACGCCGGTGCCAACTGGGGTCAGAACGCTGGAAGCTACGAATTTACCGGCAGAGGATTTTATGGTGGTGAAAGTCGCATTCTCATTGATGGAAAAGATTATTCCGACGACAATGTGATGATGGAAATTGGTAATTCCATCCTGGGTGCTGGTACTTCCGTTCTCGGCGGCGACCTCTTAAGCAGAATTGACATCCGCAACTATGGCGGTCAGTTTATGTGCGATGCGGAGCAGGATTTGATGGCCGTCCAGCGTGCGGACGCTCTATATCTTCATAATACGGGTATTAGATATCTCGGTATCACTGATGCCTCTTCTGCTTTATATAGTCCTAATTATGCTATCAACAAGGTTGATACGGTCAACGCTGTTGGCTATAACATCATAGAGATAGAAGCTCCTAAGGCTGAGATTTCTCTCCTTCGTTTCTTTGAGGATGTTGATGATATGACCTGCTACGACTATACCACCTACCCGCAGGCTGGCAACTGCCTCGTTCCCGCTACCCTTGCCGATTTGAACGGAGGTACTCAGGTCTGCACCTATGGTGAAGATACTGCCTGCTCCAAACTTAATCGAATTGATCCTAACAATCATAAATACACCGCTCTGTTGATGAACAATGGTGTTACCGTTGATGTGCATACCGAAGAGACAGGCTATGGCGGAATCATTGGCTATGGCTACCTTATTGCTCAAGACGGCACCAAGCCTGTTGTTCGTGCTCGTATCAAGAATAATTCCACTAATCCCAATGATGGCGGTTTCAGTGAAACCTGTAATAGCAGCAATATGGGTGATGATGGTAGTATGCAGTATCGAACCTATGCTGCTGACGGCTATCGTTACTGGGCGCCAGGAGGTGGTTTGAGCACCCGCGAGGTGGTACTGCTTGCGCACTCTAATCCTACGCTCCTCGACGAGGATAAAACCATTAAGGTTACTTCGTCCGATGGCGAAGATGAGCACAACTATAGCCTAGCACACACCCAGATTGTTCTTCCCCCCAGCAAGGCAGGTAACTACTACAAACTTGGTGTTTCTGGTATCAAGATTAGTGAGGAAAACGATGTAATCAATCTTGTCGATATTACTTGGCGCCCATCTGACTGGAATGCTCCGCAGAATGACGAGTGGGCCACTCATGAGACACAAGGGTCTAGTGCCAGTGATTGGTTCATCCCTGGAGGCAATCCTGCAAGCTTTGTATCAGAGGAGGCTATTCAGAAAGACCCCAACACCACTTTTGGTATTTTCATGGCTTGTGGCGAGGGTTTCACTACAACTAGGCCGAATACAGAAAACTCCTCTCAGGTGTCGCAAGGTATGACGGTGATTACTTCCAACCCCAATGCGGATGTTAAAGGCGATCATAGAGATAGTCCTCGCAAGGGTTTCTATTCCTACACTGTAGCTTCCAACGATGTCTCTCCTGTCATGGATCTCTATCTGACCTATGACAACTCCTTCTTCAACTCTGTCCTCGGCTCTGTCAAGTTTGTGTTGGTAGAGTATGGCCCTTCCGGTCAGCCCACGGGCGACTCTATTTTAGTTGAGGCTTATGTCTCTACCATCATCAATGAGTTCAAGGATATGGAATTCGATCTCATTGCAACCTCTAACGAGGGCGAGTCGAACACCTTCCTGCGTCGTGGTATACTTCCTGCTACACTGAGTACCCGTAGCCTCTATATTGAGTCGGTCAAATGGTTCCCCACCAAGCCGAGTCCGGAGAAATCCATCCCCTATGAGAGTGGCGATCCGCTGGGCTTCACCCTCTCCGGTCACCGTGAAAATCCGGGTTACATCCTTACCAATGACCCGGTGGCCAACCGCTACCGCTTCGCCGTCAATGTGCAGCCTGCTGACAACTCTTCCGAAGGAGCAACCTCTGATATCGGATGGTATTCTATAACTAACCATAGTACCGATGTCTACACACTGGCCAAGTCCGATCCTGCCACAGGCAATTCGGTCAACAAGGGTAATCTAGCCTCGCTTCTTCCCGTAAGTGCGGCAAATGTTGATACAACCGACCTCACGGGAGGATTAGATCCTCGCGGTGTTCAGGTAGGTATTCTTGATGGTCGTGGCTTGGCGGGTCTCAATTTCGAACTCTTCTACGATGGCCGCTTTGTTACTGAGTGGCGCGGCTACTATGTTGGCGACATTGTTTTGGGCATGAACAGCTATGTTCAGGGCTGCGATGGTTGTGCCCCCAACCCCTTCACTATCACACTCCACGTCAAGGTACGTCCTGGCACCGATACCATCTTTGTCGGCACAGTGGATGCGCTTGACCGTGCCCGTCCCGACCTTCCCGGTTCTACATGGCCCTATGTAGAGAATCCTCCCAGCATGGATGAGAAGGGGCGTCGTCCCAAATATTGGGTGAAGACCCTCAAGGATGTTGAGGCTATCTGGAAGGAAGGTACCGTGGTGTGCGTTGTCGATGAGGTTATTGTTGACGAAGACATGACGGAAGGCAACTCGAAGCTGTTTGGAAGCACCAATGCTGAAGAACCGATGGAGATTATCCGTTACACAGGACACCATAGCGATAAGCCCAACGAGAGTGGCGTATACCGCGGACCCATGATTAATGTTACCGGAGGCGGTAGAGTTGCTTTCCGCAATGTAATTTTCAAGGGAAGTGCAGTGGGTATGCTGGGCAACACCTATGCCAGCCACTGGCCTGCCAACACGCCCAATTTGATGACCTCTAAAACTTCCACTGAACATCTCGTGGCTGATACCAACTTGGTATATGGTCCCATACTTGCCATCACCGATGGTGGTTATGTTTCCCTTGAGAACAATGTAGTGTTTGAGGAAAACTGGAATGCCTATACCGGAGATAATATTAAACAGCGTGGTGGAGCCATTAGTATTACCGATAGTCGTATTTACGATGCTGGAGGCAATGAAATTGTTGGCGACGCACGTAGTACACTCCGTCTGCATAACAATGTAACGGTGCAAAATAATATTGTTGTTAACAACCGAGAAACATTGAATCACAGCGACAATGGTGCCATATATCTCGACAAGGCTAATTTGCAATTAGGTAAATCTTCTTTGGGCACTGCAATCAAGATTATTGATAATCACATTGATAAGGTTGTGTCCACAGGAGCCAAGGCTAGCAGCGTTAAGCCAGAGACGACCTACTGGACTCCTCAGTACGATACGAATACACCTCCAGCCTTGGATAAATGGATTATGGATACCGCTGTAATCAATGCTTTGCCCAAGGGTAATGTCTTCTTGACCCGTTCTGCTGGGGACTGGGATGAGGACGGTGTGCCTGATTATGCCCTTGAGGATACTTGGGAGGACTATTCCAGCGCAGTTCGGTACTACAATGAAGAGCCTACTGCAGGTACTCGGATAGGAATCTCTCGTTGGTTCCCAGGCGATCCTTCTAAGGGTGAGACCCCGCGTGATACTATCCAGATTGCATATCACGAAGAATCTGGTACCAATGTTTCGAAGGGTATTTATGAAAAGGGTACTTTCTCATCGGATGAGGGCTATAAAATTATGTATAGTCCAATGGTTGACCGAAATCATATCTACGAATATCGCTGCGCAACATTCCGTCATCAAGACATAGCCGTTGGCGATACCGATCCGCTGCTTTCGGTCTGGGATGACGATTTGGGTGATATGCGTACGATTGCGGTGGACGATGAAGCCTTGGAGTACAAGATAGATCCTATGGCTACCTGTCCCAACGGAGGCGACTCTCTGATTTATCGTGTCCGCAATGGTTTCTTCCCATACACCTATCGTTGGTTCAACAACGCTGCCACCAATCCTTCACACGCAACCCTCTCTTCGCGCAATACAGAGACGACCAATATTGCTGTTATGAGTGATATTGAAAGCGGCAACTATTCGAGATTCTTCGATGCTGTAGCAGACACTATAGTGTTGCCTTATGTTGCGCTTCCCATTGACAACACTCCGCAGGTGCTTGACTACACTGTTACGGCTACGGATGCTTTCGGCTGCCAGGTGTCCAAACGCATCAATATCACTATTAAGAAAGACCGCGATGCGGGCAATGCCTTCGCCAAGACGACAACCTACGGCACAAGTGGCACCACCCTCACGGAGCACTGGACCGACACGAACTCCTACCTCAACGATCCTACCGTTGTGGCAGCGGGTGAACGCACCTACCGCGGCGTGGTCATCACTCCCTATGCCTGGCCGTCGCACAGCACTGCCGATGCTAGCTATGATATCATTACGGCCACTGGTGCCAATGCCCAGTATGCCCACCTGCAGGCCGGTGGAGTCATTGACCTTGCCACCACCAGCTTCTGCGAGGGCGATGTCATCAACCTCCAGGCAGCGGATAATGCGTCTTCCGCATGTGATGAAAATGGACGCTCGAGCATGGGCTTCATCATGTGGGACTTCGATCCCTATGTAGACCAGGTCTATTCTCCCACCTCCAACTACATTGTTCCTCCCGCCGATGCCACCGTCATGGCTTACTATGGCCCGATAAACTACTGGACCGATGTTATCTACGATGAGGCTTCCGCTGGTGCCAAGAACGACCCCAACTACTACTTCACTCGCACCAATAACGAGGGCTACATCACCACCTACAACGACGATGTCCACATCTACAACGAGGCCGGTCTGGCTTGGCTCATCAGCATCGCCAACGGTCTCAACCTCCAGCAGCTCCGCCAGTTCTACTTCAACCAGATCTACCTCCACAAGAAGTCTGACGGCACGCCTTACGACATGGGTTGCTACAAGTGGACGCCCATCGGCAACGCCCAGCATCCTTTCCGTGGCTGGTTCATCGGTGTCGGCAGCACATACAATGACACCGCCAGACTTGCCAACGGCGACTATGTTGTCATCAAGAACCTCGTTGTCGACGAGCCCCTGATGTCCAATGTCGGCTTCTTCGGCCACATTGACACTGCCCGCATCAGCGGCATCAAGTTCGAAGGTGCCCTTATGCGCGGTGCCCACCACGTGGGTACCCTCGCCGCCCGCTCGACGCACGCCCGCATCAACAACGTGGCCGTCGTCGACAGCCTCGAGCGCGATGTAACCACCACCCTGCTTGTAACCCACAACATCTCCGGTGGTCTCATCGGCTACTCCGAGAACGACATCATCAACAGAACCTCCATCAAGGCCAAGTACCTCGGCGATGCCGTCTACAGCGGCGGTGTGGTCGGTTATGGTAACAAGTCCACCATCGCCAACAGCGCGGCACGTAACGACAACCGCATGAACGGCCTCTACCTCGGCGGTATAGCCGGTTACCTCAACGGCGATGCCCCGGTCTCCGGTCTCTTCCGCGCCAAGCGTGCCGGCAATCCCTCGGTGCTGCGCAACAACTATGTGCGCTTCACCACCCACTCCAGCGCCACCCAGGTGGGCGGTCTTGTCGGCCACGCCGAGAACACCATCATGGAGAACAACTATGTCTACGGCCAGGTTACCAGCCTCTTCTCCGATGGCGGTGTCGCCTCGACGCTGGGCAACAATGCCAATGTCTCGCACAACTACTATGCCAGTGCCGCGGCCGACAAGGCTGTCGGTTCCACCTCCGGCAACGCTAATCTTTCTGATTACGCCTCCTTCCAGGGTTCCGGCAACGCCGTTACCATGAGCGACCGTGTCGACGGTGTGAACAACCTCACCCGCGTACTTAATATCTGGGTGCGTGAGCAGAACACCAACGGTGGCGAATACCTCACCTGGACTTCCGACATGGTGGGCGACAACCACGGCTACCCGGTCTTCGGCACTCCCGACCTCATCCCGGTCTACGACAGCGTTGTCCTCGAGAACTGCGGCGAGGTGGAATGGAACGGCATCCTCTACCATGAGGACACCCGCCTGGTGGTCAACTTCATCGACTCTGTCCAGATGATTGACTCCACCCTGGCCACCATCATCCGTGTGCACCACGCCACCTACACCCAGTACGCCGACTCGGCCACCGTCGGTCTCGAGTACTCCGGCTATGGCTTCTATGTCTCCGCCGCCGAGAGCGAGCTCCTGCGCCGCACCCTCGACAGCGCCGGCTACGCCACCCTCGTCCTCACCGACACCCTCCAGGGCGTCCATGGATGCGACTCCATCATCACCCTCTCCCTCACCTTCTCCGGCACCAAGGGTGTTACCGACGTCAAGCCTGTGGCTGACATCAAGGTCTACCCGAACCCCACCACCTCGGTGGTCAACGTGGCGACCGACGAGATGTCCCGTATCGAGCTCTACGACAACGGTGGCCGCACCCTGCAGAACCACCAGGTCCACGGACAGCCCGTCTTCTCGCTCGACCTCTCGGTCTATCCTGCCGGTGTCTACTACATCCGCGTCCACACCCCGCATGGTGTAACCATCCAGAAAGTCATTAAACGATAGTGTAACAGTCAAAAAAGCACATGATATGAAAAGAATCTATGTCAAACCTGCCCTTGAGGTTTACGATTACCTTGCCGAGGAGGGTTATGCCAACACCGTCGCCCTCCACCGCGACTATGTTCTCATCGAGGGCAACGACCACAGCACCACTCGTGCCTCGGAGGAAATCACCGATATCACCGATGCCGACGGCGAGTACACTGCCTCTACTTGGGAAACCTGGTAATAAAGTGATTACTTAAAACGAAAGAACAACTCATTATGAATACAAGAAAAACATTTTCAGCGTTCTTCGGACTGCTCTTCGCGGTGGCGTTCTTCACCGCCTGCGAGGAGCCGGAGACCCTCTCCGAGCTCTCTTTCTCCTCCACCATCGAGGGGCTCGTCTCCAGCGACACCACTTCCAACGGTGCCAAGGTCTATCTCCAGAATGAGAAGTGGATCTACTGGGAGGATGGCGACGTCATCTCCATCAACAGCAACACCGGCGAGGGTTCCGTGCTCAACTACATGGCCCAGCTGGCCAACATCAACGCCGGCTTCATCAACGACCCCGACGGCGACTGGCAGGATTTCAACGGCCTTTTCCTCTCCTCGCTTCCCGAGGGTTCCAGGTACTTCCTCGGCCTGCACCCCTACAACCGCTACAACGTCATCACCCCCGCCGGTCCCACTTCCAGCGACTTCAGCGAGGTGCAGGTTGTTGTGCCCGATGTGCAGCCCGCCACCTCCGACATCAGCTTCGCCCGCAATGTATTCCCCATGGTGGCCTGGTACGGCGGCGAGTGGCGCCCCGAGCAGCCCTCCACTCCCTTCAACCTCGACTTCCACTCCCTCGGCGGCCTGGTGCGCATCCAGTTCTTCACCTCTGGCGCGACGGCTTCCACGATTCAGAGCATCTCATTCACAGAATACACCGGCCAGGCCATATCCGGTAATTTCCGCGTGCGCGACTACAAGACCCACTACCCCTACCTCGAGCCTGTTTCCGGCGCCTCTACCAACACCATCACCATGCCCGTCGGTCGCGACGTGGTGGCCGGCGACGGTGTCATCACCTGTTACTTGGTTCTCCCTGCCACCACCCCGAACAACGGATACACAAGATACCATCTTACGGCACGCATCACCTATGCCGGTGGCGTAGAGGAAAATCTTGGTGACGTCACCGTTTCTCTCCGTCGCAATGGTATCACCTACATCCGTGCCCTCGACGTCAATAATAATAGTAACGGCCTCGTCGGCAACGGCACCCCGGAGCGCCCCTACAAGATCTACACCGTGCGCGATATGCAATATGTGCGAAGTGCCTTCGGCACCCCGGGTGCTGCCTATATCAACGGCCGCGAGGTAACCGAGCAGACCGTCTTCCACGTCATGCGCAATGATATCATCCTAAAACCGTCGAACTGGCTTGCAGGCATTCCCGGCTTCAAGGGCCGCATGATTTTCAAAGCGCAGACCTCCAACAAGGCCGGCATCGTCAACATCTCCGGTGTGCCCATCTTCGAGAGTGTCTCTCCGCAGGGCATTGTCGAGGACATCCCCGTCCGCGCTGCGGGCGTCGACGACGGCCCGAATGGGGCTGGGCAAGTGTACAACTCTGACGAGATCTATTCCCCCCTCGTCCACACCAACTACGGCACCATTGCCAACTGCCGCGTCCTCAACCTGGATCGTGATGCCTACGATACCCTTGTGAACCAAGAACCTCCTGGCGCGAAGATGATGAAGGGTGCCGAATTCCCTGACCAGGGCGTGCAGAGCGCGCAGCGCCACCTGGCCGGCATCTGCGCTGTCAACCACGGCCTCATCATCGGCTGCAACAGCGAGGCTTACTTCGCCACCTCGGCCGGCAACGTTGCCGGCATCTGCTACGAGAACTACGGCACCATCCGCAACTGCGCCGCCGCCACCCCCATGCAGGTGGGTCTTGTTGCCGGAGAAAAGAAGGTGGCCGGCATCTGCCATCGCAACGTGGCCCCGCTCGACAAGGGCATCTATGACTCCTACTTCACCATGAACCAGACCGAGGGCAACGATTTCCATTGGAGTGGCATCGTTTCGTCCAATGCCTCTACGGTCGAGCACTGCTATACCTCCGCCACCACTTATATCAACACCAGCGGCAGGTTCTGCGGTATTGCGCAGGATAATATAGGCGTCATCAATTATTGCTATTTCCAGGGTCGTGTTACGGCTCCTTCCCTGGCTGGCATTGTGGGCTTCAACAGCTATGAGGGTACCATGACCGGCACCGTCACCAACTGCTATGTCCTGGCTGCCCAGATGATATTCCCCGGCGATGCCGACGAGTGCACGGCCGGCGGCATTGCCGACACCAACATGGGTACCATCCACAACTGCTTCCTCTATGCCCCCCGTGTCCTCAAGCCCAACGTTGCCCGCTCCTACATGGTGGGTGCCATGGCGCACGAGTACCTCGAAGGCAGCGTCACCAACAGCTACGTCTTCCAGACGGGTACCCCCATCGACCCCTTCTTCTACGTGCAGATGGTTCCCGGTGTCTCCGGCTGCTTCCATGTGGGTCCCGCCACGGCGCCTGCCGGCGTAACCGTCAAGACCTCCTCCACGGCCAGCGAGATGCTTGAACCCCTCAACGCGGGTCGCGGCAGCAACGGTGCCGAGTGGGAGCTCACCACCGTGGGCGGCGTCTCCATCCCCGTCCTCAAGCCCTACACCCGCTCCAACAACCCCGACCCCTACCCCGTAATAACCAAAGGGCGCCGGTTTGCCCGCCGCTAACCGATAAACTGGGAGGCCCGCTGCATTCGCAGCGGGCCTCTTCTTATAACTCCCCCTAACTTAGGGGAGGAGTTTGAGATGGCCAATTTAGGGGGAGGAGTGTGGCTAATTTAAGGGGAGGAGGAGGCTGGAGCGGTGTGCGTGGTATTTTCACTCCCCCTCTAAGTTAGAGGGGGTGCCCGCAGGGCGGGGGCGTGTGTCCAGTCCGCGGCTGCACACTCTTTTGTCCGCGCCCCTAATCTCCGTCCGCGCACACACTCCTCCGTCCGCGCTTCGCGCGTCCACCTCCCCTAACTTAGGGTAGGAGCGTGATACCAAAACTCCCCCTCTAAGTTAGAGGGGGTGGCGCCGCCTGCGGCGGCGACGGGGGCGTGTGTCCCCATTCTGTAAGCATTGTTCCACAGAAACCGTTCCGCTGCCCTTGGGCAAAGAGCCGTATGTCGTCCAGTATATGGTTCGGGCGCTCAAAGACGATGCGGTTTTCGTACCGCAGCACCGTGATGCCGTGTTCGGCCAGTAGGAGCCTATCGCGGTCGAAGTCCTCCTGTCGCCGCCCCCAGATGCCGTTGTTGTGCACCTGCCCGTCCAGTTCCAGCGCCAGACGTAGCGCTGGGCAGTAGAAGTCAAGGATGGCAAGTCCCACACTGAACTGACGACGGAACATCAACCCTTCAATCTGTCTTCCTTTGAGTCTTTTCCACAGCGCTGCCTCGGCCGGAGTGCCGTTGGTACGCAGGTCGCGGCGGAAGTCTTTCAGATAATTTAGGTTGTGGGTTTTCATTATTGTGTTTTTTTAATATTTGCTATATCTAGTTTCAACTCACCCTCTAAGTTAGAGGGGGTGCCCGCAGGGCGGGGGCGTGTGTCCAGGCCGCGCCAGCGCGCTCTTCTGTCCGCGCCCCTACTTTCCTCCACGCATACACTCCTCCGTTTGCACACACTCCTCCGTCCGCGCTTCGCGCGTCCACCTCCCCTAGCTTAGGGGAGGAGTTGGAGATGGCCAATTTAAGGGGAGGAGTTGAGGTACCAAAACTCCCCCTCTAAGTTAGAGGGGGTGCCCGCAGGGCGGGGGCGTGTGTCCAGGCCGCGGCTGCACACTCTTCTGTCCGCGTCCCTACTTTCCTCCGCGCATACACTCCTCCGTTTGCACACACTCCTCCGTCCGCTCACACACTCCTCCGTCCGCGCTTCGCGCGTCCACCTCCCCTAACTTAGGGGAGGAGTTTTTGGAATGGTTCCATATCCTACCATATCCTTCCAGTGCCTTTGTATTCCCCTAGAGATCCCCTACCGTTCCCCTAGAGAGCCCTAGAGCATACCCTTGAGGTCGACCAGGAACTGTCGCACCTCCTGCAGGTGCCGTGCGGCGTCGGCGCGCGGGTCGCCCTCGGGCCGCTGGCGCAGCTGCTCGCGGGCACCCTCGAGGGTGTAGCCGCAGTCGCGGGTGAGGTAGTGGATCCTTTTCAGCAGCTCGATGTCGCGGGCGGTGTAGCTGCGGGTGCCACGGCGGTTCTTCACCGGGCGCAGCTGGTCGAACTCCGTCTCCCAGAAGCGCAGCACCGATGGCGCCACGCCTAGCGTCGCGGCGGCCTCGCCGATGGTGTAGTAGAGTTTTTGTTCCATATCTTGTGTCTTTTGTTTCTAGCGGTTCTAGACAATCTATTTTTTTCTAGCGGTTCTAGATTTTCTAGTGATTCTAGATTTTCTAGAAATTCTAGTTTATCTAGTATGAATAATACCCCTGGTTCTCCTGGTACTGCTGGCGCTTCTCGTACTTCACGTCGCGCAGGGCGTCGGCCTTGACGTTGATTTGGAAGAACCAGCTCTTGTAGTAGCCGAAGGGCACCCAGCTGAACTTCATCTCCCAGCAGTGCAGGTCGCGCGAGATGTCGACGGTGGTGTAGGACATGCCTTTGTTGACGAAGTCGTAGCCGGTAGTGGCTGCGATGCGCCATTTGTCGGTCAGGCTCACGTTGCCGCTCACGGAGAGGCTCTGGGTGGTCTGGTGCTCGAGGCTCATCTCGCGCGCCACGAAGGTGTTGACGTAGTTGAACGTGTAGTTGATGCTGATGTTCCATGGCACCGAGAAGTCATAGTAGCCGCCGGTCATGAGCACGGGGTTGTAGTTGTAGGGTGTCTGCAGGATGGTGGTGGCGGCGCGGCCCTGGCTGTTGCCGCTGTTGTTGCCGCTGGAGAAGGTGCTGTTGTTGAAACTGAAGCTCACCTGTGCGCTCCAGGTGGAGCTCTGCTGCCGGAACAGTTTGCGGT
The DNA here is from genome assembly GCA_900315935.1 of uncultured Bacteroidales bacterium. GTDB lineage: Bacteria > Bacteroidota > Bacteroidia > Bacteroidales > P3 > Colimorpha. The sequence goes on from ONBB01000018.1 coordinate 29,110, forward strand.
CGCGGTGCCACAGCAGCTCGTCGTGCAGGTTGCCCATGCTGTCGATGACATAGGGCGAGAAGGAGCCGTTGTAGCTCAGCACCAGGTTGCGGAAGAGGGTGGTGCGGCCGCTGACTGAAAGAGGGGAGAGGCGGAGCGAGTCCTTGGCCAGGTCGTAGCTCATCGAAAGGGTGAGGTTCTCTATCAGTGTTATTTTCTTCACCTCGGCGGTGGTGTCGAAGGGGTTCTGCCACTTGAGCTCGAGGTTGTTGCCGAGCGATGCCTGCAGGGCGCCGCTCTGTCCGTCGGGCGGGCCGCCGTAGAGGCTGTGCTGGAAGATGGAGTAGCGGTGCACGTATCCCGTGGTGTCGGTGTACGACTTCCACCAACCCAGGCTGGCCGCCCCGAAGTCGGGGTGGTAGGAGAACGAGAGGCTGGGATTGAGCACGTGGCGCAGCGCCTTCAGCGGGCCGCGCTTGAACTGGAACATGCCGTAGATGCGGGTGGAGAGCGAGGAGCTCACGCTGAAGTCGCGGTTGGCGCGGAAGCCGCGCACCGTGTCGGTGGTCAGCTTGCCGGTGGCGGGGTCGTAGGTGCGGTCGATGGTGCTCCAGTGCCACCGCTCCTTGAGCTGCAGCGAGTTGGTCCAGTTGAAGTACTTGAGCACCTTCACCGTGCTGGAGAGGGGCACCGAGTGCTGCACGCCGTACTGCATCAGGTCGAGGGTGCGGGGAGTGAAGAGCTCGCTGTCGGCGGTGGTGATATTGTTCTCGGCGTTGAGCACGTAGGAGAGCGATATGTTCTCGTACCAGCGGTAGGCGCCCGACGGGTTCTTCCGCCGCAGGGGGTAGATGGTGATGGAGGAGAGCGAGAGCGACGGCAGCTTGATGTTCATCACGCCCGTCTGTGCGTTGTAGCTCTCGCGCGCCGAGAGGTTGAGGTTGAGGTAGGAGCCCAGCTTGGTGCTGTAGCTGATGGAGGAGGTGGTGGTGCTGTTGAAGTAGTCGCCCCGGTTGGAGGTGTTCTTGTTGTAGTTGCGGCTCTGCAGGTTGACGTTGGCCGAGAAGCGGCGGTAGGGGTGCGCCTTGGCGTCCTGGTCGTGCTGCCAGGTGAACTTGAAGTCAGTGTACTCGTTGTAGGTGTTGTCGTCGCCGTAGATGCCCTCCTTGGTGATGCCGTAGCGGGCGTCGAATGTGCCCTTGTACTTGTACCGCTTGTAGTAGTTGGCCTTGGCCTCGGCGGCCCAGGAGAGGTTGGTGTATATGTCGCCCAGCAGCGAGAGGTCCCAGTAGTCGCCCAGGGCGAAATAGTAGCCGCCGTTCTGGAGGTAGTAGCCGCGGTAGTTCTGCCAGCCGTAGGAGGGGATGAGCACGCCGGAGGTGCGGCTCTTGGTGATGGGGAAGAAAGCGAAAGGCAGCGCCACCGGCGTGGGCACGTCCTCGATGCTGAGCCAGGCCGGGCCGGTAACGATCTTGTTGCCGGTGATGAGCTTGCTCTTGGTGAAGTTGACGGCGAAGTGCGGATGGGCGTAGTTGCAGGTGGTGTAGCTGCCGCCGGAGAGGTACATCACGCTGTCGTTGATTTTCTTCACGCGGTTGCCGTGCAGGAAGCCCTCGCCCTCCTGGGTGATGACACCGTTGATGATGCCCTTCTTGGTAACGTAGTTGAAGGTGAGCGTGTCGGCGTGGTAGTCGGTGCCGTCCTGGTGGAAGAAGGGGCGCCCGATGGTGTTTCCGGCGGAGTCCTGTGTGCCGTGGGCGTGCAGGGTGTGGGCCTCGAAGTCCACCTCCACGCGGTCGGCCTTGAGCAGCATGCTGTCGTAGTCGATACTGCCGTCGGTGAAGAGGAACGCCTTGCGGGTCTTGAGGTCCATCGCCACCGAGTCCTTGGCCTGGTACTTGACCACCTTGTCCACGCCGTCTTTCGACACCGCCATCAGCGTGTCGATATCCACCTGCCCCCATGCCGGCCGGCACAGGGTCAACAGCAGTGCAAACAGTATGAACTTCAACCTTTTCAACCCCTGTTCACAACATTATTTTCACCATTCAATAATTCTTCGTATTTTTGCATTTTCGATTTGCAAAGATAGAACTATTTATGCAATTCAGAAAACAAAAATATATAACATTGAATATGAGACGATTATTTTTACACCTGATAGCTATGGTGCTCCTTGCGGCACCCCTCCACGCGCAAAAAAAAGATACCTATCGCGTGCGCACGGTGGTGATTGACCCGGGCCACGGCGGTGCCAAACCCGGTGCCAAGGGTTCGCGCTCGTTCGAGAAGGACATCACCCTCGACATCGCCCTCAAGTTCGGCAAGCTGCTCAAGGACAACTACCCCGACCTGAAGATTATCTACACGCGCACCACCGATGTGGACATCTCGCTCGCCGAGCGCGCCCACATCGCCAACCGCAACAAGGCCGACCTCTTCATCTCCATCCATGCCAACTCGCACCCCACTTCGGCCCCCACCGGCGTGGAGACCTTCGTCATGGGCCTCTCGGAGAGCCGCGCCAACCTCGAAGTGGCCAAGACCGAGAATGCCGACATACTGCTCGAAGCCGACTACAAGAAGAACGAGGCGTACAAGGGCTTCGACCCCAATGCGCCGGAGAGCTTCGTCATGCTGGCCATGTTCCAGAACGCCTTCATCGACAAGAGCCTCAACCTGGCCCAGGCCATTCAGAACCAGTACAAGCAGAACCTGCGCACCATCAACCGCGGTGTGAAGCAGGCCGAGCTCTTCGTCCTCTACAAGACCACCTGCCCCTCGGTGCTCACCGAGGTGGGCTTCATCTCCAATCCCACGGAGGAGGCTTTCATGCTCAGCGAGGAGGGTCAGGCCAAGATAGCCGTCAGCCTCTTCAACGCCTTCATGGTCTACAAGGCCACCGAGGAGGGCAGCGACCGCCCGGCCAACCCCAGGATTGACATCCCCGGCTACCAGGCCAAGCCCAAGGAAGAACCCAAACCCGCACCCGCGGTAGCCGAGGCTCCCGCTGAATCCAATCAGAATAATCAGAGTGTTCTGAATAATCAGAATATTCCGAATACTCCGACCATCCCGACCCCCACTGTCGACACGGTTCCTGCCCCCATCGCTGTGGCCGAGGTGCCGGCTCCCGAGCCCAAGCCTACGCCCACGGTGGCCCTGCCCGCCGTGCCCGAACCCACGCCTGCGCCCGTAGCGCCTCCTGCGCCGGAGCCTACGCCCGAGCCCACGCCGATGCCGGAACCCGAACCCATGGCAGCTCCTGCCCCCGAAGCCGCCTCGGCTCCCACCCTCACGTCGCCGGTCAACACCGCCGCCGAAGACGCCAGGCAATACTATACCGTCCAGTTCCTCACCTCCAACACCTCCTACGAGGAGGGCAATCCCGCCCTCGGTGGCGTGCAAGGTGTGGTACGCACCCACAATGGCAAGTTCTATGTCTACTCCACCGGCCGCTTCGCCACCTTCCAGGAGGCTTCCGACTACAGCCAGCACCTCAAGGCCACCACCCGCTTCAAGGACGCCTGGGCCCTGCTGCGGAAAGAGCCGGCAACACAAACCACTCAAAATAATCCGAGTAATCAGAATGTTCAGAGTACTCAGAATAATCAGAACATTCAGAACACTCAGAAAAACCAAACCACCTACCGCATCCAGTTCTGCACCGCCACCCGCGAGATGAAAGCCGGCGACCCCGACCTGCAGGGCATCACCGACTTCCGCTGCGCCAAGTCGGGCAACCTCTACGTCTACACCACCGGCAACTACGCCACCCGCGCCGAGGCCAACAAGGCCCTGGCCGAGCTAAAAAAGAAAACCCGCTTCAAGGACGCCTATGTCTTCGCCATCCGCAACGGTGCCCGTGTCAACCAATAACCGCCCCATCCCATGATTGAGATTCAAGACATCACCAAGACCTTTGGTTCCCAGACTGCCGTCGACCACGTCAGCTTCAGCGTGGGCAAGGGCGAAATCGTGGGCCTGCTGGGTCCCAACGGCGCCGGCAAGTCCACGCTGATGAAGATACTCACCTGCTACATCGCCCCCACCGAGGGCGACGCCACCGTTTGTGGCTGCAGCATCTACGACGACCCGCTTGAGGTGCGTCGCCACATAGGCTACCTGCCCGAGCATAACCCGCTCTATCCCGACATGTACGTGCGCGAGTACCTGCGCTTCGCCGCCGGGCTGGGCGGTGTGAAAGACTGCAACGCCGCCGCCGACCGCATGATTGAGCTCACCGGCCTTACCCCCGAGGCTCACAAGCGCATCGGCCAGCTCTCCAAGGGTTACCGCCAGCGCGTGGGTCTGGCGCAGGCCATGATTCACGACCCCGAGGTGCTCATCCTCGACGAGCCCACCACCGGCCTCGACCCCAACCAGCTGGAGTTCATCCGCTCGGTCATCCGCCAGGCCGGCCGCGACAAGGCGCTCCTCCTCTCCACCCACATCATGCAGGAGGTCGAGGCCATGTGCAGCCGCGCCGTCATCATCAACCACGGCCGCATCGTCGCCGACGACCCCGTCAGCAACCAGACCGCAGCCCAGCTGACAGAAAAATTCCACCAATTAACAGAAAACTAGCCCTATGACCCGCCAAGAATTAATCTCCCTCATCCGTGAACGCAAGTCGTTCCTCTGTGTCGGCCTCGACACCGACCCGGCCAAGCTGCCCACCCACCTGCAGGGCACGCCCGACGCCGTCTTCCAGTTCAACCGCGCCATCATCGACGCCACCATCGACCTCTGCGTGGCCTACAAACCCAACCTGGCTTTCTATGAGGCCCTCGGCATCGACGGCCTCCGCCAGCTCAAGATGACCATGGACTACCTCCACGGCCTCGGCAAGCCCGCCTTCACCATCGCCGACGCCAAGCGCGGCGACATAGGCAACACCTCCGAGCGCTACGCCCGCGCCTTCCTCGACCCGCAGGGCGACTTCAACTTCGACTCCATCACTGTGGCACCCTATATGGGTGCCGACTCGGTCCAGCCCTTCATGGCCTACCCGGGCAAGTGGGTTATCCTCCTCGCCCTCACCTCCAACAAGGGCGCCTTCGATTTCCAACTCCTGCCAACCGGCAACACTAGTGATTCTAGAAATTCTAGCATTTCTAGTATTTCTAGCACCTCTACCCCCACCGCAATCCCCCTCTACCAGCGCGTCCTGGAAACCTCGCGCCAGTGGGGCACGGACGACAACCTGATGTACGTCGTCGGCGCCACCAAGGCCGACATGCTGGCCGACGTGCGCCGCCTGGTCCCCGACGCCTTCCTGCTGGTGCCCGGTGTAGGTGCCCAAGGCGGAAGCCTCGAGGAGGTCTGCCGCCACGGCATGACCGCCGACTGCGGCCTGCTGGTCAACTCCTCGCGCGGCATCATCTACGCCTCCTCCGGCAACGACTTTGCCGAAGCCGCCCGCGCCGAAGCCCTCAAACTGCAACAGCAAATGGCCGCCCTGTTATGAACAATCCTCGCCTTGCCCTCCGCATCCTGCTGGTGCTCAGCTTGATAAGCGCTGCCCTGTCAGCCATCGCCTACCTCGGCCTGGCTCTCTTGATGCCTACCTTCGACCGCGTATACAGCGACAACCCCACCCTGCTGCCCGACCAGATGGGCGTCATGTGGGAGCGTATGGCAGCCGTGCCGCGGCTCCTCTATGCCGTGCAGGGCGTTATGGCCGTCCTCTCCTTCGTGGGATGCATCCTTATGTGGAACCTGCGCCGCTCTGGCTACCATGCCTACGCCATCGCCCAACTCCTTCTTCTGCTCCTCCCCCTCCTCTTCCTCGGCAAAGGCTACCTCGGCCTCGGCGACCTGATGCTTACCGCCCTCTTCCTGCTGGTCTACTACCTCCTCCTGCGCCAGCTCGGCATCTTCTCCGCCGCCAAGGAAGAACCCTCCGATATGGGGAGTTAAGTCATTGATAAGTCCGTGTCAAGTTATAGTCGGGTCCTAGGTAAGTCCTAGTTTTAGAGGGATATAAAATCCGTTACCCTTATAGGGGAAGGAGTCCATCCTCAAAGAAGTTCGTATTGTTTCACCCGCTTAAACGAGACACCTTTATAGGCGTAAATGCAAGAAGATCATTGTTATAATTGTTTCTTAATATTAGCAACTCACCGTGAAACGAAAACCATTCCTTTTCGCCCTTCTGTTGGCTGCCCTGCCGTTGCGCACTTTGGCCTATGACTTCTCTGCCGTCGCCCCGAGCGGGCAGACGCTATATTACAATATTGTGAATGGCGAGGCACAGGTAACATATCCTGGTTCTAGTGATATTTTTTGGCCCAACACATTTGCCAAACCCTCAGGCGACCTCATCATTCCCGCCAGTGTAACCCATGGCGGAACCACCTATGCAGTAACTTCCATCGGAGAAAGGGCATTTATAGCTTCCAGCCTGACTTCTGTCAAGATACCGAATTCGGTAACCTCTATTGGGGCATGTGCATTTATTGCAAATGTTTACAATTTAACCTCAATCGAGTTGCCCAACAGCGTAACCAGCATCGGGGAGTATGCGTTCCAATATTGTGGTTCTTTGACCTCCATAAATATTCCCAACCAGCTAACCACCATCGAAAGAGGTGTGTTCTATGGATGCCGCGGCCTGACATCGATTGAAATACCCAAATCGGTAACCCATATTGGGGACTACGCCTTCAGTGCCGGGGGGACGCTTACCGCATTAGGGGAAATCCGTTTCAGAGGCCAGGCACCCCCGACGTTCGGCACTGGAGTATTCGATTATCACTCCGCCAATCTTTCGGTGTTAGTCCCCTGCGGCAAAAGAACCGCCTATGCCTCTGCGCTGCCACAATTCAGTAATTTCTCGGAGGTGATGACCCACGACTTCGCCGCCGTTCCAGACGATGCGGTGCATGGGCAGGTGGACACCTTCGCGTTTCCCACCTGTGCACAGCCCACCGTCTCATTTTCCGCCACGGCACAGCCGGGCTATCGTTTCTACCGCTGGAGCGACGGCAGCCGCGAGAACCCGCGCACAATCAGCCTGGTCTCCGACACCGCCATTGTGGCCCATTTCGAGGCAGTGGTGTACGACACCGTCTATGTCCATGATACCACAGTTGTGCGCGACACCATCGTCGTCCACGACACCACCGTGGTCCATGACACGATGGTGGCCTACCTGGTGCATGTGTCCGATACGGCACTGGTAACTAGACATCTCCATGACTCGACGGTGGTCAACAACACCTACTACGACACCTTCTACGTCTTCACCCACGCCGTCGACACGATGCACATCCTCGACACCATGATAGTCAACCACTTCCGGTACGACACCGTCATCCGCAATGTCTATCAGTATGACACGACCATCGTCAACAACTACGCCTTCGACACCACGGTCTACAATTCCTTCCGCTTCGACACCACGCTGGTGTTTGACACAATGATAGTTAACGTGTACAACTTCGACACCAGCGTCTACAACCGCTACCAGTTCGACACCACG
>ONBB01000020.1 GCA_900315935.1 uncultured Bacteroidales bacterium
ATGGCAGGATATGGTACTTGTTCCCGAAACTGCATGACAGTTTTTCTCAAACGGTATCAAAAAAAATTATATCTTTGCAGGCTAAATAGTTGATACATGGAAAAATAAAAGGCTCTGGACCGCTATGGACCTATATGGGGTCAGAGTTATGAGTTATGAGTTATGAGTTTTGTGTAGGGGCGAATCATTATTCGCCCAACATTCGTGTATGGGGGCGAATGATGATTCGCCCCTACGAGGGGTCCGGGACACACGCCCCCGGCCGCCTGGCGGCGGCCACCCCCTCTAGCTTAGAGGGGGAGTTGAAGGATGTTGCTCGGAGTATCCCCTCTATTGCAAAGGGCGAATGATGATTCGCCCCTACGAGGAGCTTTGTTCGCACTGTAAAAAAGCATCGCCAGCGTGAATGGAGAATAGCATACAATATGGATGGAGAATATTACATGATATTAAATACCAATTAGTTATTCAATCAAGATGAAGACTTGCGGATGAAAATGAAGAAATTGTTTTTGCAAATCGGAAAATTGTGTGTATCTTTGCAGTCGCAATATTGCATGTTAATCTAACAAACGAGACCCATGAAATATCACGAGCAAGAAGAGAAGTTGTTCCGGCGGTGGAGCACGCGCGCACGCAAGCTCCACGATGCGGACATGATAGCAAAAGACGGGCTGCTGTACCGCGGCGAGTTGCGCTTCGACGGCCTCAACCAGGTGCACCGTCCGGGCGACGAGGAGCAGCTGTGGGAGGATGCCGGCATGCGGCTGCTCGTGCTCACGAAGGAGCTGGACGACGAGGACTGCTGGGACCTGCGGAGCGAGACCGGGCGTGTGCCCACGCCGCACCTCACGAACCGCACGGCACAGCGTTTTTTCCCCAATCTGGAGTTGTGGGTATACGGTTTGCTGACCATCCCAGAGCGGAAGGTGATGCCGTTCGGAAAGGCCGACAATCCGACGCGGCTGCAGGGTTTCTACGAGAATGCGCCGATAGCGCGTGTGAACTGCAAGAAACAGCCCGACGGGAAGGCCGCCAGCAATGCTGTCCTGCAACGCTACATGAAGGAATATGCGGACCTGCTGGCCGAACAGATCAAGCTCTACGCGGCCGATATCATCCTGTGCTGCGGCGGTCAGGGCATCATGGTCGACTACCTGCGCGAGAATGTCTACCGCGACTTGGAGCAGGTGAACGGCCACTGCTGGTACTCGGCGGAGGACAATGTACTAGTAATCAAGCAATACCACCCGAACTACAACGTGTACTCGCGCAAAGAGATGTACTCGTCGCTGATGCGCGACTACCAATCGTTCCTCAAAGCCACGCCGCAGTTTCCCTCGGCCCGATAAAGTATAATATATATATAGAATCCATAAATAGATGAACAACCATATCGTTATCATGGCCGGTGGCATCGGCAGCCGTTTCTGGCCGTTGAGCACGCCGGAATACCCCAAGCAATTCATTGACATACTGGGCTGTGGGCGCACGCTGATACAGCTGACGGTGGACCGGTTCGAGGGCCTGTGCCCGAAGGAGAACTTCTGGGTGGTTACCAACGCCGCATACGTGGACATCGTGAAGGAGCAGCTGCCCGACATGCCGGCGAGCCATATCCTGGCCGAGCCAGCAGCGCGCAACACGGCACCCTGCATCGCATGGGCCTGCTGGCGTATCCGACAGGAAGATGCCACGGCCAATGTGGTGGTAACGCCCGCCGACGCAGTGGTGATGAACCCTGTGGAGTTCCGGCGAGTGCTGGGCAACGCCCTGGCGTTCACGGAGAAGAGCGATGCCATCGTTACCGTCGGCATCAAGCCCTCGCGCCCGGAGACGGGGTATGGATATGTGGAAGTGGACAGTGGAAAGCGGGACGCGGGAAGCGGGGAGATACGACGTGTGGCCTCCTTCAAGGAGAAACCCTCGCGCGAGGTGGCCGAGCAGTACCTACAAGCGGGCAACTACCTGTGGAACGCCGGAATCTTTGTATGGAACGTGAACACCATCACGGCGGCACTGTCCACCTACAAGCCCAACATCGCCGCCGACATGGACCGCATGAAGACGGACAGTGATGTGCAGGAGGTGTTCCCTCAGGTGGAGAAAATCAGCATCGACTACGCGGTAATGGAGCCTGCGGCGGCCGACGGCAAGGTGTATACACACCCTGCCGACTTCGGGTGGAGCGACCTGGGCAACTGGGCCTCGCTGCACGACAAACTGCAGAAAGACGGCGCCGGCAACGGAGCGGTGGGTAATGTGCACATGTACGAATGCAGGGACTGCGTGGTGCATGCCGAGGAGGCGGAGAAGGTTGTCTTGCAGGGGCTTGACGGCTATATCGTCTCGGCCAAAGGCGGTCGCATACTGGTGTGCAAACGCAGCGAGGAGCAGCGCATCAAAGAATTCAGCGCCTAGCCTTCCGCTTGCAGGTACAGTTGGCACAGCGGCCCGTCTTGGGGTCGGCGTTGGCGCAGGGACGCTTGAATTCCTTCTCCCTGCCGAGAAGCATCTTCAGCCCCAGGGCGACCATCAGCAGCGCCACCGCACCGATGGCAACAAAGAGGACTATGAGCAATGTTTTTCCCATCATGGCCCAATAACGTGCCATGTGATGTATTATTGTGCGAAGGGCGGAATTATCCTGGGTATCCCCCACCCTTTTTTTTCGTGGATGCGATTTTTTTCGCTGCCGATTCCGAAAAAAGTTGTACTTTTGCAGTTTGAACGGAAATGCCAACCATGCAACACGAAGAGATTACAGAACGCCATGTAGACGTGGCCAAGATACTGGGTTCCAAAGGAGTAACCCTGCCGAGGATTGTACTGCGGTGGGTGGAGCGCCTGTTGCATGTGGACGAGATAAACGAGACCATTTACAAGGACCGCCACCTGTTCGGGCTCGATTTCGTGTATGCATTCACCGAGGGCAAGGAGCCGTGGAACCTGAGCATGACCATCGAGGCGCGCGGCCAGGAGCACATCCCCGCCGAGGGCAGCCCGATGATAGTGGGCAACCATCCGCTGGGCGGCCCCGACGGGCTGGCGCTGATGGGAGCCGTGGGCAAGGTGCGCCAGGACCTGCAATTCCCCGTTACCGACTTCCTGCTCTACCTTCCCGGCCTGAAGGAGCTGTTCGTCCCCATCGACAAGGTGAACAAGAATCACTCCATCGAGGCGCTGGAGAAGGCATTCGCCGGCCCCAACACGCTGATGTACTACCCCTCCGGCGCCGCCTCGCGCCGCCAGAAGGGCGAGATAAAAGACCTGGAGTGGAAGCCGACGTTCATCAAAAAAGCCGTCAAGTACCAGCGCGACATAGTGCCCGTGTACACCGACGCGCGCAACCGCAACGTGTTCTACACGGTGGCCAACCTGCGCAAGCGGCTGGGCATCAAGTTCAGCTACGAGATGGCCATGCTGCCGGCCGAGATGTTTGCCCAGCGCGGCAAGCGCATCGGCATCACCTTCGGGCACCCCATCCCGTGGCAGACCTTCGACCGCCGCCACAGCGCCGCCGAGTGGGCCGCCCTGCTGCGCGAGCACGTCTACAAACTGAAGGAGAACCCCGAAACGGAATTCGAGTATTGATATGGACCTTTCGTACATAGCCCCCCCAGTCGACCGCGAGCTCATCAAGAAAGAGCTCAAGCAGAAGCACTTCCTGCGCAAGAGCAACTATGGGAACAAGGAAATCTATGTTACCACGGCGCGCCTCTCGCCCAACATCATGCAGGAGATAGGCCGCCTGCGCGAATTGAGCTTTGCCACCGACGGCGGCGGCACGGGCAAGCCGGTCGACATCGATGAGTACGACACGATGGAGGATCCCTACTGCTGCAAACAGCTCTTCGTATGGAGTCCTGAAGACGAGGAAATTATCGGAGCCTACCGATTTATCCACGGCAGCAACATGATGCGGCGCGAAGACGGTTCCATCGTTACCCCCACGGCCGACCAGTTCCAGTTCAGCGAGGAATTCATCAACAACTACCTCCCCTACACGGTCGAGCTGGGGCGAGCTTTCGTACAGCCGGCATACCAGCCCGGCAACAACCTGCGCAAGGGCCTCTACAGCCTGGACAACCTGTGGGACGGCCTCGGCTGCCTCATGCTGGAGATACCCGAGACGCGCTACTTCTTCGGCAAGATTACCATGTACGCCGACCTCGACCAGCTGGCGCGCGACATGATACTGTTCTTCTACCGCAAGTACTTCCCCGACCGCGACGGCCTCGTGTGGCCTTACGAGCAGTTGGAGATTGAAAGCGACTACAACAAGCTGGTGCGCCACTTCAATGGACGCAACTACAAAGAGGACTACCAGATACTGTTGCGCTCGGTGCGCGAGCGAGGCTGCACGGTGCCGCCGCTGATCAACGCCTACATGAACCTCAGCAGCACCATGCGCACCTTCGGCACCTGCCCCAACCACCACCTGGCCGGCACCACCGACACCGGCATCCTCATCACCCTAGGCGACATTTTCCCAGAGAAGCGCCAACGCTACCTAGAAAGCTACCAAAACAAGAACCCCAAGCTGGACCGCCGGCTGTTCGGCATCAATATGAAGCTGCTGCCGTGGTGGAAGAATGTCAGCGACGAAGAGATGGTGGCCATGAAGGAGCTCAAGGACCTGAAAAAGAAGCAGCGGGAAATCAAGCAGGAGCTGCGCAAAATCAAACGTTCACGCAAATAAGCCATGATAATCAAGAGCGCCGAATTCTGCATCAGTAGCCCCGACTACAAGAAATGCCCGCAGGACGGGCTTCCGGAATATGCCTTCATCGGCCGTAGCAATGTCGGCAAGTCGTCGCTTATCAACATGCTTACCTCCAAGAAAGGTCTCGCCAAGACCAGCGGCCGTCCGGGCAAGACGCAGCTGATCAACCATTTCCTAATCAATAAGGAATGGTACCTGGTCGACCTGCCGGGCTACGGCTATGCCAAGACCTCGAAGAGCTCGCGCGAGAAGTGGGGTCGCATGATGCGCGACTATTTCCTGCACCGCGAGGCACTGACCAACGTCTTTGTTCTCATCGACAGCCGCATACCGCCGCAGCGTATCGACCTGGAGTTCATAGAATTCCTTGGCACCAACGGTGTGCCGATGTCCATCGTCTACACCAAGACCGACAAGGAGAAGCAGCGCGAAGTGATGGCCAACATCAAGGCCATGAAAGCGGCTTTAAAGGAGCAGTGGGAGGAACTGCCGCCGATGTTCCTCACCTCGTCGCTCACCGGCTACGGCAGAGACGCCGTGCTGGACTGTATAGATAGTATCAACCAATCATTACTGCACTAACCTCATGAAAAGAACGATTGCCATAGTGGCTATGTTGCTGACCGCGCTGAATGCGATGGCACAGGCGTCGGAATTGGAACGCCTGGTGAAAGCCGTACAGAAGGAGAGCGGTATGCAGCATGCCACCTTCTCGGTGTGTGTCTATAATACGACCAAGGGCAAGTCCGTATATTCGCATAATGCGCAGACCGCGCTGGCCCCCGCTTCGGTGCAGAAACTGCTTACCACTGGTGTCGGCTTCGCCCGCCTAGGGAGCGACTTCCGCTTCACCACCCGCCTGGCCACCAGCGGCAGGATTGACCGCGAGGGTGTGCTGCACGGCAACGTCTACATCATCGGCGGCGGCGACCCCCTATTAGGATCCTACCGGTACCGCCAGACCGCCCCCGACTCGCTCTTTGAAGGATGGCACCACGCCCTGAAGAAGAAGGGTATCAGGAATATCAACGGCAAGATATGCTACATCACCAACGTGTTCGACGACCAGCCACTGCACGACACATGGCAGTGGGGCGATGTGGGCAACTACTACGGAGCCGGCGTCAGCGGGCTGAATTTCCACGAGAACATGTATTTCGTCTACTTCAACCCCGGCGCCAAACTGGGCTATCCGGCATCGGTGGCGCGCACGCGGCCGCTGAACGCAGGGGTGCAGGAACGCTGCGAGGTTACGACAGGTCCCGAGAACTCGGGCGACAATGTGGTGATTTACGGTGCCCCGAACAGTCCCGACCGCCTCTACCGCGGCACGGTGCCACTGGGCAAGGCCGACTTTGCGGTGCGAGGAGCGATGCCCAATCCGGCACAGCGCTGCGCCGACATGTTCGCTGCACACCTGCGCAGCCACGGTATGCAGGTGGCCCCGTCGGCCATGCATGTGTTTTCGCAGCCCGACACGCTGCAACCCGTGCTCGACTACTACAGCAGCGACTACTACACCATTGCCCAATACACCAACCTCACCAGCAACAACATCTATGCCGAGTCGATATTCAAGTACTTGGGTTATGCCCAATACGGGCGCGGCAGCTATGCCAACGGATCAAGGGCGGTGATGCAGTACCTGCGGGAGCGCAAGCTGGAGACCGGAGGCCTGCACGTGGTGGACGGCAGCGGCCTGTCGCGCCGCAACCAGGTAACCACCGATTTTCTCTGCCGCTACCTGTGCGACATGGCCAACGAGCCGTTCTTCTACGACTTCCAGCGCGCACTGGCCGTGGCCGGCGAGAACGGCACCGCGAAGAACCTGCTGCCCAACCTGCCGGTAGGTGTCCGCGTGCACATCAAGACCGGCTCGATGGAGGGCGTGCGTTCCTATGCCGGCTACGTTACCGCCGCCAACGGCGAGAAGCTGGCCTTCGCCATCATCAGCAACGGGCACGAGTGCAGCTCCTCGGCGGTGGCCGAGAAGATGAACCGCGTGCTGCAGAAGATTGTCTCCCTCTTTTAGCATCCCTTTCCCCTGCCACACCAATTGCAAGGGGTGCCGCAGGGTATTATCAACACTACAAACTCAATTTCGGCGCGGTGCGCAAATCCGGCCTCCATGTAACGCAATGAACCCCGAAAGTCAAGCAAGGCTTTCGGGGTTCGCTGCAGGGGACATCCGCCCAGGCGAAGGGAATGACGCTAGCGGATGAGGAAGGAGAATTTGTCGAAATTCTTCAGCGCGATGCCGGTGCCGCGTGCCACTGCACGAAGGGGGTCCTCGGCGATGTGGACGGGCAGTTTGGTCTTGCTACTGATGCGCTGGTCGAGGCCGCGCAGCAGGGCTCCGCCACCGGCCAGGTAGATGCCGGTCTGGTAAATGTCGGCAGCCAGCTCGGGCGGGGTGGAGGCCAGGGTGTCGAGGATGGCGGTCTCGATGTTGGCGATGGATTTGTCGAGGGCGTGGGCGATTTCCTTGTAGTTGACGGAAACCTCCTTGGGCAGGCCGGTGAGCTGGTCGCGGCCGTGGGTACGGTAGTCTTCGGGCGGGTCGGACAGCTCGCTGACCGCAGAGCCAACGGCAATCTTGATATTTTCGGCCATGCGGATGCCGATGAACATGTTGTGATGCTTGCGCATGTAGTCGACGATGTTCTCGTTGAATACATCGCCGGCCACCTTGATGGAGGTGTTGCAGACGATGCCGCCGAGGGAGATGACGGCGATTTCCGCAGTGCCGCCTCCGATGTCGACCACCATGTGTCCCTGGGGCTGCAGCACGTCGATACCGATACCGATGGCGGCGGCCATAGGTTCGTGAATCATGCGTATTTCCTTGGCGCCGGCCTGTTCGGCGCTTTCGCGCACGGCACGTTCCTCGACGTTGGTGATGCCGCTGGGGATGCAGATGACCATGCGCAACGAGGGCGGCAGGATGGAGCGGTTGATATTGGCCATGCCGATGAGCTCACGGATGAGGTACTGGGCCATCTCGAAGTCGGCGATGACGCCGCCGCGTAGCGGGCGCACCACATCGATGTGGTTGTTCTGCGTCTTGCCCTCCCATGCCTTGGCTTCCTTGCCGACGGCCATGATTTTGTTGTTCTTACGGTCGATGGCCACCACCGAGGGCTCGTCGATGACCACCTGGTCGTTGTATATCACGATGGAGTTGGCGGTGCCAAGGTCCATTGCAATCTCGCGGTTGAAGAATGATAAAAGTCCCATGTTCCTAATATGTTAGTGTTTAAAGTGGCGTTTGCCGGTGATGGCCATGCCCATGTGGTTCTTCTCGCAGTAGTCGATGCTGTCCTGGTCGTGGATGCTGCCGCCGGGGTGAGCCACGGCGACGATGCCGGCCTGGTGGGCTATCTCCACGCAATCGGGGAAGGGGAAGAAGGCGTCGGAGGCCATGACGGCGCCCTGCAGGTCGAAGTTGAACGACTGCGCCTTGGCGATGGCCTGGCGCAGGGCGTCGACGCGGCTGGTCTGGCCGGTGCCGCTGGCCAGCAGCTGGCCGTCCTTGGCCAGCACGATGGCGTTGCTCTTGGTGTGCTTGACGAGGATGGTGGCGAAGGCCAGGTCCGCGGCCTGCTGCTTGGTAATCTTGGTGCTGGTAACGCTCTTTTCCATCTCCTCAGCGGTGGGCACCACGGTGTCGCGGTCCTGTACCAGCACGCCGTTGAGCACGGTGCGCATCATCGGGTCGGCCATGCGGAACGCCTTGCGGCGCAGGATGATGCGGTTCTTCTTGCCACGGAGGATTTCGAGGGCGGCCTCGTCGTAGTCGGGCGCGATGCAGACCTCGAAGAAGATTTTGTGCATCTCCTCGGCCACCTCCTTGGTTACCTTCTGGTTGCAGATGAGCACACCGCCGAAGGCGCTGACGGGGTCGCCTGCCAGGGCGTCCTTCCACGCCTCGAGCAGGGTCTTGCGCACGGCCATGCCGCAGGCGTTGTTGTGCTTGAGGATGGCAAAGGCGGTCTGGCCCTCGAAGTCGTCGATCAGGGCGCAGGCGGCATCGATGTCGCCCAGGTTGTTGTAGCTGATTTCCTTGCCGTTGAGTTTGTCGAAGCAGCCGTCGAGGTCGCCGTAGAAGACACCCTTCTGATGCGGGTTCTCGCCGTAGCGGAGCGTGTAGGTGCCGTTGAAATAGTTGTGGATGGCGGTGTCGTAGTGGCTGCTGACACCGAAAGCGTAGGTGGCGAAGCGGCGGCGCTGCTCCAGGGTGGTGCAGCCCTGCTGCGCGGTGTAGATGTCGAGGAATTCCTTGTAGTAGTTCACCGCCGGCACGATGACCACGTCGGCGAAGTTCTTGGCAGCGGCACGGATGAGGCTGATGCCGCCGATGTCGATTTTTTCGATGATGTCCTGCTCGGCTGCCCCGCTGGCCACGGTCTGCTCGAAGGGATAGAGGTCGACGATAACCAGATCGATCTCGGGGATTTCATATTCGGCCAGCTGCTCGCCGTCGCTGTACATGTCGCGACGCGAGAGGATGCCGCCGAACACCTTGGGGTGCAGCGTCTTGACGCGGCCGCCCAGGATGGAGGGGTAGCCCGTGAGGCTCTCCACAGCGACGGGCTCGATGCCGAGCTCCTGGATGAATTTCTGCGTGCCGCCCGTGCTGTAGATGGTTACCCCCTGGGCGTCGAGGGCGCGAACGATGTCCTCCAGTCCGTCTTTGTAGAAGACCGACACGAGGGCTGATTTTATACGTTTAGGTTCCATTATTATTATTTTATATATGTCATGTATTACTATAAACTATTGACAATACGCCTCTTGAGAGGAGTATTGCACAACAGGCACAGACTGCAAATATACAACCTTTTTCTTATCCTGCAAAATCTTTTCAAAAAGTAAACTTGAAAACGTACACTTTTCTACCCAACTGACAACTGGTATATAATCAATATATCAGCAGCCGTTCACTCATGTCAAATAAGATAATACGTAAGGGGCCAAAATGCCAAAGCAGGCCGTCTTTGCACTGACGGTGAGGACCGCAAATGTCGTCGAGTCGGGCTGTAATAAGGCTGCGAATCTGTTGCTCTCGTGTATGGTAAAAATCATATTTTGGTGACATCATCTCCATGAACACTGCAACTACAGACCCATCATTTTCTCGCACACAATATTCGGTACAAACGATATAAAGTGTATCTACAAGCTTATAGAAATAGTCAATATGGAATCCTTCGCGGAAACCTAAATCTCTAAAATAACCACTGCGTTCAATGGATTCTGTTATCAAGAATGTACCTCCATTTGAGTATTCGAAATGGTGTATTGCGCTATCTGTGATATGGTTCCAATGGTCTTTTAAGTATGTAAGCAAGGGATTGAGCCCATCGGTAGGTTGTGCAACCAGAGTGTCAATATCATGTCCAATCTCAAGAACCTCGACATTATTGCCCTTGATGTCAAGCAGTCCCATTGAGAAATAGTCCCGCTGGAAAGGCAACAACACCTCGTCGGTCTGGGTTAGCACACGTCCTATTCCACCTCTGCGAGTAAAGTTGTAATGCTCACCGAGAAGACGTGTTGTCTGTAGCTCATGTGTGCCTGCGATGCACATCAACGCTGTACTGTCAGGCCGACTGACAACAAGTTGCAACTTGCCATCGCTGACAAAAGACCCTACAATCACTGTGTCATGATAAAAATGCTGGAAGTCCTCCCAACAGTTGTAGCGTGGATCGCAGTAGACGGTGTCTCCCCCTAAAGGAGGAACCGTGTCATACCAAAAAACACTATAATCATCTGCGGCATGATGATGAGTTTTGCTACTTGGCGTAGCTTCAGACAACTGGTTGATTGTGAGGGTACGTACCAGATTGCGACCGACCACATAGAACGTATCACCCAAGCGGTGCACATCGCCTAGTCCTTCAAGTACATATTCATTCCTTGAATTTAAGTTCTCAAACCACATGGCCTGCCCAAACTCCCCGTTATCCATGGCATAAACCCGATAGTCGGCATCTTCGTAGACCAATTCATCCAACTCGGAGCATTTTATCCATTGAGAAGTTAAAGTGTCGTAGAAGAAATCATGCTCATGCCATGAACCATAGAGGTCGAGAAACAGTGTGTCGTGACGCACAAAGAGTTCATCATAGAAACTATTCGCCTCGTTGGGCCAGGGCAACTGCATAACCTTGCGGCTGGTCTTTTCGATGGAAAAAAGCACATGTCCACGATTGTTCATCGGGAAAAGGCCGTCATGCTCGAAAATACAATAGTAGCGTCCATGGTATTCGGTCGCCTTGCGTATCTCGATGTCTGCCTGTACACCAAGTTGTTCTCTGACATTGAGCACAATCCGATTCTGCTGTACAGTGAATTTTTCGTGTCTTTTACAACCAGTAGTCGTTGACAGCAATACAGCAAAGAGCACCCAACTGAAGAAGTGGCTTTTCATAATGTGTGTTTCTCAGTCGCCGAACTCGATGCCCACGCCCTTGGCGGTGTGCACCAGGCGGCTGTCGGGGCAGACGAGGTTCTGCTCGCGGACGGCCTCCTCGAGCGGGATGCCGACGACATCGGGGTGGTGGTAGGCCACCATCTGGCCGAAGCGGCCCTCCATGACGAACTCCATGGCGCGCACGCCGAACTCGGTGGCCAGCACGCGGTCGAAGGCAATGGGTGTGCCGCCACGCTGCAGGTGGCCGAGGATGGTGTAGCGTATGTCGTGCTCGACGCCGGCGGCCTTGAGGTCTTCGGCCAGCTGCTCGCCCACGCCGCCCAGCTTGACGTGCTGGTAGCCCACCTCGCCGGTTACGGTGCCGGTTACACTGCCGCCCTTCGGCATGGCGCCCTCGGCCACCACGATGATGCAGTAGCCGCGGCGCTTGTTGTAGCGCTGGTTGATTTTCTCTTTGACCTTCTCGATGTCGTAGGGTATCTCGGGTATGAGGCACACGTCGGCGCCGCCGGCGATGGCGCTGTGGAGCGCTATCCAGCCCGCGTCGCGCCCCATCACCTCGAGGATGAAGACGCGGTTGTGCGAGGCGGCGGTGGTAACCAGCTTGTCGATGGCGTCGGTGCATATCTGCACGGCGGTCTGGAATCCGAAGGTGTAGTCGGTGAGCGACAGGTCGTTGTCGATGGTCTTGGGAACACCCACGACGTTGAGTCCTTTCTTACTGAGGCCGAGGCTGATGCGCTGGCTGCCGTCGCCGCCGATGTTGATGACGGCGTCGACGCCCATGTACTGCAGTTTGCGCAGCATCTCGTCGCTACGGTCGACGGTGGTCCAGGAGCCGTCGTTGTTCTTCACCGGCCAGGCGAAGGGGCCGCCCTTGTTGGTGGTGCCCAGTATGGTACCGCCCTGGATTTGAAGTCCTTCGACGGTCTTCTCGTCGAGCATCACTATCTCGGTGGGTTCGCGCAGCACGCCGTTGAACGACTCCACGCAGCCGATGACCTCCCAGTCGCCGGCCTGCGCGGCGCGCTTCACCACACCGCGTATCACGGCGTTCAGGCCCGGGCAGTCGCCCCCACCGGTCAAAACCATAACTCTTTTCAGTGCCATAGATATATGTTATTTGTTTATTATCATGCAATTGCAACGCTTGGTCGCTACCATTGAAGACTACAAATGTATGACTTTTTTTTCAATTTTCGTGAAAAAGTTTTGGCGGATGAAAAAAAAGTTGTAATTTTGCATCCGATTTGAATGGCACAGGAAACGATTGTGATGCTCTTTCTTTTCTGACATTCAACCAGTTACGAAATAAGAAAACAAATATAGTCATGGCAAAGAAATCTAAAGACGCACGAGTTCAGGTCATCCTGGAGTGCACCGAGCAGAAGACCAGCGGTGTCGCCGGCATGAGCCGCTACGTTACCACCAAGAACAAGAAGAACACTCCTGAGCGCCTCGAGCTCAAGAAGTACAACCCCTTCTTGAAGAAAATGACCGTTCACAAAGAAATCAAGTAAAATAGGAGACTGTAGAATATGGCAAAGAAAGTTGTTGCTACCCTCAAGACCCAGACCGGCAAGAGTTTTGCCAAGGTGATCCGCATGGTCCGTTCCGAAAAGACCGGTGCCTACTGCTTCAAAGAGGAGATTGTCCCCTCTGACGATGTGCAGGAATACCTCAAGAAAAAATAAGAAACACCAACAGAATTTTTTTCATACGCTTTTGTTTTGGCCTCCGTTGCATGCGTGCTCCGGAGGTTTTTTATACCCCTGTTTTTTTTGTTAAAATTTAGAAAAATTTGGTCGGTTTGAAAAATGGTTGTATCTTTGCATTTTGAAAGTAACACATTTTATTCACAAAAACACACAATCAAAAATGAAGAAAACACTTTCTTTCGCCCTCGTTGCGGCCGCCATGCTCATCGCTGGCAAAGCCAACGCCCAGCTCAACGTCCACGTGGGTTACGCCCCGCAGACCTACACCACCACCGTGGGTAACAGCGACGATAAGATGGAGTTGAACGGCTTTTTCGTCGGTGCCGACTTCAACCTGCCCATTTCGGGCGACCTCAAAGTCGACCTTGGTGCCAACCTTCGCTACAACACCAAAGAAGAATCCAACGGAACCTCGGTACTTGGTGTTCCAATCAGTGGCAAAGTTACCAACACCCAGATGCTGCTTGACATTCCCATACTTCTCAACTACGGCCTTGAGCTCAAGCGTGATGTCCGCATTTCCGCCTTCGTGGGTCCCACCATCACCTACGCCCTCTCTGGAACGACCAAGAGCGAAGGCAGCCTAGGTGCCCTCTCCGCCTCTGATGAGTATGACTGGTACGGCGACAATAGCGGCCGAAGCCGTTTCGACCTCGCCGCCACCTTCGGCCTGAGTGTCGACTTCCGCGACTTCCGCCTCTTCGGTGGCTACAACCTCGGCCTGCTCGACCTCGCCGAAGGGGACAACATCACCACCAAGGGCAGAAACTGGTTCATCGGCTTCGGCTACAACCTCTAAACCTCGATGAAATTCACTGGTGCGCTGGGCGGCCGCAAGGCCGCCCAGCGCATCTCTTTTTCCACCTTCCCGAACTCATCGTTTCCACCCCTTTCGGCGGACAATGGCTCATAAGCTTCCATATCCTTCCAGAGCCTTTGTATTCCCCTACCGTTCCCCTACCATTCCCCTACCATTCCCCCCGGGCCGCCCGGTGAAAAATCTTTGGCACAATTTGCAAAAAAGTTGTATATTTGTACCACGCCACGCGGGTTCCACATCCGCGCAACGTGTTGTATATAAGAATGATACTATTATAATAATATGAGTTACAAGGAATATAAGCAGCTTAATTTGACCCAAATCGGCACCGACATCCGCCGCTACTGGGAGGAAAACGAGACATTCGAGAAGGGCCAGCGCCTGGCCGAGGGGCATGCCCCATTCGTCTTCTACGACGGCCCGCCGTCGGCCAACGGCAAGCCCGGCATCCACCACGTCATGGCTCGCACCATCAAGGATGTCTTCTGCCGCTACAAGGCGCAGAAGGGCTTCTACGTGGACCGCAAGGCCGGCTGGGACACCCACGGCCTCCCCGTCGAGCTCGGCGTCGAAAAGAACCTCGGCATCACCAAGGAGGACATCGGCACCAAGATTTCGGTCGACGAATACAACCAGGCCTGCCGCACCGAAGTGCTCAAGTACAAGGACCTGTGGGACGAGCTGACCCTCCAGATGGGCTACTGGGTCGACCTCAAGAACCCCTACATCACCTTCGACAACGACTACATTGAGACCCTCTGGTTCCTGCTCAAGAAGCTATACGACAAGGGGCTCCTCTACAAAGGCTACACCATCCAGCCCTACAGCCCCGCCGCCGGCACCGGCCTCTCCAGCCACGAGCTGAACATGCCCGGCTGCTACCGCGACGTGAAGGACACCACCTGCGTGGCCATGTTCAAGATTTGCGACCAGGACAATACCTACGCTGTTGCGTGGACGACTACGCCGTGGACACTCCCCTCGAACACCGCCCTCTGCGTGGGACCAAATATCGACTACGTTACCATCGAGACCACCCACCCCATCAAGGAGACCCCCTGCCGCATCATCATGGCCAAGGCGCTGGTGGGCTCGATGTTCCCCGAAGGCAAGTCGCCTGAATACACCATCGTGGCCGAGTGCAAGGGCACCGCGCTGGAGGGGCTGCGCTACGAGCAGCTCATCCCCTGGGTGAAGCCTACGGGCGACGACGCCTTCCGCATCATCCTGGGCGACTACGTTACCACCGAAGACGGCACCGGCATCGTGCACATCGCCCCCACCTTCGGCGCCGACGACGCCCGTGTGGCCAAGAAGGCCGGCATCGGCGAGCTGCTGCTCTTCGACCGCGACGGCAAGCGTATGCCCATGGTCGACAAGCAGGGCCGCTTCGCCCCCATCGAAGACCTTGACCCCGAGTGGGTTCGCGCCAATGTCAACACCGACCTCTACAGCCAGTACGCCGGCAAGTACGTCAAGAACGCCTACGACGCCACCAAGACCGAGAAGGACATGAGCCTCGACGTGGAGCTGGTCATCATGCTCAAGGGCGAGGGCAAGCTTTTCAAGAGCGAGAAGCACACCCACAGCTACCCCCACTGCTGGCGCACCGACAAGCCCGTGCTCTACTATCCGCTCGACAGCTGGTTCATCCGCACCACCGCCCTCAAGGAGCGCATGATAGAGCTGAACAAGACCATCAACTGGAAACCCGAAGCCACCGGCAGCGGCCGCTTCGGCAACTGGCTGGAGAACATCGTCGACTGGAACCTCTCGCGCTCGCGCTACTGGGGCACCCCGCTGCCCATCTGGCGCACCGAGGACGGCCGCGAGGAGAAGTGCATCGGCAGCGTCGAGGAGCTCCGCAAGGAGATAGACAAGGCGGTGGCCGCCGGCCTCATGCAGGAGAACCCCTATGCCGGCGACTACAACAGCTTCGACCTCCACCGCCCCTATATCGACAACGTGGTCCTCGTCTCCGACAGCGGCAAACCCATGCGCCGCGAGACCGACCTCATCGACGTGTGGTTCGACAGCGGCGCCATGCCCTACGCCCAAATCCACTACATGGGCGAGGAGCTGCGCCCCGACCAGTTCCCGGCCGACTTCATCGCCGAGGGCGTCGACCAGACCCGCGGCTGGTTCTACACCCTCCACGCCATCGCCACCATGTGCTTCGACAGCGTGGCCTTCCGCAACGTCGTCTCCAACGGCCTGGTGCTCGACAAGGCCGGCAACAAGATGTCCAAGCGCCTCGGCAACGCCATCGACCCCTTCGAGACCCTCGCCAAGTACGGCCCCGACGCCACGCGCTGGTACATGATCACCAACTCGCAGCCGTGGGACAACCTCAAGTTCGACGTCGAGGGCGTCGACGAGGTGCGCCGCAAACTCTTCGGCACCCTCTACAACACCTACTCTTTCTTCGCCCTCTACGCCAACCTCGACGGCTTCGACTACTCGCAGGCCGACCTCCCCGTCGCCGAGCGCCCCGAGATTGACCGCTGGATACTCTCCGAGCTCAACACGCTGGTGCGCACCGTGGGCGACGCCTACGAGGACTACGAGCCCACCCGCGCCGGCCGCGCCATCGGCACCTTCGTCGACGCATACCTCTCCAACTGGTACGTCCGCCTCTGCCGCCGCCGCTTCTGGAAGGGCGAGATGACCGCCGACAAGGTCTCCGCCTATCAGACCCTCTACACCTGCCTCGAGACCCTCAGCCGCCTCATGGCCCCCATCGCACCCTTCTTCTCCGAGCGCATGTTCCTCGACCTCAATGCGGGACGTGCGGAAAGCGGACGGCTGAATGTGGAAAGTGTGCACCATCTGTCGTTCCCCGAATACCACGCCGAGATGGTCGACAAGGCTCTTGAGGAGCGCATGCAGCTGGCCCAGAAGGTCTGCTCCATGGTGCTCGGCCTGCGCAAGAAGAGCAATATCCGTGTGCGCCAGCCGCTGCAGAAGATTGTCATCCCCGTCCGCGACGAGGCTATGAAGGCGCAAATCGAGCGTGTGCAGCACCTCATCTGCTCCGAGCTCAACGTCAAGGAGGTGGAGTTCCTTGCCGCCGACAACACCCTGTTGGTCAAAAAGATAAAAGCCAACTTCAAGACCCTCGGCCCGCGCTACGGCAAGGTGATGAAGTCCCTCGGCAACGCCATCCTCGCCTTCACGCAGGAGCAAATCAACGCCCTCGAGGCCGCCGGCTCGTGCAACGTGGAGGTCGAAGGCCAGGTGTGCGAGGTGCTGCTCTCCGATGTGGAGATTGCCACGCAGGACATCCCCGGCTGGGTGGTGGCCAACGACGGCGCGCTCACCGTGGCCCTCGACATCACGCTCACGCCCGAGCTCGTCGACGAGGGAATCGCCCGCGAGCTGGTCAACCGCATCCAGAACATCCGCAAGGAGGGCTTCGATGTAACCGACCGCATCGTGGTCGAGTTGCAGAGCGGCGAGTGGGATGCCGCCGTGGAACGCCACCGCGACTACATCTGCAGCGAAACCCTCTGCACCGCACTCACCCTCGTGCCCGAGGTCAGCGGCGGCACCGAGATAGAGATAATCGACGGCCAACCCGCCAACATTGCAATCCGCAAAGCCTAGAAAACCTAGAGAATCTAGAAAATCTAGAAATAGCGACAAAAAAAATGCAAGATATAATCTCAAGAATCAAGGGGCTCGCTGCGGCGCAGCGGGAGGAAGTGATAGCCTGGCGGCGGTGGATGCACCGGCATCCGGAGTTGAGCCAGGAGGAGTTCAGCACTATGGCGTTCGTGGCCGAGCGGCTGCGCGAGATGGGGCTCGAGCCCCGCACCGGTATCGGCCGCACGGGTGTCATGGCCATGCTCGAAGGTGGTTCGGGTTATTGCGTGGCGCTACGTGCTGATTATGACGCACTTCCGATTACAGAGTGCACCGGCCTCGATTTCGCGAGCGAGAACCCCGGCGTGATGCACGCCTGCGGGCACGACATGCACACCTGCTCCCTCCTCGGCGCGGCCAAGATACTGGTACAATTGAAGGAACACCCTCGCGGAAGCATCATGTTCATCTTCGAGCCCAGCGAGGAGAAGTACCCCGGCGGCGCCCGCATGATGATGGAGGACGGCCTCTTTGCCGACGTGATGCCCAACGAAATATACTCATTCCACTGCCTGCCGGAGATGGACTTCGGCCGCGTGGGCATGAAGAAGGGGAAATATATGGCCTCGACCGACGAGCTATACTGGACCGTCAAGGGCAGAGGAGGCCACGGCGCCACGCCGCACCTCAACGTCGACCCCATCGTCGTCGCCTCGCACATCGTCGTCGCCCTGCAGCAGGTGGTGTCGCGCAACGCCGCCCCAATGTCGCCCACGGTGCTGACAATCGGAAAGATAGAAGACGTGGGCGGCCGCACCAACATCACGCCCGAGATGGTCAAGATGGAGGGCATTATACGCTCGTTCGACCCCGAGTGGCGGCTGCGCACGCACGAGCTGATTCGCAAAATCAGCACCGGCGTGGCCGAGGCCATGGGCGCCGAGTGCGACCTCTTCGTCGACGAGGGCTACCCGCCCGTCATCAACGACGACGACTGCACGCAGCAGGTCTACGACAACGCCAGCCAATTCCTTGGGGAAGAGAATGTTGAGTGGCTCGACCTGCGTATGACGGCGGAGGATTTCGCCTTCTACCAACAGAAGATTCCGGGCTGCTACTTCCGCATCGGCATCCACGAGCCCGGCACCCCCTTCTCCAACCTGCACCGCCCCAACCTCATCGTCGACGAGCGCAGCCTCGAGCTGGCCAGCGGCCTCATCGCCTTCAATGCACTTAAATCCTTGGAGAACAGAATCAAAGAAAAATAAGGATTCCATAAGCTTCCATATCCTTCCAGAGCCTTTGTATTCCCCTACCGTTCCCCTACCATTCCCCTAGAGAACCCCAAGAGTAAAACCATCAAAAAAGACATATCATGAGCCTTATCAAATCCATTTCCGGCATACGCGGCACCATCGGCGGCCGCGCTGGCGAGGGCCTGAGCCCTCTCGATGTTGTCAAATTCACTTCGGCATTCGCCACCTTCCTCAAGAACGCTCACCCGGGCCGTCGCCTCAAGCTGGCCGTAGGTCGCGACGCGCGCCTCTCGGGTGCCATGGTCGACCGCCTCGTGGTGGCCACCCTCCAGGGCATGGGGGTCGACGTACTCGAGACCGGCCTCTCCACCACCCCCACCACCGAGATGACCGTTATCGACCACCGCTGCGACGGCGGCATCATCATCACCGCCAGCCACAACCCCAAGCACTGGAACGCCCTCAAGTTGCTGAATGCCAGTGGCGAGTTCATCTCCGATGCCGAGGGCAAGGAGGTGCTGCGCCTGGCCGAAAGCGACGAGGTGCTCTTCGCCGAGGTCGACGACCTGGGGCAGGTCGAGGTGCTGGAGGACGAGATTGACCGCCACATCGAGCGCGTCCTGGCCCTCAAGCTGGTCGACGTGGAGGCCATCCGCAAGGCCGGATTCAAGGTGGCTGTCGACGCCGTCAACTCCACCGGCGGCCTCGCCATTCCGCGCCTGCTGCGCCGCCTGGGCGTGCAGGAGGTGGTCGAGCTCAACTGCGACCCCACCGGCCATTTCGCCCACAACCCCGAGCCTATCCCCCAG
This sequence comes from uncultured Bacteroidales bacterium, assembly GCA_900315935.1. Taxonomy (GTDB): domain Bacteria; phylum Bacteroidota; class Bacteroidia; order Bacteroidales; family P3; genus Colimorpha. The sequence goes on from ONBB01000020.1 coordinate 19,354, forward strand.
AACCTGACCGACATATCGCGCGTGGTGCGCGACAACGGCTGCCACCTCGGCATCGTGGTCGACCCCGATGTGGACCGCCTGGCCCTCGTCTGCGAGGACGGCCAGATGTTCGGCGAGGAATATACCCTGGTGGCGGTGGCCGACTACGTGCTGCAGCACACCCCCGGCAACACCGTCTCCAACCTCTCCTCCAGCCGCGCCCTGCGCGACATCACCAACCGCTACCCGGGCTGCACATACGCCGCCTCGGCCGTGGGCGAGGTGAATGTTACCACCCTGATGAAGGAAACCCATGCCGTCATCGGCGGCGAGGGCAACGGCGGCGTCATCTACCCCGAGCTGCACTACGGCCGCGACGCCCTGGTCGGCGTAGCCCTCTTCCTCACCCTCCTGGCACAGAAGGGCATGAAGGTCAGCGACCTGCGCCGCACCTACCCCGAGTACATCATCTCCAAGAACCGCAAGGACCTCACACCCGACATGGATGTCGATGCCCTGCTGGCCAAGGTCGCCAAGTTCTATCAAGTGGAAAGTGAAAAGTGGAAAGTGGAAAGTGTGAACACCATTGACGGCGTGAAGATTGACTTCGCCGACGGCTGGGTGCACCTCCGCAAGTCCAACACCGAGCCCATCATCCGCATCTACTCCGAGGCCGCCAACGAACAGCGCGCCAACGAGCTGGCGCAGCAGGTGATGCAGCAGATATGATTCCCCCCACAGCATGAATGAACCGTCAATAGAGAAGATATTTTCGCTGGAAGAACTTGATTATGCGCGCTTTTGGGGCACCAACGACCGCATGCTCGACTTCGTGCGCCTGCTCTTCCCCAAACTCAAGCTCATCGCCCGCGGCGAGATGCTGAAGGCCATCGGGTCGGAAGAGGACATCGTCTGGTTCGAGGGCAAGCTGCAGGCCATGATGACCTACTTCGACAAGTTCGGCCGCCTGACCGAGAACGCCGTGATGCAAATCATGGAGAGCGGCGGCAGCAGCCCCGAGGCCGAGGTGAGCGACGAGATACTGGTCCACGGCCGCAACGGCCTCCTCATCAAGGCCCGCACCCCCAACCAGCAACGGCTGGTGCGCTCGGTGTTCGAGAACGACATGGTCTTCGCCATCGGCCCCGCCGGTACGGGCAAGACCTACACCGCCGTCGCCATGGCCGTGCGCGCGTTGAAGAACAAGGAGATACGCCGCATCATACTGACACGTCCCGCCGTGGAGGCCGGCGAGAACCTGGGCTTCCTGCCCGGCGACCTGCGCGACAAGCTGGACCCCTACCTGCAGCCCCTATACGACGCCCTGCGCGACATGATACCGCAGCAGAAACTGCTCTCCTACTGGGAGGACAACACCATCGAGATTGCGCCGCTGGCTTTCATGCGCGGCCGCACGCTGGACAACGCCTTCGTCATCCTCGACGAGGCGCAGAACGCCACCAGTGCCCAGTTGAAGATGTTCCTCACCCGCATGGGCCGCAACGCCAAGTTCGTCATCACCGGCGACCTCACCCAGGTCGACCTGCCGCGCCACCAGCAGAGCGGCCTCCTCCAGGCTACGCAGATACTGAAAGACGTCAAAGGCATCGACATCATCCAGCTGGACAAGAGCGACGTCATCCGCCACCGGCTTGTTACCGACATCATCCGCGCCTACGATGAAATCAAGGAGACAGGCGACAAGGAGTTAAGGAGTCAAGACAAATGATTTCTTTCCCCAACTGTAAGATAAACCTCGGCCTGCATGTCGTCGGCAAGCGTCCCGACGGCTACCACGACCTGGAGACCCTCTTCCTTCCGGTGATGGAGCTCTGCGACGAGTTGGAGATTGTCGAGGGACCGCTAGCGATGCATCAGGACGGCATCGCCCTGGACAACACCCCCGAGGACAACCTCTGCATGAAAGCCTGGCGGCTGCTGCACGACGAGTTTGGCATCCCCTCCGTTACCATCCGGCTGAAGAAGGGCATACCCTTCGGCGCCGGCCTTGGCGGCGGCTCTTCGGATGCCGCCTTCACGCTGAAGATGCTCAACGGGATGTTCTCGTTAGGTCTGGAAGACAGTCAGTTGGAGCAACGTGCCGCACGACTGGGAGCCGACTGCGCCTTCTTCATCCGCAACCGCGCCGCCTACGCCACGGGCATCGGCGACCAGTTGGAACCCATCGAGTGGGAAGTGGGAAGTGGAAAGTGGAAAGTTGTAATAGAGATTCCCGAAGGAGAGCATGTGAGCACCAAGGAGGCATACACCGGTTTGCAACGCGACCTTTTCGGCTGCCCACGTCCAGACCTCCGCGAAGCCATCCACCGCCCCATCGAGGAGTGGCGCAACTTGATAGTCAACGACTTCGAGGAATCCGTATTTCCCTCCCACCCTGCCATTGCGGCATTGAAAGAAGAGATGTACCGCCGAGGCGCCCTCTATGCCAGCATGACCGGCAGCGGTGCCGCCGTGTTCGGCATCTTCCCCAAATAAATTTGGCCACGTCAAATAATCTTCGTACTTTTGCAAAATCATTCATAATATAAAAACAACATCAAATCATGGTAGATTATAAGAAAATAGGACTGGTGAACACCCGTGAGATGTTCCGCAAAGCGGTCGACGGCGGCTACGCCATCCCCGCCTTCAACTTCAACAACATGGAGCAGATGCAGGCCATCATCCAGGCCGCCGTCGAGACCAAGAGCCCCGTCATCCTGCAGGTGAGCAAGGGTGCGCGCGACTACGCCAACGCCACCCTGCTGCGCTACATGGCCGAGGGTGCCGTCGAGTACGCCAAGGAGCTGGGCTGCCCCGCCCCGCAGATTGTGCTGCACCTGGACCACGGCGACAGCTTCGAGACCTGCAAGAGCTGCATCGACAGCGGCTTCTCCAGCGTGATGATCGACGGTTCGGCCCTGCCCTACGACGAGAACGTGGCGCTGACCAAGCGCGTGGTCGAGTATGCCCACCAGCACGACGTAACGGTCGAGGGCGAGCTGGGCGTGCTGGCCGGTGTGGAGGACGAGGTGTCGCACGCCGAGAGCCACTACACCAAGCCCGAGGAGGTCATCGACTTTGTTACCAAAACCGGCTGCGACAGCCTGGCCATCAGCATCGGCACCTCGCACGGCGCCTACAAGTTCACCCCCGAGCAGTGCACCGTCGACCCGCAGACGGGCCGCCTCGTGCCGCCTCCCCTGGCTTTCGACGTGCTCGAGGCCGTCGAGCAGAAGCTGCCCGGCTTCCCCATCGTGCTCCACGGCTCCAGCTCGGTGCCGCAGGACGAGGTGGACACCATCAACGCCAACGGTGGCGCCCTGAAAGCCGCCGTGGGCATCCCCGAGGAGCAACTGCGCAAGGCTTCGAAGAGCGCCGTCTGCAAGATTAACATCGACAGCGACAGCCGCCTGGCCATGACCGCCGCCATCCGCAAGCACCTGGCCGAGCATCCCGACCACTTCGACCCGCGCCAGTATCTCAAGCCCGCCCGCGAGAGCATGAAGAAGCTCTACATCCACAAGATTGTCAACGTGCTGGGCTCGAACGACAAGCTCTAATTCAGTTCGGAATTCAGAAAGCGGAGTTCGGAGTTATGGGTAGCAACACCTCCGAACTCCGCCTTATTAAGAACCCATAACTCATAACTCTTAACTCTTAACTCTTAACTCATAACTCTTAACTAAATGAAAAAACCTCTCTCCTTCGGAATGACCATGCTGGCCTCGGCGCTGGGCGTGGTGATAGTCTCCATTGTCGGCGGCCTGCTGATGTTCATCATCATGATTGCCATGGTGGCAGCCCTCGGCAGCGCCGGCAGCAGCGACACCACCGTGGTGCGCGGCAACACGTTCCTCACCGTCGACCTGTCCCGCATCAGCGGCGACCGCACGCCGTCGGGTCTGATGATGAGCCTCGGCGAGGGCAAGAGCACGGGCTTGGTCGACGCCACGCGCGCCATCCGTGCCGCCGCCACCGACGACCGCATCAGCGGCATCTTCCTCAAAGACCCGGGTGCGAGCGCCCTCTCGTGGGGTTCGCTCACCGAGCTGCGCGACGCGATGGCCGCCTTCCGCGAGGTGGGCAAGCCCGTGGTGGCCTACTCGGCCGGCTATTCCCAAGGAGGCTACTATGTCGCATCCCTGGCCGACCGCGTCTGCCTGCATCCCGCCGGCATGGTCGACTTCCGCGGCATGGGCGCCGAGGTGATGTACTACAAGGAGTTGCTCGACAAACTGGGCGTCGAGATGCAGCTCATCCGGCCGGAGAGTTGCGCCTACAAAAGCGCCGGCGAGGTCTACACCCTGACCCACATGTCGGCCGCCAACCGCGAGCAGATACGCGCCTATATATCAAGCATCTGGCGCACCGCCACGGAGCAGATTGCCGCCAACCGCAACCTCACCACCGAGCGCCTCAACGCCATCGCCGATGGCCTCAGCGGATACCTGGCCGACGACGCCAAGCGCAGCGGCCTGGTCGACGCCCTCTGCTTCGAGGAGGACGTGCGCGGAGTGCTCAAAAACCAGTACGCCGGCAAGCACCTCCTGCCGCTCGACAAATACGCCGCCAACCAAAAGTCCGCGCTCAACGCCGGCAAAACCACCGACCGCATAGCCCTCATCTACGCCGAAGGCAACGTGGTGGACGGCACCTCCAAGGGCATGGGCACCGCCGTCTACGGCGACGACATCGTCCGCGCCCTGCGCCAAGCCTCGGAGGACAAGAACGTGAAAGCCATCGTGCTGCGTGTCAACTCGCCCGGCGGCCAAGCCACCGCCAGCGAGAGCATGACCCACGCCGTGATGCAGGCCCGCGAGAAGAAGCCCGTCATCGTCTCGATGGGCGACCTCGCCGCCTCGGCCGGCTACGAGATGTCGTGCATGGCCCACTGCATCGTGGCCCAGCCCACCACCATCACCGGCTCCATCGGCGTCTTCGGCACCCTGCCCAACGTGGGCAAGCTGATGCGCCAGAAACTGGGACTGAACACCGACACCGTCTCCACCAACCGCAACGCCAACGGCCTCACCATCCTGCGCCCCCTCTCCCCCACCGCCATGGCGATGATGGAGCGCAACGTGGAGGACTTCTACAAGGTCTTCGTGGGCCGCGTGGCCGAGGGTCGCGGCATGACCTACGACGCAGTGCACCAGATAGCCCGTGGCCGCGTGTGGACCGGCGCCGACGCCAAAGGCATCGGGTTGGTCGACACACTAGGCGGCCTCGACCTGGCCATCAGCATCGCCGCCGAGCGCGCCGGCATCAAAGACTACTCCGTCAAGGAATACCCCAAGGAGAAGGACACCTGGACCCAGCTCTCCGAACTGCTCGGCGAGCCAGTCGACGACGACCTCAACCTCCTCTCGCGCATGCGGCTGGCCTGGCGCTGGAACCGCCACGGCAAACACCTTCAGCCCCTCACCCGCATGGAGCAGGACCTCCTCTACATCGCCGGCAGCGAGGGTCTCCAGGCCCGCCTGCCCTTCGTGCTCGTGGCCGAGTAGGATTGGACGCACACCTAATCTACTGAAAACAAACCCTCTAGATTACCAACATACTCCTCTAACATTGTCTAACGTTCCATAAGCTTCCATATCCTTCCAGTGCCTTTGTATTCCCCTACCATTCCCCTACCGTTCCCCTAGGCTCTCCCCTCCCATTGGGAAGAGAGCAGACAGAGGTTAATTCAAAAAACTTTCGTACCTTTGCAGCGTATTTTAACCGTCAAACACTATGCTGACATTCATCTTATCTGTTGTATTACTGATACTTGGATACGTGGTCTACTCGCGTATCATTGAACGCATACTGCGTGTGGACCCGCGGCGGCGTACACCGGCGGTGGCACATGCCGACGGGGTGGACTATGTGCCGATGAAACCATGGCGCATCTTCCTCATCCAGTTCCTCAACATCGCCGGCGTGGGTCCCATTTGCGGCGCCATCATGGGTGCGCAGTTCGGCACCGCCTCGTTCCTCTGGATTGTCTTCGGCTCGATTTTCGCCGGCGCGGTGCACGATTTCATCTCGGGCTTCATGTCGCTGCGCCACCGCGGCTGCTCGCTGCCCGAGCTGCACGGCGCCTTCCTCGGCGACCGCGCCAAGCAGTTCATGCGCTGGTTCACCGTGCTGATGATGATTCTGGTGGGCGCGGTGTTCGTCAAGACCCCTTCGCAGCTGCTCATCGACCAGTTCACGCCCGGCTGGCCCCTGTGGGTGTGGCCGGCGATTATCTTCGCCTACTATCTGGTGGCCACCTTGGTGCCCATCGACAAACTTATCGGCAAGATATACCCAGTCTTCGGCCTGCTGCTGCTGTTGATGGCGGCGTTCATCGTGGTGGCCTTCTTCGTGCATCCCGATGTGCAGCTGATCGAGCTGTGGGACGGCCTCGACAACCGCCATCCCCAGGCCGAGCGCAACCCCATCTTCCCGATGATGTTCGTCTCCATCGCCTGCGGCGCCATCAGCGGCTTCCACGCCACGCAGAGCCCCTTGATGGCCCGCTGCATGGTCAACGAACGACAGGCACGCCCCATCTTCTACGGAGCCATGATTGCCGAGGGCATCGTGGCACTCATCTGGGCTGCCGCCGCCGCCTACTTCTTCCACTACAAGCCCGAGCTCTGCGCCGGCAAGGGTGGCGACGCCATGGTGGGCGTCATCGCGGGCGAGTGGTTCACACCCGTGCTGGCCACGGTAACCATCCTGGGAGTCATCAGCGCCGCCGTGACCAGTGGCGACACCGCCCTGCGCTCGGCACGCCTCATCGCGGCCGACATGTTCCACATCGACCAGAAGCCTTTCCTCAAGCGCATCCTCGTGGCCCTGCCGCTGTTCACCATTGCCGGCGGCATACTCATCTACTCCTTCCGCGACGCGCAGGGGTTCCAGACCATCTGGCGCTACTTCGCCTGGGCCAACCAGGTGCTGGCCACCGTTACCCTGTGGGCCATCACCTCGTTCCTCTACCTGCGCCGCGCGCGCTGGACCTGCCTTATCACCCTGCTGCCCTCGCTGTTCATGACCATGGTGTGCGCCAGTTTCATCTTCGTCTCCCAGACCGAGGGGCTCGGCGCCTTCATCCCGCGCCCGTGGGGCTACGCCATCTCGGCCGCCATCACCCTCGTCGCCCCCTTCTTCAGCCGCTTCTGGCGCGAGCGCCGCACCATCGCCCGCCTCGAAGCCATGGAAAACAAAATGATGTCCTCCGCACAATAAATTGAACATATCCGCGTTACATCCGCGAAAAAAGTTGTATCTTTGCATTTTGAAAACACTGATGAAAATGAAGAAAAATATCGCCCTCATGCTAGTCCTGCTCGTGGCAGGCACGGCTTTCGCCGCAGGTCCCAAGAACCGCAAGAACTCCCGTACCGAGATGGGTATCAACGGCCCGGCCCTCTATGTGATTGAGTACACCTACAACCTCCGCGGTGGACGCGACGGTGGCCGCCAGCTGGTGTGCATCGACAGCATCACCTTCGACAAACGCGGCAACTTCGCCGACAAGTTCCGCACCAAGGCCGACGACTACACCTGGTACAGCTACTTCTTCGATGTCAACGGCTACAGCCTCGGCTGGAACGAATACAACCGCGAGAAGATGCTCACCGGCCGCACCGCCTACCTCAACGACAAGGACGGCAACCGCATCGAGCGCACCGTCTTCCTCGGCAACCAGATGACCAAGAAGGAGAGCAGCAAGTTCGCCAACGGCCTCAAGGTCGAGGAGCAGAGCTTCGACAGTGACGGCGAAATGACCGAGAAGCGCACCTACAAGTACGACTCCAAAGGCAACTGCACCGAGATGGAGTTCTATAACCGCGACGGCGAGCTGATGCAGCACTACCTCTACAAGTACGACGCCCGCGGCAACCGCATCGAGTGGCGTTTCTACGACGCCGACGAGTTCCTCTCGGCCCTCACCACCTACTACTACGACGACCACGACAACCTGATAGAGGTCTCCTCGTTCAACTACGACGAGCACCTCAACTGGAAGCACAGCTACGTCTACGAATACGACGAAGACGACAACTGGGTCCGCCAGACCATCTACCGCAACAACGTGCCCTACCAGGTCATCGAGCGCGAGATTGCCTTCCCGGCGAACTAAAAAAACTCAACATTATGGATACCGTACAGATAACACTCAATGCTGACAATCGGAATGTCATCGACATTCTGCGCAACCTGTTATTGCAAATGCGTGGAGTAAGCAATGTGAAGGTGGAAGATATGGGTAACGAGTTTGACATCACCGCAACTCCTGCCTATCGTGAGGCTATGGACGACATTGCCAACGGGCGCGTCTACCATGCCGCCAACGCCAAAGAGATGTTTGCACAGATTCTCGGCTGATGTACGAGGTTGTCTATACCAAACGTTTTACAAAGGATGTGAAGCTCTGCGTCTAGCGGGGTCTTGACAATACCGGCACCCATGCCGACCTTTTCAAATAAGTATTAACCAAACCCACTGCCAATGAAGCACAACGCATAGTTTTAATATGCACATCATAGAATAGGAAAGAAGCGAAACGAGCTTATCTGGTCATTCTGAAAACTTCGACACTTTTCAACTTCACCAGGGACAAGCAACGACGCTCCCGCCTTTTTGGCGTGGGCTTTATACGTTGTAATCTGGTGAAGTAGGTAGTCGAAGACCTCAGAATGACCGATGGAGACCAAAAAGTACCCACGCTCTTTTTATGTGCATATCCTTGGTACATCATCTTTTTAACTCACAAATCAATCAAAATGAAAACAAGAACCAAAACAATCTTCATGCTGCTTTTCACGGCAGCCCTGACTTTCTCTGCCTGCAACAAGGACGATGGCACAACAGATTCACCAAACAATCCCAGCACGCCGGATGTTCCGATTTCACCGACAATCACTAATGCCACATTCACCTTCGACGGGCAAACCGTCCCATTGGGCAGCCTTACTACTAACGTGAAGCGGTTTACAACCAGCTACGGGGCTAACGGACGTCGTCTGATAATCGATGCCGCCTCCACCGAGAAGCCGGCAGGATGCACAATGAACATGCCGACATTCCATATCGTCATCGAGCGTGTCGGCGGCGATGCCACATGGCGAATCATCGAAGACAGCACCTACGCCTACACCGCTGATATGCTGGCCGACGAGACACAGAGAAATTACTTCACAGAACAGGTGGATGCACAGACAGTCCGTCCAGTCAAGCCGAACTATATCCATTGGTCTTCCTCTCAGTATACCGACAATCCTGTAAACGATGAGAACAACACTGTGAGCATCAATTGCCAGATTACGTTCCAAGGTGTCTATGAGAAAGAAACCACGTGGACATATAATCCGCAAGATCTAAAAGGATTGTCTTTGTCAATCCAAGCGAATCCATGCGTCGAACAATAAAAGTAAAGAGCCCCTAAAAGAAAGGGGCTCTTTTTTTTATCCAAACAGCGACATCTGCCTGACGCCTTGGGCGCAGTAGTGCTGGTAGGGGCAGGCGTAGGGTTCTAGACAGTGCTGGCCGGTAGGTGTGGCGGGCTCGCCGTGGCGGAGGATGTCCTTCATGGCGGCGATGTTCTTTTCTATCTCCCCGTGCTGTTCTTGCAGGGCGGTGGAGAGCTCTTCCTTGATGAAGCCGCCGCCGGGATTGGCATAGACGATGCTGAAGGTGTTTATCTTGCGGCAATGCGAGATGACGTAGTGCTGCAGGGCGGCGTCGCGGCGGTAGGTCTCGCTGAGGGTGGTGCCGCTCTTCACCTCGTAGATGTCGAGGGTGCCGTCCTCGCGCTGCTGCACCACGTCGGCCAGCACCAGCACGTCGTCGTAGAGGAATCCAGCCTCGAATAGGGTGATAGTTTCACACTCCTCCACCTCCGCTTCGCGGCGGTCCCCCTCCCCTAGCTTAGGGGAGGAGCCAAGATAGTGTTCGTCGACAGCTGCAACACCCTTCAGCTCTCCCCCTAAGTTAGGGGGAGTACCCCGAAGGGGGGAGGGAGTGTGTATTCCATCCAGCAGCTCGGCGGTGCGGACGGGGTAGGCGTCGACGTTGCGCTTCAGCTCGGCGCTGAGGTCTATGCCGTCGGGGAAGGTGGCCTTGAAGGCGTACTCGAAGTCGCGGCCGCGGTCGAAGCGGCGCATCTGCTCGGCGGTGTAGCGGGCGAGGCGCGGGTTGAAGACGTCGAGCCACAGCGCGCGGTCGCACTGGAGGCCGCGGATGTACTTGCTTTTGCTCAACAGATGGCTCATGTCGGTTAATCTTTATTCTCCTGCTCGCTGCGCTCACGAGATCTTGTTGATCTTGTAGATTTTTTGATGACACATCAACGTGAGCGAAACGAGCGTAATCTACAAGATCTACGAGATCTCTGCCCCGCCAGGGGCAAGGAGTTCAAAAATGTCTTCTACAGAATTTACCGCCACCAGGCCAGCGTCGCTGCGCATCAGGCCCTCCTCTTTGACGAGGCGGAGTTGCTCGAGGAAGGGGATGTAGTAGCCGTCGATGTTGAGGAGTATCATGGGCTTGGTGCGGTAGGTGCCGTCCAGTATCCTCTGCCAGGGCTGGTGGTTCGCTCCACTATGGTCGCGCACCAGCCCCAGTTGGTTCATGACCATGACTTCGGAGACCTCATCGATGGTACCGATGCCGCCGGGGAGGGCGATGAAGGCGTCGCAGAGGGCGAGGATGCGTTCCTTGCGCTCGGCCATGCTGCCGACGCGGACGAGCTCGGTGACGCGCTGCGAGTGGATGATGTCGTCGCTGAAGAGGTTGGGGATGACGCCGACGACGCGGCCTCCCTCCTCCAGCGCCGCGCCGCTGACCACGCCCATGAGGCCGAGGTTGCTTCCGCCATAGACGAGGGTGTGCCCCTCCTGCGCGATGCGGCGGCCGAGGACGGCGGCGGCCTCGACGATTTCCTTGTTACGCGGCAGCGACGAGCCGCAGAAGACTGCTATGTTCATTATGTCTGTTTTGTGTCGTTGTCAGAACACGCGGTCGCCGTTCTTCACGGGGTGGGTGGGGCGCAGGAGGACGACACCCTGGGCGGAGTAGGTGCCGAGGATGCGCACCTCACTCTTGACGGAGCCGATGTGCATCGGCTGCAGGTTGACGCAGCAGACCACCTGCGTGCCTACGAGGTCGTCGGGAGTGTAGAGGGCGGTGATTTGCGCCGACGATTTCTTCTGCCCGATTTCGGGACCGAAGTCGATGGTGACCGCATAGGCGGGATGGCGTGCTTTCTTGTTTTCGGCGACGGACACCACGGTGCCCACCCGCACTTCCACTTTGTCAAAGTCTGTTACATCTATCATATTTTTTCCGTTTAATCTGTTGTTTCATTTCTGCATTTTCACCGCGTTATTTCTCGTAGAGCTCGATTGGCAGTCCGTCGGGGTCTTGAAGAAAGAGGAACCGGCGGTCGGTATATTCGTCCGTCCTGATTGCCTCGTGCGAAATGGAGAGACGGTCCAGCTCGTTCACCGCTGCATCGATGTCGTCGACCTCGAAGGCCAGATGGCGCAGTCCCGTGGCTTCGGGGCGTGTCGGCCGCGGTGGTGGCGAGGGAAACGAGAACAACTCGACGACGTAATCCTCGCCCAAGGCCAGGTCGGTCTTGTACGATTGCCTTTCGGCACGGTAGTGCTCGGCGAGGACGCGCAAGCCGAGGACACATGTGTAGAACTCGAGGCTCCGCCGATAGTCGGAGCAGATGATGGCGATGTGATGTACTTTGTTCAGTTGCAGCATTGTTTCTTGTGGTAATGAAATGAATATTCGTGCATTTTCACCGCGCTCGTGAGCGACGCCCCGCAGAAGACTGAGATGTTCATTGATTTTCTTTTAAATAAGGGAGGGTAAAAGGAAATGCGAAATAATAACGTACCCTTACGGACTTACCTCGATGAATACCGGGTTTCCATTTCGGCATCACTCCTACTATACGTGCGATTTCCTCACCAATACCGCATCCTATATCACGCATTATCCGTATATCAGAAAGAGAACCATTGGGTTCGACAATCACTCCAACATATATTTTCCCTGTTGCGTCACATTGTCCAACCTTCTTTAGGTTGATATTGCGTCGGATAAAAGCATACATCGAATCTAATCCGCCAGGAAACTCCGGGTCGACTTCAACAACAGTGTACACATCGTCGCTATCACAAATAGGAAGTTTGCATGTTATCTGGCGTGCCACACCATTTGAATCGATGATAATAAATGAATCAAACTCCTCATATTGCGCCAATGCATTGGCAGCCAGGGCAAGCAGGGCAGCGCATAGGAGCACTATCTTCTTCATTGTCTGAATGTGTTTGTTGTTTTACTTCATTTTATTGTTTCATTCAGTCATTTTCACCGCGCATATATGCGGGGTGGACTTTCGGTGCGAAAATCGGTCGCGCATATATGCGGGGAGCACTTTCCGGGTGAAAATCGACCGCGCATCGATGCGGAGCGCACTTTCCGGCTGAAAACCGGCCTCGCATATATACGGGGTGCGTTTGCCGGGCCGATTCGTGCCCCCGCAGATATGCGCGGTGCGTTTTCACGCCTCGGCGGGCTACTTCTGCCAGCGCGTGAGCGTTGGGAAGTACTGGCGGAGCTGCTCGCGGTACTCGTCGGCGGTGAGGTTGAGGCCCGTGTTCTTGTTGAACTCGTCGAGGAACTGCACGCAGACCTCAATCATCTGCTCCATGGTGCAGTCCTGCGTGAAGTGGCCGTCGGCGTGGCAGTACTTGCAGTAGTCGGGGTTGTCGCTCACTACCTCGTCGCTGAGCGGCATGCCGCAGCTCTGGCAGAAATGCGTATAGTTGGGAAAGGGGTTATCCATCGTTGTTGTCATTTGTGGTCGGCCTTCGGCCTCAAAATTATAAGAAAATTCATTCAGAAAATTATAAGAGTATCGCTTTTATAATTTTGAAGCCAATTTTCTTATAATTTTGAGCGAAGCGACCATTATTATTTTCTCTTCAGCACGGCATGCACCTTCTCGATGATGTCGGCGGCGCGGAGGTGGTAGTTGGTGAGCATCTCGTCGGGGGTGCCGCTCTCGCCGAACTTGTCATCCACCGCCACATACTCCATCGGCGTGGGGCAGTGGAGGGCGAGGGTCTGGGCCACGCTGTCGCCGAGGCCGCCGTTGAAGAGGTGCTCCTCGCAGGTGACGACGGCGCCGGTCTTGCGGATGGTGTGGATGTTGATGACTTCGCAGCTGATGCCTTCCTTCTCCAACTGCTCGGCGGCCTGCAGGGCTTCCCACACAAGGTGGCCGCAGGCGAAGAGGGTCACGTCCTTGCCCTCGATCAGCAGCTGGGCCTTGCCGATCTCGAACTTCTCATTTTCCGGCAGGAAGCAGGGCATCTTGGAGCGGCCGAGGCGCAGATAGACGGGCCCGACGTGCTCGGCGGCGGCCAGCGTGGCGGCCTTGGCCTGGTTGAAGTCGGCGGGCACCAGCACGGTCATGTTGGGCAGCACCTTCATCAGGGCGATGTCCTCCATGGTCTGGTGCGTGGCGCCGTCCTCGCCGAGCGAGATGCCGGCGTGCGAGCCGCAGATCTTGACGTTCTTGTTCGAGTAGCACACCACTTGGCGTATCTGGTCGTAGACGCGGCCGGTGACGAACTCGGCGAAGCCCCCGATGAAGGGCACCTTGCCGCAGAGGCTCAGGCCGGCGGCGATGCCGACCATGTTGGCCTCGGCG